>JAHHHD010000007.1 GCA_019359505.1 Drouetiella hepatica Uher 2000/2452 | reverse complement strand
CTTGTAGAATATCCATACTGCTACCTCTCTGGTGCTGGTTTTCGATATCTGCACCCTAAACTGAGAGGTAGCTTTTTGTCTACACAACCCGATCTAATTTGCTCTCGCAAAACTGTCTGAACTATTGCTATAAACAATAATCAGTAACTCTGTACTTTTGCCGAAAAAATTAGGGGCGATCGCACGGCTATCCGTAGATTTTGGGGAACAGCATAGTTTGACTTGAGTTGAGAGGTCTTGATTCTAAAGTCAACCCTAGTGGCTCTATCGGTGCTATAGAAAATTCTATTAGCGACCCTTGCGATTCTATGGGCAGTATAGATTTTCTTATGGCTGATGTTTTTGCAAGCATACAATCTATAAAACTATCTACCTTAAACAGATTTGATTGTATGAATGCGTGGCTTTGAGCTATACCCGATCTAGATGATTGAGATCAGATCATAAGCTGATGACAATTGATCCCAGCAGTTACTCAATCAATGCACAATGGCAGCTAGCAGTTGAGCAATCTGTTGATTAATGGCTTCGAGATGAAAGCGCTGGCTGGCTTCTTGCTGAGCCTGCTGAGCGATCGCATTTGCCTGCTGCGGATGATTGCGGCAGTTCATAATGATCTCTGCCAGCCTTTGCGGATCATTGGGTGGACACAGCCATCCTGTTTTGTCGTGGTGCACGAGTTCTACTGCACCTCCCTCTTGTGCTGCCACTACCGGACGACTACACAGCATGGCTTCTACAATTACGCGCCCAAAGGGTTCGGGTGCAGTGGACGTGTGGGCTACTAAATCACAGGCGGTCATGAGCTGGGGAATATCGGAGCGAAACCCCATAAAGCGAATGCGGTTTTCTAGTCCCAGTTCAGCAACCTGATCATGAAGCTGTTGGACATAAGCCTGTTCACCAAACAGGGCATCGCCGACCAATAGGGCAGTCACATCTTCTGAACAGTGCTTTAGCGCCTCAATCAAAACATGCTGCCCTTTCCAGGGCGAAAGGCGGCTAAAGTGACCGACAACAAACTGGCGATCGAGCTGAAGGGTCTGTCTGAGTTGCAGCGCCTCTGCTTGATGGTGACTGTAAGACTCAGGCGTAAACCCGTTATAAACAACTTCTGTCAGCTCTACGCGCCCCCCGGCATCTGAAAACGCCTTTTGAGAGGCTTCAGAGTTGGCGATTACGAGAGAAGCAAAGCGATTTGCCAGCGTGATGATCAGGCGGCGATTAATAGCGCTGAAGTGTTCAGGCGAGACAATGTCGTGCAGATGATAAACCAAAGGGCGGCGGCTGAGAAAAGAGGCGATCGCCCCTATAACTAGAGCCTTTTGCGTGTTGGCATAGATTAGATCATAATCGCGACTGAGACGAGCCACACAACCGATTAGCGGTAGCAGTTGCTTAAGACTGCTCAATCCTTGGAGAAAGGTGCTTTCTTTGCGAACCTGAATAGACTCGGTTGTGAGAACCTGTACGGGAATCTGGTGCTGTTCTAGTAATTCCCTAAAGGAACCGTCTGCTAGTAAACAGACTAGGCTGCGATCGTGATAAAGCTTGACAATATCCAATAAGCAAAGCTGTGCGCCCCCAAGTTTGCCACTTTGGTCTAGAAATAGAATATTCATAGCTCTCGACTCAGTAAAACTTGCCGCACTCGTGGAGCAATTATCTGCCAATCAAAATTACGGCAGGCATATTCCCGACAGGCATCGCGGGAGGGCAGGGGTAGTTTCCCGGTGAGGAAATCAGTTAGCCGCTCGGCGATCGCCTCTGCCTCAATAGAATCGGTAATTAGCTCAGGGCAAAAGGGCGTGATTACTTCCGGCATTCCTCCCACTGGGGTACAGAGTGCGGGAGTTCCAGCAGCCAAGGATTCCAGTAAGATTAGCCCAAACCCTTCTAGGCTTTGGCTGGGAACAACGGTTAAGTCAGCAGCTTGATAAGCAAGGGGCAACTGCTCATCGGGCAAAAATCCCAAAAACTTGACGTTGTCTTGCAGTCTTAGCCGTTGAACCTGCTGCTCTAGATCTGCGCGGATGGGGCCTTTACCCGCGATCGCCAGCCAAACATCAGGCACTTGACGTTTCACCTCCACCAAAGCAGTCAGCAGTTTATCTAAGCCCATGCGATGCACCAGGCGACGGGTGGTAAAAAGCGTTGGGCGATCGAGATGCCAACTCAGCTGCGATCGGGCTTCCTGTCGCGATAGGTTGCGCTGAAACCGCTGAGTATCTACTCCGCCCGGAATAATATGAATCTTGTTCCAGGGAATACTGTATGTTTCGTGCAAGATCGTGCCAAAGGCTTTGCTGAGAACGATGAAGCGATCGCAGCGGTCATAGACTCTTTTCTCTATCCACTGTTTAAATAAAGTGCTCCACTTCCCTTCACCTTCTTGCTGACCTTCAAATGCCCAGGGTCCATGAAAGGTGAAGGTAACGGGCACATTCTTTGGAAAACTTTGAAGTAGCGGGAAGCTGTACAGTGCGAAGTGGAGGTTAATCGCATCGGGGTACGCCATCTGTCGCTGCTGAAAGCGTTGGTGAACTGACCAGAGGCGCTGAGGAAGCTGCTGATGAGGTGATGCGAGATCGGTAAGCATAATGGGCGGATTAAGCAGATAAGCCGGAAGACCAACTCCGCAGAGCTCTACTTTACCCTGAGTCGCAAGCTGCAAGATGAGTTCATGCACATATCGGTTGAGTCCACCTGGTGTTTGCGGGAACCATCCCATGCCAAGACAGAGTGTCGATATGGGCGAAGCCTCCAGATTTAACATGGTAATAAGAAAAATAGGGGGGTTAGAGCCTTGCGCATTAGAGAGCTGTTTCACTGCAACAGGTAAAACTTTGTCAGCATTGCCAGGTCTCATCTCCACTTACATATAGGTGATTCTTGTTTCCGCAAAGCTATAAGTAAGCTCATAACTTTTTTACTAAGAGCCATCACATGTTTAAAAAAAGATGTGTTGCCTTTAAAGCTAGCTTAACTCTGCGGTTCACTTCATGATCTCCGCTTCCAGAATAATCAGATTATTAAGTTTTCTGACTAGAGCTACTGTCTATTTCTAGAGGTCGCGCCGGAACTCCAACAACGGTTTGTCCAGGCAGCACATCTTTAGTGACTACGGCATTAGCTCCAATTTTTGCACCGTTACCAATGTGCAAGCTTTTATTACCTTGACCAATAATAATTGCACCAGCACCTATCATGACATCATCTCCAATAAAGATTCTGTGTTCAGAGCCAATCCAGGTCTCTGCTGCCAAGGTGACATGATGATAGATTTTGACTCGCTGACCGATTTTAACATTTGGATGAGAGACAATGCTCAAGCCATAGTGTTCTAATCTGAGATCTTTTTCAACTTCGGCCTGATAAGGTAAAAGTGCATGAAATACGAGAAAGTTAAAAGCTTTAATTACAGAGGCTAAAAGCTCATTATTATTTTTATGTGCTTGACAGCTAAGCCACCAAAGATAACCTGGTTTAAGAAGATACCCTCTTATCAGTTTGCTATTACTTTTAGTATTTTCCATAGTATTTGTAGTGCTCCTAAGTATGCTTAAATAAACGTTAATAATGGCTAGAGTAATGCCCTAACTCTTATGTAGCTTCAGACAATGTTTAATAAAACATGAAGACGTAATCAAGAAAACTCACTTTAACAACCTTAAACAATAAGTTTTATAAGGTTTGGTGCTGGTGATATCTTTGAGCAGCCAGACTAATGCCTAAAAATCCCCAAAGTATAAGAGCGAATACATCAAAGAAAACATTATTGAACCACACTTGTGCTAACGTTCCTAAGACAATTGATCGAGAGGCACTAGCGAAAGTATCTTGACCGCTATCTTTGCTTCGGAGAACTTGAAGAAGAATGAGAGAAGTTCCTGTTAAATAGGGAACCACTCCAAGCCATCCTAATGAAAAGAATAGAGGAAGGATTCCACTATCTGCACCTCCTAATGCAGTTTCAGGTCCAGCGCTTCCTAGCCCTTGCCCAATAGGCTCAGATAGAGCCAAATTGAGAGCATCACTATATCCTTCTGATCGGCCCTGAAGGCTAACATCTCCCTCAGGATTAGACAAGCTTTCGAGCCTCTGATTAATGCCTTCTGCAAAGGGTTCCATCGTAACTAGCGGTGTCACTAGCATCACCATCAAAACAAGGGTCAAGACGAAGCGCATTTGGAAGCGAGGCTTTAAGAATGGAAAGAAGGTAATAGTCCCAGCGATCCAACCCAACCAGCCTGATCGAGCCATAGAAAGTAGGAATGATAAATATCCAATGCTAGATGCTGGCAGACGCAGAGCATCAGAACTACTAAATAGTAAAAGCAGCCCCCCCATCATTACAGTTGCAAAGGCTTGAGGAGAACTTAGTGAGCTAAAGACTCTGATTTCAAATGGAAAGGGTTTACCAAAGGAAGTGGCTGTCAAATTATCAAGATAGAAACGATCCCAATTAGGGGCAACACAAAATTGAAAGATGCCATAGGCACCCATAAACAATACACCCCAAACGAAGCAGCGCTCAGTAACTTGACGATAGAGGGGATAGGAGCGCCAATTAGAAAATAAGTGGAAGCCAAAAGCAATTGGACCCAACCACTCAAAAAAGCTAACCATGTATTGTAGGTTAAGCCGACCATAGGCCAATCCAATAAGGAAGCCATAAATCACGCTCATTGCACTGAGAATAAATGGCAAACCTCTATCTCGACGAACCTTAGGAATCTGCTGGAATAGTGTGATAAGACTGATAGATGCTACTAGCATGGATGTCAGTCCCCATCTCCCTGGCGTAATTTGCCCACTTTGATAGTCGATGATACGCCGGATTAGAGAACCTAGAAAACAGAACCACCAAGTATACCCAATGTACAGTGCAGGTGCTCTGAAGTAGAGAAAAAGACCAACCGTTACTGAGCCAACTGGAAATACAGGAACCAGTACTCGCCCTGCTCCTGCCAGTAAGATAATCGCCAAAACTAGAATCCAAGCCCAAATGATTAGCCAAGCAAATTTGTTATGGCCTGGTGATTCAAGCGAAACTGCAGCGATAGTAGAGCCTAACCGCGATTGTTGCAGCACAATATACCTTCACCTACAAGGATATTGCTCACGGAGAGCACAAGTTGACTGCAGCTTTCTTTTCAATGGCTTCCTTATAGCAGGTCAGCCTATCATCAGCAATTCGTTGCCAGCTATAGTTTTGGGCAGTGGCATAAGCATTTCGACGCAAGGTTTCCAGAAAAGGTAAGTCTGTAATTAAACGCTCTAACGCTCGCTCAATGGCTAGGCTATCGCGCATTGGAACCACTAAGGCATCATGCTGATCTTGAACAATTTCCATCGGTCCAGCAGCATTGCTGGTGACTGGTGCTAATCCACAGGCCATTGCTTCAACAAGCGCTTTACCAAAACCTTCAGATAGAGTAGGCAACAGCTTAATATGATGTCCTTTGAGCAATTCGGGCAGCGTCTCATGCTTAAAGTACGGCACTACTTGAATACGATGGTGTAACTCAGAATCAAAGTCGGCATACACTGCTTTTTTTGCCTCTGCTAGGGCTGTGCAAGCTGTTCCTAGAAAGCTAACTTCAACGTTTGGATACCGTTTCAAGATAGCTTGTAAAGCTGGCGAAGCATACTGAATGCCCTTGCGAGGAATATAAGTGCTAATTTGAGCAATGCGAATGGTGAGATTGGAATCAACGGGTAAGGGATCGAACGGCAGACTTAAGAATGTGTTAGGAATACCGTTAGGAAAAACGTGGGTGCGCTCTGGGGAAACTCCCAATTCTTTTACAACATAGTCTTGCTCTTCACGATTAAGAAGAAATACCCGATCAGCATCCTCAATAGAACTTCTAATTTCCCAGAGTTGAAAGCCACCCCGATACAGCGGATATATCCAGCTCAGCTTTAGATTACCCTGACGCGCCTCTTCAAGAAGCCAAAGATGCTCTAGGAGATGAAGGCCGTGACTGCGAGTTACTAATAGTGGACGATGTTTTCTAAAAATACGAGTGACTTTAGCCCAGAACCACATATCTCCTGGAGAGCAATCTACAACGTCTAAAGGATCATGGCAGCAGAGTTTGGCAATGTGGGCCGCAACAATTTCTGGAAATACAATCCGCTTAAGATGTTCTCCTACTTTGGGCATATCATCCATTGAGAAGAAAAACACTTCATGCCCTTGTTTTCGGTATTGCTCTCCAAGCCTGAATGTGCTTCCTGCAGAACCTGAATCTGGATTGAACTTCTCGTGGATGACTAAAAGAATTCTCATAGGAACTATGCTTTCACAATCTTCTTGAGCTGTTCACGCGAGTTTAGAGCAAGAACCAGGAGTTTAGTCTATACCTGATAATTCTATTCCGCTTGCGAGAGGTTCGTCCCGCTGCAATACACATCATTTCGTTCTTCTAGCAAAGGGGGTGTTTGTCCGGATAAAAGACGCTGATAAAGGCTGTCTAACTGCTCATTGAGACAATTGATGTCATACTGCTGCTCCACAGTTAGTCGAGCAGCACGAGCTATCTCAGCCCACTGCTCAGGGTGCTGAATCAAGCCAATCAGGATTGCGGACAATGCCTCTACATCTCTCTCTGGAATTAAAAAACCAGAAACGCCATTTTGCACTAACTCAGGAATACCACTATGATAGGTGCTAACAACAGGAATACCGCTTGCCATTGCCTCCATTAGCACGACTGGAATACCTTCTTGATTACCATCTTTAGCGGTAACACTAGGAGCTAGCAGAATATGGGAGTGATTCATCAGCTCAACCACCTCAGTTTGATCTTTCCAACCTAAAAGCTTAATTTGATTGCCGGCTCCCAGGTTGTGGATAAGGTGTGTCAGAGACTCTAGAAGTTCTCCATCTCCCACAATGTTGTACTCAATCTTTGGATGCTGATCCAGAATTTTTGCAACTGCACGAATGGCAAACTCAATGCCCTTTTTCTCCGTTAACCGTGCCACCGAAATGAAGCGAACAACGCCTAGCGTAGGAGTGCGTGGGGCAAAGATAAATCGCTGGCAATCTATGCCCATGTGATGGGTAGCAATTCTATCAGGATGACATCCTAGCTGAATTAATTTATTTTGCCAGTGCTGGCTGATGGGCAGGAAATAGTCACCTGCTTCAAAGAGCCTATCATAAAGATGTTCACCAAAAATTTGTAAATTTTGGCTCATATCGACTCCATGAAAAGCCGTAATAAGGTTACCTTTGATTGCCCCCACATCGCGCAGGATCATTCCTCTAATACCCAATAAGCCAAAGTGGCACTGTATAGCATCGTAGGTAGGTTGCTGTCTCACAAATGGAGTCACTGCATACAGTAACCGCAGCGTCACAGCATCTCTGCCGTATTTAACGAAATTGAGGCATCGCAAAGTTAGAAAAGGAGCACTTAAAAAGTTTGTAGCTAGAAGCTTTAACCCCTTAAAGATACAGACAAGCCTATTTTGAGGAAATCGTGGATGAAAAATTGCCCGCTTTAAGAGATTATATTGTTCAACTTCTGGATGAGTTTTTTGCTCATCTTCATTAAATTCAGCATAAATAAATACTTCATGTCCCCGATCAATCAAGCCAGTGATTTGGTTAATAATAAAAGTCTGAGAGAGAATTGGAAATTTTTCAACAATAAATATAATCTTCATAAATGCTCTCAAAGAATTATTTCTGAGTTATTACCTTTCGTTAAACTTAAAGATTTATAGAATAGTCGTACTTGACCATTTTATTTTTATGAGCAGCTTATAGTTAAAAGTTACATAATTTATTTCTATAGCCAACTCAATCAAACCCACCAATTCGGAAATAATATTCGGCAAATAGATCGGATAGTATTAATTGCTATCTGTCTCGGCGATCGGTAATTCTTACGCCAATGAGCGGCTTGGCCCACTGGATCAACACTAATAGGCCACCTCAATATTGCTCCCTCTTGACTTTTAAAGATAATTAGCTTGTAGTATAAAAGCTCTTCTATTTTAGGGACTTTCATAGTTAAATCCGCTTTAGCTCCATACAATTTTTCTCCATAAAATTCAGTTGAAAAAATCATCAATTGAGTAGTGGTGAAAGCATGAGTAGAGCGCCTTAGAAAAGCGCTATTTCTACAGTCGACGGCAAACAAATATTTTAAAGGGAGGTGATTGAGTAAACTTGGAAGATTGGGAAAAGTAAGCCGTCCAGTTGCTTTGATGAAGTATTCAGAGGACTTAATCAATTCGCTCGTTTGATACGCTCTGTCAAGCATATCAAGCTCAGCATATCCATAATGTAGTCCCAATGGAATATTGTTACAGCAAAGCGAGATAAACTCAACTTGCTTTGCTAAAGCATTAGAGTTAAGTACAAGCTCCTTTAGAGAATCTAGAGAATAGCCTGAATTTTCAACAAAGACTATTTTTTGGAGGCGGCAGTCTTTTATCTTTAACCAAAAAAGAAGAGACTTTTCATAATCTGCAAGACGAGTTAATGGATCACTTCTAAATACTTTAACTGTTTTTGCTGACCCTTGAGAAGGATCAATGCAGGCAGTTAATACCACAACATATCTGCTCTTATCTTTAAGGAAAGAGTTGCTAGTTAAACTAGCGTCCTCACTTTTACTGAAAATCCATCTCATTTTATAGCTCCAGTTCTTACAATTTAAACACGCTTTTCAGCATAAATGAAATGCTTGTTATTCTTGAGAATTAGTCATTTTCAAAAAACTCTAATCTTGATTCAGGTCATGAGATTTGATTAGAAAATCTTGTATAGTAAGAGTCTACTGCTTGTTGAAAGACTTCTTCTAAATTATCAACTACTTTTTCGAGTTGAAAGTTTTTTCGAGCTGTGGTAACTGCAATTGACGAAATTGTATCTGCCGAATACTCAATTTTCTCTAGAGCCTCTAACATTGTTTGCTTCACCGCTTCTGGAGTGTAATCTTCAAAAAGAAAGCAGCAAGTAGGGCTGGTAAAGTCTTGAGTTCCATTCGTTGGCCCTAAGATCACAGGGACACCGCAACAAAGTGCTTCAGCAACTGCAGATCCAAAATTTTCGCCTTCGCTAGGCTGAATTAAGACATCGCAGGATTTAATCAAGTCAGGAATCGTTGATCGAGATAAACTAGGCTGATATTCAATGTGCTCTTGAGCCTCAAAAGAATCAATAAGCTGTTTGTAGCCCTTATACATTGGTCTAGCAGCACCAATAATCTTGAGGCGGACATCCTGGCGTTCTGCGAGCAATAAAGCAAAAGCTTCCATCATTAAATCTAGACGCTTTCTAGGATCGATGCGACCTAACCAGAGAAAAGTTTTGACGGTGCTCTGAGATTTCTTTACCTGAGATTCATCATTAAAAAATGGAATATCCATAGGATAGGGAAGAATTTTGATAGATCCCGGCTGGATACCATAAGCTACTAACTGCTCTTTAGACCATTTGCTACCGCAGATGAAAATGTCCGTCTTCCATACTTCAAATCTCAACCTTGAGTATTTCAGGGTATAGAATGCCTTAAGTTGCCAATACACGAAGGGACCACACAACTGCACCAGAATTTTTTGGAGTTTGTGAATATAGTGCCATTCTGTTTGGGGAGGTCCTTGAACCCAGCTAACTGTTGGTACTCCATCTACATTAAACGTTCCATATAGACCCAGAAATAATAGAAGATCGTATTGGTGAATGGCGTGTTGTGCAACAACGGCTTTCAGAATATTCTTCTGATTACGTCGCTCGCTGTATAGATTTTGCATCAACGCCCCAAGCGTTTGGTTGAATGTATTATGTAGCAATTTAGGTAAAAAACCTTTGATAAACTCGCGGAAAATAGATTGCTTAGGTAATTCGTAGTAAACAAAGTTTGGACATCCTATAAGTTCAAATGGAAAATTAGAATCTTTCCATCCAAAAAAATCAATCTTGTATCCCCGTTCTAGCAGCTCTTGTAGCATTAAAAAGTTGGCACCAGTTACGCTGCCAGATTCCTTTTTAACATAGCCATAGCAAGCAATTTTTAACATAGACTTTTTCTTGAAATCTTTTAAGTGGTATCCGCAATAATTTATTAAGTGAGTTATGGAGGAAAAGCAAGGCATTTAGTTTTTGAGAACCGATTCACTAGATAAAGGAGCTGCTTGTTGTAAAGCAGCAGAAAGTACGATCTTGAGTAGAGTTCTGCCTGGATCTCTATCAAATTTGCTTAGAGCAACTTTGTGAGCCTGAGTTCCCATAGTTTCCCAAATAGATTGCGCTTGCCATGCTCTTTCAAGAGTAGATGTCAGAGATCGTACTGTCGGCGCTTCAGCAATAAAACCAGTGAGTGCCTCTTCAACCCACTCAATATTACCGCCCACATCGGTGACAATTGCAGGGCGACCACATAGCATTGCTTCAACAAGGGATATGGGTGTTCCTTCACGCTTAGAAGGAAGAATCAGACAATGGTTGGTAGACCAAATTTTTCTCACGTCCTGAACATGACCATGAAACTTAACCCGATCGCCAATGCCATAATGGTAGGCAAGCGTTTGTAAGTACTCGCTATTACCTCCACCGTAGAGATTCAGCTGCCAGTTACGGGTTTGCCAAATTACACCACTAAGAGCTTCAAAGAGCGAATCTTGTCCTTTAGAAACAACATCTAAACGGGCAACATTCGCAAAGTTAACCGTTTCTAAGATTGGCCAATCTATGGCACCGACTGTGATAAGGTTGACCGGATTTCGGACTACCTGTGCATTGGATAACTTGCGCGCAAGCTGGCGTTCTGTCGTCCTTAAATTGTGTTCTGCTACAAATAGCACCGATGCCGCATTCTCAAAAAATTGGATAGCTTTTGCTCGAACTGCATCTGATGGGATATAACTGTCCTCGTTGCGATGACAAATAACGATGTAGGGAATTGATCTGTTGTAGAGCAGACTGAACAGGTTTCCTAACTTCATTATTAAGGGATCATAGGTTGCGCCCTGATTAATGATGAGAACATCAGGCTGAAAACGAAATAATTTATTAAATGAGATATTAAATTGGGACATGATCCGACCTAAAACTCCAGGTTTAGGGCGTGGTTGAAACAGTAATTTTGCTCCTCTTTGCTGAAGCTGCAAGATATGAGGTGCGATCGCAGGCCATCGAAAGGTTGAAGTAATTACAGAATGTCCATCTTCTAGCGCTACAGTTGCCATTGCACTCCATAGCTCCTCACTCCCACCCCAAGGGCTTCCTTGCATTGTTGAAATAATTGCAATTCTTGTCATCACATTAGCAAGCCTAAAGGCATAAATAGTCTAAAAAAGTATAGAAAAATAATGATCTACCTAGCGTGGGAGCATTTCTGATCACACAAATTTCAATTTCATCCTTAAGTTTATTTTAGCGAATTTGTAACTGCGTTGTATTTCAGCTATGAATCCGGTAATAAACTAATGACATCTTTAAATTAGCTAGCTTGTATTTAGTAGCCAGACTTAGCCAGAGATCGCATTCCTTAATATTTGAGAAATTCCTAATAGTTGCCTACATTCTGCCCTGTGGAACGCTTGAACAAAGCAGATGGCTCAGCCATAAGTGAGCTATGTCATCATGATAACAAGGTGCAATACATAGTTGACCGCTGACTTGAATTGATTGAAAAAATATTTACTCCATTGAGGCTCCAAACTGGAGGAGAAACAATGACTTCAAACTTTTTCATAAGTCCTCCTATTAATGTTTTAACCAAATTTAAAACTTCAACCCATTAATGAATGTTTGTGTTTGATGAATCAGACTGTCTGTTTTACGCCTAACACCAGAACTTAAATAAGCAACTAATTGTATTAAAAGTCGCAGTTCTATAAAGGTTTCAATCCTCTTAGATAAGTTATATATTTTTAATATACCTTTAGAGGTAATCTCTCCTCGTCTTATTCTAAAAAACAGTTCTTCAATAAGCTTGCTCTTGACAAGGGATGAAATTTCTTCAGATAGTTCAATTTCTCCCTTTAGAAATAGAAACACCTGCATTTTTTCATAGATTTCAAGCCCTCCTTGCTGCGACTTTGAGCGAACTGAGGAGCTATGATAACGAAAGTAATTAAGTGGCTCAGCAGCAAATGCAACGTCTGTTAACAGAAGCAATTTAATCCAGGTTATCCAGTCTCCGCATAGGAACATCGATTCTTCGGCGTAACCAGCTTGTTCAAATAAACTGCGTCTGAACAAAACAGCGCTTGCATTAGGGATGATATTTTTAATAGCTAAATAATTTTTACACTCATCTAAGCCGTGATTAAGATAATTATTTCGCCAACGCTGCTCATCTAAATCATCTGTCCAGTAGTGAAAACTGGTGATAATTTCTCCTTGTGAATCAACTTTCCAGGATTGGCAATAGGCGAGTCCTACATTCAGGTTTGCATCTAGAATCGGAACAAGCGTTTCCAGAAGTTTTGGATCTGCGAAATCATCTGATTCTGCGATCCAAACATAATCTCCAGTAGCGTTTCTAATGCCTTTGTTCCATTGTTTAAAGGGAGATCTAGTGTTTTGCTCGTTGAAAATAGCTTGAACTTTGGGGTGACCCGCAAATTGGGCAAATACTTCACGGCTATTGTCGGTTGAAGCATCATCTAGGAAGAGAATCTCAAAATCCTGATAAGTTTGCTCTAAAACACTATGAATGCGCTGCTCTAGATAGGGCGCATGATTATAGTTGGGAATAATGACGCTAACTTTAGGCATTGCTGATAGCGGAGATAGGTTGTTGTTCAATGGGTAATGCTACATTCTGCAATGCTCTTGTAGTAGCTTCTAGGTAGGCATGTCCCCATTTTTGGCAGGGTTCTAAGTGATTGCCTTCTGCCCACTCATTCCAGGCATTGATGAAAACGATGCGATCGCCCTCTTGCTTGGATCGCTCTCTTCGGATCACTTCACTTAACCAGTGTTCATAAAGCTTAGGCGTTGCATTGCGGAATATGGTTGCATTTCCATTTTTGCGGCGTGCAGCGTTATCCCATGAGGGTGTAACACAGGGAAAACGCTTATAGTCTGCAGTTGGTTTTGCTAACATCTGCTCAACAATATCAGCGTATTCATAGATATTGTTTTCGATATAAGCTTTTTCAGCAATCCCAAGTTTTCTTGCCCAATTCCAACGCCTACCTCGTTGCAGCGGCTTTCCTAATTGAGTCCAATCAGGTTGAAATTCGACTGTTGCATCAAAGCCAATCGAACTAGGATTGTTATGCTCATTAGCAAAGCTTTCAACAAAGCAAAGATGGAGATCCCCAATGCCTAGTTTGTGAGCTTCTTCACGCCAAGTCTCAGTTGTTCTGTAAGGATCTGGAATTTTTGCCGCTCGATATACTAGAAACAACGGTTTGCCATCAATCCGTATGTAACGAGGATCGCGAAAAGCCTGTGCTAACCATTGCATATGAAGGCGATCGTCCTCTTCTGCGTAAATCTGCCCCATTAATACTTCGTCTTCCAGACCATCCCAGCGTCGAGTCCAGTTTTCGTTAGCCCAGCAGAGACAAAAGGGAAAATCAGGTTCTCCTGATGCAAGTACATCATTGAAGGGACGCTCTAATAATCGCTTACCATTAAACCAGTAGTGATAATAGCAAAAGCCGTGAATGCCATAAGCTTTAGCTAACTCGGCTTGAGCTTGCTGCGACTCTGGCAATCGCAGATCATAGAAGCCTAAATCAGCGGGCAAATGAGGTTGATAATGCCCAGGAAATAATGGTTTAGCTTTTGTAACATTCCTCCACTCGGTGAAGCCCTTGCCCCACCATGCGTCATTTTCGGAAATGGGATGATATTGAGGAAGATAGAAAGCTATCGCTTTTGCCTTTAATTCGTGATCTGACACTTCACTTCCCCTTGAGCTTGGTTATGGTTTACACGTTTAACAGCCTCAAGGTATTGAGTACCGTGCTTCAAGTCAGGCTCAAGGTGGTTTCCTTCTGCCCATTCATTCCAGGCATTAATAAAGAGTAATCGTTCATCATAGGGTTTATCCATTAGAGAATTAACCATCTTTAATAAACCTTCTTCAAAATATTCTGGTTTAGCATTGACGATGATGGTAGCGTTTTGCCCTCGTCTAGCTGTGTTATCCCAAGAAACAAAAATACAGGGATGATGCGAGAAATTCCTTTGGCGGCGGAGCATCAGGCGGCGCGCCGTCAAGTAGTCATATACTTTTAATTTGGGGCTGTCAATACCTAGCTTTAGGTTTCTTAAAAACTTTGATAGCTTGGCTCGATCGTCCATAAAATCGGGTAATGCCCCAAGCTGAGGCTCAAAAGCTAAGGTACTGTCGAAGCCAATTTCTGCAAAGTTAAAACCCGGACGATGGGCATCTACTCCAACTAAATAGGGTTCGGGAAGCCCCTGTTTTACACATTTAGATTTGAAGGTTTCTATCGTTCTTTTGGGTTCAGGCAAGTCAAGCGGTCTATAAATTAGGAATAGCGGTCTGCCTTTGATTTGAATATATCGAGAGTCAGAAAAGGCATTCATTAGCCATCTGATATGATTCAAATCATCTTCAGCAGAATAGGCTTGCTTTTGTAGGATGTCTCTTTCTTCTCCTAGCCAGCGTCTAGACCAAACTTCATTAGCCCAACAAAGGCAGAATGGTAAATCTGGTTTTCCAGAAGACAAAACATCATTGAAAGGTCGCTCTAATAACCGTTTACCGTTGAACCAATAGTGGTAATAGCAAAACCCTTCAACACCATGTGCTTTAGCAAGATCAGCCTGGGCGTGACGAGCTTCTGGAAGCCGTAAATCGTAAAACCCCAAATCTGCTGGGAGATGAGGTTGGTAATGTCCTGGAAATAGTGGTTTTGCCCTAGTGACATTCGTCCACTCTGTAAAGCCTTTGCCCCACCATTTATCATTTTCTGGGATAGGGTGATATTGAGGGAGATAAAAAGCAATACAACGTAACTTCTCCTGAATTGTTTCAGCGTTTTGCATACTCAAAATATATCTAATCTACTTCAATTAGCTTTTGGACGAGCTACTATGGCAAATTGGAGATAGCGCATATCCCTAAATCTACCAAGCGTAATACAGTTTAGAAGATTAAACTTTCTTGACTGGTGAGGATGCTTTTTCTCGACAGGATTAATACCCTCTATTAATTCAGTTTGAAAGCCTAAGTCATCCAACGTCCTCAAAATGCTACTCTCCGTAAAGAAGCGCAAATGGGTTCTATCGAGTATGCCGCACTCCTCATATTTCCATTCTTTTTCAATTATTAATTTCCAAATATTGTCAAAATAGCGAACATTTGGAATTGAAATTACTAAATATCCGTTATTTCTCAAGATTTTCTTGCAGTAAGTCAATGCCCCAAAAGGATCAACAAGATGTTCAAGTACATCATTAAAAATAATGCAGTCGAAGCTGTGTTCTGGTATATCTAGCTCGTCAGATAAAGTGCTGTTGATCACTTTATCTAGTCTTTGCCCTGCAACTGAAGCAGCATCTTCATTTGGCTCAATACCCCAAACTTCAACCTGGCGGATCTCTTTAAGAATCTGACCAAATCTCCCGCTTGCACATCCAATATCAAGAATTAGTGAAACGTCGGCTGGTATGTATTTAATCATTTCATGACGGTCATCCTCATAGTAGACATGAAAGGGTTTTGATTTGTAATCATCTGCAAGTAGGACTTCAGATAGTTTATTTGCCATTTCTCGAATCCCCACTCTACGCAATTTTCATTCCATTTCTAGGTAAGCATCTTATATGATTCATTGCTAGAACCAGATACAATTACCAAAGAATTATCTTTAAAGAAGATGTTTCCCCAACTAGAGTTCCAACTTGATATATTTGTTGAATCCTCTAAAAGAGGAAGAATCTGGAAACTTGGTTTGCCTACAACTATTTCTAAATCTTTTCGTACTCCTTCCTTTTGCCCAAAACCGATACTAAAGCCAGCGTAATAAGAACCCGGAGCAAGATTCATATTCGAAACGGTGAGACGTAGGTTTAACTGTTTATTTGCACAAATGTCGAATTCATCACTGATAAGCGAACCTATACATATTCCATCATTTTTGAAGAAACTGGATCCTATACTCAAACCCTGAAAGTTGTGATCAGAAGAAATCTCCAACTTATAAGTAATTAGCTCCCCAAATCGTATATTGTTATCTCTTGATAGGAGTTCTATGTTAGAAAACCTTATTTTCTTTCCAAATCCCGGCAATCTCAGATCACCTAGTTCCTGATTTTTATTCTTAAGTACTTCAGAAAAGTACTCTGTCACAATCCTTTCTGTTTCTCCAATCGAATGAACTTGTCCTTTCTTCAAAAAAACTACTTGATTACACAAAGCACTAATTGTGCCCATTTCATGGCTAACGAAAATGATTGTTCTCCCCTCCCCTGCAACTTGCTCCATTTTGCCTAAACATTTTTTCTGGAACTGGATGTCTCCAACTGCCAACACCTCATCCACAATCAAAACTTCTGGTTCCAGGTGTGCTGCCACTGAAAATGCAAGCCGCACATACATCCCAGATGAATAGCGTTTCACCGGAGTATCCAAAAACTTCTCCACTTCTGCAAACGCCACAATTTCATCAAACTTGCGCTTAATCTCTTCGCGGCTCATGCCCAAAATGGCACCATTCAGGTAGATATTTTCTCTACCCGTTAACTCCGGGTGAAATCCCGTCCCTACTTCCAGCAAACTCGCCACGCGACCTTTAATGCTAATTCTGCCGCTTGTCGGTTCCACAATGCGGCTCAACACCTTTAACAAGGTCGATTTTCCAGCCCCATTCCGCCCAATAATGCCAACCCGATCGCCCTGCTTAATCTCAAACGACACATCCTTCAACGCCCAAAATTCTTCCTGAGTAGGGCTAAGTTCCGGTTTCCCCATCGGCTTCATTAGCCTCTGCCCCAAAGACTTTGCGCCCTCTGCAATCACATCCCGCAAAGCCTTATACTGCTGACCTTCTCGCTGATGGCTGAGAACATACTTCTTGCTCAAATTCTCAACGCGGATGACGGTATCGCTCATTCTTCAAAAGCCCACTCAAAAGTTCAAATAGGATAGCTAGGGTTGATTAAAGCCCAACCTGTGTCGATATCACAAGCCTTGCATGATTAATCTCTGCATCAACCTCTTAGCCTCGAAGTTGTTCCATCACTGCCTATCTCTACCAGCAGCCAATAACACTATCAGGAAAACTTGGGGCAACAACCTATTCTTTGTCGCATCTTCACCCAGCTAAAGCTTAGATTCATCTTTAATAAGTTGGTATAAGAGTTAACTGAAAGGTGGAGAATTGCTCAATGAGCGCGATCGGTTAACCGTAAACTTATCCCAACACTGCCCATCTTTACTGGCAGCTGATGGTGCAATCAGGAAAACTTGGGGCGATCGTGCCTTTCTTTGCCAAGTCCAGACGAGCGAGATATCCACCCCATAAGACTTTTAGATCAAGTTGTCTATTGCATTAGCCCGATTCAAAATTACCTGTTGACAGCGATCGCAAATTCCGCTAATCTCGCTTACTTATAGGCAGTTGTTGCGCCCTTGCTCTTCTGTCTATTCGCCGCTCAAAAACTTAGTCGCCACCCAAAGCTGCTGGTAACAGCAATGAGTGGCTAACCGGCCCAAACTGATGACGCAGTTCGGCTGGCTAACGATGGATTTTAACACTCCTCTTAGCCACCCTGCTTTGTTATGGCAAGGTGGCTAAGTTTTTGGGTTTTCTTCAACCATCCAAAATAGGAGAAACCCTTATGCTTCAAGACTTTATCGCGACGCTCACCCAAACCGAAGGGGCGATCGCTCACCCCGCCGCCAAAGTGCGGATGATCCTGCTCGGCACCCCCGAAGACGTCAACAGCGTGATTTATGACCTCTATCAGCGGGGCTTTGCCGAAGTTACCGCCTGGAGTCCACCCCAGCCGATTCCAGACTCCCAAGAAGTCATCCGCCTGTTGATTCGTCGCTTTGGGCGATCGGCGAGTCCGCATCAGGGGTAAGGGAACCTCAGACCTCCGAGTTTTCAAAACCTCGGAGGTCTAAAACCTCGAAGTCTGCGCGATCGCCTGATCGTGAAATCAGCATTGCAGCTCAGGCGATCTTGTCCGATACCCAAACAGAATCTGAATTCTGAAAACGGTTGGATTTAGTGAGAGCCATACTCGTAAAACAAGTTCCCCCAACTCAGGTCTGCGGTTTAGAAGGGAGATGACCATGCTGAAAAGTTATGAAGCGATTTATGAAAACGGCCAAGTAAAATGGCTAGCAGAGCAGCCAGAGATTAAGTTTGCACGAGTAATTGTGACAATTTTGGCAGAAACTGAATTGCCGACACGCACCTTCCCCGTATCTATGGCAGGCAAAGTAGAAATACTGGGCGACATTGTCAGCCCAATTGTTGGCGAGGAAGATTGGCAGTGTTTGAAGTAATTATTCCTGACACTCACATTTGGCTTTAGCTAATCGATGGAAATTTTGATCAATTTCCGTCCATGCTTTTGGTGATACTGTCTGGTTTTTGTTTGGTGATCGCGTCAGTAGCCAACGTATTTTTGCACAACCATAGTTGATTGAAGAGATCAAACGCCCCCTCAAGTGCACCAGATACAGCTGAATTCCGCTGGTCAGGGTTGGGGTCATCCTCCAACCTTTTGACTAGGCTTCAAATGTTTCAGGATCTATTCCCAACTCTCTTAACTTCTGAGCTAACCGTTGAGTTGAAGATCTCTCTTGTTCCAAAGCAATTTGCGCTTGCTCCGCCCGTTGCCGCTCTTGCTCCGCCCGTTGCCGCTCTTGCTCCGCCCGTTGCCGCTCTTGCTCCGCCCGTTGCCGCTCCTGCTCCGCCCGTTGCCGCTCCTGCTCGACCCGTTGCCGCTCTATCTCTATCTGTTCTCCCCCCCACAGCAATAAACCCCCTGACTGATCCCACCAGCGTAGCCAACCAGTCGTCATGTTTGCTTTCTTGCCCTGCCACACCCCCAGAAATAGGCTGACTTCCTCAATCCAGTAACGATTCTGCTCATCGGGCACCTGCTGCTCATACTTACCGTCAGTCAAGCGATAAACATCAAGTTCACCAGTCTTGGGGTGAAAAATTCCATAGACAGGGACTTGCAAGATCCGCTCGTAAAAGTACCATTTTCCATAGGGATAGTGAGGATTGATCGAGTATTCACCCCCCTCAGTTTCAGAGACAAATTCCATCACGATCGCCGGAACCTCCCCCTCAGTATGGGGTGTATAGCTGCGCCGCACTTCTCCTTCTGGCAGCGGCTGCACCGACGGCACATAGACCCAATCTGGAGCTTTTACGATCGTCTTATCGCCTACCGTGGCACAAATCCCAAAATTTGAGGCAACCAGACTAGCTTCAAGGATTAACCCTGCCAACTCTAGAGATTCTCGTAAAGCTGCTGCCAGTAGAGGCTGAAGATTACTTTCCACGGGTTCATCCGGTAAGGTGAAATCCGGCGGCAGTTTTGCCCAAGTGATGGGAGGTAGCGCGTTTAACTGACGAAGTTGTAGAGCTGTCATAAACCGTCCTCTATCCATAAACAGGGTGCTGCGGTAGCCAAGCGCCCCTTCTACTCTTTAACATAGCTTATGTCTCTAACATAGCTCATGCTCAAAAAGCGATCGCCCCATTCAATGAAAATAGCTTACTCCACAAATAGAGAGATAGCCGACCTAAATTACGTCTGCAAACGTCCGTTCCATCCTGCGAAAATACCAGATGCCCGTAATTAGCACCACAAATACCAGCCCCACCGATAGGGTAAACCCTGGCCAGTAGATAGCGGCATCTTTGCCAATAATAGCCCACCGAAACCCGTCAATGACTCCCACCATCGGATTGAGCGAATACAGCAACCGCCACTGCTCCGGCACAATGCTGCTGCTAAATCCCACAGGCGAAATATATAGCCCAAATTGCACAATAAATGGCACGATATAGCGAAAATCGCGGTACTGCACATTTAACGCTGCCAGCCATAGCCCTGTACCGATCGAGGCTGCAAACGCAATGAGCACAAACAGCGGCAGCGTCAAAATTCGCCAGTCCGGCACAAAGTTGTACCACGCCATTAGCCCCAGCAAAATAATGCCTGAGATCATAAAATCAACAAAGCTAACGATCACCGCACTCGTCGGTACGATCAGCCTGGGGAAATACACTTTAGAGATCAGATTAGAATTGCTAATCAAACTATTGCTGCACTCGCTGAGGGCATTGGCAAAGAACTGCCAGGGCAACATTGCTGAGAATACCAGAATTGGATAAGGTGCTCCTTCAGATGGCAGCTTTGCCAGATTACCAAAGACAACTGTAAATACCACCATGGTCAAAAAAGGACGAATGAGCGCCCAAGCAAGCCCGATCGCCGTTTGCTTATAGCGCACTAAAATATCGCGCCATGCCAGAAAATAGAACAGCTCTCGATAAGTCCAAAGATCCTGCCAATACTGTTTTTCAGCGCGTCCCGCCTCGATCGTCAATTCCTTTGTTTTCATGATGCGATCGCCTTTAGTATGTTGCACATGTCTTACTTGTCTTACTTGTCTTTGAAAGTATCTATCTTAATTTTTTGTTAGTCAGCACTCAGGGTCAAGATTAGCTTAGGAATGACCATCAATAAAAACTTTAGATCCCACTCTAACGACCAGCCTTGCAGATAGGCACAGTCGTCTTGATAGCGATCGCACAAGGATAGAAGTTTAGAATCTTCGACAAGCAAATATCTTTTGATAGGTTGTATCCCCACAATTCCAGGCAGCAGATTGAGACAGCAGCGCGATTCTAGATTCACTTGGGTAGCACTACTTAAATCGAAAGGATGAGAACCCACCAGACTCATTTCACCCCGCAACACGTTCAACAGCATTGGCAATCTATCTAACTTCAATCTACTCAGCCATTGCCCCAGATCCGTCAAGTTAAGGGAACTGCCCGTGCGAAATCTAAAGCACTGAAATAATCTACCCCGCTCTCCTACACACCACTGACGCAAAACCGCAGGCTCAGAAGATTCAAGCTGAAGCAGGACTAAAAGACTGAGCAGGACAGGACTTAATACGACCAAAAGTAGTGCTGCTATGATCCAATCTAGCCGCCGCTTCAGCCACCAGTGCAGAGGCTTTTTATTCTGTGGTCGATTAGGAGCAGCGGGCAACCGCAGGAAAGCCTGTCTATCCGTATGGCGACAAGCCTCTGCCCAAATTTTAAGACAGACGTCACCTAACCCTAAGTCAAGTTTAACTAGCTTAACGGGAGAGTTTTGCAGGCAAGCGACTAGCCATTCCTGTTCGTGAGAAGAGGATAAAGAGGACTGCTGGCGCTCAGGCAAAAGCTGCACAATGAGCTTGCGCTGTCTCCACCTTAAGGCATAGTTGGGTATCCAAGTATTGGGTACGTTGGAATCTGGTAGGTAATCAGACTGACTAATTAATAGATCATCTTGAGAAAGATCATATAATTTTTTTTGTAGACCATTCTGCACAGAAATTTTATTGTGTAGATACCTATGTAGATCATGCAGTAAGTCACTCATAAAGATTCACTAGGCGATTAGCAGAAATATCAATGATTAGAGCTGCCTTGAGAAAGAGCAGTCTGGAATGGCAGCGACTGAGACGAGTGACTGTTGGAAAAATCTTCTAGACCGTTGGCAACCACCCCGATAATGTTTAATTTGCTCAACATAGCGATCGCCTGACTCATTCTCGATCGCGTCACCTGATCAACTCGTTCGACTAAAAGGATGCCATCGCAACAAGAGCCAAGTAGAATCGGATCAACCTTTCCAGAAACAGAAGGCGCATCAATAATGACTAAATCATAGGATTGTTCAAAAACTGCGATCGCATCTCGCATCCGCTGAGAACTGAGCAGCATCACCGGATCATCCGGAGCAGAACCAGCCGTCAGAACTGAAACATTGCTAGAGGTCTCTGCACCCTGGGAGCCAATGTGTTTAGGAATAGACGCATGGCTAGCAAGCAGCGTTGATAAACCCTGCTCGTTCGATAAATTCAGCAACTCGTGCAAATGGGGCGATCGTAGGTTGGCATCAATTAACAGCACCCGCTGATGAAGTCGAGCTGCGCTAATCGCCAAGCCTAATGCCAGCGTTGACTTGCCTTCACCCGGCAACACCGAAGTAACGACCAATGACTTAAGCGATCGGGAACTGTCCAATAGCTGAATGTTCTTGTACAAAAGATCGCAGGCTTCCCGGAAGGGTGCCCAGTAGACAACCTGATCGCTAGGCAAAGTTGATTTCTCAGTTCGGCTGAACGGCAAAGCGATCGGCAGTCTGGCTTCAGCCTTGATAGAAAATTGCGGCAGCATCCCTAGCAGCGGCAAACCCGACTGGCGACGTAAATCCTCTGCATCGTGAATTACATCATCAGAAGCCTCTCGCAAAAAGGCAGCCACTCCCCCCAGCATTAAGCCCACCACCGCCCCCAGCAGTAGATTTCGTGCCAAACTTGGACCTGTCTTTAAGCCCAGCTGCGGCTCTTCTACCACTTGCCAGTCAAACCCTCCTTGAGCGATCGCCAGTCCCAATTCTTGACGTGCTGCCAAGAGCTGCTTCAAGGTGTCTCGATTCAGCTCAATTTCTGGCTGTAGCCGACCATACTCAGCTAGCAATTCAGGAAAGCGCTGCAATTCTGCTCGCAGCTGCTGCTCAGAATTGACTAGGCTGGAATCTCGCGCCTCTAATGCGCGTAAGTTAACTTCCGCATCGACCAAATTGTTAATTAGAGTTAAGTCAAGCTGACCAAGCTGGATTGCTGTCCCATCCCCACTGTCTCCCACTACCTGACTCACTTCATCTTGAAGTAATCCCACCTGCTCCTGACGCTTGTCTAGCAACACTTGGACTTCTGCGGTATTGTCATTGAACAATAGGCGCTGCTGTACTAGCTCTAGCTCTGTCTTTTGAATCTCATTCAGCAGTGTCTGGTAGCGCAGTGATTGATTTAACCGAGCTGCAATGACGGCTTCTTCAGGAGCCAGCCCTACCTGTGCCTGCAAGCTAGTAAATCGATCCTGAAGTTCTTCAATTTGAGCGCTGTTAGTTCGCAGTTCATCCTGAATTCGGTTTAGCGCTTCCGCCTGCGCCTGTGCCTGTACCTGCGGATCAATTAGCTCTTGGTCAGTTCGAAATTGCTCTAAAGAGTCTTCAAACTGTTTTACCTTATTTTCAATTTGCGGGAGCTGTTGATCGATAAAAGCCAGACCTTTTGCCAGCCGGTTCTTTTGCTGCTCCAGGTTATAGTCTTGGTAGACCTTCTGCATAGTTTCTAATACAGATTTCGTCTTTACGGGATCATTGTCTGTATAAGTTACTTGAAAAATTTTGGTTGCGCCCTTTTCTTTTACACCCGTAAATGTAACCTGGGTCACACTCAGAGAGCTTTTAAAGGCTGCTAAGCTATCTGAATCTTCTGGATCAATCTCTGGATATTCCCTATTTAGAGACACCATAGCTTTCCGCAATAGTCCAGAACTTGTCATTAAGCTAATCTGAGTACCGCTATCGATCTGAACATTAGAATCAGCAAACTGATCGTCCAGATTTTGTTCCTGCCCCTGCCCCTGTTTTCCCTGATAGATGGGTTCTACGAGTAGCTGCAACGAGCTAACATATGTCGGTTGCTGTAGCTTCGTCATCACAAAAGCAATTCCTACAGCTGCACCTAGCGCACCTAACATCCATAATCGGCGACGTAGGAGGACGGCAAATAGCTGTCCATATCCTGGTTCGCTCTCAGTCATGAGTTTAAGGTTGCTATCAGTCACGTCTGCAATCCTGAAATTTGGTCAGCTTAATTGGATTCCATTGGAACCCAGCATTACATTTAACCTATTCCACAGAACTGGCTAATAATCCGCTCAACTTTACTGAAAAATACAGGTTCTGAGAATTGATTCATTGCATGGTCACAAATCTGTTGATAATTCCATGCAGTAGCTTGTGCTTCTAGCACGGCAGATTGGATGGACTCTGGCGTTTGTCGCTTGAATAAAAGACCTGTTTTTCCATGCTGTTGAGTATCCAGCACACCACCCGCGCCATAGGCGAGCACAGGCGTACCGCTAGCATTGGCTTCTACAGGAACTAACCCATAGTCCTCTAGTGCTGCAACAATGACCGATCGCGCCTTTGACATCAAATTGCATCGCTCAGCATCGCTAATATGTCCCACAAACTGGATATTGGGCAGCGCCTGAGCCTGTAACCGCTCTCGCTCAGGGCCATCCCCCGTGATCACTAAGGGTAGACCCAGCCAGTTAAAGGCTTCGATAATAACATCCACTCGCTTGTAGCGCAGTAGCCGTGCTGAAGCTAGGTAAAAGTCGCTCTTATCTGCCGAGAAGGTAAACTTCTTACTGTCGATCGGGTAATTAACGACGATCGCCCGTTTGCCGTATATCTTTTGAATGCGACGCGCCACCACGCTAGAGTTGGCTATATATAGATCAGGCTCCTGAGAATATCGCAGATCGGCTTTGCGCATCATTCGAAAGACTCGCTCAATCACGGGGTAGAAGTGGCGGTAGTCGCCATATTCTTTGAGATAAGTTTTGGTGTCCCACAAAAAGCGAGTAACGTTATGACAAAAACAAATATGCTTAGCATCCGGTCGTTTGCGTACTACTTTGGCAAAGCTGGTGCTGCTGCTAATAATTAAGTCGTAGTCCTGTAAATCTAGCGCCCGGAAAGCCGGATAGTACAGAGGCGCCATTAGCCTAAAATGCTGAGCAGCTCCAGGAATGTGCTGCAAAAAAGTAGTCTGAACCAGACGTTCTCCCAGTTCAATTGTGCGATCGCGATCGTAAAGAGAGGTAAAAATATCCGCACTGGGATATTGCTGACACAAAAGCTCGAAGACTCGCTCTGCCCCGCCTCTCTGAGTGAGATAATCATGAACTAAGGCAATCTTCATAAGTTCGCGGTTTTGACTACACGACTGAATCTAATGCTTTTGCAGAAGGATAAAAATGAATCGGTAGCTACCCCAAGATTTCTAGACCATGCTCAACACTTCTATGACTGCTCCGAGAACAATCTCTAAGAACAGTCTCCAAGAACAATCTCTGAGAGTAATCTATAGCGATCTATATTTGCAGCGACCCTGATTATAAAGACCCTGATTATCTTGATGCAGATGCAGTACAAACATCAGTCAGTTCTTAGATCTGTTGCTGGCATACAAACCTATTCAGGCTTCTTCAGGACAATCACGTAGATTTATATAAAGATTGAATAAATATTGCTAAGAGTCAATTCAGCATCGAGGCTGCATTATCGAAATAGCTTCGTCTCTACCACAAATCTTTAAAACCTGCAAAGTTCAACCTAGACACACACTTTGAAAACACATATGAATCTTTCGTAAGGAACGGTGGCAGCCATGCTGCCTTCCCTTGCATCTTCAAGCATTCCATGACAGTGTATGTACTGATAACCCTAGATAGAAGCTTATATCTTGTGGTTTCTCTTGAGGGTTGCTTTTGGGTTGTCTACCTTTTCGTCTCATTGATGCAACCTACCGAAGTGATTCTTAAGTTATTACGTCACTTTCCGGATAGTTATCGACTGAAGACGGCTAATACAGAACTAATTTTGCACGACTACGCACATCTACTATTGCACTGTTTGCAGAATTTGACAGGCATCTACCGGGCGTAGTGACTTATTCCTCTAGCATTTACTTCGCCGCTTTAAGAGATTTTCTCAGCCAAGCTGCGATCGCGCATCAACCTTTCATCCTCTCTATTACGAGCAATTAGTTCAAAGTTATCGCAAAACAGCGATCGCTTCGTTCACGCTCTAAGCAAATCTTTTAAGAGCGCCACTGAATTTTCCTGTAATCCGCAGGAAATTTATCCGGAGCACTTTAAATTTTTCTGAAGGGTCTGCTAAATACCGGGGAAGCTTTAAAGCTTCTGCTTACACTTCGGGCGCTTATATTTCGGACGCTTATACTTCGGACGCTTGCATTCGGACACATGTACACCTTCCTCAATAGGTAAGCCTTACAAAAATATGTTAGAGGCATTTCCCCCTATCCAAAATGTAATTGGATTTCCTGTAACCGCGTTACCCTTTGATGCCCAGATTAGTCTGGTGATGAAATGGGCTAGCGCTCGACTCAGTAAATATGTCTGCGTTGCCAACGTGCATATGTTAATGGAGGCTCATACTGACCCCTCATTTGCTTCGGTGTTAGAAGCAGCCGATATGGTGACTCCCGACGGTATGCCACTGGTTTGGCTAATGAAGCTAATGGGTGTACCCCATCAAGATCGAGTTGCTGGAATGGATATTTTCTTAGCCCTGTGCAAACAGGCTTCAACTGAAGGCATCAGCGTGTTTTTCCTAGGCTCTAAGCCAGATATTTTGGAGCGAATGAAAAAGAATCTCTGTGAAGAATTTCCTGAGCTTCAGGTTGCTGATATGCAGCCCTTGCCCTTTCGACCGCTCACCCTAGAGGAAGATGAGGCAATGGTACAAAAGATCAATGAGAGCGGGGCTAGACTGGTTCTAGTGTCGTTGGGCTGTCCTAAGCAAGAAATCTGGATGAATCAGCATCAGGGAAAAGTTGAGGCCGTCATGCTGGGCCTAGGAGGCGTTTTTCCAGTCTATGCGGGCATTCATAAATGGGCACCTAATTGGGTTAGGAGAGCAGGTTTAGAATGGCTCTATCGATTGCTTCAAGAACCCCGTAGGTTATGGCGGCGCTACTTTGCAACCATACCTCCTTTTCTCTATTTAGCCAGTAAACAAGTGTTAGCTAATTGGGTCAGATCTCTGCGAAAGGTGCGATCTGACTACTCGCGCTATTTATGAATGCTTAAGTTATGAATGCTTAAGCTTATGAATTCTTAAGTTTATGAATACTTGAGTTTATGAATACTTGAGTTTATGAATACTTGAGTTACCACAAATAATGGCTTTTGTTAGTTAATCTTATTATGAGTTCTTTAGTAATTTTCCTAAGAGTTGGCAATCTTTAATTGCTGATTTTTACGGGAGAGCTGTATTGTGGCGATCGCCAAGACAATCCTGAGGCTCTTGCGATTCTCATAGAATTTCTCGTGCTTTAACAAACAAATTAGCGTTTTGACGTTTTGAGTGTTGGCAAATTATTTGATATCGTCATTCTACTTTCAAGAATTGCTCAAGCTTTTTATGGAACTGATCTAAATCATTAATTTAAAGCTCATTTTAGGAAAAAATAGTGTTTAAACTTTTTAAGTTGCAAAGTTTTTTTCTACAAAACCCGGCTCCGAACTCCAAAAACATGAATGTACTGGCGGCATTGAACGACAGCTATGACTGGTGGTCTAAGCGCATTTCTTCATTACCCGCTAAAGCTATTTGGAATATTTCAAAGTCAGCTTTTGTTGAAAGAAATATTCTGTACCCACGCTATCAAAAGTATATACAGCAACATAAAAACCGTCTTCCTAAGCTTAGTGCGGCAGATACGGCGATCGTTGAAGATATTAGGCAAACAGGTATTCATGTTTCTTCTCTAAAAGCACTCAATATTCCCCATACTGAAGAGTTCTTGGCAGCCTCTGAGGCAGTTTTCCAAGCATTGGCTGAGCGCGCAGCTTTACCAGAACATGGCAGTAAACATGAAGTTTTAGCAAATACGGCTCAACTCTTGCAGCATGAGGAAATATTTCAATGGGGCTTAAGTGGGAAACTCTTAAACATCGTTGAGAATTATCTACAGCTTCCAGTGGGTTACGATGGACTTCAACTTGTACGTAGCCATGCAGATGGTAGAGAAATAGGAGTCAGAACCTGGCACAAAGATCGAGAAGATCGACGGATGCTCAAAGTCTGCGTTTATTTGAACGATGTCCAGATGGAGGGAGGCCCGTTTGAATGCTTGCAGCCAATGGTCAATACCCCTATCTACGGCTTGTTTCAGTATCAATACAAATTACTTTCTGATAAAGAATTGAAAAGCCTGTTGCCTGGGACAGAAGCTGAAGGCATCAGAACTTTAGTTGGGAGCATGGGCACCGTAATTTTTGTCGATACTGCCTTGTACTATCACCGGGGCAAACCGCCTACTCAGCATCATAGAACTGCTGTTTTTTTCAGCTACTTCAGCCGCCGTCCTCGAAATCCCTACTTTTGTCAGCGATCGCACCTCTCTCGATCAGATCTTGATTACTTAGCTCGAAATGCTTCTGCTGAAGAACGAGACTGTGTCTATTGGTTTGATCAGCTGCCCTGGTTGGCAAAGCAGATGCCTAAAAGCCAGAACTAGCAAACAGGTATTTTCTTCTCGCCATTCACTTATGGCTGTCGCCAGTTTGCTTCGGACATTTAGGGTGGGGCGCTTTGCGCCCCACCCTAAATGTCCGAAGCCCTAGCCGCCTTGGCAGTTGCTATATCCGTCACTTATCCGCAAATTTCTGCCAATTGGGGTAAAGTTGGGGTAAACGAGCCGACTGATCTCCATGCCTGCCGAAGTTGTTTTAATCAAGCATCCGTTAGTACAACACAAGCTGACCATCATGCGTCTGGTAGAAACCAATACGCAGGATTTTCGCCGTTTGCTAAAGGAAATCTCAATGCTGTTGGCTTATGAAGTGACGCGAGATTTGCCTCTGAAATTTGAGTCCATCCAAACGCCGCTTGCCGAGATGGAGGCACCCATGCTTGCCGCCGATAAAAAGATGGTGATTGTCTCAATCTTGCGGGCAGGGCAAGGTTTACTGGACGGCATGATTGAGCTGATTCCAACAGCAAAAGTAGGTCATATTGGGCTGTACCGTGAGCCGACGACGCTGATGGCGATCGAATACTACTTCAAGCTGCCACCCGACGTGGAGCAGCGCGATATGTTGGTGGTTGACCCCATGCTGGCAACCGGAAATTCTGCAGTTGCCGCAGTCGATCGCCTCAAGGAAGCCAATCCGGCATCCATCAAGTTTGTCTGTCTGTTGGCTGCTCCCGAAGGCATTGAGCATTTTCACGAGCAGCACCCCGATGTGCCCATTTTCACGGCGGCAATCGACGAAGGGCTAGATAGTCATGGCTACATCATTCCAGGCTTAGGCGATGCGGGCGATCGGCTTTATGGAACCAAGTAGTGATAAAAAAGCAATGAAGGATGCACAGCAAGCGATTACCTACCTGCGATCGGCTCAAGCTATCCGCGATCGCTGTGGTCAAATTTTTGCGCTGGCAGAAGCCGATCGGTTAGAACATTTTTGGCTAGATTTGGAGCAGATCGACCCTGTGGCAGACTATGTGCTGGACGTGATGCGATCGAACTATCCTGACTTACAGGTGCCGTTTCATAGCCGTTGGCGACATTTTGAGGCGGGTGGCATACCGCGCTTAGAGTGGCTCGACGCTCGGCTGAATGAACTTGACCCGATGGAAAAAGCAAGAGCCAAGTTTGATCTAGCCATTACCAGCGTTTTGCTAGATGCGGGAGCTGGAGCAGATTGGCAGTTCTCAGAAATCAGGACGGGGCTAACTTTAGGACGATCGGAAGGATTGGCGATCGCTAGCTTTGAACTTTTTCTGCAAGGCGGTTTTTCCAGCACTCCGGCTTGCCTCCAGGCTGATGCTGTGGGCTTGCAGAACCTTGCCGAAGCGGCTTTTATTCAGGCTTTTCAGGTGAGTCCGCACAATCCTCTGGTCGGGGTGGCAGGTCGGCTGGCGCTGATGCATCGGCTAGGAAAGGCGATCGTCCATCAGCCAGAATTATTTGGATCTCCTCCGCGTCTGGGAAATCTCGTCGATTACTTCATGCAGCAGTCCGTTAATCATCAGCTCCAGGCTCGTGCTGTATTCGCAGCTGTATTAGAGGGATTTAGCGAGATTTGGGTGGGGCGAGAGACGATCGCCGGACTCAATCTGGGAGATGTCTGGAGATACAAGACATTACCTGATCAGGGTATTGGCTCTCAGCTCGTACCCTTCCATAAGCTCTCTCAGTGGCTAACCTATTCGCTACTGGAGCCATTACAAGAATTAGGATTAGAAATCACTGATTTAGATGAACTAACTGGACTCTCTGAATACCGTAACGGTGGACTGTGTCTGGATCTAGGATTGCTTCAACCTAAGCATGAGGCAGTGATGGGTCAAGCTCATCAACCTGGCTCGGAAGTGATTGTAGAATGGCGATCGCTGACGGTCATCCTGCTCGATCGTATCGCGCAAGCCATTCGTGAAAAGCTCAATCTGGATGCCACGCAGCTGCCGCTTGCCAAGGTTTTGGAGGGAGGCACCTGGGCAGCAGGACGAAAAATTGCCGCAGAGTTGCGAGGCGGAGTGCCGCCCGTTCAAATCATTAGCGATGGCACTGTATTCTAGCAAGGCTGTATTCTAGTAAAGCTGCGTTCTACACAGAGCTGACTAGATAGAGCCGATTCTAGTCAGGCTGATCAACTCATCTGTTAACTTATTCGCATCCCTACCCCCATGACTGCCACACCTCCCGACAACTCAGACCTTCAGCCCACTGGAGACTCCGAACAAGATCTGGTGCGATCGCTTCGCCGTAAAGAGGGTAACTGGATTGCCTGGGGGCAAGCCTGCCAGCAGCTTCAAAAGCTAGGATATTCGCCCCAAAAGATTTTTGAAGAAACGGGCTTTGAGCCAATTCAGCAAAATCAGCTGATCGTTGCGGCGCAAGTCTATGGCTCAGTGGCGAGTGGCGGCGCATCTCCAGAGGTTTTAGCACGATTTGAGCGGACGGGCAGCGACTCACTCTATGAGCTGCGAATTTTGACGCAAACCGATCGCGTTGAGGCAGCAAATCTGCTTGTCGTCAAGGGCTTAGATTCTGAGGGTGCCCATGAAGTTGCCAAAGCGTTAAAAGAATATTCGCGCCTGTCGAAAAAGCCAGAAGACTTTGCCAGCTATCCCGATGATGCGGTGGCATATGCCTACTGGAAGCTGGCACGCCAGCAAGCCGATCTCCAGGCGCGATCGCGTCTCATTGCCTTGGGTTTGCGCTTTGCCCAAAGTCCCTCAGCCCGTCAGCAGATTGAAAAACTCTTGACCGATTTCACTGTAACCAAAGTCCGTCCGGCTCCCCGCATTCCTTTTTATCGTATGGAATCTGCCGACGAGCAGCCCGTGGTAATTCCAGTTGCGGGCAAGATGCCCCTCAGCACAGCCGAACTCAAAGCGGTGCCCATGGTCGAAGCGGAGGGTCTGTTTCAAATCGTTAAATTTTCGGGAGCTGGAGCCTGGGTGGCACTACCAGGATGGCAGGTTGTCTTGGGTTCCGAAGATCCGGTGATGGTGCTAATTTCGAGTGAGCAGCTACCGCGATCGCCCCTCGATGCGCCGCTGGATACGGTAGAGGAAATGCTGGTAATGGTGGATCGATCGCAGCGCCAGTGGGACAGCGAGAGCTACTTTGTCCTGGATGATGCTGGGCAACTGCGGATTGACTGGTCTGAAGATGTGCCTGAACTGACAATTTTGGGCAAAGTTGCGCTGGTTCTGCGTCCCAAAAAAGTTCTAGATGAAGACTTTAACAAGCAGCTCTGGCAGCTAGACGAGTAAATTTGGCGCTGAGCTATGGCTGTTGCCAGTTTGCTTAGGGTATTTGTGGTGGGGGCCAAGCCCTCATCACAAAAAATTATTACCCTTTGAGAACTGCCCAAACTTAAATGCGATCGGGTAATTGATTTCCAGCCGTTATCCTGATACCATATTCGGACTCTATAGGGTTAGATTTTTCTGATCCACAACCATGCCAGCAAGGTTGCAAATTAAATCAGAAGATTGCTCTCCTCTAGGGCAATTTATTCTGAAATATCTGGAAGAACAGAGCATCAGCATGAATCGTCTGGCTGATCTGTCAGGTGTGCCGCAACCTCGGCTGAGGGGGGCTTGCTTTAAGGGCACCTGTCCCACTCCTGAAACCTTGAGAAAACTCGCCAGAGTGATGGGAAAACACCATTTAGAGCTTTACACCCTGGCATATGAAGGCAGAATTGAGCAGATACCAGAAGATGCCGATGACAACTCGCTGGATATGCTGATGCGAGAGCTATTTGAGACGGCTAGAGAGATGGGACTCGCCGCTCCTAAAGTTCGACCCTCCAAGGCTAAGATCCGCAAAGCTCTTCTAGAGCTTGGTTTTTCAGTAGATATCGACGAATCTGCCTGAAGCCGCTGAATCAAACCATAAAAAAGGGAGAGGGCGATCGCCCTCTCCCTTTTCACAAGCCATCTCACTTACTTTTTGCGGTAAGGAACCGACTGCTCGATATTGATGTTCAACGCCGAGATTCTCTGAGGCGGATTGCTCCGGGGGTTAATGCTCCGCGCCATAGCCAGAAACTGATCGGGGCTGCCCGCTCTGATCTGCTTCTCTTGGGGAACGTAGCTGCGTACCGTGGTTTGCCACATCACCTGTGGGAAGCCCAACTGAGCGCGATGGTAGGCATCATAGCGGGGAGACTTGATGTTGAAAGGCAGTTCACCCTCCGATCGCCCAGGCAAAACCCGACGACGCTGGTAGGGCAGAATATCGTAGCCAAAGGCTCCCAGGTACTCATCGCTATTGAGCAGCTGATCGACAAAACCCACGATACCCTTGGTTGCTACAACGATCGACCAAGCAATCTTTTCACGTTCGCTATAAACATCACGACCTAACACACGCTGCACGGTCTGCTCTACAAAGCGGTAGTTGCTATTAAGTTCATAGAAACTGCGCTTGTAGGTGTTGGATAGCAGCAAACCCCGCACAAAATCGCGAACTGTGATTTGACCGCTACGGAGCTGAGACTCTAGAAACTTCTCCCGGTCGGCCGCGAAGGCATGGAAGAAGAACTGACGATAGGCTGCTTCAATCAGCGTATCTAGGTCTGAGGGAGAAAGCAGGTTTTCTGTAGAGTAAACTCTGGGCTGCTCATCCCCAGGTATTTCATAGCTTGCTACCCGCTGATTCTGGCTAGCAGGAGAATATTCTAAAAGAGGAATTGCCACGCTTATCAATACTCCCTTTATCTTACGGAACCTTACAAATTACTCATAACTATACGGGACAGGGGAAAGCATTATTCGATGTAGTCTGATAAAAATTACATAACTTAACAGGCTACTCATTTCACCAGGTGACCGAGCCATCTTGAATGACCGAAACGCCCCTCCAATCCAAGATTTCAGACCTCTATTTCCTACCATAAAATGCAGCACGCGATGAAATAACTTCACCTTAAAAGAGTGACTTCTTAGGAAAATTCCGGCATTGAGCCAGCAAAAAGTCGGTCTGAAGCCTGCTGTTCGCTGGCGGAATCTTGTTATTCGAAGTCTTATAAAATGAGAATACCTCTGGGTAGACACCTTAAACTCACGAACTGCGACAGAACGACTTAATTTACGCGATGTGTGACTCTTTTTCTAAAGCCCCTGATCTATGTGGGGCGAGTATCTTGCTTGACCAGATTCGTACGGGCAGGATGCCCATCACAAGATTTTTAAACCAAGTTGTACATCGCGTTAATTTTGTAATCTGCAATTCGTAACGCCACTCAGTTTTGGCAGAGAAAAAGTTGAACAATCCCTGTAATGTTGTCATCGCCATAACCTTGAGCGATCGCCTCCTGATAGACACTATGAATAGCAGTAGAGACTGGCGTTAGGGCATTGCAGGCTTGTCCAGCTTGAATCCCATAGCGTAAATCTTTCTCAACTAGCCCGATCGGAAACAGTGGCGCATGCTGATTCACCACCATCAAGCTGCCTGCTCCCTTCGCCGCTGGACTGATGACGGGTAATTCACCTAAACATTCCATTGCTTTTTGACCCGTTATGCCGTTTTTGGCTAGCATCCCGATCATTTCTGCTAAGGCTGCAACCTGGATGCTAAATAGGGCATTGACTGCAAGTTTCATGGTCATCCCTTGACCAACTGAGCCGACATGATGGATAGCTGAAGCGCCTGCGGCTAAAAGAACAGGCTGTGCTTGGGCTAGAGTTTTTGCCTCGCCCCCCACCAAATAAATCAGTTTTCCGGCTTCTGCCTGCGGACGAGAGCCAACTACAGGCGCATCCAGAAAAGCAGCTCCACGACTCTCGATTTCTGCTGCCAGGTCGCGTGTCCAATCCACCGTCAAGGTGCTGGACTCAATAGCGATCGCCTCTTTGCCCAATCCCAGCACGGCACCTGCATCGGGATCAAGCCAGACGCTTCGAGATGCCTCATTATTTGTAACCATACTGATCACAAAGTCAGCTTGCTCGGCAGCTTCTTTAGGTGTCGCGGCATAGATAGCCCCCTGACTTAGCAGAGGTTCTACCTTGGCTTCGGTGCGATTGTACACAACAACTTGATACTTAGCCTTGAGCAAGTTCTGCACCATACGAGTACCCATTGCTCCGATCCCTAAAACTGCAATCCGTTCCATAAAACTCCTCCATAAATTTTCAGCGTGGACACTCCTGTCACCCATTTTTCACATCGTGGCAAATTGTTTTTCGATCGCTTTGTGATCCTGCTTCCATGCCGTATAAAGCTGAGTAGACATAGGGTCTGGAAAGATATCTTCTTGCCCTGCTTCAATCCCCAACAGCACAGCAGTGGCAACATCGGCAGGACTCGTTTTATCAAACTCAATTTCTGCTGCCATAGCTGTATCCACAGGTCCCGGAAAAACTGCGTGAACCCTGATGCCCTTTTCAGCGACGCTAGCTCGAAGGGATTGCGTCATTGACCAAGTAGCGGCTTTGGAAGCGCTATAGGCAGATAATCCTGGCATACTGACCAGCGCTACTACTGATAAAAGGTTGACTATAGCGCCGCCCCCATTTTTCTCAATAACTGGAACAAAAGCGCGTGCCATGTTCAGAGAACCATAAAAATTAGTCTCAAACTGGCTAGCGATCGCTTCAACGGGAACATCTAGGATACTTCCAAATGTAAGAATTCCAGCGTTATTGATCAAGAGATTGACATCAGGTGCCTGAGTAGATAATTCCTTCACAAGGTCATAGTCTGTAACATCGACTTGAAGCGGAATGACCCGATGGATATCCAGCGCTGTTACCGCTGTCAAACTGCTCAGATCACGGGCGGTTGCATACACTTTCGTGACACCTGCTTCTAATAGAGCGTTGACGAATGCGTAGCCGATACCACGATTTGCGCCAGTTACCAGTGCAGTTGCATTTTGAATTTTCATCATCTTGGTGTCCCTTGAGATTGAAGAAATTGAGATTGAAGAAATTGAGATTCAAGAAATTGAGGCATTGCTCAAAACCTTGACAAAACTGTACTTGTTGCAAAGGAAGCAGTAAATACAAATTTATGAATGATTCTCGTGCATTTTTCGCATTAATTAATTCCTATTGTTGCAGGATAGCCTCTTTAAAGCGGATGAATACGGCTAATTGATGCTTATAATTCAGCAATGGATATATCGGTGCTACAACTCTTTATAGAGGTTATGAAGCAGGGCAATTTTGCTGCTGTTGCCCGCGATCGCAATCTTGACCCCTCTTCAGTTTCACGGGCGATCGCCAGTCTAGAAGCAGAGCTAGGAATCAGATTATTTCAGCGGACAACGCGCCAGTTGTCGCCCACTGAAGCAGGAAAGATTTATTTTGAGCGCATTGAGCCACTCGTCGAAGAGATGCAGCAAGCCATTGACGTAGCCGCAGACGCTTCTGGGCAGCCCAAGGGAATACTCCGCGTGACGGCTTCTGTCTCTTTTGGTCACAAGTGCATCGTGCCGTTATTGCCTCAATTTGCATCGCTCTACCCCGATCTGACAATCGATTTGCTGCTGACCGATGCCGTTGTTGATTTATTCACCGAAAGAATGGATGTGGCAATTCGCCTCGGACTCCTCGCAGATTCGACTCTGATTGCTCAACAGCTCATGCGAACGCACTATTCAGTTTGTGCCAGCCCTGAGTATCTGAAGCGATCGGGGTCACTGGAGAAACCGCTCGATGTGGAACAGCAGAACTGTTTGCTTTTCCCGCTAGCAGGCTTCCGATCGCGATGGTTATTTAAAGATCGGAATGGAGCGCTAAGTGAAGTAGCAGTCTCTGGGCGCACTCTAATTTCAAGTGGAATTGCCCTTCAGCACTGTGCGATCGCCGGGATGGGTTTAGCACTGCTTCCCAACTGGCTAATTGACGAAGATCTACAGACTGGAACTCTTATCAATGTGTTTCCAGATTACGAGGTAACGGCAACGGATTTTAGTACCGCCGCTTGGCTTGTCTATCCTTCTCGTGCCTACGTTCCCCTCAAAGTTCGAGTCTTTATTGATTTTCTGAAGCGCTCTAAGCTTACTTGCAGCTCAGCCTCCGCACCAAAAGGCTAGAGGATCTTCGGTGGGTGGGCAGTAGGGATAAAACCGTAGGCGGTTTGCCATACTGGACGGCTGCATACCCCACTCCTCAGGGGGAGGAGCAATGCCCAAACCTAAACACAAGTGAGAGAGCGATCGGGCAAACTGCGAATGGTGCCCTGGAGAACCCGCATGGGCATGGGCATATTCATGGGCAACCAACGCTAGCCAGTCCTGCGGCTGTACGCGCCCCACATCGACTAGGAGGGTGATGGGATGAGTCTGAAAATTGCAGATTCCATCTACCCCAAAACCTTGAGCCAGAGGAGCCGCAAAGATTTGAATAGCAGGCTGCTCCCAAAGATGGAAACAGTCACAACAAGCCTGAAGACAGGTTTCAAGCTGGAGATTCACCGCATCGATATGTTCACCAATCCAGGTGCAGATAGCAACGCGGCGATCTAGATCATGAACCACATTAACCATCTCTGGCTCTAGCGCTAAACCGCGCACTCCATACAGGTAGTCCAGCCCGCGAGTGAAGGGGTTAGCGCTAGTTGTGATAATCAGCCTATCTGTCAAGGTGTTTGCCCAAGATTTACCCGATCGCTTTCTACCCAGTAACTCAACTGCCTCGTCATTCAACCGCCAAACAAGGAGAAGTATTTTGCAGGTTCAGTAGCACTTTTGTCTGAAGTCTCTTCCGGATCTTCTGCCACCCGAAATTCAGTACAGAACGTTGCGGTGCTAAAGCCGCCAAACCGCTTGACGGTGCTGGTGCGCATCCTCAGATTAGGGCTAGGAAACCAGAATCGCTCAACTGAACTCATGGTTTCGTAGTCAGTTGTCAGAACCAACCCGTCTTCCTCATCCATGTGATAGTGCCCTGCAACAGGGACAATCTCAGCATAGCCGCGTTCGCGTAGCATAGTGCCCTGCCGAGGCTGCGTCGGATCAGGAATCAGAGCAAAGACTGTAGTTCCTTCGTGATTTTCATCCGCCTTGTCCCAGCCCATTGAGCCTTGCCAAGCAACAAATGCTCCGCCGATCGCTAATTGAGGATCAACCTCATGGAGCTGACAGATTTCAACCACTTGAGGATGATCGGCAGCAAGCGCCTCAACTCGAATCTCGGACTCTCCGGCTTCAGAGCGTCTGAAGGCAAGGTGATGGGTGGTTCGCTGCGATCGCCACTTCCCTGTACTTAGCTGAAAGAACTCCATTACATCCATATCAAACTTGGCTCTAAAGAACAGTATTTCTATTGTGACGCTAACTGTTCCGCCTGGGAGCTATTGCCTGGGATGGTGGCGATCGCATACTTCAGCGACTCCAGCTCCATTATTCGGAAGTGTATAAATCGGCTCACTTGTCAAACAGATGTAATTTTTGTTAATCTACTATTGTCAAAGTCAAGCTAAAAAATATAGATAAGTTCAATCTCTTAAAGCCCTGAAATATAAACACTACAAGTCTTTTTAAGAGACCAACTGAGAGCAAAGATTCAACCTCTGGGGTATGTAATCTTTCTTAACCTTGAGATACAAAGTATAGAGAAGCCTAATGTTGTTGAACAACGGAGTGCGAATACTATGGACATCCCGATAGGTCTTAATCTAGAGCAGGAATTTACCCTGAGAACCTATAAAGAGCAGGTTAAAAAGCTCAGCACTGAAGAATCCCAGGAATATCTTCTAGAGGTGCTAAGGCAATTAATGATCAAAGAAAATATGATCAAGCATTTAATTAAGCAAGCCTAGACTTAACTTAGGGCAAAGCCTTGAGGCGTAAAGCTTTGAGCTTGCTGAGAACGCAGAAAATACACCCGACAACAGGGTATCATCCCCCGTCAGAATCAGCCTGATGGGGGATTGTTTTTTGAATATTAAGGATTATTGCTTAGTTTCTCATAACTGGGACTTGCACCCCCACCGTCTCCTATCTTCTAAATTGTCCTGTTTGATACAACGACGTTTGATCCGACAGACCTTGTTTAACGAATTTTGTTTAAGCAAGTAATACCGATTTACAGATCACCAATTTTTAAGGAGAGCGAAATGCTTGACGCTTTTTCTAGAGCTGTAGTTGCAGCAGATGCCAGCACCTCCACCGTGTCTGACATTGCAGGTCTAAAGAAGTTTGTTGCTGAAGGCAACAAGCGCTTGGATGCTGTGAACGCGATCGCCAGCAACGCCAGCTGCATGGTTTCTGATGCTGTTGCAGGCATGATTTGTGAGAACCAAGGTTTGATTCAAGCGGGCGGCAACTGCTATCCCAACCGTCGCATGGCTGCCTGCCTACGTGATGCTGAAATCATCCTGCGCTATGTCACCTACGCTCTGTTGGCAGGTGATGCTTCAGTGTTGGACGATCGCTGCCTCAATGGATTGAAAGAAACCTATGCTGCTTTGGGCGTACCCACCACTTCAACCGTGCGTGCTGTTCAAATCATGAAGGCTCAGGCTGCTGCTCACATTCAAGACAACCCCAGCGAAGCTTTTGCAGGTGCTAAGCTCCGCAAAATGGGCACCATTGTGACCGAAGATCGTTGCGCTAGCTTGGTTGCTGAAGCTTCCAGCTACTTCGATCGCGTAATTTCGGCTCTGAGCTAATCAATCGCCCACGCGATTCGCTCAGGAAGATTGAAGCTTACAGTCAAAATTCATTTGGGAGATTTAAAACATGAAATCAGTTGTTACCACGGTTATCGCATCAGCAGATGCAGCCGGCCGTTTTCCTACCACGTCTGATCTAGAGTCCGTTCAAGGTTCTATCCAACGCGCCACCGCTCGTTTGGAAGCTGCTGAAAAGCTAGCGGGCAACATTGATGCAGTAGCGACCGAAGCTTACAATGCTTGCATTAAGAAGTATCCTTACCTGAACAATGCAGGTGAAGCGAACTCCACCGATACTTTCAAGTCCAAGTGCGCTCGTGATATCAAGCACTACATGCGCTTGATCCAGTACAGCTTGGTTGTCGGCGGTACCGGACCTCTAGATGAGTGGGGCATTGCAGGTCAGCGTGAAGTTTACCGCGCTTTGAGCCTACCTACTGCTCCTTACGTTGAAGCTCTGAGCTTTGCTCGCAACCGTGGCTGCGCACCCCGCGATATGTCTCCTCAAGCTCTAACCGAGTACAACGCTCTGTTGGACTATGCAATCAACTCGCTATCCTAGTTGAGTGATTCTGGTGGAATGACTCTGGCACGACTTGAACACTTTGCACAACCGCATTGCAAGGCTTTTAATTTCGTAACAGGATAAATTCCTCCCCAGCAAACCTGGGGGTTCTTAGCTCTTTGCTTGACTTGTTTAGGTTAAGTAATTGCGCAGAATCTCCAGGTTTGCTCTGTCTTGAGCGCTTGCTTTAACAAACATTCTCTAAAGATTCTAATCTGCAAGAAATCTAAATTTGGATACTGGTATTCATGTGATGATTTTTCATGGGGTGAACTTCGCCCACCCCATAAAAATCATCACATTTCGAGGACCACCACAATTTGCTTTATGGATAAACGCTTTTTTAAACTTTTTAATCTGACGGAAGATCAGGCGATCGCCCTTTTAGACACGCCTCAAGATCAAATCGGTGAAGAGGATTCGCGCTATATTGCAGCTTCCCATTTGGTGAATTTCCCTACAGAGCGATCGGTTCAGGCGTTGATGAGAGCCGTGCAGCAAACCGATTCGGCGCTAGATAACCGGATTGTTCGTCGCAAGTCGGTCGAGACTTTGGGCTGGCTAGAGGCACCCCAGGCACTGCCGCTAATTCATACCTGTTTAGCAGATGATGACTGCTACATGGTAGAAAATGCGGTCTGGGCGATCGGCGAAATTGGCACCCAAGATCCCGATATTCTGGAAGATGTGGCAAAGCTGCTAGACAGGCCGGGACAAACCTATCGGGTGATCATTCACACGCTGGCAAAGCTCAACTATCACCCTGCCCTAGAGCGCATTCGCAAATTTGTTCAGGATGCCGATCCGCCGACGGCTAGTGCAGCGATCACAGCGGTCTGTCGCTTCACCCAAGATTTTTCCCAGATGGATAAAGTGGTAGCAATGTTGCAACACCCAAATGTGCTGGCGCGGCGTTTGTCCATCCAAGATCTGATTGATGCCCATTACTACGACGCGATTCCTAACATTGCTCGATGTCCAGTGTCTCTGGTGTTTCGGCTGCGCGGCATTCGGATGCTGGTCGAGGGATCTGAGGGAGCGATCGCCTTCCCAGCAATTCAGCCCTACCTAGAACAAACGCTATACGATCATCCGAAAGATTTGGATCTGGTGCATCGATACGATCGAATTCCCGACCTTCCCGATCTGATCCGAGGGCTGTACGAAACGGACTTTGGGCGTTGCTATCTGGCGGTCAAAACCATTCTGGAGCATTACGCAGAGGCGGCTCCGGCGGCGCTGTTTGCTGCCTATGAAGAAGCCGTTCAGGACTATGGAGCGCATTTCCATGTCGTCAAGCTGTTGGGCTGGTTGAAACAGGCTCCGGCTTACGATCTGCTAGTGGAATCCTTGCACAATACTCAGCCTCAGTTTCAAAAGTCGCGTGCTGGAGCTGCGATCGCTCTAGGGGAACTCGGCGATCCACGAGCCGTTCCTGAACTGCAAAGCTGCCTAGAAACCAAAATCTGGGATCTAAAATATGCGGCGCTAATGTCTCTGGAAAAGCTGGGGAATAGCACCTATGAGCCATTTATAGATGACACTGACTGGTTTATTCGAGAGAAAGCGCAAATTCATACAAATTCGCGGCTCTAATATCAAAATTGTTAACCTTCTAAATCTCCTATGTCTACAGAAGAACTTTTTCAACAGCTCAAGCATCCCAACCCGCACTTGCGCGATCGCGCCATGTGGGAACTGGCTGAAAACCCAGACGAAACCACCATTCCTCGGCTGATGAGTATCTTAGATGAAGACGATACTACCTACCGTCGGGCGGCAGTGAAAACTTTGGGCGCGATCGGATTTGATGCCATTCCGCCGCTGGTAGAGGCGCTGCTGAAGAGCAAGAATGTTACGGTACGGGGCAGCGCTGCCAAGGCTCTAGCGCAGGTTGCCATCAATCATCCAGAGACACCCTTCCCAGAGGAAGCTGTGCAGGGTTTGAAAACGGCGCTCAATGATGCAAACCCTGTGGTCCATATTGCAGCTGTGATGGCGTTGGGTGAGATTGGCACTCCGGTTGTCCCTGTGCTGATTGAAGCGCTGCAAACCACCGATAATCCGGCTTTAGGGATCTCGCTGGTTAATGCCCTTGGATCGATCGGCGATAGTCGAGGGGTAGAGGTACTAAAAGCTCTAATCAATGATGAATCTGCTGATTCTTACGTGCGAGAATCAGCTGCTAGCTCTCTGTCTCGTTTAGAACAGATGGTGAAGTTTAAGGGAGGATAGAAGGTAGTGTTTTAGAGAGTTGAAACACGATCCCCTGCACCTCTTACCAAAGCTCATGTCAGATTCTCAACCCAATTCCCACCTTAATCCTCAGAAAATCAGCGCGGCAGTTGCCCGACTGTATGACACCTATCCCTTTCCGCCAGAGCCACTGTTAGATGAGCCACCTCCGGGCTATAACTGGCGCTGGAACTGGCTGGCGGCATCTAATTTTTGCACCGGACGAAAGCCTGCTCGACAGAATATCCGAATTCTGGATGCGGGATGCGGCACGGGCGTGGGAACCGAGTATCTGGTGCATCTCAACCCTGAAGCTGAAGTGGTAGGGATTGACTTGAGTGCTGGAGCCTTGGCGGTAGCAAAAGAGCGCTGCCAAAAGAGCGGGGCATCGCGGGTCGAGTTTCATCACCTCAGTCTATTTGATGTGGAGAGGCTGCCCGGTGAATTTGAGCTGATTAACTGCGTTGGGGTCTTACACCATACGCCTGATCCGATTCGCGGCATTCAGGCTTTGGCAAAAAAGCTGGCTCCGGGGGGCATCCTGCACATCTTTGTGTATGGCGAACTAGGACGCTGGGAGATTCAATTAATGCAAGAGGCGATCGCACTCCTTCAAGGCGATCGGCGGGGTGACTATACGGATGGCGTTCAGGTCGGACGGCAGATTTTTGCGGCGCTGCCAGAAAATAATCGGCTCCGCCAACGGGAAACCGAGCGCTGGTCTTGGGAAAATCAGCGAGATGGCTACTTTGCCGATATGTATGTGCATCCGCAAGAAATTGACTACAACATCAATACCGTGTTTGAGTTGATTGACGCATCCGGTTTAGAGTTTATTGACTTTTCTAATCCGCAGGTGTGGCAATTGGCGCGGTTAATTGGTCAGAACCCCGAATTAATAGAGCGGGCAAAATTGCTGAGCGATCGCCAGCGCTATCGATTAATTGAACTTCTTGATCCCCAGGCGATTACCCACTATGAGTTTTTCCTAGGACGCAGCCCGATCGATAGAGAAGATTGGCGGGGAGATGATCGCCTCCTCTCTGCGGTACCCGAACCGAGTCCCTGTATTCATAGCTGGCAGGACAGTCGGCAGTTCTTTAACCCCGACTATCAAATTGTCAGCATTGAAGAAGCTGAATGGCAGTTTTTACTAGCCTGTGACGGCAATCAGACGGCACGAAAAACCGTTCGTGAGATTTTGCAGAGTCATGAAACTTTACAGACTGTAGGGTTGGAAGAGGTGCGATCGCTCCAAAGACAGCAGCTCATTCTTCTAACACCTGCCTAGACTCAAATATCTTTGAGTGGTATGCAGTTAATGATTTTTTGTGGTGTGGGCTTTTCCCACACCACAAAAAATCATTAACTCTTAAGGACTACCTACCTTTACAGAACGTAACAGAATTGTGAGGGAAGGTCAGACTCCGTTCTAGACTGGATCACTGATGGCAATATCGCTGATGATATCGCGATCGCAGCCCTTCAATTTTCAGCTTAATTCTCATCCTTTAGCCAACGTTAGTAAACGCCATGTTCCCAATTCAGCGCCCTCGCCGTTTGCGTAGCCATCCTCAACTGCGTCGAATGGTTCAAGAAAATTTGTTGACCACCAATGACTTGATCTACCCCCTGTTTGCCGTCCCTGGTGAAGGATTTGCCAAAGAAGTCAAATCCATGCCGGGTGTGTATCAGCTCTCGATCGACAAAATTGTTGAGGAAGCTAAAGAGGTTCACGACCTCGGCATTCCAGCCATCATTTTGTTCGGCATTCCTGCCGATAAAGATGTGGACGCAACGGGCGCATGGCATGACCACGGCATTGTTCAGCTTGCAGCAACGGCGGTGAAAGAAGCCGTACCCGATCTGATCGTCATGGTGGACACTTGCCTATGCGAGTATACCTCTCATGGTCACTGTGGCTACTTGCAGGTGGGCGACCTGACAGGGCGCGTGCTAAACGACCCTACATTGGAGCTGCTGAAGAAAACGGCTGTCGCTCAGGCGAAAGCAGGCGCGGATATCATTGCACCCTCTGGCATGATGGACGGGTTTGTTCAAGCCGTGCGTGCAGGTCTAGATGAAGCGGGTTTTGAAGATATCCCTATCATGTCCTATGCCGCCAAGTATTCTTCGGCGTACTATGGCCCTTTCCGAGATGCTGCCGAATCGGCTCCGCAGTTTGGCGATCGCCGTACCTATCAGATGGATCCAGCAAACGGACGCGAAGCCCTCAAGGAGATTGAGCTAGATATTGCTGAGGGCGCAGATATGCTAATGGTGAAGCCAGCCTTAGCATACATGGATATTATTTGGCGCGTTAAGCAAGCGACCCAACTTCCGGTAGCGGCCTATAACGTGTCAGGCGAATACTCTATGGTCAAAGCGGCTGCCCTAAACGGCTGGGTGGATGAAGAGCGTGTGGTCATGGAGACGCTTTTGGGCTTCAAGCGGGCAGGTGCAGATTTAATTCTCACTTACCACGCTAAAGATGCGGCGCGCTGGTTACATGGGTAGGCAAACGGTACGAGAGGAGTAGCGTGCGGAGGTGCGGAGAGCTGCGCCTCCTTCTCGCTGTAGAAACATGGCTAGGGATCGGTTTGCATGGTTTGGGGTTGCAAAAATGCCACCATTTGCTCCAACCCGCGTTGGATTCGGCGAGTGACCGTCATCGGACTCACCCCAATGCGCTCGGCAACTTCTTTACGGGACAAGTCGCTAAAGAATACGAACTCGATCGCCGCTCTGGTTTTTTCCTCTAGCTGACCCAAAGCCCGCTGGAGCTGCTGCCGATCTTCTTCCAATCGCTGCATAATTAAGTAGCTAGCATCAGGCAAAGTTTCACCCAAAGTAATGGGCGAATCAATCTGATGGCACACCGTTGCGTCAAGGCTCAAAGGCAGACGGTTTTTAACAGCCATGCGGATTTCCTGCCACTCATGCAGAGATATGCCTAACTCATCGGCAATTTCGCCATCATGAGGCTGCCGTCCTAGTGTTTTGGCGAGTTCCAAGCGAATCTTTTGTCCTTCTTTCTGCAAATCTTGCCAGCGACGGGGCACCTTGATGGGGCTACTGCGATCGCGCAGGAAGTGCAGCATTTCGCCTCGAATATAGGGAACGGCAAAGGAGCTAAAGGCGCAACCTTGAGTGGGATTGAACCGCTCGATCGCCCGGATTAAACCTAAGTAACCAATTTGCTCCAAATCTTCATAGGGTTCTGCACATTGATGGCTCACACGATGAGCAATCTTGCGGACTAACCCAGCATTTAAGCGAACCAGTTTGTTACGAAGAGAGACAGAGGGTTGCTGCTGATAAGCCATCAGCAGTTCCATGCTATTAACGCGGATAGAGGATTGAATCGCCATCATCTGAGAACCACCATTCATCAGGTTGTAGGCACATTGTCTAAAGAGAACCTCTTCCAAACCATCGTTATTTCACGGTAATGAAAAAGACTTTTCCTGGGAGCGTCAGCAATAATACTGAACGACCACTCTGGGTGAAATGGCTTAGCTAAACGTCATTTAAGGGAGGCGATCGCTCATTCCCAAGGCTTTCCTAAGCTAAATCGCCTAGAATCAGGGCAGAATGCTCCCTGAGTTTGGATGATAGCTATTTAAACCTCCGGTAAACTCGTTTGCTTACCCATGCCCTCTCCTTCAAAAAGTCTTGACCTGCCCTATGGCTCTCAGCTCGATCGATTTTTGGTTTGCGGGCTGGGTAGCTTAGGACAGCACTGTGTTGCGGAGTTGAAAGAATACGGAGCGATCGTCAGCGCCATTGTTGAGGCGCCGCCCAAAAGCTGGGAAATCCCCGAATTACCTCAGCTGCTAGAGGAGGTTCTTATTGGCGACTGTCGGCTAGAAACTGTGCTGAAGCAGGCGCGGATTCACGACTGCCGTACTATTCTGCTGGTTACAGGCAACGAGCGGGTAAACACTGAGGCGGCACTGGCGGCGCGATCGCTCAACCCTAAAGTGCGGCTGATTGTGCGATCGGACAAGCAAAACCTGAATCAGCTTTTGGGGCAGAGTTTAGGCAATTTTGCCGCCTTTGAACCCACGCAGCTCTCGGCTTCTGCCTTTGCCCTATCTGCGCTGAGCGTAGAGACGCTAGGGTACTTTAAACTAGAGAAACGGCTGCTGCGAGTGGTGAAATATCAGGTGGAGCAGGGCGATCGCTGGTGCGATCGTTGGTGGGTACATGGATTAAATAGCCGCAGTCGGAGGTTGCTGAGCCATACCCCATTAGACCCTCCATCAGATTCCCCACTCAACCCCTTACATCCTGAGCAGTTTCATCAGTGGAACTCCGAAGCCGTCCTCAAGCATGGAGATACCGTGGTCTATGTAGAAGTGATGAATTCACTGGATATGGGTGATATGCTTGCCCGTCCCACGCATGACCGTTCTAATGACCATGATCTGCGGACAAAACCTTCCCGCTGGCAAAAGAGCGTAGCTCGGATATCTCAACTGTGGATTCAGCTAGGGCATTGGGGAAAGCCGGGGAAAACCTTAGCCCAAATACTACGGCAGTTTTGGCGATCGACTGAGCAATACCAAACTCAGCGAGTGGCGATCGTTTGTGGAATCACGCTGGTGTTTATGTGGCTGCTAGGTATCTTACTGTATCGGATGTCCTATCCTACAATTGGTCTTGCAGAAGCTTTCTATGCGCCGATCATTCTGCTGCTAGGGGGCTATGGCGATCTGTTTGGCAGCGTTGATTTCGCCAATCAGCCTGCTCCGGCAGCTGAAATGCCGGGGTGGCTGCGGCTGTTTAGCCTGACGTTGACTTTGGCGGGGACTGCCTTTGTGGGTGTGCTGTATGCGTTGTTGACTGAGGCATTGCTCACCTCTAGATTCATGTTTTTCAGCAACCGCGATCCGGTGCCGCACTCTAACCATGTGGTTTTGGTAGGGCTAGGGCGCGTCGGGCAAGGTGTAGCAACCCTGCTGCAAGAGCTGAAGCAGCCGCTGGTGGCAATTACGATTCAGGCGATCGATTCCAGCACGTTGCCGCGTATGCCGATCATTATGGGCGATCTGCCGCATCTGCTCGCCAAAGTAAACTTAGAGACAGCCAAAAGCATTGTGGTGGTAACAGGGGACGATATCCAAAATTTGGAGCTGGGGCTGATGGCACATACGATCAATCCCAACAGCCGTCTGGTGATCCGCACCTATGACCAACATTTCAGCAACAGCGTCACCCGCCTGTTTCCCTATGCTCAGGTGCTGTGCGGCTCGGCGCTCTCTGCCGAAGTCTTTGTAGCGGCAGCGTTTGGTGAAAATATCATCAGCCTATTTCACTTTAATCAAAAAACGGTGCTGGTAACGGAATACAGCATTGAGGCAGGCGATACGCTCAACGGAAAGCTGCTGTCTGAAATTGCCTATGGTTATAGCGTTGTGCCCGTGCTCTATCAACGCAACAGTCAAGAGCTGCCTGAACTGATGCCTTCTGAGGATATCCGGCTATATGGAGGAGCAAGACTGATTGTTTTGGCGACGAGTCAAAGTCTTCAGTGGATTGAGCGAGGAGAACTAGCACCTCGGCAATGGCAGGTGCGAATTGAGCAGGCTTTGAATTCTCATGCTGTCATTGAAGGTGCAAATAAAATTGCTCTAGTTTCGGGCTGTAATATTGGTGCAGCTAAGAAACTGATGGTAAATCTGCCTGCTACGTTAGAGCTGCCTTTATATGAACATCAAGCTCAGCGATTGGTGCGTAAGCTCAATGAGTCCAATGTCGCAGCATTGGCGCTGCGACTGTAGGTCGCGATCGCATAAAGCTAAAGTGCGCAATCGCATAAAGCTAAAGTGCGCGATCGCATAAATATAGCTAGAGATAGTAGTCAAATTCTCTCCTCCGCTAGACAATAAGCAGTGAACATTAGCCAAAGCAAAACCTAACACTAGAAATCATGATTGTTAATTTGATCGAGAATGGTTGGGAAGTCATTTATCATCGGGCACATGCTTTGCTTGCGGCTCAGCTTGGCGGACACTGGCGCAAAAAAGATTCCCCCGAACGCCTTTACGAAACGTTGGCTGCTATTTCTCATCACGATGATTTGGCAAAAGAATGGGAAGGTGACCAGCTGACACCAGCAGGGGCACCGCTAGATTTTAAGCTAAATTCAAGCGATTCTTTTGATGCCCTGGAAGAGTTGGTGAATAATGCTCGTTATCGAGGGCGCTGGGTTACATTACTGACCTCTAAACATGTCTGTTACCTGACTCAAGACAAGCAGGGTGAATCACCTGAGTGGGATCAGTTTTTGAAGAGTCAGATGCAACTTCAGGAAAGCTACCGTCAGCAGTTGGGCATTGGTGAAGAAGAAGCAGAGCGGGCTTACCAATTTATGCAGTGGTGCGATCGCTTTTCCCTGATTTTAGCGCAAAGGGAGATTCCTGAAGACGGACGTGCGCTGGAGATTACGAGCGGGATCGATGGTCAGCGTTACGATGTGCGCGAGTTGAATGATGGTCATTTGACAGTGGAACCCTGGCCGTTTGAAGATGAAAAATTTACCGTCAATGTTGAAGCTTGTTATCTGTCTGAACTGAGGTATGAGAGCAATGATGATCTCGTTGAAGCTTTGCAAAAGGCTCCTATTAAAGCTCTAAATTGGACGTTTGTCAGAGTAGAGAGTTAGCCGTAGTGCTCGACTTCCTGAGATCTTTGGGATTCACTCTAAGGACAGACGATCGCCCCTAAGAAACTCTCTATCTTGGTATCCAAGGCGATTTGCGCCGTCAGAATTTTATCCTTGAGGCGTTTCTCATGCAGTCATACGACGTTGTCATTATTGGAGCAGGTCACAATGGACTGACTTGTGCTGCCTATTTGCTCAAGGCAGGGTACAGCGTCTTGCTTTTAGAGAAGCGCCCTATTCCAGGGGGTGGTGCAACGACGGAAGAGTTAATGCCAGACGAAGCACCAGGATTTATGTTCAATCGTTGTGCGATCGATCATGAGTTCATTCACTTAGGGCCTGTCGTAGAAGAGCTAGAGTTAACAAAGTATGGCTTAGAGTATCTTTATTGCGATCCCGTTGTATTTTGTCCTCATCCTGACGGCAAGTATTTTCTTGCTCACGCCTCTGTAGAGAAAACCTGCGCAGAAATTGCTCAGTTCAGTCCTAGGGATGCTCAGAAATATGCCGAATTTGTTGATTTTTGGCAGCGCCTTCTGTACGGAATTATTCCTATCTTCAACGCGCCGCCAAAATCTATTATTGACATTGTCGGTAACTATGATGTACCCAAACTGAAGAATTTGCTTTCAGTCGTTGGGTTCTCCAATAAAACACTTGATCTGTTTCGCACGATGCTTAGCAGTGCCGAGGATAATTTGAATGAATGGTTTGACTCTGAGTTTCTCAAGGCTCCTCTAGCGCGACTTGCTTCAGAATTAGGTGCGCCACCCAGCAATAAGAATATGGCGATCGGTGCCATTATGATGGCGATGCGGCACAATCCCGGCATGGCACGTCCTAAAGGTGGAACAGGCGCTTTGACTGAGGCTTTGCTGAACTTGGTTCAAAGCTTGGGCGGCAAGGTTTTGACCGATCAATCTGTCCAGCAAGTGCTGATTGATGACGGTCGGGCAGTGGGTGTTCGAGTTGAGGGTGGCACCGAGTATCGAGCCACTCGTGGCGTGATTTCTAACATTGATGCTAAGCGTTTATTCTTGCAAATGGTCGATTCTAGTGATGTGGATTCGGCTGATCCTGAGTTGCGCGATCGCCTAGAGCGCCGAATTATTAACAACAACGAAACTATTCTCAAGATTGACTGTGCATTATCTGAACCGCTGCGGTTTGAACATCACAATCACCGAGATGAGTATCTCATAGGTTCTGTATTAATTGCAGATTCAGTCAAGCAGGTGGAACTTGCCCATAGCGAACCTGGAATCGGTCGTATTCCCGATGCTGACCCATCTATGTACATTGTGCAGCCCACCATGCTTGATCCAACAATGGCTCCCCCCGGATGCCATACCCTCTGGATCGAGTTCTTTGCACCCTACAAAATTGAAGGGCTAGAAGGCACAGGACAGCAGGGCACAGGCTGGACAGAGGAGTTGAAGAACAAGGTCGCCGATCGCGTGTTGGACAAGCTGGCAGACTATGCGCCTAACCTAAAGCAAGCGATAATTGCGCGTCAGGTAGAAAGTCCGGCAGAATTGGGCGATCGTCTAGGTGCATACAATGGCAACTACTATCATATCGACATGACGCTAGAGCAGATGATTCTCTTCCGGCCGCTGCCTGAACTTGCCAACTATGAAACGCCGATCGCCAATCTCTACTTGACGGGAGCCGGAACTCATCCCGGTGGATCGATTTCTGGAATGCCAGGTCGCAATTGCGCCCGTGCGTTTCTCAAATCTCAGCAGCCTCTCGCGCAGGTGATCAAAGATGTGCAAAGTTCGTTCAAATCAACCGTTGACTCTGTGTTCAAACGGAGCTGAAGTGAGATTGATGCAGGATAGCGTATGGCAAACCGAGTCTTAATTCTGGGAGGTAGAGGACGAATCGGCAACAGTGTGGCGATCGATCTGCTAACTCATACCTCCGCTCATGTGACGATTACCGGGCGTAATTCAGTTGCTCCTCTTGGAGCAATGCCGGGTCAAAACGTAGATTACCTAGCGCTTGACCTTTCTAACGAGCAGGGGTTGGCAACAGCGATTGCTTCAACCGATTTAGTAATTCACTGTGCAGGGCCGTTTCGGCAGAGAAATACGCAGGTTCTACAAAGCTGCATTGAGCAAGGCGTGAACTATCTTGATGTGAGCGACGATCGCGCCTTCACCCAGGCTGCATTAAGCCATCAGGCAGCGGCAAAGGCTGCAAACGTCACGGCAATCGTTAACACTGGCGTTTTTCCCGGCATTTCTAACAGCATGGTGCGTCAGGGCATTGAGCAGCTAGATACGGCTGATTATATTCATTTAAGCTACGTAGTAGCAGGTTCGGGCGGTTCGGGCGTGACGGTAATGCGCACCACTTTTCTGGGTCTGCAAAATCCTTTTAAGGTGTGGCTCGATCGCCAGTGGCAAACAGTAAAACCTTACACCGGGCGGGAAACTGTCGAGTTTCCTCAACCGTTTGGGAAAACGGGAGTGTACTGGTTTGATATGCCAGAAGCACTGACGTTAACTGAGAGCTTTCCGGTGGCGACGGTGATTGTGAAATTTGGCTCTACACCTGATTTTTATAACTATCTAACGGCGATCGTTGCCAATGTTTTTCCGCGTGCTTGGGTGCATCAGTCTCAAGTCGTCGAGTTTTTGTCACAAGTCAGCTACCGCATGACTTCAGTGACTAATCGCTTTAGCGGCATTGGGGTTGCTATGCGAGCCGAGATACGAGGATACAAAGCAGGGCAGCCCGTCCGGTATGTTTCTACGTTTGTGCAGAGTGACACGGCGGCAGCAGTAGGCTACGGCACCGGGAGCGTAGCGCAGCTCATGCTATCAGGACAGCTCAACTCCCCCGGCGTGTGGGCAGTAGAGCAGGCGTTGCCGACTGACTTGTTTCAGCAGACCATGCAGCAGCGTGGCGTGACGATCGCCGAGCAGTGGTTGTGAGAGTTTTGCCTTAGCTCATCTCCAGCATTCGCTGAATGGGTCTGAGGGCTGCCAAACGCACTTCTTCAGGTAACGTGATTTCTGGCGATCGATCGCGCATAGCTAGATACAGCTTTTCCAGGGTGTTTAGCCGCATATGAGGACATTCGTTACAAGCACACTGGATCATCGGCGGTGCTGGAATAAAAGTCTTCTCAGGCGCATATTTTTCCATCTGGTGAATAATTCCTGGTTCCGTCGCCACAATAAACGTAGAGCTGGCGCTGCTTTTGGAGTAGTTGAGCAAAGCTGTAGTGGAGCCAATGTAGTGGGCATGGCGCAGCACGGCAGGTTCACATTCTGGGTGGGCGATCACTTCCGCATCCGGATGATGAATTTGAAGCTGCACAATTTTCTTTTCTGAGAAAGTTTCATGTACCATACAGCTCCCCTGCCAGAGAACCATTTCGCGACCCGTCTGCTCCATCACGTATCGCCCTAGATTGCGATCGGGGGCAAAAATAATCGGCTGATCTACCGGAATTTGCTGCACGAGCTTGACCGCATTAGAGCTGGTGCAAATGATATCACTCATGGCCTTGATCTCAGCCGTGCAGTTCACATAGGAAACCACGATGTGACCAGGATGCGCTGCCTTAAACTGGGCAAACTCTTGAGGAGGGCAGCTATCAGCCAGAGAGCATCCGGCGTTGAGATCGGGCAGTAGTACGAGCTTATGGGGGTTGAGAATTTTGGCGGTTTCTGCCATGAAATGCACGCCAGCAAAAACGATCACATCGGCATTGGTACTCGCCGCCTGTTGTGCTAGCCCCAAAGAGTCGCCAATATAGTCGGCAATGTCTTGAATATCTGGATCTTGATAGTAGTGCGCCAAAATGACCGCATTCAGCTCTTGCTTGAGCGCCTGAATGGCTGAGAAGAGGTCGATCGGCAGGGCAGATTGCGTCGAATTTTGGTGAAAAAGAGTAGTTGTGAACACGGTAAATTGCGCTTTTCCTATATTTAGGCTAGAAAAATCAAGTCTCTTGCCTACGATTATAGTTTTTTTTACCAAAAATGTGAGCAAGCAAAGTGGTAAATTTCTACGCTAAGCTGTAAATTTAAGTCAAGAGTCTTTGGGAATGCCGTCTTCGGGAAAGACCCACTGCGTTGGAGCTGTTGCTTTCCTGCGAATGGCTTCCTCGGCGATCGCTAGCATCTGATCGAGCGAAGTCTCCTGAATAAACTTAGACGTCTGATCGCGAAACGTTTGGTTTGGGCACCTTTCGCCCAAGACGCAGCCGTCAGCGCAAGCCGTCGCGCAATCAATTGTTGCCGGATCAAGGTCTGCCGGATTCATCGATCGATCTCCTCTCTCAATAGGATTGCTGGTAGTGCATAGCCACCAGTAATATTATCGCCTTGAAAGCCAAGTTCATCCTCACTTCAGCAGCAGTTCTCATATCAATTTAAGACCCAAACAGGGCAGATGATTTTCGAGAGCCGCGCGGAGTGCGGCTCTCGAAAATCATCTGCCGCCTCATCAATTTAAATTGGTATTATTGTGGATTTCATATTGGGGAGTTTGCGCCCTGCGGGCGCAAACTCCCCAACAAAGCCTGTTTTATCACCTCATTGCACAGTTTGCCAGTGCAAAGCTATTGGGAGTTAGGTTGAGCTGTTGATTGCGATCGCTTAATCAGCAGCGATTGTGAAGCAATCTGTCAATTCTTAGCCTCTAAGGAAATGGGACGAGTAGAGTTTGATGATTTCTTTGAGTTGAGAATGTCATCCTCTAGCGATTCTAAATCAACACTAAGCTGACTCTGCCGTTGCTTCAGTTCATCTAAAAATAGAATGGCAAATTGCTCAAGTTGTCTGCGTTGAAGCGGCTTGATAAATATGTCAAACGGATTGAGATCCACTATGAATTCACCTATCTTCACGCCCAAAGGCTCTAGATGCTTGCCCTCTAACTCTTTATGCAAAATTGGAAACTTTCTCTTCTTTAACTCCCCAAACAGCCACAGCACGTCGCTGTTTGATCTAACATCTTCAGACCGACATTCATCAGTTTCACTGCCCGCTAACGTATCGCTATCAAAAGAAATAAGGGCGGTTAAGTTAAACAAAAGGCTGCGCTCAACAAAGCGTTGAGTTTGATCTCTCGTTGGCTTTGCCCCTAGCCCGATACGATCGAGAAAGTGAGCGATCGGCCGAACCGGAATGGCGCTTTCTGTATCGCTAATATCAGGTGCAATCAGTAAAGACGGTTGATCCAAAATAGAGGCATTTTCTAATCCAGCGCTGACAATAAGGGCTTCAATCTGCTGGTAAGCAGCCTGCCCAAGGCTAGACTCTGTGATTTGTTTCCACTGTTGACCGCTCAAGAATTCTAGAAGCGCAATGTATTTGCACCCTAAACTATGTCCTAGCCAAAAGTAGTTGGCTTTATCTTGATAGATTTCATTCTGATAGCCTAATTTGTTGGCAATTTCTGTCAGCTCGTGGCGCAATATCTCTTGCTCCTTAAGCAGGTCGATCGCGATCGCCCAGTGACGAAAACTAAACCTGAAGGGCAGCGCGATGATTGTGTAGCCTTCTTCAAATAATGTTTGCAGGAAATATCTATAGAAAACAGTTGGAAAAGTGCCGAAGAAAGCACCTCCAATGAACTGGATAACCCCTTTAGGTTGGGGATGAATTGCAACCCAGCTAAAAGAAATTGGACTAAACTTAAAGGTTCCAGGCATCGTATTTTCACATTGTAAAATTGTTCTAACAGAAGCAACTAAAAGGGGTGAAATTTAATTCACCCCTCAAGCCAATTTGAACAAGCAGAACTGTATTACGCGTTAGAGAGTTTGAAAACTCCACCATTGCTAACAGGCAGGTTATAGGTGGTTTGATCAAGTGCAACTGCGGCTGGATCCTCAGTATCCAAAGCTTTAAAGAAGGTTCCACGTTGTTCAGGATTAACTAGCAGGGTTGCTGTGTCTGATCCTGAAAGTGAGGACAAGAAAATTTCGACATATCCACGAGCTTCAAAATTTGCCTCTTTAAGTAGCTCAGGTTGCTTAATGAAATCAGGCTGCAACACAAATAAGCTAGTGGCATTTTCAGGAATAGTGAAGGTTAGTCGCGCCTTATTGTTTTGTGGAACAATCTCTGGAACCAGCACTGCTTGAGGATCGTTTGGGAAAATATTTTGTCCTGAAATATCAACAGCATTAATAAAATCTACAAACGATGTAGGACGCTCTGAAGGGTCATCAAGGTTAATAGGAAACTTGATTGTCAAGACCACAGACACGGTAACAGGAAAGAAATTGACGTTGGCGATCGTCAGAAAATAGCCTTGAACTGTTGTCCGGGTAAGTACATCAAAACCACCTGGAATTTTAGGAAACTGAGGCTTAAGGAGAACTTCAAAAGTAGAAACAAGCATATTTTTTGGCTTCTAGGCAACTATGAATCCACTATAGGTTTTTGTTAATTGAAGTCTACAGTACCCGCATGGGTACTCTCAAATTACTAGCTCCGCTATTCCCACATATCTTACGCCTGCTGGAGTTACTTCAAATCGACAGGGCAGCACTTCTAAACCTTGGGCGATCGCCTCTCTCAGCAACTTTCCATATACTGGGTCAGCACTGTCTCCAGGAGCAAACTGAGTGCAATCGTCCCGGTTGATTAAGTACAGCATCACCGATCGCGCTTCGGGCAGCAGCGCTGTTAGCTCCCGCAGATGCTTCTGTCCACGCGTGGTAACGGTGTCGGGGAATAAAGCAATTTCGCCGTTCGTCCAGGTCGTGTTTTTCACCTCTACGTAAATGGGCGGTGTCTCTTCGCCCGTTAGCAGAAAATCGATGCGGCTTTTTTTATCCAGTCCATAAGGCACTTCGCCGCGAATTTCGCTGTACCGACCCAGCGTTGGAAACAGCCGATCGGTGAGGGCAGCTTTGATCAGACGATTAGGTAAAGCCGTATTCACGCCTACCCAGGTCGATCGAATGTCATGCACTTCGATCGCTTCCCAGGTGTAGAGCAATTTTCGAGTCTTGCTGTCGCTGCGAGACACCCAAACTCGATTGCCCGGAATGCAAATTCCGGTCATCGGTCCTGTGTTGGGACAATGCGCCACAATTTCTTCGCCCGAATCAAGCAAAATATCGGCAAAAAACCGTTTGTATCGCTTAATTAGCGTTCCGTACAGCAGCGGTGGATAGGCATAAACCCAATCGGTCATAGTGATGTTTTAAAGCCTAAACGGGGCAGATATTTTTGAGATCAGGAGTGATTGTCCAAGAGGCATAGGGAGGAGCGCCAAGATTTCCTGTTTTTACTCTGCATTTTTACCGTACTGAAACCTCTCCACTGCACCATAAAGAGTACAACTTTATGACTGGCATCAATTTATGGTGAGAACTGAGGAGTAATGTGTGTGATGACCCCTAAGTTTCCGATGCTTGAAGAGATTTGGTGAATGTTGAGTCATGGTCGAGCCGTACTGTATTTTCACTCTGCTTTTCTCCAAATCGATCGCGAATTCAAAGACACTGCCCAACATCTAAAATAAGTGGGTAGGCTGACGACGATTCACAGCAAGCCGCAATACTGAAAGGCTCAAGATCAGTAAGAACATCGCCAAACCGATCGTGCAAGCATAACTAATTTCTAAATCTTGAAAAGCGCTTTCATAGACGTAATAAACCAAAGTTTTAGAGCTGTTGCGCGGCCCCCCCTGAGTCATAATGAACACTTCTTCAAACACTTTGGTTGCCGAAATTGCCGAAATCACCGCTACGAGAAACAAATAGGGACGCATGAGCGGAATGGTGATATCCCAATGCTTGCGCCAGCCGTCAGAACCGTCGATCGCCCCAGCTTCATACAGGTCTTCCGGAATCGACTGCAATCCCGCCAAATAAATCACCATGTAGTAGCCCAAGCCTTTCCAGACCGTCACGGCCATGACGCTAAACAACGCAAACTGCGGGCTGGTTAGCCAGGGAAGCCCCTGATCGCTCAGGTGCAGCCAGCGGAGAAACTGATTGAGTAATCCCGTCTCGGCGTAGAGCCAGCGCCAAGCAATGCCAGCCACCACCATCGAGATCACCACGGGCGCATAGTATGCCGCACGAAACCAGCGCATTCCCGGCAGCTTTTGATTCACCAGAATTGCCAGACCCAGAGGCACAATGACTAAAATCGGCACTGCCCCAATCAGATAAATTAAGGTATTCCGCAGCGTCCTCCAAAACACCCTATCTGAGAGGAGCCGCTGAAAGTTCTCTAGCCCCACCCATCGCGGCGGCTGGGTAATGTCAAAATCATATTGGGTAAAGCTGAGGTAAAACGCTTGTAGAGCCGGATAAAACACCGTCAGCGTGAGGATTAGGAGCGCGGGCAGCAAAAATAAGTAGGGCGTAAGCTGGGGCGGAAGCGACGCCCATTGAAGCGATCGGCTAGGTAAGTTCTGACGAGACAGGTTCTGATTGGACATGGCTGGACGCGCATTGTACTGGACAATCTGGCTGCTGGACAATCTGGCTGGGCTGTAACAAACCAGTCTAAAGCCAAGTAAGGGATTTGGATGCAGCCAGGACACCAATGCCCTGAACCCGATCGCATACCCACAAACCGATCGCGCCCTATGCTTTTCTTCCAGGCGCATTTCTGGTAGGCAAGCCTAGAAAAATCAAAAGCCTCGCTTCTTCAGTAGGGTCTTGATAGCTTCGAGCGAAATTAGGGTACTTTAGCTTTGAGTAGAGATTCAGTAGATCGTAAGCCAGACTCACGCTAGAAATACTCCTGTCTGATCCCCCAAATCCCCGCGCTATCGCGCCGCTGCGCTAGAAACAGGGGGGATTTGAGTTCTGAAGCTCCCTTTTAAGGGGGTTGTCTGAAGCTCCCTTTTAAGGGGGGTGGAGGATCGAGGGTAAGCTTTGCGATCTACTGAGATTACATCAAAAGTTGAAGAATTTTCACTATTTTCTGTAGACAAGAGCTAAACATAGAGAGAATAGCGTAAGTATAGGAAAAACTAAGTTGCGCACATCAGGTAAGAGAGTTCATGACTGAGTTAAACGCGAATAAGCTCAGGCTCATGGTTGTTGATGATGAGGCAGACAATCTAGATTTGCTCTACCGCACTTTTCGGCGAGATTTTGAAGTCTATAAAGCCGATAGCGCCGCCACAGCAATTCAAATTCTGGAGCAGGTCGGTGAAATGGGAATTATCATCTCAGATCAGCGGATGCCCAAAATGAGTGGAACAGAATTTCTCAGCCGCACCGTCGATCGCTTTCCAGACACCATCCGGATCTTGCTCACAGCCTACACTGACGTCGAAGATCTGGTAGGAGCCATCAATGCGGGAAAAGTCTTCAAGTACATCACAAAACCCTGGAATCCGGCTGAGCTAAAGGTCACGATTCAGCAAGCTGCCGAAACCTATGGGATACTGAAGCGGCGCACAAACGAGCTGCATCGCGCCTTGCGCCGAGAGTCCTTATTTAACACTATTACTACGACCATTCGAGAGTCGCTCGACTATCGCAACATGCTGCAAAAAGTTGTAGAAGCGATCGGAGAGGCGTTTGAAGCCGATGTGTGTGCCCTCTGTCCTCTAGAACGGACAGAAGACTTAGATGTGCCGTACCAGTTCTCCTCAGAGCTGTTTGTTTATTCGGCGATCGCTTCAGAAAAATTGCCTGATAAGCAGCAGCTAGGCTTTAATGCAATGGCTCTAGAGCAAGTTTCAGATTCTCCAACGTCTCAAGTCACTCAAACTCAGGTTCGTGAGCAACTTCAACTAAGAGTCTCATTGACCTATCAGCAAGAGACGTTAGCCATCTTAATGCTGCATCGGGAAGGCAACACCACCCTTTGGACGACAGAAGAGGGAATGCTATTAAGGGGAGTTGCTGAGCAGGCAGCGCTTGCCATTTCTCAGGCAAAGCTATATCAGCAGATTCAAGAACAGTCGGCTCAAATGCAGGCAGAGTTAGCCGTGGCACGCCAGATTCAAACCAATCTGCTGCGCCAGAGCTTACCTAAACTAGAAAGTGCTAAGGTGCAGGCGCTATGCCTGCCAGCTCGGCAGGTAGGAGGCGACTTTTTTGAGGTGTATGTGCATCCCCAGGGCGATATCTGGCTGGCAGTCGGCGATGTGTCAGGTAAGGGCGTTCCAGCAGCGCTGTTTATGGCTAGCGGCATTTCGCTACTGCGGCGAGAGCTGACTCAAGAAGTTTCTCCTGAACCTGATGTGGTCATGGGCAACCTCAATCAGAGCCTCTCAGAAGACCTCGTCGGCAGCAACTGCTTTATTACAATGGTACTGGCGCGGTACACTCCTAGCTCAGGTAATCTAGTCTACGCCAATGCAGGGCATATTTATCCGATGGTCTGGTCTGGTGAAAAGGGCGGAGAGCCTGCCTATCTTAAGACGCGAGGGGTGCCTCTGGGCATCTTGCCTGTCTGGAAAGCCAATCCTGGCAGTTTGAAGCTCAGCTCAGGAGATATCTTTTTGCTCACCTCAGACGGCATCACGGAAGCCACCGTTTTGCAGACTGAGGGAAGCCAGCCTAGCGGTATGCTTCACCAGTCAGGACTGTGGCAGATGTTGCTTCAACAAGATTGTCTAGACCTTAACCGTTTGCTCGCAGAAATTCAAGCTCATAACCCCATTCAGGAAGATGATCAAACCATGCTCTCTCTGGAGGTGCTGTAGCCCATGAGAACTGAACTGCACGTACCCAGCGATCTGAGATTTTTAACGGTTGTAGAAGAATGGCTACTCGGCACTCTAGAGTTAGAGTTGCAGGATGAAGTAGATTGGTCGCGGCAAGCCAACCGACTACGCCTTGTGCTGGTAGAAGCTTACTCAAATGTGGTGCGCCATGCCCACCGTGAGCAGCCTAATTTGCCAATTTTGGTGCGTCTAGAGCTGAAAGAACGCAATCTGCATCTAGAGATCTGGGATCACGGCAAGGGATATGATCTTTCTACCTATCTTCCTCCTGAACCGCATGAATATCAGGAGGGCGGATATGGTTGGCTAATTCTCAACCGCTTGATGGATCGAGTAGAGTATCGGCTGCAAGTGAATGGTCGCAACTGTCTAACAATGGAAACCGAATTGCCACAGAAGGTAGAAGCTGCCGAATAAACTCTCTAAATTAGGCATATCTGTTCCAGGTGTTGGGAAAGGTCGGCGTAGAATGTTGGACGATCGCCAAGTCATCCTGAATTCCTAGGCTCCGAGTTTCCTGGTCTAGCGCTTGAATGACCTTCTGGTAGATAATTTCTGCTTCTTGAGGCGAATTGCCGATGCTGGTTAACCCCAATTTGCCAAACTCTGAGAGACAGCCGATCAAATGGAACACGGTGCCTGTTTCAGTATTGCTGTTGAAGTGGAGATTATGTTGGGCAATGATATCCATTAGGTCGCGAGGGCTGAGTCCCTTGTAGGCATCTTTTTGTAGGTTATCGGTGGCGGTATAGTATTTGGGTTTGCCCTCCTGGTTGTAGAAAAGCCCGGTGGCAAAGTCATAGCGCCCGTGAGTCAGGAGTTTGAGGGTCATGAAAGGGTGGGTCGTTCCTCCTTTGCGGAGGTTGATTTCGATCGCCTGAATTTCCCACTCTCCCACAGCATTAGATGAGTCAGGCTGACGCACGGCGATAAAGTCGAGGCTAAAGCGTTCGAGTGCGCCTTTTGCCGCCAGCGCTTGACCCACCTGCATCCCATACCGATGCAGTCGTACGCGATAGGCCTCATCGGCAGGAAAATAACAGCCCAAAAACACCTGACCGTCTGGCCCACCCAAAATTTGGTCATGGGTCGAAAGGATCTCGACTTCCCCAGCTGGCGTAATTTTGCCCTGGACGCTGGGCGATCGCTTCTCCTCCCCTTCGACAAATGCCTCAACGATCGCCCCTAGTTCAGGAATACGGCTGCTGAAGGTTTCCCAAGTTTCGCCCTGGGCTTGGAAGCTGAGAAAGGGAAAGCGATCGCCCATAGCCGTTGCCCGATCGGCTGAGGATGCCAGACCTGGAGCAACGGACTGGAGCGGCTGGAGATTCAAAATAGCGTTGCCGCCCCCCGAAAAGCCTTCGTTGAGTTTGACAACAATCCGCTTCAGGTGAGGATTTCTCTCCCACAGCTCTGCTGCTGCCGCCGCTAAATCTGGGGCATTTCGCACTAAGCCGCTACCATCCGGACAAGGCACTTTTGAAGCCTGAAAAATTTCACGGCTGCCGCTCTTGGTTCCCCAATACAGCAAATCTGGATCGACGGCAAGCAGCGGAATGTTGAGCTGAACGGATAGCGATCTCTCTAAGGGCGTAGCGTTGTAGCAAGTCATGTAAGCCCGATCGCTCCGCATGGCATTCCGCAAACGCGCCATCAGCCGAGGGCGTTCCAAAATCTTTTGGCTTAAGGGCTTCAGCGAGGCATCGTAGGCACAAAAGAGCAGGAGGCGATCGCGGGCATGGGAAAAGGGTACGCCAGGGAGAAGCTGAAGATAATAGTCGATAACGCTGGGGTGAATTGGCTGAGAGGTGATGTAGATCAGCCGTGCACGAGGGTTCTGGAGCCGAATTAGAGAAAACAGCAGCCGTTCTTCATAGTGGTGTACGCCTTTGACCTTTCGCAGCTCGCCCTGATCGAGACTCAGCGACGGCACAATCAAAATGTCAGAATCGTCTTCGCCGCCCGACTGCCAGCGATCGCGGAGCTGCCCCTGTAGCTGACGAAACTTTTCAGCGTGCAAAGCTTCAGCCTGTGAGGCTTCCTGAGATACTGAGGAAAGTGAACCCTGCATAAAACTTGCCCCACCGCGGCGAATGAGAAAATAGAGGAAGATATGCAGCCATCTTATCCAGACAAGGCATCTTTCTCGCTACTCTCTAGAGAATGAATTTACAGCGCTTTGCGCTTGAGTCTTTTTAGATTTTTTGGTGTGTGCCGCGCGGAGCGCGGCACACACCAAAAAATCTGTGGCTTAGGCAATTGAAAATTGCTGTAGATGCCTTAGCGATAACCTTCTATATGCTGTTTTAGTTCACGTGCCATGCGCCGCATACCCTGCTGCTCATCCTGACGCAAAAACGGCAAAAATAAACGGGTAATAATCCCTGAAAAGTATGCCTGATGTAAATACTGAGTGCGATCTTTGCTGATTTCCTGTAGCTCAAACACATGCTGGCTCCGTAGCCCTGGAGCCGAGTAGCTCCAGCGTAGGCAAATTTCTGGCTGTAGTAAGGTGATGCGCGGCTCAAACTCCGTTTCGGATTCTTCCTGCAATCGCCGCAGTGAGAGATGCACGACCTGCCCTTCGACAAATGGCTTGCTGGGATCGCGATCGTACAGAAAAGTGTTCCACTTCAGCCAATTTTCTTTGCAGACCAAAGCCTGCCAGATCACAGACTTTGGCGCACTGATTTCAATTTCTGCGTAGAGGCTAGGCATAGGCTAAATCTGGAACATCCTTGAATACATCTTGCCGAACCTTGCCAGGTGTTGCTGGTTTCATCTGTGAATTTTTTTTGAAAGGGCTGCTCCGCGCTCCTTTCAAAAAAAATTCATACCCAGATTGAGCAATGCCCCGTGCTAAACCGTACCAATAAGTACAGTTGCGGGAGGCACGATCTTTTAGATTGAGTCTGAGACAGGCGGTAAGATTGTAAGCCTGTTAACGACTTTTGCACAGGAGAACAGCAGCGATCGCATGGTACAGTTGACCCCCAATCCCAGTTATAGTTTGACCCTCCGGTTACAGATTCCCAATCAGGCGGGTATGTTGGCTCATGTGATGCAGGCGATCGGCTCAGCAGGTGGCAGCATCGGGCAAATCGATCTGATTGAACAGACGCGCAAAGAGCTGGTGCGAGATATCTCCGTCGATGCCTTCAGCACAGAACATGCAGAACAAATTACGGAAGCGGTCAAGGCAATTGCTGACATTAAGGTGCTGAATGTCTACGATCGTACCTTCAATCTCCATCGTGGGGGAAAGATCAGCGTCCACAGCAAAATTCCGCTGAAGAATCAGGGCGATTTGGCAATGGCATACACGCCTGGAGTGGGGCGAATCTGTACTGAGATTGCCCAAAATCCAGACAAAGTTTACAGCCTAACTGCAAAGGGCAACATGGTGGCGATCGTCACCGATGGCAGTGCGGTCTTGGGCTTGGGCAATTTGGGTGCGGCGGGTGCCCTGCCCGTAATGGAGGGTAAAGCGATGCTGTTTAAGGAATTTGCGGGTGTGGACGCATTCCCTATCTGCTTAGCAACGCAGGACACCGACGAGATTGTTCAGACCATTAAGAATATCTCGCCTGTGTTTGGCGGTATCAACCTAGAGGATATTAGCGCTCCTCGCTGCTTTGAGATTGAGGCGAGGTTGCAGAAAGAGCTGGATATTCCGATTTTTCATGATGATCAGCATGGCACGGCGATCGTCAGCCTAGCGGCGTTATTCAACGCCCTGAAGGTGGTCGAGAAGTCGATGACAGATATCAAGATTGTGATTAATGGGGCAGGAGCTGCGGGTGTGGCGATCGCCAGACTGCTGCAAAAGGCGGGGGCAGCTCATATTGTGATGTGCGACTCTCGCGGCATTTTGTCTACGAGCCGCACGGATCTGAACAGTCAAAAGCTGGAATTTGCGGTGGCGCAGAGCGGTGGGCTTGCCGATGCCATGGCGGGTGCGGATGTGTTTCTGGGGGTAAGCGCTCCAGGGGTTGTCTCGCCAGAAATGGTGCGATCGATGGCGGCAAAGCCGATCGTGTTTGCCATGGCGAATCCGGTTCCAGAAATTCAGCCGGAGCTGGTTGTGGACGATGTGGCGGTGATGGCGACAGGTCGTAGCGATTACGCCAATCAAATTAACAACGTGCTGGCATTTCCGGGTATTTTTCGGGGTGCGTTAGACTGTCGCGCTAAAACAATGACGACTTCGATGTTTTTGGAAGCGGCGATGGCGATCGCCTCTCTGGTCAAGCCTAGCGAACTCGATGCCGAGCATATTGTGCCTTCGGTGTTTGACGAGCGGGTGGCAACGACGGTGGCGGCGGCGGTGCAGCGGGCGGCACGGGCGGACGGAGTGGCTGGGAATTAAAGTTAGGGGAACAGTTAAGAGTGGATGAAAGGATGGGTGGATGGGTAATGGGGGAATGAGACGATGGGTGGATGGGTAATGGGAAGAAGAAAAACCACTCCCCCACCTATCGACGCACCTACCCATCGACTCATCCACCCATCCATCTCCCCCACTCTGTCAGTGAGCATCGCAGCCTCCACCACAAGCCGGATATGCAGACTGATAGGTGGCGCTGCGCTTGCCGAATAGGGTGTAGCGATTGTCTCGAATCTGCTCATAGGTGCGATCGCCCATCCATTTCATGCCGGGTAATGTCCGGTAGGCGCTGATAAAAATGCTGCCTAGGGGCAACAAGCGTCCGATTTCTTCGGCTGCGTCGCTGCCCTGCCATCGCTGGTCGGGCGCTTCTGCGTTCAGCAAAATCATGCCGAGTTCGCAGTCTTGAGGCGTGATGCCGAAGCGATCGAGGATTTGCTGGTCTTGCATAGGCGTGTAGAGAAACCGTTCTCCGCGATCGAGGGTTTCTAGGAGCTTAACTAAATTGACGCAAAGGTTACAGTTGCCATCGTAGATAACTTGATACATTGCTTGCGGTCACAGAGAGTTGATAGGAGGCGACACTAAAACGACTCTTCTAATTTTTAACACTTTGTCTTCTAACACTTTGTCACAGAGGGCGATCTTAGGTTGGCGGTCTCCGCTGAAAGCTCGCCCAGAGACTTCACTAAACTCTTACTTAAGTCGCAATTCATGTGAACTCAAAGGAAAGTTTTTCCTGAGAACCTGTTAAGTTTATTAAAATCTCTAAAAAGATAAACAATCCTTTACCAAAAGATCACGTGACCTAGACCCTAGGACAGTACGATGCTTGCGACACACCACGTAAAAATTCTTTACTGAGTAGACCGCATGACCTCACAATCACGTCTCAGACGACGCACTGTTCTGACAACCCTGGCAGCTTTCTCGATGGGATTGGCTGTCTCCTGTGCTCCTTCTAGCCCTGATGTAGCAACTTCTCCTTCGACCGATGCCATGTCTTCGCCCGCTGGTGGCGGTGGCGGCAGCGCTACTCTCAGCGGTGCAGGTGCATCCTTCCCCGCTCCTGTTTATCAGCGTTGGTTTGCTGATTACAACAAAGCAAATCCCGGCGTTCAGATCAGCTACCAATCTGTGGGTAGTGGTGCTGGTGTAGAGCAATTTCAAGCAGGTACCGTGGACTTTGGCGCAACGGACGCTCCTTTGAAAGCTGAGGATCGCGCCAAGTTTAAGGCAAAATATGGCGCAGAACCTATCCAGATTCCGATGACGGGTGGTAGCGTTGTGTTTGCCTATAACCTGGATGGTGTAAAAGATCTGAAGCTGTCTCGTGAAGCCTATTGCGGTATTGCTGCAGGCAAGATCACAAACTGGAGTGATCCGGCGATCGCCAAAGCCAATGCTGGTGCCACCATACCCGACCAGCCGATCGAGTTTGTTCACCGTTCAGACGGCAGCGGCACAACCTATCAGTTCACCTCTCACCTGAAGGCAGCTTGTCCCGACTGGACTGCGGGTGCAAACAAATCAGTGCAGTGGCCTGCGGGTACAGGTGCGAAGGGTAACGAGGGCGTGACGGCTCAAGTTCAGCAAACTCCTGGCGCAATCGGCTACGTCGAGTATTCCTATGCCAAGGAAAATGGTCTGACGATGGCGGCGATCGAAAACAAGTCGGGCAAGATAGTTGCCCCTTCTCCTGAAGGTGGTGCAGCAGCCTTTGAGGGAGAAACCGTTCCTGCTGATCTGGCGTTAGAAGTTCCAGATTCTAGCAACCCCAATGCTTACCCCATCTCAGGTCTAACCTGGCTATTGCTCTATCCGGAGTACAAAGACACTGCCAAGAGCGCAGCTCTGAAGGAGGTCATTGATTGGTCTTTGACTACTGGCAAAGCTACGGCTAGTGAGCTGGGCTATGTTCCTTTAGAAGCATCTCTGGTGACAAAGGTTAACGCCGAACTCGACAAAGTTAAGTAGGTTTAGCATCTACTGCCATCATGGGGTGAGCTAGTCTCACCCCATGAACTTATCCCTTTTGAGCCACTGTATATCAAGGATTTCATGGTGCAGCAACTCAATTTAGGTCCTGCGGGGAAAGTCGCCATCTTTCAACGGCAGTCTGAGCCTAAAGTTTTCTCGGTGGGTGAAGTGATTTTTGAAGATGGACAGCCGGGTGACTATCTCTATGGCGTTCTAGAGGGCGCTGTTGATCTGGCTGTTGATGGTAAAGTCCTCGAAACTATCGAAATGGGCGGTGTGTTTGGTGCCGGTGCTTTGATTCACCCAGAAGGGATTCGAGTCTACAGCGCGATCGCCAAAACAGATTGCAAGCTGGCTTACATGGATGAGTCTCGAATGCTATTTGCGATTCAGGAAACGCCCATGTTTGCCCTAGATGTAATGCGTAACTACTCTGAGCGCTTGCGTCGCCTTAGCAAGCACCCGCTAGGTGGAAAAGCCTAGTCCAGTCGTTCAAGGCTCAGTTTTAAGGCTATTGAAAAATCTAAATCGTTACAGTCGTTAGAACCCCCTATGACCTCACTGACCACGGCTCCAGCAGAAACCCTCATAGATTCATCAACTAAGTTTCAGCCAGAGCGGCAGATTAACCAGATTTTTCGCTGGTTGACGATCGCCCTGGCGGTCTGTGTGGGTTTAGTTCTTCTTTGGATTACCTACTCGCTGCTTTTGATCGCTCTACCCGCCATTCGCACGTTTGGTCTGGGATTTCTGACCAACAGTACCTGGAATCCGGTTGAAGAGATCTACGGTGTATTTCCTCAGATATACGGCACCATCCTTAGCTCTTTTCTGGCGCTGCTGTTTGCTGTGCCTCTAGGCGTTGGCGTAGCTGTTTTCTTAACTGAAAACTTTCTGCCGCCCAAAATTCTGACGCCGATCGCCTTCATCATGGAGCTGCTAGCGGCAATTCCTAGCGTCGTCTACGGCTTGTGGGGCATTTTCGTTTTCCTGCCAGCCATCAGGCCAATCTTGCAGGGCATCAATCGAGCGTTTGGCTGGATTCCCTTTTTCTCAACCACTCCAGGTGGTCGGCATCTGTTTGGCGCATCGTTGGTTCTGGCAATTATGATTCTGCCGACGATTGTGGCTATCTCACGAGATACTATGAGTTCTTTGCCGCCCCAACTCCGTCAGGGTTCCTACGGGCTGGGCGCGACTCGTTGGGAAACGATCACCCGCGTTTTGGTTCCGGCTGGACTGTCTGGAATCATTGGATCAGTCATGCTGGCACTAGGGCGAGCATTGGGCGAAACCATGGCGCTGGCCATGCTGGTGGGCAACGCCAATAACGCAAATATTTCCTGGTTTTCTCCAGCATCAACCATTGCTTCACTGATTGCCAACCAGTTTGGCGAAGCTAGCGGTCTTCAGAAATCTTCTTTGTTCTACGGAGCCTTGATTCTGATGGTTTTGACGCTATTGGTCAATATCCTGGCGCAAATGGTAGTCAGCCGCTTTCAGCAGGTTGAGTAGACCCAGTTAAGTGGACATGTGTCGCTAATTGCATTGGCTGATTTGTCAGGCTGTTTATCTGGCGCTGTTTATTTGGATAAGTACTTGTTGGCTCATTACTTGTGAACTATGGCTCATTCATCCTCTCAATCTGCTCCTTTGGATAATCAGTTTGCTGTCTCTTCGGGTCGGAAGATGTTTGGCAACATCATGACTGCCCTAGTGTTCTCTTGTGTGGCGATCGCGGCTATTCCCCTGGTTTCTATTCTGTTCATGGTGATCACTAAAGGGCTAGGGGGATTGACTCCTGCTGTCTTCACGGATCTACCCCCGGCAGCAGGGGTTGCAGGCGGTGGCTTCAGGAATGCGATCACAGGAACCCTGATCACTTGTTTAATTGGGGCGCTGATTAGCGTTCCCTTTGGCGTTTTGACTGCTGTTTATACTATTGAGTTTGGTCGCGGCAACAAGCTCTCGCAGTTTGTCAGCTTTTGCACCAACATTCTCAGTGGCGTACCCTCCATCATTGCGGGTCTGTTTGCTTACGGGATTGTGGTGCTGGCAACTGGAACCTTCTCGGCAGTTGCGGGGGGCATTGCCCTATCGGTGCTGATGCTGCCCATCATTATCCGCACCAGCGAGGAAGGGTTCAAGTCGATTCCGAGGGATACTCGACTGGCGGCAACTGGCATCGGTGCCACTAACTTTCAGAGCGTCACGCAAATCATCTTGCCTGCAGCAATGCCGTTTATTGCAACAGGCGTTACGCTGGCTCTCGCGAGAGCGGCAGGAGAAACGGCTCCTTTGCTGTTTACCGCCTTGTTTAATCAGTACGATGCCAAAAGCATCTGGGAACCAACGGCTACGCTGTCGGTTTTGATCTATAACTTCGCAATTTCTCCCTACAAGAATCAGCAGGCTTTGGCTTGGGTCGCAGCTCTGATTGTTGTGCTTCTGATTTTGGTGGTCAGCATCCTGGCTAGAATCGTTTCCCGTCGCAAGGTTTACTAAGGTTTGACATATGAATCCCTCAACTCGGCCCAATTCTGCAAGCGATACTTTGGAAAATAACGACATCGTGATTCGGACAGAAAATGTCTCGATTTTCTACGGTGCTTTTCAGGCGGTACGGAACGTTTTCCTCGATGTTCCCAAAAATAACGTGGTGGCTCTGATTGGACCTTCGGGTTGTGGTAAAAGCACCTTGCTGCGCTGCTACAACCGCCTCAACGATTTGATTCCGGGCGCTAGAGTAGAAGGCAAGATTGCCTACCAGGGCGTTGACCTATACGATCCCAAAATTGACCCCGTAGAAGTGCGGCGGCGGATTGGCATGGTGTTCCAAAAGGCGAACCCTTTCCCCAAATCTATCTATGAGAACGTAGCGTTTGGAGCGCGGATCAACGGCTTTAAGGGCAATATGGACGAGCTGGTTGAGCGATCGCTCCGAGGTTCTGCCCTCTGGGACGAAGTTAAGGACAAGCTGAAGGAAAGCGGTCTGTCGCTCTCAGGTGGTCAGCAGCAGCGTCTGTGCATTGCTCGGACGATCGCCATTGAGCCTGAAGTGATTCTGATGGACGAACCTTGCTCGGCGCTTGACCCCATTTCCACCCTGCGCGTCGAAGATCTGATGCATGAGCTGAAGAAGCAGTTCACCATCATCATCGTGACCCACAACATGCAGCAGGCTTCGCGGGTAGCTGATATGACGGCCTTCTTCAACGCTGAAGCCACCGAAGGCGGTAGCCGCTTTGGCTACTTGGTGGAGTACGACAAGACCTACAACATCTTCAATGCGCCGAAGCAACAGGCGACCCAAGATTATGTCAGCGGTCGATTCGGCTAAAGTTGATAAAAAAGGGGCGCATGGTCATGCGCCCCTTTTTTATTGCCCTACTGGCTTTTATAGCTGTTGCCAGTTTGCTGAGGACATTTTTGTTGGGTGCTTCGCGCCCCAACAAAAATGTCCTCGTCCTAACCGCCTTGGCGGTTGCCATACCTCAAAAAAACAGCCACAGCTTTAAGTAAGCTGTGGCTGTTGCGATGGCAAACCTTAAAACTTACTGTTTTAAGGTTTCGTTGTTAAGAATCGTCGGCCAGTTGGCGTTGGCTTGCACAATCTTGCTGGCAGTATCTTGTCGCCATTCTTGCTGAGCTGCCGCGCTGTAGTTTAGATACAGCTTGCCATCACGCACTTCCCAAGCTGTGGGAAGAGTGGTTGCCAACACACCGCCTGCCGCCGCCTTGGAGCAGTAGCCGCCATACTGAGGCGCATACTTTTCGGGACTTTGAGCAAACAAATCCCGATTGGCTGCACTGGAAAACAGCCATTTTGTTCCTTGCCAGCGGTGAGTGTATTGCTGACTTCCCTCTACAAGTGCGCTTTGGGTGAAGTAAGCTACAACATCCTGTCCATCTAGTGCCACGCCGTTCTCGGTATAAACGGCAGGATGGCGGGTAGCTTGGGCTATCTCTTGAGACACAGCAGATTCAGATGTAGCAAGCTCACGGGTCACTGAGGCATTCAGGCTGCTGCTCAGCCCTAAGGTTAGACCGCTGATGATGGCAGCGGCTGACAGATACTTAAAGTGTTTGAAATTCATAGGTTGCTTAGGCTGCATATTTGCTGGATGTTTCCCGATGCTTGCACGACATTAATTCGTTCAAACAATTGGGGTTGAGATGTGAGGGCAAAATTGTTTTTCGAAACAATTTTGCCTTCAGACTCAGATTAGAGATTCGACCCCCAAGTTTGATGAAATTTTGCTTAGAAACCCCTTAAGGAATTGAGAAAAGTTTTACTCCTACCAATTTGAATTGAAACCACGACAGATTCCGGTACGGGCTTGGCAATGCCAAGCCCCTTCTGAGGTTTGATGTGCCCACAAATTCGTTTAAATCGGTATCAGGACATCTAACTCCGTAAGGCAAAGATATGGAGCAGAGGAGAAAAGACTGAACTAATCTCAGCGCGATCGCTGTAAACCTGCCAAAATAATGGGAGGTAAAGTTTTATTAATCTCTTTTATTGCGGCAATGACATCAGCAATTTCCACTTCTTTCAATGCCCTTGCAACTCCGAAAAACTGGACTTGGCGAGGTTTTTCTATTAGCTATCAGACACAGGGAGAAGTGGGAGAAGCCGTGGTTTTAATCCACGGGTTTGGCGCATCTTGGGGGCACTGGCGGAAAAATATTCCGGAGTTATCTGAGCATTTTCGGGTCTATGCGATCGATCTAATTGGGTTTGGCGATTCTGACAAGCCTTCTCCTGACGAGATCGCCTACACCTTTGAGACTTGGGGCGCACAAATTGCCGACTTTTGCCGAGAGGTTGTTGCCACTCCGGCTTTCTTGGTTGGTAACTCTATTGGGGCGATCGCGGCAATGCAGGCTGCCGTCGATCATCCTGAGATTGCCCTAGGGGTTGCCCTACTAAATTGTTCGCTCAGAATGCTGCACGATCGCCGTCGGGACAAACTGCCCTGGTATCGCAGTATAGGCACCCCCATTTTGCAAAATCTGCTGTCCATTCGCTGGCTGGGGCATAGTTTCTTTCGCCTCCTTGCCAACCCCAAGACCGTGCGTAAAATCTTGCTGCAAGCCTACGGACGCGATGAAGCGGTCACAGACGAGCTGGTGGCAATGCTGATGGCGCCAGCGGCGGATGCTGGCGCAGCAGATGTGTTTCTGGCTTTCACGCGCTACTCTCAAGGACCGTTACCCGAAGATTTGCTAGAAGCGCTCCCCTGTCCGGCGCTAATGCTGTGGGGCACTGCCGATCCTTGGGAGCCGATCGCCCAAGGTAGAGAGTTATCCAAGTTTCCTTGCGTACAGCAGTTTATTCCCCTAGAAGGCGTAGGGCATTGTCCCCAGGATGAAGCACCTGAGCAAGTCAATCCGATTCTGCGAGATTGGATTTTAGCTCTGCAAAAAGCTGCCTGAGCTTCAATAGCGCCCTGTCGCATCCAGTCGCACCCTGTCGCCAAAACTGAGATTCGGGGAACTCTAGAGCCATCTAGAAAGCTCGTGAGCCATGAAATTTCAATCAGCCAAGGCGCGTATTACTCAAATTTCACGAAAAGGCATCGTTCGAGACACTCTGTGGATGATGGTTTCACAAGGGTTGGGGCTAGGAATGCAGCTCACGAGCTTTGTGTTTATTGCTCGTGCTTTGGGCGTTCAAGACTATGGTCTTTTCATTGGGATCACTGCATTTGCCGCCATTTTAGTGCCTTTTGTGGGCGTAGGCAGTGGCGAGATTCTGGTGAAGCAGGTGGCAAGGGATCGCAGTCTGTTCGATCGCTATTGGGGAGAGACGCTGTTTACGGTTTTGGCTTCTGGGGCGCTGCTGGTTGGCATCTCTTTTTTTACGATTAACGCCATCATTCCTTCCAGAACTTCTCCGCTACTGATCTTTCTAATTTTGTTGTCTGACCTGTTTTTCCTCAAGCTCTGGGAAGTTTCCGTTCGGGCTTTTATGTGTGTTGATTTAGTGGGCTTGGCCGCAAAAGTTAAGCTATTTCTGAACTTTAATAAACTGATCGCAGCAGCTGTGTTGCTCTTCTGTTTCAAAGATCCCAGCATTGGTACCTGGACAGTTTTATATTTATCCGCAACGGCGATCGCCGCAATCGGATCTTTGCTGCTAATTGCCAAGCTCATCGCTCCACCTCAGCTCATTATTCCAAAACTAGATTCAGAAATTATTCAAGGCGTTTATTTTTCGATCGGGCTTTCAGCAGACAGCATCAACGCAGGCATTGACAAAACAATGCTAGCTAGTCTCTCTACCGCTGAGGCTACGGGTCTCTATGCCGCTGCCTATCGCTGTATTGATGCGGGCTATTTGGGGCTACAGGCAATTTCTGGAGCTGCCTATGCCAAGTTTTTTCAGCAGGGCGCTAAGGGCATCAAAGGCAGCTTGGGCTTTGCCAAACGCCTCTTTCCGGTCGTTAGCGCCTATGGAGCGATCGTCTGTGTCGGATTTTTTCTATGCGCTCCAGTGATCCCCCGACTGCTGGGAGCTGAATACGCTAACTCAGTAGAAGCCGTGCGCTGGCTTGCCCCCGTGCCCTTGCTGATGTGCCTCCAATATCTAGCCGCAGACACCTTAACGGGTTCTGGGTTTCAAGGCATCCGCAGCATTGTTCAGGTGTCATCGGCGCTGCTCAACGTTGCGCTCAACTTTTGGCTGATTCCTCTCTATGCCTGGAAAGGATCAGCTTGGGCAACGCTAGCTTCTGAGACAATGAGGCTGGTTAGCCTCTGTCTGGTGGTCGCTTACTTGTACTACCAACAGGTTAAACCTGCTCAAGATGCCTGAGCACTACATTCCCATGATCTCGTAACCTGCATCGACATAGAGAATTTGCCCTGTGATGCCGCTCGATAAATCGCTACACAAGAATGCAGCCGCATTACCTACCTCAATCTGAGTCACGGTGCGCTTGAGGGGTGCAATCTTCTCAACATGATGAATCGCATCTAGGATGCCGCCTATGGCTGACGATGCCAGGGTGCGAATGGGACCGGCAGAAATGGCGTTGACTCGAATATTGTGCTCTCCCAACTCAGCGGCAAGGTAGCGGACATTCATCTCCAGCGCCGCCTTCGCAATGCCCATGGTGTTGTAGTTGGGAATTACGCGTGCGCCACCTACGTAAGTTAATGTTACAATGCTGCCACCCTCAGTCATAAGCGGCTTGGCTGCTCTGCTGAGGCTGATGAGAGAATAGGCGCTAATCTCGATCGCTTGGGCAAAGTCTTGAAGAGAGACGCTGCTAAAGTCGCCACTCAGCGATTCTTTGCTGGCAAAGGCAAGACAGTGGATCAAGATATCTAGCTTGCCCCATTTTTCTTGCACCGTTCTAAATGTTGCCTCAACTTGGGACTCATCCTGAACATTGCAAGGAAGAAACAGTGTGGGCTGGAGCGGTTCAACCAGTTCTGCGACTTTTTTCTCAAATCTACCCTTGTCATCGGGCAAATAGGTGATTCCAATGTTAGCTCCTGCCGCATGGAGCTGCTGTGCGATTCCCCAAGCAATCGATCGATTGTTGGCGATTCCTGTAACGAGAGCGTTTTTTCTGGTCAGGTCTAGCATGATGTTTTGTTTATGTAACTTACTGAGATACTCAATTCACTGATGTGTGGGAAAGCGCAATTAGGAGAATACTGAAAAATGGGTGCAGGGGGATAGAGGTCGGTACGTTAAAGTAGGCGCAAGCAATGAAGGCTCGATCGAGTTTAGAGCAAAAACTTGATGAAGAGTTAATGAAGACTTTTTATCAAACAGAGCATAAACTTTGATGCCATCAATGAAGATCACCCGATTGTAGGAAGGCAAGAACGACAATGTAGCCCATACTACAAAAAAACATTGCAAAGTTAAGTTTATTCTTTTAAAGTCAGAGTCTTATCACAGACAATGAATCGCAGTAATATTAAGGCGTGTTGAGATAAAAGTCTCACGCATCTGCGGGAAAGATACACGTTAGCAAAGAGACAAAAATCTTGCGAACTGACAAATGCTCCAGGACATCTAAAAGGCATAGGCTGGGAATAGAGGTATGGTAGTGGCACAGGATAGACCATTAGCAAACGTGTTTAGGCAAATTAGTGGTAGTGCCTTTCCACCCGTTGTCGAAACCTATGAGCGTGGCAAGACTATTTTTTTTCCAGGCGATCCAGCCGAACGCGTCTACTTTCTAGTTAAAGGGGCGGTTAAGCTCTCCAGGGTCTACGAGGCAGGTGAGGAAATTACCGTAGCCCTACTGAGGGAAAACAGCGTTTTTGGCGTGCTGTCTTTGATCACAGGGCAACGAGCCGATCGGTTTTACCATGCGGTTGCTTTTACACAGGCAGAGCTACTGTCTATCCCGATTGAACATGTGGAGAAAGCGCTCAAAGATAACCCAGAGCTATCAATGCTGATGCTCCAAGGGCTTTCGTCCCGCATCTTACAGACTGAGATGATGATTGAAACTTTGGCGCATCGAGATATGGGATCGCGCCTAGTCAGCTTTTTACTGATTCTCTGCCGCGATTTTGGCATACCTACCGTGGATGGCATCACCATTGATTTGAAGCTATCGCATCAGGCGATCGCCGAAGCGATCGGCTCCACGAGGGTTACAGTGACACGCCTATTGGGCGACTTGCGCCAGGACAGCATGATTTCTATTCACAAGAAAAAAATCACTGTTCATAATCCAGTCACCTTAAGCCAGCAGTTTACTTAAACTTCAGAGAGGGGACAGTGAGTTCCCTTCTGCAGGATACTCATTGAAATTAGCTATGGGGAGGGTATTTTTTGAGAGCTGCGCAAAGTGCGGCTCTCAAAAAATACCCTCCCCGCTTAGACTTTAAAACGGCATGAGATATGGCTGTCGCCAGCTTGCTTAGGATGTTTTGGGTGGAGCATGAAGCCTCCCACCCAAAGCATCCCCGTCTTAAGCGCCTTGGCGGCTGCTATAGATCGCTAAATCGATTCCGGCTCTTGACCCGAAATGACGGGTGCACTGGTTTTGAGCTGAAGCGATGGATGTTCGCCCTCTACCTGCCGACAGTTCCACTCATTGCGGAATAGCAGTACTGGGCGACCCCAGCTATCTTTGGCGGTCGTGGTGTTGAACAGGCGACCTACCTTTTGCAAAGCATCCCAGCCGCCTCCCACCCAACGCGCCACGCTGTAGGGGAGGGGGTCAAGCAGCGTTTCTACGCCATATTCATTCAGCAGCCGAAACTGCACGACCTCGAACTGAAGCTGCCCCACCGCCGCCAAAATCGGGTCGCGCTTTGCTTCATCTGCCGAGTACATGATTTGTACGGCTCCCTCTTCTCGAAGCTCGCTCACGCCTTTGCGGAACTGCTTGAACTTAGAGGGGTTAGGATTCTTGAGGAAGGCAAATATCTCCGGTGAAAACATGGGAATGCCGTCAAATTCCAGCTTTTTGCCGTTATAAATGGTGTCTCCGATCGCAAACACCCCCGGATTATTCAAGCCAATCACGTCACCCGGATAGGCTTCCGACAGAGACTCTCGATCTTGCCCAAACAGCTTTTGGGGATGGGACAGCCGTACAGTTTTGCCCGATCGCGCATGGCTGACCACCATGTCTTTCTCGAATTTGCCAGAGCAGACCCGAATAAAGGCAATGCGATCGCGGTGCTTGGGGTCCATGTTAGCTTGCAGCTTGAACACAAAGCCTGAGAACTCAGGATTCGTCGGCTCAATTTCACCTAGGGTACTGCGTCGTGAACCGGGCTTTAGCGCGTAGTCTAGAAACGAGTTGAGGAAAGGCTCTACCCCAAAGTTGGTCATGGCGCTGCCAAAAAATACCGGGGTCATTTTGCCCTGATGGACTAAATCGGCGTCAAATTCATCGCACACACCATCCAGCAGCTCCAGATCTTCCTTCAGCTTGTAGTAGAGATCTTGCTCTAATAAGTCCTCAATCCGGGGATCGCCCAGATCTACGACTGTATCGATTGCCTCCCGACTGCCGTGAGCGCTACGTTCAAACAGGTGAATTTGCTGCGTGCGCCGATCGAACACACCCTTGAAGCGATCGCCTATGCCAATTGGCCAGTTGACCGCATAGGTCTTCAGGTCTAGCTCCTTTTCAATCTCATCCATCAGATCAAAGGGGTCACGTCCGGGGCGATCGAGCTTATTGAAAAAGGTGAAGATGGGAATACCGCGCATCCGGCAGACCTCAAACAGCTTGCGCGTTTGTGGCTCTAGCCCTTTTGCCGCATCTTCCAGCATGACCGCATTGTCGGCAGCGGCGAGGGTACGGTAGGTGTCTTCACTAAAGTCCTGGTGTCCGGGGGTATCTAGCAAATTAATCCAATAGCCATCGTATTGAAATTGCAGCACGGTTGAGGTAATGGAGATGCCCCGCTGCTGCTCCATTGCCATCCAGTCCGAGGTGACATGCCGCTGTGCCCGCCGCGCCTTGACGGCTCCTGCCTCATGGATGGCACCCCCATATAGCAGCAGCTTTTCCGTCAGCGTGGTTTTTCCGGCATCGGGGTGAGAAATAATTGCAAAGTTGCGGCGTTTCTCAACGGCGATCGCCAAATCTTCCTGGAGTTCTATAGACATGCTTAAAATTTTTGACTCTAATCTCTCATTAACCCTAGTCTCTCATTATAGGAAGTATGAGCAGCGATGCTCTCAAGCAGCAGCCCTACTTGAACACCCATGCCTAGCGCTATGTAATTGAGTTAGGACAAAGTATTTTTTGAGAGCCTCGCTCCGCGCGGCTCTCAAAAAATACCTCATTGGATCTAAGCGCGTAGCACCATACTTGAGCAGGCAGCTCTTGAGAAACGGCTACACTGCCTTAAAGTAGGGGTCTCAAGAAAGTAGAGGCTTCAAGTAAAGTAAAACCAGTACAGCCGCATTCGGGTAGAAAAAGTCCCGTATTAATCACGCCAAGGAGATATTTGGGTCATGGACGCAAACGAGCTTAAGGCTACCGCACAGGCAATGATCGCTCAAGGCAAAGGAATTTTGGCGGCGGATGAAAGTTTTAGCACCGCCAACAAGCGATTTCAGCAGTTAGGGATTCCTACTACAGAAGAGATGCGGCGGGCTTATCGGGAGATGCTATTCACGGCACCCGGTATTAATCAGTTTTTCAGCGGCGTGATTTTGTTTGATGAAACTATTCGGCAATCGACAAAATCGGGAATTCCTTTTCCTCAGCTGTTGACCGATGCCGGAATTTTGCCGGGGATCAAGCTGGATGAAGGCGCAAAGCCTTTAGCAAAGTCGCCCCATGAGCTAGTGACGGAAGGCTTAGACGGACTGCGCGATCGCATCACCGAGTATTACAAAATGGGCGCACGGTTTGCCAAGTGGCGGGCGGTGATCACGATCGGTCAGCAGATTCCCTCTAGTCGCTGTATTGAAGCCAATGCCCATGCGCTGGCTCGGTATGCGGCGCTGTGTCAGGACGGAGGGCTAGTGCCGATCGTTGAGCCGGAAGTGCTGATGGATGGGGATCACACCTTGGAGCGCAGCTTCGAGGTGCATCAGGAAGTTCTCAACGTTGTGTTTGAGCAGCTCTATCGTGCTGGGATTGACCTAGATCAGATGATCTTGAAGCCGAGTATGGTGATCTCTGGAGTTGACTGCCCTGAACAGGGAAGCATTGAAGCGGTAGCCAAGGCAACTGTGAAGTGCTTGCTAGACGCTGTTCCGGCATCGGTTCCGGGCTGTGCCTTCCTGTCGGGCGGTCAGGCTGACGAGACGGCAACCGCTCACCTCAATGCCATGAATCAGATCTTTGCGGGAGAGTTGCCCTGGGCGCTGACTTTTTCCTACGGTCGGGCACTTCAGCAGGCGGCAATGCAGACCTGGATGGGTGAGGATGCCAACGTTGCTGCTGCCCAGAAAGCTCTCTATCATCGGGCGCAGTGTAATAGTGCGGCTGCGTTAGGTCAATATGACAGTGGCATGGAGAAGTAGGGAGGACTTAGTCTAGGTATAAATTTTTCGGGGAGGGGTTCTCCTTACCTCTTCCCGAAAATTTGACTTGAGCCAAGCGCTATTTTTTCGGTTCCTAGGCATTGAGCTTCGCCAGAATGGTCGCGACTCTTCTGCCCAAAAGCTCGACTGACTCCTGCTGTTTAGGATCGTTCAGCCTGCCGTCTGCATCAAATGCTTCATGGGCTTTTGGGATTGCGACCTGATCAGGCAGCACTAAAACTCTGATGTTTCCTAGCAGCATCCGTAGCGGCACCAGCCCCCGCAGACCGCCCAGCGCTCCGGGAGAGGTACTCATGATGGCGGCTACTTTGTCCACAAATGCCGCTAGTCCAGATTCATTGGGTTCGGGTCGAGAAGCCCAGTCGATCGCATTTTTCAAAACAGGGGTGATGGAGCTGTTGTACTCTGGTGAGGCGATTAGTATCCCATCATGGGACTTGAGCAGCTTCTTGAACTCGCGTGCGTTGGCAGGTATTCCAGCTTCAGCCTCCAAATCTTCATCAAATAGCGGCATGGGCAAGTCTCGTAGATCAACGTAGGTCACCTCGGCACCTGCGGCTCTGGCTCCGGTTGCGGCAACCTGAACCAGCTTTTTGTTGTAGGAATCGGTGCGAGTGCTGCCTGCGAAGGCGATGATTTTTGGGGTGTAAGTCATAGGTCAAGAGATTTCAGCGCTGGATCTTTATTTCATTATGGTATGGCTGTAATCATGGAGCTTAGGACATTTTTGAGGGCGCGCTCTGCGCGCCCTCAAAAATGTCCCGGTCTTAACCGCTGCGACTACAGCCACAGTGCGATTACTTTTCTAAAAAAGCGGGAAGTGGGTAAAACACTGAAGCAAAGAGAGGAAGCGATCGCTTCCTCTCTTTAAAGACTCCTTCTCTCTAAAAAACAGGCGATTTGAATTGTGGCTACACTACCTCTATCTGGCAATCATCCCCAATCATGAACCGAAACGCTTTGGGTCGTCTGGGTGCTTCTTTGAGATAGGCACGCTGTCCAATGACGCTATCCACAATCCGCTTATGAATGCCTTCGACTTTAGCGCCCTTCAAAATTACGCTATGTTCTAAATCTGTTTCAATCAGAGTTACTTCGTCGGCAACGCTGCTGTAAGGTCCAATGAAACAGTTTTCTAGATAGCAGTTTTTGCCGATCGTTACAGGACCTCGAATCGTGCAGTTCAAGACTTTGGAACCTTCACCGATTTGCACTCGCCCGATAATCTGGCTGTCGGCATCAACATCGCCCTGAATAGAAGACTCTAGGCAGGTGTCCAGAATTACCCGATTGGCTTCCAACAGATCATCTTTCTTTCCGGTGTCTAGCCACCAGCCGCGAATCTGGCGGGCTTCCACAGGTTTTTGCCAATCGATCAGCGTTTGGATGGCATCTGTGATTTCTAGCTCACCTCTGGCAGAGGGCTGAATAGCGGCGATCGCATCATGAATTACGGGCGTAAAGATATAGATACCGACCAACGCCAGGTTAGAGGGCGGATCTTTAGGTTTTTCCACAAGCTGGAGCAGTTTGCCATTTTCATCCACTTTGGCAACCCCAAAAGCGCTGGGATTGGGCACGGGACAGAGCAAGGTAAGGGCATCAAGGCTGCGGGTAGAAAACTGTTCTAGAAACAGCGCCAGTTCACTTTGCACCAAGTTATCGCCTAGATACATCACAAAAGATGAATCTTCTAAGAATGGCTGTGCTACTTTGACGGCATGAGCCAGACCCGCAGGCTTTTCTTGAAGAATGTAGGTGATATTCGCGCCAAATTGACTGCCATCTCCCGTTTTTGCCTGTACCTCTTCACCCGTTTCGGGGCTAATAATGATGCCAATATCGGTAATTCCGGCTTCCACGATCGATTCGATACCATACCAAAGAATCGGCTTGTTAGCGACCGGAACAAGCTGCTTTGCGCCAGTATGGGTCAACGGGCGGAGACGAGTTCCCTTACCGCCAGAGAGGATGATTGCTTTCATAAGTAGGTCAATGAATAAAGTTCAGTGAGCATTTGACGGAGGCTCTGTCGCCATTGGGGCGGAGAGGTCTGCAAGATCGCAGATATTTTCTGGCAGGCTAGTGCCGAATAGGCTGGGCGCTGAGTCGGGGTGGGATATTCGGCAGTGGTGATAGGCACCACGCGTTCTAGCTTCAGCGGAAAGCCGATCGCCTCAGCTTCTTCAAAGATGGCAACCGCAAAGTCATACCAGCTTGTAATGCCGCTGTTCGTAAAGTGATAAATGCCGCTGGGGGCAGCAGCGTCTAGAAAATGCGGTGAGAGAGCGGCGATCGCTTTAGCAATTTCAGTTGACCAGGTCGGTGTGCCCACCTGATCGGCAACCACCCGCACTTCTGGGCGATCGGCTCCAAGCCGCAGCATGGTTTTGGCAAAGTTGCCCTTGCCTTGAGAGCCGTAGACCCAGGCGGTGCGCAGAATCGCATAGCGGAAATTAGGAGAGCGATCGCCCACCTGCCGAATGCCCTCCTCGCCCAACAGCTTGGACTTGCCGTAAGCGCCGATTGGATTAGGGGTATCCAATTCGGTGTAAGGCGTGTTTTTGCGACCGTCGAACACGTAGTCTGTAGAAATATGGATGAGGCTAGCGCCAAGCTGTTGAGCTGTTTCCGCCATAACGGTGGGCGCTGCGGCGTTGATCGATTTTGCCAAATCCATCTCTGATTCGGCTTTGTCTACTGCCGTGTAGGCAGCAGCATTCACAATCAGGTCAGGCTGGGCGGTTTGAATCACCTGGCGAATGCGATCGCTTTGAGTTAGATCTAGGTCATCACGGGTGACGCTGATCACTTTGCCTAGGGGCATCAGCGATGTTTGCAGCTCTTGCCCAACTTGCCCTCCTCCGCCTATTAATAAGATGCGCCTCATGCTTATTCCCTCCCCTATTCACAAATCATTTAGTAAGCCCTAAATCTGATATTTCTTGGAGTGTAGAAATCTTGAAGTGTAGAAATCTTGAAGTGTAGAAAACCATGCCGTCTAGAGTTCTCGACTTAGCACTTCATTTTTCTAAACATCTTTCTAAACGTCGCCATGTTCGTCCTGGGAGGGTTTCGCGCTAACCCGGTAAGCGGATTACTCAAAAATGTCAGCTGTTTTCAAGGGTTGACCTGCCTGATCTTTAGCCGTTAGCACAGGTTCAGCGTCAAGTGGCCAGGCGATCGCCAATTCTGGATCATTCCATAGCAGGCACCGTTCATGGGCGGGGGCGTAATAATCGGTTGTTTTGTACAACACCTCGGTGCGATCGTCCAGCGCCAGGAATCCGTGGGCAAACCCAGCTGGAACCCAGAGCTGACGTTTGTTTTCAGCACTTAGCTCATAGCCAACCCACTGTCCAAACGTAGGAGAACTTTTTCGTAAATCTACGGCGACATCAAAGATAGCCCCTGAAACCACGCGCACCAACTTGCCTTGCGGCTGCTGAATCTGATAGTGCAAACCCCGCAGCACATGGCGCGCTGAACAAGAGTGATTGTCTTGAACAAAACGAACGTCTAGCTCTGTTTTATCCCTAAAGAGTTGCTCATTGAAGCTTTCAAAAAAGAAACCTCGATGATCTGAAAAAACACGGGGTTCAATGATTAAAACTTCAGAAATCTCAGTTGGGGTAATATTCATCGCAATCCTCTATTTGATAGCAAACGAACCAACAAGATAGGTCATTCTAAACTCATCGGGCTGTCAGATAGACAAGTCATCAAACTCAGACGAGTCCCAGACATCCTAGCTAATCTCTTAGACACAATACCTAGATAAGGACAAAGCTTTTATTTAGCCTTCACATTTATTCCAGTATTGTTAGGGAGGCTGTAAAGACCCCAATTAGAGTTTTGGAGCATCTACGGGATCACGATCGGTGCGAACCCACTTTGTTTGGGGACGAACCAGAAATGCGAAATAGAGCGGAATTTTCCACAGCACATACAGCGGAACTGCGAGCAAGGTTTGAATAGGCAACTCGGCGCGACCAAACTTTGCCCAGGCAACCAAAATTGCCGTCAGTAGCAAGATGCCTTCGCCCCCTAGAGCTAGCGCTGGGAGCCAGGTGATTCCTACGAAACCCACTAGCGCAGTTAGGCAAGCGGTTGCAAGCCAGAACATGACTAAGAGCGAAAGCGGCGGCACCGATAGATCAAGGGCGATCGCCAACACATCCAGCCGCCTTTGCTGAAGCGCGAGTTTAACTAAGCGGGGCACTTGAGTGAGCAACGTTTGGAGATGCCCATGCTCCCAGCGAGTTCTCTGGCTGGTGGCGGCTTTGTTTTGCTGAGGCAGCAGCCCTGTGACTTGTGCCTCTCCACAAAAGAGAGGTGGGGTGCCCGCGATCGCCAAATCAATTCCAAGCTGCATATCTTCAACAATGTTGCTGCTTGCCAGCTTCACGTCGCGCAGCAGCGCCCAGGGAAACGCCATGCCTGTCCCTGTCAGCAAGCAGGGGAAACCCAGACGATCGAGTCCTCTAGGACGCACTAGGTTTTTGACCCTGAAGGCAAACGCCGAAACTGCATCCTTGGGCTGAGGCTGTGCCGGGCGTTCCATCAGGTAAAGTGCCTGAACTGGGCGATTGGTTGCCATTGCCCAATCTGCGATCTTAGCCAAACTGCCGGGTTGCACTAGGCAGTCAGCATCGGCAATCGTCACGATATCTGGCGGATCGGCAGCGAGATAATTGATGCCATAGTCCAGGGCATAGCCTTTGCCCCGGCGATCGCCATCCTGACGCTCAATGACGATCGCTCCGGTCGAACGGGCAATAGCTGCCGTTTCGTCTGTGCAGTTATCGGCAACAACGACAAGGCGATCGCGCTCTGTCAATTGCGCCATGAGTCCAGCCAAGACAGGCTGAATCCCGATCGCCTCGTTGTGGGCTGGAACCAAGATAGCGGTTCTGGGGCGGGAGATGGGACTAACCGTTTGGCGACGGCTAGGGAGCAGAGCCGCAAGGCATTCTACAAGCAAGACAGCAATTGGGATCAGTAGAAGCAGGGCGATCGCCAGCAGCACGATCTGAGTTAGCAGAACTCCAGATGAATGGATTGACAAAACCTGATTCCTCGCTCAATTGGGGTCAGCAGCGATATTCACTAACGTTCCCACTGGACATGCAGTTATGCAAGCTAGAGTTATGCAACTAAATTGTCCTGTGCTAGAGATTCGATCGGCTAGATGTTGGGCAGCTGATGGGACGAATCTTCACAGAGTAGCCCAGAGCTTTGTAAAGATTTAGCCATTCAAAAGAAATAGCCATAATAATTAGCAGATCGCAAATGCTCGTTGATTCTCTAAAGAGTTGATTTTCAAAGGCGCTTCGCGCCTTTGAAAATCAACTCTTTGGGTTTTTGGGTTGCGATCTACTAACAATAAAAGACCTGGCAGCCCCCTGCCAGGTCAATCAATGAACGTCACTTATCTTCACTAATGTACGGTGAGCTGGCCCTAACAGACTTCACCTAACTAGCTCACCAGGTCGGTTCACCTGATAGAGTGAGCCTAAACGGGTAGCGCTCTCTAGACTCACCGGATTGGGCAAGCGAATTACTCAACTCCCTCAATCCGGTCTTCCACCTCTTGATAGAGTTCGCGTAGCTTGTCTAGGTTCTCTTCACTGGTCTCCCAATAGCCACGACCATTTACCTCTAGCAGCGTCGTCACGATTTTGCGGAACGAGTGAGGGTTGAGGTTCATGAGGCGATCGCGCATGGCTTCGTCTTGAATGAAGGTGCTGTTGGCATCTTCGTAGATCCAGTTATCCACCGCGCCCGCCGTTGCCGACCAGCCCATTGTGTTAACCAGACGCTTTGAGAGTTCGCGCACGCCTTCGTAGCCGTGGGACAGCATCCCCTCGTACCATTTAGGGTTGAGCATCTTGGTACGGGCATCCAGCCGCACGGTTTCAGAGAGCGATCGCACCTGAGCATTTGCCGTCGTGGTGTCGGCGATGAAAGAAGCCGGGGTTTTGCCGTCGCCACGTAGCTTAGAAACGACTTTGGTAGGGTCAGAATCAAAGTAGTGGGAGACATCTGTGAGGGAAATCTCGGAGGAGTCAAGATTCTGGAAGGTCACTTCCACGGTTTTTAACGCCGACTCAAAGATATCCCGCGACTGATCCATCATGCCGGGATTGTCAGAGTTAAACGAAAACGACTTCCGCGCCAGGAACATGTCCTGAAGCTCTGCCTCGCTTTCCCAGGTGCTGTTTTCCACCGCCAGGTTGACGTTGGAGGAGTAGGAGCCAGAGGCGTTAGAAAAGACGCGAGTGGCAGCCTGACGCAGATTGACTCCCATTTCTTCAGCTTGCTTCAGGGCGTGCTTGCGGACAAAGTTCATTTCCAGTGGCTCATCGGCTTCGGCTGCCATTTTGACGGCGCGATCGAGCAGATTCATCTGGTTAATGAATAAGTCGCGGAACACGCCGGAGCAGTTGACCACCACATCCACGCGCGGACGACCCAGCTCTTCCAGGGGAATCAGCTCCACCTTGTTGACCCGACCCAGGGCATCGGCTACAGGACGCACGCCCACCAGCAGCATCACCTGCGCTAGAGATTCGCCGTAGGTCTTGATATTGTCTGTACCCCAGAGGACAAAGGCGATCGTCTCAGGATATTGCCCGTTGTTCTCAGCACGCTGACGGGCAAGGAGGCGATCGACCACGATCTGAGCCGACTGGACAGCAGCCGTTGTGGGAATCGACTGCGGATCGAGGGCATGAATATTCTTGCCAGTGGGCAGCACATCCGGGTTGCGAATCGGATCGCCGCCGGGTCCTGGCAGGATGTATTCGCCCTCCAGGGCTTTGATCATGGCGCCTAGCTCGTTATCTGCCGTCACCTGCTTGAGGCAAAACTCCAGATATTCAAACAGCGGCTTAATGGCTTCGGCATCCACCTTGGGATAGCCCGATTGGTGCAGTGCCTCGATCCAAGGTTCTTTTCTGCCCAGATTGAAGAAATTCAGCTTGGTGACTTTGGAAACGCGACCTTCCGCATCTACCTGTTCTTTCACCATTGCCGCAACCGCAGTTCTCACAGCTTCGTTAATGTCAAACAATAGCTGCACGTCTTCCAGGACACCGCGATCGCTGCTCTTGTACAACTCATCCATGTCACGCCCCAAGCTGTTGGCAATAATCCGGGGGAGGCTAAGCAGATTGTCTTCAGGACGATCGAGGGCAGAAATATTAACCAGGGTGGCGATCGCCTCTTCTGCCGTGGGAGCCTTGCCAATGATGTGTAGACCACAGGGCAGCAGCCGCGACTCAATTTCCATCAGCTTAATGTAAACCTTGCCCACCAGCGCATCGCGCTCCTCGGCAGGCAGCTCTACACCGTCCTCCGGCATATCGATATCTTTGTCAAGATTCACCAAACGGCACTTATCGACAATGGCGTTGATGATGGGCATAGCACGTCCAGAGTCCTTCAGGGTTTGGTAGGAGGCGATCAATTCGCTTAGCTCCTTCAAGCCCTTGTAGAGTCCGGCATTTTCTGCGGGAGGAGTCAGGTAGCTGATGGTTTCGGCATAGCTGCGGCGTTTGGCGATCGTCGCTTCCGAAGGATTGTTTGCCGCGTAGTAGTAGAGGTTGGGGATCTTGCCGATCAGGCTGTCTGGATAGCACTCCACCGACATACCCATCTGCTTTCCGGGCATAAATTCTAGCGAACCGTGGGTGCCGAAGTGCAGCACGGCATCGGCTTGCCAGACATGCTCTAGATAAGTGTAGTAGGCGGCAAAGCCGTGATGGGGACTTGCCGATCGGGAGAACAGCAGCCGCATTGGGTCGCCTTCATAGCCGAAAGTGGGCTGAATGCCGATGAAGACATTGCCAAAGTGCTTGCCGAACACCAGCAGATTTTGTCCGTCCGTATTCAGATGCCCCGGAGCCGCGCCCCAGGATTCCTCTAGCCGCTTGTAGTAGGGCGTGAGGCTCTCGTATTCCGGTACAGACATGCGATAGGCAATGTTGAGTTCAGGGCTGTTGTATTGCGCCTGAGCGTCGTGAATCACCTCCTGCATCAGTGCCTCTGCCGATTCGGGCAAGTCCTGAATGTCGTAGCCGTTTTGCTTCAGGGCGTGAATCACCTGATAAATAGAGCCAAACACATCTAGGTAAGCCGCCGTCCCCACATTGCCCTTATCCGGCGGGAAGCTGAAGACCGTGATGGCAACCTTTTTATGCAGCTTTGGCTTACGGCGCAGATTTGCCCACTTCATCGCCCGCTGTGCGATCGCCTCTACCCGGTCTTGCAGGGCGATCGCCTTGCCCGTTGCCCCATCTCGACCCGACATGACGATCGGCTCGATCGCCCCATCCAGCTCAGGGATGGCAATTTGCAGCGCCACCTGAATTGGGTGCAGCCCCAGATCGCTGTCCTGCCATTCCTCAGTGGTTTGAAACACTAAAGGCAGCGCCACCATGTAGGGACGGTTGAGACGCTGAAGCGAAGCGATCGCCTTGGGATGATCTTGCCGAGCCGGACCGCCCACCAGCGCAAAGCCTGTGAGGGAGACAACGACATCGACGATCGTTTGCTCTTTATGGATTGGGTCATAGAAATAAACATCGACAGGTTTGGAGAAATCCAAGCCACCTGCGAATACTGGAATGACCCTTGCGCCCATGCATTCCAGCTCCTGCACCATTGCCACGTAATGCGCATCATCGCTTGTGACTAGGTGCGTTCGTTGCAGCACCAATCCCACAGTGGGCGCTAGCGGATCTTTCAAGCTCTCAGGAATATCCTTGCGTGAGGCGTGCCAGTTGAGGTACTCCTTCAAATCCTCAAACATCTGTGGCGCGAGGGGATGCCAGATGCCCATGTCGGGATAGGTGACGGGATCGCAGAACTGCAAAGCCTCATTACCCTTGGAGCCATCTGCCTTGACATTGTTGATAATGTACTTCCCCGCCAGCATCAGCAGAAAGTTCTCCAGGTTCTCAGCCGAGCCACCCAGCCAATACTGGAAGCTGAGCATGAAGTTGCGGGCATCCTGCGCCTTGTCGATCGGCAAAAACTTCAGCACCTTTGGCAGGGTTTGCAGCAGCTTCAACATGCCGTCTTGGAACGAAGAGCCAGATTTCTCTTTGCGCTTCCGCATGAACTGAGCGATCGCCCCCTTCGACTGCCCCAACTGCGCCATGGAGAAGGTGCCCATTTTGTTGAGGCGCATCACCTGCGGCATTGAGGGAAAGACTACCGACACGTCTAAGCGATCGCGGTGCGGTTCGACAGCAGCAACAACCTTATCAGCGAGTTCTTCAATAAAGATCAGAGAGGCGATAAATACATTGGCTTCGGCGACATCTCGTTTGAAGGCTTCGTAATTTTCTGAACTACGCAACTCTTCCAGGAGATAGCCGCTGATTTCGATCGCTAGAGCGGGATTATTTTGGTTAATCGATCGGACTGCCGCAGAAAGAGTGCTTTGGTACTGCGGCTCAAGCACGACATAGACCACCTTGACCAGCGATCGCCCGTTGATATGATCGGGTGCGATATGTCTGACTGTGGGCTTGACGTGGGTAAACATGCGGTTCTGCTCCTCAGGATTAAGGCATCTAGACGGGGTAAAGAACTCGCAAAAGCAAATTAAAGCTTTGAAGCTTAGCCATTAATCAGCTTTTGTTATCTAATTCTTCACATATTGTTTGTAGCAGAAAACCTATGCCCAGTGAGCATTGAGGCGAATATCTGACACAATTTGATAAAAATAATGAGATATTTGTTTACACTTATTCACAACTTTGTGAGTAAGCACTCAGAATATTTCGTCATTTTGCAACAAAAAATTAACAATTCCTAGCAAAGACTAGGATGTTTTTGTCTGAATTCATGGAGAGGTCAAGAGTCAGGATTTGGAAGAAAAGTACCCTGGCTCCTGACCTCCAGCTGCTCAACAGCTCCTCCAACCCTGTGGAGAATATCTAAGGGTCATCAAATATCTGCTGCAAAAGCCCGCACCAAGGGCTTCCACAACTCAAAATTTCAAGCTCAAAATCCCATCAGCCCTATAGATGCCTACTGTTACCCTCTAGCTACCTACTGTTAGCAGAGGACGAAACCCATGCTTGATCGAAACTTGACCAATCAAATCCATTTTTTCTAGCGTAATTTGATTCCGACCCCAGGAAAAATTGGTGTAAAGCTTCTCAAATTCCAACAGCATGGATTCTGCGAAACAAGCAAAGAGTTGCCGTGCTGGGACATCCATGTTGACGATGCTCATAATCTTCCAGTCAATGTCGAGGGAATGCTCAACAATGCCGCCGTTCAAAATATGCACCCCTGGCTGCTGAATCTGCTTTGCCATATTTTTGGGATAGCCACCATCAATCATCAGACAAGGCTGCTTGAGCTTTTGATAATCGATTTCTACGCCCTTAGGCATACTGGCAACCCAGACCACAATATCTGCCTGGGGTAGAGCTTCCTCTAGGGGCAGAATTTTGCCTCTACCTAGCTCCTCTTGCAGGAGCTGAAGGCGATCGGGATTACGAGCCACCAGCAGCAAATCAGCCACATCGGCACGAGAGTTGAGCCAGCGACAGACAGCGCTGCCGATGTCACCCGTCGCCCCACACACAGCAACCGTGGCCTTGGAGAGATCAATGCCAACTTGCTGAGAAGCCTGTTCGACCTGACGACAGATGATATAGGCCGTGTGGGTATTCCCAGTAGTGAAGCGATCGAACTCTAGCTTGATGTTACGCACCTGCTGAATTTGATTCAGGTTGAAATTCTCAAAAATAATGGATGAAAATCCGCCTAGAGCCGTGATGTTAATACCATTTTTCTGGGCATGAGCCATCGCGTTGATGATTTTTCGCGTGGCGGCTTTGATGCGTCGAGCTGCCAGCATTTCTGGCAGAAAGCAAGACTCTACGTATCGTCCTTCAATCTGCTGCCCTGTAGCACTTGTCACCTTGATGGTGTCAACAATTTGGGGCGGGGCGCTACACCAAAAATCAAGCCCCTGATCTGCGTATTCGGGATAGCCAAGTTCTTTTGCAACAGATTGAGCGTGTTCTAAACTCGTGAGATGACCAATTAAACCAAACATGGACAGCCTGTATAAGCCTGCTAAGTCGAGTAGCGATGAAGTGGAGCCAGCCCACATCATGCGCCCTTTAATGAATGGTACACAAAATTAGTCTCCAAAGTTTGCGCCTTTAGGAGACTTCTCGACAGTATCTGAGGATATTTACGAGAATTTCAACACTGTAGTTTCAAGATTCCTTTATTTCAAGCCTCTTGGGGAAATGGGACAGCAGCGGAGCAGCGGCTAAAAGAGTCCGAGTATAAGAATGTTGCGGACGGGTGAAGATTTCCTCCGTATTTCCTAGCTCTACAATTTTGCCGCTTTGCATAACCGCGATGCGATCGCACAAAAATCTTGCCACTCCCAAATCATGGGTAATGAACAAATAAGTTAGCTCAAACTCCTGCTTCAGTTCCAGCATTAAGTCCAATACCTGTGCTTGAACGCTGGCATCCAGCATACTGACGGGCTCATCGCAGATCAGCAGCTTGGGTCGCGTAATTAGGGCACGGGCGATCGCCACTCGCTGCTGCTGTCCGCCAGAAAGTTCTTTGGGATAGCGATCGTAAAAATCTTCGGCGGGAGTCAGCCCTACGCGCTCTAGCATCTGCTTTGCTTGGACTTTTGCCTCTGCGGCATCGGCAAGATGGTGAATCAGTAGCGGATCGGCAACGCTTTTACCCACCGTCATCAGCGGATTAAGGCAGGCGTGAGGATCTTGAAACACCATCTGCATCTGCCGCCTCTGTTGCCGCAGGGCTTGAAACGATAGGCAAGTTAGGTCTTGCCCCAAAAACTCGACTTTGCCTGAAGTGGGGCGAATCAGATGTAGCAAAGTCCGAGATAGGGTGCTTTTGCCGCAGCCCGATTCTCCCACTAGCCCAAGAATTTCCCCAGGGTAGAGATCAAGCGTGATGCCATCCACGGCTTTGATTGTGCGATCGCTCTGCTTTGCTCCTGGTGACAGTAGCCTTGCTGCAAAGTTTTGTTCCAGCGTGTAGTGCTGATAGAGGTTTTGAATACTGAGCAGCGGAATTTTGTCTCTCTCCAAAGCGGCTCTCTCAATTGCTCGCTCTACTTTAAGCTGTCCCCCACCCGACTGAAGATGCAGCGCCGACTTTAGCAGAGATTTTGTATAGTCATGCTGCGGCTGGGTGAAGACCGTTTGAGTTTCGCCTGTTTCTACGACCTTGCCGCCATACATGACGGCAATCCGATCGCAGTATTCTCCCACCATTGCTAGATCGTGGGAAATCAGCAGCAAGCCCATCTGTCGCTCTTGGCAAAGGCGGGTTAGCTCCTGCAAGATTTGGGCTGAAACGGTGACATCCAGACTTGTCGTCGGCTCATCGGCAACAATCAGCTGAGGATTGAGCAACAGCGCCAAGGCGATCGCTACCCGCTGCCGCATACCACCGCTAAACTCATGGGGAAATTGCGACCAGCGGCTTGCCGGAATTTTGACTGCCTCCAAGGTGGCGATCGCCCGATCTTTTGCCTGCTGACGAGACTGAGGCTCGTGGGCACGGAGAGTCTCGACGCAATGTTCACCGATTGTCATTAGCGGGTCGAGGCGGGTCATGGGATCTTGAAAAATCAGCGCCACTGCCTCGCCCCGAAACCGCCGGAGCTGCTCCGCAGAAAAATCAAAGACCGACTCGCCATTAAACCAGACTTTTCCCTCAATCTGAGTGGAGGCAGACATCAGGCGCATGGCGGCCCGTCCCAAAGTCGATTTGCCACAGCCCGATTCGCCCACTAAACCCAACCGTTCTCCTGCCGCCAGATCGATCGACACATCATCTACTGCCCAGGCTGTAGGGGCGATCGCCGTCCCGTTTACCCCCCTATCCCCTTGGTGCGGATAGGCGACTCGTAAATTTTCGATCCGAAAGAGAGGCTGAGTCATCAATTTAGCCGAGTCATCAATTTGTTAGTTAAGGATGTTAGTTAAGGCTCAGATCTCGTCTCGATTGAAGACAAGACCCATCTGTTCTTTAAGATACGATCGCGCCGCTCTGGCAAACGCGTCCCGCTGGTCAAAGCGATCGGTGCGCTTCGGCTTGCGCTCCTGATCCAACATCCAGCCGTAGTCGCTGCTGAGTCTCAGCTTGTCCTGCCAATCTGAAACCGAGAGAATCAGCTGAGGGGCAGGGCTATTGTCATAATCCTGCACTTTAAACACGTAATTGAAGGTATTCTGCTTCCCTGGCGCGACAGTAGAGGGTTGTCCCAGCTTTTCCTGAAGGTGCGATCGCGCTTTCTCCACCAACTCTGAATCGAGCGTCTCATCTAGCGTTTTGACCGCCAACGTCAGCGCAAAATAAAATTCTTCAACCGGAACAAACTCTAGTCGCATAGCTGTTTGAGTATCATGGCTATCTACAGAACCGTCTACAAAACCCATTCTTCGCACAGATGAGTGTATCACTGGGAGAGGGAAGCATGGGAGTAGGGGGACTCAATAGAATAGTTTTTTGTTGGGTAGGCTTCGCCTACCCAACAAAAAATCATCCCGCCTTGAGGGCTACCGGAGTAGGAAGTGCGGGAGTCGCAGGTAAGGAGCGTCGCCAATTTGGGATTACTGAAATTGGCACACCTTTGAACCGCCGATTTTTCTATCATGACCTACAGCGTCAGAATCTCTGACATTCCCACCACCGATCGACCCCGCGAACGCTTAATTACCCATGGCTCCAAGGTCTTGGCAACTTCAGAGCTGATTGCAATTTTGCTGGGTACGGGGCAGGGAGCTGGAAAACTCTCAGCGATCGGGCTGGGGCAGCATATTTTGAACGTTTTGAGCGCTCATCAGCGTGATCCCCTGGCAGCTTTACGAGACATTAGCATTCCAGAGTTAACCGAGATTCACGGCGTTGGCAACGCGAAAGCTACGACTATTTTGGCGGCGATCGAGTTAGGCAAGCGTGTGCTATGTTCTCGTCCGCTCGATCGCACCATTGTCGATGACCCTGCCATAGCGGCTGCCGCATTCAGCCATGATCTGATGTGGCAACCCAACGAGCGTTTTGCAGTCTTGCTGCTAGATGTCAAGCATCGGCTGATGGGAACTGAGGTTCTCAGTATGGGCACTGCTACAGAGACGATCGCTCACCCTAGAGATATTTTCAGAGCCGCCGTACGGCACGGAGCTGTTCGAGTCATCGTGGCACATAATCATCCGTCAGGCAATTTGGAAGCCAGCGCCGAAGACATGGCTCTCACTCGTCAACTGCTAGAGGGGGGACGATTGTTAGGCATTCCTGTCTTAGACCACTTAATTCTGGGCAACGGAGGACATCTGAGCTTGCGTCAAACCACGGGTCTGTGGCAAGAACATCCCCAAGGCGATTAAGTGTCCTAAGGCGACTAAGTGCCCCAACCCAATAGCGCAAGACTTAAAAGTAGGTTGCATTCTACCTTACCCTGCCCTATACTTAAACCTCGGATAATAGTTATGCGGCTACGAAACGTCCAGCCAGGAGGAATTTATTCCTGATTCACTTCCCCTAACCGTTAGTTTAAGAGGCACACGCGAAGTTAGAGATAACTGTCAGCTCTTCCGCCTCGCAGGCTTGCTAGATGCATTTTCTGAGCCTACATTTCGTAAGGTTCTAGAAAAGCATATTGAAGAAGGACCTAAGAATTTAATTCTTGATCTTTCCCAAATTGATTTTGTAGATAGCTCCGGACTAGGCGCTTTGGTTCAGCTTGTTAAGAAGGTGCAAGGCGCGGCAGGTTCTTTACAAATTGTAACCAATCCTCGTGTGACTCAGACAGTCAAACTTGTGCGTTTGGACAAGTTTCTATCGCTTCAAGAATCGGTGACGGTTGCCCTAGAAAACCTCAAAAAAGTCTGAATAACTTGGCTAGTTTGACTCGCACTGAACTGCCTTAGCAGGTTGATCCTTAAAAGATGAATTTTCAGGAGGAAGGCGACTTCGGAGCTTCAAGAGATGAGCTTCTGTCCGGTTCGAATAGGAGCGCAGAAGCTAATTCGTCATCCGAAGATTTCTTAGGAGGGTCTGATGGTGTGTTGCGCCAGATTTCACCCGCATCCCTAGCGTACTTAGGAGATGCCGTATATGAGCTGCACATCAGACGACACCATCTACTCCCGCCCAAGCGAATACAGCTTTATCACGACCAGGTCGTTGCTGAGGTTCGAGCTGAGGCGCAGGCAGGTTATCTAAATTCGCTACAACCTCGCCTAACGGACTCTGAAAAGGAGGTTCTTAAGCGAGGTCGTAATGCGTCGCCGAGAGGGCCAAAGCGTCTAGATCCGCAGATTTATCAGCAGGCGACAAGTTTGGAGACATTGCTGGGATATTTATACTTAACCGACTCAGACAGATTGACTGAGCTTCTTCAACATATTTCGGGCAAGCAAACCATTGTTAATTGATTTTTCTAGGGAAGCCGGAAATAATTTACGTTAGAGCTGAACCGGCGATCGCCCATTCAGCCTGTTTTACATACCAAGCTGATAAGATAAATTCTTTAGGGTTCAGTGCGGCAGCAAAACTGCTGTTCTTCATAAGTTTTAAGTTTCAGCTGTATTCCACCTTCAATGCACGAGTCTTCTTGTCGCTTCTAATACCAGGTTGACTCAAAGCAATGGTCGGTCTGACTGGTGATACTCAACTGAATAGAATTACAGTCGCTTATTAGGATTCAGCCTCTAGAAGCTTTTAGGCTGTGATGAAATGGTGAGAGCGATATAGATAGGAATTAGACCAAGTTTTTAGACTACGGTTGATCGAGTTTTTAGCATCAAATTCAGGAGAAAGACATCATGGCGGGTAAACCTAGAAATTCTAATGCGTCTGGGCGATCGCACAGCGCACCTAAAAGAGTCAGTCGTCCTGCTAAGGGTTCGACTAAATTTGAGGGGAACCGATCTGACTCTCAATCTGAGCGACCTGCCCGACCTCAGAGAAACGCTTTGAGCAAGCAGCGTTATGCTCCTAGAGATGGTTATACGCCTAGAGAAGATGGCTATAAGCCCAGAGAAGACGGCTATGGGTCAAGAGAAGATGAGGCTCAACCCAGACCTAGACGCTATGGGAATCAGGACAGTAATCAGTCGAAACCCATTAGGGTAAAGCGCTACAGCAATTCTGAGGGCAACCGAGAAAGTAGCGATCAGCCGACGCGCGATCGCTACAGTTCAGACCAGCCCACAAGAGGCAAACGCTATAGCAGTCGTGAGGAACAGCCATCGCGTCATCGTCAGGATTCGACAGACCAGCCCAAGTTAAAGCAGCGTCGCGGCGATCGCCCCTTCTCCAGATCAGCCCGTCCTGATGGCAATAGTGCTAACGCTGAAGGCTTTCCCGCTAGGCGCAGCGCTTTTTCGGGTAGATCTACTTCGGACAGATTCGCCCCTGATAGACCTGCCTCTGATCGATTTTCTGCTCACAGACCTGCTTCTGATCGATCCCCGGTCTCAGGCTCGCGCGATCGTTTCAACAGCTCAAGTTTGTCTCAAGATATTGAACAAACTACCGTTGATGCGGATACCGAGACCGATTTGATCTACGGTCGGCACAGTGTTTTAGCGGCGTTAGAGGGCAAGCGGTACCTTAACCGCATCTGGATTTTGTCGAAGTTGCGCTATGATCCCCGTTTCCATCAGCTCTTGTCGCAGGCTAAAGCAGATGGCACGGTAATTGATGAAGTAGATTACCGTCGCTTAGAGCAAATGACTCAAGGTGCAAGCCATCAAGGCATTGTGGCGCAGGTTGCTCCCTATGCATACCTTGAGCTAGGCGAACTGATTGCACAAGCCAAAGCCGCAAGCGATCGTCCAGTTTTGATTGTTGCCGATGGGATTACTGATCCCCATAACTTAGGGGCAATTATTCGTACCGCAGAAGCATTGGGCGCACAGGGGATCGTGATCCCACAGCGTCGTGCTGTAGGAGTAACCTCTGCCGTTGCTAAGGTTGCAGCGGGTGCGCTAGAAACTTTTCCAGTGGCAAGGGTCATCAATCTCAGCAGAGCATTAGAGGAGCTGAAGAGCGCCAACTTCTGGATTTATGGTGCGGCTGCAAATGCCAGTCAGCCTGCCGATACAGTCGAGTTTAGCGGAGCAACGGTCTTAGTTGTTGGCTCTGAAGGAGAAGGGCTGAGCCTTTTGACTCAGCGCAGTTGTGATGTTTTAGTTTCTATTCCACTTCAAGGAAATACTCCAAGCCTCAATGCATCAGTTGCGACTGGCATGGTGCTCTATGAAGTGTATCGGCAGCGTCGTGGTCAAGCTCATCATCTAGGAAGTCGCCCCAAAGAAGCTTTGCAAAAATCGGCACAAAACGGTATAACCGAAGTGTAAAAACAGAAGTTTTTTCTCAAAATTTCAGCTTTCTCGAAGGATTGCTTCGCGTATTTGCGGATGACCTTGGCAGGTGAATAAGAATCTATGAAAGAACTTTGGATCGATCTACTTGTTTCCTGGGGTCTAGCTTGGTGGGTAGAGATTTCGACGAAATCGCCGGACTGTGCCTACTACTTTGGCCCTTTCGCAAACGCGAGAGATGCAAAAGCTAACGAATCTGGATATGTTGAGGATTTGGAACGAGAAGGCGCTAGAGGTATAGCAGCCGTTGTAAAACGTTGTAAGCCCGATAAGCTAACAGTCTTTGATGAATCTGCTGAATTAAGATTTAGTCAGCTCACCACTGCTCCCAGCTTGAGTAAGTGATCTGAGGAGTATGGATTTAACAATATGTAATCCTTGGGGTAGGGGCTTAGCCAAGCCCTTACCCAGGTCAGTTGTACAGGTTATTTAATCCACGATCCTAAGTTATTTTTGTGAACCGTTCGTCAGCTGAAGTAAGTTCTGGCACTGCTGATCAGGGAACTCGCCTAGAGTTTTTCAGTTAAGCCAACTTTTTCCAGCCAACGATCAATGTCTTGAAGAACTTTCCCGCTGATTTCCCAGGGGAAAAGATGAGCCGTGTTGGCATAGCAACGCATTTCGCATGCGTGTAGATGTTGAGCAGTCTCGCGGCTTGATTGTGCTGTGATGTGCCGATCGCTCTCTCCTGCCAGCATTAGAGCAGGGCACTTGATCAGGGCAAGATCAGGAAGGCGATCGTAGCGAGTTCTTTGTGCCTGGGCATTCCAAAGCGCTTTGTGAGCCAACTGAGAGGTTTGTAAATAGGCTGAAACGCCTTCTTTTGCCAAATGTTGGTAAACGCTGGTGGTATGCTGCTGCACTAGGTAACGGTAGAGCGATCGCTTGCCAAACATGTCTATATTCCACTGCCAGGCAGGCTTGAGTAAGTTCAATACAGAGGCGATTCCGGTATACAGGTTATCCTGCCAGTTTACAGGCGGATGGCTGCCTTGGGGTCGAGCCGCCGTGGCCACTAGAATGAGTCCACTGACGCGATCGGGCATTCTTAGCGCTAGCTCGATCGCCAATATCCCGCCCAGCGACCAACCCAAAATTATGAACTGATCGAGCTGAAGGCGATCGACTAATGCCTCTAGATCAGTCAAGTGATCTTCCATCTCAAACGCTTGGCGAGTCTGACTTTTGCCATAGCCACGTAGGTCAGGCGTAAGGGTACGGAACTGATGAGGGCGATCGGCACTGCTTAAGTGATCGGTAAACACACTCATAGACTGTGCCGATCCCGGATGCCCATGCAAACACAAAATAGGGTACCCTCGCCCCTTCGCCTGTACAGTTAGCGGGAAAGCCTGAGACTCTGGCATGGGATTTTCGAGCTTTTACAATCTAAAGATTCATTCGCTTATCATAACGAACCCATTGATAGACTAGGTTTAGAGCCTTTGCGTTTATGAGGTCGTGCAGATGGTAGCCCAACCGCAAGTCCCGCCTGAAAAAGTTCAGCCTGAAAAAGTCCAGCCAGCCCAGGAAACTGTATATCCCGACTGTGACGGGAACCCCATGTCAGACAATACAAAGCAGTTTCGCTGGATTGTGACAATTCAACAGAACTTAGAGTGGCTATTTGCCCATGATCCCAATATTTTTGTTGCGGGCGATCTGCTGTGGTATCCGGTTCAAGGTGAACCCAAGATTCGCACTGCGCCTGATGTGATGGTTGCCTTGGGCAGACCCAAGGGCGATCGCGGCTCCTACAAGCAATGGGAAGAGAACGGAATTACACCGCAGGTTGTGTTTGAGATACTCTCTCCAGGCAACACCCAGACGGAGATGAACAAAAAGCTGGTGTTCTACGATCGCTACGGAGTCGAAGAATACTACCTTTACGATCCAGATGATCATGACTTGAGTGGCTGGCTTCAGGTCGATCAAAAGCTAGACGTGATTGATCCGATGCACAATTGGGTCAGCCCTAGATTAGGTATTCGATTTGAATGGTCTGAGACTGAGCTGCAAATCTTTCGCCCTGATGGAAAAAGGTTTTTGAGCTATGTGGAAATTGCTGAGCAAGCGGGGCAGGCGGAGCTACGAGCAGATCAGGCGGAGCTACGAGCAGATCAGGCGGAGCTACGAGCAGATCAGGCGGAGCTACGAGCAGAACAATTGGCAGAGAGGCTGCGAGCTGCTGGAATTGATCCAGATACGCTGTAACGGACGGCAGCAGTTGACCTCTGACAAAAGCCAGTTAAATGCAACCCCATTGCCAGAAGGCCTTATACTGCTAGATTGTTTGTGATTTAAGTTGTTTGTAATTGCTTAATCTAGAGGTTTTCCCATGGCATCCATCCGCGAGTTGCATCAACAGCTGATCTGTAAGGAAAGATCCGCTGTTGAGATTGCTCAAGCCGCACTCGATCGCATTCAGGCTCTAGAGCCAAGAATTCGCAGTTTTCTGCATATCACTGCCGATCGCGCCTTAGAGCAAGCCCAGCAGGTGGATGCCCAACTTGCCTCAGGGCAGGAAATTGGTTTGCTTGCCGGAATCCCGATCGGCATTAAAGATAATATGTGCACCAAAGGCATTCCAACGACCTGTGGCTCCCGCATTCTGCAAAACTTTGTGCCGCCTTATGAGTCTACGGTCACTGAGAAACTGGCAATAGCAGGTGCCGTGATGGTGGGCAAAACTAACCTGGATGAGTTTGCCATGGGCAGCTCCACCGAAAATTCAGCCTATCAGGTCACCGCCAATCCTTGGGATCTAGAGCGTGTGCCGGGTGGGTCGTCGGGCGGCTCAGCGGCGGCGGTAGCGGCAGCGGAATGTACAGTGGCTTTGGGATCAGACACAGGCGGCTCGATTCGTCAGCCAGCGGCTCTGTGCGGCGTTGTCGGCATGAAGCCCACTTACGGACTGGTATCTCGCTACGGATTGGTTGCCTATGCTTCATCGCTTGACCAAATTGGCCCCTTTGGGCGATCGGTTGAAGATGCGGCAATTCTGCTGGAGGCGATCGCGGGCTATGATCCCAAGGACTCTACTAGCCTCAAGGTTGAGATTCCCAACTATACAAGCCTTCTAAAGCCTGACTTGAAGCAGTCCAAAGGCAAATTTCGCGTTGGCGTGATCAAAGAAACCTTTGGCGAAGGGTTGGATGCTGTGGTTGAAGAGTCAGTCATGGCAGCCGTCGAGCAATTTAAAGCTCTAGGTGCCGAAATTCAAGAAATTTCCTGTCCGCAGTTTCGCTACGGATTGCCTACCTACTACATCATTGCGCCCTCGGAAGCCTCAGCCAATTTAGCCCGCTATGATGGCGTGAAATTTGGCTATCGCAGTGAGTCGCCCGATAACCTAATGACGATGTATACCCAGACCCGTGCTCAGGGCTTTGGAGCTGAGGTGAAGCGCCGGATTATGATTGGCACCTATACTCTTTCAGCAGGCTATTACGATGCCTACTACCTGAAAGCCCAAAAGGTGAGGACGTTAATCAAGCAAGATTTTGAACGGGCTTTTGCAGAGGTTGATGTTTTAATTTCGCCTACATCGCCCACGACGGCATTCAAGGCAGGTGAGAAAACTGACGATCCGCTCAGCATGTATCTGTCTGACTTGATGACGATTCCGGTAAATTTGGCAGGATTGCCCGGTCTGAGCTTGCCCTGCGGCTTTGATGCCCAAGGATTGCCGATCGGTCTGCAAATTATTGGAAACGTTCTGCGAGAGGATCTGGTGCTTCAGGCAGCCTACGCCTATGAGCAATCGATGGATTGGCACAAGCGCAGCCCACAGCTTTAGGGTGGCAGAGAACGGGGCTAGAGATTTATGCGAGAAGTATGAACTTACTGAGCTTACCCATAGATTTCAGCACCAGTTCTCAAAGTTTCTAAGGAGGCTTCGTAAAAGTAGCGACGGTTGAAGTTCTCTTCTTGCAGAGCGATCGCAAACTGTACTTCCTGCTCTACTTTAGAGTTCGCCGCACTTTCCAGGGGCTGCGCTAATTCTTGCCATGCGTCTTGCCGCTTCATGCTCAAGTTCTCATCCTCGGCAACTACAAAACCCAGTCTAGAAAGACCTTGCAAGCCAATTCGCAAAGTGCGATCGCCCACTCCCAATTTCTCGCAGAGTTGAGCTTGAGACGTAGTTTGACCTGTGCGGCTCAGATACTTAGCAACCCCCACAAGATTCTGCCAGACTTCAGTTGGGGATTTCTCAGAGGGGGGATCGTAAGCGATCGCCAGCTTTCTCTGCGATTGTCTCGCTCGATTCATCCATCCATGCAGTTCTGCCCAGCTGCTTGGGCACTGGGTCAAACGCAAGATGTCAGCCTCACTGCTCCTAGCTTCTGTCTGTCGCCAGTCCAAAAGCCAATCCCCTGAAGGTTTTGGCTGCATTGTCTGTTGCGATCGCACTGCCACTAATCGAACTTCATAATGCATCTGACGCTTTGCATCCTGATAGCTATTGAAATCTAGCTCAACGATCGCATCACACCGCCCGCTAGGAATTTCGTCTTTGTAGTGACCCCACCAAATGCCTGGAAAGCCGCGATCGCTCGACTCATCCCAAATCTCAAACTCTGTTTTGATATACCCATCCGGATCGCCTAGTGCAGCTTTGATTTTGCGATGCCAGAGTCGCGTAAACCAGCAGTTGTGAATCAGCAGCCTCGGCATCGGATTGCCCATACCGCAGGGTTCTAAAAGACTCAGCTCAGCAAATAGGGCTTTGCCCTCCTCCTGGATTAGATCTGCTACCGTGACAGTTAGGTCAGCCTGAAGGGTTGTGGACGCGATCGCCGCCTGCTGACGCAACTGCCGATTCAAGGCTTCAGCAAACAGAGGAATATTTTTGACGGGCAGGCTCAATCCTGCGGCAAAAGGATGTCCGCCAAAGCTGTGCAAAAGATGAGCTTGCTGCTGGACAAGTTGATACAGATCGATTTGATGAGTCGATCGGGCAGAACCCCTAGCCAGATGCACTTTACCCTCGCTTTCTTCATCTTCACGCCCTTCATCCTCACTTTCTTCGACGCTCAGCCTCTCTTCAAAACTCAGCAAAATGGTGGGGCGACCATACTCTTGGGCAACTTGCCCTGCCACCAATCCCAAGACTCCGATCGCCCACTGAGAATCCGCCAGAACGATCGCGTGAGTCGTCGATAAATCCAGATGCGCCAGCCTTGCCTTCACCTGTCGTAAGAGATCACGCTGCAAAATCTTACGACGGGCGTTAGCTAGCTCCGTGTCTGTCGCGAGATGATAGCAGCGGCTTTTATCCCGGCTCGTCAGCAGCTCCACACAAAATCGGGCATCTCCCTGAATGCGGCTAATGGCGTTAATGCGCGGACCCAAGCCAAAAGAGATATCCGTAGGGCGATCGCCACTCTTGCGGCACAGCTCCAGCAGTCTAGCTACCCCCGGACGAGGCGCAGCATCCCCTCGATTCTTCTGAAGCTGAGCAATGCCGAGCTGTGCCAAATAGCGGCAGTCTCCTTTGAGCTGAACCAGATCAGCAATTAGCCCGATCGCCACCAAATCCAGCAAATGCTCCAAAGGACGCTCTGGCACATCTGGCAGAGTTTGGTACAGCGCCTCAACCAGCTTAAAAGCCACCGCCACACCAGACAAATGAAACAAAGGGTGTTCTGAAGGTAGGTAGCGCGGATTCACAATTGCCGCGACAGGAGGACGATCGATCGCCAACGTGTGGTGATCCGTAACAATCACATCCATCCCCAAACCCTGAGCATAGAGAATTTCAGCAGTGCTGGTACTACCCGTATCGCAAGTAATGATCAGGCTACACCCCCAGTCAGCAAGAGCATCCAGACCCGCGATCGACAACCCATGCGACTCCGTCAAACGATTAGGAATGTAGTGACTAAGCTGCTCTAGCGGAAAAAACTGCCCCAAACCTTCCCATAGCACCGCTGTTGCCGTAATCCCATCCGCATCGAAATCTCCCCAAACAGCGACCTTTTCGCCCTGCCGACGCGCCAGTACCAGACGATCGATTGCCATCACCATTTCCTGTCCAAAGGCAAACGGACTGGTAGGCTGATACTCCGCAGGATTCACAAAGCCCTTAAGCTGATGGCGATCGCGTATACCTCTCTGCCAAAGCAACTGCGCCGCATATTGTCCTGAAGTCTGATCCGAAGCGCTGCCCAAATATTGACTCACCGATTCAACAAACCACTCCGGCAACGCCACACTAGGCAGAATCTCCCACTGGATCGGTTCAGTCATAAACAAGGCGTATACTACACTTCAATTGTAAGAATCAAGGGATGGATTCCCTCCCTCAAAGCCCTGACTCAATGAACCCCCTTGCCTCCCCTCAACGCAAAGCGACCTCTCCCGCTCAACCCCCATTTCGTGCCGAGGGGGTGTGGGGGACGTGCCCGTCCCCTGCCGGGGTGTGGGGGAGACTCCCAAGGCTGTTGGTTTTCCCAGACTTTTGCTAAGTCTCTTGCAAATTAGGTTTAGTGGGGACACAGCCCCCACTAAACCTAATCCCAAAACTTTAATCTGCAAGAAGTTAGCTTTCGTCAGGTGTAGCTTTAGGCTTCAAAATCTTAGCCGGAATGCCCACCGCCGTCTGCCCCGCAGGAATGTCGCACAGCACAACCGCATTTGCACCCACGCTGGCTCCATCTCCCAGCGTCACCTTACCCAAAATCTTAGCTCCCGCTCCAACGTTTACCCGATCGCCCAGCTTTGGCGCATCAAAAGGGCGATCGAGATAGCGATTCCCCAACGTCACGCCTTGCCGAATAATGCTGTCATCGCCAATTTCGCTGTAGCCGTGAATAATGATGCCGTTTTGATGCTCAATCACCACCCGCCGTCCCAGCTTGACGGTGTAAGGCAGATCAATACCATAGCCATTACGAACTTTACGATAGAGCGATTTATAGAGAAGGCTGAGGGGTACACGCAACAGCTTAGGCTGCACCTGCATTCGCCAAACGCCAAATCGATACACCGCAACTGCCCTAAATCCGGGCTTTGTCCAGTCGCGCCCATGAGCTTCCCAATCTTCTTGAATTTGCTGCCAGAGCGTTAATGCGGCTTCTTCTGAGGAAGATACTGCGTCTGGTAGAGGAGGCTGATCCGTCGCCAAAGCCTTGAGAATACTCAAATTTCTGCCCCCTTTACAATTACGCTATTGAGCAAAAAGTCGGTCAGCATTTGGGGGGGATCGGTATCAGGCTTTTGCTGTAGAGAGCGCCGCAATCGCCAAATCGCAAAGCTTAGCGACCAAGCGATTTCTGTCAGAATGGCATAAGCCCAGCCATAGTTTTTGACAAAAAATCGTCGCCGCGAGTCAAACCAGTAGGTGGGTCTGCGCTTGGGCTGGCGCTTGGTGTCGGTCACACCCGAACTCTGTCCCACAAAATGCACGACTCGACTAGCGGGTACGTACCAGCAAGGCCAACCTGCCCGATTTGCCGCCAGACAAAAATCCAGCTCCTCGAAATAGAGAAAATACTTCTCGTCCATCAACCCCGCAGCTTGAAACACCTCTCGCCGGACAATCATGCTGGCTCCTGCCACCCAATCCGTCTGGCAATTCACCTCAGACACAGGCGGTGCAACAACCCAACGAGAAAGTAGATTAGACACAAGCCCTAACCGCAATCCCTCATCTAACTCACTCCAAACAGATGGAAACCGGAAAGCCGATCGCTGAGGTGTGCCGTCCGGGTCTTCCAATCGACTTCCAGCAATACCCACGGTAGGGTTTGCATTCATGAAGTCCACCAAAGTCTGGATGGCATTGGGTCGGACGATCGTATCAGGATTGAGCAGTAAGACATAGGGTGGTGGGTTGAGGGATGCTAGAACAGGACGAATGGCAGCATTGTTGCCAGAAGCATAGCCTCCGTTCTTTTCCAGCGGCATGAAGGTTGCCCAACGGCCCCAGTTGTTAGCGGTGATCGCCCCCTGAATTTTTTCAACTGACCCATCGCCAGAAGCATTATCTACAACAGTGACATGCGTTCCCGCCAACGCCTGCACTTCATCTGTTAAAGAATGGAGGCAATCGATCGTCAATTCAGGCGTACGGTAGTTGAGTACAACGATCTCAAGATGGGCTGAAATGGGCTGAGTTTCGTCAGACATAAATCCTCTCTACCTGTTCAGAAGCTCAAGGGTCAGTAAAACATCAATATCAAAGATAAATGTCTACACCTCTGCTATCTAGACTAATCAGAATCTCAGAGAAAAATTATAAAAGCTTACTCAATAGACCGATCGCTTCTAAGAAGATTTGAAAAAGATCGAGTACAAAGTTTTCGCGAAGAAAGAGCTTGAACTTGATGAAAACACGGTGTTACAGGGCATTTTTGCCATAAATGCAAAAATTATGTGATAGCTTGAACGGATAATTTGGATGCAGGGCGCCGCAAAGTTGTCTTCAGCACCCTGTCCTAAAAGTTCTGGAAAGTTCCGGATTTTTCAATTTAGGACAGGGAACAAAAGATCATATAAGGGTTGAAAGCTGACACAACTGGCATAAGCTACCTCATGCCCGATCAACTCCAGAAGTTACCATCAAAATTTTACATCTAGATTTCTATCAACATATGAGAGCCACGGTGAACAGGGTTCAAACCATCTCGAAGGGGAAAAATCATGCCCACCCTAGGTTTCAAGAATCTTCCTCTACCTGCAATTCCATCATGTCCATTCAACTAGGGAAATCGCTCCAACCCCTCATTGGTTTGGCGATCGCCACCTTAACCTCAGCTGTCTGTGTTTCACCAGGATTTTCTCAGACCCCAACCCCTTCAGGCACAACCCAGATACCTGTCACGCCTGCTCCCGTTGCTCCCGCTAATTCGCCTTCCCCATCGCAACCCGAAACAACCCTACCCTCCTCGGAAATTATTCCCAACTCGGCTGTAAGCCCAGTTCCAGTCCCCGGACTTGCACCAAATGCTGTGCCCAACCGGACATTAATTCCTCCCTCCCAAGCGGGTACAACCTCTGGTGAAGACACTTATCTGTTGGGAGCGGGTGACCAAATTGGCATCAATATTTTCGATGTTCCTGAGTTAAGCGGCGCAGATGGAACCTACACAATTTTAGTAGATGGCTCAATTAATCTTCCCTGGGTAGGCAGAATTTCACTTCAGGGGTTAAGTCTTGAACAAGCTTCTAGCAGGCTGGCGACTGCCTATGCTCCCTATATTCGAGATCCGCAAATTACGGTAAATCTTCTGACCGCTCGGACGCTGAGAATTAGCGTTGTCGGCGAAGTGAAGCGTCCAGGCTCCTATATCATTAGCCCAGCCGGAACAACGAATCAGATTTTAGTGGGAGAAGCAGGAGTTGCAGGAGGTGGAGCCGCCAGCCAATGGCCCACCGTAACCCAAGCCATTCAGTCGGCAGGCGGAATTACGCAGCTTGCCAATCTCCGTCAGATCCAAATTCGTCGCCCCGTCCCCAATGGTTCAGAGCAGCTCATCGACTTAAATCTGTGGGAACTGCTGCGGACAGGTCGCATTGGTCAAGACATTACCCTGAGAGACCGAGACACACTCATTATCCCTAAGGCTGAGACAATTAGCCCCGATGAGGCGCTGCTGATCGGTTCTGCGAGTTTTGCACCAGAAACCATGCGAATCAGCGTGGTGGGAGAGGTTGCGACCCCTGGTATTGTTGAGGTATCGCCCAATACCTCCCTAAATCAGGCATTGCTATCTGCCGGGGGGTTTGACAAGCGCAGAGCCAGAACTAGCCGAGTTGACTTAGTTCGCCTGAACACAGACGGGACAGCCGTAAGGCGAACCGTCAAAATTGACTTGGCATCTGGCATTAGCGAGGAAACCAATCCTTCACTCCGAGATGGTGACACTATCATTGTGGGACGCTCTGGACTCACTGGGGTGAGAGATTTCCTAGATGATGTGTTTGGACCTTTCGATGGCGTTGTAGGGAGGATTTTCGATATCTTCAATATTGGTGATTAGGGAATATTTGCCATTGGTAGAGTTGCCGGAACTTAAAGCGATGCTCCTGTATCAAGTTGAGTAAATGTCAATTTTAATGAAGTGGTAGTTGTCGTACAGGTTACAGTTTAGAAACAGGGTCAAACTGCCAGCGAGTCTCTAAAGTTCAGCAAATTGGAAACATGAAGAGAAACTGCTGAAGTGCATGCTGAACAGGTATGAAACCACTACTGAAGATTTAGTCATAATTTTGGAGACACAGCATTTAGCTTTTCCATCCCAGAGAGTGGTTTACTTTAATTAGCTCAAGGGGTTAGAGGCTTAAGAGTTGAAGGCTTAGGGAGAGTCCACGCCACTTTCCGGACGTTAAGCCTGAGTTGGTAATAGCAACTCGTATTTTCTTGGAGTGGGTTACTTAAGCGACACAGAGGTCAACATGGAGACAGAACAGACATCTCAAGCCCTAGCTCCTAAGCGGAGCCGATCGCCTATCCAGTCGCCGCAAAGTGAATCGGATGATTTGGACAATCCACCAAATAAAGGGCTTAATCTGCGATCGCTAGGCAGAACAATGCAGCGTCAGTCTTTGCTGATTGCAGGAGTGGCAACTGTCGTCGCAGGTGCGGCTGCGCTCAATGCCATCAATATGCCGCCTGCTTATCAAGGCGATTTTCAGCTTCTTGTTGAACCTGTGACCAATGCCGCTAGAAGCGTTGATCCTCTGACGGTGACTCGCACAGATGGCGCTGTTCCGGGTCGTGATGCCTTCACGTTGGACTACCCTACCCAGCTTCAAATTTTGCAAAGCCCCCAGCAGCTAGATACCATTACCCAAGAAGTTCAGAAGAAATATCCAGACTTCTCTGTTGAAGAGCTGCGCACGGGGTTAACTGTAGGACGGTTGGTAGATCCAGATGCGCCTGATCCGACCAAAATTATTGAGGTTACCTATAGAGGTGGTGATCCGGGTCGAGTGCAGGAAGTCTTACAAATCACGGCTGATCAATACTTGCAATACAGTTTGAACAATCGGAAAGACAGCTACAGCCAAGGGATTAAGTTCATCGAGGATCAACTCCCTGAAATTCAGCAGCGCGTCAGTAAGGTTCAAGATGAGTTGCAACGCCTTCAGCAGCAGTATGCTGTGATTGATCCCGTGGCTCAAGGCGGGCAGCTCTCAGGGCAAATTAACGATATTTCTACGGAGCAGTTAGCCAGCCAGCGAGAGTTGAAGGAGCAGAGAACGCTCTACGATAGCCTCCAGCGTCAGCTTCAATTGTCTCCACCTGAAGCTCTTGCCGCCTCTGTTGTGAGTCAAGATCCCAACTATCAAGCCACACTGGGAGCCATGCAAGAGCTTGATGCCCAGTTAGCGATCGAGAGAGCCAGATTCAATGATGCCAGTCCCATTGTTTCTGCTCTACTACAGCGCAAAGAGAATTTAGAAAAATTGCGTGATGAGCAAATCAAAGGCATCTTGAGGCAGAATTTGCCCGGTGGTTCGCAAGATAAAGTCACGCCCTACCAGAACGAGATTCGCTTAGGGCTAATTCAGCAGCTTGTAGCGACTGCCAACCAGCTTCAAATTTTGGAAGTTCGCAATCAGGAGATTAGTCAATCTAGAGGTGATGCTGAGCGTAAGCTCCAGCAATTTCCCGCTGTCGCTCGTCGCTATGCAGATTTGACACGAGAACTGGAAATTTCAACTCAGACGCTAAATCGCCTGCAAACTCAACGGGAAACGCTGCGGGTTGAGTCAGCTCAGACCCAAAAACCCTGGGAAGTGATTTCCAAACCCTCCATCCCTCGGAATGCCGAAGGCACGCCTCAAGCCGTACCCAACAGAGCCTCTAACTTAATTATTGCAGGTGCTGGATTAGGTCTAGTCTTGGGGACGCTTTTGGCGCTGCTGCGAGAAAAGTCACGCAACGTTTTTTATACGGTTGATGATGTTCAAGATGCTGTGCAGATGCCTTTAATTGGCATTATCCCCTTCTCTAGAGGGGCAAAACAATCTCTTGATTTTCCAGTTGGCTTTGATACCACTAGAGAGGAGGAGAGTCGGCTTGAGACAGCTTCTTTCCGCGAAGCATTTAGCGACCTATACTCGAATATTCGCCTTGCCGAACCCCCCATTCGATCGCTCATGGTCTGTTCGGCTCAGGAAGGAGATGGTAAAACAACGATCGCCCTCTACCTGGCTCAAACCGCAGCCGGAGCCAATCAGCGGGTGCTGCTGATTGATACCAACATGCGATCGCCACAAATCCACACTCGGCTGAATCTTCAAAACAAAGAGGGATTGAGCGATCTGTTGACCAGCAATCGCAATCCAGATGATTTGAGGCTAGTCACGTTGTCTGAGAATCTGTTTGTGCTGCCCTCTGGTCCTTCTGTTGCTGGTGCGGCGCGGCTGCTGGGAAGCGATCGGATGCAGTTCCTGATGGAGCAGTTTCAATCCAAATATGATCTGGTGATTTATGACACCTCGCACCTATTTGGCTTGACAGACGCTAGCTTCTTGACAACCCATGTCGATGAAATCTTGATGGTGATTGCAGCGGGCAAGACAAACCGCACTGCTGTCGAGCGGGTGCTGAATAAACTGATTGCTCTCCGTGCTCCTGAAGTTAACTTAGTGACAAACTATCTTCGGGAACACAACAGCCCAAATAACGTCTACAGCAGCTACAACCCCAATGTCAGCCGCAGAGGAAATTAGAAGATTCAAGGAGATTAGAAGCTTTCACTTGAATCTTCCTTGACAACACCCTCAAATTGAGACGCTGCTAGTGTCTTAGGGACAATTTTGTAAGAGAGGTGCAGAGCGCTTCTCTCACAAAATTACCCCCTAACTTAAAAAATAACGCCTTAAATTGATAGACGACCGACCAGCTTAGGCTGTAAGCGAGACGAAGCTGCTAGTCGAGACGAAGCGATCGCCGGATCGTTGGGTTGTGCTACTAGGGTAAGCACGGTGACTTCGGGCGGGCAAAATAGCCGTCCTGGTGGATAGGTTCCCAAGCCGCGATTAACGTATAGACCGTTGGTTCCCACATAGTGAAATCCTTGCGCCCATTCCCAGTGCTTAACAACCTTGTGGTGTTCTTCACGCATATAGGGAATCCAGCTCCTTAGCTGCTTAGGTATAGAGCGGCGAACTGTTTGGTACCAGGTTGGAACAGGTCCCAATCCAGGTATGACAATTTGTCCGCCATGGGTATGTCCAGATAGCTGTAAATCTACCCGCCAGTTTTGGAGTTTTACCGCACTGTCGGGATTATGGGACAGGACAATTCGAGGAACAGAAGGGTCAAGTTGGGACATGGCGATCGCCGGATTAAACTCCCGCGACCAAAGATCTGCTAGCCCCACGATCGGCAGCTCTTGACCGAAGGGATAAGCAATTTGATTCCACAGCACTTGAATTCCTGCTTGGTCGAGAGCCAAACTCACTTTTTCTTTAGAGCCGTTGGGATAAATGTCATGGTTGCCCAGCACTGCATAGACTCCTAAGCGACTTTGCAACTGCTGTAGTCGCCGCGCTAGCTCCTTGATCGGACTGGGATCATCTGTGACGTAATCTCCGGTCAAAACCACCAGATCGGGGATGACTTGATTAGAAGCAACGATCGCCGCCTCTAACATTTGATCCGATAATCGCAGCCCGTCAAAATGCAAATCTGAGAGTTGAACGATTGTGGTTCCATCCAGAGCCGCAGGTAGTCCGGCAATCTCAATAGAGAGGCGATCAACCCTCAAAGCTCCTGAAAATAGTTTATGCATGGCGCTGAGTCTTCTCCTGAGCGGTCACTTCAGCCTAGCAAAGGAAGCAGCCATGCCATATGTCATCCAGACAACACAATTGGCGCGTAGATTTATGAAGATGAGAAATTCACAAAGACGAAGAGTTACATTTCATATGGGGCAATTGTTTTAAGAAAGGTCGACATAGCCGCCCTTTCAGAGGTAAGAACAAGGTCTATGAGAGCCTCAATTAGAAGCCAATTGATGTGAAGTTTGTTTATTTTGCCTTGTGATCCGCGATCGCCTGATTCTAAGTTTGGGGAAGCCCCCATAGCTTAAGTCTTTCTAAAGCTTGTGCATAATTGAGGGTCAAAGTCCTGAATACTGATGTAATCGTTGATCAAATTTCAGAGATTTTCTAAATATTTCAAAGGGGGTCGAAAAGCCCGGTCTTAAAATAAATACAAAACTCAATCTTGAGATTAAACAAATCGCCATAACTGTTTCATTGCCAGAGAATTAGGGCAAAGTAGTGATGTGGTTAATACCTAAACTGCTGGGGAATACGTTTTAAGAGGGTACCTTATCAAGATGTCTGTCGTTTTACAAGTAGCGGGTCGATCGATCACAGCTGATGAGATGCTGCCCTTGATGGCAGGCTATCAAATGCTGCCACAGTTCGTGCAAGAGATTTTGATTGATCAGGCTATTGCTAGCATTGAGTGCGATCTCGAAGAAAGCACGAGTGCTGCCCAGCAGTTCTATACCCAAAATCAGATTACGAATGACGAGGAACTGCAAGCCTGGCTAGGGCGATATGGCATGGTTAAAGCTCAGCTAGAATCTCTAGCAACCCGTGAATTGAGAATTGAAAAGTTCAAGCAATCTACCTGGGGATCTAAGCTAGAGTCTTATTTCCTGAGCCGTAAAAATCAGCTCGATCGCGTGATTTACTCGCTCATTCGCACTCAAGATGTCGGAACGGCTCAAGAGCTATACTTCCGCATTCTAGAGGGCGAACAGTCGTTTGCAGAGCTGGCTCGGACTTACTCTCAAGGCCCAGAGGCTCAGACTGACGGCCTGATTGGGCCTGTCGAGCTAAGCGTACCCCATCCTGTTCTGGCACAGTTGCTATCGTTAAGCCAGCCTGGGCAGATCAACCCCCCGACCCGCGTGGGCGAATGGCTAGTTTTGGTTCGGTTAGAAAAATTCATTCCTGCCCAAATGGACGATGCGATGCGTCGCCGTCTATTGACTGAATGCTTCAATACTTGGCTGCAAGAACAGCTAAGTCAAATCGGTTCTCTAGCTCCCGGTGGTTCTGCTGCAATTTTTACTGCCCCATGACTTATACCAAAACTACGGTTCAAGAATTTCTAGCCTCGATCGCCCCCTTTAATGAGTTAGATTCCAGTGCCTTAACTCAGCTCACGGAGCAATTCCAGCTCTTGCGTTATCGCATGGGGCAAGCCGTTGTCGTCCGAGACAAAATGCCTGCGCAGGTTTCGATTCTCTATGAAGGGCAGGTGCGGCTCTTAGCCTACGATCCGCGTACGCAGAAGCCTGTCACCTTATCCTTACAGCAGCCAGGAGCAATTCTGGGCTGGGTGGGGCTGATGCGGGGAGTGCCTTGTGAAACGGCGATCGCTTCTCAAGAGACGATTTGTCTAACCCTAGAAGCCGCAGATTTTCTAGCGCTGCTGGAGCGTGAGCCGAAACTTGCCGCTGCATTTCGTAACCAGGCTCCTCTAATTGAGATCTTTGACCTTCTGGGCGCTGAACTCCATCGGCAGGCGATCGGCGATGTCGATCTTAAGGAAGTTTCGCTTCAGGCAGAGTCCCAAGCCGTGGTTTGCAACCTGCCGCCCGGTCAAACGCCTATTAGCCAACTAGAGCGCGATCGCGTTTGGCTGGTCAGCGGTGGAGAAATCAGCGGCTATCCGGCAGGAAGTCGAATTGAGCCGGGAACGGCTGGCTTGACCTCTCTAGAAGTGTTGGGAGATAAGTCTGCTCGTGTGATTGGCTTTCCCGGTTTTGTAGAGGAAGAAGTTTCATCAAGCCACGAGAATTTCTCTACAGAGACAGTACCCCACACAGAAGCCGATATTCCCTTTGCGCCCGATCGCCCGCCCGCCCTCGATCCGGCAATCCTTGCCCGCCCAACTGGCTCTACCAAAAATTATCCGTTTATCCGAGGCAAAGGTCAGCTAGAGGAGGCGATGGCCTGTCTGCAAATGCTCTGCCAGCACCTCAATATGCCCTTCCGTCGGGATGTGATCAAACGGGTGCTGGTCAACCAGGTGGAGCGCAATGGCAGCATTTCTCTAGAGCTATGCGGCGCAGTTTCAGAAATGATGGGTCTGCATGCCCAGTTGGTGACAGTACCCTCTAGCGCGGTGGGTCGGCTAGAAGCTCCGGCGATCGTTCAGTGGCAAGGCTCTTTTGCCCTGCTGTATGAAATTACCGAACGTGAGATGGTAATTGCAGTTCCAGAACTGGGGCTAGTTCGACGCAAGCCTGCCGATTTTGTGGAAACCTGGGGAGAGCAGGGCGAAGTCTTGCTGCTAAAATCCACTCGCCAGACCCCTCAGAAGCGGTTTGGGCTAGACTGGTTCCTGCCCTCCATCAAGCGCCATCGCCGGGTGCTGATCGAAGTCTTTGTGGCTTCGTTCTTTGTGCAGCTTTTCAATCTGGCGAACCCGCTGATGATTCAGGTGATCATCGACAAGGTGATTATTCAGAAGAGCGCCGACACGCTGCATGTTCTGGGGATTTTGCTGCTGGTGCTGGCGGTATTTGAGGCAATCCTCAGCAGTTTGCGAACTTACCTGTTCGTAGACACCACCAACCGGATTGACATGACCCTAGGGTCGGAAATCATTGATCACCTGCTGCGGCTGCCCCTGCGCTATTACGAACGCCGACCTGTGGGTGAGCTAGCAACCCGAATTAACGAGTTGGAGAATATTCGATCCTTCTTGACCGGGACAGCGCTGACCGTGGTGCTAGATGCCATTTTCTCGGTGATCTACATTGTGGTCATGTTTATCTATAGCTGGCTGCTGTCACTGGTTTCGCTGGTCACGATTCCCTTCTTCGTGCTGCTAGCAATGGTGGCTTCACCGATTATTCGTGATCAGCTCCGAGTCAAGGCAGAACGCAATGCCGAAACCCAGTCTTACCTCGTAGAGGTGGTGAGCGGTATTCAAACGGTCAAAGCGCAGAACATGGAACTACGGGCGCGCTGGCAGTGGCAGCAGCGCTACGCCAGATATGTCAGCGCTGGCTTCAAGACCGTTCTAACTTCCACAACCGCCGGATCGGCAAGTAATTTTCTAAACCAGCTTTCGGGTCTGCTGGTGCTGTGGGTTGGGGCTTACCTAGTGCTAGAGAATCAGCTAACCCTAGGTCAACTGATTGCCTTCCGAATTATTGCGGGTTATGTGACCAGTCCCTTGCTGCGTTTGGCACAGCTCTGGCAGAACTTCCAGGAAGTGGGGCTATCGATCGAACGTTTGAGCGACATTGTAGACTCGGCTCCAGAGGCGGATGAACTCGATCGCCAAAATATTCCCATGCCAACAATTGAGGGTCTGGTTAGATACGACGATGTCTCCTTCCGATTTGGCACTAGCGGGCCACTCCAGCTCAGCAGCGTCAGCCTGGAGTTTCCTGCCGGGGCGTTTGTGGGCATCGTCGGGCAAAGCGGTTCCGGTAAGAGTACGATGATGAAGCTCTTGCCTCGACTCTACGATCTAGAGTCTGGACGCATCTTGATCGATGGCTATGACATTGGCAAGGTGGAGCTATATTCTCTGCGCCGCCAGATTGGGATTGTGCCGCAAGACCCGCTGCTGTTTGAGGGCACGGTGCAAGAGAATATTTCTATTACCTGCCCGGATGCTTCGCCTGAGGAAATTATCCGAGCGGCTAAGATCGCAGTTGCCCATGAGTTCATCATGACGCTGCCCAATGGCTACAATACACGAGTAGGGGAACGAGGGGCTTCGCTCTCTGGCGGTCAGCGGCAGCGGGTGGCACTCGCCCGAACGGTGTTACAAAACCCGCGAATGCTAATTTTGGATGAAGCGACGAGCGCCCTAGACTATGATACCGAGCGACGGGTTTGCCTCAATTTGGCGGAAGCTTTTGACGATCGCACGGTCTTCTTCATCACCCACCGCCTCACGACTATTCGCAACGCCGACATTATTCTCCTGATGGATAAAGGCTCTCCAGTTGAGCAGGGCACCCACGAAGAACTGATGGCACTCCGAGGACGGTACTACTGTCTCTATCATCAGCAAGAGGCTGAGCTGTAGCCTGTTCTGGAACCCCATTCAGCACTCTACCTCAATCCAACCTAACAATCTCCGCTAAAATCCTCACTGACGAAGGAATCCCCCCTATGAATGGACACAACGGCGCTAATGGTGCTCAGAATGGTTCTAATGGCAAGGCGACCAAGGCTAAGGCTGGCGGTTTAGTCAAGCTAGCGTTAGGCAAAAAGCCTGTTTCCGCCCCTTCTGAACCTCCTGAACCGATTAATCGGACAGAGGTTTTTGATCAGCCTATCATTTTGCAGCAGACAAACCGATGGTCGCAGGGGATTGTCTGGGCAATTGTGGGCGTGACCTCTTTCGTGATTATTTGGGCTTGTGTTTTTGAAATTGAGGAAGCTATTCCAGCACAAGGAGAGCTGAAGCCCCAAGGGCAAGTGCAGCCTGTTCAGGCTCCTGTAGGTGGCGTAATTAAAGAAATTTATGTCAAAGACGGTCAAGCCGTGAAGCAGGGAGATTTGCTAGCACGGCTTGATCCCACCGCAGCCGAGGCGCAGCAGCAGTCCTTACAGCAGGTCAAAGATTCGCTGCAAAGGCAAAATGGATTTTATCGATCGCAGCTCTCAGGAGCCAGCATTCCTACCTTAACTGAAGCACAGCAGCTCAAGCTGCCGCCGGAAGTTTTGTCGTTGACCGCCAATCGCGCCTCTTTAATTGATGAGAATCGTCTGTATACGGCACAGCTCAATGGCACCACCGCAGGGCTAGCGGCGGATCAGGTTGCCCGCGTTCAGTCAGGCTTGCAGGAGTCTAGCTCTAGAGCTGCCGCCGCTCGTCTGGAAACATCTCAGTTGCAGGAGCAGCTCAACCAAACGATTTCTCAATTAGAGTCTGCAAAAAAGACGTTGGAGATTGATAAAAGCGTCTACGCTGATTTGGCGACGCTGCTAGAAGAAGGCGGTATCCAGCGGCTGCAGGTTACCCGGCAACAGCAGCAGGTCATCGCGTCTCAGGCTGAGGTGGATAAGCAAATTTTAGAAAAGCAGCGCTTGGAGTTTGCGATCGCCCAAGCTCAGCAAAGGATGACCAACACGATGGCGCTATCAGACAACGATCTGCGCAATAAAATGGCAGAAAACGACAAGCAGCTTGCCTCACTAGATACTCAGTTAAACAAGGCGATCGTCGATAACGAAAATCAAATTTCTGATATTAACAGCAGGCTGAGCGAGACGGGCGTAACCCTTAAATACCAAGAGCTACGTTCTCCGGTCGATGGCGTAATCTTTGACTTGCAGGCCAAAGGACCGGGTTTTGTGGCAACGACCACGGAGCCGATTCTGAAAGTGGTGCCAACTAACAACCTAATTGCAGAAGTCTACATTACGAATCAGGATATTGGTTTTGTGAAGACCGGAATGCCTGTGGATGTGCGGGTAGATTCGTTTCCTTTCAGCGAATTTGGCGATGTTCAGGGCAAGCTGGTCAATATTGGCTCTGATGCTTTGCCGCCTGACCAAATTCATCCCTACTCCCGTTTCCCAGCTAGGGTGGAGATGGAAAAACAATATGTAGCGGTTAGCGGGAAGGAAGTACCGCTCCAGTCTGGGATGTCCGTAACCACAAACATCATTACCCGTAAACGGACGATCATGAGCATCTTTACCGATATGTTTACCCGCAAGATCGACAGCATCCGCACCGTACGCTAGGCTGCCCTCCACGAAAAAACCGCGCTGCCAGCAGCGCGGTTTTTTCGTGGGAAATGAGTTAGCCCAGCGCTTCGGCACCACCAACCACCTCAAGAATTTCTTGAGTAATGGCTGCCTGACGCGCCTTGTTGTAAGACAACGTCAGCGTTTTGATCAACTCTTTCGCATTTTCACTAGCGTTGTTCATTGCTGTCATCCGAGCTGCCAGTTCGCTAGCAGAGGCTTCTTGCAGCGATCGCAACAGCTGGTTGTTCAAGTACAGCGGCAGGAGCGCATCAAGAATCTGCACCGGGTCTTGCTCAAAAATCATGTCTTTTGGCAGCGGGTCAGATTCAGAAACATCCACTTTCTGCCGTTCCACCTGAAAGCTGCCATCTCTGGAGGTCAACCGGAAGATTTCGTCATCAGCGTTTTCAATGCCCTGCGGGTCAAGTGGCAGAAGAGTCTGAATCACGGGACGAGAGCTAATCAACGAAACAAACTTTGTGTAAATCAGCTCTACATCGTCCACTTTCTCAGAGAGAAATAAGGACAACAGCTCGTCCGCAATTTGCCCTGCCTCATCCGCAGAAGGAATCTGGTTAAGATTGGCAAAAGTCGCGGCGATCGGCTGATTCCGCCGCTGAAAATACTGAATCGCCTTCCGCCCAATCAGCACCAGCTGGTAATCTAGCCCTGCATCCTTTAATTCTTTAATGCGGATTTCCACGCGCTTGATGACGCTGGCATTATAGCCACCGCATAGACCGCGATCGCCCGACACCACCAGCAAACCCACTGTCTTCACCTGACGCTTTTTCAGCAGAGGCAAGTCGGCTTCCTCAAACTTGAGGCGAGACTGCAAGCCGTAAAGCACCTGAGCTAGACGATCGGCAAAGGGACGCGTTGCCGTTACCTGCTCCTGAGCGCGGCGCACCTTTGCTGCCGCCACGAGCCGCATTGCTTCCGTAATCTTTCGCGTATTTTTGACCGACTGAATGCGATCGCGAATTTCCTTTAAGTTAGGCATAAATGAAAAGAATAGAAGAACAGGAAAACGAGGGAGCTAGGGCAGCAAATGCCGCCACTAGCTCCTAGACTCTCTTAGGCAGAAGCCAACATCGTCTTTTTCACTTCAGCGATCGCTTCCTTCAGCAGACCCTCCGCTTCTTCACTCAGAACCTTCTGAGTGGTCATAATTTCCATGTACTTGGGCTTGCTGTTTTTCAGATAGCTGCGTAGCTCTTGGGTATACGCCGTAACCTTCTCAACGGGCAATTCGTCAAGGTGACCATTAATGCCAGAGTAAATGATCGCCACCTGTTCACCCACTGACAGCGGTGAATACTGAGGCTGCTTGAGAATCTCCCGCAGTCGCTGACCGCGAGACAGCTGATTCCGCGTCGTTTGATCTAGGTCAGAAGCGAACTGAGCAAAGGCTTGAAGCTCGTCAAACTGCGCTAGCTCCAGCTTTACCTTACCCGCAACTTTCTTCATTGCCTTGGTCTGCGCAGCAGAACCCACGCGAGACACCGAGATACCAGGGTTAACCGCCGGACGCTGACCTGAGTTGAACAAGCTGGAGGTTAAGAAGATCTGACCGTCAGTGATGGAAATGACGTTAGTTGGGATATAGGCCGACACGTCACCCGCCTGGGTTTCGACGATCGGTAGAGCCGTCATACTGCCTTCACCCAGCTCAGGGCTAAGCTTTGCTGCCCGCTCTAGCAAGCGAGAGTGGAGGTAGAACACGTCGCCGGGATAGGCTTCACGACCGGGCGGACGACGTAGCAGCAGCGACATTTGGCGATACGCCTGCGCCTGCTTCGACAAGTCATCGTAAATCACCAGCGTATGCCGACCCTTATACATGAAGTACTCAGCCAGGGTTGCACCCGTGTAAGGAGCCAAATACTGAAGAGCTGCCGGGTCATTAGCGTTTGCCGCGACAATGATCGTGTAGTCCAAGGCGCCCTTTTCTCGCAGGGTTTCAACGACCTGAGCTACCGTAGAAGCCTTCTGACCAATCGCCACATAAACGCAGATAACGTTCTCACTCTTCTGGTTGAGGATCGTATCTACCGCGATCGTTGTCTTGCCCGTTTGGCGATCGCCAATGATCAACTCTCGCTGACCCCGACCAATAGGAATCATGGCATCGATCGCCGTAATTCCGGTCTGCATCGGCTCATAGACCGATTTCCGCTCAATAATTCCAGGAGCCGGAGACTCAATCAGGCGGCTCTCGGAAGAAACCACATCACCCTTGCCGTCTAGCGGACGTGCCAAAGCATCCACCACGCGTCCAATCATGGCATCACCCACCGGAATCGAGGCAATCTTGCCAGTGGAAGTCACAGAACTACCTTCCTGAATTCCCAAGCCTGTGCCCATCAGCACCACGCCAACGTTGTCTTCTTCCAGGTTCAGGGCGATTCCGACTGTACCATCTTCAAATTCCAGCAGCTCTCCAGACATCGCCTGTTCCAGACCGTAGACACGGGCAATCCCGTCCCCAACTTGCAGGACGGTACCCACATTCGTGGTTTTCACGTCCTGATCGTATTGCTCGATCTGCTGGCGAATGATGCTACTAATTTCGTCAGGTCTAATACTGATTGACATCTGTCGTTCTCTCTAATTGAAAAATGGAGGACAAGGAGTATCTGTAGCGCTAAATCTCGAATATTAAGCCCCTAGCTTCATCCCAATTCGGCGAAGCTGAGTCTGCAGACTGGCATCCACTACCTGAGAGCCAACCTTAATAATGACTCCACCCATCAGATCAGGATCGACGGTAAGCTCTAGCTCAACCTGCTCTGACTGAGTCATGCTTAGAACCTTCTGGCGAATTCCGTTTTGCTGCTCTTCGCTCAGCGCGACCGCTGAAGTCACCTCTGCGAGGACGGCTCTGCGGAGCTGACGTAGCAACACCTGAAACTGCCGGAAGATATCTTCGACGAAGACAATGCGACCGCGATCGACCAACAGCAGAATGAAGTTGAGCGTGTAGGCATGAAGCTGATCGCCCATGACCTGCCGGATCACTCGCTTCTTCACGTCCGCTTCAAACAAGGGGCTAGACAAGCAGGTTCTGAGATCCTGAGATTCAGACAGCACTGACAGCACTGAGCTAACGTCTTCACCAATGCGATCGACCTGATTGCTCGACTGCGCTAATGACATCAGCGCCTGAGCATAAGGCTCAGCAATTTCACCGGAAACTAGACTAGACTTCATCAGCTTCCTCCTATTGTGGCTATGCTGCGCTCAATCAACTGCTGCTGAGTCTCTGGATCCAGACCCGATCGCAATTGAGACTCAGCCCGTTGAACCGCCAGTGCCGCAATCCGCTGCCGCACTTCGCTGATAATTTTCTCCTGCTGCGTATTCAGATCCTGAGCCGCAGAAGCTCTCATCCGCTCAATGTCCGTCTGCGCCTGAGCGAGAACCTCACCCCTGACTGCCTCAGCCCGTCCTTCAGCTTCAGAGCGAATTCGAGCCGCCTCGGTCTGCGCCTGAGCCAGCTTCTGCTGCTGATCTGCCAATGCCGCCGCCGCCTTCTGCTTCCGCTGCTCAGCATCTTTGATAGCTTCTTCAATTTTCGATCGCCGCTCCGAAAGGGTTTTACCCAAGAAGCCTCGACCAAAATAAATCAGCACACCAATGATAATAGCCAGGTTGATAATGTTAGATTCAAGAAGATTGAAGTTCAGCCCGAACCCTCCCCTCTCTGCTGTTTCAGCAACTTCTGCCGTCTTAGCAGCCAGTAAAATGAAGCTCTCCATAATTCCTATCTCACCATAACTCTCGTCTCAAAAGTAGCTTTGCCTGTAGCTATCTCGCCTAACTAGCCAACCGCCTGTGCGCCCAAGAGCTTTTCCAAGATTTGCCGACTCAGAGCGTCTACCTGCTGTTCCAAAGACTGCATAGCCTCTTGCTTCTGCTGGTCTAACTGCACCTGCACTTGCTCACGCTGTAGCTGAGCCTCTTGCTGCACAGCCGCCATCTGTTGAGAGGCGGTTTGCTGCGCATCAGCCTGAGCATCAGCAATCACCTTTTGCGCCTGACGACGGGTATCAGCTAGCTCCTGCTCATACTGCCTTGCCATGGCTTCAGCCTTAGCAAGCCGTTCTTTAGCATCAGCTTGATTGGAGCGGATGAGGGCATCTCGATCGTCAATTGCCTTGCCGATTGGCTTGTAGAACAAAGCGTTGAGGACAGCAACCAGCACTAAAAACTGAATCGCCATGATGGGTAGGGTCGCATCAATGTCGAACAGCCCACCCTTGCCCTCTGCCGCCGCTTCAGCCGCCAGCAGGATTGTTGAATGAATCATATTTAGTTACCCCCTTGACACTGGAGGGGTTAAACAACAAGTGGAAGGATCAAAAATAAGGGATCGCGCTTAGCACTGTGGAGGCGCTGCGTACAGCACCTCCACAACCAAAGATCGTTATGCGAAGGGGTTAGCGAATAGCAGCACTAGAGCTACAACCAAGCCGTAAATGGTTAGCGCTTCCATGAACGCCAAGCTCAACAGCAACGTACCCCGAATTTTGCCTTCTGCTTCAGGCTGACGAGCAATTCCTTCAACAGCCCGACCTGCCGCATTACCTTGACCAATACCAGGACCAATCGCGCCCAAACCGACAGCCAGAGCGGCAGCGAGAACAGAAGCAGCAGCAACCGTTGGATTCATGATAATCTTCCTTACCTTAGATGTAGAACTAGATCAAACGAACGTTATCAGCGTCAGCAAGCGTTTTCACGCTGCATACAGTTTCAGGGTGCAGACGCTCGGATGAGCACATCTAGCAGCCGAAACACTCAGGGACAAGGGATACTATCCCGCGAAAGCCAATCTCAAAAGAGATTAATGCTCCTCGTGCCCTTCACCGTGATCCTCCATGGCTTCCCCAATGTAAGAAGCCGCCAGCGTCGCAAAAATCAGTGCTTGGATCGCGCTCGTAAACAAGCCCAACGCCATAACGGGCAGCGGAATAAATAGGGGAACCAGGAGAACCAGCACCGCTACCACCAGTTCATCTGCCAGGATGTTGCCAAACAGACGAAAGCTTAGGGAAAGCGGCTTAGTGAAATCTTCAATAATTTTGAACGGCAACATAAAGGCGACGGGCTGCACATAGTTGCCAAAGTAGCCTAGACCCTTCTTTTTGAAGCCCGCGTAGAAATATGCCAGGGAGGTGAGCAGTGCTAAGGCGATCGTCGTATTGATATCGCCTGTAGGAGCAGCCAGTTCCCCCTCTGGAATCCGAATCAGCTTCCAGGGAATCAGTGCACCTGACCAGTTGCTGATGAAAATGAACAAGAACAGCGTACCAATGAAAGGAACCCAAGGTCGATATTCCTTTTCACCAATTTGCGTCTTGGTCAAATCCCGGATGAATTCTAGCGCATACTCCATCAAGTTCTGGGTACCCGCCGGAACTAGCTGGATTTTGCGCGTTGCCAAAATGGAGGCAATCACCAGCACCCCAATGACGAACCAGGAAGTCAGCAAAATCTGACCATGAATTTCCAGATTGCCCAAGTGCCAATAAAACTGCTTGCCCACCTCTAGCTCGGCCAGCGGGAAGGCATTGAAGGTAGTGAAAGCGTTCAACGTTTCCATGCGAAGAAAAATTCCCAGAATCTTAAAGGAGTGCTAGGATATCCTGAAACTATTGGGAATCAGGTAAGATTGTCGTTTGCAGCATATAGAAAATGATCGCTGCCTTGTAGGTAAGGAATCCTAGAAAAATGGGTATGATTTGCAGCTCATGCAATTGAGAAGCTACGATAATCACCCCAATCAGGACGGCGAGTCGGGAGCTGCCCAACTGCTTTCTTTGCCTACCAAGCTGCGCAACATTTCTTGCCAACATCCTCAAGTAAACCACACCTGTGCACGCTCCAAGCAGGTAATTAAGCGCAATATTAAGTGAATAAAAAATCCAAACGGAGAAAAAGATAATCCCTGTCAGGATTAGTGTCAGACTCAGCAGCTTTTCCTGTAGCTGGAAATACTCCTCCATGGATGCGTCTGGCTCTGGGGAGAGCACGATCGCCACCCCTACAGACTGCACTTCTACAGGTTGCGCTGTCGCAGTATTACCTGTCACGGGCACCTGCGGATTGGAGCTTGATTCGGCTGCGGTTTCGAGAGAGGGATCTGGCGAATTCACAATTCTTGCAACCTAATAATTCTTGCAACCTAATAGCGTTTGACTGCTATTAGAGCTTGGAACCTATGCTCAGTGTGTGTATCAGGGCTAAACGCAGCCCCTAAAAATCATATCACTGACGAGTAACAATACTTATTAGATATTGGATTAGATATTGAACAAATTGGACATCAGATTTTCGTCAGTTTTTGGGGATGACAAAAAATTCTGCTATTTCCAAGAAGTGAGGATTCCCAGCCAAGACCAAAATTCCCAGAAAGTAACAAAGCTTAAAGCTACTCTCATGTAAGCATCCATAATCCTTTATGATTTGCCCTATGGGTTAGGTCGGGAAGCTATACACTTCTTAATAAAAGCGTGCAGGGACCCGAAACGTTCTAATTTAGAAAGATAAGCCAATTAACTTAGACAGCTAACTCAAACGGTCTTTTGGGTGAGGTCGGTGATATTTTCACGGGATGCCCTGACTGAATGTCTTAACTGCCTCTCTTAACCGAGAATCGCTTAATCCGCGAACGGTTGGCGATGCTGGCTAGGCGGCACCTTAAGCACGTCTAACGCAATCATTAAATATAGGGAGCTTTTGGAATCCAATGAGTGTTAAGGCAAGTGGTGGAAGCTCTGTTGCACGTCCGCAACTCTATCAAACCGTACCTGTCGCAACCATTTCTCAGGCCGAACAGCAAGATCGCTTTCTGGGGCGCGGAGAACTCAGCGAGTTGTCTAGCTACTTTGGCTCTGGGCTGAAGAGAATCGAAATTTCACAAATTCTTACTCAAAATTCAGATTTGATTGTTTCGCGGGCAGCTAACCGCATTTTTGTCGGCGGCTCTCCTATGGCTTTCTTGGAGAAGCCTAAGGACGACGCTCCCATCTTAGTGACCATGGGCGGCGCCACTCTGGATGCTCAGGAATCTAGGAGGCTGGGAACGGCGACCTATGTATCGAGCGGCAGTGGTGGCATTCTTGAAGGACTTAAAGCGCTATTCTTGACTCCTTCATCGGGAAGCGACACTACACCCGCGGCTTTCCGCCCCATCAACGTATCTCGTTATGGACCGCGCAACATGCAGAAATCTCTGCGTGACCTGAGCTGGTTCTTGCGATACATCACCTATGCGATCGTCGCGGGCGATCCAAACATCATTGCGGTCAACGTTCGGGGATTGCGGGAAATTATTGAAAATGCCTGTTCTGCCGATGCGACGATCGTGGCTATTCAGGGGATGCGAATTGCGGCTCTCACCTACTTCCGTCAGGATGCGGATGCGACGGCGATCGTTTCTCAGTATTTCGAGGTGTTGCTGACCGAGTTCAAAGGTTCCACGCCTTCGGCTAAGGTGCGGCAGCGTCCCACGGGCGATCAGCAGGGCTTACAGCTTCCTCAGATTTACTTCAATGCGTCGGAGCGCCGTCCGAAGTATGCCATGAAGCCCGGTCTGTCTTCTACAGAGAAGATTGATGTGGTGAAAGCAGCTTATCGTCAGGTGTTTGAGCGAGACATTACCCGTGCCTACTCCCTCAGCATCTCTGATTTGGAGTCGAAGGTAAAGAATGGCGACATCTCCATGAAGGAGTTTATCCGCCGCCTTGCCAAGTCGCCGCTGTACCGCAAGAATTTCTTTGAGCCTTACATCAACAGCCGCGCTCTAGAGCTGGCTTTCCGCCATATTTTAGGTCGTGGTCCTTCTTCCCGTGAGGAAGTGCAGAAATACTTTGCGATCGTTTCCCAAGGCGGTTTGTCGGCTCTAGTCGATGCGCTCGTGGATTCTCCAGAATATTCTGATTACTTTGGCGAGGAAACCGTTCCCTACCTGCGGGGCTTGGGTCAAGAAGCTCAGGAATGCCGCAACTGGGGACCTCAGCAGGACTTGTTTAAGTTCAGTGCGCCGTTCCGTAAAATTCCGCAGTTCATCACCACCTTTGCGCGGTACAATCAGCCGCTGCCCGATCAGCATGTTTATGGCTCTGGCAACGATCCCCTGGAGATTCAGTTTGGTGCAATCTTCCCGAAAGAAACTCGCAACCCCAGCACTAGCCCTGCTCCGTTCGGTAAGGACACTCGCCGGATTTTGATTAATCGCGGCGCGGGCATCAACAATCAGCTGAGCAATCCTGGTGCTAGGGGTGAGGCTCCTGGCTCTTTGGGACCTAAGGTGTTTAAACTAGAGCAGCTTCCCAACTACACGGGCACCTTTGCCAAGCGGGGTAGTTTTAGCAGCGGTTCTGGCGGTGGCACCAAGGGCATCAGCATCAAGTTCACCGAAAGCTCGACGCAGGCCGTGATTCGTGCCGCCTATCTACAGGTGTTTGGTCGCGAAGTCTATTCTGGTCAGCGGCTGACGGCTGCCGAAACTTTCTTGGAAAATGGGCAGATTCCGGTGCGCGAGTTCATCCGGCAGTTAGCGAAGTCTGACACTTTCCTCAAGACCTACTGGACTCCGCTTTATGTGGTGAAGGCGATCGAGTATATTCATCGTCGTCTTATGGGTCGTCCCACCTACGGTCGTCAAGAGATCAACGCCTACTTTGATATCGCGTCAAAGAAAGGCTTCTATGCCGTGGTGGATGCCATCCTCGACAGTTTGGAGTATAGCCAGACCTTTGGTGAAGATACCGTTCCCTATGAGCGCTATTTGACTCCCGCAGGTCTAGCGATGCGCACCAGCCGCGTTGGCAGCATCGTGGACAAGGGCGCACGCCCCGAAGTGGAAGAAACGCCGATGTTTGTGCAGATGGGCGCAGTGGAAGACAACCGCAGCGTTGCTGACGTTGAGTTCCGCACCAATCAAGGGGTGAGCAAGCAGCGTGAGCAAACTAAGGTGTTTAAGCTCACGGGTCAAGGGGCAACTGAAGTTCAAACGGTAATTCGGGCTGCCTACCGCCAAATCTTTGAGCGCGACATTGAGCCTTACATTATCCAGAACGACTTTGTCTCGCTAGAGAGCAAATTGCGGAATAACGAGCTGAACTTGAAGGAGTTTGTTGAGGCGCTGGGCACCTCTCGCTTGTATATCAAGGAGTTCTACACGCCCTATCCCAATACCAAGGTGATTGAGCTGGGAACGAAGCACTTCTTGGGTCGTGCGCCGATCGATCAAGCTGAAATCCGCAAGTACAACAAGCTGCTGGCGACTGAAGGCTTGGGGGCATTCATTCAGGCGATGGTTAACACCGTTGAATATGCCGAAAACTTTGGCGAAGACACCGTGCCCTACCGCCGTTTTCCAACGCTGCCTGCCGCTAACTTCCCCAATACCAATCGTTTGTACGATCAGCTCACCAAGCAAAATAAGGATGTTGTGATTCCTAGCTTTGAGCCAGTCAAGCCTCGCATGGACATCTCTAAGATGCCTCTGATGAGCAAGGCGATCGCAGATAATGAGAAGCAAGCCCGTCAAAGCACTCAGGCTACGCTGGTAGAATCGGGTCGTTCCATTGCTAGTGTTGCCGAAGTGGATGTGGCGACACGTAAGCCCACCCGCATTTACCGTTGGTATCCTCACTCAGACTCTACTGAGCAGGAGCTGGTAATCAGCACTCTCTACGGACAAATCATGGATCTGCATGATGAGCAGGTGCCTAGCGAACTGCGCTCTGTTGAACTGGAAAGCCAGCTGAAGCGTGGCGAAATCTCGATGCGGGAATTTGTGAAGGCTCTTGCAAGCTCAGAGGCTTACAGCCGTCGTTTCTATCTGCCTTATCCAAACACTAAGGCGATCGAGCTTCTATTCCGCCATATCCTGGGTCGTGCCCCGGCTGCATCCGAAATTCAGCAGTACAATCTGCTGCTATCGGGTGACAGTTTGAAGGCTGCCGTGGAGGCAATGGTGAATAGCGCTGAGTATGCCCGCTACTATGGCGAGGATATGGTGCCCTACAATCGCATCTAGACGATAGGCTGCGGATAAGCTGCCACAAATTGCAGCTTTGAATCCCTCTGATTAGCTGGCGACCTGCAAGCGGATCAGAGGGATTTTTTGTAGGATCTGGATGGAGTTTTGGGAAAGCGATCGCTACTCCAATCCTGCGCCAAAATCTGAATTTGCTTATATGATTCCGGGGTAGCTGTGAAAATTTTAGGAACCCAGCAAACACTGAGCTTGCCAAGGTTTAAAATACTCAGTATATTTGTACTAACTTTAGTTGTAGCCGAGTGTACATCAAGCGCGTTGAACTCACTCACTTCAAATCCTTTGGCGGCACAACGCAGGTTCCCTTGCTGCCAGGGTTTACAGTGGTTTCCGGTCCCAATGGCTCCGGCAAGTCCAATATTTTGGATGCGCTGCTGTTTGCCCTTGGGCTTTCCAGCTCCAAAGGAATGCGGGCTGAGCGTCTTCCTGACTTGGTGAACCAGAACCAAACGAGTCGAGGAAAATCGACCGTTGAAGCTAGCGTAACGGTGACGTTTGACCTAGGGGAGGCGATCGATAGCCAGGATCAAGAGGGTCACGATCAGAATGACCAAAATAGAGCAGAAGACGAGGCAGCCGAAAGCTCAGATTGGACGCATGATCAAGATGCTGAGCGACAAGCATCAGGCAATGGCGCAACTCCTCCAGCGCCCGCTGAACTCCTGCGTGAATGGACAGTCACCCGTAAGCTGCGTGTCACCCAGCAAGGAACCTACACCTCTAACTATTTTATCAACGACCAATCCTGTACTCTAACTGAGCTGCACGAACAGCTTCACAAGCTGCGAATCTATCCCGAAGGCTACAATGTCGTGCTGCAGGGAGATGTCACCAGCATTATTTCTATGAATCCGCGAGAGCGACGCGAGATTATCGATGAATTGGCAGGCGTAGGCGCATTCGATCGCAAAATTCACCAGGCAAAAGACAAGCTAGATGCTGTCAAAGAGCGGGAAGAGAAGTTTCGGATTGTTGAAAAAGAGCTGATTGCCCAGCGCGATCGCCTTGCCCAAGATCGCCTCAAAGCCGAAAAATATCAGCGCCTTAAACTGGAGCTACAGGCTAAGAGTCAGTGGGAGTCGGTTCTGCTCTGGCGGGCACAGGAGCAGCAGGTGCGACAGATGCAGGCACAAATTGAGGCAGGCGATCGCACCCATGCCGAACTCAACACACAGCTGATCGCGCTGAACCAGGTGATTCAAGCCGCGATCGTCGAGCTAGAGCAGCTCAACGCTAAAGTCAAGGCGCTGGGCGAAGACGAGCTGTTGGCATTTCAGTCTACCCTGGCAACCCGCGAAGCCGAACTGCGCCAGGTACAGCGCCAAGAGCAGGATTTGGCAACAGCTCAGGCAGAAATCGCGGTGGCGATTGACCGGACTCAGCGCGAGATTCAGGAGCAGGTGCAGCAGGTGCAGCGTCTATCTCAGGAGAGTCAGTCTGTTGAAACTCAAGATCTGGCTAGACTGCGGAGCGATCGCGATCAGGCAAAGCAATCTCTCGATCGACAGCGCGAAGCTGCCACCGCGATCGCCGCTGCCTCCGATGCTTGGGTGCAGGAACAGGCGGCAGTGCGACATCAGATGGAAACTCTGCTCCAGGCTTTAGAGCCTCAGAGAACTGAACAGGCCAAGCTGCAAGAACGGGTCGAGCAGCTGCGGCAAAAAATTCAGGAGCAGAATGAGGGAGTCCAAGCGATCGCCCAAGAAGCTGCGACCAAGCAGGGGCAGTATACCCAAGTGGTCGGGACGCTAAGCGCCTCGCTTCAGCAGGTGGATAGCTGTCAAAAGTCGCTGACTTCAGCCGAGCAGGAGCTGCAAATCCAGCAGGAAACCCAGACGCGATTGCTGCAAGAGCAGCGAGACAAGCAGCGGCAGCTCGACAAGTTGGAGGCTCAAGCTCAGGCAATTCAAGAATCTCAGGGAACCGGAGTCATTGAGGTTTTGCAGCGCGCCAAGCTGTCTGGCATTTGTGGGCTGGTGGCACAGCTAGGTAGAGTTGAGCCGCAGTACCAGCTTGCCCTAGAGATTGCGGCAGGGGCACGCCTCAGTTATTTGGTGGTAGAAGACGATCGCGTTGCCGCTGCCGGAATCCAGACCCTAAAACAGCAGCGCGGCGGACGGGCAACCTTTCTGCCGCTGAACAAAATTCGCGCTTCGCACTTCACGCCTATTCCCGCCTGGAATCGTCCCGATGGCTTTGTAGACTACGCCGTCAATTTGATCGAGTGTGACGATCGCTATCAGGATGTATTTTCCTACGTGTTTGGTAACACCGTGGTTTTTAGTTCACTGCAAGCTGCCCGCAAGGAAATGGGGCAATACCGCATCATTACCCTAGATGGCGAGCTGCTAGAAACAAGCGGCGCTATGACGGGCGGCAGCATCAGCACCCGGCAAGGCACCTTGCACTTCGGCACCGTAGAATCAGGAGAATCTTCTGAAGCCATTGCCCTGCGCGATCGGCTGCATGAACTCGATCGCATTCTCACCCGCTGTCAACAGGCGATTGCGGACGCAGTTGTTGCCGTAAAGACGCGATCGCAAGCGCTCATCGAAGCCCGACAGCAGCATCGAGAAGTGCAGATGAGTGCTGAGCAAATTCAGGCCCAGATCGTTAGCTTTACGGCGCAAGAAGGACAGCTTCGCACTCAGCTTTCTCAAAATATGCAGGAGTTTTCCACGGCTCAGCAGCGATTGCAGTCTCTAGAGCAAGATTTACCCCGGCAGGAATCTGAGCTTCAGCGACAGCGGCAGATTTTGACAGACTTGGAGCAGTCTCAAACCCACAGCGAATGGCAGCAAATCCAGGCGGCAATTCGGGCGCAGGAGTCGCAGTTGAGCGATCGCCAGCTTGCCCTTCAGTCCGCAGAACAGCGTCTTCAAGATCTGAAAAATCAGCAGCAAAGGTTTCAGGAGAAAGTCGAGCAGTCTCAGCAGCGGTTAAAAGAGTATCGCACCCAGCAGACCGCACAGCTCAACCAGACCTCAACCCTAAGCGATCAGCGTTCTGCTCTGACTCATCAAATTACCCAGATTCAAGTCAGTCTCGCTGCCCTAGAGCAAACTCTCGCCTCCGAAAAGCAGGAGCGCGATCGCGCCGAGCGGCAGCTACGAGAGCAGCAAACCCAGCAACAACAGCTAGAGTGGCAGCTGCAAAAGCTTTTGGAAACTCAGCAGACTCGACGACAAGAGCTAATTGCCCTTCAGGAGCAGCTCACGGCTCAGCAAGCCGAACTGCCCGATCCGTTGCCCGAAATTCCTGAAGAGGTCAAAGATCTAGGCACCTTGCAGCATGAATTGCGATCGCTGCAAAAACGCCTTCAGGCGATGGAGCCGGTCAATATGCTGGCGCTGGAAGAATACGATCGCACTCAGGCGCGTCTAGAGGAACTGAGCCAAAAGCTAGGTACATTGGATGAAGAACGCACCGAGCTATTGCTGCGAATTGAAAACTTCACCACGTTAAGGCAACGCGCTTTCAAAGAAGCCTTTGATGCCGTTAATGAAAACTTTCAGACTATCTTTGCTGAACTTTCGGATGGCGATGGCTACCTGCAATTAGATGATCCGCATGACCCCTTTGGTAGTGGACTCAATCTGGTTGCTCACCCCAAAGGCAAGCCCGTCCGACGCTTAGCCTCTATGTCGGGGGGCGAAAAATCTTTGACAGCCCTCAGCTTTATCTTTGCCCTCCAGCGCTACCGCCCTTCGCCGTTCTACGCTTTCGACGAGGTAGATATGTTCCTAGATGGGGCAAATGTAGAGCGATTAGCTAGAATGATTAAACATCAAACGCAGCAGGCTCAATTTATTGTGGTTAGCCTCCGCCGACCTATGATTGAAGCTGCTGAGCGGACGATCGGGGTGACTCAGGCGCGCGGTGCTTATACTCAGGTTCTGGGGCTAAACTTGCAGCCCCAGAGCGCTTCTGTCTAACCAGGTCTGTATAATCTAGTTAGCTTGGTCATCTTGCTCGATCCTGATATCGCAGATATTTTGGTTAGCTAAATGATTGCTGATACATTAAGTTCCTTCGAGATTGGGACTCGAAAATGACATCTGAACAATATTGCCAACGTGCTGATCTGATTGGAACACAGGTGATTACCCGCAACACGGGCAAGCGCCTAGGCGTAGTGAGCCAGCTTTGGGCGGATGTCGATCGCCGAGAAGTGGTGGTAATTGGCGTACGTCAAAACATCCTCTCTGGCGTGATGTCTCAAGAGCAGCAGACGCTCTTGCTGAAGAGCGTTCGTCAGATTGGCGACGTGGTGTTGGTGGATGACGATTCTGTTTTAGATGAGGATATTACTCTAGACAGCTATAGTAATTTGATCAACAGCGAAGTCATTACCGAGACAGGCGAACTTTTGGGCAAAGTGCGCGGCTTCAAGTTTGAGGCAAACTCAGGTCGTGTTGAGTCGATCGTGCTAGCTTCGATCGGCCTACCTCAAATTCCCGATCAGGTGCTGAGCACCTATGAGCTGTCGATGGACGAGGTGGTCAGTAGTGGACCTGATCGCCTGATTGTATTTGAAGGTTCAGAAGAAAAAATGAACCAGCTTACCGTAGGTCTACTAGAGCGGCTAGGCATTGGCAAACCTCCCTGGGATCGGGACGAGGATACCGCCTACATGACCCCGACAGCAACCACAAACCAGCTGCCCTCTGGTATCAAAACCCCCGTCGAGCCGATGCGAGCCAAGATTCCTGTGGCTCAAGAGACCTGGGATGATGACCACTGGCAAGAGGTTCAGCCCCGACAACAGCCTAAAGTGATGCGTCAGGAATTGCCTAACGAGGAACCTGAAGACAACTGGGGCGGTCAAGCCGATGTCTATGATGATGTGGAGTATCAAGAAATTCCCAGTACGTCTCCAGCGTCAGCATATGCAGGTGACGAAGATGTCACAAACGACGCTTGGGCAGATGATGATAATCCCATTCCCTATCGAGCGCCGGAGGTGAATATCCCTGAGCGTAAGCGGGTTGTGGAGTATGAAGAAGAAACCGACTACTAATAGACCTCTTGCAGATTAGAGTTTTGGAATCAGGTGTAGTGGGCTGTGCCCCTACTAAACCTGATTTGCAAGAGGTCTAATGTAAGGATCGCATACAAAATAAAGCCCAATAGTTTTTGAGAGGATCGCGCACGATCCTCTCAAAAACTATTACTGGTTAATTAATTTACGCAATGTGCGACTCTTTTCCTAAAGCTCTGGATCTACGGGGCAGACATCTTGCCTAACCAGATTCGGACGAGCAGGATGTCCATCCCACAAGATTTTTAGACCAAGTTGCACATCACGTTAATTTGTGATTTCAAACAGGTTTGAGACTAGGATTTGAGAGCAGGATAGCTACTTTCCATCGTGCTCTCAATAAGGATTCAAAAATTTCTTATCTGTAGCTGACAAAATCACCTCGCACCCAGCCTTCTGCTCCTGAGCTAAATCTGATGTAGCACCAGATATAGTTGTCCTCGCCACGAGCTTCGCTCAATACCTCAATGTAGTCTCCAACTAAGCCATAGTGGGGAGATGAAGATGCGGTTGTGGGTTCCAAGCGAACGTTAATACGTGAACCATCCTGTGAACCAACCAACACGGCGGGGCGCGCTAAAGAAGGCAGCGCTAAGGCGATCGTCATGGCTACAGAGGCAATTGCCGCCAGCACAAGGCTTTTCATCTTCATCAGTTATTTCCCCAGCAGTGAGTATTTGCAACTTACGCAAAATTCTAGTGCTTGAGTCACAGTCACACCATCCCGAAATTACGGAAGGAGATCGCCAAAGACTGGGGAAAATACTGTTGAGATTAGGGTTGAGATTACGAAATCAGTAGACTAAATCTCATCTTCCGATTTTTCCTGAAAGCCTCGCACGATGCGGGATAGCTCATTTTTTTCATCCACCGTAATCCGAGAGGGCGAACCGCTGATAATGCCTTCAAAGTTGCGGAAGGCTTCTTTGATTTCTGGCCCGTTGTCGCTGATGGTGTATTCACGGATGCCTTTGTCATGCCAAGAGCCGCGCATCTTAAAGACGTTAATTGCCCGCGCCATCTCGCCGCGAATCTCAACATATTGCAGCATCAGAATCGTGTCAGTGATCGTAGAGATATGGGAATCGGTAATCGAATTTGACCCCATAAACTGATCGGTGGTATTGGTAAAAAAGCCCGTGATTTCCTCCTGTTTGGCAAATCCCGTCACCCCAATCACAAACTGGCGGAAGGCGTTGTTGCTAACTCCCCGCGCCAGCGCCGAAAGAGAGTCGATCGCAATTCGGGACGGCTTAAATTCTGAAATTTCAGACTTAATAATTTGCAGATGGTCTTCTAACCCAGCCGACTCTGGATAAGCGCAGAGAATCTTCAACAAACCCTTCTGCTCCAGATCTTCAAAATCAATACCCCAGGAATAGGCGTTTCGAGACAACTGAGCGCGAGACTCTTCGTAGGCAAACAAAATTGCTCGCTCCCCCACATTGCAGGCATCCTGAAGAAATTTGCTGACTAGCAGCGTTTTACCTGTCCCGGTTGCGCCCGTTACCAGAATAATGGAGTCCTTGAAGAAACCGCCGCCACACATACTGTCCAGCTTCTTAACTCCGGAGGAAACTCGGACATTGGACGATCGCTGCGTCAGCTGCATCGCCCCCAGCGGAAAAATATTTACGCCGTGGTTGGTAATGGTGAAGGGGTATTCGCCCTTCATGTGGGTTGTGCCCCGCAGCTTGAGAATTTCCATAGTGCGTCTCCGGCGCTCGCCCTCTAGAACGTTACGCACAATCACCACATTATCTGAAACAAATTCCTCAACGCCAAACCGAGCGACTGGGCCATATTCCTCGACGCGTTCAGTTGTCATGATAGTGGTTACGCCTACCTGCTTCAATCGAGCCACCAAGCGAAAAATCTCGCGTCTAACCACGCCCACTGCGTCGTATTGCTGAAAAACGGCGGTGATGGAATCAATAGAAACCCGTCTGGCTTTATATTTGCGAATGGCATACTGAATTCGCTCAATCAGCGCTGACAGATCAAAATTGCCGATGACGTCCTGACCTTCTGGGTCGGGTGAGGCATCCAGAATAAACAATGTGCCTTCATCAATCAGCTTTTGCAGATCCCAACCAAAGCTTTGGGCGTTTTTAATCACGTCCGCAGGAGATTCTTCAAAGGTGACAAAGATACCTGGCTCATCAAACTGAGTGATGCCGTGGTAGAGAAACTGTACGGCAAAAAGCGTTTTGCCCGTTCCAGAGGTACCGCTGACTAAGGTGCTTCTGCCTATTGGGATTCCACCATGACTAATATCATCAAATCCTTCAATCAGAGTGCGTATTTTTTGAACCCCAGCAGGCGATCGCTGCAACAGTTCATCCTGATTGACCTGGGTCATACTCCATTACCTTAATTTAGCGAGAAAAGATAGAAATAATTCAAAAGAAAAGATAGAAAATGAAATGAATTAAAGATTCAAAGATTCGTCTTCCTGCAACTCATCATAGAGAAGATCAAGCCCAATTAGAACCCGTTCTCGATCGCTCAAGTCACCAATAATTTTACGCACGGGTGGTGGCAAAATCTTAGCCAGAGTCGGCGTTGCCAGAATTTTATCTTCTTCTGCGAGCTGAGGGTTTTTCAAAACATCTATCACTTTCAAGGCGTATACGCCCTGAAACTCCTTTTCCAAAATATTGTTCAGCGTCTTGAGGGCACGCACAGAATTTGGCGTATTTCCTGCAACGTAGAGCTTAAGAATGTAGGTTTTTTTTAGAGGACTCATAGACTCAATTCACCTTAGCTTATGTTCTACAGGAAGAAGGAAGATTTGAAAACAGACTCAAGCTGTTTAATCGCTGCTCAGTCTATAGGAAAAATTGCTTGAATCAATCATTGATCTTTAGAGATAGGTTCTCTTGGAATGGAACGACGATACATTTCGCATAGATGAGCGATCGTATCAATCAAGGTTAAACGGTAATCCTGCAAAATTTCATCGCTCCGCCCTTCCAACTTAAGCTGTTTTGAAAATTCATCCATCAATCCCATATGAATTTCAACAATTTGAGCGATCGGCACATCTGCGAAGAAAGCAATGTTGACAAAATTGTCTATTTTTTGATTGAGGCCGGATTCCTGAGAGAAATAAGACAGAATGATTTCACGATAGTCAGCCTTAAGCTGTTGCAGCAACTCTTGCCGCTGAGGTAAAGACATATAACGAAGGAAGTTTTTGGAGCTACGCTTGTAGTAAATGCCGAGATACCCTAGGCGCTCCTTCAATTTTTCAGCCAAGCGCATTTGCTGAGCAACTAGAGATTTGTGAGGGATCTGGGTATCCACTGAGTCTAGCGGCACCGACGCGGGTAAAGCTAGATCTGGCGAAACTGAGTCTGGCGAAACTAAATCTGGCGAAACTGAGTCTGGCGAAATCGAACACGCTTGACCCATAGGCAAGAGCTGAATAAATTTGCTGATGGCAGTTTCGATAGCCCACTCAATCAGACTAATCTTTTCAAAGGGTAGTTCTACCACAGCCGGGTGGTAAATCAGTTTAGAGTAGGCAAATTCTTGAGATGTATCGAATTTCGTTAGAATTGCGCCTTCAGAAATCGGGTCTTGTAAGCTAAGATTCAGGACAACCGCTGGCAGAAAGACAGCCTGATGCCGAAGCTGGTTGAGCAGCGCCTGTAAGACAGGACTGTTTTGAAAAATAAGGCAATCAATGTGCAGATTCTCCTGATTGACAAAGCCTAAGAACTGCACCTCGGAATCGAATTGAGTTAGCGTATATCGACCTGGCTCTTCAGCACTCGAATCATTTTTTATATATTGCCCAACAGACCGAGTCAGGTTACCCGAAAAGTCAATGATGCAAATTACTAATGGGGAGCGCAAAGCCTTAAATATCTGCTAAATGTGGATGATTCAGTAGGAGCAAAGGATAAGATCTTTGCACGAACGTCAAATTTCATAAAAATACTTAATGATTATTGTAATTGAAAACGGCTTGGCTTCTGTAGGGGTGTCATCATAATTGAGATAGTGCTGTGCGATCGATCCCCCCTACCCTGACTAACCCAATTTCCACAATAATCTGTCCTGATTTTCAAGAGATTATCCTAAAGATTCATCCCAGAGCAATTTTGCCATTTCCTGCATTTGCGTCTATGGCACCTGCCCATTCAAGTTCTTAGGTTGACTGACCTCAACCCTCATCCTAGATATCGCTCTAGGGGCAGGTTTTGAAAGATTTATCCGCCAATCCGTCTAATGCTCTCCAATCTTTGGGAATTTGCCCTTTGTACTGCGAATGGATATTCTCTCACTCAGAGATTTTTTGATAGATGTTCCGGCTTGCGCTGAAACAGAATCTCTGTCGCAGGTTTGGCAAACCTTTCTGCAAACGAGCTGCTCCCAAATTGTTGTGACCGATCGGCTGCATGTTGCTTTGGGTGTTTTGTCCCTGCATCGCTTCATGCCGTACATTTCTCAGAGTGCTGGCGATCAAATCTCTACCGAGAGCCTGCTGAACCAGATGAAGACTGAAGGTCAGACTTTACTAGAGCCGATCGCCTCTCTTTCCATTGACTCAACGCTACAGCAGCTTCAGCCCTATCTAGACACTGCGGCTCAGCAAAACTGGGTGCTGGTGGATCATCAGGGTCAATATGTCGGATTACTCGATCGCCTTGCTTTACTGCAACGACTGACCACTGATCTAAGTTGGGTCATACCGCCCAACCCGGTTGTGCAGCCCGCAACAAGCGTACAGCCAGACTCCTCTTCTGTCCCCCTGCTCGATCCCTTGGTTGACTTATTAGAGCGGCTTCCCATTCCGCTGATGCTGCAAACCAGCACAGGGCGCATTATCACCCAAAATTTGGTTTGGCGGCGACAGGTGGGAGGGCTGCAAGATCCTGGACAAATTCGTCAAGAAGCGGCGCTGTTGTTGGAGACGATCGCCCCACTTGAGCAATATACGGCAGTCAGCAGATACTCAGCGTTAGATGCTGCCTTAGCGCAGCAGCAGGTCGATAGCGCCCAGTTGCCCGAATTCTACACAGGTAGTTGGGATCACGCCAGCAGTCTATTGGAGGGATCGCGCTATGACGGAGCCTGCCGTCTCAGCGCTGAGCCAGGAGCCTGTGTTTGTACTTGCCCCATGAAAGATGGACAGGATCAGGTTTGGCAGTTCGTCAAAATTTCTATGGGAACTGTTCCTGCGTCAAGTCTCCACTTATCAGAGATGCCCTCTTTAGAAGTGCCGTCATTATTTAAGCTAGCCACTCTGAATTTTCATCCTGATCCAGAGTGGCGATCGCTCATGCAAACCGAGTCCCTTTGGCTAGTGCTGGCTCAAGATATGACTGAGCAGCATCAGGTGGCAAAGGAGCTAACCGCAAAAAATGCTGATCTGGTGCAGCTTAATCGCCTCAAAGATGAATTTTTAGCCTGCGTGAGCCACGAGCTGAAGACCCCTCTGACGGCAGTTTTAGGTCTATCGAGCTTGCTCAAAGAGCAGATGTTAGGCAAACTCAACGATCGCCAATCTCGCTACGCGCAGCTAATTCATCAGAGCAGTCGGCATTTGGTCTTAATTGTGAACAATATTCTCGATCTAACTCAGATTGAGACGGGTCAGCTTGACCTGAGCTTCCATTCTGTTGAGATTGAGGCAGTTTGCGTGCGAGCTTATGACCAGGCTCAGCAGAATTACAAGACGGAGGCAAGCAGCAAAGCTGAGGGCGATCAATCGACAACCCTTCAATTTGATTTAAAGATTCAGCCTGGGCTTGAGCATCTGGTGGCTGACGAAATGCGGCTTCGGCAAATGCTCACCAATCTGCTCTCTAATGCAATTAAGTTCACGCCAGTAGGCGATATCGGGCTGAGGGTAGAAGCCTGGGAAGGTTGGATTGCCTTTACGGTTTGGGACACCGGGATTGGCATTCCGGCAGACAAGCAGCACTTAATTTTTCAGAAGTTCCAGCAGCTCGAAAATCCGCTGACTCGACGGTTTGATGGCACAGGTTTGGGGTTAGTGCTGACTCAACGACTGGCACGAATGCATGGGGGTGATGTCACTTTTATCTCACAAGAGAATCGAGGCAGCGAGTTTACATTGCTCTTGCCACCTAGCCCGCCTCAGATGCGATCGCATCCCTCGGAGGGAAATCGCGAACGATCGACTGAACATTCCCCCGCTCAAAGCTTTAAGGAAGTCCCAGCCCCACTCACAACGACCTCCAATAATCATCTGGTTTTGATCGTAGAAGCGGATTCTCATGCGATCGAGAGTTTGACTCACCACCTCACCGACTTAGGCTATCGAGTGGCGATCGCCCGTTCTGGTACAGAAGCCTTGGAAAAAGCGCGAAGGCTCCAGCCCTGCGCCATTTTCTTGAACCCCATCTTGCCGCTACTATCGGGTTGGGATTTGCTGACCTTGTTGAAGGCAGATGACGCAACTCGGCAGATTCCAACGGTCGTAACCGCAATCCGCTTGGAAAAAAACCTGGCCTATCAAAACGGTGCCGATGGTTTTTTGAGTCTACCTGTACAGGTGGCTGCTCTAGAGCATTGCTTAGAGCGATCGATTCGTCCGCAGGAAGTTAAAGCACTGAGGAGCTTGACCGTATTGCACCTGCGAGAACAGACTTCAGAGTGGGGGGCAACCTCTGATATCACTCAACTGCTTCACCCTTATCAATATCGGGTGTTGGAGGTAGATGATCTAGAGCAGGCAGATCTTCTGGCTAGAGTCTGGCAGCCTGACGTAATGTTGATTGACGGGGGGCTTGCCAATCCATTGGCTTGTATGAAGCAATTGAGCCAGTCTGCGTTTTTAGCGGCTCTGCCCTTAGTGACGATGACCCCAGAGATCACGCAGGCGGCTAACCAAGTGGCGGGGCTTGCGATTTTTCCCTGTTTTGCAGCAGCGCAGTCAGAAGCAGCGATCGCTTCCGAAGAAAGTCACGTGATGAGCGAAGCTGAAAACTCAATGCGTCATCATTCTCAAGACTCCACCCTGCTACAAGTGATTCAAATTGCGGCAGGCATTCAGTGGAAGCCCAACATTTTGGTGGCAGACTTCTCGATTCTGGAGGCAGAATGGCTCAATTCAGGTGGAGAAGACGGTACGAGCGATCGCGCTAACCCCAGTGCTAACCCCAGTGGATTGCAGGCATTGACACAATACATCAACACGGCGGGGTTTCGCAGCACCATCGGCAGCTCTTGGCGATCGATTTTGCGGCAGTTGCAGCATCAGAGCGTTGATCTGATGCTGCTTTATGTCCATGGCACCGAGCCGCATCCGCTATTCGCTAGAATCTCGCAAGACTTGCAGCAGCTTAGCATCAAGCCCTTCACCTTGATTTGGCACTGTAACGCTTATCCTGCAACTGCCTCTGGAGCAGCAGAGGAGTTCAATGAGCGGTGGGGGGCGATCGCCTCCCAGATTTTGCCGCCTTGCGTCGCAATGTCTGATTTACTCGCGGAAATTAATCACGTTCTTGCCAAACAGGAAAATGTGGTACGGATCAAACGTGAGAAGCGCTAGAGCACAGCCATTTCTATCTGGGTGTTTGAGAAGGCACAATAGATGGAGGCACAACAAGAGTGCGGATGGCACCATTGTAGCCCAGGCGAGTTGACCAATCTGTTGTGTTGACTATTACAACCGACTGAACGCTGGGCGTTGTGTAACCCGGTTTTCCACCCAAAAAGGTAAATGTGAAAGTGCCATCACCATTGTCGAAAAAGGGAGCCTCAGCCGCCGGGCCATGCATTGACGCTTCGGCTCGGTAGAGTCCCAAACCTCCGTTGGCTTTCTCTGCCGTTTGTCGCGCCAGATTCTTTGCTCGATTCAGGTTGCCTGCCTGAGCCGCCGAGTTCTGGATTTGCAGATTGAGTGGATTAGTGGGCGTGATCGAAAAGGGAGCTTCGGGGGATGCGGTCTGAGCTTGAGCAATAAAAGGCAAGCCTAGCGCCACAGACGCAATCGCCATTAAAGCTGCAAAAGAAAAACGGTTCATATTTTTACCTAATTTTTACCAAAAGTTGTTCAACGTTGGGTTGCGCACAGCCTACTTTCGCACAATCTGCTTTTGTTCATTTTGCAGGTTGGGACAGATCCTATCCGGGACTGTTTGCCAAAGTATTTACTAAAGCGTTTGCCAAAGCGCTAGAAATATAGTACAATTGAACTATCATAATTCACCCACGTCACACAATCATGTGCCCTCGTCAAATTGGCGAGGGTTTTTCATGAGGCACGGAAAAATCTAGAGGAATAGTGAGCGGCCACTGCTTGTCTTTATAGAACAAAATCTGATGGACTTGTAGAGCACCATCCCGGAACGAAGCTTCGGAGGTTTGCAGGTAGAGATCCCACATACGGAGAAAGCGATCGTCATACGCAGGAGAGAGTGCCTTAATCTCATCCTTATTTTTGGTGAAGTTGATGCCCCATTGTCTTAGAGTTTCAGCATAGTGGGGGCGCAGGTTTTCGCAGTGGGCGATCGTCAGCCGCTCTGCCCGCATGGCCTGAGCAATCTCGTATAGGTGCGGCAGGCAGCCCCCTGGGAAAATATATTTGTCAACCCAGGCTCCGTTTCTCTCAACGCCTTCCGTGACGATCGTGTGGAGTAAGCCAATGCCGTTGGGTTTCAGCAGCGATTTAGCTTTGCCCATAAAGGTGCCAAAACTGTCCTTGCCCACATGTTCAAACATGCCGATACTCACGAACTTGTCATATTCACCCTGAATTTCTCGATAGTCTGATAGGACAATCTTGAGGCGATCGCCCAATCCCTTCTGCTCAATCCGTTCTTGGGCAAGTTTGCCTTGCTCCTTGCTCAGCGTAATTCCTGTTCCAGAAATGCCGTAATGCTCGGCAGCATAGATCAGCATCCCGCCCCAGCCACAGCCGATGTCGATCAAAGACTCTCCAGGCTGCAAAGCCAATTTTCGGCAAATCAATTCATACTTTTGAAGCTGCATCTCTTCCAGCGAATCGGTTTCTCGCATCTGATAGCCGCAGGAATAGGTGAGGGTGCGATCGAGAAACTGCTGGTAGAAATCGTTGCCTAAATCGTAATGATGCTGGACATTTTTTCGACTGTTTTGCACCTGAGTGGGCAGCGTTCGCAACCGCTGCGATACTACTCTTATCATCAGCGGCAAGGTCGCCTTATCCCGCGCTTTTTTATACACACCATTGCGAAAGAAGAGCTGAGTTAGCCCCACCAGATTATTGCTGGCTTCATCCCACCAGCCTTCCATGTAGGCTTCACAAAAGCCCAGCGACCCAAAGGTGAGAATGCGATCGTAGGTGTTTTGATTGTGAATAATCAGCCGTAGCTCAGGCACAGTGCCGATCGTGCCAAAGTTAAATTCTTTGCCCTGGGGATTAACAACCGTCAAATATCCTGTTTCAATCAGGCTAAGAAGTTGGTAGAGATAGAGTTCGCCGCTGGGTAAGTTGTTAGGCAAGTCACGGGTGTTAGGCAAATTACTGGCAGCATTATTCATCTTGGTCAATGACTCCCCGATTCTCATTTTTACTCATCATATTGCTCGACGGATCTGATGCATCGCTTACCAACGTGTAAATTCCTGCCAGCAGCACCCAGCCCATCACATTGAGTCGGGCGTCAAAGATCGGCACATCAAAGAAGGCAAACGCAACGCAACCCCAAAATGCCGCTAGGTAGCCCAGCAAAACTGCGCGATCGATTGGTTTTAGCTGCTGCAAAATCAAGGCTTTGACTCCGCGAAAGCAGAGGTAGCCCACCCAAAGACTAAAGGCAAACATCAGCACAATACCGCCCTCACAGCCCAGCATCAGCCACAGATTATGGGGATGCCCCACATAGGTTTCTTGAAGATTCAGCCCCACAATTCGGGAGGGGTAGAGAAACTTGTAGTTGCCCAAGCCCCAGCCTAGCAGCGGACGCTCTCGGATCAAATCCAACGCAATTCTCCAGATGACCAGCCGCGATTCATCCGTCCAGTTGCCCCACTGCGATCGCCCTCCCACGCCCAGCCAAGTCACACCTACCCCAAGACCGCCAATGCCCAGCAGTCCTCCCAAAACGATCGCTCGACTGGCTTTGGTAAAAATACCGAAAAGCACAAGCTGTGAAACTGCCACCAGCAGACCGTTGCGGGAGCCAGAGCAAAAGATGCCCAGCAGATTGATAAAAGTGCCGCAGTAGAGCCATGCAGGATAGGAGAATCTTCTTGGGCGAGCGATCGCCTGCCGCCGCAGGTTATGGCAAACAATTAGCCCCAGCCCCAGCCCAAACAGAATCACCAGGTATGCTGCTAGCGCGTTGGGATGTCCAAAAGTCGCCAGCGCTCTACCCTCATGGGGACGGCTGCGAATCCACTTCACGAAGGGAACACGGCGAATCTGGCGCGGAATCCAGCCCGCTCTGAGCAGATAATCTCCTAGCGCCATCAAGTTGAGCGGAATGGCGGTCACTACCATGCTAAAAGCCAGCTCTTCTAATCGCTCGGCTCCCCTCAGCAGATAGGGCAGAAAGGCAAACAGCAGGAAGAAGGGCAGGTAGTTCGTGAGCTGCAAAAAAGCTTCGCCTCGATCGAAGGCAAATAGCCCGCTAAGCACCATCAATCCGCTGATGAGCAGTAGCCCATTGCGGGTAAACGAGTCAAGGCGCGATCGCCTAAAGGTAATCAGCAGATAGATCAGAGCTACCCCAATGCCGACAAGACCGAGGTAAGTCAGGTAGGGCAGGGCAATCAGACCTGCTTGAAAGAAGCGATCGTACAGCCTAAGCTGTTTCCCCCTCAATTGATGCGGCTGTTCGCTCATGTCGCCTTTGCTGATGTCACCCTTACAGCAATTTTCAATTGCATAAACCACAGTTATTTTTCAGAAGCCGCGCGGAGTGTGGCTTCTGAAAAATAACCCACACTTGACTAAGCGCAAAGCGCTACAAGCTCATATCCCTTTTAATAGGCGCCCTCTCCAGTCACGACTACCCAAATCGTTCGAGTCAAAATGTAGATATCTAGCCAGACTGACCAGTTTCGCACATAGTAGGCATCCAAATTCACCCGCTCTTGATAAGTGATATTGTTGCGCCCCGACACCTGCCATAACCCGGTCAATCCAGGAATGACTTTTGTGTAAAGTGGGAATTTGTCGCCGTAGCGATCGATCTCCTCATCGACGATCGGTCTAGGGCCGACCAAACTCATCTCGCCTCGAAGGATATTCCAGAGCTGCGGCAGTTCATCCAGGCTAGTCCGCCGTAAAAACTTGCCGATGCGGGTCACGCGCGGGTCGTAGCGAAGCTTGTGATCTTTTGTCCAGTTTTCTCGCAGCTCAGGATGCTTGCTCAGGTACTCTTCCAGTATTTTGGAGGCGTTAGGAACCATCGTGCGAAACTTCCATGCCCTGAAGTGCTTGCCGCCTAGCCCAATACGAGTCTGTCGGTAAAAAATTGATCCGGGCGAGTCCAGCTTAATCAGAATGGCGATCAGGAAAATCAGCGGCAGGATGAGCAAACCACCCACCAGCGTAGCGGCGAGATCAATGGAAAACTTAGCAAAACGCGGCCCTGGCATCAGCAGCCGTTGGCGCACTTCTAGCCCCAGGACACCGCCCATATCTTTAGCGGAAACCCAGAGGCTAGAAAACTCAAATAAATCGGGGATGATCAGCAGGTGGGCAAAGGCGATGCCGTAATCCTCAATTAGCCGAATCAGGCGATCGCGCGGCACTCCTGGCATTGCTACGATCGCATAGGGAATCTTGCGGGTGCGTGCCAAAGCTGGAGCCATCTCTACGCCGCCTACGACAGGCACACCCTGGAGCAAGCCATGCTTTTCGGGGTTATCATCCAGCACCAGTACAGGCTTCAGCCCGATTCCCGGACGCTGCTTTAAGGTCTGGATCACCATCGCCCCCGTTTTTCCAGCTCCCAGCACCATGACGGGATAGCCCCACCAGCGACAGGGGGCAAAAATTAGCCGTACCAGCGCCCGAAAGGTGAGAACTAGGACGATCGATAGCACCCAGGCAATGATAAACACTTCCCGCGAGTAGATCTCTCCCTCGCGGCGCAGAAACAAAGTTGCCACCAAAGCCATGTAGATCAGCGTGGTCGAGAGGCTTGTCCAGCGCAGCTCGTCTACGGGGCTATTGGCAACACCGGGGTAAAGACCGACGATCGCATAAGCCAAAATAAACAGAGCCAGCATCGGGCACAGCTGCCAGTAAACCGAGGGATGAAACTGTTCTTCAGCCAGCATTCGCATCTGAACGCTGCCGATCCAGGCAAGGCTGAGTGCCAGCACATCTGAACCGATCATGAGAGCAAAGGTCGGCCAGGAGCGAGTGGATATGGAGATCGCCAAAATAGCAGGCTGTAACGCGCGATTAAGTTGCATTGCAGTACATTTTCCTCACGCTACTACTGTATGCCATGTCTGCCGTTCCTCTGCTGAAATTTTGTCCATTTCGTTTCCACAAAGCCAGAAAACTGGTCACGGAATCGCTCTGGAGCAAATTTTTCGGCATTTTGTCGCAGCAGATCAGCACTGAAGGAATATGCCCCCGACTCAAACAAGCGCACAGATGCCATCAAGCTCTCCACGGTTTGTTCCGGAAAAAACAGCCCTGTTTTCTCAGAAATCACAGTTTCGGTAATGCCGCCTCTGCCGTAGGCAATCACGGGTGCTCCGGCAGCCTGAGCCTCTACGGCAGCAATGCCAAAATCCTCAGCTGCCGCATAGACAAATGCCTTGCAGCGCTGCATATAGTTGACGACAACCTCCTCAGACTGGTGCCGCATCAGGTGAATGTTGGGTTGGGCGATCGCCGCAATTCTTGACCAGTCGGCTCCATCGCCCATCACCACTAGCGGCAGCCCCAGTCGGTTAAAGGCTTCCACAATCAAATCTACGCGCTTGTAGGGCACAAACCGAGCCAGCGTAAAGTAGAAATCCTCGCGCTGCGTCTTGGGGTAGAAGCGATCGACCGACACAGGGGGATAGATGACCTGAGCCGATCGCCGATAGGTTTTCCAGATGCGCTGCGCCACATACCGGGAGTTTGCTGCAAAATGATCGACCCGATTGGCGCTTGCCAAATCCCAAAGCCGCAGGTAGTGAAGAATAGCTTGAGCCAGAAGAGACTTAACGCCGCGATCGAGCCTTGCCCCCTGGAGATACTGCTGCTGAAGATCCCAGGCATAGCGCATGGGCGTATGCACATAGCAGAGGTGAAGCTGATCAGGTCGAGTAATTACGCCTTTGGCAACCGCATGGCTGCTGGAGAGAATCAGCTCATAGGGAGACACATCAAGCTGCTCGATCGCCAAAGGCATCAAGGGCAGGTACGCCCGAAAATGGCGCTGGGCAAAGGGCAAATGTTGCAAAAAAGAGGTGTTAACCGACTTGTGCTGAATAAATTCCCGCAGATGGCTGGGTAAAAACTCTACCAGACTAAACAAGTCGGCATGAGGATGCAGTCCGAGAATTTGCTCAACCACTCGCTCTGATCCGGCGTATGTCACCAGCCACTCATGAATCAGAGCGGTTTTAATGCTGTTGCTCCTAATGCCGCTCTCAAAGCTGTCCATACCAAACACTCCCACACCTGCTCTCCTGTTCAGAGATTGTCGCAGAGTTAGGGAATGTTCCCGCAATCCTCATCCAAAGTTTGTTTGTTCGCTAACTTCGCTAGATCCCTCGCGTGGCTTTCACATTGAGTGGACTGAGCTTCAACGCCCATAGCTTTGCTCTAGAAACCAGAGTTCTCAACGTCAAGATATACGAGAGAAGTCCTGATGTCTCTTCTGCGTTTAGCCATTCTCCCTGGAAGCCCAATAATCCCGACAAAGTGCCTGCCCCTCTGTAGAGATTCAGCAAAGCTTGACTCAATTTATACTTTCCCTTGAAGGCAGATGGAATAAGAGCTAGAGCGCCAGCTACAATCAGCCCACAGCCTTTGATAAAGCGCAGGGTTTGAAGATAAAGAGAAGGATAAAGTTCTTTCTCGAAAAGACTGTAGGAACTCCAGCCCCAGTAGCCTCTCTGGAGTAACCACTTTAGATTCGTGCGCGATTGAGGTATCCATTCATAGACGATCGCTTCATCCGACCAAACAATATGATATCCGTCCTTGCGTAATCGCATAAATAAATAGGTATCCTCTGCTCCCTTAATAGCCAAACGCTCGTCAAATACCTGTTCTAACCCTTTCAAAATGCTGCTTCGGATTAGCACATTGTTGGTGAAAGCAACATTTATTGGCTGCCCTGTAGGATAGCGATGAGGCTCAAAGAATTTTCCTTGTTCAATCCATTGAGGAACATTATCTCCTTCAAAATGGGCAAGAACGGGTCCTGAAACAACATCTGCATTGTATTGCTGCTGTGTTAGCAAAAGTTCTTCAAGCCATTCAGCAACGGGTACCTCATCATCATCAATGATGACGATGAAATCTGAGTCTTCTGAAGTGTTAGCAATAGTTCGATTCCGAGTATAAGAGACACCTTGTTGCAGCTCGTGATCATATTTCAATGACCATTTAAAGCTATGTTTTCTGTTTTCGCAAAACTCATTTGCCGATCGAGATGCATCATTATCAACGACGATTACTTCAATTGCAGGTGGGCTAATCTGCGTAAATGTTAGGCGATCGAGTCCATCTAGCAAACGTCTTAAACCTTCAGGACGTTGGTATGTAGAAATACAAATAGAGATTTGTAAATCCCTAGCTTCATGACTCACTGCTTCATTATCCATTTCATGAGTAGACATCATGCATTAGCCTCTAAAAAATTGTGTTGCTGCCTTAAGCTGGATTAATCAAAAACATCATGTTTTTGAAAAACATAATTGTTCTGTCATTGAAAGACGTATAAAATTCGGCATGAAAAATTGAGCGCAAGCCATCGACATACAGCGATCGCTATATGTGCGAGAACAAGCGTCTTTCATAAAGTAGGGGTCTTTAGAAAGCAGAGGCTTATTGCATCAACTTTGTCAACTTAATTTTTCAGCAAAAATACTGAGTTTAGGCTTAGCTAAATTCACAAGACCACATCTCAGCTTTAGGGAGAATAAATGCTAAGAGGGTTGGAGGCGGTTAGAAATGATGCGTAGAGCGAATGAAGGGGGGGAACCTTACAAAGCTGACGAAACAAAGCTGACGAATACTTGTACGAGAAAACATCACTGACGATAGTCCGCAAGTTGATCTTTCCTACGTATAAATACTCCTTTAGTATACATAGAAGTGTAAAATAGTACAATAATTTCTGGTGACAGTATTTAGGTAAGGACTACCCGATTTCTGAGGTGCGCCTTCTGCCAAGGCACAAGTACGGGTTCGCCGCTCCCTATCGATCGCCCGATGCCATATTGCGGAAGCGGGTAAACTGCGGCTCAAACAGCAGCTTGACCGTACCCACCGGGCCATTGCGATGTTTGTTGATAATGACTTCCGTGATGCCGCGATCGGGCGTATCAGCGTTGTAATACTCTTCGCGATAGAGCATCATGATCAGATCCGCATCCTGCTCGATGGAACCCGACTCTCTCAAATCGGACATCATCGGGCGCTTGTTGGTGCGAGACTCCACGCCACGACTGAGCTGAGATAGGGCAATGATGGGCACGTTCAGCTCACGGGCTAATCCTTTGAGCGATCGCGTCACTTTCGACAATTCCTGCACTCGGTTGTCGCTGCCGCTGCCCTCCATGAGCTGCAAATAGTCAATTAAAATTAGCCCCAATGCGCCGCCTTGCTCAGCTTGGAGCCGTCGCGCTTTCGATCGCATCTCGGCAACCGCAATGTTGGGCGTATCGTCAATAAAAATTGGCACCTGCGACAAAACGCTGATGGCGTTGCCCAAAGGCTCCCACTCCGCCTGACTAATTCGTCCCGATCGCAACCGACCGCTCTCGATTTGCGCCTCGCTAGACAGTAAGCGATAGACCAACTGCTCTTTGGACATTTCCAGGCTAAAAACGGCGATCGGCAGTTTGTGAAAAGCGGCGATGTTGCGAGCAATGTTCAAAACGAAGCTAGTGTTGTGAACGCAAATATCGTTTGCAACAAAGTTGTGGGTTCCAGGAATAGTTAAGTCATAGACCTGCTTATAGCCCACTAACTCAATTGAAACAATTTCATCCCAATAGATCTCGCTAGCTGCCAGTGCAGTCAACTCAGAATGCTCTAATGCCATGGCTAGAGTCTGGAGGCGATCGCGAGTAGGTGCCCGTTTCCCCACATGGATATTGCTATGCCCCGCAATGCCTGCTCGAAGCGCCAGAGATTTCCAACTTTCAGTACCTTTAGCAGCTGTAATCTGCTGCCATACTTCGATAGGAATCAGATCGCGATTAGTCTGATAACGCTTGCTCTGTAGTGCGACCTGCACTTTAGAAACAGCAGATTCTTTCCCAAAGATGCCAATTTCGGCAATGAAGGTTTGAATAGAAATGGCATCTGTAATATCAAGCTGCCAAGCTGAGCGACGACCCTCTTTATACTTCACCGATCGATGTTTTAAGGCAGCAATAACACCAAATCTTAAGAGTAAATGCTGCACCTGCCGCGCCAGTTTCTCGCTAACCGTTGCGAACCCTAGTTGAGCCTGACCGCTTGCCAAGACAGAAGCCCAGCCATCCGTTGAGAACAGCCGATTTAGGAAGAGCGAAAGCTGCGATCGCTCCAGCCTGAAAATCTGTGGTGGGACAGTTTTAGCATGAGCGTCCTTACCCCATAAATCTAGCGTTCTCAGCCATTGAGTTAGGCAATTTTCGGCAACCAGAGAGGAATGTCCCTGTGGCGCAAGTTCAACGGCATCTACTCCTAAGATTTGACAGAGAGATTGAAACAGAACCAGATTCGGTGAACATAGCCCCTGCTTCCATTGGCACAAGAGAGGAGGGGAAACACCAATCGACTCTGCTACTTTTCTGGTAGACAAGCCTTGGCGCTGGATAAGCTGGGTTAGGCGATCGCCAAAGTCTTGGCGATGGATGGCTGAGACTTCCCGATTTGCTGAAACATAGTAGCTTGTAGCGCGTTTACCACCATAGGTTTCAATTCGCAGCTTGAGATCGCCAAACTGATCGATCGCTTCAATAAAATCTTCCTGAATTCTAGGATGAGTATTGGTAAAGCTTGGGCAAGTGTGCGTTAGGCAACCATCACCAATCAAGTAGGCAAGCAGCTTCACTTCGCAGAGGCGCAACGTATCTGCCCCAAAAATCGGCAACTGGCGGGGAACAGCAATTTTGTCGGTTGGCTGCAACTCTGACAGCTTGCGCCAGCCTTGAACTGTGAGATAGGGATGCGTTAGAGTTGTCTCAATCGATCGCCCTAGCCGGGTCGCAACTCGGAAGACAGGTTTAATACCGTCATCCACGAAGGCAGAGGGCTGAGTGAACTGAAATTTCCAATTGTCTGCTAATGTCAGCAAGTTCGCCTGACGGCGATAATAAATTTCTTGAATCGTGGCGATCGAGCCATCCTGCAATAGAATTTCCGAATCATAGGCTAGACATTTGCCCATTGACGGTCGCCCAGCCGCAATGATCAAATCCGATCGCTGGAAACCCTGAGTCATAGCGTCTAGATCATAGAAACCGCAGGAAATTCCGGGCAGTACCAGACCCAGCGATCGACTCTCAATGTCTGAAAAAGTCGAGGTAAGAATATCTGATGTGGCGATTAAGCTCTGATTTGGGCGGGATTGAGTGATGCCAAAAATCTTCTGCTCAGACTGATCCAGGACTTTCTCAATCGGCGTTTCCGCCTGGTAGCCCATCTGGGTAATTTCTGTGCCCACCTGAATCAGCTTGCGCCGCAGATATTTGTCGTTAACCAACTGGGCGTATTGGTCAATGTTGACAGCGCTAATGGTGCGATCGACCAACTGCGCCAACTGGCTTTGTCCGCCCACTTTTTCGAGCAAACCGCGATCGCTCAGCCAGCTTGTGACCGACATTAGATCAGTAGGTCTGCCCTGCGCCTGAAGCCCAACCGCCGCCCGAAAAATTTCCTGATGGGCGCTGATGTAAAACACCTCCGGACGCAACAGCTCCATGACTCGCCCGATCGCCTCAGGATCAAGCAAAATACCGCCCAAAATTGCCTCCTCAGCATCAATGTTTTGGGGAGGAATGCGATCGCTGTAAGCCTGAAAGTTAAGTTCTTGAACCATTGGATGGCGCTGTGTAGGGCGATGCTGAGGGCTGCTTAACTCAAGGCTAGTCGCTTCTGAATTAGGGATTAAATCAGCGTGAACAATAGCCTGAGTGCTGAGTATTTTAGCTTGCTTTTTCACGGATGCAAGAGGAAACGAAGGACAATCTACAGGTTCTATCCTCGCGTTTCAAAAAACAGTGGTTTTAGAACCTGACCTTATTATCGTACAAATGTACTACTTTGCCCAGCACCTTTTTGCCCAGCACCTTTTTGCCCAGTGCTTTTTTGCCCAGTGCTTTTTTGCCCAACGCCCTACGGATACCAGATTGCCTCAATTTTTTGGGCGATCGCTTCTGCCTTCTCTCCATCCACCTCTAGCAATACCGTGATATGCCCTAGCTTTCGTCCCGGACGCGAGGTTTTACCATACCAATAGAGATGCGATCGCTCTATCTCGACCAGCTTTTGCCGCTGCTCCAGGTAGTCACTTTCTGCAGATTCATAGCCCAATAAATTCACCATGACTGCTCCAGCGCAGGTCAATGCCGGACTCCCTAACGGCAAACCGCTGACAGCGCGTAGCTGTTGCTCAAACTGTGAGGTTTCGCAGGCATCCAGGCTGTAATGCCCTGAGTTGTGGGTACGAGGAGCCGTTTCGTTAACCAGCACGTCGCCTTCGCGGGTGAGAAAAAACTCAATGCCCATGATGCCCACATAATCTAAGTGAGTCAGCAACGCTGTAGCGATCGCCCCTACTTCTGCCGTCTTGCCAAAATCTTGCGTAACAAACACCCGCTGACAGACCTGATTAACCTGCTGTGTTTCCACAACAGGATAGATTGCCATCTCACCCTGGGGCGATCGTGCTGCCATCACCGCCAGCTCCCGTTCAAACGGCACGAATTGCTCCAATAGCCACATTCCTGGCTCAAAAGTCTGGGATGCTAGAACCGCCTCTAGCGCCGCCAAATCCTTAAGGACGATCGTTCCCCGTCCGTCGTACCCCAGGCGGCGGGCTTTGAGGACAACTGGAAAACCAAACTGGCTCAGGGTCGCAGTATCTATGGTATCCAGTGCGGTAGTATCCAGTGCGGCAAAGCGGGGAGTTGGCAGCCCTAGCTCTTGCAGGCAGCAGCGCTGATGAAATTTGTCTAGCAGGGGAGTGAGCGATCGCAACGTAGGATAAAACCTGGGCATAGGCTGAATCTGCTCTAGTGCCGCCAGATTGACAAACTCATTCTCAAACGTGATCACATCGCAAGCTAGCTTTGCGGTTGCCTCTGCATCATCAACGGCAGCAAAGAGAGTTTGAGTGGCGATCGTCACTGCCGGATCGTCTGGAGAGGGAGTTTGAATGACGAGATCTAGCCCCAGCTTTTGGGCTGCTTTTGCCATCATCCACGCCAACTGTCCGCCACCAATGACTCCCACCCGTTTGACTGATCTTTCCATCGTATTAATTATCGACACCCCAAGGATTCTCGTGTCTCCACTCCCGTTTTAGAATTGACGCCGCTTGCCACGTTACAGAGCTGCTTGACCTGCGCTCTATCTAAAATGGCATCGCTGAAATCAGCTCCGGTAATGTCTACATCTTCAAAGGTAGACCTAAGCAAAATTGCTTCAGCGAAGACCGCATCGCTGAGATCAGACCCGGTAAACTTCACTTGATCTACCATGGCGTTTGTGAAATCTGCGCCCCGGAAGTTTGCCTTTGTCATCACCGAAGCGCTAAATACAGTGCCCCGCACATCTGCATGGGAAAAATTGGTCAGTTCTAAATTGGCGTTAGAAAACTCGGAACCCTGCAACTCCTGCCCAGAAAAGTTTTGTCCTCGCAAGTCGGCATTGCTATAAGACATCGGCACTGTCCAATCTGCCCAAGCGATCGGCGTACTCCAGAAAAGGACGATCGCCATCCCTAACGCTATTGCCTGTCCCAGCGATCGCTGCCCCATAAGAACTTAGCCTGAATTCAGGTCAAACGAAAGGTCTTTCCTTATCTTGACGCATTCTGAGCCTAATCCTTAGCTGCTGAGTGTAGGATGTCAATTGCTGGAGGCGGAGCGATCGTACCTCTGAACTAGAAAGGCGATCGGACTGATAGCTTGGGCAGCCTTGCGTTTCGGTATAACCTAGGCTTGATAAAATTTCTGTGCTGCATCTGCCCCATAACCAGTTTAAATTGGTATTACAAGCTGACTACCTGACACAAATGCCTCAAATCTTTGCCCTGCAAGCACTCTGCTATCTACGGCTAAAAGCTTATTTGCGGGTGGCTTGATCGCTGCAAGCCTTAATAAACCTAATTAACTAAATTCATATCTAGTGACGTTAAAGTCTTCGTCATCAGTTGGTGGTTGAAAATATGCCGTGATATGGTCGAACTCCTCCTCAGACATAATCATTGAACCTTCAGGCTGTTCAGCGTTTCGTTTATGCAATTGCGCTTTGCATAGTGAGTCAGAAGCAACAATGTGATGAAGCACATGGTTCACTCTAGCTGCTTCAAATATTGAACGGAACCATTGTCGCTGAGAAGGAACGTTGCCTGGAAAATCTAGAACAACAGATATCCCTTGTGCAAGGATATCTTGCACGTGCTGTGAGACTACAGGTTTTAAGCGTGACGAGTATTTCAGGTAATCATCGAAGGTACTAATCTCTATTGGGTACAACTTTGACAACCAGATATCTTCACTGATAAGAATAGCACTATGGTCTGATGCCAATTTTTTCGACAACGTTGTCTTGCCTGATGCCATCTTTCCGCAAAAAAAGTGCAGAACGGGATCTGTTTTCATGATCCATCATCCTTATGTTGTCAAATTTACTTAGTAAGCTTAACGTTCTAGATGAGCGGCTGTGAGTTACGTTTCGCTATTATACGACAATCTTAAAAGTACGCTTCATCTGGGCTGTTGAGCTATTGAACTGCTCGTACTTCAGTATGAGCTTAAAATTTAAGGCATTTACATCAAGGAGATTTGTTTAATTGTCTCCACTTGATTCTCCTTAGACCAAATCACATCCAGCTTCTCCACTCTCCCCCTAATTTCAAAAGGGTTTGCATTTAATTCATCAACCACACACTTACATATTTGCGCTTTACGAGAACTTGCAATTCCGATGTGAGGAACAAACGGAATGTCAAGGCGCAATTCGTGGGTTAAGAGGCCAGTGTACAGGCGATCGTGTAACTTCACAATTCTGCTGTAACCCTCGTCAGGAACTAGAAAGACATGGGTGAAATCACTGAAGGCATCGTCACCCAGTACTGCACACCGAAGCACAAAGTCAAAAGCCTCAATTTCTTTGGCTACCTGCGTAATATGATGAATGAACGCTTTTTCTTCGAGATTGAAGACGGGAAACACAATTGTGAAATGAGGGTCAATGACCTCCCAATACAGTTGATCGTGCTGCTTTCGTAGACATTGGATCCAATCAAAATTTTCAGCAGAAATCGTTGGATAGTTTACAACAAGTAAGCTCTTCATCATTTTTCAAATACGTTACCTTGAGATTCAGGTTACTCCTTCACCGCCGTTCAAGCAGCCCAACGGTTCTCTGGAACAGCAGATGACCTTGAAATCCATACCAAAATCTTTCGGCAGTCCACTCCAAACGAATTTTTAGCAGTCATTGAAGGTCTCAGAGAATTGCGCGGTATTCGTTGCGCTTCGCCTTCTGGAGATAGAGATCTTATTGTGGAACTTACTCCTCAAAGCGACTCGTGGCGTCTCGATCGCGATCGTATCGTCTCGTGAGCGGAAACGACGGTAACCAAGACTCACGGCGGACGATCCAGTTTTCGTAGGTTGGCATCAATTGATCAGGGGCATCCAGGGAGCCTAGGTTCACTTCGATTTCGTCTGCGGTGCGTGCAAAAATGGATGAGCCGCAGCGGGGACAGAAAAACCGCCCGCCGTAGTCGCGTGTTTCGCCATCGATCGTTACGGCCTTTTGAGGGAACACTGCGGAAGCGTGAAAAAGCGCCCCATGATGCTTGCGGCAGTCGAGGCAGTGACAAAGTCCGACCCGATATGGAAGTCCTGTTGCCACAAGTCGAACATTGCCGCACAGGCAACCGCCGATGAATCGATCCATGCTGCGTCTCCTCTAAAATGGAACGGTCGGAAGGGTTACCCCGAACAACACTAATATGTTTCTCACGGTGTATTCGTGGATGCCGCTACTGATGCCGGGAGAAAGAAGGCTGCCAAGCCTAGGATGGCACGTACAATGACTGCTAACGGTTCTGGTCAGCGGTTGCCGAGAACTGTGCAATAAGACAAGCGGCTTTGATCAGTACGCTGCACCAGGATCGTTAGATGTCACAGTTTTTTCGCAGTTTCTGGGCAACATTTGTAACCTGTATCTGCTTGGAATATTTCTCGATCAACCTTTCTGATACATATTTATCTCCCCAATATCCACAGCATTTGAAAGTGTTAAAATCCATTCAATTGAAGAAATTATATCTGTAAGCAAAATTGGAACTTGTGCTGTAAATCTACCCTGTTCAATATCTGCCATTACTTCTTCTGTAGCGATATTACCTGGGTTAATGACCGTAATACCAATCTTGTAATCGCGGAGAGCTAGTTTCAATGCCTGGGCTGCTCCCCTTAACCCAAATTTAGATGCTGTATTGGCTACCTCGATCGTTGGAGAGTTATCTAATCCTGATAATGCGCCGATAAATATGGCTCTTGGGTTGTTAGATTTAGCAAGATTTTTAGCAAGCTGCTTGGTCAATTCAATCGGTGCAATAGTATTTACAGCTATCACAAAGCGAGTTTCTTGATCAGGGCTTGTCATAAAGTCATATTGCTCGGTAAATGCGCCGTTCTCCCAAACTCCCCCCATAAACAAGAAAGCATCGACAGTTGATTCACCAATGCTACTGACAATTGATTTGAGTCCTTCTGGAGTGGAAATATCTGCTTGAATCCACTTTCCTGCGATAGGCTGACCTCTAGAAATTGAGAATACAGAATCACCTTTTTGGGCAAAGTGCTGCGCTACAGCCGAACCAATACCACGACTAGCTCCTACCACAACAATTTTTCTTTTTTCAGATTCCATATCCAACTCTTGAAATATGCGCCTTCTAAAATCTAACGCCCCCGTTCACCCGCCGCTAGTAACCTCTCAGACTCAACCAATGGTCTCTATACGGTCGGTGTGCAACGGGATTGTTAGACCTCTTTTAATCAACATTATTCAAATGTCATCAATTTATCCTTATCTGCAACCCAAATACTAGATACACCTTTATCAATTGCTTCATTGATGGATTCCTGGTTTAGGTCTTCAAAAATCTCAATTCTTTCTGGAATATCATTCCTCTGTGCCTTCTCATTTTTAATAACCCCTAAAGGCATATAAATCTCAGTGAAGTACGGAGCTAGAAAGCCCAACAGAAAATGTCTTTGAAGTTCGTACATATCATGATCAAACCCTCCATTCTCATTTCTATGACTATCTATGTCAAGGAATAAAAATCTTTTCTGATTGGGAGTATTATCCTGAGCACTTTTGAGCAACCTGTGGATATGCCCAGCGCTATCCTCAAAACCTTCCTCTTCAAACACTGCATGATAGAGCACAATTCCTTGTGACCGAAGTACTCCTTCCCAGTTTTTATCTGTTGAAACTTCGCAGAATTTTTCTATGTCGAGTGTTTCTGTAAGGTTTTTGCGCCTCTTCTCGATCAAATCCCACCAATAATCCCTCATCTGCCGAATCGTCTTTCTCTTCTCTGGATTACCTCCGTAAAGATCATGACAGGAAGAACATAAAGGAGCAGCATTATCCAGTTTGTCCGCTCCACCCTCTGCTTGAGGAGTGATGTGGTGGATCTCCACAAAGGGCTTATGGCAGAGACAGCATCTAAATGCCGACTTATGTTTTGCGAGCAGTTTTGTCTTTTCACTAAAAGCCATAAAACTACGGTTTGAAAAACAATTTCACTATCTAGAGGTCTAACTATTATTAGGCTGAAAGTTTCCGCATAACATCCCAGAGGAGGAAGATGTACCGAAAGTTTCTGTATAACATCCCAATTTGGGTAGATAGGCAGAATCTTTGCGTATAGTATGCCGATTTAGCGAGATAGGCAAAATCCTTCTAACTATTTTCAAGATATCTTCCTAGATGGGACTGATGAGACTGGGCGCTATCTCGACCTAATCTGCCCGATCGCGCCCCTTCTCCAACATCAAAGAATCCTGACAAAAGCCGTAAAAAATCTCTCAGCACTCTGACATTGATCGCGCTTTTACCTTGTGCTTTCCCGAACGGGTGCAACTTGCCAACAGACAGGCTTAAGGTTTAAGCGCAGAGTGACGGTGTGAATGCGGGCTTGGACAAGCGCATTGCTATGCAGCAACCTGTTCTAGCTTCAGCCATTTCTGCAACAGGAATCTCCGTAGCCATTGTTCAATCTTGGCGGCATGACGATCGTTTCCTGCCACGTGAGCTTCATAGGGCTGTGCGCCCGGTAAACTAAGCTGCTCCGGTACTTTAGCAATCCACCGATCGATCATGGCGCGGGTAATTTCTGGATGAAACTGCGTGCCGTAGGCTGCCCCATACTGAAACGCCTGATGGGGAAAAGTTTTGCCTGTAGCTAATAGCGTTGCGCCAGAGGGCAGCTCAAAGCCTTCTTTGTGCCATTGATAAACCTCGGTCAGTTCTGATAGCGGGTTGTGAGCAATGGATATGGGCTGAATCGGCACATATCCAATTTCTCGCAGATCGTGAGGATGGGGAGCGACCTTTGCCCCTAGCACTCGCGCCAAAAGCTGCGCCCCCAGACAAATTCCCAGGTAGGGCTTGCCAGAGTCAAGGGCGATCGGAATCCACTCTAATTCAGCCCGAATAAACGGTAAATCATCGTCATTGGCGCTCATCGGGCCGCCGAACACCACGACCCCGGCATGATCCTCCATTGTCTTAGGCAAGTCTGCCCCGATCGCCGGGCACCGAATGTCTAGCGCGTAGCCGTTTTCCTGCAATACCTGCCCCACCAAACCTGGCTCTGAAGACTCTTGATGAACAATCACTAAAACTTTTTTCACAATCGCAACTGCTGCTTTATGTTTCTACATCTATTGCTTCTGCTAAAAGCCTAGCCTTTTCAAATAAAAAAAACTGTTCAAAAATAAGGAACTGTCGATTTGGGGCAGGTCAAAAGAGCAGATTTCTGGCTGAGGCGATCGCTATCAGCAATCCTAATGGCACCCCTCAGAAGTTCTAGGGAGATGAAATGAAGCGATCGCACGTTCTGCAAGACCATCTGGCGATAGGATTTAAGAATTAAACGAATCTTAATCAGCTCCTATCCGCTACGCTGCGTTAATTGCTCTGTACTACTTGTCAAGAGGTCTTTGAATTCATGGCTGCTGTTACTCAGATCCCCGCTTTTTGTGAAGGAATTCAGTATTTTGGCGAGGCTCCGCCAGGGTTCGAGACCTATGGCAAGACTCCAGCTATCGCTGAAGGCAGTAAGGCGATCGCCGATCCCACCGATCCCGCTGCCGTTTACCAAACGCTGCTCTACGCCGATGCCCTGCGCTACCTGACGCTGCAAGTCACCGCCAGTAAAGCATCAGGACATCCGGGAGGCTTCGCCAGCCAAACCGAAGCCTATGCTGCTCTCGTGATGCTGGGTCACAAAAACATTCTCACTGAAGTGGGGCACCATGCGCCCGGATTTTACAGCGCCATGTTTCTCGATCGATCGCTAGAGGCAATGGGCATTAGCACCGTGCAGGAATTGCGCGATCGCTTCCGCGAGAAGCACGGCTTGCTAGGGCATCTCTCCGGCTACATTCCAGGAATTCTGGCTCCAGCTGGGCCGCTTGGGCAAGGACAGCACTTCGCGATGGCGGCAGCTCTGCTGCACAAAGGGACGCTCTTTCCTTTCACCATGGGCGATGGCGGCATGGGCGAACCCTATCCCATGAGCAGCATGGCGCATTTTCACACGGCTTTTCCGAGCGTCACAAACTTCCTGCCCGTGCTGGTGTGGAACGGCTACTCGCAGGAGCATCACAGCATGGTTTCCCTGCACACCAACGCCAGCATGACCGCCTACTGGCAGGGCAATGGCTTTGAGGAAGTGGTGCTGATTGATGCCAAAGACTACGACGATCAAAACCAAGCTGGAGCCTACGTAGACAGCACCGCCTTCTCCCCCGAACAGCGGCTTGCCTTCACCCAAGCCGTTCTCGCTGGGGTGGACAAAGCGGCAAAATCGGCGCTGGGCGGTAAGCTGACAGTCTTCATCATCAAGCAGCTGAAGGGAGCCGGAGTCCATGCCCGCGGGGCAAAGTCTCATAACCTCTATGGACACCACACCCTCGACAATGCTGAAATCGTGGCGGGGCTAAAATCGCGATCGCTGCCAATCGCCGCCTGGGAGCTAGTGCGTGCCAACTGTGAGCGATCGACAGGCGGTTCGGCAAGTCAGGTTTCGGTGACAGAAGCGGTATTGCCTTTGACCGATTTGGGGGAGCTGCCGCTAGAGGAGTATGCGATCGCCGAAGCCAAAGTTTCGACAACGGCAATGGGTCAGCTGGTGGCGTATGTGGGGCAAAAAGACGCGCAGTATCTCGTCACCAATGCCGACGGCAACGAGGCATCCGGTATTGCCAATATCAACCAGGGCTTGAAAATTATTCACCCTACCGAAGATCCGCTCTATAACCAAAGTCCCAAAGGACAGGTCTACGAGCCGCTCAGCGAAGATGCTTGTGCCGGACTTGCCGTGGGGCTGGCGCTGATGGGTTCTCGCAGCCTTTGGTGTTCCTATGAATCCTTTGCTATCAACGGTTTACCCATCTGGCAAACCGTAACGCAAGCCATGGCAGAACTGCGCCGCCCCACCCCTTCTACCCTGACTTTGTTTACCGCTGGCGCACTAGAACAAGGACGCAACGGCTGGACGCACCAACGCCCCGAAATCGAAGCTTACTTTGCGGCAATGATGCGTAACGGCAATGTCTTTCCCCTGTTTCCGCCCGATGCCAACAGCATTCAGGCTTGCTACGAGTGGGGCTTGTCTACCGTCAACAAAGGCGTGGTGATAACTGCTAGCAAGTCGCCTTTGCCGATTCGCACGACGTTAGCTCAAACCCGTCAGGCGCTCCAGGATGGGGCAATTATTCTGCATGACTCTTCGGGTAGCCAGACGATCGTCTTTGCAGTCGTAGGCGACATGATCCTCATGCCCGTATTTGAAGCGGCTAAGGCTCTAGAAGCCCAAGGCTACGGCGTACGCATTGTCTCTGTTGTCAGTCCACGCCGACTCTATCGCCCCAGCGACGTAGCGTGGGATACCTGCTCCGAACCCGATGGCGGCTTCCTAGACGATGCTGGATTTGAGGCAATGTTTGGCGGCGATGCCCTGATTGGCGTTATTGGTGGAGCCAGCGGCATGCTGGAACCGATTATGCTGCGAAGCGCAATCAAGCGAGATACGATCGCCTGGAAGCGAGGCGAAACAACCTCTAGCGCCGGGGAGCTAATGGCGTTTAACGGCATTACAGCAGATACATTAGTTGAACGGGCGATCGGGCTGGTGGCATAGGAGGCGGTACCTCTACGTCCGTTTGCTCCTTCAATGCGGCAAACGGACATTTGCATCTGTCGCACCTGTAGATGAATGGAGCTAGAGAGGCGATCGCAAAAGAAATGATTTGAATTGAAATCGGCATCATTTGCGATCGCTGCCCAAACACCGACCGATCGCTATCTCAAGTTGATTATCCTTGAGACACAACCCAATAATGCTCGAACCAGATCAAAAAGCCTCAGCTCAAAATCAGGTAAGCCGTTCCTAGCATTGGGTTTTGCTCAGGCGTAATCAGATTTTGCTTAAACAAAATTTATGAATGAGAAATCAAAATTAACTTTGAGGTCAGCATTTCACAATTAATAGATGCCTGTACGTATTTTTGACTGGCTAAATATTGCACAGAGCTATCCTATAGCCGCTAGTCGAAAGATGTATCTGGCTGCTTACCAATCTTCTGACAAAACTCTAAATAAACATCGATCGATAGATAAAACTCTTGCTTAGCAAGTTCTAGGGTTTTTGCTTCAAAAACGACAATATCTTTGACTTCTGTGACGTAACCTCGAAAGAGATGAGTCGTCTTATCCTGAGTTATTTCGGCAATGTATCCTCTATATTCAGCCATGTTTCTAGTCAGCATAATTTCTTAAAATATCGCCAATGCTTTTAGAGCTAGGAGAGAGGAGATAGATTCATCGTCGAACGCTGAATGCTTTACTCGCTTTGCTCTAGAGTGCTATCAATCTTCGCCTATTTTTTGCCTATCTCTAGCTCTTGTGCAGTTACGGCAGACTGTCGCAAGGAGTAGATTGGATGTTCTAGTTTAATTTACTCCTTTACTTAAAGCATACAATCTACAAACTGAAGCATTTCTAAGTTAAGTTTCCAACACAATCTATGTCTTTGGAAATTCCCTATTCAACCTTGCTAATCCATCGAAATCGTTCACTAACCTAGTCAGATTTGGCAAATCTAATTTGTCAAGATGTGCCATTTCTAAAAGCGACTTTGCAGTTCGTAGAGAGCAGCGCAGCTTTTCACCGATCAACCCTAATCCGTCTATTCTAGACAGCCCCATTCGTATAAGACACAAACTTGTTAATAAAATTAGTCAAGCCAAAGCTAGCCAAAGGTATAAATACATAGGCTTGACTCTATCTCTAGCCTTCACTAAGTCAAAATCCTTAAATAGATCCAGCAATTAGATGAGAATGGAGAGATAGAAGTGCCAGATCTTTTTTTGGCTGATTCTGCTAATTCCAAGTTGAGCAGTCTTACGGCAGGGATGAAGCATAGAAAGGAAAAAGGAGGAGCGGCTAGCAACCACCCCTCCGCAGCATTCATTCACCTGTGAAATAAATCTATCAACCGAGTTTGTCAATCTTGTTAGGGTGAGATGAAGTTGAGATGACAAAGCTGGAAAAGCATAGGCGGGAGCAAATCAACACTAGACAGCAAGAATTGACAGCCTGAACAAAGCGGTTAGAGGGAGAGTTGACAAAAGTTTCATAGATCTGTGAGAAGCTTGTCACTCCTTCGCCATACAGGACTTCTATTCTAAGAAGAGTCAGCCCGATAAAATTGAGTTAGACAGATCCAAATATTTTCTCGTATTCATCAGGAATCCAGCTTGTCATGACTAACCCCGAACCCTATTCTGCCGTCCGCAAGTTTTCTATCCAGCAATCGGCGGTTTATCTATCGCTTGTTCTCCTGGGTGCCGGGGGAGTCATGATGGGTAGCCGGATAGCTGCTAGCCCCAATGCTACAGTTACCCAGTCACCTACTCAGTCATCTGCTCAGTCACCCGTTCAATCGCCAGCTCTTCGACTCACGCAATCCGCTAGTCCGGCTGATGTCACGCCCAATCCTACGGGTGGAACAAGCCGCTTGCTCAGCGCTAACCCAAACTTTATCGCGGATGCCGTGCAGAAAGTAGGGCCTGCGGTTGTTCGTATTAATTCGAAGCGCACCCTCGCTAGGCGATCGCCCAGCATTTTCCCTGACGATCCGGCATTCAACCGATTTTTTGGCGGTGATTCGCCAACGGAGTCTCCTAGGCGCATTGAGGAAGGCACCGGATCAGGTTTCATCATTGACTCTAAAGGCATTGTGCTAACTAACGCTCATGTGGTTGATGGTGCCGACGAAGTTTCGGTAACGCTGACAGACGGGCGATCGTTTAGCGGCAAAGTGATGGGTGAAGACCCGACAACAGACGTAGCCGTCATCAAAATCGAGGCAACTGATTTACCGATTATTACGGTGGGCAATTCTGACCAGCTGAAGCCTGGAGAATGGGCGATCGCCATTGGCAATCCTCTAGGACTAGATAATACCGTGACGGCAGGTATTATTAGCGCCACGGGTCGCTCTAGCTCTGAGATTGGCGTACCCGATCGCCGAGTTGGCTTTATTCAAACCGATGCCGCCATTAATCCGGGCAACTCTGGGGGGCCGTTGTTGAATGAGCGGGGCGAAGTCATTGGCATCAACACAGCTATTATTGACGGTGCTCAGGGCTTGGGCTTTGCTGTACCCATCAACACGGCAAAGAGGATTGGCGATCAGCTAATCGCCACTGGAAAAGTGGAGCATCCCTATCTGGGAGTGCAAATGGCAACTATTACGCCAGATCTGAAGACAAGCCTAAATAATGATCCCGATAGCCCTGTTAGTGTTCAAGAAGATCAGGGAATTGTGGTGCTGAAGGTGATGGAAGGCTCCCCGGCGGCTCAAGCAGGCATTCGAGCAGGAGACGTAATCCAAAAAATTGGCGGCACGACTGTCACCACAGCCGACACGGTGCAAAGCACGGTAGAAGCCAGCAAAATTGGTGAAGATTTACCGATCGAGCTTCGACGAGATGGACAGACTCTGACGATCGGCGTAAAGCCTGGAGTGCTTCCGGCTCAGCCCGCAGGCTAGAGTATCCAAACTATAGCTTTCGTCAGTTTGCTTATGACATTTTGGGTGGGGCGCGAATCGCCCCACCCAAAATGTCTCCGTCCTAACTACCTTGGCAGTTGCTATATTTTCTAGCCTGGGTCACTTTTCAACAAGCGGCTCTGGCTCAGATCAAGAAGTAGCTCCAGCCCTACCCTTTGTCCTTAGTTTTTTGTCTCTCAAGCTCCACCTCTGATTGCAGTTTCTCAAGCTCTTCAGGCGTTAACTCCTCTAGACGCTTCTGTAGAACTGCATCTTCGTAGTCTTTGAGCTGCTGATTTAGAGTCATGTTTTGCGTGAAGGCTCTCGTCAGATAGGTGATTAGCCAGACGATTAGACCGCCTACCAGTAAGACCTGACTCCAAATCCCAGCAGTAATGTCATCCAGTCCCACCTGCCGGAAAACCAGATAGGCGATGCCGCCGATCGCAAAAATGCCGATGCCAATGCCAATTACATCAATCCGCCGCATACTACGTCATCTGCCGAGGTTGAGGGCGTAGGTTGATGAAGGGGCTAAGCAACAGCAAACCTGGGAAGAAAAGAAACACCAAGAAATACATCAGCACTCGCTCTACAGCGCTACAGGTATACCAGCGCTGCTTTAGGTAAAGCAAAGTCAGGGCTGGCAGAACCAGAAGGTAGGCTCCACCTAGGGCAACATACACACCTAGCGTAATGATTAGAGGTTCCATAGGATATTCCAGCAGAAGAGCGGTACGTATATCTTACCGCCTTAAGCAAGACAGAGAACGCTAGGGAATGGCAGCAAACGCATAATTACACTATACTACAAAATGTAGCATAAGTTGTGGCGGCAACCCTAGCGATAGACGGAGAGGAATAATATGGAACCTTTACATCCTTGCCCATGCTGCGGCTATTTCACCTTTACAGCTGCTCCACCTTACACTTTGCAGTTTTGTGAAATCTGCTTTTGGGAAGATGGGGGAGAGCAATCCTTATCTAGCCTGCGCTATGCACAGCGCAATTTTCTGACCTTGGGTGCCTGCGATCCTGTATTTCGTCATGATGTGCGTCTTCCCGATGTTAGCGATCGTCGGGTCGAGCAGTGGCAACCTTTAGATACGTTGAAACTGCCCGCACAGCCGCTTTGCAATCCATTGCCACAGCATTTAACGGCGTTATTCGAGGTCGTGGAGTCACACTCCACGAAGCAGATGTAATTGATAGCTACGGCTCGGATGAATTGCGTTTCACAGCTCGACTCAAAGACACCGATCGCCGTTAGCAAGAAGTCCCTGAAATCGATATTGAACGCCATTCTTCAAGTCTTAGCTTCCTAGATTGCTTCGGTTTCTGCTACTACATTCTTGCCTACATGACCTGGACGCTCAACCACTATGAAACCAGTGACTCTACGTCTGTTGATGCGACAATTTACCAGCTTAAGATCTACGAAGATCTTAAGAAGCATAAGCTAGAGCGATTCACATCTTTAGATCAGGCTCAGTCTCATGCTGTTTGCCAGTTTCTCTACTTCATCATGAGCTATGGCAAAGATCACGCAGATAGCAAGAGCGCTCAAAGAGCTTTGGAGCAATACTGGAGAAAGTATTGCAGAGGCAATGACGAGAGTGCTGTGGAAATTACCCTTAAACAGTATTGGAAAGGAGTTGAGGATAAAGAATTTGAGAATCAACCTCTTGCAAATTAGGTTAGAGCTGCACATCGACCCAACCTAATCCCAAAACTCTAATATATTTCTTATTGGAGCGAGGTACAGATTACTTTTTGAAAGTTTTGCAGAGCAAAACTTTCAAAAAGTAATCTGGTTCTAATCGAGCACGAAGCACTATAAGACTCAATACAGAAGTGCAGACTATGAATGTAAGAAAAGATGTAGGCAAACGAATTCATGTCGTCGGCACGAGCGGTTCAGGCAAAACGACTTTGGCAAAACAAATTGCAGCACAGCTTCAGATACAGCACATTGAAATGGATGCTCTGCATTGGGATGCCAACTGGACAAACGTTTCTACAGAGGTGTTTCGGCAGCGGTTGGAGCAAGTTTTGGTGGGCGATCGCTGGGTCATAGATGGCAACTACAGCCGTGTCCGTGATCTAGTTTGGAGCCGCGCCGATACGGTAGTTTGGTTGAACTACCCCTTTTGGCTGGTCTTCAGCCGCATTGTCCAACGAACCCTATGGCGAGGCTTGACTCGACAAGAACTTTGGAATGGCAACCGGGAAAGCTTGCGGACTGCCTTCAGCAAAGATTCAATGATTGTTTGGATGCTCAAAACCTATAAAAAGAGACAGCAGCAGTATCCCATTTGGTTTCAGCAGCCAGAAGCGGCGCATTTGACGATCGTAGAATTGCGATCGCCCCAAGCCGCTGAGGCATGGTTGAAAGAACAGAGTTAAGGATGGAAAAGGAGGCGATCGGACGGATATTGTGGAAACGGTATAGGTTCAATCACACCTAGGGGAAACATTCGTATCAAACCTGAAAATAGGCAGAAGGATTTTGCCAATCCATCCCAATTGAGTATTCTACGGAAAGATTCTACAGATCCTCCTCATTTTGGGTGGATATGCAGAATCTTTCTCTCTAAAAAGAAGTTAGACCCTGCTCTCTTTGGGAAAACTTATAAGAAACTCCTCCATATAAAAATTTCCCTATGCCTGGACGATCGATTCGTATTTTTCTTGTAGATGGAACAGCTACAGGTATCATGACAACTGAGATTATGAATTGGACGGGAAAGGTGATTGCATCTCCTAGATCTCAGCTAGTTAGCCTAGCCCAACGTAGTGAAACCAAGCGAACAGGCATATATGTATTGGTCGGTGAAGATCCTAGCAGCCCACTTAAAGATAAAGTGTACATTGGGGAAAGCGATAATGTTTTAAAGCGTTTAACACAACATAATAGCGATCCTGCTAAAGATTTTTGGAGTCGCACAGTCATTGTTATTAGCAAAGATGAGAATTTGACAAAGGCTCATGTACGGTACTTAGAAAGCCGCTTAATTGACATTACTGCACAGGCTGGTCGAGCAATTTTGGAAAATGGTACATCGCCTGAAATACCTAGCTTACCAGAGCCGGACGTTGCAGATATGGAGTATTTTCTTGAGCAACTGTTGATTCTCTTACCAGTACTTAATCTTCCTTTTGCAACTCCTGCCCCAACTATTTCAATAAGCTTGTCAACCCAGACAGACCGGACAGTTCCAACAGTTTCGAAAATTACTTCACCAATTTTTACAGCTAGTAGTTCTGACTACAATGCAACGGCTCAAGAAATAGACGGGCAGTTTGTAATATTGAAAGGTTCAACAATTAAAAAAGAAACTAAAAATTCTCTTAGAGCAACATACACGGAGATGAGAGAGCAATTTATTCAAGATGGAACATTGGTAGAAACAGTAGACGAAATAAGCTTTCAGCTTACAGCAGATGTTTCAGTTTCTAGTCCAACTGGTGCTGCAAGTATAATCACTGGAACATCAGTTAATGGTAGAGAGTTTTGGAGGGTGAAGAATACTAACCAAACTTATAATCAGTGGGATCAAGAACGTATTGCTGATGTTGCGGCTCTGGCAAGTGATGAGTAGTGTGCTGTGTTCGGGTTTTACGTTGTTGTCCCTAGGTCTAACAATTCGGGTGCAGCGGATTGACCGAAACCGCTTGGGTAAGATGTAAAGAACCGAGCGATCGCCGACCAAAACCGTTAAGAGAGCTTCAAAACGTCCCACTTGTGACCTTCAGATCAGGAAGTGAGAATCCTTTGAAGTTCCTTGAAATTGGAGCGTTCACCCTTGCTCTGGAGGCGTTTTTTCCTTCAGCGCTTTATCTTCTATTCTTTTTTCTTTTAGCAGCTTCAAATCTTGCTTCACCTGCTCATAGCCTGTAGTATTGTCCTGCTGAAGGTAAAGTTCCCCTGCCTTGACGAGGATGCTAGCCGCTTCATTGTCGCTGCGAAGGTTTGCGATCGCCCGTCCTCGATTGTGATAGGCTTCAGCAAAATTGGGATGGAGCTGAATAGCTGCGGCGAAGCGATCGGCGGCTTTGCGGTAGTTCCCGGCTTGAAATGCCTCATTGCCCTGCTGCACTTCTTGACTCTGCTGTAAGAAAACTGATGGTGAGAGAGCTACTTCTGAGTCTGCGGCAGAAGGTGGTGTGGGCAAAATCGGCTCTGAAAAGACTACGGCTAGGCTGCCTGACCCAACATAGGCTTGAGACATATTGATGACGGCAAAGGCGGCGATCGCCCCCACAAAGATAATCCAGATGAGAAAGCTTGAGGTATTCATGGAGTTCTGCGATCGCGCTGATTTCTGTCGAGATTAGAGCCGTCCAGATCAGAATCAAAAGGTTTATCTGCTAGCTCCTCCTCTACAGCCTCCCAATCATCTTGGTGCGCAGGGGCGACTTCAGGATCAGGTCTGTAGGGCGGAGTGATTACTCGGTATTCGGCATCATAGACCCCTGGACGCCCCGGCGCTTCCTCTTTACGTGGGTCTTCTCGCGAATCTATATCTTCAAAATCAGGATTATCAGGTTGATTGTAGCCGTAGGAATAGACAGAACCAGACTGGTAGCGGGTTGCCGGATCGCGCTTAACCTCAAAATCTGTGCGGCGAGGAACGCGAGGTTCAGGGTTGGGGCTTTCACGGCGATCGTCTCTGCGGGAGTCCTCATAGCCATCCCAGTTTCGCCAGTCATCGTCAGTGCGATCTCGAATTTCGGGCTGGGGGTTGCGAAAGCTGGAGCTGCTTGAAGAGCCGCTAGAGTCATTAAAGCTGCTGGGTCTAGCCGTCTGTGGCTCCTCCCAATCATCCCATTCGTCCTTGGCTTGCCCTCTGTTTTCCCAGTCATCCTGGAGGCGGGTGCTGGTGCTGGCAGAAGCCCCTCTAGAGGGGCTGCCAGGAGCGCTTCCAGCAGCGCGAGCGAAAGGATTGCGCGGAGCCGAGCTGCTAGAGAACCGATTGGCGGCTGGGCGGTTGGGTGCGCGTCGAGTAGAGCGACCTAGACCGGATAGCCCGGAAATCAGCAGGGTCGTTACGGCTCCAGAGGCGATCGCCCCCCCAATCCACAGCGCTAAAGGAAGCGGCTGAGTGGCAGTTCCCAAAATCACGAGCGGCAGTGCGGGCGACATATTTTGTAGGGCAAACATCACCAGTCCGCCAAGAATGAGCAATACAGGGACAATTCGGATTGCGGACATGGTTTAAGTCTCCGTGCTACAGCGCTTTGCGCTTGAGTCTATTTAGATTTTTTGTTGTGTGCTGCGCTCCGCGCAGCACACAACAAAAAATCTGTGGCTTAGGCAATTGAAAATTGCTGTAAGTCCTGTGCTGAGTCTCTGGGTTAAATCTCTTCATGCAATTCGTCCTTTCCCAAATGTCCTTGCCAACGTTTGAGAGGCACACAGTCAATGTTGAGCTGATCTAGGGCACGCGCCACGACAAAATCAACTAGATCTTCGATCGTCTGAGGATGATGATACCAGGCAGGAATGGCGGGTACAATCCTAGCTCCCGCTTCAGCAAGGGTGGTCAAGTTGCGGAGATGAATTAGGCTGAAAGGCGTTTCGCGAGGCACCAGCACCAGTTTACGCCCTTCTTTAAGCTGCACGTCGGCTGCCCGTTCTAGCAAATCGCCACTTAGCCCAGCGGCTAGCTTGCCCACTGTACTCATACTACAGGGCATAATCACCATGCCGATCGCTCTAAAGGAGCCACTAGCAATATTTGCCCCTACGTCGCCCCAAGGATGGCAGTGCAGTTTGCCGCCCAGATCTACCCCAGCCTGCTGCCGCCAAAACTGCTCCTGCTGGATGCCTTCGACAGGCATCCGAATATTTTCCTCGGCTTGCCAAACCATGTAGGTTGATTTAGAAGCGACTAGCTCGATCGCATAGTCTGCTTCTAGCAAAAACTTCAGGGCACGTACAGCGTAAATTAGACCTGACGCACCCGTGATGCCCAAGATGAGCGGAAGAGAAGGAGTGTTCACAGGTGTCTTTAACGGGCGTTTGTGAGGTTGAATTCGCCCTTCTTCATCATAAGCGTTTAATCATAGGCCTCTGATTCATGCCCGTTGAGTTCCAGAGCTTCATCATCGCCATTGTGATCATTGCGATCCCTATTCAGGTCATCGCGGTCGCCATTGTGATCATCCAGGTGCTCGTCGTTATGGTCATCCGCATCGTCGTCCTCAGAGGCTTCGCTGCCGCCACCCACAGCCACCAAATCAATTTGCTGACGGTAGTAATCGACGCTCTTGACCTGTACCTCTACTCGATCACCCAGCTTATACTGTCTACGATTTTTGCGCCCTACCAGCTTTTGCTGGCGCGATCGATACTCATACCAGTCATCTTTGAGCGAGCTGACATGCACCAACCCTTCAACCAATAGCTCCTCAATTTCGACAAAGAAGCCGTAGGACTGCACGCCCGTAATCAAGCCGTGGAAAACCTTGCCCGTATGCTGCTGCATAAACTCAGCTTTCTTCAGACCTTCCAGATCAGATTCAGCCTCTTGCGCCAGCTTCTCCTGCTCAGTGAGATGCACGACCAGCGTAGTGAAGGTTTCTTCTAGCTCGGCATGAATGTCGGTTGGCAAGACATTCCAGTTGATTTGCCCATGGCAAGAGCTGTTTCGCAGGTCAACCCTGTCTTTAGAGCGCGTGGTGCGGCGATCGCGACCTTGCTCAAACACCGCATGCAGCACTCGATGCAGCAGCAGATCGGGGTAGCGACGCAGCGGCGAGGTGAAATGGGTATAAGCCTGATCGAGCGCTAGACCAAAATGAGTGCCGGGGGTGGTGCTGTAGACAGCAGGCTTGAAGGTAGACAGCAGCAAATAGGTCAGCACCTTTTCGGTTTTGGACTCCGCAAAGTGATTGACCAAACGCTGATAGTCTCGCGGATGCACGACATCTTCCTGCTCCATGTGAGAGTCGATGCCCATATTGCTGACCAGCTTTAGCAACTCCTGCACATCGCTGGGATCAGGCGTGCGATGCACCCGATAGACGGCAGGCACCTGCAACGCCAGCAGATGAGAGGCAACAAGCTGATTTGCCAGCAGCATTAATTCGGTGACGATCGATCGCGCTGGCAGCAGTGAAGACACCACCATTGCCCCCAAAGCGCCCTCGTCATCATACTGAAACTTGGTCGAAAGGAACTTGCTCAGCTCTGGGTTTGCCTCGTCAGGGAAGATTTTTTCAGGCAAATTCAGGTCAAATGCGCCCCGGTTTAAGCGTTGAGTACGAATGGATTGGCTAATCGTATACAGATTGTCCAACATCGTAAACACAGGCTCAAACTCCTGTAGCTCCTCCAGCGACGGCAGCGGATAGGCAGGCGTGACTTCTATGTCAGAAGCCTCGTTTCGCTGCAAGATCGCCTGAGCCTGCTGATAGTCAAGGCGATGATTCACCTGAATCACCGTCGGCTCCAGCTCAAACTTAACGACCTGTCCCTGATCATCCAGCGTGATGAGCACGGAAACCGCCAGCCGATCCTGATCTACTGCCAAGGCACAGCAGCGGTGTACCTGCTCAGGCAGCATGGGAATCGCGACATCGGCTAGGTAAATGGAGTTACTTCGCTTACGGGCTTCTAGGTCAAGCGGCGAGTTGGGTTCAATATAGGACGAGACATCGGCAATGTGAACGCCGAGCTGCCAGTTGCCGTTGTGTAGATCCTTCAAGGTGAGGGCATCATCGATCGCGGGTCCCGTAGGCGTAGGCGGGCCATCAATAGTAATGGTTGGCAACTTGCGCAAGTCCAAGCGGTTCTTCAAATCGCCTTTGCGCAGCTTAGGCGAGAGCAAATCAGCTGCCGCCAGCACTTCCTCTGGAAACTGACGGGGCAAATCATACTTGCAGCAGACAATATCAAATTCAGAGGCTGCTTCGGCATCGCTACCTAAAACTTGCGCCACTCTGCCCATCGGCAAGTGGTTACCCAAGGGATAGCGTAGAATCTCGACATGAACCAGCTGATCAACGGCCTCCTGCAAATCGACGCTTGCCTCCGGCAGCAGCTCGACTTCAAACAGCAAGCGATCGTCTAGGGGAGTCGCTCGATACTGCTCCTCGACCTGCTTCACCCGCGCCAGCACCGATGAATTGGCGCGATCGAGAATCAGCCGCACCTCACCTTCAGGACTGCGCCGCCTTGTGCCCTCTTTGGTAACTCGCACCAAAACGCGATCGCCATTCCAGGCGCTGTGCAGATGGCTTTCCCGAATGTAGACATCCTCCGATCCTTCCACATCCTGAATGGCAAAGCAAAAACCCTTGCTAGAACAGCGCAGCTTACCTTCTACGATGTCTTCTTCGGGCGCACGGCGATATTTTCCTCGCTCCTTCATCAAGACACCCGTACGCTCTAAGGCATCTAGAGCAATTTGTAGCTTACGAAGGCTGACATCATCTTTGCAATTCAGCTTCTTCTCCAGCGCCTTGGGGGCAACCAACTTGTCCTCTGCAAAGTTTGCTAGCAGCGTTGCAATCGAGAATTCCATGTAGCGACTGATCCTTAGTTGATTGTCTTAACTCCTCGCCCTTACCGTTGCTCCTGAGCCAATCGCTAGGGTAATTCATCAGATGAATCACCGTAGGATTCACAGTCCTTGTAGTCTTTCGCAATCTGTACGTCATCTACAGAGAGCCTTATCTACTCTGGCTATGCCGAACAAGGGCAAACTGTGTTCCATACTCAGAGAAGACTCTAGACTTCTACTTCGGTGCGCTCAGCGATCGCTCTAACGAACAATTTGGCTGAAAACATAACCCGCCAACCGAATGTATGCCCGAACAACCGTCTTGCAAAACTCAAGCTTCTCTCCCCAAGAATCGCTGAAGGAAAGAGCGCAGAGGCAGTGCCGTTGAGAGACAGTTGCTCTTTTGCTCTTCACTCTTTTGCTCTTCACTTGGCTACTCTGACGCTATCTCTATGCCAATCGCTCTTGCAGACTCTTGTGTAAAAGGGCTGAAACTTTTGAGATCTAACCCTTGGGCAACAAGTCTTGGGTTAAAGCCACGCGACGCGGCAAAGACCGAGTTGAATGGATAGCGCTTGGAGAGAAGCGGAAGGGTTTCCTCTATTTTTGCACTTTCCCTATTCTATTCAAACTTTCTTAGAAAAAATGTTTTTTAAACCTGAAAATTTTGACATTGCTGAATTAGCAAGGTCGCAGTTCTCTAGGTCGCAGGTTTTTAGAAAATGAATCAGCTAGAAAACTGTGCGCCAGAAATTCAGCCAGCCAGAAATTTAACGCTGCCCTGTAACAATGTAGGCGACTCGCTTGCCAATATTGGTAGCATGATCCGCCATGCGTTCTAGATGCCGAATCACCAGAACCAACAAGACGATTGGCTCGATCGTTCCTTTCACATCGGTCTGGTGTGCGAGAAGGTTGTAGAGCGCTTCGTAGTCAGAATCAACAGCATCGTCTTTGATTTTAATATCTAGCCCCGACTCTGCATCCAAGTCAGACAAAGCCGCCAAACTCATTGCCAGCATTGCCCGACAGCGATCGAGCATGAGTTGCACATCCTCCATGCAGCTGTGAACAGGATAGGGAAATAGCTTCACGGCAATCTCGCCTAGATCTTCCGCATAGTCGCCAATGCGCTCTAAATCGCGAATAAGCTGCATCAGAGCGCTGAGCAGACGCAAATCTTGAGTGACATGCATTTGCAGCGAAATCAGATCGACGCAATCCAGCTCTATTTGCCGATACAGCTGATCAATCTGCTTATCTTGAACTGCAATTTGACGGGCAGCTTCCAGATCGCGCTCAAACAGCGATTTACGAGCCAGCCAGCAGGAATTTTCAACCAAAGCCCCCATTCTCAGCACGTCTCTTTGAACTCGCCTAATTTGGCGTTCCAACTGAATAGGGGTAGATTTAGAACTTTCCAATGAAACACTCTCCAAATAGAGTCAGACACCAGTTAGAGAAGGAGCCAACCATAGAGCAGAAAAGCAGGGCAGAAAAGCGAAGCGGCGCAAGGCTATAGAACTTGCGGAGGCTTTTGCCCGTTGCATGAGCTATTAACTTAGCCCGGATCACTGGGTCGTGCAAGCAATCTTGATCACCATTGCGGTATAGATTTTCGATAAGAAGCGACATTTTCTGTTACATCATGTGACGAAGAGTTCCACAGCGTCAGGATTTAGCCGAAATTAGTGAACGTTGGGGTAGCGGCGCTAGAGTCATTAATGTTAGTGATTCAGACTAACCATTAGTGCTGTGGCGATCGAAGCTTCCAACTTTGAATCTATGACATCAGGAGTTTCTAAACTTATGTCTTTATCAGATACTCAAGTCTACGTGGCAATGGTTGTGGCATTGATTCCCGCCGTTTTGGCGTTCCGTCTGTCTACTGAGCTATACAAGTAGTCTCTCTAGGGGCTTTCAACCGCTTTCAATTCATAGCAGAGAGTTCAGCCTAGACTGAACTCTCTGCTATTTTTTTGGCAGGTTCTCAGGTTTGGCAGGAGGCGATCGCCTGTACTCCTCAAAAGACGGCTGATTTCAGCCAATTGGAGGAAAATTACGGACAAATGTCTAAAAGATGCTAGAACTGCATGAGAAGCTTCTGTATTTTTCTTGTCAGGCGCGTGCAGAAACCTATTTATCGTGTAATCTTTTGTCTGGCTGCTTCTGTTTTTAGAGTATTCCTCAATCAGATAGACAGATAGCCGATACGGGCAAAATAGGGTCACCTACCGCTAATTTGGGGGATTTCTTCGGATTTGGGGATGCCCTTCGTCAGAGCAAGATCGGATCATTTTATGAATGCACTTCCACGCTACAACTATCCCCAACCACCCGACCCGACCCGTCGGAAAATGGTGCGCCGTCGTCCGCGACGCAATCCTCATCAGGCTGTTATTCTTGAAAATGGCTTTAAGCTAGGAGTCAACTGCCTACTGTCTGTGATTGCTCTGTCGGCTCTGGTGAAGCTGGTGCCCTACAACCTAGCGCAGCAGGCGAAGCTCAAAGAAATTCGGGTTGAGGTTTCAGAGGTAGAAGGTCGAGTCGATCGCCTACAGGCAGATCTCAACCGTCAATTTGATCCTCAGCAGGCGATGAGCGTGATGCAGGAGGAAAGCATCCGAGTTGATCCCAGACAGCGCCAGATTGTTTGGATTACTCCCACAGATTCACTGGCTCAGACGGCGCAGGAAGCCAATGCAACCTATGGGCGATCGGCTCAAACCAATCCAGCCTTCTATCCTCCGGCAGTCCTTCCGGCAGTTCCCTAGTAACGGATGCGCGGGTCAATGTAGGCATTGAGAATATCAATGAGGATGCTGGCGATCGCTACAATTACCGACAGAAAGACCATGATGCCCTGCACTACCGGATAGTCGCGCTTGAGAATGGCATCATAGAAACGACTGCCCAGCCCTGGCCATGAAAAAGTAACTTCCGTCAGCACCACACCTGCCAGCAGCGAAGCAAAGGTGAGTCCCAAAATAGTGATGACTGGAATTAACGCATTCTTGAGCGCATGAGATACCACAATTTGCCGTTCGGGGATACCTCGTGCCCGTGCTGCCTCTACATAGTCTGACTTCAGAGTTTGCTTCAGGTTAACGCGCACCATGCGCTCAAAAATACCGCTAATTAATACGCCTTGAGTTAGGCTGGGCAGCGCCAGATAGTAAAGGCTGACCGACAAGGCGCTAAAGTCAGCGCTGAGGAGACTATCGACCACATATAGCCCTGTGAAGCCCTGGGGAGGCGATAGGGAAAGCGGAAACCGTGCGCCCAAGGGAAACCAACCTAACTGCACCGAAAAGATCAGCTGCAAAATCATCCCAAACCAGTACATGGGCACCGCATAGGTGAAGATGCCGAATAGCCTGCCGCCTACGTCATATCCGGTATTGGGTTTAGAGGCTGCCAAGGCTCCAACTCCTACGCCAACTAAAACGGCGATCGTCATGCTAAACACCGTTAGCTCTACGGTTGCTGGAAAATGCGCCTGGATAATTTGCCAAACGGTTTCGCCCTGGGTAGCGATCGAGGTGCCCAAGTCTAGCTGCAACAGGCTGCCCATGTAGCGAAGATACTGGAGCCACAGCGGCACATCTAGCCCTAGGGTATGCCGCAAATCTTGCTTAGCAGTTTCAGGGGCACGCGGCCCCAGCAATACGTCGATCGGATCGCCAGGAGTCGCCCGCATCAGCAGGAAAATCAGGGTGGTGATTGTCCAGATCATCAGTGGGGCAAGCAGCAGACGGGAGAAGACGTAGTAGCGAAGAGCGGAGGAGCGAGACATGGAAGACGAGGGGGAGAGTGTGACTCAAGAGTGACTTATGGGTTGCAAGTGCGCCGAACCCAACACAAATAGGAGGCTATTTTTTGATTTGCCCAAACAGAAACTGCTGACTGGGCTGAATGGCAACACCCTGAACTGTGCCTTGGGCGAAGACATAGTCCTTGTTCTGCCAAAGGGGAATGTAAGGTACATCTTCGCCCAATAAGTCCTGGAGCTGGATAAAGTCAGCATCCCGCGCCTTCAGGTCTTTTTCGCTGCGCTGTTTTTTGAGCAGGCTGTTGGCGCGATCGCTGTAATAAAAAGACCCGCCTGCCTGACTTTGCCCCGATTCGCAGCCTTTCTCAACAGAGCCTTTCTCACAGCTTAGAAAGGGATCGATAAAGGTTTCGGCATCGTAATAGTCGGGATACCAGTCGAGAATGGTGGCAGGATAAGTGCCTTTATCCAGATTGTCGAATAGAGTGCCCGTTTCGACGCTGTTGAGCTTGACATTGACTAGACCAGGAAGGTTTTGATCGATCGCCGCTTTCACCGTGCTGGCGACTAATCCGCGTGTGGTCGAGCTAGAGGAATACCAGATTTCTAGCGGCAGCGGCTTGGCTGGAGAAAATCCGGCTTCCGTCAAAAGCTGCTTGGCTTTTTCATACTGACCATCTCCATACTTATCTTTGAAGACAGGCTTGTAGAGGGGAAAGGTCGTGGGCAAAAGGCTGTAAAGCGGTTCAGCCTGACCTTGAAAAACGCGCTGATTGAGCAGATTGCGATCGATAGAGGCTGCGATTGCTTGGCGCACCTTGACGTTGTTCAGAGGCTCACTTTTGGCATTCAACACCATGTAATTGACGGTGTTGGTTCCCGACTGAATCACCTGCCAGCCGTTCTGCTTTGCCCCCTGCTCCAGGTTGCGGATTTGGTCAGGGTCAAGGGTTTGGTAGGCAATGTCCAAACCTCCTGTACGAAAGGCGTTGTAGAGGTTTGCCGGACTGGTGACGAGCTGAATATCAATCCCTTTATTAGCGGGTTTTGTACCCCAGTAGCCTTCGTAGGCATCGAGGCGAATGGAGTCAGTGCCAAATTTTGCCAGCTTGTAAGGTCCTGTGCCGATGAATTCTTTGGGCTTAAATTTGCCTGCGCCGATCGCATACGCCTTGGGCTGCACGGGAGTCACGCCGGAAAAAGCCAGCAGCGCGGGGAAAGCAGCAAAGGGAGACTTCAGGGTAATGGTCAGCTCAGAGTCGCCTGTTGCCGTGACTTCCGCGATTTTATCGGACAGCAGGAAGGCAGGACGACCGCCATTTTGCATGAACCGCTGGATGGAAAACGCCATAGCTTCAGCGTTAAAGGGAGAGCCGTCATGAAAGGTTACGCCTGTGCGGAGCGGAATTTTATAGATCAGCCCATCAGCGCTGATGGTGGGCAAGGCGGTGGCTAACTGAGGTTCTAGCTCGGTAGTGCCCGTTTTGTAGGTGTAAAGCCGATCGCCCAGGTTGTACAGCAAGATCCCCGGAAACAGCTCGTAGGCATCGGCAGGGTCAACGGTTTCGGCTTTTAGGGTGGTGCCGATGGTGATGCGCCCGTTATTTGCCCCGCTACCAGCCCCATTAGTTGCCCCAGAGCTGGGCGTCGTTTTAGGTGCGCCGCAGCTTACGACTAGAAACACACACAGGCTAAACAGGCTGACCCATTGCAGCAGCGATCGCCCTTTCCCAACTTGCCAAACTTTCATTCTCTGATCCCTCACAATTCCAAACCAGCCGCAGCTTGTCAAACGACTCACGATCGAGCTGTTCAACCCATACTTTATAACGTGCCGGGAGCGATCGTTAGATTGAGTAGAAAATCGGAAATGCCTTTGCCTCTCTAGGACGGACGTAGACGCGCTGCTGGGGCTGAATCTTGATCTGGTCATAGCGATCGCGGGTCAGGTTTGCCATGACGATTTGTCCGTCATCTAGCGCCAGTTCAGCTTGCACTTCCCAGCCGAGATGAATAATCCGGTCAACGCGTGCGGGGACTGTGGACTCACCTGGCTCCAGCTCAATCACCACATCTTGCGGACGCACAAACACTTCAGGATGCGGCGACTCAAAGCTGTTGGCAAAGATCTTGGAGCTGCTGGACAGCACGTTGACTGGACCAATAAAGCTCATGACGAAGGCGCTAGCAGGGTGGTCATAAATTTCGGCGGGGGTACCCACCTGCTCAACTTTGCCCTGATTCATCACGACGATTTCATCAGAGACTTCCATCGCTTCTTCTTGGTCGTGGGTGACGAATACGGTAGTGACATGGACTTCGTCATGGAGCCGCCGTAGCCAGACACGAAGATCCTTGCGTACCTTGGCATCCAATGCCCCAAAGGGTTCATCTAGCAACAGCACTTTTGGCTCGACTGCTAGTGCCCTGGCAAGAGCGACGCGCTGACGCTGACCGCCGGAAAGCTGGGAGGGATAGCGATCGCCTAGTCCCCCCAACTGCACTAGCTCTAGCAATTCTTCGACGCGCGCTTTAATTTTGGCTTTGGGTGCTTTACTAATTTCTAAGCCAAATGCGATATTTTTGCGCACGGTCAGATGCTTGAACAGGGCGTAGTGCTGGAATACAAAGCCGATGTTGCGCTCCTGAACGCTCTTGTAGGTGGCGTCTTGTCCTGTGAGCAAAATTCTGCCAGAATCGGGCATCTCTAACCCCGAAATCAGCCGCAGCAGGGTTGATTTTCCTGATCCAGAAGGACCCAACAGCGCGACTAAAGATCCGGTCTTGATCTCCAAGCTCACCTGATCGACTGCCTGAAAATCATCAAACCGCTTGGATACATGCTCAACAATAATGCCCACGACCAATAGCCTCTTGAGGAGTGAGGGGATAGTCTCTCAAAATGTCGTCATCCCCAATTTGTCTACGTAATTACTGTACTTTACATCTTTGTAGACTGCTCTTTTAGAAATCGCGCTGTCGCCAGTTGCTCAGGACATTTTGGGTGGGGCGCGAAGCGCCCCACCCAAAATGTCCCCGCCCTAACCGCCTTGGCGGTTGCCATACATTGCGTAAAAGTGAATCGCGTAAAAGTGAATTACGTGAAATATCGCGCTCCTTTCAAAAAAATAGGCAACAACGCTAGAACATTGCCGTATGATGCTTTTCATCTCATCTCTGCAATTATCTCCAGACTAATCCAGCTATGCCAGACCTGCATGTCTCTTGGACTGACTACCACCATAAGATTGAACAGCTTGCCGTCAAAGTTTATGAATCTAATTGGGAATTCAACCAAATTATCTGCCTAGCTAGGGGCGGATTGCGGGTTGGGGATCTGCTGTCTCGCATTTTTGACCAGCCCTTGGCGATTCTGGCAACCGCTTCCTATCGAGGGACGGGGGGAAAGACGCGAGGCAATATTGTGTTTTCGCGTGATTTGACGATGACTACGCCTAGCCTGGGTAGCCATGTGCTGCTGGTGGATGATCTGGTCGATTCGGGGGTGAGTTTGCAAAAGACGCTGGCTTGGCTCGATCGCTACTACGGTTTCTATATTGAAGAGGTTCGGACGGGGGTGCTGTGGTATAAGGCTTGTTCGGCGATCGCTCCAGATTATTACGTGGATCATTTGTCAGATAATCCCTGGATTCACCAACCTTTTGATACGTACGAAAATATCAGCATTGCTGAATTGGCTGCATCCCATGCGGCGCTTTCGACTCGTCAAACATCAAGCTGATTTACTCTCTATTCCCTACTCCCCATGACACCTTCTCTCTTGTTCGACAGCGCCAATTTTTTTGTTCTACCTTTCTGGCTGCTGATGATTGGCTTACCCAATTGGAGTGTGACCCGCAAGGTGATGGAATCGTTTTTGCCGTTTTTGCTGCTTGCTGGGGTCTATGTGTATTTGTTTGGCATGAGCTTAGATCCTGAAGCGGCTCAGTCGTTCGCCAATCCGTCTTTGGCAGATATTGCTCGTCTATTTGCCAATGAAAAGGTGGCGGCTACGGGCTGGGTGCATTTTCTGGTGATGGATCTGTTTGTGGGGCGATGGATTTATTGGGAGGGGCAGCGATCGGGGGTTTGGACGAGGCATTCGCTGATTATTTGCTTGTTTGCGGGGCCGATGGGTTTGCTGTCTCACATTGTGACGCAGTGGGTGTCTCGGCGGTTTTTTGCGGGGGGAGTTGTGGAGGGTGAGACGGTTTCGGGTTAGGTTTTGGAGTCCTGGTATTCATGTAATGATTTTTTATTGGGCGGGCGAAGCCCGCCCAATAAAAAATCATTACATTTTGAGGACTACCGATTTTTGCGTTAAGCCTAGGGAGCAGCCAACAGCCTTGGGGGTCTCCCCCAAACCCCCGGTGGGGGACGAGGCGCCTCCCCCACGCCCCCTGCGCAAGGGATGATGGATGGGCGGGAGGAAGCGCTTCGCATGGGTGGGGGATCGGGCGTTAGTCAGGAGCGTTCAGGCGGTAATGAGGAGCGATCGGGTGTTACTAACGAACGCTTGAGCATTGGTTAGGAGTGCTTGAACGCGAGTCAGGAACGATCGGGCGTTAGTCAGGAGCGCTTGGGTAGTAATGAGGAGCGATCGGGTGTTACTAACGAACGCTTGGGCGTTAGTCAGGAGTGCTTGAACATTAGTCAGGAATGAGCGGACGTTATTGTGGTGTGGGTCTGCTTAGAATTTGCGTGACCAGTCTTTTTGGCTCCATCGCTCTACGACGACTTTGGTTTGGGTGAAGAATTCGATCGCCTGTTGTCCTTGTCCGTGCAGGTCGCCGTAGAAGCTTTCTTTCCAGCCGCTGAAGGGGAAGAATGCCATGGGGGCGGCAACGCCGATGTTGATGCCGATGTTCCCGGCTTCGGCTTCATAACGGAATTTGCGGGCTGCTGCGCCGCTGCTGGTGAAGAGGCAAGCCATGTTGCCCCAAGGGCTGTTGTTGACGAGGGCGATCGCTTCGTCGAGGGTTTCGACATGCATGAGGCTAAGGACGGGACCAAAGATTTCGGTCTGGGCGGTCTGGCTGCGCGGATTGACGTTTTGCAGCAGGGTGGGGCGGATGAAGTTGCCGTGTTCGTAGCCGGAAATAGAGGGGTTGCGTCCGTCAATCAGCACTTTTGCGCCTTCGTCGGCTCCCTGCTGGATGAGCTGCTCGATTCGCGTTCGGCTCTGGGCGCTAATGACGGGACCCATTTGTACGCCTGTCTCTAGTCCGAAGCCAACAACACGGCTGGTGGCGGCTTCGGCGATCGCTTCCGTATAGGGCTGCTGGGCTTCGCCGACGGTGATGGCGATCGAGGCGGCGAGGCAACGCTGTCCGGCACAGCCAAAGGCGCTGTCGGCGGTGATGCGGGTGGTCATTTCGAGGTCGGCGTCGGGCAGGATAATCACGGGGTTCTTGGCTCCGCCTTGGCACTGAACTCGCTTGCCTTGGGCGGCAGCACGGCTGTAGACATACTTGGCGACGGGGGAAGAGCCTACGAAGCTGATGGCGCGAATCTGTGGATGGTCGAGAATGGCATCGACGGCAGCTTTGCCCCCATTTACCAGGTTAATTACGCCTTTGGGTAAGCCGGTCTGATCGAGCAGCTGAAACACTTTCTGCATGGTCAGGGGCACTTTCTCGGAGGGCTTGACGATGTAGGTGTTGCCGCAAGCGATCGCGTAGGGCATAAACCAGAAGGGAATCATGCCGGGAAAGTTGAAGGGGGCAATCACGGCTGCTACGCCTAACGGCTGCCGAATCATGGACTCGTCAATGCCGGAAGCAATATCTTCGAGGTTTGCGCCCTGCATCATCATGGGAATGCCGCAGGCTGTCTCTACGTTTTCGATCGCCCGCCGAATTTCGCCCCTCGCCTCGTCTAGGGTTTTGCCACACTCGATCGTCACTGTCTGGGACAGCTCCTCAAAATGCTCGTCCATCAGCACCTTTAGCCGAAAAAGATACTGAACGCGCTGGGTGGGCGGGGTGCGCCGCCAAGATTTGAAGGCGATCGCGGCGGCTTCGGTTGCTCGGTTAATCTCAGCCTCTGGCGAAAGCGGTACGCGGGCAAGCTTTTCTGCCGTAGCTGGATTGAGGATGTCTAAAAATTCACAGGCGATCGAGTCGCACCACTCGCCGTTAATGTAATTCTGAAGTGTGGAAACAAGGGTGGAAACAGGCTGGCTTGGAGGCATGGACGCAAGAGATAAAGCACATTTTTCCAGCTTATCTTTATTTGATCCTTGAATCTGTATACCTAAAGATACTGAAAGCATCAGGCTTTAGTTTCAAGAGATACGAATAGCACCGGAATTCGATATAGTTCCCTAGGGACAGGTTTTTGAAAGGATGATTAGGTTTGAATAGTGATTGGGTCTGAGTGGCAATCTGAGTAGCAATCTGAGTAGCAACAAGTGTGGGATTGGCGATCGTCCAGGAGTAGGCATGAAAAATAACGGGATTGGCGTAACTCGAAGACTGTTGGCAACTCTGCTGGCGGTTGTTTTGGGCTTTGGGTTGGGAAGCTGTAGCGCTGCTCCAGGAATTGCGCGTTCTTCGGGCAGTGCTGCAAAGCCTCCTCGGATGGTGAAACTGGCAGAAGTACCGCCTCCAGCCGCCATTCGGGAGCTGCGGCGAGATCTAGACAAATATCAGCCTCAGGTAGAGATTCTCAGCCCGCGATCGGATGAAGTTCTGCAAAATACGGAAGTCTCGGTTCGCTTTCAGACCAAAGATATTCCCTTATTTCTCAATGAAGAGTTTGGTCTAGGTTCCCATCTCCATGTGATTCTGGACAACCAACCCTATGTCGCTCTGTACGACGCTGACGAACCGATGATCCTTAAAGATCTGGAGCCTGGAACCCACACGATTCGAGCGTTTGCCTCACGTCCCTGGCACGAAAGCTTCAAAAACGAGGGAGCCTATGCCCAAACTACCTTCCATGTCTTTACCAAGACCCCTGAGAATAACCCTACTCTTCAGCCTCTGTTGACCTACAGCCGTCCCAAAGGCAGCTACGGCGCAGAGCCAATTATGCTGGATTTTTATCTAGCAAATGCTCCCCTGCATCTGGTTGCTAATCAGGACGCAGAAGATGACATTCTCGATTGGCAGGTGCGCTGCACCATCAATGGCGAAAGCTTTATCGTCGATCGCTGGGAACCCATCTACCTCAAGGGTCTGAAGCCTGGTAAAACTTGGGTGCAGCTAGAGCTGCTAGACGAGAAAGGTAATCCCTATCCCAACACCTTCAACAACACCGTGCGGCTAATTGACTACCAGCCCGGTGGCACTGACACACTATCTAAGCTGATCCGGGGCGATCTCTCGGCGGCAGAAGTCCGAGCTATTGTCGATCGCGATTACGTTTATCAGCCCGAACCGATTGCCCCCGAACCGATTGACCCCGAACCTCACGATCTTCCCCCGCTCGAAGCACCCCCTGAAATTCCCTCTGCCGAGCCTACGCTAGAGCCACTCCCAGAAACTCCGGCGATTCCGGCTCCAGCCTTATTGCCGCCTGAAGTGCTACCGCCGATTGTCAAATCCCCCACAATCATTGAACCCCCGCCAGAGCTAGAAGCACCTAGCCCAGAGGTGCCGCTTCAGACTGAGGAGGAAGTGAATGAGAAAATTGATCAGTCGATCAAGCAGCAGCTCCCTGATGCCGTAGAGGAGTTTTTAGAAGATCAAGACCTGGAACTGCCGCCCGTACAAGATCCCGCCCCTAATTTACTCGGAAAACCGCTGCTCAATCCTGTCCCCGCAAATCCTGCTCCCGCAGTCGATAAGCCGCTCCTGCGACAGTGGCGCGATCGCCTCAAGCAGGTCGTGCCGCTGCCGGAGCCTAGTTCAGAAACTCAGCCCTTCTTGAAGCAATGGGGCGATCGGGCGAAGGAATTCTTGGGAGGGGCAGAAGCGTCTGATTTCATTCAGGAACCAGTGGCACCCATAGAGCCAGCATTACCTAAAGCCATGCCTCAAATCATGGATGTGCCGCCTGACGAAAAGCTAGAGATTCAGATTGCCAAGCCGGAAGCAGTTCCTCCTGTAGAGCCTTCTCCAACCGCTAAAGCACCTCAGTTGTTCCCGCCTGAAATTCAAGAGGCGATCGAACCCCCGGCGATCGAGCCGCAGCCAGATGTGGAACCCGTGAAAGTTCTTAACCTCTAGCGTTTAAGGCTGACTCAGCTTTGCCTCTGGCGCTTGTAGCTTTGCCTCTGGGAGAATTAGCATGGCATCGCCAAAAGAATAGAAGCGGTACTGCTGAGCGATCGCCTCTTGATATAAATCTAGCAATCGCTCTCGTCCAATTAAGGCGCTGACCAACATCAGCAGGCTCGACTTGGGCAGGTGAAAGTTGGTGATTAGCCCATCCACCACGCGCCACCGATAGCCGGGATAGATGAAAATTTCTGTCCTGCCGCAGTAGGGCTGAATCGTGCCGTCTTTAGAGCCGTCCTGAGATGCACCTTCCAGTGCTCGGACTGCCGTAGTGCCTACCGCGATCACCCTGCCGCCTGAAGCCTGAGTTTGGCGAACTTTCTCAGCGGTTTCTGGCGGTACTTCTAGCCATTCGCTGTGCATAGAGTGCTGAGTGATATCTTCCACTTCCACCGGACGAAAGGTGCCCACGCCCACATGCAGGGTGACAAAGCTCTGCTGAATGCTTACCTCCCGCAGCCGATCGAGCAATTCTGGCGTAAAGTGCAGCCCTGCGGTGGGGGCAGCCACGGCTCCGGGGCGATCGGCATATACGGTCTGGTACTGCTCTGGATCAGCCTGAGAGTCTGTAATGTAGGGCGGCAGCGGCATCACCCCTAGCTTAGACAGCAAGGGCAGCAGCGGCTGGGAGGGCGGCAGGTCAAACTGGATCAGCCTTCCTCCTGTGGGCGGATCGATCGCCATCACGGTTGCCGTCAAGATGGGACTATCTCCAGCTTCCGCACCGCCAAATTCAATTTGCGCACCGGGCTTCATGCGTTTTCCAGGCTTCACCAACGCCAGCCAGCAGTTCTCCGGCTTCTCTTCTAGCAGCAAAATCTCAATTTTCGCGCCATCGGGCTTCCGACCGTACAGCCTTGCCGGAATTACCCGCGTGTTGTTCATCACCAGCAAATCTCCGGGGCGCAACAGCTCCGGCAACTCCCGAAAGATTCGGTGCTGGTGGGATGTGAGGGAATCGATCGCCAATAGCCGAGAGCTATCTCGCGGCGTAACCGGATTTTGGGCGATGTGGGTTTCAGGCAAGACGTAATCGTAGGCTGAGAGGGAGCGATCGGGAGTGAGGCGATCGCCCTGACTTTCTTCTAGGGTCGAATCTGTCATGGGAACTGTGAAGCGATCGGAAGGCATGATTTGCAGATCAGAATTTCTAGGCGCAAGGTTTATACAGGGACTCCCAAAGCTTTAAGCACCAGCGGTAACAGCTTGTTACAGGCATCCACTACCTTAGCGGTATCGGGCAAAGCTTGCTACAAGCCTAGCCGTTCACGAATGGGCTGCCCAAAGAATGAAGACGTCACGGTATTGCCCGAACATGGCATCAGCACTCACAATTGTCATGTCTTGCGACTGCGACTGTGCGATTAGCATTCTGTCAAACGGGTCTTGGTGATGCAAAGGCAAAGCAGCCGCTCGTAACGCATGAGTTGCCGAAATTTCTAGCGATCGTGCCCTTAATTGCCCCATGCGGCTAGCTATGTAGCTGTCTACGGGTTCTGGCAGCGGCAGTTTTCCGATCGCAACTTTAATGCCTATTTCCCAAACGCTAGCTACAGAGAACCACACTTCATGGGTTTCATCAGCAAGGCAAGCGATCGCCTCTTCACTCAAGCGTTCTGGTTGAGCAAACCACCACAACCAGAACTGGGTATCCATCAAGAGCTTCACGCTTCATTTCCCTCGAATGCTGCCAAGATCTCTTCCGGCAAAGGAGCATTAAAGGCTTCAGGCACGACAAAACGCCCTCTATCCAGCCCCAAGCTATCCTGTCGATTGTGAATGGTACGAAAGGGAACCAACTTTGCTACAGGAATACCTCGATTTGAAATAATGATCTCTTCTCCGAGTTCTACACGCGACAACAGACGCGAAAGGTTTGTCTTGGCTTGGTGAATATTGACAGTTTCCATGAGTTCTTGAAACTAAGTCTAGTTCTTGAAACTAAGTCTATAAACTTGGCTCAACATAGCTAAATTTTACGCCTTCGGGCAACAGTCGGAAATAACTCATACCAATTTAAGTTGATGAGGCGGCAGATGATTTTCGAGAGCCGCGCGGAGCGCGGCTCTCGAAAATCATCTGCCCTGTTTAGGTCTTAAATTGGTATCAGATTATTCGGGAAAAGCTGAGTCGATAAACAACAGCCTTCGCGTTCTGAACCGCACCTTCCTTGTCTCAAACGACAGCCTTCGAGCTTTACACACCAATCTTTGTGTCCAGAACCCGATCGCTCTCCCTCAAAACAGCACATTCCGAGTTCAGAACAGCAACGATCGCCCTTCAAACGACAAACTCCGAGTTCAGAACAGCAACGATGCTGCTTTAAACAACAACGTTCTTGCTTTTTGCTCAAAGTTTCTCGTTTCAAACAAGAACGATCGCGTTTCAAACGAGAAACTTTGAGCTTAACAGCGCAATCTTGGCATTTTGAGCAAGAACGATCGCGTTTTAACCTAAACTTGCGGTCATCAAATGTTTCTGAATCCTGCAAAAGGTGTTTCGGCTTGCAGACATAGCCTCTCCCTCGTTCGCGGATGCTGCAAGCGAAGTTCTTTCGCATGGAGATAGAGCCGATCGCCCTTCAAGCCTTTTTCCACGCTCCCCAGATCCCCAGTCTCTAAGCCCCCAGTCTCTAAGCCACCATTCTCTGAACCACCATAGAGCCGATCGCCTAAAATCGGCATCCCCAGTCCTCTCGGATCGGCAGCATGGACTCTGAGCTGGTGCGATCGCCCCGTCACGGGCACAAACTCTACTCGCGTCAAACTCTGCGATCGGGCAATTACCCGAAAATGAGTCTGGCTAGGCTTACCTCGCTCATCGACTTTTTGGTAAGGGCGATCGGCTGGATCTGCCCACAATGGCAGATCGATCGTGCCTTGGTCTGGCTCCAAACGTCCCAACAGAATTGCCTCATACACCTTATGAATCTGCCGCTGCTGAAACTGCTGGCTCAGTTGGCGGCAGGTTGCTAAGTCTCGCGCCAACAGCAAAATGCCCGACGTATCTTGATCTAGCCGATGCAACGCAAAGATTTTGCCGTCCGGCATCTGGCAGCGTAGGCGATTGAGGACGCTATCTTGGCGATCGCCATAGCGACCTGGCACTGAAAGTAGCCCTGCGGGTTTGTTGATAGCCATGAGAAAATCATCTTGGTACAAGAGAGGGAGTGAAGAGCAGGAAGTGGGAGTCGGCAAGCCGGAAAGCAGAAATCCCATAAGGGGCTGACACCGCTCTGCACAGGCACCATAAAACTCACCTGAAATCTTGTCGCCGTTCGGGGAAGGCGCTCCCCACCAAAATTCCGCCATTGCCAGAGGTTTCAAGCCCAGAGTCGCCGCATGGTGCAATAGCTTAGGGGCGCAGCAGTCGCCTGTACCCGTGGGCATTAAGGTATGCAGACTAGCCATCAACTGCCGCAGCGACGCAGACTCCCCCGCAAAATTGGTGAGGCGATAGGCGGTGTAAAGCTGTTCCTGAAGCTGCCGGGAAAGGGTCTTACGCTGCTGCTTTAGCAAGCTAATCTGCGTATCGGCTTGCGTGATCATCTCTTGGAGCGATCGCACGGCCTCATCTCGCGCCTGCTTGAGCCGCCGCCGTTCCATGCCCTGCCAGCGGCTCTGGTTGTCTAGATGTTCCAGGGCTTCGGTCAATGCCACTCCGGTCAGGGTGGCGCAAGCATGATGTCTTTGCTCTAGCCGCCGCTGTTTTTGCAGCTGATGATGACTCGCCAGCTCTTGCAGGCGATCGGCAAACTCCTGAGACAAAGCCTCATACTGCTGCCGCTCTGGAATGTTATGCAGCGCCATAATTTCCTGCTTCATGCTTGCCAAACGGTTGAGCGCGATCGCTTCCTCCAATGCCACCTGCTCCCGTCCCGGCAAAGGCGGCACCCACCCTTCAACGATTCCCGCTCCGTTTAGCAATCCCGAAAAAGCCTTCAGCACCTGCCGTTCTCCAGAAGGTAGCTCGACCAGCAGCACGCCATACATTTTGCCTTCAGCCTCGTAACGATCGTCACAGGCTAGATGCTGCATAAGCTGACGGGCGATCGCTTCAGCTGATCCGGTGCGAGGAAGCTTGAGGCGATCGCCGCTTCGAGGACAAATGCCCTCATACCAATAGGCAGGGATTTCCTCTGGGTCAGCATTCGACAGAGCAAAATCTGAAAAGAGAGATACTGGATAGAGCATGACCTATACAAAGCCTGACGTTACGAGGCACAAAGACATGAATCCCATTCAGAAAGTCGCGATCGTCGGAGGCACCCACGGCAACGAATTAACTGGAGCCTACTTAGTTAAAAAGTTTGAGCAGTTTCCCCATCTGGTTCAGCGATCGAGCTTTAATACCCTAACGCTTTTGGGCAACCCCAGAGCCTTCAAGGTCAACCGACGCTACACCGAGAAAGATCTGAATCGCTGCTTTCTCAGTCAAGACTTGCAGAATCCCCTGCTGCTGTCCTACGAAGAACAACGCGCCAAAGATATTGATGCTTTGCTAAGACCGAAAAATCAGCCCCCAGTTGACATCATTATCGATCTGCACAGCACCACAGCAAACATGGGCTTAACGCTGATTTTGAGCAACAATCACCCCTTCAATTTGCAGTGGGCAGCTTATTTGACGGCTCTCAATCCCCAGGTAAAAGTGTTCCGGTGGGCAAATCCGGCTCACGATGCGCCATTTCTGCGATCGCTCTGTCCGCTAGGAGGCGCAATTGAGGTGGGGGCGATCGCTCAGGGAGTTCTCCAGGCAGAGCTGTTTCAGCAGACCGAAGCGCTGATCCAGAGCTTGCTAGATTACTTTGAAGCCTACAACCAGGGCGGCATCCGGCAACCTAGCCCCACTCTGACGCTCTATCAAGGCACTGAAACCGTAGATTATCCCCGTCGCGGCGGAGAAATTGCTGCAATGATCCATCCGCAGCTTCAAAACAGAGACTATGAACCGCTGCACCCCGGCGACCCGATGTTTCTGACCTTTGAAGGTAAAACGATCGTCTATGAGGGCACATCTACTGTCTACCCTGTGTTTATCAACGAGGCAGCCTACTATGAAAAAGGGATCGCCCTGTGTTTGACCGCTCGGCAAGAGGTGACCTTATCTGAAATCATAAGCTGATCAATTTAGGCTGATTAGGCTGATTGAGCTGATTAGGCTGATTGAATAGAGAACCCGATCGCTACCGACCTTTTGTAAAGAACCGCCAAGCTGCGAAAATTAGCCATAGCGCTGGGATAGAGAGCAAAATCACCATCAGCCAGTAGGGAATCTTGCTAATGAGAATTACCGTAACTGCCGCGATCGCCACCAGAGCAATTAGCTCCAAAATCGGCGAGAGCGGACTTGAACCCAGCCGAGATTTGGAGTTTTTACTGCGCACCGACCAGTAAAACAGCCTCAGAACCGTGTTGAAAATCTGAAAGATCCAGGTAGATTTCACCCGATCGCCTACGGCTGAAGTGGTTACAACATTTCGTAAAACCATGCCCGTCTGAGCCGCCAAGTTTTTCAGAATGATAGAGGGAATGCCATCTGAGAGGCTCTCAGAACCCACGCGGTAGCTGTTGCGAAAATAGGCTTCTGCTTTGCCGTCCTGCAACAAAGTCTGAGTGGAATTTCGAGCCAGCTCTGTTGCTACAAAGGGAGTGATAGCGCGATCGAAATAGCCGCTGACAGGCTGATAAGTGGGTTTAAGCTGATGGATAATTTTTTCAACCTGCTGCTGAATTCCCTCTAGCACTTTCCTAAATTCTTGGCTTAAGGTGGGATAAGACAACTCTTGTGAAGTTGCCGCCAGAAGCTGATTAAAAAATCTGTAAAGATCATCAGTAGGTGCAGTTGATCGAGTAGCCGCGAGTAAATAAACAGATAATTTACGGCGATCGGTCAAACTAGACTTGGGAAAAGTAGTTTGCATCAACTGCTGCAAATATTGCTCTTGATCAATGGTCTGAGCACCAGGGACTAATGAACTTGCAACACCTGCCAGCAATTTAGGATCAACTAAGCCTTTAATAATGTGATTAAGTTGACTCACAGCATGAACCTGATCTCCTGATAGATTTCTGGTTGAGACAGGCTTGTACGCGAGGTTAGTCGGAATTTTAGCAGCATCTTTTGTTGCTCTAATGTGCTGCTGATTCCACTCAAACTGCTCGTCGATCGCATCTTCCAAAACGTTGCCCAATTCGGCTCGGACGATCGCCCGATGCTCTGCCAAAACTAACCGTTCTTGCAAATCCACTGAAATCTCTTTCAACTGCTGGTCAGTTAACGTCTGTTCCGGATCGATTAGCTTTAGTAAAGAGGCGAGAATTGCCTGTTTTTCTGTCTCTGTCGCGTGAGGCAAAGTCTCCTGAATCAGCCCTGTCAAATAGTCCTGAGGGGCGATCGTTTTACGAGGTGTGGATTGCTCCTCTAAAGCCTTAATTTGTCGCTTTAGAAATCCTGAGAAATGAGCTAATGTCTCTGGAGTCAGCAGAGCATCGACAATGCGATTCACTCCATCCAAACGCCCCCAAAGAATGTCATTAGAACGCCAGGATTTCTTGAAGAATCCGCCAAAAGCCCGTAACTGATCGCCTGCCAGCTTATCCTCCAAACCTTTACCTTTTCCCAACCCTTTCTGGGCATCATTTGGGCTGACTCGGATAATTTCAATCTGCTCCTTCGCCTGAATATTGGATAGATATTCAAAGGAATAAACGGCTTGATCAATATCTCGAAATCGCTCAAATAAAAGGAGTAAATCTTTGTTTTCTGAGTGCTGACAATTCTGAATCAGATGCTCTGAAGCTTCCTCAATTTTCACAAGGAAGCTACAGTATTGGGGGCTATTATTCTCACTCCCTAGAACAAAAATATAGCGATCGTTTTCCCAAAAATGCTTTGAGGCATCGCTTTCAGGCTGATCGCCCAAGCGATCGTCTTGCTCAAATAGCTTTCCTAGTCGTTCAGCTTTTTCAAGGAGGTGATTGAGAATGCCAACACGCTGAGGATTTGTGCAAACAGCAGGATCAAATGTTTCAAAAAAGTTAGAGGCGATCGCAGAGCTGCTGCGTTCAGAGGTTCTAGTAGAGGGCAACTGATCGCCATTCAAATCATTGTCCAGCAGAAAGCGATGCAGTTTCAGTAAATAGTCATAGATTTGCTGACGGTTCTCTGGCTGACTGTCTCCTCTTTGAATCAAGTCATAAAAAACTTGACTCATCGGTTGCATTTGTAAAGCCTGCACTAGACCTGCTTGGATCGTTTCTAAAAGCTGAACTTGAAGCCCCATATCTCCCGCGAGTTTGGCTAACTTCTGGCGCTCCTGATCTTCTTGGGGCTGACTCATTAATTCACAGATCTTTTCTAGAAAAAAGAAGTGCTTTCTTAAGGCGTAGTCAATATCTAAATTGCGAATTTCAGCAGATAGGAGATTAAGAGAAGTTTCTCGCTTATTTCGGCTGCTTTCATCTGCAACATATTGAGTCAGCAGTTTAGCAGCTTTCTCCAAAAGCTGCGCTTTATCTTGATTGTCAGGATTGGCAACCTGATCAAGCCGGAGAATTAGAGGGAGGATGCGATCGCGCAAGCCCACAAGCCGACACCGCAAGTAAACATTCTTTGAGTTGTCATCATGATTATCAGACTTTTCATTCTTCTCTCCAGCCTTCTTTACAGCCCGTTGCGCTGTGGCTCTTAAAAACTTGTAGCGTCGGACTTTTTCATTGCGATCGTTAATTTCCTTCAAGTCATTGGCGATGCTTTCATAGCGAGGCATTCCTACCAAAGAATCGGTTGCCACCTGCAAAATATTGGGGCGATCCATACGGCGAAATTTGGGACTATCCAAAAATCGATCCGGACTCGGATCAATGTAAAACATTTTACGTTTTGCCGGACGATAGGCAGTACGACGATAAATTTCGTTAATCGTATAGCTGAAAGGTCGGTTATCCAATACGCCGCCATCGACAAAATGAAGCTGGTAGCCTTGGGGTGGTACCTCTGAAGGCAGCTCTCGATTTTCGAGTTGACCCCAAGAGACAAGATGCCGATCGATCGCAAACTCTGGTTCTAATTGAGTCGCGCCAATGCCAGTTTTAAGCTTGACGCTGACAACTGGAAAAGCCACGGGAAAACAGGAAGTAATGCGACAAAGTTTTGCCAAAGCTCTTTGAGGGATCTGATTTTCTGCGGGTTCAAAATCATGCTTACGTCCCGCACGATATTTCAGATGAAAAACCGTGCGATGCTCTTTGACTTCAATCAAATTTCCTGTGTTGTCAAACGCCTTGTAGACCTTGCCCAACAAATCGGTGCCCGTAATAAACAAATCTAGCTCACTGCTCGGTGAAAACCATTCGCCTACAGGCGCAGGAGCTTTATTTTTCCAAACAGTTTGAAAAGCATTGGCGAGCTGATTCTGATAATATTCTTTGCCATCCAATACAGAGTCTACTTCTTCGCCAGGTCGAAAAGATCGCGATCGTCTGGGAGGCTCAGAGGCAGTTCGAAGCAGTTGACTAATGCTGCCACTTTCACGCCAGATATTCGCAAAATCTTTGAAATCAAATACTTCGTCTTTAGTGCTATTCGTCAGGGCATAGCTGAGGAGGATACCGTTAATTCCACCAGCCGATGTGCCCGAAAGAACATCCACAATAATATCTGAATCAGTAAGGGCTTTGAGCAATTTATAGACGCCTCTGCCGCGCACTGCATGATAAAATTCGCGGCAAACTCCATTCATATAGACGGCTAACGACACGCCCCCGTACACCACTAAGCCCAGGCGAAATTCTTGATTAAAATCTACATGGCTAACCGTTTGCTGATTTTCTGGCGTTAACTCGGACATTGCAAAGCCCCTGATGTGTAGATGAGATGATTTGACGCCAGCTTAATATGAAATTGAGGCAAGTTTGTCATTCTTCCCAACCTATTCATAGGTTGGCATTGCTTAATCGGGGGATGAATTTTTGTGAGAGGGGTGTGTTCCGCGCCCCTCTCACAAAAATTCATCCCTAAAATCAGCAACGCCCAAAGGTTAAGCTAAGGAAAAGAATTTTACTAGAATCAGGACTTGAGGTATGCAGGGCAGAGTTTTTCAGGCATTGGAAGCATTTTCCGGCATTTATAGCGGCTGGATTCTCTGGAATTTGTTTTTAGCCTTCATTCCTCTAGTTCTGAGTTTCTGGCTATTTCGTCGCAAAGCAGTGAAGAAGCGATCGCCTTTCTGGTGGGCACTGTTTATTGTATTTGTGGCATTCTTGCCCAACGCTCCCTACATGCTGACGGATATCATTCACCTGATCCGAGGCACCCGTGCAGGCTATGCCATCTGGCTCATTGCCCTCGTTTTTATTCCGATACACTTAATCGCAATTCTAGGCGGCTTTGAAGCCTACGTCATATCGCTCATTAATCAAGGCAATTACCTGAAGCGTCAGAGTGCAAGGCAATTTGTCCTCTGGTCTGAGTTGGCAGCTCATGCTTTATGTGCGATCGGCATTTATTTGGGCAGGTTCATCCGATTCAACAGCTGGGATTTGGTGACTGAACCAAGCGATGTGCTGACTACAACAGTGAACACCCTAACAAGCAGGCAGCCTTTACTGATCATAGGCATCACATTTGTCGGGCTAACAGTTCTTTATTGGGTGATGAAGCAAATCACGCTGGGGATATATCTGCGGATTCATTATGCCCAAATGGGAATTGATGTGCCAGATTAGGTGGTCTATTAGTTATAGCGCTACGCGCTCAGATCCAATGAGTTATTTTTTGAGAGCCGCGCGGAGCGCGGCTCTCAAAAAATAACTCGTCCTAACTCAATTACCTGATGTGGATGGGTAGATAAGGAATCCATCCACCCATCTACCCATCACCCGCCAACTATTATTTGCCTAATCACTAGCTCCAGATTAGCTAAAGTCAAATTTCGACCAGCTGCGGTGGCACTTCTTCGGTCTGCCAGCCGCTTTGGGCAAGCTGAGCGATCGCCCTATCCAGCATCACCACGCCCTGATCCAGCGTTTCTACCTGCGCCAGCTTGCCGCGCAGTTCAACTGCCCCTACAAACCCTTTGGCATACCAAGTCATATGCTTACGGGCTTGACGAATGCCCCGATCGCCTTTGTAAGCCCACAACATTTGCAAATGATCTTTGGCGCATTCCAACCGGGCGATCGGCGTAGGAGACTGACGCAGTTGTCCGGTTTTGAGGAAATGATCAACTTCTCCTACCAGAAAGGGATAGCCTAGAGTGCCACGCGAACACATGACTCCGTCAGCTCCAGTCATTTCTAGGCAGCGCACGGCAGCATCCACCGAAAAAATATCGCCGTTAGCAATCACAGGAATGGTGAGCGCTGCCTTGACGCGGGCAATCCATTCCCAGCGGGCTGAGCCGTTGTATCCCTGGGCGCGGGTGCGACCGTGTAAAGTCAGCATTTGCGCCCCGGCATCCTGCATCCGCTGAGCAAATTCGACGGCATTAATCTCCTGATCAGACCAACCAATGCGGGTCTTGACGGTGACGGGCACTTTGACGGCCTGCACGACCGATCGCACAATGGCTTCGGCAATCTCAGGCTGACGCAGCAGCGAAGAGCCGCCCCCGTTTTTGGTAATTTTGTTCACCGGACAGCCCATATTGATATCGACCGTATCGGCTCCTTCTGCAACCGCCCTCTGAGCCGCCTCCGCCAGAAAATCAGGGCGACAGTCAAAGAGCTGAATGCTGATGGGTCGCTCGTGGGGGTCAATTTCCATCAGCCTAGGCAACTGCTTAACGTAGTGCAGTCCGGTGGCATTCACCATCTCGGTATACATCATGGAGTCGGGCGCATAGCGTCGCACCAGCCGCCGGAACACCAGATCCGTCACACCCGACAGCGGCGATTGCAAAACGCGGCTATTCACCTCGACATTGCCGATCCTTAAGGGGGTAGAGAGTCGAGCCTGGAGGCTGGAGGAGAGAACGGGCGGGGAGGGGAGAGAAGGTAAGGACATGGAGCGATCGCGGATAGAGCCTAAATCTAAAAATGTATTAACTGAAAATGTATCAACTAAAACCTTAGCTTCACTGATCCTATCTAATCCCCTCTCGATCTGTGAAACATTCCAGAGATGGCAACTTAAGATGACAACCTGGAGCGAGCGATACAAAACTTGACTTTCTTGACGACTGCTCTCATTCTCGAATGGATACCAATTCGCTTTAAGATAAGCAAATTAAATCTTTCTGTTGCTTCTCATCCGCTACATCCGCCTAAGGAGGAATCATGATCAGTCGCCCTATTGTCCTTGGCATCGTTGGTGACAGCGCCGCTGGCAAAACCACATTAACGAAAGGAATTGCTCAAGTCTTGGGCGAAGAAAATGTGACCATTATTTGTACGGATGACTATCATCGGTACGATCGCCAGCAGCGAGTAGAAATGGGGATTTCCGCACTCCATCCAGACTGCAACTATCTCGATATCATTCAGCAGCACCTCAGCCTCCTGCGCAGCGGTCAATCGATTTTGAAGCCGATCTATAACCATACGTCTGGCAAGTTTGATCCACCAGAGTATATTAAACCTGGTAAGTTTGTCATCGTTGAAGGGCTGCTGGGCTACTCGACTCGCGGTATGCGAGACAGCTACGATGTGCGAGTTTACCTCGCGCCGCCGGAAGAATTGCGCTATGCCTGGAAAATTAAGCGCGATACCCGCAAGCGTGGCTACACCGAAGCCCAGGTGAGGGAGCAGCTCCGCAATCGAGAGTCTGACTCAGATGCCTACATTCGTCCTCAGCGCCAGTGGGCAGATTTAGTTGTCAGCTTTTATCCCGGAAAAAATGGCGACTCCCAAAACGATTTGCTGCTAAATGTCAAGCTCGTGCTACGTCCCACCATTCCCCACCCCGATCTTAGCGTCCTCACTCCTAGCATGGACAACAACGGAGCTGTGCGATTGGTGCTCGATCGCGATATGGGAAAACCTGTAGATGTCTTGGAAATTGACGGTCACGCTACTGCCGAACAGGTGCTAGCCGTAGAGCGAATGCTGTGCAACGAAGTCCCCTACTTGGGTCAGTTTTGCAGTCTGGAGGGCGACCCTAACATCGGCAAAATTGTGGGCACAACTGGGGAAACGCTGCAAAGCTATCCTCTGGCGCTGACGCAGTTATTTATTACCTACCATATGCTGAAGGCGGCAAATGTGCAGGTCTAGGTTTTAGATCTCAGCAGGATGCTACTGCGCCACCGTGACTGAAAACCGCAGCTCAAATGCCGAAAAGTCGCCTGACGTGACGGGTTGCCCTTTCAGCACCAGATCATAGGCTCCGGCACGGGGAAAGGTAAGGTTGGCGCTAGGCACACCCGATCGCCCCTCCACGGCTTTTGCCGTCAGGCTGGGCTGCTGAATCGGCGAGTCTCCCGGTCGGCGCGGCTGTGCATAGACTGCCAGCGAACAGTTGCAGTCGGAAAGGCGGACAGGCTGCCCGCCTCGCCGATTGAGGGCAAACCAGGCGAGGCTAGAGGTTCCAGCGATCGGATTGTCATTTGGCTCAATGTGCAGAGTGCCGCCGATATCTCCTGAAACCTTTACCTCATGGGCTGTACCCCGGAGAGGATTCAAGATCAGCAGGGGTGCAGTCAGCAGCAGCGCTCCTAGCAAAGCGCTATTTAACTTGTTCAATCCGCTGATCTTGTTCGACTTGTTGAGCGGGCTGAACTTGATAGGGCGAAACATAGAACTTCTCCAAAGAAAATAGTGACCAAACCCAACGACATCGAATTAGCAAAACGCCCAGCGCGATCGCTCCCAACCCCGCCGTCAAGACCTGGCTGCTGACGGCAATCTGCATTGCCCCCAGATAGTGAGAGCCAATCAGCATTGTATGACCCACCGCCAGACACAGAGCCGGGATGCTGAGTAAGTGCAGCGATCGCCAGATTTTCCCTAACCGCCGCTGAGCGCGATCAAAGCTGGTAATGGCAGCTGGAATCAGCAGAGTCAGAGAGGCAAGCCCCAGGGCGATCGCGAGTTGATGCTGGGGCAGCATGAAGAATACAGCATCCCAATTCCAGCCCCAACTATGTTCTGCCATGTGTACCATGTGTGCCACCGACAGAACAAATGCCCCTAAGCCCAGCGATCGCCGATAGCGCAGGGGAAATCCCCAAATGCGGCTGATCGGACGGGCAATCAGCGCCAGCAGCAGACAGATCAGCGCTGCATGTCCGGTGTAGTCCACCATAGTGTCGCCTGTGCGCCACAGCGTCAGGATGCCGATGGTGAGCGTGACCCAGCCGCCCATGCGAAAAAGCTGACTGCGGCGATCGGCGCTCACTCGCGAGGTAGACAAACCCACAACTAACATCATGGGCAATGTTCCTAGCCCAAACGCCAGCATTGTGGCAACGCCCTGGCTTAGGCTTGCCGTCTCTGCTGCCTTGATTTGCGCCGTGTACAAAAATCCGCAGGGAATCAGCCCCCACACTAGCCCTAGCAGTAGCGGAGTCCAAACTTGGGGCTTCAGCGACAGTCTGACCATAGCGCTACTCAATCGCTGATGCAGTTTGCCTGAAGCTAGCGGATGCAAAAACGGCAGGCGAGGCAGCATCCCCGGATTGATTTGAGACAGCCCAAACCCAATCAGCAGCAGACCTGTGAGTATTGCCATGCCTCGCCGCAGCAGACTGCCGACTCCTGCCATTTGTCCGCCAGAAACCAGCACTGAGCCGATCGCCCCGATCGCCGCTCCCACCAGCACATAGCTAAGGATACGCCCCAAATTTAGCAGTAGATGAAAGCGGAGCTGATGCCGCCATGCGATCGGACTTGCAGAAAACGGTAGGGCAGGAGAGGATAGCGAAAAAGCCGCTGTGATCGGGCCACACATCCCCGCACAGTGCCCAAAACTCCCCAGAAAACCCAGGCTTGCGATTAAGAATAGATCTAGCATATTCTCATTATCTGGGATTTGATCGTTTGAGATTTCATTATCTGAGAGGAGTTGCAGCCTCCACCATTACGCTTGCCTGAATGGGTTCTCCGTTGTGCATCAAAGACTCATGCCCGTTGGCGTTGAGCGCTACCGTAATCTCATGCTTTCCAGGTGACAAGCTGCTTAGATAGTACCAGTTGCCATAAAGGCGCGTGATTTTTTCACCATCCACATAGAGATGAGCATGACCCTCAGTGGGGACGCTAGCCTGGTTGACACGCTCTGGAGCAAACTTGAAATTTGTTACCTGCACTTCCAGATTCCAGCCTTGTTTTGCATCAGGATGGGCAATGAGTTTGACGGTGGGCAGCGGTGACAGGACTTCGATCATGTCATGGCTGTGCGCTCCTTCTGGCTGTGTTGCACCCGTAGGCATTTCACCATGAGGAGCCGAGTCATGCCCTTCATGGGCGATCGTAAAAGGATACACCTCATCAGCAAGCCTTGATTGAGGCTCGAAGGCGTGACTCGCCGAATAGAGACCAACCGCAAAACAGGTGCAGGTCGCAGTAGCTAAAAAGAAAAGCGTTTTCATGGGCAGTTGAACCAAATTTGATATTTTGAAGAGGTCTGAAACAGCAAGAGGTAGACAGCACGGGTTAGGCTGCTAAACTCAACCGATCGCCATTTCCACAGGCTGAATTTTTTGCAGCAGGTTCAAAGTTTGTTGGTAGGCTAGCAGCAAGCCTTGGTGGCAAAAGCAATCTGCCGCCTGTTGCAGATCAGCGATCGCCGCCTGCAATTCGCCCATCTCGTGACGGATCAGTCCGCGGCTAAGGTAGGCTTGCCCATTGCTAGGATCACGCTGCAAAGCTTGAGAGAAGTCGCTGAGGGCAGCTACAGAATTGCCCTGCTGATGGTAAGCACAGCCGCGATTGTAGTATGAGCGGAGGTCTGGGCTAAATTCAATCGCCTGACTGAAATCAGCGATCGCCTCCCGCTGATTTTCTAGGAACAGCTGCGCCAAGCCACGATCGGTATAGATTTCTGCTTGAGCAACGCGATTGAGAGGAGAAGCCTGACGCAAAGCCTCACCGTAGTCTACGATCGCCTCCCGATATGCCGATAGCTCGGTCTGCGCCAGACCCCGGTTATAGTAGGCGCGATAGTCGTGAGGCTTGATCTGTAGGAGCTGGCTAAAGTCGGCGATCGCTTCAACATATTGCTTGGCTCGATGGTTCGCTAACCCTCGGTTGAGATAGGTTTCTGTATCGCTAGGGTTGAGGCTCAGCGCTCGATCGCAGTCAGTGACGGCATCGATATAGTTGCCTAAATAAATCTGTGCTAGACAGCGATTGCTGTAGGCAGCAGCAAACTCAGCATTTTGCTCAAGGGCTTGACCGAAGTTTTCTACCGCCGACTCATAGCTTTCGGATTGAAACGCTTCTATGCCCTGGCGAAAGAAGCTTTTCGCAGAAAGCTCTTCAGCAGCCAGAGTATCTGCCCAACTTGGAGCCGTAAGTAAACTCATGCAAAAGCTCAGCGCGATCGTCACACTCAGAATTGAAATAAATTTCTGCAGCTTACATTTCATTAGCGCTTTCACTTAGATTGCTTTCACTTAGATTGCTTCCACCTAGACTTAGGTATAAATTTTTTGGAAAGGGGCGCTCCGCGCCCCTTTCCAAAAAATTTATACCTAAAACCATCAACGCCGAAACTGCAACAGCGCTATTTCCAATCTTTTTCCGATTGCTCCAACACATAGGCGGCAACCTCTGCAATTTGAACATCGCTCAGCCGACCCTTGAAGGCAGGCATAGCGTTTTTACCCCTCGTTACCTGCGTGGTAATCGCCTCGATCGAAGCCATCTCATACTTTTCCAACACATCTTTTTTCAGGGTTTTCTGGGAGTTAATGACGTTGCCGCCCCCCATATGACAGGCTGCACAATTGCTGCTAAAGACCTTGGCACCCTCAGCATCTGCCCAAGCTGACTGACTGCTAAAGAAGGTGATGACAACAATAAGAACGATCGCAAGTAGTTTTTTCATAAACAGCATAGATAGATTTCTCCTCTCAGCACTTGTTCCAGAGTGTCAAAGGAGAAGGGTACTGTCAAAAGACAGCTCGTCAAAGATTGCAGATTGTTACGCACCCTCATCAGCGTGAGTCATTAGCATGAGTCTATTAGTATAGCGCTACGAGAACGAGTTAGGACATTATTGTAGAGGTAGAGAAGCGTTCAAATACGACTATGCCTGCTCCTTACAGTTACGACCTGCGCCAAAAAGCAATCGAAGCCGTTAAAGGCGGTGA
>JAHHHD010000060.1 GCA_019359505.1 Drouetiella hepatica Uher 2000/2452 | reverse complement strand
TAACATCTACATCATCTCAGCCTGCGAGCTTCAGCCTGTAGAGCCTAACGCCTGTAGAGCCTAACATTTACTGCAAGCGCTGGCGGATACAACCTTAGCAAACACTGAAACAGTAAACATCAAATGCCTCAGAAGGTTAATCCTCAGAATGCTGATGCCTAGTAACGGTTGTTTCCAAATGCCAGAAGCATCTTTTTAGCTATATTTTAGGGCATTCCATGGCATCTGAATGGGTACAACTGTCAAGAGAGTTTAAAGTGTAGATGAAGATTAATTCCTTTATTGAATTGCGATTGCTCATCTACACTTTCGAGAACGTACTTCCTGCCCTTCCTGCCAGCCCAGAATTAACCGACACAGAATTAACCGACACAGAATTGTCACAAGAGCGCTCAATTAGCGCCACAGGCGATCGCTATTCTCTAATCAACCTCTAAAGCATGTTCCTGAATGCAACTAATTCCCCGGTCTTTGTGCCGGGGTTTTTCGTTTCTCTGGTTTTATGGAGTTTGCTCCATTGCTCTGATAAAACTCCCATACAATTGGAGAGTCGAAGATGTCTCGCAGCGAGTTGCAATTGTGGCGTTTAAGGTTGGTCTACTAGGATTGGGAACCGTTGGATCGGGAACGGCAGAGATTTTGCTAGATCCAGCTCAACGGCATCCGCTGCTGCAAGAAATTGAAATTTGCCGAATAGGGGTGCGATCGCTTGACAAACCTCGATCCCTGAAGCTTCCCCCTGAGCTATGCCTCACCACTGACCTAGATGCGATCGTAACCGATCCTGATATTGATGTCGTAGTGGAGGTGATGGGGGGGCTAGAACCTGCGCGATCGCTAATGCTGAAAGCGATTGCCCACGGCAAACATGTGGTAACGGCGAACAAAGCAGCGATCGCCCGGTTTGGAGACGAGATTTTTACGGCTGCTAATGAAGCAGGAGTCTATGTGCTGCTAGAAGCCGCTGTGGCGGGTGGCATTCCGGTCATTGAACCCTTGAAGCAATCCTTATGCGCCAATCGGATTCAGATGATCATGGGGATCGTCAACGGCACGACTAACTATATTCTTAGCCGGATGCAGATGGAGGGCAGCAGCTTTGAGGCCGTTCTGGCAGACGCGCAGGCGTTGGGCTATGCTGAGGCTGATCCGACGGCAGATGTAGACGGGCTAGATGCAGCAGACAAAATTGCGATTCTTGCCTCTCTAGCCTTTGGCGGACGAATTAAGCTGGCGGAGGTTTACTGTGAGGGCATTCGTCAGGTCAGCGCTGCTGATATTGCCTATGCCGAAAAGCTAGGATTTGTGATTAAGCTGTTGGCAACGGCGAAGCGTGACTCACCGGACATTCATCAGGACTCAGCTCTGGTTCAGCTTCAGGTGCGAGTTCATCCCACGCTCGTACCCAAGAGCCATCCTCTAGCAAATGTGAACGGCGTGTTTAACGCCATTTTGATTGAGGGTGATCCGGTTGGGCAGGTCATGTTTTATGGGCCAGGAGCAGGAGCAGGGCCGACGGCAAGTGCAGTGGTGTCGGATATTTTGAACATTGCCGCTATTTTGAAGGTGGGTCGGGGTGGAATGGTGCAATCCAATGGAAAGCCTCTGCTCGATCCTTTACTTGCCTGCTCACATCAAGACTATTGCACGATCGCTCCTATCTCAGCTCTGGTGACTCGCTTCTACGCACGAGTTCTCACCCACGACCATCCCGGCGTTATTGGTAAACTAGGCACCTGTTTTGGCAGTCACAACGTCAGCCTGGAATCGATCGTGCAAATTGGGCTACAGGACGATCGCGCCGAAATAGTCGTGATCACTCATCACGTTTGTGAAGGGAATTTCCGAGCAGCATTAGAGGAGATTCGATCGTTTGAATCAGTGACGGTTCCTAGCGTCCTGCGGGTGGTGTAGAGAAGAAAGCCCAGCTTAGTTCTGCAAGTAGCTCTGAGTGGGGATCACCGACGGCTCGGCGGTAATGAGAATGTAGGTTAGGGTGGCGACTGATCCCAACGTAATGAGGCTGAGCAAGACGGCAAGTAGTCTTTCGGTTAAAGAATTTTCCATAAAGAATTTTCCACTCCAAGCGTGCCTCAACTTTTAACTTGTATAAGTTGTTCCTCACCGCCCAATCCACTCATTCCGGATTGTTCTTTAGAAAATCTTTAAAGTTTGATGCTGAATCTTCTAGTGAATTGCTCTCAGGAATGTTAAGAGCCGTAAAGTATAGTAACCGTTAAGGCGTTTAGGACGGGGACATTTAGGGCGTTTCGCGCCCACCCTAAATGTCTTAAGCAAAAGGTCAACAGCCATAACTCCTATAAAAATCGAGTCAGGCGACTGGCACGATCGCTTCTCTGATTTGCTCAATCCGTTCCTGTAAGCCATCCATATTCAGACGATAGCTGAGAGGATGGGCAATGAGCCGAGCCGTGGTTTCAAACAGCCGATCAATTTCAATCAGGTTGTTGTCTTTTAAAGTGCGACCTGAAGCGACTAAATCGACGATCGCTTCCGACATACCTGTGATAGGTCCTAGCTCCACCGAACCGTAGAGCGGCACAATTTCGATAGGCATATCTAATCCGCTGAAATACTCATGGGCGCAGTTGACAAACTTACTGGCAACCCGGCAGTGAGGCGGCAGATCCATGGACGATCGGTAAGGACTAGAGGCTTTGACGGCTACTGACATCCGACATAGACCAAACTGAAGATCGACCAGATGCGCTACTTTCGGCTGTTTCTCTCGCAAGATGTCATATCCCACGATACCGAGCTGTGCCTGTCCATACTCGACGTAGACAGGCACATCGTAGTTTCGCACCAGCAGTGCCTTTGCCGTATGGGCTGCATCCCAGATTTCTAGCTGACGATTGGAGCTATCTAGAAAGGCGCTGAAGTCTAGACCAATCGACTTTAGAAGCTGGATGCTGTTATTGAGCAGTTCGCCTTTGGGAAGAGCAACAGTGATCATTAGGGCTGGATCGTTAGGGCAAGTAATATGACAAACCTGAAGCTACCATGTTTTGTAGGGCGATCGCTCAGGTAAATTATCTGCTAAATCATCCGCAAAGCGCTACTATACCTTCAGGTCTTCACTGCTTTGCCAGTCTGCACAGTAGTCGTCTTCCACGCCGTAGGGATGCATCCCGCAGATGAGTTGATTGCCGTTATAGGTTTGCCCGTGGTAGAAGTGGCAGCCTTGACAAACTCTAGGACGCTGGGGACGGAGAGAAGGGGATTGGCGACTCATTTGCCGCAGTAGCTCTAGATATAGGTCAGCATGAGCCATTCGACTCTTGCGCTGCCGATTTTGCTCAATGGCGATCGTCGTTGCCGTAAAGCTGGCAAAGCACGAACCTGCCGCAACAGCTGCCGCCTGGACAACTTTATCGTTAGACCACAGTGCGACAGATAGTGCTAACCCGGTACAGATGCTGCCAAATGAAACTCTCTGAATCATTTCACTTGCCGTTGCGAGTTGAAAATCGTGTGGAGATTACCTGTACAAAACCTATGTAAAAACCACCCGTGTAAAAACTACCTATGTAAAAACCATAGTAGATACCCAGCATTATTGCTTATGCGATCGCTCTCAGCATAGAGCTGTAACTCAGAGGATGTTTGAAAAGTCCAACTATTGGTAGCGGTGGTAGAGGAACGTTTCAGATCTCCTCAATTCCCCTTAAAAAGGGGAACTTTGAAATTATTTCCCCTCTTTTTATGGGGGAAAGGGGGGATCAGCAGATGCCCAAAATCACAGCCGACCACTTTTCAAACATCCTTTCAGAGCTAACTTCCATATTCTGCCCTAGCTTATCAGAAGAATCTCAGAAGCCTCATGAAATTCATGTGAACTTGGCTTATGGGGCTTTAGCTCACGGTTTTGCCGACACCGATCGCGCGTTGTTACCGAGAGAGCGCCATCAAATTACACAGCTTATAGACCGCTCTAGCACTGACATTGCCATCCCATTCGCCATCACCGACTTCCGAGACGTCAAAGCCAATAATTTGCCGTCCGCTACGGATCACCTCTCGAAACAAACAGAAAGTCTGCTCTAGCTCTAGCCCACCGGGAACCGGAGTGCCTGTGTTGGGGCAGAGCTTGGGATCAAGTCCATCCACATCAAAGCTGACATAAACCTGCTGAGGCAACTCGGCAACAATCTGCTGGCAAAGCTCTAGCCAGGATAGCCCTGCATAGAGCTTTTGCTTTAGCATCGGATCGTAGTAGGTCGAAATGCGCCCGTTAGACTGCTGAATCAGGCTAAATTCGTCATGACATAGATCGCGAATACCTACCTGAACAAGTCTGGAAATTTGAGGCAGCTTCAGAGCATTAAACATAATGGAGGCGTGGGAAAACTGAAAGCCCTCGTAAGCATCGCGCAGGTCGGCATGGGCATCAATATGTAGGATGCCAAAGTCGGGATAACGTTTTGCTAACGCCTGCATGTAGCCCAACGGCACGCTATGATCACCGCCAATCACTGCCACCTGTTTGCCTAAATTCATAGCGGCAGTCGCTTGGTCAAACAGCCATTGGTTAACGCCTTGGCATTCTTGGTTAACGTTGTCGAGTACCTGACTGAGTTCAGCACTGTCTTCAATGGATTTACCCTGCTCCATGTATTCAATAATTTGAGCAGCTTGCTGCCGCAGAACTCCATTTTTCTGCTGAATGTCAGCCGGAATTTCTGCCATGAAAATGCCCTGCTTCCAGCCTTCAGGATGATCAAAGTCAAAAATATCAAGCTGGCGAGAGGCATCTAAAACCGCCTGAGGACCTGCGGCTGTGCCTGCACGGTAGGATACAGTCACTTCCCAAGGTACGCCAAAGACAATCGTGCTGGCAGAATCGTAGTCGAAGGGCAACCCTAGCAAATTGCCGTTGTCTACTCCAATGCTGCTGGGGTCAAAATCTTGCAGGTTTTGCGCTTGCAGATTTTGGTTTTGAGATGCCTGAGTTGCCATGGGCTTGTCCTGAAGGAATTTTTGTGGGTTGCGATCGCTTCTCTATTTTATCTTTAGGTCATCCTATCAATGGGGCGTATTTCCACACCTGATACCCATTTAAGGTGAGGTGGCAGATGATTTTGATGAGGTGGCAGATGATTTTCGAGAGCCGCGCGGAGCGCGGCTCTCGAAAATCATCTGCCCTGTTTGGGTTTTAAATGGGTATAAGATTCAGCTTTTTCCATCGTTTTTTCCCATTTTTTAGGGAGATACGGATTGCGCACCTCCCTAAAGATTTAAGTGATTGAGTTTAAGCGTAGCTTCGGATTATAGAAGCAAGCTAGAGACTAGCTAGAGGCAAGTGCCCCGGCACCTGCCGAAGCAAGGGCTGAAATAAAAGCCGTGATAAACAACCACCAAGCTGCGGCTTCTGCGGCTTTGCGAGTTTCCTCCATTTGCCGCTGAGCCTGGGCTTTAACAGATTCTACTCGTCTTTGCGCTTCATTCTGAATGCGTTCAGCCTGCTGCAAAACACCCGTTCGAGCCGATTCAATTTGATCGATAATTCGATTGGCATCTGCCTCGGAAATGTCTTTACGAGAGCTAATGAGCGCCACTAACGTCTGGCGATCGAAATGACTTAAACGAGTCCGCAGCGCCTCAAATCCGGCTTGAGGATCATCAAACAGAGTGCGTACGTCTTGCGTGATACCTTCATAATTCAGTTCAGGGCGATTGAGTGAATTGAAGTAGTCTCGGATTCGTCCAAAAATGCGATCGATAATTTCCTGAATGCGGTGCTGAATTTGTCGAGCTTGTTCTAAAAGCTGGTCACGAGTTGATTCAATTTGAGAGACAATTCGCTCGGCTTCTTCTGAGGATATATCCCGACGTTGTGACAAAAGTGCAATGAGAGTTTGCCGATCGAACCGAGAGAATCGTTCACCGATATTTTGCAACCCAACTTGCGGAGATTGAACCAGCAACTTCAGATCACGCTTGATGCCCTCTGGATTCAGCTCATCTTTGTCAGTATTTCGGAGATAATCTTCGATCGTAGTTTCAAAGTTTACGACCTGCTGCTGTGCCCGTAGTGCCAAACGACGAGGCGATCGAATAATCTTACGAATGGCTTCCTGCACCTGATCGATGATTTGATTGACTTGAGCTTCTGACAAATCTTGTCGTTGACCCAAGAGCTTAACTAGCGTAGCGCGATCGACTTTAGAAAGCCGCTGCCTCAAGGCTGATGCGCCAGCTTTCGGATCATCCAAAAGCTGAGTAAGATCGCGCTGAATACCCTCTGGATCAAGTTCCTCAAGCTGAGTGCGACGCAGGTAATCCGAGAGAGAACTCAGTGTTTGATCAGTTTTGTCTTTGACTGTTTCTTTGACAGTTTCAACAGCAGTGCGAGGTGAGTTCAGCAGCGTCTGCCAGTTAGACTCAACTTCATCCACAACTTGATTGGCTTCTGCCTCAGTCATATCCTGACGCTGGCTTAACAGTTTTACAACTGTATCGCGATCGAATTGCGAAGCCCGATAACGCAGAGCCGAAATACCTGTCTGCGGATCAGAAACTAAGGCTTGTAAATCGCGCTTAATTCCTTCTGGACTCAGCTCGGTTTTGCCTGTGTTGCGCAGGTAATCCTCAAACTTCTGCTTTGTGCTAGCTAGGCGCTGCTTTGCCTGCTCATCCAGCGATTGAGACTCAAATAACACGCGATCGCGGGTAGATTCTAGCGGGGTCAGGAAGCTTTCTACTTCGGCAGGAGTGATATCCGATCGCCGCAGTAAAATCTGCTGCAATGCCTCTCGGTCATAGGGAACTAATCGCAGACTGAGCGTTTCATGATCCGCATCGATGTCTTCCAAAAGCGCACGGAAGGTTGGAGCCTCATTTGAGTAAAGCTCTTGCTTAGGTGTTTGTAGCAGATACTCCTCAACCCGTCGCCTCAGATCTAAAGTCATTTCCCGTTCTCTAACCGCACGCGCCTCAGCCAATACTTGCAGACGAGTGGTTTCTAGCTGGTCGGCAACTTGCTGAATTTTGTCTTGCGTGAATACACCCCGCGATCGCAGCACCTCGACGAAATAGAGTCTGTTCATTAGCGATAGCTGAGCAATCACTGCATTGGGATCAGCTTCTACATCGTATAAAACAGTGCGAAATTCTTTGGCGATCGTCTCTGGATTCATTTGCCAGGAATAGGTGTTTCGCAGATAGTTCTCTACGTCAGTGCGAATAGGGCTGTGACTATTCTCACTTCCATTCTCTTTGCCATCATCCTGCTGACCATTTTGAAATTGACCGACTAGCTGATTTGTTTGCTCAGCTACTTTGCTAGGCGCTGTCTTCAGTCGTTCTAAAATCTGCTCAATTTTTAAGTCCGACAGATCGGTACGTCCTGCCAATAGACCCACCAGTGTCGTTAGCCCAGATTGAACCGTTGACTGCAATCCGCCAGACTGCTCTTGTCCGCGCTCCGCCAAAATCCGATCGAGCTTTGCATTTAATTCTTCAACTTTGAGCTGCCCAGGTTGAGCGGTCTTTAAATAGCCCACAAGTTCTGACATTGAATCAGGTTTGGCTCTACGTCCAATGGTCTGCCGCCAGACTCCCTCTAGAAGATCGGCAAATCGATTGACTTCATCAGAGGTGAAATCGCTGCGCCGACTGATCAAATCTACAAAAGTTTGGCGATCGATACCCTGAAGGCGATCGCTGCCCGCCAATGCCTCAATTTCAGGATCGTTGATCAACTGTTCAAAGTCTCCTCGGATCTTGGACAGATCAAATCCGGGGAGGCTAAGGCGCTGAACATAGCTTTCGATCGATTCACGAATGCTGCTGGGATCAATGCCTGAGCCAATTTCGTTCTTTACAGCCGATGCCATAGCTTCCGCTGTGGATATCATCTGCTGCTTAGCAACTTTGCCGCCGATCGCTGCCGTTGCTGTGCCTAGAAGCGCCTGAACTCCTGAGGTCGCTGCGCTGACTACCGACCCAACTAATGAGCCTACAGCCGTCGAGCTAACCCAAACCAAAATTGAAAAGTAAGCCGCCCAGATGACTAAACCGACGATCGCTCCTAGTCTCGCTGTCGCTAGTAAACTCAGTTGAACCGCAAGATAACAGGCGCAAAATAGGGCAAGGGTGACGGTAATTAATGTCCAAATTCCAACACGGAGGCTAATCTTACGGACGGCGTGACCTGAATCCTCAGATTCATCAGGATCGTCTTGAGAATCGGAAGAGCGCCCCAGATAGGAAATTCCTGCTGCAACTGAAAGATTGGTCAATGCCAGCTGAAATGCAAACGCTAGTAATACTCCGGAGACTAGCGCAATAAAAAATTGCGGCCCTGAGAAAACAACAGCAGTTGTTCCAGGAGTAATTACATCTGTAGTAGCAGCAGGTGCAACAGTTGTCTGTGCAATCCAGGCTGCCTTTTCAAATAAATTCGTAGTGATTGTCATAGCTCCAATCGTCATAACTTCAGCCCTCATCAAAAGTGAGTCTTCGATAGACTATAAAATATGCTGCATTTTCAAACAAATGACATACCTCTATAGACCAAGAGTCCTTTTCAGTAATGAATTTGCCATCTACCCAAAGTGAGAAAACCGCTCATTTGTAAATATGGCTCTCGCGTACTCTATATTCTTTTTTCTATGTAAAGTCGTGTCAAAGTTTCTCAAGCCTGGAGACCCCAAACTCCCTCTAGGACGAAGTTTGAAAATAAAGAGATTTAGCTAATTTTGACCAATACTTAAAAAAACTTTTATGAATTAAGGCTCTAAAATTCTTTGAGAAAATCATACATTGAGTCCTGTAAAGGAATATAGAAATGATTGTATAGAACTCATTATTCGTGCCTTTAGATAGAGGTATTTCAACTAGACTGGTTTCATCATTACCTCTATAGAGATTTTGCCAAAGTCTGATAGACATAATCCAAGTGAGCATTTTAGATATTACATACCCTCTCCTAACACCTGCCAAGCCAGAACACTACTTCTCATTAGCAACAGATATCCTTCACCGATCGCTAGAAGTTGCTGAGTTCTGTTCCACGAATGCGGCAGAGATCGATCGCCATAATGCTTTACCCATTGAGGAGTTTGACTGCCTTCGGAGAGCAGGGTTGCTGACAGCGCCGCTGCGTCAAGAATTAGGGGGTGCAGGGCTTGGCATTGCCGCGGAAGCGACCCATACACTTCTGCAATTGCTCAAGCGGATTGGGTGGGGCAATTTGGCAGTGGGTCGAATCTATGAGGGGCATATTAACGGATTGCAGCTTGTGCAGACTTTTGGAACGCCAGAGCAGATTTCGCGTTATGCCAGCGATGTTCGCGATCGCCACAAAGTTTTTGGTGTATGGAATGCAGAAGCTGCTGATGGGGTGCATCTGATTCCTTTAGGAGCAGGACGGTATCGTTTAGAAGGATCCAAAACCTTTTGCTCAGGCGTGGGTTGTGTCGATCGTCCCTTTGTCAATGGCAAACTTCCTGACGGTCGCTGGCAAATGTGCGTTGTTCCTGTAGATGAGGTCGTTACCCATGCTGACCCGACTTGGTGGCAGCCCTCTGGCATGAAGGCAACCGCTAGTTACAAAGTCGATTTTAGTGGCGTTGAGCTAGATGAACGATCGTTGATTGGTAAACCCGATGATTACCATCGTCAGCCTTGGTTATCTGGTGGTGCAATTCGTTTTGCTGCCGTGCAGCTTGGCGGCGCTGAAGCTTTATTTGACGCAACCCGGAAATATTTGCAAGACTTGAACCGAACGAGTGATCCTTACCAAGAGGCTCGGCTAGGACAGATGGCGATCGCCATAGAAAGCGGCAACCTGTGGCTGCAAGGAGTTGCCGATCAATTAGATCAATATTCACCTATGTTCGGAGGGCATCCAGGTAAAGCTCAGCCTGAAGCCGATCGCATCGTTGCTTACGCCAATATGGTGAGAACTGCGATCGAGCAGATTTGCATGGATGTTATTCAACTCTGTGAACGATCAGTTGGAACTCGTGGGTTACTGCCACCCCATCCGATGGAGCGAATCATCCGAGACTTGATGCTGTACTTACGCCAACCCAACTTTGATGCGGTTTTAGCAGATGTTGGCAAATATGCGTTGCGCAAGACTCAACCTGCTCAAAGTTTGTGGGAAGCACTGAAAGAGTAAGCCGCCCTATGAACTCTGTACAAAAGAATTCTGTGCTGGAAAATCCCGACAGGCTGCCGCTCCACTCAGTTGAAGCGATCGCCAAAAGTCCCGTCCTCGTAGTTGCACCCCATCCGGACGACGAATGTTTGGGCTGCGGCGGTGCGATCGCTCTACTCAGCTCTTTAGGCTGTAGGGTGTATATTTTGGTGATCAGCGATGGTGCTATGTCCCATCCCAATTCGCAAAAGTATCCGGCTGCAAAATTGCGATCGTTACGGATTCAAGAAACACAGTCGGCAATGGCAACTTTGGGCGTAGAGGCTAGTCAGGTTAGTTTTTTAGGCTTGCCAGATAGTGCCGTACCCATGTCAACCAATCCAAGCTTTGGTGCAGCTGTCTCAGCCTGTCAGAAGTACCTGGAGGCGATTGCTCCGCAGATCATCTTTTTGCCTTGGCGGCAAGATCCCCATGCGGATCACCGTGCTACTTGGCAAATGATACAGGCTGCTCTTGCATTGCAGGACTTCAGCACTGTGGCTGCTCCTCGCGTGATTGAGTACCCAATTTGGGACTGGGATACGACGCAAAGAGGGAATCAAGTTAATTCTGAGGTTACGAAAGCCTGGAGACTCGACATTCACTCAGTATTGGAGCTGAAACAAAAGGCGATCGCCCTCTATCGCTCTCAGGTCACAAATTTAATTGATGATGACCCTCAGGGATTCCGACTGAGCGCCGATATGCTCACACATTTTGCCCAACCCTGGGAAGTATTTTTGGAAGAATCTGCACTGGAGAAATAGCTGATGTCATCTTTTCAATCGCCACAACCTCAATCACTGCCGCCTAGATACTTTGAAGAAATGTATAGCGAGAATCCAGACCCATGGCAGTTTGAAACCAGTGAATACGAGGCTAAGAAATACGCGGCAACTGTCGCGGCTCTCCCTAAACCTATTTACCGCTCTGCCTTTGAAATAGGTGGTTCTATCGGTGTTCTGACCCAAAAATTAGCCGATCGCTGTGAAAACTTGCTCTCTGTAGATGTCTCCCAAGTTGCTCAAGCAAAAGCTATTGAGCGGTGCCAAAACCTATCTCAAGTCCGGTTCGAGATTATGCAGGTGCCTCAACAGTTTCCAGATGAACAGTTTGATCTAATTCTCGTCTCAGAGGTGGGCTATTACCTGTCCAAACAAGATTTGCAAACGACTCAGTCTCACATTCTCAACCATCTGGAGATAGGTGGACATTTGCTCCTCGTGCATTGGACGCTGTACGCGCGTGATTATCCTTTGAGCGGTGATGAAGTTCATGACTCCTTTCTAGCGCTATCGGCTGAGCAACTAACCTCCAGATCGCTGCGCCATCTTGCAGGACAGCGAGAAGAACAGTATAGGCTTGATCTATTTGAACGAGTGAGCTAGCTGAGTCTGCATTCCTAAATGTGTCTTTGCGCTTAACTGTGTCTTTGCGCCTAATTGAGCTTTGGCACGAAGACGACTAATTCGGAGGCGCAGGTCGGCTATAGCGTGGCGAATGTCTACAGGCTTCCAAGCTTTTTGCCAATTCCCTTCTTGATCCTGACGCTGTTCAATTAAAGCAAACAGCTCTGCAAATGAATCAGATTGCACCAGCATATAGCTAAGCCATCGAGGATTGATATGCAAAAGGTTTGCGATCGAGCAAATTTCTTGCTCCTGAGGCTGATAGTCTTTCAGCATATAATTCCATAACCTTCGCAAGTTACTGCGTCCTTGTAGACGCGTTTCTAAGGCAGCAGCAGACTCTACTAAATAAGGCTGACGATCCAATTTGCTCCATTGATTTAACTGGTTTGCCATGCCGTTACTGACTCGTCCTTGCTGTCGCATAGAGGTAAAGACTTTCACATTCGAACTGTGACGAAACTGAGCACCGACCCTCACTAGAGCTTGATAGAAGGCAACATCTTCGGGAGTGCGAACAGCAGGCATTCCCCCAGCGATCGCGTACATTTCGGCAGTAACGGCTAAACTAGCTCCCCCATGCTGATGATGACGGGGCAACTGATCAAAAGGATCAGGATCAATGTAAGACTCCAGCTCAACTCCTAAATAACCGTAGCCAACTGCCCTGAGATAGCAAAGACGAGTGTAGGGGTCTAGCAAATTGCGATCGCTGCGATCGGTTAATAGTCGCCCGGAAACCGCATCAGCGCCTTGATGAATTTCTTGGCGAATTGCCGCGATCCAATCAGATGCAACGCGAGTATCACCATCCGTTGAAGCAATAATGCCTCGCCCCTGTCCTAATTTCGTGAGCCGAGCATAGGCTTCATTCATGAGGATTTGTCGTACATACCCGATGTATGCTTGTGATGGCGGTAGAGTCTTTTCTACAACATGCAGCACAAACTCAGGATGACGCATGGCATACTGATGGGCGATCTTAACTGAATCATCACTACAGTTATTGGCTAAAACAATCACCTCATAAGAAGTAAGGTCTAACGGATATCCTTGCAGATCGGTTTGATACCTTAGAGCATCTAGAGTGAACTCCATTGTTTCCGCTTCGTTACGAACAGGAACAATCACGCAGGTATCACACTGGTTAAGAGGAGGAGTAACTACCAAAAATGAAGTTAAGCACTCAACATTTTGGCAATGAAATTCTTCTGCAACTGCTGATAAGCAATCACTCTGCATACAAATCCTTTTCTATCTAGAATATTTTGTAGAACTTCGTCTACAAATTGAAAGCTGAAGGTGAACCTGATATATTAATCCTGATAGTACAAATTTATCGTTATCGTTCATTTGCTCAATCCATCCTTTGGAGGATTAACAAGATATAGAGTTAGATACCTAAAATAACAGGCTAGAGAAGCTGAGAAGTACCTATAAAAGTCAGTCTTGAGGATGATACTATCAGCTTAGAAATTCTATTAGAATCAATGAAAAGATATACAATTTCAGTCAAGCATTAGGACAACTCTATGACGGCAAACTCATCAGATCATCAAGAGCAAAAAGTTGCAAAACAGCCCATGACACCTGAAGAGGTTGATCCTCAGCAAAAAGCAGAGCAGAAGCGAATAATAAAGAATTCAGAAAATCCTCCCACTATCAATCCAGGCGATCGCATCGACGAATCTAAGTCGCTTGAGGAAAAGGCAAAGCAGGTCGCGGTAGATGCTCCAGATATCACGGGCGACCATATCGTCGTGCCGACGTATTTTGTGGTGGATATGCCGGATGGCAGTCAAGAAGCGCTGCATCACGTCAAAGATGCAGAGGCAATTTCGGATGTGGTTCGTCAAATTCAATTAGAGGATAGAACGGCTGATGCAGAAAAGTAGGGTTCTGAAGAAGCCTTAACTCCATCGGGCGTTCCAGCGCTACAGCTCGTCTCACTGCTGGGACGAGCTACTAATCCCGGATAGGGTTCTAAAGAAAATTCTTGGTCTGGGTTGCTAAGCAGATGGCGATCGCAGACTGAAAATAAAGCCGCTTGAGTTTGAGCAAGCCGCATATCACGCAAGAAAGCGCCACCCGCGTCTACACCCTGCGCAATGTAATTGAGATACATTTTTAGGTAGCTGACACGCGCTCGCTCTGGTACTGTCTGCGCTGTTGTAGATCGATACAGCCGATCGATGTACTCGCGCACATCAGCTAGGGTAATGGTGCAAACAGGCTGATGGCTCAAATATTGCCGAGTTTGCTTGAAGATCCAAGGGTTGCGAATGGCAGACCGCCCAACCATGACTCCCGCAGCCCCAGTATGGTGCAAAATCGCAGCAGCGCTAGGAGCAGATGTGACGTTACCGTTGGCTAAAACAGGACAACTCACCCGTTGGACGGCATGAGCGATGAGGTCGTAATTCACCGCACCATGATACATTTCCTTGACTGTACGACCGTGCAGACTCAGCAAGTCAATGCTATGTCGTTGGATTAGGTCGAGAATGCGATCGAAATTTGTAGTGTCCTCAAAGCCGATACGCATTTTGACCGTTAGGCGACCCTCAACAGTATTTCTCAACTCTCCTAAAATGCGATCAATTTTCTCAGGATCGCGCAACAGTCCGCCTCCCACATTTTTTCGATAAATCCTGGGGGCAGGGCATCCCATATTTAAGTCAATACCCGCGATCGGATACTGACTGAGCGCCTTAGCAATACGAACCAGATCAGGAACGCTTTCCCCAATCATCTGAGCGAAGATAGGGCGATCGGTTGAGTTCTCGGTGATCGATCGCAGAATTTTTTTATCTAACCCTGAGCTGTCATGGACGCGAAAATATTCCGTGAAAAAATAGTCAGGGCAGCCATAGCCAGCAATGACATTCATGAAAAATAGATCGGTCACATCCTGCATGGGTGCCAAAGCTGTCAGAGGGAGTTCTGGACAGATGGAGGGAGGAAGGCGATCAAATGGCGGCATTTTGAGGAGTCGTTTGTGCGGTAGATTACTCTGGCTACGCGATTGCAGAGTATGATCCTAGGCTTCTTCAGCAAGATGAACAGTAGCTAAGTGCCTAGCTATTGGCTGTACCATTGACTTCTCCAGGTACGCATCTGAAAGATTTCCTGCTGCTGAACACCCAAGATACTTCTGGATAAACGCCTGATTTCGGGGCGATCGCTTTTCAACAATGCCTCTCCCGCCATAGCAACAGCGCCTTGATGATGAGGCAGCATGGCGTTGATGAAACGTAAGTCAAAATTTTCATCTGCTGAACCCATATCCATGCTCATCAGCATAGCATCCTGCATCTGCTCAGACATAGGGAGCGTCTGCTGCTTTTCAGCGACATACATAAGGGGCTGTTGATCAGCACCGGGATACCAAGCTTCGCGCCAAGCCTGCATTCGTCTGACCTCCCGCCCTTGAACTAGAATAATTTCTCGTGCTAGTTTTCTCAGGCTAAAGCGATCGGATTTCTTCAGCACCTCTTCTGCCATCTGCACCGCGCCTTGATGGTGAAGGATCATCGCGTCGATAAATCGCAGATCGAAGTACTTATCTTCAGGTCCTAAGCTCATAGAACCATGATCCCCGTCGGGTGTCGAATGATCCATACCGGGCATCATGTGATCTGCATCGGGCATTTCCTGACCCGACCCAGAGTGACCTGACCCAGAGTGACCCGACCCAGAGTGACCCGATCCAGAATGACCCGACTCAGAGTGACCTGACCCAGAGGTTAAATGACCTACCTCTGGCGTTGCATGAGCCATGTCATCTGCTGAATTTTCGCCTAACGTTGACAAATTTGGTGAGAATTCTAGACCGACAGGCTGTGTTTTAGAAGTATGACCATAAGCCGCTCCTGTAGAGATCGCCATCAGCAATGTGCTGTAGAATGTCAGCGAAATTAGGCTTTTACTCAATTGCATAATACTGTCCAAGCGGCAAAAACTACATTCACTAAATCTGATCGGAAATGTAGTAATCCGGGAGAAATGCTGATGTTTTTTGATAGTTTCCCTCTGAATCGATCATTCTTTTCTTGAAGTGATCAGAATTAGCGTGTCAATTTGATCAAAAAATCATTACCTGAATACCACCAAAATTCTGTAGGGATAAGTGCGATCAGCGATCGCCGCAGGTAATTTTCAATGCCATTTCTTTTCTTAATTCAGGAAATTGAAATCTCTGCGATGTAGACCGTTTATTTTCTTCAATGTTTAGCTGACTTGCTGCCTTAAAACATCTGGTGAAAATATCTGAGGCATGACGTAAACAGTCCTTGACTTTGCCTTAACCTAGCCTTGCCCTACCTCTGAGTACAGTAGGTTTGGAGCAGGTTAGCTCCTCAAATGTCATGCTTAGGCAAAAATTATGATAAAGCTGCTACTGCTGGATAAAGACGGAACATTAATTAGCCCCAAAGCAGGTCACAAATTTGTAGAGCATCCTGCCGATCAAAAGCTGATCAAAGGGGTTGCAAAGACCATTGCACAATATGCTGCTGAGGGTTGGACAATAGCGATTGTCTCTAACCAGGGCAGATGCAACACCGTTAATCCAGACACAGGTGAGACGTATAAAAAGCTGGAAGAGGCAATCGATGAAATGAAGTTTTGCATGAAGCTGATTCCAGAAGTCAGCCGTGCGATGTTTTGCCCCGATATGAAAGGAGTGCAAGCTTGGGAAATCTTGCAGCTGCCCGATCATTTGGGAGTATTTGATTGTCTGAAGAAGCGGGCAGGCGTTCAAAACTCTGGACTCTTTCGTAAGCCTAATCCTGGAATGCTTCTCTACACCATGCAAGAGATAGGCGCTGAAGCCCAAGATTGTCTGATGGTCGGCGATCTTGAATCGGACGAAGCCGCAGCCTTAGCCGCAGGCGTTCCCTTTATGTATGTGGGAAAGTGGCTCAATTTATCGTCTTAAGCCTTCTCTACAGCTCAATCCTTTCGAGACCCAATCTTCTTACAGACTGAGATAAGGCGATCGCTCTAGACAGCTCGACCCCGTTGCAGAAGGTGCAACAGGAACAGCAAGACAACGGCACCAATGAAAGCGACAAAAATTACGCCAGCTAGTCCGCTGAAAGGTGCGGTGAGTCCCAGTTGCGCAAAGAGCCAGCTGCCCAGAAATGACCCGGCAATCCCCACAACAATATCGCCCAAAATGCCATAGCCGATGCCGCCTGCCACAACGCTAGACAGCACACCAGCCACAAGCCCAACAATCAGCCAAGTTAGAAGATCCATACAGCCCTCAGATTTACGCCTTAGGTATAAAATCATAGATATAAAAGATGAATCTATCAGATAAATATTGCTACCTCATCTGCTGAATAGTCTAGAAATCTCCTCTTGACCACTCCTAGGAGCCTCTGCCGTTGACAGACATAGCTTTCCGGAAATGCCGTCTCCAAGCCTGTTGTTATTTTTAAGACTCGAAATATTTAGGCTAAACATAAGATTTAGGTCAAACACAGGCAGCTAACGCTTTGTATAAGTAATTTGCATGAGCAATTTAGCCGGATTAAGGGAATTCTGAGCTTATAGCGAGTTGCAGTCAGGTTACTGCAACTTACACTCTCTAACCTAAGCCTCTAACTCAAGTCTTTACCCTACGCCCTTCGACTTCAATGCCCTTTCGTTCAAATGAGTGAATGCCATGAGTGTCTCAGTTCTCTGGATGATCGCAGGAGTTGCCCTCTGCATCATGGAATTTATCATTCCTACCGCATTTGTAGAACTGACAATGGGTTTGAGCGCGATCGCCGTTGCCTTGCTGACCCCCGTGATTCCTCATTTAGGGCTTCAGGTGGTTCTCTGGCTAGCGCTTTCAGTGCTGCTAAATATTTTGCTGCAGCGATTTCTTCCCAAAACAAGATCTCGTGTGATTGAGGATTCCAAAGAGGCTAAAACCCTCACAGAAATTTTGCCAGGACAAACCGGGCGAGTAATCTATGAGGGCAACTCTTGGCAGGCGCGCTGTGAAGACGAAGAAATAGCGATCGCTCCTCACCAGAAGGTCTATGTGGTGCGGCGACAGGGCACAACGCTAATTGTCATGCCCGAACAGGCGCTTCGGTTTTGAGCTTGCTCTCTCATTTAATTAACAAGCTAAACCAACAAGCCGAATTAATAAGCGATTCAGATTAATAAGCTAGGAGATTTTTAGATGGACGTTTTTTTTACGCTAATCTTGATGGCACTGGGCGGTGCAGGAGTCGCTGGCTCCGTCAAAATTGTGAATCAAGGAAACGAGGTTCTAGTAGAGCGACTGGGTAGCTATAACCGCAAGCTGGCGCCCGGACTCAATTTCACGATGCCGTTTGTCGATCGCGTCGCCTACCAAGAAACCATCCGCGAGAAGGTGTTAGACATTCCGCCCCAGTCTTGCATTACCCGCGACAACGTGGCGATTACCGTAGATGCCATTATCTACTGGCGAATTGTGGATATGGAAAAAGCCTATTACAAAGTTCAGAACCTGCAATCTGCAATGACTAATCTAGTTATGACGCAGATTCGGGCTGAGATGGGCAGTCTGGAGCTAGACGAAACCTTTACCGCCCGTTCTGAAATCAACGAAATTTTGCTGCGAGAGCTAGATACCGCTACCGATCCGTGGGGAGTGAAAGTGACTCGTGTAGAGCTACGCGACATTATTCCCTCTAAAGCGGTGCAGGAGTCGATGGAACTGCAAATGTCAGCCGAGCGGCGCAAGCGGGCAGCTATCCTCACCTCTGAGGGCGAACGCGAATCGGCAGTCAATAGCGCCAGAGGCAAGGCTGATGCCCAAATCCTTGATGCTGAAGCGTGCCAAAAATCTGTGGTCATGCAGGCTGAAGCGGAGCAAAAGGCGTTAGTGCTGCGTGCCCAAGCCGAACGGCAACAGCAGGTTCTGAAGGCTCAAGCGACCGCAGAGGCCATTAAAATTGTCAATCAGGCATTGAAAGAAGATCCCAATGCACCCCAAGCAGGCAAGGTTTTGCTAGCGCTCAGCTATTTAGATATGGGAACAGAAATTGGCAAGAGCGAGAGCAGCAAGGTAGTGTTTATGGATCCTCATAGCATTCCGGCAGCCCTTCAAGGAATGCTGTCTATGGTGGAAGAAGAGAAAAAATAGCCTAGTCAGACTACTACATATGCTGGCTTACTCCTAATCTTCTTCTAATTAGGCTTGCTCTTTCGTATCTAGATAAGGTACTCTAAGATAGAACAAGTGAACTAATGCGGGTAAGATCGCCATGAGCTTCTTCCAACGCTTGCGAGATGTACTTGGAATTGATGAAGAGTATGAAGAGTACGAAGATGATCTAGAAGATCCACAAGCGTTGGATGAACAAGAAGGGAGTGGTTCAGAACGGCGATCGCGCTATGGATCTGGCAGCCCAGCTAACGGATCATCCAAAGTCATTGGCTTACCGGGATCGGGTCAAATGGAGGTTGTGATGATGCAGCCGCGATCGTTCCAGGAAGTTCCTCAAGCCGTTAACGCCCTCCGCGAACGCAAGTCCGTTATTCTCGACTTGACTCTCATGGATGCTCAGCAGGCTCAGCGTAGCGCTGACTATGTGGCGGGTGGAGCCTATGCGATCGACGGACATCAGCGGCATTTGGGTGCCTGCGTATTTCTATTTACCCCCAGCTTTGTGCAAATTAGCAGCTACTCTGGTGCTGAGCCTACAGTTGAGCAACCGACGGCTATGGGATTGCCGATCGAGCCGCCGACAGGATCGCCGACAGGATCGCCGACATTAACTACAAAGCCGCCTACAGGCATTCCTCCCATCTTCAATCGCACAGGTCTAAGAACTAACTTGCAAACAGAGTTTTAGGGGAGCAGAGCTTTGAGATTTTCTCCGAGCTAAATCTGGGTATGAATTTTTTTGAAAGGGGCGCGGAGCGCCCCTTTCAAAAAAATTCGTATCTAAAGCCAGCAACGCCCACGAGACAAATACTACACTTGTAGTATAAACTTGAGAAATTTCCAGCGTTCGTTCCTGTTGATCCCGTCTGTACTAAGTCCTTACTAAGTCCGTACTAAGCCCATACTAATGATCGTGGATTAAATAACCTGTACAACCGATCCGCTGTGGGGGCTTAGCATTGCTAAGCCCCTACCCCAAGAATTGTTTACATTGACTTGTATCGGCTTGTATTGACTACGGTATTGCTATCAAGCATCGTCCAACATCCTGTTTCCTCAGGACATTTTGTTGTGCGATCGTTTCAACGCGGCTAGGTTGCAGCTTTCACCGAAGTTTCAGGGACATTCACCTTATATGCAGCCTCAACCTTTAACCACGTTTCAGTCGTTGCGCCGAAGTTTTTGGATGGTCGTAAAAGCTGCACCATCAGAATTACGGAACTTAGCGCTGCTCAATTTGTTCACACGCACAGGTCCCGCAGTCTCTCTGTTTTTGACCAAAATCGTGATTGATGAAGCTTCACGGTTGATGGGGCAGGGCGTGACGCAAGATGCGATCGCCCTCATCCTGTCCCAGCCTAAGCTGATGTGGAGCGTCATTGCCGCCCTAACGCTCAACCTGATCGTTGATGCAGTAGATTCGGTCAGCACTGCCTTGATTGCCTCTCTGCGCGATCGGGTTCAGGGACATGTACAAGGACAGGTTTTGCAGAAAGTAGCAACGTTTGATGATATTGCCCTGTTTGAAACTCCTGAACTTCTGAACTTAGTCGAGCTAACTACCAAAGGAGTGCAGCGGCTTCAGCGACTATCTATGATTATGGCGGCAACCCTGGTAGGCGTTTTCATGCTGATTCCGTCAGTGCTGCTGTCCTGGTCAATCGCCTGGTGGGTGCCCTTGCTGCTGATAATTTCCTCTGCGCCTTCCATCCTGGTGGAAATGAAGCATCACCGCAAAAGCTGGCGCACAGAGGCGACTCAGGCAGGTCTGACCCGCGAGATGGAGATCTACAGCAAGCTGCTGATTGGGGAAGCCTACGCCAAGGAGATTCGCCTATTTTCGCTGCAATCCATCCTGCTCGATCGCTGGCGGGGCTTGTTCAGTAGGCTGTTCAACAAAATGCAGCGCATCCGCCGAGAAGGGGCGATCGCCGTGATGCTGTGGGCATTGGTGGGCGGTCTGGGAGCAGCATTGCCCTACGTGTATGTGGTTCTGGGCGTGTTGCGGGGCAGCTATACCCTAGGCGATCTGGCGCTGTATACGGGCATTATTCTTCAGCTGCGCCAAAGCCTCTATATTTTGATTGGCAACACGGGCGAACTCTATGACGTGGCGCTTGCCACTAGCCCAATTTTTCAGCTTCTAGATTTGCAGCCAGAGCTTAGGAGTGGCGATCGTCCCAAGGTTGCAACCTCTGAGTCTCTTCAGCCAGGAGTGCATCTGCAAGATCTCTGTTTTTCCTATCCCGGCAGCGATAAACGCATTTTGGATCAGATTAATCTCACGATTCGCCCTGGAGAAATGGTGGCGCTGGTGGGCGAAAATGGTGCTGGTAAAACCACGCTGGCAAAACTCCTCTGCCGTTTGTATGACCCAACGCAGGGAAGCATTTCCTGGAATGGACAGGATTTGCGATCGCTTTCGCTGGAGGAACTGCGATCGCGGATTGGAGTCGTGATGCAAGATTATGCCCGCTTCCCGACGACGCTGAGGGAAAACGTGGGCTGGGGATTTTTGCCCAAGGTTCACGAAGATACTGCCGTTCATGCCGTGCTGCAAGATGCGGGCATTGATCAAATTGTTGCAGACCTGAGCCAGGGTCTAGAAACACCGCTAGGCAAACAGCTCGAACAGGGCATAGATCTCTCAGGCGGACAGTGGCAGCGAGTAGCGATCGCCCGTTCCCTCCTGCGGCTGTCGCAGGTGGAGCTTCTGGTGTTTGACGAACCAACGGCAGCGCTCGATCCTAAAAATGAGCATGAAATCTACCGAATTTTTCGGACGATCGCTCAGGGTCGGATGACGGTAGTGGTTAGCCATCGCCTAGCTCTGGCTAAGCTCGCCGATCGAATTGTGGTGTTAGAGCATGGCAAGATCATCGAATCAGGCAATCATAATCAGCTCATGGAGGCAGGAGGGCAATATTGCACAATGTTTACCCGACAGGCGAGTAGCTACCTTTAATGAGAGGGTGAGAGCCGTGAGATTTGCCTAGTTTGGTGGGGGCTTAGCATTGCTAAGCCCCTACCCCAAGAATTACTGGCGGCAGCTCTATTAGGCAAAGCGGCAGCTCTATTAGGCGAAGTAGTTTCTCACTTTTAGCGCTCCCGCGGCTGCGTCTCCTCCTGCCATTTGGATACCCGTCACATCCAGGACTAGATCGCGATCGCCCCCAAACCCCTTCAGATTATCGTTAACTGCCAAATAGGTACGGCTGCCCCGTCGGAAAAACACAGCCTCGTTAGCTCGTAGACTTTGCTTGCCGCCTTGGGTCTGGTTCTTGTCGGCAAAAGCCAATTTTGCCGAGTTGGTGAGGCTTTTCCCCCCTACTTTCCCGGCATTAAAGAGCGCCTTGGGACGCTGGGCGATCGCTAAATTGCCATCATAATCGAGCTGAATCCGATCTTTTTGAGCCGCGTTGAAGTCGGTGAGGCGATCGGGGGCTTTGATCAACGACTGAGAGAAAGCTTCTAGCTGAGTGGTGCCGCTGTAGAGGAAGCGATCGCCCCCCGCCTTGCCCGTCAGCACATCAGCAGCTAAACCACCCGTCAGTGTGTCGTTCCCTGCACCCGCCACGAGAATGTCTCTGCTCGATGTGCCCGTGAGCGTATCGTTAACTGGAGATCCAGCTGGAGATCCTCCTGACGGGCTGCCAACTGCGCCAAACTCAAATGCGCCACTGTCGATCTTGCCGTCTGTCCGCCGAAAGCCTCGCCCGTCGGTCGCTGCGCTGTTGCTTACCCCAGCGTTGATGGCAGGGCTACCGCTTAGCAAAGCATGGGTGGGAATGCCGCCGCCGTTGTCTTGCAGGTCGCCGAGTTTAGGATCGACTAATTTGATTTTGGCGGTGGCGTTGTAGTCGTTGAAGTTGTTGGTTTTCTTGGGCGGAAACTGGATATTGCCGCCGTTATCGGTGAGTTCGCGGTTCGTGTGCTGCTGAATGCCGTAGTTGGCGGTGCCGTTCTTGGCGGTGTTTTTATAGAACCCATTTGACATCTTCCGGCTTCTGCTTTAAGGTGCTTGAAGCCGTCTAATCTAGCAACTATGCCGTATTCCAGCAGCCTCACTGATGCAGAATGGGAAATCTTTGAACCTCTGTTCA
>JAHHHD010000034.1 GCA_019359505.1 Drouetiella hepatica Uher 2000/2452 | reverse complement strand
ATTGAACACTGGTGGAGCGTGCTAAAGAATTGGATGCGACAGCGATGGGATGAGTTTGATACCTTTCGAGATTGCGTTGATGCTGCCTTTAAAGAGTGTCCTAACGTATGTGCGTAGCGCTATAAGACCCGAACAGGGCAGATGATTTTCGAGAGCCGCGCTCCGCGCGGCTCTCGAAAATCATCTGCCGCCTCATTAATTTCCTCATCAATTTAAAGTGGTATGGCTGTCGCCAGTAATTCTTGGGGTAGGGGCTTAGCATTGCTAAGCCCCTACTAAGCCCCTACAGCAGATCGGCTGTACAGGTTATTTAATTCACGATCCTGAAGATATTCAGGGTGGGGCGCGCTCCACCCTAAATGTCCCCGTCCTAGCCGCCTTAGTGGTTCCTGCACAAAGAAAAAGAGGCGCGATGCAACCGCGCCTCTTTTTCTCTATATGACAGCTTCTTAGCTCTAAGCACCGATCGCACAAACGAGGCAGAAATATCCCTAACTAACCTCAGCCAAGCTCTAGCCAATATACTGTGCTTCTGCTTCCAACTGACGAATCAGAGCTTCATCGCCTCTCACACGAGCGACATCCAAACGGCGTTGGATATTCTTGCGTAGGGTTTCGCGGTGAGCTTCAGCGGCTTTCATCACAATTTGCTGACGATTATTGTTCATGATGGACATCTCTTTGAGAATAGGTGTGTTACTGGCGTTACTTCTCAATATAACATGTATGAGAGATTCCGTAGTTAAAGATACGAAACTAAATGAAGAATTGTGCCTCAAGATACAGAAGTTTCTCGATCGCCCTCTTGCCGCTCTTCTTAGGTACTTCTTCTATTGGATTCCTATCCAGCTTAAAAAACTTTGGCGAGTTAGAACTTCTAACAGAAGTAGCGCCACAAATCCAATCATGGCGAAGCGACCGTTGATGATCTCCGCGTAAGAATTCCAGCCAAATTGGGGAATGGGCTGAGGTTCATCCGTTTCTGGTTGGGTGGGCTGTTGAGAACTCATGGCGATCGCGATCTAACTGAGCTGTAACATTATCAGCCAAAATCGGTCAGCTGAAACAGCCCATGGAGCAGAATTAATCCTTTAGAATTTAGGACTGACGGTGTTTTAGACTTTAGCCCCAGATTTAAGCCGCAGACTTTAGCTACAGACTTCAGCCAATGCCTATGTTTTCTGAGCCAGCATTTCTTGAGTCAGCCGTTCCTCACTCCCGCGAACAAATTTTTGATGGACTGCGGCAGAGCCTGCGCCCCGGACAGCAGCGCATGGCAGACTGGCAAGGTGGATCTCTGGCGGTGTCTGCCGTACCTGGGTCAGGAAAATCAACGGGGATGGCGATCGCGGCAGCTTTGTTCCTGGCAAGGCGATACCTGTCTCAGGTAGAGTCCCAGAATGCGATATCTCAGGATGCCATGGCTCAAGATCCTGCGCTTCTACAGGCAAAGCCTCTTCCTGCCGGACAGCTGATTCTCGTCACCTTTACGCGATCGGCCGTCGCCAACCTTAAGGGCAAGGTGCGGCAGTACCTTAAAGAATTAGCGCTTGCTCCTCAAGGGTTTGCCGTCTCGACGCTGCATGGCTTGGCGCTCAATATTGCCACGCGTCACCCGACGCTATCGGGGTTAAATCTCAGTCAGGCAACCCTCGTGTCCCCCAATCAAAGCAGCCGCCTGATTCGTACCTGCGTCGAGCAATGGATTTCGGCACATCCCAAAACCTACCAACAGCTAATTGAAGGACAGCAATTTGATGGCGAAGAGTCGGAGCGCTTGCGGCGACAGTCGGTCTTGCGGACAGAGGTGCTGCCCGACCTAGCGTTCACCGTGATTCACGAAGCCAAAAGCTCAGGTCTGCTGCCAAAAGACTTGCAGAACATGGGCAGAGACACGGTTAGGTATGCGTCTGAAGGCGCTGACTATGATGTGCTAGCGATCGCCTCTGGTCTGTATGAGCGCTATCAGGTCTTGCTGCGATCGCGCAACTTCATCGACTATGACGACATGATTTTGGCGGCACTGCGGGTGCTGGAGGATGAAGCCACCCGGCGGCATTGGCAAACCCAGGTCTGTGCTGTGTTTGAAGACGAAGCCCAGGACTCTTCGCCGCTACAAACTCAGCTGCTGCAAATTTTGGCGGCAGATCCGACTAATCCGCATCAGTCGCTCAACCTGATTCGCGTCGGCGACCCCAATCAGGCGATTAACTCTACCTTTACGCCTGCCGATCCGCTGTTTTTCCGCGAGTTTTGCCAAGCGTGCGATCGCCTAGGCAATTTAGCTGAGATGGATCAGGCCGGACGCAGCAGCCTTCTGATTACGGAGGCGGCAAACTTTTTGCTGGATTGGGTGAACCAAAAGTATCAGGCAGAAAACGAGCTGCCTTTTCGGACACAGTACATTCACGCCGTACCGTCTGGCGATCCTCAGCCCGATGCCAATCCTGAGCCGGAGGGGGCGGGGCTAGAAATTCGCTTTCCGCCCGATGTCCATCAGACGGTGAATTTAATTGGGCTACGAATTGCCGAACTGGTTGCCCGCTATCCCGAAGCCAGAGCCGCCGTACTGGTGCGGGAAAATCGCCAGGGGCGGTACATTGCCGAACGGCTGCAAAATCCGGCGCTGTATGGCCTGGATGTAGATTTGGGTCAGCTGGGCATCGACATTTATGACGTGGGAGCGCGCGATCGCCATTCCCACATTCCGGCAGAAATTCTGGCGCTGCTGCAATTTCTCGATCGCCCCCATTCGCCAGACTATTTAAAGGCAGCCCTGCAAACGCTGGTCGATCGCCGCCTGATTCCTACGCAAGATTTGAATACGCTGGTGGTGATGCCAGAGCGATTTCTCTACCCCAGCCCGATCGATCCGCCGCAATCTGAGCCTGTGCTGCAAGCCCGACGATACTGTACAGGTTTGCTCCGCGCCCGATTGGAACTGCCACAGTATCAGCTCATTCCCTTTTTGGCGATGACCTTACAGTACGACCAGTCCGAGCTGGCAACTGCCGAAAAGCTTGCTGAGCGCCTAATCCAGCAAACAATAGGCAATCCCGCGATGACGGCTGTGCTAGAGGTGCTGGAAGAAATTGTGCGATCGGAGCGATTTGAACCCGTCGAGATAGATGATCCGGAGCAGCGCTACATCCGCCCCCGGCAGCTCACCATTATTACCATGCACAAAGCCAAAGGGCTGGACTGGGATTTTGTGTTTATCCCGTTTCTCCACGAGCATATGCTGCCGGGAAACTTGCGGGTGCTGCCTCAAATGCAGTTTTTGGGAGACTTCACCCTGTCGGAGGTCGCCCGCGCCCAAATTCGCGCCCGCATTCACCAATCCTCTGGCCATCAATCCTCTGGCCATCAATCCTCTGGGCATCAATCCTCTGGGCACCCGTCCTCGATTCCCGATATTGCGATCGCCTGGGAACGGGCAAAATGGCTGAAGATTGCTGAAGAATATCGCTTGCTCTATGTCGCCATGACTCGCGCCAAGCGGCTGCTGTGGATGTCGGCAGCTCACAAAGCCCCCTTTAGCTGGAGCAACCCCGATAATTTGGATGGGAAATTGCCCTGCCCAATTTTGCCAGCCCTAGTGAAGCAATTCCCTCAATCGATGCGAAAAAAATCGTAGGTTCTCCAGTGCGCCTGAAATCTCTGCCTCCATCTTTTGTCCCGGCGATCGCCCTACTGGTTATCCTTCTACTGGGGCTAACGCTACGATTTTGGCATCTCGACACCAAGCCGCTGTGGCTAGATGAAGTGCTGACGGCGCTGTTTACGACAGGTCATTCCTCCGCCAATCTGCCCCTCAACCAATTTTTGCCCCTCAGCGCGATCGACTCTCTTTTTGCCTATCAGCCCGGTTTAACTTGCGCCCAAATCGCCCAGACGGTCGCGACAGAATCTGTTCATCCGCCGCTGTTTTTTTGCTTGATGTACCAGTGGTTGGGTTGGCTAAAGCCCGATGCGGCTCACTGGATTTGGGCAATGCGGGCGCTGCCTGCTCTATTGGGCGCGGGGGCGATCGCCGCACTCTATCACCTCAATCGTCTGGCTTTCTCCCCTGCGGTAGGGGTTATGGGAGCAGCGCTGATGGCAGTTTCGCCGTTTGCGGTCTATCTCTCTCAGGAAGGTCGGCACTATACGCTGCCTATGCTGCTGATTACGCTGGCGTTAGCGGGACTCCTGCAAATTCAGCAAGATCTGCTCAGATTTGAAGACCCTCGCTTGCGTCCTGAAATTTGGCTGGGCTGGACAGGGCTAAATCTTCTCAGTCTTTATATTCACTACTTTTCTATCCTGGCGATCGTCGCTCAAATCGTGACGCTACTGAGCTGGATCTACTGGCAGCGATTGCCTATGACGCGTCGCAAATGGGGAGCGATCGCCCTTTCCCTAACTGGCATCTTTCTAGGATATTTGCCCTGGCTGCCGACCATGCTCAGCCACATCCGCCGCCCTGAAACCGATTGGCTGATTCCCTATAATCCCGACTGGCTCGATCGACTGGCTCCGCTGTATCAAACGCTGGTGGGCTGGACGCTGATGTTTATTGCCCTTCCAGTCGAGCGACAGCCTCAGCCGATCGTCATTCTCTCAACTGTGCTGACGTTGGCATTCGTGATTTGGCTGGGGCGGCAGCTCTATCTCGGCTTTCGGCAGCTCTGGAGTTCAGGCAACCCGGCAGTCATCCTGCTCCTAGGCTTCACGCTTTGCGTCATCACTGAGTTTTTGGCGATCGCCTATATTCTCAATAAAGACATTACGGTAGTGCCTCGCTACAACTTTGTTTACTACCCCGGCGTTTGTGCATTGGCGGGCGCTTGCCTAGCTCAATCTAACCTAGCCAGATCTAGCCCAGCCCGATCCAGCCCAGCCCGATCCAGCCTAGCCCGATCGGGGCTTACTCGTACTGGAGCGATCGTCTTGCTGGCAGGACTACTCAGCAGCCTGCTTGTGGTGAATGGCGGGGCGTTTCTCAAGTCCTATGCCCCCGATCGCGTGGCAAAAAATATTGCCCAGCCAGGTTTGCCAATCGCGATCGGGGTGGCCTATAGCTCGCTTCAGGAAGTAGCGCTAGGGCTAAGCTTTGCACTGGAGTTGCAGCACCTTTATCCTCAGCCGGAAGACAGGGTGCAGATTGCATTTATTGACAAAACTCAAGGATATCAACAGGTCTGGAAAACCTTGGCTAAATTACGACAGCCTTTGCCTTTGCCGCTTAACCTCTGGGTGGTTGCCTCTCCCGGAATGCGAAGCAAAGATTATCCTGAGCGATTACGAATTTTTGATCCGGAACATCCTCAGCGTCGAGCGAAAATTTCATGTGCGATTGACTTAGAGGGCTACCATCGCATTGGCTTTCCCTATCAGCTATTTCGGTGTTTGCCCAAATGATTCGATTTCAGGACAATATGCAAATTTTGTCTGCCTAGCGACCTGTGGGCGTTTGACTCGCTTGAGGGTTGGCTTCGCTTTACAAAAATTACCATAGTTCGCATGAACTTCTTGACATTACGCCTGTTAAGATGCGTGAGAATTTGCTAACCTTGCTTTCCTAAGTAGGTCAGTAAATGCGTCAGTTTAATCAGGAGGCAAAAGTTTGAGGGCGATCGCCCTCGAATGCAGCATAAGACTCAGATCAGCCTACAAGCTTCGGAATCTACGGATCTTCCGACTTTCACTTTCATAGATTCCGTAAAAAACTAGCGTGTTCCTTCGGAAGATTTAAGTCAGTTCTCAATATTTAATCTATCCTTGGTTCTAAATATCTAGGTTCTTTGTTTAATCCTTTGTTAATAGGCAAATGGAGTATGACAGATACAAGACTGGTCGATCTAGCGTTTGAATCTTGGCTCCAGTCAGTATCGTTGGTTTCAAATCTTATGGCTTTTGAGGAAAGCTTTGTTCAGGAAAGGTAAATGTAAATATGACACCCACAACTTATTCTCGTTTCATTCGATTTTTACAAGAAGATTTGGCGCTGTCGTCCTCTTCTATTTCGATGGCTCTAAAGCATCGAGAGCAAGACCCAGGTCCCTTGCCCATGATTCTCTGGCAGTATGGCTTGGTGACGTTGGAACAGCTCGATCGCATCTTCGACTGGTTAGAAACCTCTCAACCTTAATCTTTGCTTTTTGCCTACAGCGTAGACCTGTGGCGAGTCAAACTGAATGGATGAGTCAAGCCTGTAGAGGTTCTTCAAAGCTGCCCTTTAGCAGTAGTAAAGTTATCAAGAGTAAAGCTATGGTGAGCATTCAGCGCTTTGTCGCCTCAGTGCTAAATCAGAGAAATACCCTAAAACAAAATAGGCTAGAGCGAAAACAGTTGAATAAATTCTGGATAGAAGAGCGGGTCACAAGACTCGCTCTTCTGGGTTTAAGGGCGTCTGTTTTTAAGGGCGTTTAGTCCCGATCGCCAATCTCACGCCATCGATCGATCGCAGCCGATCCATGACTTCGACCACCTTGCCATGCGTCACAGCCTTGTCAGCGTCAATTACCACCAAAGGCTGCTGACCTGAGAGTGCCAAGGCACGCACCTGAGCTTCTAAAACATCAAGCGTCATGGGCTGGCGATTAAAGGCAAGATTACCGATCGCATCAATTGTCACTACCGCTGGATTCTGAGTCTGATTTTCGGCAGTATTGGCTCCGGGCAAATTGACGGGTAGACCCTGCGATTGCGCCAAATAAAGAGTAGACATAATGAAAAAAGTCAGAATCGCGAAGATGACATCGATCATCGGCACGATATTGATCTGGTAAGGCGGTTCTGGCTCACTGGGCAGACGCATGGGGCACTCCGCGCTCATAGCGGCGACGATAGATTAACTCTAGCTGTCCGCCATATTCTTGAATCAAAGCCGTTTGCCGCAGGTACAGTCCGCGAAACACGTTGGCAAATAGCAGTGTGAAAATGGCAACCACCAATCCTGAAGCAGTGGAAATCAGAGCCTCGCTAATGCCTGCCGTCACGTTTGATGTGGAAGTGCCTCCCACATCGCCGATCTTGAGTGATGCGAAAGAGCTGATCAGCCCTAAGACGGTGCCCAGCAGACCCAGCAAAGGCGAAAGGCTAATGACAGTATCAAATACCGTATTGAATCGCTTGAGCAGAGGTAATTCTGCCTGTGCCGCGCTTTCGAGTGCCAGCCGAAATTCTTCTGAGTTGGCTTGCTCTAGCTCCAGCGCCGCCAAAAAGATCCGGGCGATCGGCAAATTAGTATTTTGCTCCAGCTTTTGTATTGCCGCCTTGGCGCTGCGACGGTATAGCCCTAGGACATCGCGCACAATTTTGTCCTGCCGACGGACGATCTTCCACCAAAACAGACTCCGCTCCAAAATTAGGGCTACTGCCAAAACAGAAAGTCCAAGGAGGGGAATCATCACGACTCCGCCTAGCACAAAAATATTACCGATCGGCATGGCTCTCCTTTAGCTACAAGCCCTGACGACTGCTGAGAATGCCCCTGCTCTTAGCGCACTTGTCTCAGCGCACTTGTCTCAGCGCACTTGTCTCAGCGTGTTATGTCTCAGCATACCTGTCTCAGCATACCTGTCTCAGCATACCTGTCTCAGCATACCTGTCTCAGCATACCTGAGTAGACGATCGGCAACCATAGCCAGATTGGGTTGAATCTCAGCCGTTTCCTGGAAAATGCTCGATTTGGGCATAGCCGCTGAAGATGAGGCGATCGCCCTCGGTTTCCAGTCGGTTGAGCCGCAGCATCACACCATCTAGATCGAAGCGATCGAGATCAACCATACTGTCGAGAATTTGGGCGAAGGCAGCAGACAGGGTTTCCGAAAGACCGCGCATATCTTCAGGCACCGAAGCCGCATCAAATTGGGGATTCTTGAAGCCCACACGGCGACGCTTCTCAATCTCCAGAGCGGCAGTTAGGCGAATCGGCACATCTTTGCGATTGGGCAGATCCGTCTCGGCAGAAATGGCAACCTGGTTGTCGGGCAAAAGCTGAATGTTCACCGCCCGGAACGAGATCGGTTCGCCACCCGAAAGGTTCGTCAGCTCAGGGCGATCGACCTTTTGCAGATGCTGTTTCACCAGATCGGCGGTGAAGGCACGATTGATGGCCGCTTCAGACAGCACAACTCGCGCCACGGCTTGAGTCGTCTGCTTCAGCCGCAGCTTGCCCCCCAAGACCGAGGCATAGTCGATCGCCACAGCATCCGTCTCAAACGACATTTCCTCAACCTCAAACTGACGGCGGATGGTTAGCCCCCGACCGTTCATCTTGAAGCTATCAATGCTGCCCTGTAGCAACTTGCTAGAGGGGTAGCAACGTACCGCAACTTCAATAAACTCACTTTGCGTAAACAAATGGCGGAGAGATTGCGTAGCGACCGCATTCAGCATCCGCTCCCCAAAATCTGTACCGGGTTGGCTTTTGGAGCCTAAGAAACCACTAAACATACAGTTACTCGTTTACGGCAGGTCTGCGTTCTCTCTATCACCAGCTTACTACTTGTAACAAAATGTAACTGGTTCCGACAATAGGAGTTGCTTTTAGCAAAGACAAAATAAGTTTTGTAAAGGCTCTCTGAGAGTCTAACGCAAGAATTCAGTATCGTTGGGTGCGCTCCGCGCTAATCTATATAAAAAGCGCGACCTAAGATTGGGCTTTATCCGACTGGCTTGGCTTGCCTAACCTAATTGGCTTAGCCCAGCTGAGTTGCAAGGCTTTCTAATTTTCTACCCTTCTGGACTACCAAGCGTGCCCAAAGCTGGGATTATTTACAACGATGTTAAGCCGATCGCTTGTCGCATCGCGCAAGAATTGCAGGACAAGCTAGCTGCCCGTGGCTGGGAAGTTTGCCTTGCTTCAGGCATCGGCGGAATTTTAGGCTTTTCCAAGGTGGGTCGTCCCATTTGCCATACGCCGATCGATCGACTGGCTCCGCCCGGTTTCGATCGAGACATGGAGTTTGGCATTGTGCTGGGGGGCGATGGCACCGTGCTGTCCGCATTCCGCCAGGTTGCCCCCTGCGGCATACCGCTGCTGACGGTCAATACTGGGCACATGGGCTTCCTGACCGAGGCTTACGTGAATCAATTGCCCCAGGCGATCGACGCGCTCCTAGACAACAAGTATGTCGTGGAAGAACGAGCCATGCTCTCGGTGCAGGTCTGGCGGGATGAATCGCTGGTCTGGGAAGCCCTCTGTCTGAATGAAATGGTGCTGCATCGGGAGCCGCTGACCAGTATGTGCCATTTCGAGATTGAGTTAGGCAGCCACGCTCCGGTCGATATTGCGGCAGATGGCGTGATCATCTCGACCCCGACTGGCTCCACGGCTTACTCGCTCTCGGCAGGTGGGCCTGTGGTCGCTCCGGGCGTTGCGGCGCTTCAGCTTGTGCCGATTTGCCCACATTCTTTAGCATCCAGAGCGCTCGTGTTTGCCGATACTGAGCCTGTCACCATCTACCCGGCAAATTCTAATCCCTTGGTGCTAGTGGTGGATGGCAATGCCGGATGCTCTGTCTTGCCTGAAGATCGGGTACGAATGCTGCGATCGCCCTACTCTGCTCGCTTCATTCGTCTGCGTCCCAATGAGTTCTTCCATGTTTTACGGGAGAAATTGGGCTGGGGGCTGCCCCACGTCGCAAAGCCCTCCTCCGTTGAGCTGCCTTAGGCTCTATTCTTCCGACTCTCTCTACGATTAGCTTTCTCAGATGCCCTTCATCCTTTTCTGCTATGGCTCCTCCCCTAGACCCTAACCCGCGCGTTTTGCTGATTGAAACGGACGAAGTTTTGGCTCAGCATGTCAGGGCTGATCTGCAAGAATCAGGTTACGAAACGGCGATCGCTCACGATGCGGCAACTGGACTGCGGCAAGTCAAAGAGTTTCAGCCGTCGCTGGTGGTGATCGATCGTATGTTGGCTGGAGAGTCGGGGCTGTCTCTCTGCAATCATCTCCGGCAAAATGGGGCGCAAATGCCTGTGCTGCTGTTGATGTCGCGGGACGCGGTGGAAGATCGGGCGGCGTGCTTACAGGCCGGAGCCGACGACTATTTTCTCAAGCCTTATCGCAGCGATGAGTTCTTGAGACTGGTGCGGCTGTATCTTCAGTCTGATGCGCCCAGCAGCGAACAGCTGCGGTTTGGCGACCTGGTGCTAGATTTGGCAACCCGTCGAGCCTTACGGGGCGATCGTGTCATCGATCTCACCATGAAGGAATTTGAGCTGCTGAAATATTTGATGGAGCATCCCCGCGAAGTGCTGACCCGTGAACAGATTTTGGAAAATGTCTGGGGTTACGAATTCGTCGGGGAATCTAACGTGATTGAGGTCTATGTCCGCTATCTCCGCCTCAAAATCGAAGATGAAAGTGAGAAACGGCTCATTCAGACTGTGCGTGGCGTTGGCTATGTCATGCGAGAGACTTAGGCCTGCGGAACCTAACGTCGGTCAATTACGCCCTATTCTTTGTTCTGATCGGCATCCTCATCAGCGTAAATTTTCCATGGGCTATTTATTTTTAGAAAAATCGATCGGGCTAGGGCTGGCTGTGCTGCTCTTAAGCTGTTCTCCTTCTCCCGTTATCTCTCAATCTCCTACTCCCTCACCCTCCACTTCCTCAAGCGCCAATGGAGGACAAATGCTGCCCATCACAGCTCAGGCGCAAATGGCAGGTCAGACCATTCAACTTGAGGTCGCGCAGACTGCCGAGCAGCAACAAATGGGGCTAATGTATCGTCCCCCTTTGCCAGACGATCGCGGCATGTTGTTTGCCTTTAATCCGCCCCGGCAGGTGCGCTTCTGGATGGAGAACACGCCCTCCCCACTGGATATGGTATTTCTCTATCAGGGCGAGGTGAAGGACATTGCAGCAAACGTACCCTCTTGCACCAGAAAACCTTGCCCTACCTATGGGCCCTGGACAGAAATTGATCAGGTGATAGAGCTACGCAGCGGTAGGGCAGCAGAATTAGGGTTAAAGGTGGGCGATCGCGTCACCATTCAGTTCCTGTAATTAGGCTTGACCCACAGCTTGACAAAAAATTTGCGCCTTCTCCAATGACTCCACTGAGAAGGCGCAAATTTTATCCAGAGGTTGATGCCTATGACGCAACTACGGGAGGTACAGCTGCTGGAGAGGAAGGCAAAGACTCAGCTGAATCTTCTCTGACGCGCTGCAAGTTTGCACCCAATCCTTTCAGCTTGCCATCCAGATTGTCATAGCCGCGATCGAGGTGATGCAATCCCTGGATGCTAGTCATGCCATCTGCCGCCAGAGCCGCCACCACCAGAGCTGCCGAAGCCCGCAGATCGGTGGCCAATACAGGCGCACCCGAAAGCTTGGAAACTCCCTGCACAATGGCAATATTGCCGTTAACGCGGATATCGGCTCCCATGCGGTTTAGCTCTGCCACATGGCGCAGACGGTTCTCAAACAGAGTCTCTGTGATGACGCTATTGCCTTCGCAGAGTGTAAGAAGCGCCATAAACTGTGCCTGCATATCGGTTGGGAAACCGGGATAGGGCAGAGTTTTGAGATCGGTAGCGCTAAGGGTACGGGATGGAATCAGGCGCACGGTGTTTGCCCCGTCGATCGCCACATTCACGCCAATAGCCTTTAGCTTGGCAATCACCGGAGTCAGGTGTGCAGGCACGACCGGGAAAAGGCTGATTTCTGAGTGGGTCATGGCTCCTGCCACCAGAAACGTGCCAGCCTCAATCCGATCGGGGATAATGCTGTACTCTACCGAGTGCAAGCTATCCACCCCTGTAATCACAATCCGGTTGGTGCCCGCTCCTTGAATTTGCGCCCCCATTGCCCGACAGAAATTCGCCAAATCGACGACTTCTGGCTCTTGAGCCGCATTTTCCAGGATAGTTTCACCTTCTGCCAGCGTTGCCGCCATCATCAGGGTTTCCGTTGCGCCCACGCTGGGCACATCCAAATAGATCTTTGCCCCTTGCAAGCGGCGCTTATTCCCTGGAACGTAGGCATAAACCGTGCCATGCTCAAACTGCACTTCTGCGCCTAGAGATTGCAAACCCCGGACATGCAGGTCAACGGGTCTAGCACCGATCGCACAGCCTCCCGGCAACGGCACACGAGCTTCACCCAAACGAGCGAGCAAAGGCCCAATCACAAAAAAGCTGGCGCGCATCTGGCTCACTAGCTCGTAGGGCGCTCTCGATTGGGCAATGTGTCGGGCATTGACCTCTAAGACTTCACCTTCGCGCTTAAGCTGGATGCCCAAAGCGGACAAAAGCTCAGCCATACGGCTCACGTCAACCATTGAGGGAACGTTATGGAGCAAACAGTCCCCATCGCAGAGCAACGACCCAGCCATGATTACCAAAGCCGAGTTTTTGGCACCGCTGATTTTGACCTGTCCAGACAGAGAGTTTCGTCCCCATACTTGAAGCACAGTTTTTTCGTCTTCAGGTAAGGAAAGGGGGGTTGATATGCTGAGAGAGACTGTAATGGCTCTATCCTCCAAGAATGATCGGACGTTGAATTTGACTGAACTTAAGCTTTGGCTAAACCGAAGCTTTAGCTATCTACCGATACGATAGCCCGTTAGACTCACAAAATTACTTCATAAATAATTTGGTATTGATTCTACCGAAAAGATTTGAATTGGCTAAAAAATCTTTAGGCATCACTTTGTGCATTGTCAAAGAATCCAGCGCACATTGCCAGGAAATCAGGAAATTCAGACTGAATCTAGAGTAAAAAGATTTTTTATTCGGTTGACGAACTGCATTAGTTAACGGATGATAGTAAGTCGCAGTCTAAATATTGTTTTAGAGCATATTGCTTCAGGAATGGCTCCAAAGCGAATTTAGGTTTCCAGTTGCGGAACTGGCGGAATTGGTAGACGCGCTAGATTCAGGTTCTAGTGTTTGCAAAGACTTCCGGGTTCAAGTCCCGGGTTCCGCATTATTTGAGGCTACCCCTTGAGGTCAACTCTAAAATAGCTCTAGGCAGTGTCAATCTTGCCTAGAGCTGTTTTTTAAGGCGATCGCGGTTCGAGACTTTACTCTCAAACCCCTGTCGGCAGCCGATACTTCAAGATACTTAATCAGTAGATGCTTGACACATAACGAAATATTAATGAACGAAATATTAATACCCGCTATTTTCCTATGTTGACTAGCCTTCAGAATCCTCTGATTAAACAAATGCGAAAGCTGCACCGTGCCAAAGAGCGGCAGGAACAGCAGATCTTTTTGCTAGAGGGAACGCATCTCCTGGAAGAAGCCTGTGCCGTCAGCTATCCTCTCGTGACGGTGTGCTGTACTCCCACCTGGCAGGCACAGCATCCGGCACTCTGGGAGCAGGTAATACAGCGATCGCAGCGTACAGAAGTCGTGACTCCAGAGGTGTTGGCAGCGATCGCCACCACCGTGCAGCCTGACGGGGTGGTCGCTACAGCGGAGCACGTCTCGCTCAATCTGCCTATTGTCGATACGCTGCACCTGGGGCTTGCCCTGGAAAACATACAAGATCCCGGTAATCTAGGCACTGTGATTCGGACGGCAGCAGCGGTTGGGGCAGAAGGTCTGTGGCTGAGCGACGACAGCGTTGATTTAGAGAGTCCCAAGGTGCTGCGCGCCTCTGCCGGACAGTGGTTTCGTTTGCCCATGGGCGTGAGTGCTGACTTGGGCGCAGACGTGAGGCAGTTCCGCGCTCTGGGGGTGCAGGTGGTTGCGACTTTGCCCACGGCTACGCTCACCTACTGGGAGGTTGACCTGACTCGCCCAACGCTGATTTTGATGGGCAACGAGGGAGCCGGATTATCTTCAGAGCTGGCAGAACTCGCCGATGTTGCTGTCAAGATTCCCCTGGCGGCGGGGGTCGAGTCGCTGAATGTGGCGATCGCCTCAGCGCTGATGCTCTATGAAGCAAAACGGCAGCGGCAGGAGAGAGGACTGTAGATTTGGGATAGGTTAGGGTGAAGACTTGACGACAAAATTTCTTCAAGAGTTGTCTAATCTCCGCTGACCGTTGAGAATTGAACTAGACAATTACCGAGAGGGAGACTGAAGTGACGCACGGAATGGACTACGACCTGGTGATTGTGGGTGCTGGCGTGGGCGGACATGGGGCGGCGCTCCATGCCGTGAGCTGTGGGCTGAAGACGGCGATCGTGGAAGCTGGCACCATGGGCGGCACCTGCGTCAATCGAGGCTGTATTCCCTCTAAGGCGCTGCTGGCGGCTTCGGGGCGTGTGCGAGAGCTGCGCGATGCCGACCACCTTAAGGCGTTGGGCATTCAGGTGGGGAACGTGGCGTTTGAGCGACAGGCGATCGCCGATCATGCGGCAGGCATTGTTACAAAACAGCGAGAAGGCTTAATTGGCAGCCTCAAGCGCATCGGCGTGGATATTATTCAGGGCAGAGCCAAGCTGGCGGGTGCGCAAAAACTCAGCATTGCCACTCCAGAGGGCGAAAAAACCATTACAGCACAGGATATTATCCTAGCTCCGGGTTCGATTCCCTTTGTGCCGCCCGGTGCCAAAATCGACGGTAAAACCGTGTTTACCAGCGACGATGCTATTAAGCTAGAGTCCTTGCCTAACTGGATCGCGATCGTCGGTAGCGGCTACATCGGGCTAGAGTTTGCCGATGTCTACACGGCGTTGGGTTGTGAAGTCACGATTATCGAGGCATTAGATCAGCTCATGCCCGGTTTTGACCCCGATATTGCCAAACTGGCACAGCGGATTTTGATTGCTCCTCGTGACATCGAAACGCGATCGGGTTTGCTGGCAAAAACCGTTACGCCTGGTTCTCCAGTAGTCATTGAGCTTGCCGATGCCAAGACCAAAGAAATTGTGGAAGTCCTGGAAGTCGATGCTTGCCTGATCGCCACAGGGCGGATTCCGGCAACTCAGGATTTGGGCTTAGAGTCGGTTGGGGCAGCACTCGATCGCCGGGGCTTTATTCCCGTCAATGATGAAATGGCGGTGCTGATCGAGGGTGAAGCTGTGCCGCATCTATGGGCGATCGGCGATGCCACAGGCAAAATGATGCTGGCTCATGCTGCCTCAGCCCAAGGCGTGGCGACGATCGAAACCATCTGCGGTCGCCCGCGCCAAATGGACTACCGCAGCATTCCTGCCGCAGCATTCACCCATCCTGAAGTGAGCTTTGTCGGTTTGACTGAACCTGCCGCCGTCGAACTATCCAAAACTGAAGGCTTTGAGGTCGCTACGGTGCGCTCCTACTTCAAAGGCAATGCTAAAGCGATCGCCGAAGGAGAAACTGACGGACTGGCAAAGGTAATTTACCGCAAGGACACGGGCGAAGTTTTGGGAGTTCACATCATTGGTCTACATGCCGCCGATTTGATTCAGGAAGCAGCCAATGCGATCGCCGAACGCCGTTCTGTTCAGGAACTTGCCTACTTTGTTCACACTCACCCCACCCTTTCAGAAGTGCTGGATGAGGCTTACAAACGGGCGATCGGCACTCATTGAGGGGGAAATGGGTAGATGGGTAAAGGGGTATGTGAGAGTGAATATCAAATTTGATATGGCACTTAAACTCCCCCATCCACCCCTCCCCCATCCACCCCTCCCCCATCCATCCCTTCCCCATCTGCTTCATCAACCCATGGAAATCCGTCGCCGCTCTCCTAACCGTGCCATCGCCGTTGAATACTTGCGCTATCAGGCAAATGTGCCCGATGCCAAACCTCGCCACATTTTGGAGGAAATTGTCTGGCAAAAAGAAGTCGAAGTGGATCAAATGCGGGAGCGGCAGCCGCTAGCGGATCTGCAAAAACAGGTGCAGGATGCCCCGCCGACACGGGATTTTGTTGCGGCGCTGCGTCAAGGAAAAACTCAGCCTGCGCTAATTGCCGAGGTCAAAAAAGCCTCACCCAGCAAAGGCGTGATTCGAGCCGACTTTGATGCCGTGGCGATCGCCCAGTCCTACGCCCAGGCGGGAGCTGCCTGTATCTCTGTGCTGACGGACGTAAAATTCTTTCAAGGCAGCTTTGAGAATCTGCGGCGAGTACGGGCAGCAGTCGATACGCCGCTGCTGTGCAAAGACTTCTTAGTTTATCCCTACCAAATCTATCTAGCCAGGATTCATGGTGCAGATGCCGTCTTGTTGATTGCCGCCATCTTGCCGGATAAAGATTTGCAGTACTTCCTCAAAATTGCTAAAGCGCTAGGCATGGCAGCGTTGATTGAAGTGCATACCCTAGAGGAACTTGATCGCGTCTTGGCATTAGAAGGCGTGGCGCTCGTGGGCATCAACAACCGCAATCTCGAAGATTTCTCGGTAGACTTGCAAACCACCTGCGATCTCCTAGCGGCTAGAGGCGAGACGCTTCAAGAACGCGGCATTCTGGCGGTCAGCGAATCGGGCTTGCATACCCCCGAAGATCTGCATCGGGTACAGCAGGCTGGCGCGACAGCCGTGCTGATTGGGGAGTCGCTGGTGAAGCAGCCTAATCCAGGAGAAGCGATCGTTGCTCTGTTCTCTAAGTAAACCTGCCCAGCTAGACCTGCCTTCTGGCTAGAGGTATGCGTTAGGCGATCGCACTGCGGGAAATTCCTAATTTAGAATTGCTACACTTCGGTTGAACTTCCCGAAAAGCTTGGTGTATCTCTAAACTCATGTTTAGATTGAATCATCTAGACTTGTGAGTCAGCTAGATCAAATCATCCCCTTTCGCTCGTAGGCTACATGGATCCAATTCCTCTCCCGTCCCATATTCACTACGAGCTACTTCTGCAATTGCTAGAACGGCAAACAATGTTCGCAGTGGGGCATAAGTCTCCTCAACGAGAGCAGGTTCATGAGCTAATTGGCACCTTACGCAAGGCGTTAACCCAGCAAAAGCAGCTAGAGGATAGCTGTCAACGTGCCAACCTTACGGTGGATTATCGCTGGTCGCTAAACCATGCTGCCCCCCATCACGTCGAGTCTATTGCACCTGTTCAAGCGCCAGATATGGCTAATCCTGGCAAGTAGGGACATCGTGTTCTCAAGGGCACAATAAAGGCTCCTTAAAGAATTTCTGTTTTAGGTCAGCCCATTGCCATATCAATAATTGCTGCTAAACTATGTCAATTCTTCTGAAGCGGCATCAATTCTGAGGCGGCATCAATTCTGAAGCAGCGGTCTAGAGCGCTACAGTGGCGCTGAATGCTCCTGGGGCAATAGGGTCTAAATTATCTCGTTGGTTTTGTGGGAGGTTCTGAGTGTCTCAGTTGGATTCATCTCAGGCAAATTTAGTCCAGGCAGAAATAGTCCACCCGGAGATCGCCCAGATAGAGATCGCCCAGACAGATTTGACTGCGATCGAGCTAGTTTCAGCAGAGCTGGCTCAGACTTCCCTGGCTCAATCGAACTGGGTGGACTCCAATCCCCTACTTTTCCCCCCTGCGATCGACCCTTGCCTAGAGCTGGCGCTCACCCCTGCCGACTATCAAACCCTGCTGGAGGAACTATCCCAAGCTCAGGCGCTTGACAAAGAGAAAGTTTCAAGAATTTTTCACTTAGAGCAGGCTCTCGATCAAGCCCTGGCTTATCTGGAGGAACTGCGTCTAAAGCTACAAGACCAGGCAATTTTGGAAGCACAGCTTGCTGCCACAGAAGATTATGCCTCTGTGCAGCAACAGGCGATCGCTCGTCTCAAGCTGCAAATGGGTGAGCAGCAGCAGGCATTAGAGGCTCAGATTCTAGAGACTCAGCAGCGCGACCAGGCAATTCAAGAATTGCTAACGACAATCGAAGCTATGACCCAGACTCAACAGCAAGAAGTTGAGCATCTGCGGTTGAAAATCTCTCAAGATCAGCAGGAGGCTCAAACCCACCGCAATCGCATGGGAAAGCAGGTGCAAGACTTGCAGACGGCATTAGAGGTTCGGCACCAGCGTATGTTAGAAATGGAGGCAGAAATTCTGGCTTCCCGCACGGCAACCGCCAGCCTACAGGGACAGCTCGAAGCCTCGCAGCAGCAGATCCGTGAGCTTTCCGCCAGCCTCCGCCAGTACCGATCGAGCCTTGCCCAACTCGAAGCGCAGATTGAACAAACTCATGTGGTGCTAGAAGAACGCCACACTCGTGCCCTGCGTCGCGCCGTCTCCGAGCCAGATGCCCTGCAAGATTCGACTCACACTTTGCGGCAGATAGAGACCCTGCAAGAGCAGTTGGCTCAACAGGCAATTCAGCATACCCGATTGCAGCAAAGCCACCAGGAAATGGAGGACGATCGCCAAGTGTGGCAAACCCGTGAATTGGCGCTAGAACAGCAGGTTGCTGAGATGCAGGAACAAATTCTTCAGCAGGCGCAGCAGGTGACAGAGCATGAAACGGCGATTCAGTACTGGCGCGATCGCCATGCCACCAGCCAGCGGCAAATCGTTCATATTCGGGATTTAGTGGAACATGCCCTGTCAGATCTGGCGATCGACATTGAAGGCTCCCCTCACGAATCTCATGAAGCCCATCTCGTGCTTGCTGAACTGCTGACAGCCATCCAAACCATTCAGCCCGCCATGCCGCCCGAACATTTGGAGCCGATCGCCTTTCCTCTGCCGCGCTTGGGCACTGTTGAGTTGCCTAATTTCCTGGTGCGGCGGCGTGCCCAATCGAGAGATCAGACCAAGTAGTTTGCTGCGCTCAAAAGTTACAGATCGCTAAAAAGCCAACACGATCGCAATAAGTTGTATCATCCTGGTCTGGGTCGATAGAATTTGTGTCAACAGAATTCGTGTCGATAGAAAGTTGGGCTAAGGCAGGATAGAGCAATGGATGACAAGTTGATGTTAATGATTCCGGGGCCGACTCCCGTACCGGAAAGCGTGTTGCTAGCCATGGCGAAGCACCCGATCGGGCATCGCAGCGGCGATTTTTTCAAAATTATTGCCGAAGTTACCGAAGGGCTAAAGTGGCTGCACCAAACCCAAAATGACGTGCTGATTTTGGCAGCTAGCGGTACGGGTGCAATGGAGGCGGGAATCATTAACTTCCTTAGCCAGGGCGATCGCGTCCTCGTTACCACCAACGGCAAATTTGGCGATCGCTGGGTCGAGATCTGCGAAGTCTATGGGCTAAACGTCGAGAAAGTGACGGCTGAGTGGGGCAAAGTGATTGACCCTGAAGCGGTGCGCGCCTCTCTCGAAGCCGATGCTGACAAACAAATTAAGGCAGTCATCGTTACCCATAGCGAAACCTCGACGGGCGTAATTAATGACCTGGAAACCATTAGCCGCTATGTCAAAGCGCACGGTGCGCTGATGATGGTCGATGCGGTCACGAGTCTAGGAGCCACTAGCGTGCCGATCGATGCCTGGGGTCTAGATGTCGTCGCTTCAGGTTCGCAAAAAGGCTATATGCTGCCGCCAGGATTGGGTTTTGTGGCAGTTAGTCCCAAAGCTTGGGAAGCTTATGCCACCGCAAAGCTGCCGCGTTTCTATCTAGATTTGGGCAAGTACCGCAAGGAAGCCGCCAAAAATAGCCATCCCTTTACGCCTCCGGTTAATATGTTTTTTGCGCTTCAGGTGGCGCTGGGCATAATGAGGGCAGAGGGTTTGGAGAATATTTTTGCTCGACACGATCGCCTCAAAAATGCCACTCGTGCTGCCATGAAAGCCCTCAACCTGCCGCTGTTTGCCCCCGACTCTGCGGGCAGCCCAGCGATTACGTCTGTGGCTCCCATCGGCGTGGATGCTGAGAAAATTCGATCGATTCTGCGCAAGCGCTTTGATATCGTCATGGCGGGCGGACAGGATCACCTCAGCGGCAAGATCTTCCGAGTGGGGCATCTGGGCTTTGTCAGCGATCGCGACATTCTGACGGCGATCAGCGCTTTGGAAGCGGCTCTGAGCGAGTTGGGCTACGAGAACTTTACGGCAGGTGCGGGAGTCGCTGCGGCAGCTCAAGTCCTGACGCAGTAGCCGGGTTAGCGCTGCCTGGGAAGGCAGCGCGACTTCATTGGCGCTATCGCACTAGCAGCACCGGACAGTTGGCATAAACCCGCACATAGTCTGAAAGCGACTGCCCCAGAAGGCGGTCGAGATCGGGTAATGCTTTGGCGATCGAGGGGCGGCTTTCGGGTGATCCTAAAATCAGTAAATCGACGTTTAGGTCTTCAGCAATTTGACAGATCCGTTCACCGGGTTTACCTTCTGGCGCAATACATTTGTAGTTAACGCCGTACTTCTTAGCTTCGTTGATTGCTGGAATCAGCACCGGATCTTCATTGGGATTGGCAGAAATTTCACCGGGCTTCAGCTTCAGATCAGGGTTAGTGTGGGCTAAAACAAGCTGACTGCCTTTGATGTCTCGGAGAAAGGCGATCGCCAGCTTCAGGCATTTTTGCGCCGAGGGCGACTTGTCCATTGCCACCATAATTCGGTTGATTTTGCGCACCACGATATCGTCTTTAACCAACAGCATTGGGCGAGAGGCAAGCTGAAACACATACTGGCTCACCGAGTTTTCCAGAATCGACTGAATGCGCTTCAACCCCCGCGAACCCATAATAATCAGGTCGGAATCGATTTCATCCGCAACCCGACAAACAATATCCTTGGGGTCGCCTTCTCGCAGCATGGCAGTCACGCGCGTCGGATCTAGACTGAGCTTTTGAATGGAGTTTGCCAGGGTTTTGCCCCCTTCCTGCCATTTTTCTGTCATGGCTTCGGCTGTTACCTGTGGCGCTACGACATGGAGTACGGTAACGGTAGCCCGCTGAATCAGCGGCACTTCCATCAGCGATTTCAACATTTCTTCAGTACGTCCGGTGCCTGAATTGGCCAGTAAAATTTTTTCTATCATGGGCTACTCCTGAATCAAGCTTTTCTGTAGCGATCGAGCCAGATTGGCTTAAAGCTTATCGGCTTAAAGTTTAATGATCAATAGGACTCTTTAAGCCCAGTCTATGACGGTTGAATCGCCAATCTGCAAATCCTTCACAGATTGAAAAATAGCTGAGATCTTCGCGAGTCTAAGCTAGCCTAGATGGAGCGATCGCACTTCATAGTCGCAGATCCTCAAGTATGGCTGTCGCCAATTTGCTTAGGACATTTAGGTGGGGCGCGAAGCACCCTACCTAAATGTCCCCGTCCTAACCGCCTTGGCGGTTGCCATCTCTAAAATTCAGCTCAACCATTCAGCTCAACCATTCAGTTCAATAGTTCAGTTCAATAGAAGGTGAGTCTATGCAGCTCCAATCCACTGAAGCCATTCAACCGCGATCGAGTGAAGCCCCCAACAATTGGTTTGACTACCCCGTTCGCGCCCAGCCCCACCATACTGACTATGCGGGTATCGTCTGGCATGGCACTTATATTGCTTGGCTGGAAGAAGCTCGTGTGGAGTGTCTGCGATCGCTCGGCATTGAGTTTTCTGATCTGGTGGCGATCGGCTGTGATTTACCTGTGGTCGATCTATCCATTCGCTATCATCGCTCGATCAAGCTGGGAACGGAGGCGATCGTCCGAGCCAGAATGTCGGCAATGGAAGGCGTACGGCTCAACTGGGAATACCAAATTCAGTCGCTAGATAGACAAGAGACTTATGTAACGGCTCAGGTGTCGCTGGTGGCAGTCGATCGAGAGAAGGGCAAAATTATGCGGCAGCTACCCCCCACCATGCAAGATGCCCTAAAGAGATTGTCGGGACAATTTGAAGGTTAGGGATACTCGTGGGATACAAAGGGTAGGGCGACCAATTCTCCTTCGGTTTCGCCTACCTGCACCTTTAAGTTGGGGCTGACGGCTTTGGTGCGAATGTAAGCTAATCCCAAGTAGCCCCGCTCAGTTTCAGTCATGCTGGTGAGAACTCCCACTTTCTCCTCGCCTAGCATGACTACGCTTTCAGGAGCCGCAGATTGGCTCAAGCGAATTCCCCAGAGCTGTTGCTTCACGCCTTTGTAGGTGTGCAAACGGGCGATCGTCTCTTGCCCAATGTAGCAGCCTTTGCTCAGCGAGATCGTTTGCCACAGTCCCGCCTCTAAGGGATTTATATCTTCAGTAAGTTCATGTCCCGGTACGGGGCGACCTTCTGTGATGCGGAGCTGTTCCCAAAGGCGATCGCCCAGAGGTGCAGCTCCGGCTTCAGTCAAGGTTTTCCAGAGCACAGCCGCTTCGCCGTTCACGATTAGCGTGTAGCCTGAAGTCGCCAATCCGCTGCCGACTGCAATGCGTACTTCTACTCCAGTAATCTCAAAAACTTGATGACTGCCATAGGGTTGACCGACGATCGCGCCTGCTCCTATTTGAGTCACTAAATCATCACTATTTTTTCCTAAAAGGCTAAATGTTGCAGTATCACCTGTAATATCTTTCAGATCAACTTGGTCGGCAAAAAAGATATATCGATCCATCCACTGTGTCAGCTTTTGACTATAGCCAGGAGATACGAGCAGTAGCACGGCAGATTCTAGAACATAGGCTGTTGCTAGATCGATCGTCCGCGCGGTCGAAGTCACAAATACCGTGTCGCAGCCTTGACCTGGCTTCAGAGATTGAAAATCATTGGTGGTTTGGTTGTGCAGAAACCGGAGGCGATCGTTCCCCGATACCTCAATCCGTCCCCAGTGGGAGCGATCGCAGATTGCCACTCCGGTCTGGACTGCCTGAAGAGCGATCGGATCATTGCCAAAGCCTAGGGGCGTATCGCCTCCGGCGGTTGAAGTGAAAGTAGCGCCTGCCGATGCCTGAAGTTCCCGTAGTGCTTGAGTCATATTGTCTATGCTTTGAGTAATGGCAAAGAGCTGCCTGCGATCCTTATCTTGGATCTTGGCGACATCTTGGATCTTAGCGACAAGATATTTCCTCCGTCAGAAATAATCTACTGCCTCATCCAGCCCCAAAATTCCTCTGATTTCTCATCATTTCATCAAACATGACCGGAACTATATAAAGAGACTTCCAAACGTGGTAGTATCCCTCTTGCCTTACCAATAATCAGGGCTATGGTAGTCGCAACTATCGTAGATAGGACTATCGGACGATCGTAGACAGCTCCCCTTCTGCGCACAAACCCTCATGCAACCACAGCATTCCCTCCATCGAACCAAGATTGTTGCCACGATCGGACCTGCCACCAGCAGCCCAGAAGTCCTAAAAGAGCTGATTGAGGCGGGAGCTACCACCTTGCGTCTTAATTTCTCTCACGGAACCCACGAAGACCACCAGCGCAGTATTCGGCTGATTCGCCAAATTTCGTTTGAAATCAATCAGCCCGTCGGCATTTTACAAGACTTGCAGGGGCCTAAGATCCGGTTAGGGCGATTTGAGAACGGCCCCATTACCTTAAAGAAGGGCGATCCCTTCATCCTCACCAGCCACAAGATTCCTGGCACGCAAGAAAAGAGTTCTGTGACTTACGAACCGCTAGCTGATGAAGTGCCTTCAGGCGCAGTCATCATGTTGGATGATGGTCGGGTGGAAATGCAGGTCGAGAAGGTAGATCCGCTAGCCCGCGAACTTCATTGCCGAGTGACGGTGGGCGGCGTGTTGTCCAACAACAAAGGCGTGAATTTTCCGGGGGTCTATCTCTCCATTCGTGCCTTAACGGACAAAGACCGCGAAGATCTGATGTTTGGGCTAGATCAGGGGGTAGATTGGGTTGCCCTCAGCTTTGTTCGCAATCCTCAAGATGTCTTGGAAATTAAAGAGCTGATTGCCAGCGCAGGGAAAAACGTGCCTGTAATTGCCAAGATCGAGAAACATGAGGCGATCGAGCAAATGGAAGCAGTCCTTTCCCTTTGTGATGGTGTCATGGTGGCACGGGGAGATTTGGGTGTGGAGCTACCCGCCGAAGATGTGCCCGTTTTACAAAAGCGGCTGATTAAAACGGCAAATCGACTGGGTATCCCGGTGATTACGGCAACGCAGATGCTAGACAGCATGGTCAACAATCCGCGTCCTACCCGCGCCGAAATCTCGGATGTAGCTAATGCCATCATTGATGGTACGGATGCCGTCATGTTGTCGAACGAAACGGCGGTCGGCAGTTTCCCGGTCATGGCGGTCGAGACGATGGCGCGGATTGCTATGCGAATTGAGCAAGAGCAATATCCCCGCGACTCAGAGATGGGATCAGGGCGATCGATCCCCAATTCCATTAGTCAGGCGGTCAGCCGCATTGCCGAACAGCTTCAGGCGGCTGCCATCATGACTCTGACCAAGACAGGCGCAACGGCGCGGAACGTCTCCAAATTTCGTCCGAACAAGCCCATTCTGGCGATCACTCCCCATGTGGATGTCGCCCGGCAGCTGCAGCTCGTGTGGGGCGTGCGTCCGCTGTTGGTGCTGGACTTACCTTCAACGGGGCAGACCTTCCAGGCAGCCATGACGGTGGCTCAAGAGAAAGGGATGCTGCAACAGGGCGACTTGGTGGTGATGACCGCAGGGACGCTTCAAGGCGTAGCTGGCTCTACGGATCTAATTAAGGTGGATGTCGTCACGTCGGTCTTGGGCAAGGGCGTTGGCATTGGGCAGGGAACGGTGAGCGGTCGTGCCCGCGTGACTCGCAATAGCCGCGAGCTGAGAAATTTCAATCCAGGAGAAATTCTGATTGTTTCTAAAACCAGCGTGGATTACATTGAGGCGATCAAAAAAGCATCTGGCGTAGTGACGGAGGAAGATAGCCTCACCAGCCATGCGGCTGTCATTGGGCTAAGGCTGGGCGTACCTGTGATTGTTGGGGTCAAGCACGCGACAGAGATTGTGCGCGATGGCGCAATTGTCACCCTTGATATGCAGCGGGGTTGGGTCTATTCTGGAACCGCAAATGCTGTCCAGAATGACTCGGCTTTGATGGTTTAGACGCTTGCCATTTACAGCAATTTTCAATTGCACAAACCACAGTTATTTTTTAGAAGCCGCGCGCCGCGCGGCTTCTAAAAAATAACCCACACTTAACCAAGCGCAAAGCGCTGTAAAAAAGCTGAAGGCAGGTTGTTCGGAAACGGAAAACCTGTCATGATCTAATCCATGATTAGCTTCTTACTTGCCTTATTCCTAGCTTTCTTGGTTTGGACAGGGAACATCTTGCCTGCCCAGGCTGCCTTTAATTTGTCTGATCTGACCGGATCTCCGCAAGTTTCTCCACCTAACTCTCTGGAAGAGCTGCGATCGCAGGCCTTTGCCGCTACCAATTCAGGCGATTTCTCCACGGCTGAGCAATATTGGACAAAGCTGATTGAGCAGCTACCTGAAGAGCCAGCCATTTGGAGCAATCGGGGCAATGCCAGGGTTAGCCAAAACAAGCTGGAGGAAGCGATCGCCGACTATGACCAGGCAATCGCCCTTGCCCCGGAAGCGCCCGATCCGTACCTTAATCGCGGCACGGCTTTGGAAGGCTTGGGTCGGTGGGAGGAGGCGATTGCTGACTACAATCGTGTTTTAGAACTTGATCCCCAAGACCCAGCGGCCTTCAACAATCGCGGGAACGCTGAAGCGGGCATGGGTGAGTGGGAGGAGGCGATCGTCGATTATCGCAAGGCAGCCGATATGGCGCCTGAGTTTGCCTTTGCGCGGGCAAACTATGCGCTTGCCCTCTACCAAGTGGGGCAGATCTCCGAAGCAATCCGCACCATGAAGAATCTAGTTCGCAAGTATCCTCAGTTTGCAGATATGCGGGCTGCTTTGACGGCAGCTCTCTGGGTCACTGGCAATCAGGGAGAAGCAGAGAGCAACTGGGTAGCAGCCGTGGGGTTAGACAGACGCTACAAGGATCTAGACTGGGTTGCCCATACACGCCGCTGGAGTCCGGCAATGGTGACAGCTTTGGAGAAATTTTTGAAGCTACAGTAGTGTGGCAACTGCCAAGGCGGTATGGTGACGTCTAGGTGGAGCGCGAAGCGCTTCACCATAAACGTCCTAAGCAAACTGGCGACAGCCCTAACAGGTGATAATAATTGTTGAGCGGCATGGGTATGTTGCGCATTTGGCGATCGCAGCTTGGTAAGATGACTATCTTAGGATCGCCACAGCTCAAAGAATGCAAGCCAACCTCGTTACTCTCTACTTTATTGTTGCGTTACTCGTTCTCAGTGTTCTGCTGCTCGCCTTCTGGCTCGATCGCTCAGTGCCCAAAACGGATAAGAAATCTTGGGCAGTTGTGATTCTGGGTGCGTTCTTTTGGTTTGTGGTGCTACCGCTTTCCTTCGTGGAAGTGATTCATAAACTTCTTAAAACAAAGCATCACACGTCCGATCGCCCTAATCATCGCAATCTGGGCTAGATTTGAAGCTGCTGATTCAGCTGAATCGCAGAGTTATTAGTAATTATACGGGGCTTTACAAATAATTCATGTAGCGTTTTTCAGTGTCTACTTATTATTGTAATGAACTACTCATAATCGCAAGCTGTTTGAGTAGTAGCATTGCTGAGACACGCCTGAAATATCGTCCATGAAAACCCTCTATTCCAATCCTAACAAGCTGCACTCTAGATCTGCCGCCATGCCCCAGTGGATTAGCTCCATGGGGCTAGAATGGCTCTACAAGCTAGTGCTGAAGCTTGAGCTACTGTTCAAATCTAGTGTCCATAAGTAGGCTTCAGCAGGGCTTGAATCTGCTCAGGGGTCAGTTTCTCCACATGGTCTAGCACAATCGCTGCTCCAGCAACCTGAAGCTGAGCTATGTATGCCTCTTTGTATTCAGGAGACTGCTGAGCGTGAGGGGGAAGAATGCCAACACCAATCCACGGGCGATCGGGCTTCTGGTTTCTGGCTCTCTCGACGGTCTGCATATCGGCAACCGTATCGCCTACATAAATTACGGCTGCACTTGAGGATGTTTGGATGGGCTGAGACGCTTCTAGCTGCTGAAGCACCTGAAATAAACCTGTTGGGTCAGGCTTTCCGGGCGCATCCTCCATCGCTACCAGGACGGGCGATCGCAATCCCAATTTCTTCTCTAGCACAAAACAAGCCGAGCCTCGCGTCGCGCCGCTAAAAAATCCCCAAGCAATTCCGGCACTCGTCAGACTCTCTAGATAGGAGGGCTGCATCAGCAGCGGTTCCTGAGTGATATAGCCGTTCCAGTGGTCTGGGTTCTCCAAATCATCGCCTCGATAGCGACGCTGAAAGAAATCCACCAGGGTCTCATAGCTTAAACCTAACGCCGATCGCGCCGTGCCCTTTGCCTCAAAATGGCGATAGATTAACTCACGCGAAGCCTCCCAATCGTTATTCCAAACCCCTTCTTGCTTGAGGCGATCGATATCCACCTGCGAAGGGCGATAGGCTTGGGTAAAATGTTCAACTGTGTCTGCTAAGGCGCGTCTGTAGGAATGTCCCACATCTCTCACCACGCCATCAATATCAAATACCGCGATCGCACTCATTACCAAAACCTCCGAGCAGCGGTATCTTTGCGAACGTTATGCTCTCAAATGGTCATTCGAGAAACCATGCATTAATATAGAGGGTTATGTAGATATTTGGGAACGCCTCAGGGCAGTTCAGGAGGTTTGTTTGGCTAAGTTTATTCTCAAGGTTCTTTGGCTCGAAAAAGACGTGGCGCTAGCGGTAGATCAGATTGTGGGCAAGGGTACAAGCCCCCTGACATCCTACTTCTTCTGGCCCCGTAATGATGCCTGGGAACAGTTGAAGTCAACGCTAGAAGAAAAGCATTGGATTACTGAGGTCGATCGGATTGATCTATTAAATAAGGCGACCGAGGTAATTAACTACTGGCAAGAAGAAGGCAAACGGCAATCCATGGCCGAGGCGCAAAGTAAGTTTCCTGAAGTTACTTTCACAGGGAGCAACTAGCCTTGGTTAAACTTGCCGAGCAAGAGGTGAGTTCAAAGATGTATTCGTAATTTACTTGTGATCGAACGGTGGGGCAGATTTGTATTTGCTCCATTATTTTTTGGCATTGCTGAATCGGGGGACAAATTTTTGTGTGAGCTTCCCAGAGGAGATCTTATAAAAAATGCTGAAATACTGAATATTGCCCGTATAAATAAGTATGCTTTAACTTGAGTAAAAATCTGTCAAATACTCTGAAAGCTGAATTTTACTCGGTAGATGTTAGGGTGACTTACTTCTTTTTTTGCGGCTTACTGGAAGTAAATTATACTGAACTCCGCAGTAGGCAAACAGATGAATATACCGAAAAGCATGAGTGAAACTGGGCTGAGTCGAGCTATCCCGATCGCAACTAATCAAACGCTAAGCGATCGCGTCCGGGGCAGTCAATCCGATTTGTTTAGCTTTAGCCTGAGCGATCGCACGAGCTTAAGGCTAAAACACAGAAGTTCTGGGACTGGAGCCACGGCGCGGCTGTTTCAAGATCGCAATCAAAATGGGGCAATTGACCCTGGTGAAGTTCTAAAAAGTCTTGCTTCTCGCGCCAACAAGATGAACCAAACTCAAGTCACAGATCTTGCGGCGGGCAACTACTTTATTCAAGTTTCTTCAATCCGGCGAGGCAACAGCAGCTACCGCCTCAGCCTCTCGTCTGCCGTCTCTTCTACTGACGAAGCGAGATCGGATAGTAGCGACTTTTCCAAGCGAGTAGTTGATTTAACTAATGATTTTCGGCTGAAAAACAACTTAGCGCCGCTCACTGCCAATAGCAAACTGACCACCGTTGCTCAAGCCTACAGCCAGACTATGGCAAAGCAAGATTTCCTGGCACACCAAGGTCTAGATGGATCTCAGCCCTGGGATCGCATGACAAGGGGCGGCTACAAATGGTCACGCGCTGCTGAAAATATTGCCGCAGGTCAGGCAACTCCCGAAGCGGTAATGCAGAGCTGGATTAACAGCCCCGGACACCGTGCCAACCTGCTTGATCCCAAGCTCAAAGAAATCGGCGTGGGCTACTTCTTCCTGGCAAACGATACGGGCAACGTTAACTACAACTCCTATTGGACACAAAAACTTGGTGCGCCAGGTTAGCTGTATTTCCAGTAGCTGTATTCACAGCGTTGAGGACAGGGACATTTTTGAGGGCGCTACGCGCGTCCTCAAAAATGTCCGGTAGTGGTATTTGGGTATAGCGCTACGCGCTTAGATCTAATGAATTATTTTTTGAGAGCCGCGCGGAGCGCAGCTCTCAAAAAATAACTCGTCCTAACTCAACTACGTAGGGCTGTAATACCAATTTAAATGAATTTGTGGGCACATCGAACCTCAGAAGGAGCTATGCCAAGCTTGTACCGGAATCTGTCGTGGTTCCAATTCAAATTGGTATAAGGACTCCCAAATGTCCTAAGCCCAATGATTAAGGCTTGTGATATTTGTTGAAAGCTTCGCGTTACTACACGCTTTCAACAAATATCACAAGCCTTAAACCTCTATCACAGAGCTGGCCTAGAAACTCACAGTCATAGTTACAGTTGCTTCCAAACTTGCTCCAGGTTCCAAATGGGTCAGGTTTTCGCCCGTGTTCAGTGAATTTCGCGGAGCTGTCCAGGGTTCCAAACAGTAGAAATCTTTGCCCTTGACTGTCCAAAACACCAGAGTTGAAAAAAGCGGATCATAGTCGATCGCCATTTTCAGCCCTTGAGCCGCATCTGTGACGCTGGCAGACTGAGCGGTGACATTACCAAACGCGGCATCGATCTCATCTGCGGTGAAATCAAAGCTGCCAGAAAAATCGTGAGTAGCGCGCTCGACCTGGTTATAAAACTGAGTTCCAGGGATCTCAACTTGAAGCTGAGATTTGTCGCTCACCGCAAAGTAAGGATGAAACCCAGCCGAGAACGGCATCACCTCTGTGGATTGATTGGTGTAGCGTTGGTGAATCGTTAGAGTATTGCCCTGAAGCCTGTAGGTGAAGGCAAGCTTAAACTCAAATGGGTAGTCAGCAAGAGTGCGATCGCTGCTGCTCAGCCCTACTGTAAGGCTGGCTCCATCTTCTGTACTCTGATCAATCACTTCCCAGGGCAATTCTCTAGCAAAGCCATGTTGCTTTAGCGTGTAGGTCTGTCCATTGTGGGTGTAAGTGTTGTCGGGCAAGTTGCCGCAGATTGGAAACAGAATCGGGATACCGCCCCGCACCGATAAATCTGGATGGGTGAATCGCTCTGCATCTAGATAAAACAGATCCTTACCGCCCACCTGCCAAGCGGTGACAATGCCGCCTCGCTCTGGCACAACTTCCAGACGAGCCGATCCATCCGTCAAGATATAGGTTTTGTATAGATCTTGGTCAGCGGTAATTGAAGACATAAGAATAGGAAATGAAGAGGATAGGGCGACCAGCGATCGCTAGCCAGGACTATTATGGCTCTTCACTGCACACTCTTCAGGTAGTCTTCTAGACTTGGCGATTATTTCCATTTATAGCCCTACGTAATTGAGTTAGGACGGGTTATTTTTTGAGAGCCGCGCTCCGCGCGGCTCTCAAAAAATAACCCATTGGATCTAAGCGCGTAGGGCTATATCTGGTGAAAGGTTTGTTGTGAGAACCTTTCACAACAAACCTTTCACCAACGTGAACTTACTGCAACGTGAACTTACTGCCTTGCTGGGTCAGAAACACCCAAAAAAGGATCGGTGGGCATCTCGGCATCAGGTGCGCTGGGCAAAGAAACACGCAGACGGGCATCTAGCATCAGAGGCGATCGCAGCGGATGATCAAATAGGCTAGAGGCTTGCTGGAGATACTGTGTAATTTTGGCTGCCGCATCTCCTTGAGCAATTGCCGCTTGGTCTTGCTGCACTTGAATGGGCAGATATTCCACCTGCATTTTTCGATCCTGAAGCGTGACTTTGAGAGCCGCCGTGTCGTAGTTAGCTTTGTCGCCACTATACGCATCAATAGTGTTTCCCAAGGAGTAGACGATCGCCCGTCCTCCGTAGATTTCGGCTCCCTGCATAATTTGTGGCGCATAGCCCACGACTAAATCTGCACCCTGATCGATCGCGGCTCTAGACAGTGCAACTTGTAAGTCATCTGGATCGGCCTGCGTGGCTTTATTCCAGTGGTAACTGACAATCACCCAATCTACCTGAGCGCGGACGGTTTTGATGTCAGCCTCAATCTGGCTACGCAAACCCGGATTTAGACCTGCCGTCCGATCGCTTGCGGCATATAAATCAGAGTCAGCGTAGCCCAAAACCGCTACTTTTTGTCCCTTAATCTCAAATACCTGCGGACGACGCGCCTCTCGCAGGGTTTGCCCCGCTCCGACAGGGTAAATAGTCTTCTGAGCCAGGGCATTCAGGGTTTGAGGCAGATCTTCAGCCATCAGGCGATCGGTTGCCAGGTTAACCACATCCACGCCGTGCGTCTGCAATTCCTCAAGCGTCGTGGTACGAATTTCACCTACGACTTGGGGCAGTTCTGCCCCGACACTGAGATAGTCTGCTGCACTGCCTAGCGCTACTGCATTGTCTTGAACTGCCGTGCTGTCTACCGGAGTCTCCAAGGTCAGGGGTTCAGTCAGCGCGATGGTTTTTGCAGCAGTTGCTTTGGGAGCAATTGCGGAAGCTGCCAAGCTCGTATCGGAAGATGGGGCGATCGCCTCTGGAGAAGCTGCACCTGCGGAAGAAGGCGTATCAGAAGGCGCTATCAAAGCATTATCCAAGTTGCTCATCAGCAGATCGGCTTGCTGATATGCCGCAATACTGGAGCCTCGCCCTAATGCCGCATTGTCTGCAAACACCAGCGTTATGGTCGCGTCTTGCGGATTTTGCACCGTCTGCCGAATGATCGAAATTGGTTCTAGGGGAGTTTGCACCTTATCCGACTGGGCTGGTTTAGTATCAGTCATGGCAGCTTGCCAAAGTTCACCTGACGGCGAACCTACATACTGGCTCATAACCTGCAGGCCGCAGCCCACAGCCACAATGGATGCCACCGAGCTGCCAATCAGCAGACTCTTGACTTCGGGCGATCGCTGGCTAAACCAAAACTGCGATCGATCAACCGTGCGTGCCGTCATTGCTTTGAAGTCATCCGCCCGGTCAAGTGCCCCCTCTTTCCAGGTCTGTATCTGTCCCTGAATTTTGCCCAACCCTCGGTTAGAAGAGACAATTCGCCGTTTGCTAAGCTTTTTTTTCAAGCGTTTTTTGGCGATCGGCTGACCCTGAAAAATCTGACCCTGAGAAGTCTTGCCCTGAGAAGTCTGAGGCTGAGAAACGGGCTGGCTTCTGGGAATGGGGCGTGGGACAAACTGAATAGGTGTCGCCGTCCGATCGCCAGAATGCTTGACCTGCTGACTGGCTGTCGTCGGTAAAGGCGTAACGGTCGCTGACGGTGCTGCCGACGGTGCCATAGACTTCGCCACCTGCGGTACACCTTGTGGCTGTGACGGAACCTGGGGCTGTGACGAAACTTGTGGCTGTGACGAAAAGCGCAGAGCAACCGATCGCTCCCACATTAATTCAGAAGAGCCAACCCGCTGAGCCTTAACCTGCAAATGATCAATCACTTCAGAATTCAGCTCCAGGAAGCGCTGACGCAAAAAGTGGACTAGGCGATCGCCATCTGGCAATCGATGGCAAACCACGTGAACCATCAGCCCTTTGCCAGAGTCTGAAGCGACCTGAGCGCATAGCCCCTGAGGCACGAGATAGCGATTTAACCAAAAGGTCAAGGCGCGCAAATTCCCGGCTTGCGCCAACTTAACCACCGAAGCTTCCCAAGAACTGTCTAAATTAGTCATTCACTATCTCCTCCCCACTCCATCAACGATCGCGTCCTCCTTGCGGAAGTCCAAACCACACATGTTCTAAGCGTTGCAGACTATGGACTGCATAAGCTCCAGATAATACTAGCTCCAGATATTAAATTTGCTCTAAGAAAAGCCAGAGATTTTGAAATTTCCTAGTTATGGCAACCGCCAAGGCGGTTAGGGCGGGGACATTTTTGGCGGGGCGCTAAGCGCCCCGCCAAAAATGTCCGAAGCAAACTGGCGACAGCTATAGTTTTCCGAATTAGAGCTGTGCCTCTGTGACAACGGGTTGATCAGAACGGTCTATTCAGAACACGGTTCATCAAAAAATGATTTATCGAGACACAATTCATCAGAACTTTGTGATTTCAGTCACAGTTTTATTCTCGGCAGATCACGCGATCCCACTGATCTGCGTCAGCATCCTGGGAGAGCCGATCGTGCAGACTAAGGGCAACCCCGCAAGTTTCAGATGGCTCCCATGATTAATTGCCTGATTCAGTCTGCTTTCCAGACGGGTTGTCTGAGCGTGGCATCCGAAGCCTTAATGAGGCAGGTTTTATCGATGCGTGGCTACCAAGGCTACGACTTAGCCGCATTGAAGCAGCTAGAAACAGCGATTCAATCTGGGCAAATTCAGCGTGAGGCTAACAGCAGCAATCCTTTCGCCTTAGTCGATCGCCGAGGTAAGGTCTAGAAATTTGAGTAGTGGTATTCAGGTAGTGATTCTGATACCAATTTAAGACCCAAACAGGGCAGATGATTTTCGAGAGCCGCGCGGAACGCGCGGCTCTCGAAAATCATCTGCCGCCTCATCACTTCAAATGGTATTAGTTGTGGGGTTTCGCCCCACAACTAATAATCACTACCTTTTGAGGACTACCAAAATTTGTTTGAGTAGAGCCTTTAGCATAGATATAGTGGGCAGACATGGCAGACAGTATGGGCAAGTGGCTTTATCCTAGTTAAGGCAAGGATTCATCTCAGCCAGTTAGCCACTATGACACTGGACTCCAACTCAGCTTCATCGGCATCCTCCAACAGCAGTAGCAGCAAGCCCAACGGCGCTGATGACCAAAGCTCCGACTTAGAAGGTTGGTCATCGGCGATCGATCGATCGGCAGAAGATTCTGGTAGCCTCAAGAACCAGGCTGCATCAGCCATTAGCCGTACTCAGACCAAGCCTTCTGGTTCCCTGGGCTATCATCCTTCAGGAATTTCTGCGGCTCCGGCTCTGGCAAGGCTACAAAAAGCAAAAGGAATCCAGCCTTCTACGGGAGCGATCGGCTGGATTATTGTGACTGCGATCGTGTTGACGATTGTGGGATTGGCGATCGGCAGTTTCTGGATGGTGTTTGCAGGATCACTCGTAGCGCTGCTGATTTCTCTACAAGTGATTTGGATGGCGATTCGCGAGGCGATCATGGAACTGCTCTCGCCACAGCAGCGTCTCGTCAGCATCAGCATTGTGGGTTTAGCAGTCGCTGTCGTTGGGCTACTTCAAGTCTCTGGTGTGACTCCTCGACTAGGAACCTGGTATTCGGGACTAAATTGGGATGCGATCGGTGCAACGGGCGAGGTGATCGGTGCAGTTGGGCAAATCCTAATTGCCGTCCTAGCTGTTTATGTCGCGTGGCGGCAATATGTAATCGGCAAGGATCTAACCATTCAGCAAAACTTAATTACGCAGCAGCAAACGATCGATTCCTATTTTCAGGGTATTTCAGACTTGGTGCTAGACGAAGAGGGGCTGCTAGAGGATTTGCCTTTAGAGAGAGCGATCGCTGCCGGACGAACCGCAGCTATTCTCAGCAGCATTGATGCTAACGGTAAAGCTAAAGTGGTGCGCTTTTTGTCTCGATCGCTGCTGTTAACTCCCTTGAGACGCGATCGTCGTTTGGGGCGTGCCATTCTCGATGGTTCTGGCAGCTATTCTGAAGACCGTGCGACCGGAACGCGCGTCATTGACTTGGGTATTATGCTGGCGGGAGCAGATTTAACAGGAACAGATTTGCGCTGGGCAGACTTGAGCGACATTAATCTAATCTATGCCAACCTCAGCCGCTGCGATTTAGTCAAAACCAAGCTGATCCGCACCATTCTCTGTGAAGCTTGTTTGGCTGGCTCCGATCTGATGGGAGCACGCCTTTTTATAGGTTCTGCCGAAACCGCTACTCCGCGCACCCGCGCAGATTTACCCAACTTCACGACAGGAGCCTTTACAGGAGCTGTGGTAGAAGATGCTGATTTTACCGATGTGAGTCGCATGTCAGAGGAGCAGCGCTATTACTGCTGCGCTTGGGGTGGTTCTGCAACGCGAGTCACTATTCCTGGCGGCTGTGAAGGCATTCCAAATTTGTTGGGTAGGTGAAGGCTTTAAGCCGAAAGTGTCAGAAAGCTTTCGATATTACGAAAAGCGAATTCCATTACAAAATTGCCTGATTCTGCATAAATTACCTGTAGTTAGCGATAGATAATATACAACCGCCAAGGCGGTTAGGACGGGGACATTTATGGTGGGGCGCGAAGCGCCCCACCATAAACGCTCTAGACAAACTGGCGACAGCTATACAAGTACCTACGGTTTATGCAATTGAAAATTGCCCTAAGCAAACGAGAATCTGAAGTTTAGGTTTTCAACAAACAATCGAGTCCAGTTTGAGCTTCAGTCCAGGCACGAGCGCTTTGCGCCTGCGGGAAAGCCATGGGAAATTTTAGAAAAATTAATACTTAACTTAGCTCTATCAAAGTTTGTAAATTTTAATGCGATATCAATTTGACGATACTGAGAAGCCCGATCGCTGAACTGCTAAGAATCACTCAGTTACTATCTTTAAATAAGCTTTTACTACTTACATCAAAAATTCATCAAAGAGGTGCGAAATCAGACGTCTTTTCAAGGAAAAATAGCATTATAGCCCCATAGTTACTTGCAAGATTTCGCCTCAATCACTGCCGTCCATCATTAGGTTATACAAGAGCCTTGGTATGAAAATCGCCACACGTACCCCAACGCATCTTAAGTTAGTGCATTGTCCTTGGATAATTTGGTCTTTAGCTCTCCTCTCGTGGGTAACAGGGTGTTGCAGCCTAATTTTTCTCTCTTCCCCCGGCTCTGGGCTTGTGATTGCATCTTTGCTGGTGTTTGCACTGCTGCTGCTGGTTCTATATCCGATCGCGGTTTGTGACCTCTCTAAGCACCAGGAAACCCTGACCATCAGGCAGTATGGGCTACTAGGAAAAAATCTGGCTGAATACCCGCTCCAGATGATTTCGGCAATCGAAGTCCTTGAAGGACATCACAAAAGCGGCGGTATCTTCTACAGAATTCGCCTGATAACAAAGTCTAAATCGCTGTACTTAACCGCTGCACCGATGGAAGATGCCGAACAGGTACGGGCGATCGCTCTACTTGTCTCTGAGTTTATGGAGATTCCCCTTAACTATGTGCCGGGGCGATCGTCCGCGCTGCGCTATCTTCAAGACTGATCTGGCTTCAGGACTGATCTGGAGGCTGCACGCCACCCATCCGAATCTCGGAAGAAAAGGTCGCCATGCTAAAGCCACCCGATCGCTTGAGAGTGCTAGTGCGTAGCCGCAGATTGGGGCTGGCAAACCATAGCCGCTCCTCAGACGATAGCGTTTCAGAGGTCGTAACTTCAGACTCTGTAATTAGAGTCAGAGCATCGTCTTCACCCATCATATATCGCCCCGAAATTGGGGCATTCTGACCCGCTTCACACAGCAGTTTTCCTGCACGAGAATCATCGGGATTGGCGATCGGCACCATTAGGGTTGAGCCAGATCGCTTTTCTTCCCCTCGTTCTACGATGCCATCCCAAGTGACGCGCGTACCGCAGAGGGCTTGTGTCGGATCGATTTTGTGCTGCTGACAGAGTTTTATAACAGCCGGATCGTCTTTGAGCAGCATCTCAACCACAATGTTGGACTTGCTGCTCCCCGTTTGCTTAAAGGCAAACTGGTGCGTGGTGCGTTGAGAGACCCATTTGCCCGCACTTTGCTGTAAAAACTCTGTAATATCCATGTGCTGAGGTTTAGCTAACGAGATCTGAGCTAGCGATCGATGTCTGTTATTCAACATCCAATCCACTTTTACTATCTTAAAGCCCTTTACTGTCTATAAAGCTCAAGATCACCAGAGGGCTAAACTAGGCTCAACCTCAAGACCCATTCAGAACTACCTAGATCTAATTCTTTCACCAGATTTGATTTTTTCCAAAACGCAGGCCGTAGAAAGCACCCGCAAATTTTTATCCCGGCTCACAGTACAGGATTTCGCTAATTTTTTGAGAGCGGGCGCGCCTTGTGCCAGTTGGCTGCGGGCTTGGGCGATCGCCTCTGGATATTGACGAATCCAGCTCGTGAGGGGCGCATTGGCATCAAAGGATCTGTATTGATCCAAGATCCAAAAATCAATGCCGTAGGTACGGATAAAATTAGCTAACACCACTGGATCTAAGGCATATTGAGCCTGAATTGTATCCACCACCCGCTGACGAAACTGGCTACCATAGCCCACATGATAGGGTAACGCATATTCTCGACCGACGAGGAGCGATCGCTGCGCAAACGTCGGCACATTATCCACCTCACGCACTAGAGAGGCAATCAGAACATCTTTGGGCTGCTGGGCAAGAAACTGGTAGAGCTGCGGATTTTCGCCAATCCAATAGCTGTTCCGTGCCTGGTCTTTGCTGTAGACAGGGTACAGCAGCAAGACTGCGCCCACAGCTGCCGTTAATGCCCAGACTAGCTGCTTCTTGTGGCGCTGGCGCTCTAGCCCATGCCAAACGGCTTGCAGCAGCAGCGTCACTGCGATCGCCGTGGCGAACACCAAAACAAACCGCAGCGTATATTCCGTGTAGCGGCTGGGCAGATAGAGGGTAAACAGTAGCGCATGGGCCGCAAAAAACAGGACAATCGCCACAATCGCTACCCGAATTAATACCACCGTTTTAGAGCTAACCTGCCGAATCAGCGGAAACTGTGCCGGGTGCCGCCGTGCCCACAGTAGGAGCAGGGGCAAAAAAGCGCCGATCGCCAGAAACCAGGGTCTAAAGTTGGGGAATAAACCGCTTCGCTCTGCGACGAGCCAGTAGCGGAGAGGATCATCCCAAAAGAAGCGATTGCGCCCTAGAGACAAAAACTCCGGCAGTTTGCGAGCCTCTGTGCCTGTGATCACGGAGCCATAGGGTAAAGACGAGAGGGCGATCGGCAGCAGCACCAAAAATGCCACCCCTAGACAGGCTCCAGAAAACCAGTAATCCTGCCGATTACGTGACCAGCCCACATAAAATCCCTTTAATTCTTGCCGCCAGGTAATCACCTGAAGCGCCGCAATGCCTGAAAACACCAGCACATACTGGGGATAAAACAGTCCTTCTAGAGCAATAATGATGAGGCAAGGGAGAAGCGATCGTCTCCAAAACGGCTTGATATCTTGCCGCAACAAATAATACAAAAATGCTAGAAATAAAGGCGGCAGAAAAGCTCTCGGCGTCGCAGATACAACATCATCATGTGTCCATAACACCTGGCTCGTCAGCGCCGAAGCCACGAATCCTGCAAACGGCACAGGCAGAAGCTGCATGGCTACCCCAAAGGCATAGCCTGCCGTCGCCAAACTCAAGACCACAGGTAGCAATTTGCTGAGCGTTAGAGGATTAAGACCGATCGCCGCAAACCCCTGATAAAGCTGTCGATAGCCCCAGGGTGCAAGGGACTGAAAGTAATCGGCAATCAGATCGTTGGGAAATAGGGCAGGATCGATGAATCGCAGCATCCAAAACACATGCTGTCGTACGTCATCCTGCACCACATATTCGCCGCCAAACGCCCGCTGAAGAATTAGCACATTGCAAACTGTTGCCAGCAGTAGGCTCAGGCTGAACCAGAAAATTGTTTGCGATCGCGTGGTCTTGAAGAGAGAGATCTGCATGATCAAAATTCGCCGAGGGACATTCATAACCAGTCTGCCCTTGAGGCGAGATGCGCGTGATCTCTCCCCTTGGACAAGGTTTAAGTTTACAACACTCAAACTCTCCTCTTGGACTCAGCAAGTTAGGGTTGGCTGCACTTCATGCAACGCACAGCAAAAAATCTTTAACTGCCGAGTCAATCCCGACATTGTATTCCACAACACATCAGTCACTTGTTCAATCAGTTACTTATGATTTAGTCGCACTAGGGCTTTTGCATGGGTGTTTCAAAATTATGTCTAGCATCTGTCTAGACCACTGCCTAGGCTGACTGAACTAATTTTGCTGAATCTGTCTCATCTTAAGGCGCTCCTCATCTAAAGAAATTTGAGGCGATTTTTGGCTGGGTTTAGAAATTTTTCAGTTAGTCCAATCCAGAAGACGATGAGGCTCTGGATGCGATGAAGCTGCCCATCTACCACTATTTTTGCAATGAACTATTTGCTCATTAATCACATCCCCTTTGGTAAGGGGCATGCACCCAATCATTTTGTCGTGGGTGATATGTGGCTTGAAGACTTACGCGCTCAGGCTAGAGCCTGGTCTCCTTATGGCTGCTTGGCGGTTGCCGCTCCTTGCGTAGACCACATTCCGGTTGAAGTAAGCGGCAGTTTCCATCTAGTTGAGGTGAATCTACAGGAGGAAGAATTTAATATTTTTCCTCTCCCCTACTATTCCTCTTGGAAGACATTTGTTCAAGTCTATCGAGCGGTCAAGTCTCAGCTCGATCAAGCCTGTCAATGGGCTTCTATAGTGCAAGCTGATTACGGTGGGCATCCCATTCCATTGGGGCAGATTGGTTGGTCGATCGCAGAAAAACATAACAAGAAGGGAATTTGGGTTTTTGATGGGGCTGATCCCTTTCCTCGGTTAGAGCGATATGTTGCAGAGGAATCCAACCCACTGAAGCGCCTTTTCAAGCATAGGATGGTGAAGCGATTCGAGAGTTTTTGCACCCAAGCCATTGCTGAAGCCGATCTAGTCTTTGCCCATAATGCGTCTGTTGTGGAGCGATTTGAGCCAGTGTGGAATCAGCGTTGCCACCGTTTTAATCGAAGTTTTGTCCGGCAGCAGATGCTGCTTAGCAACCAACAGGTCGATGGTCGAGTACAACAAATTCTAGACAAGTCTCAGCCTTTGCGCCTGGTGATTGCGGGTCGGCAAACGCCAATTAAAGCACCCGATCATGTATTGCGAGCTATGGCGATCGCCCTGAAGCAAGGGGTCGAGCTGGAACTCGACATCATTGGCGATGGCGAAAGTTTAGCGCCTTGTAAACAGTTGGCGCAAGATTTGGGCATTGCAAATAGAGTTCGGTTTCTGGGAAGCGTTCCCTATGGTCAGCCGTTGTTTGACCTACTTAGCCAGGCGCATATCATGGTTATCACCAATCTCACCGCAGAAATTAGCCGAAACGTCTTTCTGGGAATGGCGCTAGGACTCCCTTTGATCCTTTACCGAAATTCAGGAACAGATGATTTAATTGAACGCTCTAAGAGCGGGGTGCTTGTCCCTTCCGGAAATATTGAGGCATTGAGTCAATCGCTGGTAGATGCAGCACAAAATCGGCAGCAGTTACCCCAACTCATCCGCAATGGGTTGAAGCTTGCTCAAGCTCAGACTTTAGAGAGAACCCATATCCACCGTGCAGAAATTGCTGCTGCCTGTGGAGCCAGCAAATATGCATGATCTGTAGGTGTTACCAGTTTGCCTACGACATTTATTGAACCTCAGAAGGAGCTTGGCAATGCCAAGCCCGTACCGGGATCTGTCGTGGTTCCAATTCAAATTGGTATCAAGGTGGAGTGCTTCACGCCCCACCTTAAAATGTCCCCATCCTAGCCGCCAAGGCGGCTGCTATATTTTCAGGAACTTAGGTGAGCAAGAGTGTTTTGCCAGTGCTTCGACTTGTTCTAGCACTAAAAAATGCTAGTTTTGTAGAGTCCAGCGAAGCCATCTTATCCCTCACTATGCGCGTATTTCAGCCTTTTCTTGGATTTTTAATCGCTCTACTCGTGATGGTTACGGCTTTCTCCAGTTCTGCGATCGCCGCCAGTTCTGGTGCTATTCGAGCCTTCGATGATGTTAGCGCTACAACAAAGGATTTTTCGGGTCAAGATCTATCTAGAGCAGAATTTGGCGATGCTAAGCTTCAGAACGCGAATTTTAGCGATGCCGATCTACAAGGTGCCGTCTTTAATGGCGCAGTTCTAAAAAATGCTAACTTTCAGGGAGCCAATTTTAGCAACGGCATTGCCTACATTACTGACATGAGAGGAGCTAATTTAACGAATGCGATTCTTGAGTCGGCAATGATGCTCAAAACCAACTTTAAGGATGCTACCGTTACCGGAGCTGACTTTACCTTTGCTACGATCGATCGATCGCAAATTCTGTTACTCTGCGAAACCGCAAGTGGTACTAATCCCGTCACTGGGGTGGATACTCGTGAATCCTTAGGCTGTCGTTAGAATCAATTTCATCAAGAGGCGTTAATGGGATCTCGCGATTAACGCCTCTTGAATTTACTAGAACTCTTGCAGATTGGAGTTTTGAGATTAGGTTTGGTAGGGGCACAGCCCCTACCAAACCTAATTCGCAAGAAGTCTATTGAAACAATCGCCGCTCTAGATGATAGGCAGCCTCGACTTGTCGAAGCCGTTGAGCTTGCTGTCGCTGAACCTGTAGCGATCGCCCCTCTGCTTCACTGGCTTGAGACACTTTGCCTGAACGGTTTGAACGTGAGTTAAAGGCTTCCGAGTCATTTGAGGCAGCGTCTCGCCAACGCGGAAGCCGTAGATATATTAAAAACATTGGCTTTACCCCCAATGGCAATTTGTGTAGATGTCTTATACTACATATACTACATTGATGTTACAAGAACGTCAAGATATAGCTGTCGCCAGTTTGCTTAGGACATTTAGGGTGGGGCGCTTAGCGCCCCACCCTAAATGTCCCCGTCCTAATCGCCTTGGTGGTCGCTATACAATGTGGCGATCGTTAAGGCGATCGCCACAAGGATATGCAGAGTGGTCTAGCTTTCACTTCAAAAAAACGATGAGCTGTTGCAGCTTTTCCCAGGCGGCTCCGCTTGCGAGAATGTCTTTGGCAATAGCAATTCCTCTCCGGTAGAGGGCGATCGCATCTTCTCCCGGCGCTGTTGCAATCATACCGCCTACCTTCAGCGCCAGTGCCGTATTCAAAGCCACTACCTCTTGCTGTGCCTGAGTGCCTTTGCCTTGGAGTACGGCACGCAAAATTTCTGCATTTTCTGCCACCTCGCCGCCCCGCAAAGCGCTAGTGGGAGCTGCCGTTAAACCCAGTTCTTCGGGGCGTAGCGCCACGGATTGAACCTGCCCGTGGGACAAAACTGCCAAGTCAGTAATATCGGACAGACCCGCCTCATCTAACCGCTCACGTCCGTGCAGAACGATCGCCTCCGATCGCCCCAATTGATTGAGCGCTTGAGCGATCGTCTCGACCAGCGACGAGTCAAACACTCCCATCACCTGCCCCGTCAACGGCAGAGGATTGACCAAAGGCCCCAGCAGATTAAACACGGTTCGCACCTTCAGGGCTTTTCGCAGGGGAGCCACATGTTTGAGAGCCGGATGCCAGCCTGGAGCAAATAGAAAGGTAATTCCTACTTCGGACACTGCTGCCTGAATGCGATCGGGTTCAGCCGTGAGATTAATCCCTAGCGCCTCCAGCACATCTGCCGAGCCTACCTTGCTAGAGGCAGCGCGGTTTCCATGCTTTGCGACCGCCACGCCTGCCGCTGCCGCCACGAATGCCGTAGTCGTAGAAATATTAAACGTGGAAGCGCGATCGCCCCCCGTCCCGCAGGTGTCAATCAAAGGCGTAGGGAAACGCATCTCTGTTGCGATCGCCGCAGTTTTACTGGCTGCAGTTTTACTGGCTGCAGTTTTACTGGCTAAAGACTGAGACTGCAAAACCTGCGCCATGCCCGCCAGTTCGCTAGACGACACTCCTTTTGCCTGAATGGCCGCCAAAATTGCGCCTGATATCACGGGGGCGATCGCTTCTGTTAGCCAGCCCTGCATTAGAACCGCCGCCTGACTCATATCCAGAGATTGCCTGTCTAAAAGCTGTTGCAGCAACACTGACCAATCTTGATCGGCTAAGTTTGGAGCGGTGAGGTCGGGGCTTGAGAGGGGAGAAGTCATAATCTGAGCGAAGTAAGCGATTTGAACCAGAGACGGACAGAGCAAGCAGCGCCGCAGTCAGGCTTGAGACAGGATCTGTCTAGAGAATTATAGAGTTTTCAATGCTCCAGAAGATTCGATCGCTTGCAATTTAATTAAGATATGTCAGCATATAAAAAGCTTGCCACCTGATAATTAGCTTGCTAATAGCTGGCGTACGGCATAAAATCTACAGGTTTTGGACTCCTTTCGACAGCTAGAGAGCGCAAATCATGAGTAGAGATGGGGCGCGATCGCAGCCTTTGCCCACCCCTCGGAACGGCAAATGGTGGGCGATGTTGGGGGTCGGATTGGGGGTGTTGATGTTCACCCTGGATACGAGCATTGTCAACATTGCCCTGCCGACTCTCGTACAGGTTTTACAGACCGATTTTGCCACCATTCAATGGGTGGTGCTGAGCTATTTGCTGGTGCTAACGGCGGTGGTGCTGGGTGCCGCTCGCCTAGGCGACATCATGGGCAAAAAACGGCTATACATGGGCGGTTTGGCGCTGTTTACCCTGAGTTCGCTACTCTGTGGGCTGTCTCCCAGCGTGGGATGGCTAATCGCCTTTCGGACATTGCAGGGCATGGGAGCCGTGATGATTTCGGCGTTGGGAGCAGCGATCGTTACAGAAGTTTTCCCTAGCTCCGAACGCGGACGAGCGCTGGGTATCATCGGCGCAACGGTTTCTTTAGGCATTGCGCTGGGACCCTCCGTCGGCGGCGTGTTGATTGGGCTGTCCGGCTGGCGCAGCATTTTTTTGGTGAACGTGCCGATCGGCATATTTGCGCTGTTTGTCGTGGCACGGAACGTGACGGATAGCCGCTCTGCTGCCCAGAAGCAGCCCTTTGACTGGCTAGGGGCGATCTTGATGACCGCGACGCTAATCTGCTTTTCCTTGGGCATGACCAACGGACAATATCAGGGGTTTGGCAGCTTCAGAACAGTGATATTGCTGGCGATCGCTGCCGCCGGATTCATCGGATTTATTGCCGTCGAAGCGCGCCTAAAGCATCCGATGCTGGATCTGAAGCTATTCCGCAATCTCTATTTCAGCCTGAGCTTGCTGACCGGAGTGCTGGTGTTTGTCGTGATTGCCGGACTGCTGCTGATCGTGCCGTTTTTTCTGGAGCTGGTGCTAAACCTTTCCACGCAGCAAGCCGGACTGCTCATGGCAGTTTCCCCGATTCTCAGCGGTATTGTTGCCCCTTTCGCAGGGCTATTGAGCGATCGCTTCGGCTCTCGTCTGATTACGCTAGCGGGTCTGCTGATCATGACGATCGCCTGTCTGCTCATGAGTACGCTCTATGTCGGCATGACGGAGCTGGAGTATGTCTTGCGAGTCGCTCCGATCGGTATTGGGCTGGGGATGTTTCAGTCGCCCAACAATAGCGCCATTTTGGGAGAAGTGCCGCCTGAACGCCTAGGCATCGCCTCTGGATTGCTGTCGCTGTCGCGTACCCTCGGTCAGACGATCGGGCTACCTGTGATGGGAGCTATTTTTTCGGTGCTGACGCTGAGCCATGCCCTTGGCGTTCAATCTGCCGCAACAGATATCACAAATGCACCACCAGAGGCGATCGTTGCGGGAGTTCAGGGTGCTTTTCATGTGGCAACCGTGATTATGTTAGCCGCTGCAACTCTAGTCGCAGGACTCTGGCAAATGGAGCGTCGTCGGCAGCAGTCTGTGTAAATGGGCAACTCTATTGATCGGCTTTAAGCAGCCAAATTCCAGCATAGGTCATGCCAGAGTTGTCGGGCTGTACCAGCAAAAAATGGAGTCCTCTAGCCTCCTGCCGTCGCTGACTAAAGATTTTGGCTGAGCTGGCAATATCTGGTTCGCTAAAGGTGCTGAGTATCCAGCGATCGCACAAACCAGCTTCCAAAATCAATCCATCTGGATCGCCTGAAATGTAGTTTAGAGAGAAGGGCTTTGCCTGCTGTAACCACTGGGTGAGCGATCGAGACTTGCGACCAGCGTCAATAATCACGCCGGGGATAGGAGTAGCAGGGGCAATTTGCAGCTGATCTGGATGAAAGGCTGCGGGGATATCCTGAACTGGAATCGGGCGATTTTGAAAAGCCGGAATTAAATCTTGAGCGGCGATCGCCCCAAATCGCCACTGATCGCCCCACAGATTTTCGGGCAGCGGTGCGGGCGGGGGAGCCTCTAATTTGATCGGATCGTAAGGTTCAGAGGTGTAGTGAGGCAGACCCCGATAATAGGCGATTCTTTCCTGGAGCAACTGCTTCAGGGCTGAGGCGTGTCGTGTGGATTCTACAGGAATGTCTAAAGGCTGACAGGCGGTCTGGAGCAAAGCTACAGACTGAGGGCGAAAGACCTGGAGGCGATCGGGTCGGGGCAAAGGAATGGAGCGCAACTGCTCGGTGAGCCAAGGGGAATTGGCTTGCTTCTGGGAAATAAACTCACTCCAGATCAAATGGCGATCGGCATCACAAATAATTAGCTCCCACAGCGGACTCCCCAACGCATCTTGAAGCGGTCGGCGATAAAAATCAGCTTGCCAGATGTTCATGGGAGACAAGATTTTAATTGAACTCCTGAATTGTATAGCGGTCACCCGTTTGCTTAGGACATTTTGGGTGGGCGCGCTCCACACTACAAAAATCTTCTGAGTTTATGATTATGGGAAAGGCGCAACTGACCCCGTAAACTGATAGATAGCTGATAGAGCTTTATAGATTTCTATCCTCAAATTACTTACCCCACCCGCGAAGCATGACCGTACAGATGAGCGATCTGGAAGCCCAACTCACCACCCTACGCGACGAAGCCCAACAGGCGATCGCCGCTATCACCACCCTAGAGCAGCTAGAGCAGTTGCGGATCAAATACTTGGGCAAGAAAGGCAGTCTGCCACAGGTGTTGGGCGGCATGGGCAAGCTGGATGCTACCGAACGTCCTCGGATTGGAGCGATCGCCAATGAGGTCAAGGAGGCTCTACAAACAGACCTAGACCAAAAGAAAGCCATTCTGCAATCTGCCCAAATTGAGGCGCAGCTTGAAGCTGAGGCGATCGATGTGACGATGCCGGGTGTGTTTCGCCCTCAAGGTCATGCTCACCCCCTAACCAGCACCATTGAGAAGGCGATCGATATTTTTGTCGGTCTGGGCTATACCGTGGCACAAGGTCCTGAAATGGAGACAGACTACTACAACTTTGAGGCGCTGAATACGCCCCCCGACCATCCGGCGCGAGATATGCAGGACACCTTCTACCTGCCAGATGGCAACCTGCTCCGCACCCACACGTCCTCTGTGCAGATCCGCTATATGGAGAACAACGACCCGCCTATCCGGATCGCCGCACCCGGACGCTGCTACCGCCGTGATACCGTCGATGCGACCCACGCCGCCGTCTTTCACCAGATCGAAATTCTGGCGATCGATGAAGGGTTGACCTTTAACGACCTACGCGGCACCATCAAAATTTTCCTGGAAGCTATGTTTGGCGAGATCGAAATCCGCTTTCGCCCTAGCTTCTTTCCCTTCACCGAACCCTCCGCTGAGGTTGATGTCATGTGGCGCGGTCGCTGGTTAGAAGTCTTGGGCTGCGGCATGGTCGATCCTAATGTCCTCAAAGCCGTTGGCTACGACCCTGAAGTTTATACGGGATTCGCTGCCGGGTTTGGGGTAGAGAGATTTGCCATGGTGCTGCACCAAATTGACGACATTCGGCGGCTATATGCTAGCGATCTCCGCTTCTTGAAGCAGTTTTAAGAATTGCGGTAGACCCTTTTCTAGGCTTTGCCGATCCTTCAGGAAGACGGCTAGAGGATCGGTCAGGATATTAGCCCACCAGAGCCACTGGAGGATAAATCATGAGAACGCTGTTTGACCGAATCACGTTTAGTCAGGACATCATGGGCGGGCAAGCCTGTATTCGTGGAATGCGAATTCCAGTATCTCTCCTGCTGAATTTGGTTGCAAATGGTATGTCCCCGGCGGAAATGATGGCAGAGTACCCTGACCTAGAGCCAGAGGATATTCAGCAGTCGCTCAAGTATGCGGCTTGGCTAGCGAATGAGCGGATTTATGGGTTTTCGGTGCTCACTGCCTGATAAGGTTTCTGGCTGAGCTGGCAATTAACTAAGAACCATTTCCTAGCGTGATTTTGTTTCGTCTGAGTGATGAGCGATCGCAGATTATCAATGAACGGCTGGCGGTGATTTTGCTGCAATGTGCAGAGGCATTAGCAGTGGGAGCAATAATTTCAGTGAGCGATAATGCCTTTCGAGTTCGGGCTTTACCGATATGAGAGCCAGTTGCTCAGCATAAACCAGAAGATCTGTGGTCAACCGCCTGAGATCGATCGCGCTCTCGAATGTCATCAAAATCTGAGTCTGTTGGGCGATCGCTGGGTTACGGGTAAAAAACTCGCTCAAAGGGTAAGTTACGGTTCTAGTCGCCATGCTGACTGTTTCGGATTCTGGCAGCTTCTAGCTTCTGTCGAATTGCAGCTTGCACTTTCTCGTCAAAATCTGAGTCATTAGGACTGGCAATGATCCGACAGGGACGTTGGTTCATTCGGTCTAAATGTGCTTGAAAAGCAGCGTAATCCCCACGGTGCTTGAGAAAGTATTGCTTCAATTTAGCATCAGACATTGCATCGTAATCAGTTTGGCTCATCAGATAACGCTCCGTCAGGCAGAATTTAGAACTCAAGCTCTTCGTCGTACCCAGCGAGAACATACACATTTTGGGTTCGCATATCAACGCAAATTAAATGTATGGGTTGAAGCATCGCAAACGTCAGTTGATAGCTAATACGATACAAACTCGCTAGTTGGTCAGCAGTAGGCATTAAAGGTCGTTGCATTACACCATCTGATGCATATTTTAGCAGTTGGTTTTCAGCGCTTCACGATTTATGAGGAGATCGCCCCACACCCTAGTCATCAATCAATTCCCGAAATCGATCGCTCTCTCGAATGCCATCAAAATCTGAGTCTGTTTTTGCCAATTCACGATTCTCAGAATCCAGAGTGATAGCATATTGCAGAGTTTCGATCGCTAAATCAATGTTCTTCTGCAATCCATAGCAGCAAGCTTTGTTGTAGTGCGCCGTGGCATCATCTGGCTTGAGAAAAATTGCCCGATCGAAACTCTCGTGCGCTGCCTCAAACTGCATCAACTGCATCAGCGCAAAACCACGACTTTCCCAAGGGAACTGATACTCAGGATTGATTTCGATCGCCCTGTCATAGCTGGCGATCGCCTCCTCATAGCGCTCCAAATCCTTCAACACATCGCCTCGATTATCCCAAGCGCGATAATAGTCTGGTTTAAATTCCAGGGCTTTTTCATAGCTAGCGATCGCTTCTTCATAGCGCCCTAAGTTAGCTAGTGAACTGCCCCGGTTGTTCCACGCTTCGTGTTTGTCCGGTTTGACTTCCACCGCTTTGTCATAGCTGGCGATCGCTTCTTCATAGCGCCCTAAATTCTTCAGTGAAATGCCCCGGTTATTCCACGCTTCATGATAGTCCGGTTTGACTTCCACCGCTTTGTCATAGCTGGCGATCGCTTCTTCATAGCGCCCTAAATTCTTCAGTGAAATACCCCGGTTGTTCCATGCTTCGTGTTTGTCCGGTTTGATTTCCACCGCTTTGTCATAGCTGGCAATCGCCTCCCCATAGTGTCCTAAGTCATTCAGTAAAATTCCCCGGTTGTACCATGCTTCGTGATAGTCCGGTTTGACTTCCACCGCTTTATCATAGCTGGCGATCGCCTCCTCATAGCGCCCTAGGTCATCCAGTGAAATGCCCCGGTTGTACCATGCTTCGTGATAGTCCGGTTTGATTTCCACCGCTTTGTCATAGCTGGCGATCGCCTCCTCATAGCGCCCTAAGTTATTCAGTGAAATGCCCCGGTTGTTCCACGCTTTGTGTTTGTCCGGTTTGATTTCCACCGCTTTGTCATAGCTGGTGATCGCCTCCTCATAGCGCCCTAAGTTATCCAGCAGAATCCCCCGGTTGTACCATGCTTCGTGATAGTCCAGTTTGACTTCCACCGCTCTGTCATAGCTGGCGATCGCCGCTTCATAGTTCTGATCGGCAGCCAAGATATTGCCTTTTTCCCACCACAAGCTGGCTTGCTGATCTGGAGTCTGCTGATCTTCCTCTAGAATGCCTTGGATATCGCGGATGCAATCCATTCGTTGCGAGTGGCTCCAGGTCAAATACTCCCGATAATCTCCGTAGAGCTCTTGCGTCAGTTTGCGGACGGTTTCAGCATCGGGGATAAACTCAAAGATGCCCGATCGCCAGTCGAAGAAATCGGGGGCACGACGCGCAATGTATTTGATGCCAAAAGCAGACAAAAAGAAGACAAAACAAAATGGAAAATCATCCCGAAAGCGCTCTCGCTGCAAGTTCAGATGCCCTAGTACGCGCGGCACGGTGTCGCGCTTGTAGTAGTCGCCCTGCCCGCCATACCCCGATTTGACATAGGGATCGAAGGACTTTTCCAACCCAGAAATAAACAGCACATCAATTTCTGCAACATCCGGCAAGGTCGTCACCCGTTGGTAGAGGTTGCCATCGACCAACTCTTCCGTTAGCTCCAGCCTTTGCATATGCAGATTTGGCAAATCTGCCTGGAGCAGCTGCACCAAATCTGCCTGATCGCCCGGTACACAGCGGACGAAAAAGAGGCTAAACCCTTCTGTGCGCTGGAGCGATCGCACCAGAGATTCATAGGACTCTGCCAGATCAGCCACCACATCGGTATCCCAATCGATCTCTCCGGGTGCCACCATATCACTCGCTCCTGCTGCTAGCACCGCGCTCATACCGATCTAACGCCCGCTTAAACCCATCCAATCCCCGCACCAGCGGATGCACATCATGCCAAACCTGCACCTCGCCTTCGGCATCAATGTAGCGATATTCCAAAATGCAGCGGCGAAACAGCAGGCTGCGAAATAGATCGTCATTCTCAGTAATCAGCTTCTCTTGAGACACCCGCACCAACGCTTCCCACTCATGACCATCAATCACCTTGCGGTAGGTATCCCGCAGCTCCGAAATTGCCCGCTGCACCGATCGCGTCGAAATCGGCAGCTCTCGCGTATTCTGCAATGCCGCCTTCATCAAATTCATTAAGTTGCGGACATGACCACCGCTCATTTCACACAGCTTATCCAGCGCTTCCCCTGACTCAAATGCTGCCTCCAGTTCTACCCCCGATTGAGCAAACCGAAACCGCTGACGAATCAATTCCTTTAGCTTTGCCATCCCCGCTTCGCTGATCTCTCCCTCTGGCGTTTTCAGCATAATCATCGGCAGCACCTCTACAGGCTTATAGCGCTCCTCCATTGCCGTCAGATGCACCGAATAAGCCAGGGAAATTGGCACGGTGTAAATCACATGGCAGTTGAGCGCCCGAAGCTGATCGCTGTGATTGACAAAGATTTGCTCATAATTGCTCTGCTGATTCTCACCCTCATAGCGTTCAATGATCCGATCGAGGTTATCCACCATCAGCACGAGATCTTGCGGCTTGCGATCGCCTAGCGCCTTGCCAATAAATTCATTCAAAATGTCAATCAAAGACTCTGCCTGTTGCTCCACCTGGCGGCGAATCACCTGCTGCTTGCTGACATTGGTTTTGATCGTGGTCGAGACTTTGCCCAGCGGAGTTTCTGGAGTCTCGTAGCTTAACTCATCCAACGATAGCTCCGTCACCCCCAGCTCCCGCAGATCTCGCAGCAGGCGATTCACCCACTCTCGAAACTGGGTGTCTTGACCGGGCTGCGATCGCAGTTTGCTAATCAACTGTCGGGCACAAGCCAGCAAGATGTCACTGTATTCGGTATTCTCTGGCTCCAGATCGCCATCATCGGCGGCAAAATAGACCACCCGAAAGCCCTGGCGCTGCAAGTCATCCTGGAGTCGCAATAGCTCGGTAGATTTGCCCGCGCCCCGATGTCCGGCGTAAAGCTGACAGGTGACTTTCTCCGATCGGGCAATCTCCAGCCCCAGCCCCGCCAAAATATCTTCCTCACCCCGCACCGAGGCACAATCCACCCATGCCGGATCATTGGCGGGCAGCGGTCGAAACGGATCAAAGGCGGTATACAGCTTTTTCCAAAAATCCGGGCTGGCGGTCATGCATGAACCTAAAGCGGCACTTCGTCTTCATTTTACCGAATGGTGCTCAAAGGTCTGCAAACTGTTTCGTTCTCAGCTTTTAGCTACAAATCACGCGGGTGATGAAGTGCGATCGCATCCCCAACTGGGAATTCTCAAACTACGTAATCGTCTGCATTTCGGTGTAGGCGAACAAGTTGCATCTACAAAAAAGAACTTTCACTCTATGTCATACCAAAACATCTCCGCCCAGCTCACGGAAACCGATCTTCAGGACATCCAAGCCGCCCTGGAAACGATCGAAACAAAACTTCCCTTTCTGGTTCATCTCACCGTCGAAGAACGCCGCAAGCTTTTTAAGATGGGCAACAAAAGCCTCGCTTTCGTCAGCAATAGCCTCACCGCTGCCCAAGCCAATCCCGACATCCTGCCCGCCAGCTTCGACCTGGACGAGTTCAGGAGTGACTACCACCTTGCCACGACTTTGACCGAAGTTCATTTCAGGCTGCAACAGCTCACCGAAAAAGTAGACGACACCCTGATGGCGGTTAGCAGCGAAGCCATGAACAGTAGCCTCACCGTCTACGACTATGTGAAAACTGCCGCCAAAAAAACACCGGGACTAAAAGCCATTGCCGATCAGTTGGGCGATCGCTTCAAAGCCTCCCGTTCCAAAGCCGCCAAAGAAGTCTCTGTATCCTAATCTTGCCATTCTCTCGCCGATCGGCATCGAGAACCCATCGGCGAGAAATATTATCTCTCTGGCGAGTCTTTACTCTTCTCCCACGAGTTCTAGACTCTCATCAATGAGTTCTTGCACCTCTCCCGCGAGTCTCTGCACCCCTCTTACAAGCCTCTAAACTTCTTAGTCAAGTCTTTGAATCCCGTTGACGAGTTTCTGTGTCTCTCCCACAAGTCTTTGAATCTCATTCATGAGTCTTGAAGGCTCATCGGCAAGTTTTGCAACTCCACTGACGAGTCTTTGCGTTTAGCGCAGCGTAACGCATCCTACAAGACAGCCTACCCAATAAACCTACCTGAGTCTCATCCAATGCAAAGCGCCCTCTCTCTCCGACTGGCACCCGATCTGGAGGGGGTGTCGGGGGACGCAGCCGTCCCCTGACAGGGGGTTTGGGGGTCTTCCCCCAAGTTCGGATTCAGAACAGTCTGCCCAATTAAGCAAGAGCTAATTAAGGGCTAATTGGAGTTGCGCAACGGATATCCTGCGATTGATTAAAGCTTGCATTGTGGTCAGGTCGTTACTACTATCAGCGTAGACTAGGTTACGTTAGTTCCCATTGTCTGCCTTCCTCGCACTGACCCACTCAGGACTTTAAGTATGCCTACTCCCAGCTTTCCGATCGATCTGGAAGCCTATAAGCCCCTTGCGCTTGATCCCGCTCAGCCCACCCTTACGCCCGACGAACGAGACGCACTCAAAGCCAATATCCAGCTTTGTCGAGATGCGATCGTCTTTTTTACCGCCACCGGAGCCGCTAGAGGCGTGGGCGGACACACGGGTGGCCCTTATGACACCGTGCCCGAAGTGGTGATCATGGATGCCTTCTTTCGAGGAGCGCCCGACAAGTTTGTCCCCATCTTTTTTGACGAAGCTGGACATCGGGTAGGCACACAATACCTGATGGCGGTGCTGCATGGTGAACTTCCTGCTGAGAAGCTGCTGCACTACCGCGAAGCCCATGCGGGTCTGCCCGGACATCCTGAGCTGGGGCTAACGCCCGGTGTCAAGTTTAGCTCCGGTCGCTTGGGGCATATGTGGCCCTACGTCAACGGTGTGGCGATGGCGAACCCTGACAAAGTGGTGTTCTGCCTCGGTTCAGATGGCTCTCAGCAAGAAGGCGACGATGCCGAAGCCGCCCGTCTAGCGGTGTCGCACAACCTCAACGTCAAGCTGCTGATTGATGATAATGACGTGACGATCGCCGGACATCCCTCCGACTATATGCCGGGTTACACCGTCACCAAAACCCTCACAGGTCACGGCTTAACCGTCAACGAAGGTGATGCTGAAGATATTGACGATCTCTATCGCCGCATGTGCGAAGCTGTCACCACCCCCGGCCCGATCGCCCTGGTCAACAAGCGCAAAATGTGCGTCGGCATTGAGGGTCTGGAAGGCACCACCCACGGGCATGACGTGATTCCGCTGGATAAAGCGATCGCCTATCTCGAAAAGCGGGGCTATACCGAAGCCGTTACCGTGCTGAAAGAAATCCCCAAGAACAAGCATGACTACACCTACCTGGGTTCGGGCACCAATCGCGGCTCGAATCGCAACGTGTTTGGACAGGCAGTTGTTTCCATCCTAGAAGGCATGACGGCTGAAGATCGTAAGGCGAAAGTCGTCTGTATCGACAGCGATCTAGAAGGCTCCTGCGGTCTGAACAAGATTCACGCGGCATATCCCGAAATCTTCATCAGCTCCGGCATCATGGAGCGGGGCAATATCTCAGCGGCGGCAGGCTTTGGCATGGCGGAAGGCAAGCAGGGCATCTTTGCCACCTTTAGCGCTTTCCTGGAAATGTGCATTTCCGAAATCACCATGGCGCGGCTCAACTTTTCCAATCTGCTCTGCCACTTTTCCCACTCTGGCATTGATGACATGGCAGACAATACCTGCCATTTTGGCATCAACAATATGTTTGCCGACAATGGGTTAGACGATGGCTACGCCACCCGCCTTTACTTCCCGGCAGATGCAGCACAAATGACAGCCTGTGTCCAGGCGGTCTTCAATGATCCGGGGCTGCGGTTCATCTTCTCTACCCGATCGACCACGCCCAACATCCTTGATGCCAGCGGCAACGATCTCTATGGCGGCGGCTACAAATTTACCCCCGGCAAAGACGAAGTGGTGCGGGAAGGCACGGCTGGCTACATTGTCACCTTTGGGGAAACCCTGTATCGTGCCCTCGATGCTGTCGAGCGCCTGAAGCAGGAAGGCATTGATGTCGGTCTGATCAACAAGGCAACCCTAAACGTTGTCGATGAAGAGATGATGGCAAAAATCGGCAAGGCTCCTTTCGTGCTGACGGCAGAATCCTTTAACCGCAAGACAGGCTTGGGCAGTCGCTTTGGTTCCTGGCTGCTGGAGCGCGGCTACACTCCTAAGTTTGCCTACTTGGGCACCCACAAGGAAGGCTGCGGCGGTCTGTGGGAGCAGTTCCCTTACCAGGGCATTGATCCAGCGGGCATCATGGCAAAAGTCAAGGAGCTAGTAGGCTAGCAAACAACCCGCTTTAGGGTAGGGGCACACCACATTGCGTCCTTACCCTAAAGCACAAATGTTTGATGGGTAAAGTGATCCGAACAGTGATCCGACAAAATGCGGCTAGGTTGTAGGTAGCCCCTGACGAGTAACTACGATATGGCAAGGGTAGAAGGCAAAGCTTGTGTAGTGACAGGCGCAGGTTCCGGGATTGGCAAAGCGATCGCTGAACGTCTAGCGGAAGAGGGTGGCAAAGTCCTCTGTGTCGATCGCAACGGCAAGGCTGCCGCAGAAACGGCGGACGGGATTCACAAATCTGGCGGAACCGCCGATACATTTACGGCAGATGTCAGCGACTCTCAGCAGGTTGACCAGTTCGTAGCCCGCTGCGTCGAGCTGTACGGGCAGATTAACGTGCTGGTGAACAATGCTGGAGTCAATCTTCCAGGAGTGCTGCACGAAGTTTCTAATGCCGTAATTGATCAGACTTTGAACGTCAATGTCAAAGGGGTGATCTACGGCTGTCGGGCAGCTATTCCCCACATGCTGAAGCAGGGCGGTGGATCGATCGTCAACATGTCCAGCGTCAACGGATTGGTCTCAGAACCTTTTCTGGCAGTGTACTCTGCTTCCAAAGGGGCGATCGTCATGCTGACCAAAGGGGTAGCGCTAGACTATGCCAAGCAGGGCATTCGCTGCAATGCCATTTGTCCAGGCTGGGTCGATACGCCGATTAACTATGCCCATGCTGAGATGCTGGGGGGCTTGCAAAAAGTCTATGACACGATCGATTCTTTCCAGCCGATCGGTCGTCCGGGGCAACCCCGCGAAATTGCTCACCTAGCGTTGTTCCTGGCTTCAGATGAAGCCTCGTTTTTGACTGGGTCAATTATTGCGGCAGATGGGGGAATGACGGCTCAGTGAGAGATAATCCAGACTTCTCGGCTAAGCACCTCCGCTCTGAATCAGGTGAAACAGCCACCGCAGCAGATAAAAAGACACCGCAATACAGGCAACAAAGACGATCGCCAATCCTGCAATCAGCAGCAGCGCAAACCAGCGATTAGACTTCTGCTCAGCTCTGGCAATCTTCAGATGTTCCTCTAGAAGCTCAATGTTCCGAATATTCGATTTCCAGGTGACGTCAAAAATGTCACCCACTACAGGCACCGTTCCGGCGATCGTCTCCAGCAAAATGTTAAACGCCATGGTGCTGAGCGTAGACTTAGAGGCTCCCATCCTCGCCCCTTCCAGCACAATAAACGACGAGAGAATCAGCCCCACCGTATCGCCACCCCCCGGAATCAAGCCGATAATCGGGTCAAGCCCAATCCGAAACTTAGTGCCTGGAATGCCGATCGCGCTATCTAGCGTCCGACCTAGCCGCCGCAATCGCTGCATTCGCTGGGTACGGGAGGCGATCGCTTCCGATCGAGAGGGAGGGGGAGAATGAGTCATCTAGGTCAAAGTCACAACAGAACGCCCAGAAAACTGAGCAAGATCCCCAAAATTATGACATGGGCGCTAGATAAGGTAGTCCTCAAAAAGTAATGATTTTTTGTTGTGGGGGCAAAGCCCCCACAACAAAAAATCATTACCTCAATACCACTACCCTAAACAAAACTATGGCATTTGAATTCGACCATCTCTTCATCTGCACTGATGTTGGAGCTAACGCAGCAGATCATCTAGTCTCACTTGGCTTGAGGGAGGGATCATCCAGCACTCATCCAGGGCAAGGAACAGCAAATCGCCGCTTTTTCTTCCACAACGCCAAGCTAGAGCTACTCTGGGTTCATAGTCCTGAAGAAGCTAAGTCTGATCTGATTAACCCAACTCATCTTTGGGAACGATGGCGCGATCGACAGCAGGGAGCTTGTCCCTTTGGATTTTGCCTACGTTCCACCGACGCCAGCATTGCTTTTTCTAGCTGGGCTTATCGTCCGCCTTATCTCCCCAAAACCCTGAGTATCGCTGTAGGAACTAATTCCTTTTCCTTGTTAACTGAACCCATGCTGTTTCAGACTCCGTTTGGTCAGCGTCCCGATCACTTCTCGGCTGAGAAAGCACAGCCCATCAACCATCCTTTAGGACTCCGAGAAATTACTCGTGTAGAGTTTGTGTCTCCTCATACAATCCCTTCCCCTGAGCTTCAAGCGGTACTTGACACCCGTCAGCTCAGCCTTCGTACAGGAGTAGATTACTCTGTAGAGCTGGGTTTTGACCAAGAAACACAGGGGCAGAAAATAGATTTCCGACCTGATCTACCCTTAGTAATCTGTTACTAGCTATCAATCCGGATCTTGCTTATGGCGGCGTGGATTTTTCTGGCCTTTACCCGCCTGCTGCCGATACCAGCGCCGCCATGCGGTAGAGCTACGAATGGCTAGCCACAGCAGCAGCAGCACGATCAGTCCGCCCTGTCTCGGCGCATCAAACGCCAAAAGCACCAGCGCCACGCAAAGAAAATCCTGAACAAAGGCGACCCAGAGAGGAACAGACTTGAGGCGATAGAACCAGCCCACCTGTACCAAATGAATGACAAGCGCCACCAAGCTCCCCAGAATGCCTAATATGATGCTCATCCAGCCCTCAAGCTGAGCCGTTCGAGCGATCGTTATCCCCACAATTGCCCCTACAAACGGGCTAAACAACAGCCCAATACTTTGCAGCCAGCGCTGCCCTAGTCGCTCTTTAGAGAGCAATAGCTCGACCAGCGACCAGCCCACCAACATACCCAGCACCAGAGGCGGTGGTAGCGCCGAGAGTAGCGGCACGTTTGCCCAGAGGCGATCGCTATACAGCAAGCCAATCAGCAGCAGAGGCAGCGCAATCCTCATCCCGGCAGCAGCGGATAGAGAAAGAACGGCTAAAACCTCAATCATGTTCAGCTTACCTAGATATTCTGAATATCCTAGAGTCATTTACAGCGCTTTGCGCTTGAGTCTGGTTGAATTCCTTGTTGTGTGCCGCGACACAACAA
>JAHHHD010000011.1 GCA_019359505.1 Drouetiella hepatica Uher 2000/2452 | reverse complement strand
AGAGAAAGAACGGCTAAAACCTCAATCATGTTCAGCTTACCTAGATATTCTGAATATCCTAGAGTCATTTACAGCGCTTTGCGCTTGAGTCTGGTTGAATTCCTTGTTGTGTGCCGCGACACAACAAAGTCCTTCCCCTAGACTAATGAAATTCACGACTCCCCCCATGTCTTCCACCAGCTTCTGAGAAATGGCTAATCCTAAGCCCGTGCCACCATACTGGCGCGTGCGCGATCCATCGACTTGGCTAAAGGACTGAAACAATTTATCCTGCTTTTCCAAAGACACGCCGATGCCCGTATCGGCAACGCTGATTTTCACGATTCCTGGCATTTCCTCGTTCTGCACCACGATCTTGCCCGGAATCACCTCAGCAGTAATTGTGATATTGCCTTGATGCGTAAACTTAATGGCGTTCACGACTAGATTAAACATGACTTGCAGCAAGCGCTGGTAGTTGCCATACAAAATCACCTCGTCGTGGGTTTCAGGCGTGCGAATCTCAAAGCTGAGATTTTTTTGCCGAGCCTGAGGGCGAGTAAAGTTCTCAACAGCCGTCATCAAATCATCTAGCTTGACTGGATTCAGCTCAAGCTGCATCTTGCCCGCTTCAATTTTGGCAATGTCCAAAATATCGTTAATGAGATGGAGCAGATGAATCGCTGATCCATGGGCTTCTTCGATAAACTGGCTTTGCTCCTCTGGATCATCGACCATGCCATCCATGATCAGCTTGAGGAAGCCAATCATGCCGTTAAGCGGAGTACGCAGCTCGTGAGACGTGTTCGCCAGAAAATCGCTCTTGAGGCGAGAGGCGGCTTCGGCAAGACGACGGGCTTCTTCTAGCTCCTGATGCTGCTGCATCAGGCTATCGTTGACGCGCTGCAATTCTCCCGCTAAGCTGCGGCTCTCTTCCAGTAGAGTGGCGTGAGCAACGCCCGTGCCCACCTGCTCAGCAATTTCTCGCAGCAGGTCAATTTCTACATCGCTCCAGATGCGTGCCGGGTCGGCTTGGTACAGAATAATTAGCCCGTTGGGCTGATCCTGGTAGCAGGTGGCGATCGCCAAAATGGACGGCGTTCCCGTCCTTCTCTCCTCGGCAATCCTTCTCTCCTCGGCAGCGGGCTTTAACTCACACCCAAAGACAGGCTCCAACACCGCGCGATCGGAGACAATCACGGGCTTTAGGGTAAGCAACGCCTGACCCACATAGGTTTCTTCAGCAACAGTCAGCTCCAGATCCGACAACGACTCCAAGGAAGGCTGATGAAACTCTGCCACTGCCCTTAACTGAGTGCTGGACGGCTTGTAGGGAAAAATCAGACAGCGGCTCACCCCCAAAGCTTCTCCCAGTTCATCGACCGTCTGCTGCCAGATGGTTTTTAAGTCAAGGCTGCGGCGGATGTTCCAGACCACCTGGGTTAGCCGCTTGTGGTAGCGATCGGCACGCGGGAAAATACTGGAATGCACCAGCGTGTTCACCATTTCCAACGCTTTTTCTCGGCTGGCACTCCCCAAAAACTGTCCCATAGCTACGGCAGTTGTGGCAGTTCCGTGGGGCATCAAAACAGGGCTGATCGTCAGGTCAAAGATCAGGTACTTGCCAGCATACTCAAACGGGTACTCAAACCGGATGGGGATTAAATAATCCAACACCTGATGCACCCACTTTAGGTATGGAGCGATCGCCACCGGGGCAAACGTCTCCTTCATCGGACGGCAGACCAATCCAATTGGGTTTAGCGCATAGCGTTCTGCTTCTCGCCAGTAGAAGGATAGGTATTGACCCGCTCCGTCCTGCGTAAAGACCAGATCAGCTCTGGGAACCGACCGAAACTCACCGAAGCCTTGGGGCGCGACGGTCGCTGTCTCAGTTGAAAATGGACGATCGCTAGGCAAAGTCATCAGCGTAGAATTGCAAACTACAAGATGAAGAGTTGAAGCACTTTCCCAGGTTTACCGGAGCAGATGCAGCCTGTAGGTGCCCAAACGCTGAACTTTGGTTGAACTAAAATTCAGAGATTCAGATATAGACTTCCCGGATGAGCATGGTCTGCAAACAATTGTCTGTAAACAATTGCCTATAAGCAAGCGTCCGTAAATAGCCCACATCGAGAAACCGCACATTCAGCGAGGAACCATCAATCTAGAGGGGAAAACACCTGAGATCATCTGATCAGATGATCTCACGCAAACTTCACGTAATCTTCTAAATTAATCATTCCACTCTCCTTTGGGTGGAACAGGAGGGTTTCGACGAAGAGTTCGAGTTAAGTCATCATCTCGTCGCCCACCGCCCAGCCATTGCCGCACGGCAACTTCAATCACTTTACTGGGATTATTTGTGAGATGGTTGATTTGCTCGAATAGTTCAGCGTCCATCTCAATGGAGACGCTGACCTTATCAGAGACGCTGACCTTATCGGTAGCTGATTGGACAGAGGACTGAGACTCAACAACGGGATCATTCATGGCAGATTTCTCAACGATAGGGCGGAGGGCAAAAAATAGACTCGTTAAGTCTGATGCTCATTGCAAATATGCTTACTAAGTTTTTATACTCAGTTCCCATACTCACTAAGTTCAATTGTCCCTATGCATTCATTAAACTCTATTGGACTTTTACTAATGGTAGGCGAGATATACCCATTAGGAATTAGGATACAGCGAGAGCTTAAAGTATTCATGGGCAGGACACAAACGCTGCGCCGCAAACAGACGCGACCGCTAGAGAAGGATTACAATACGTTAAGTAGCTTTGCGTGGTCTGACTTTTTATTACTAACTTCTCATTAAAATCTAGCTCCGCTTAACTTTTTGACACCCGTTTATCTTTCTCTGATTGACGCCGCTCTATGACTGACGCACCTGTCTCTCGAATTCGCAACTTCTCGATTATTGCCCATATTGATCACGGCAAGTCTACTCTCGCCGATCGCCTGCTTCAAACCACCGGAACCGTCAGCGCCCGCGAGATGAAGGAGCAGCTGCTCGACAACATGGATTTGGAACGAGAGCGGGGCATTACCATTAAGCTCCAGGCTGCCCGGATGAACTATACCGCCAAAGACGGTCAGCAGTATGTCTTGAACCTGATCGATACGCCGGGACACGTGGATTTTTCCTATGAGGTGTCTCGTTCTTTGGCTGCTTGTGAAGGGGCATTGCTGGTCGTGGATGCCTCCCAGGGCGTAGAGGCACAGACCTTAGCCAACGTCTATCTAGCGCTAGAGAACAACCTAGAAATTATCCCCGTTCTCAATAAAATTGATCTACCTGGCGCGGAGCCAGACCGGGTGGCGGGCGAAATTGAGGAAATTATTGGGTTAGATTGCAGCGATGCGATTCAGGCTTCGGCAAAAGAAGGCATCGGCATTACCGACATTTTGGAGTCGATCGTTGAGAAGGTGCCGCCGCCGCAAGATACAGTAGACGAGCCGCTGCGGGCGCTGATCTTTGACAGCTATTACGATGCCTACCGGGGAGTCATCGTCTACTTTCGGGTGATGGATGGCGTAGTGAAGAAGGGCGATCGCGTCCGCTTCATGGTTTCCCACAAGGAATATCAGATTGACGAGTTGGGCATCCTCTCCCCCAACCAAATTCAGGTGGACTCTCTGCACGCTGGCGAAGTGGGCTACCTAGCTGCTGCCATCAAGTCTGTAGAAGATGCCCGCGTGGGTGATACTATTACCCTCTCGGCAGCTCCGGCAAAAGCTGCGCTTCCAGGCTATACCGAAGCCAAGCCTATGGTGTTTTGTGGCTTGTTTCCTACCGATGCCGATCAGTTTGAAGATCTGCGGGAGGCCTTGGAGAAACTTCGTCTCAACGATGCGGCATTGCAGTATGAGCCAGAAACCTCTAGCGCCATGGGATTTGGCTTCCGCTGCGGCTTTTTGGGGCTGCTGCACATGGAAATTGTCCAAGAGCGCCTAGAGCGGGAATATGACCTGGACTTGATCACGACAGCACCCTCCGTGATCTACAAAGTCACCAAAATTAACGGCGAAGAGGTGATGATCGACAACCCCAGTATGCTGCCTGACCCGCAGCAACGCGAGAAGATTGAGGAGCCTTATGTCAAGGTAGACATGATTACTCCCGAAGAATATGTTGGGGCGCTAATGGAATTAAGCCAAACTCGGCGCGGCGTATTCACCGACATGAAGTATCTCACTCAGGGGCGCACGACCCTGACCTACGAGATGCCGCTAGCGGAGGTAGTGACGGACTTTTTCGATCAGATGAAATCTCGCTCGCGGGGCTATGCCAGCATGGAGTATCACTTAATCGGCTATCGCGAAAATCCTCTAGTGAAGCTAGACGTAATGATTAATGGCGATCCGGTTGATCCCCTAGCGACGATCGTGCATCGCGACAAGGCTTACCATGTGGGCAAGGCGTTGGTGGAAAAGCTGAAGGAACTGATTCCCCGCCACCAGTTTAAGATTCCGCTTCAGGCGACGATTGGCAGCAGAATCATTGCCAGTGAGCATATCCCGGCATTGCGGAAAGACGTGCTGGCAAAATGCTACGGCGGCGACATTTCTCGGAAGAAAAAGCTGTTGCAGAAGCAGGCGAAAGGCAAGAAAAGACTGAAGGCGATCGGCACAGTAGATGTACCGCAAGAGGCATTCATGGCAGTGCTAAAGCTTTAGGAGTTCAGGGGCTTGAACGAACTGATTGAGCTAGATTTGGTGAGAGTTGGGCTGGCGCTGGGGCTAATGGTGATAGCGATCGCCCTCTCGGCATGGCAAAAGCTAGGGCTGGAGAAAGGTTTAGCGATTGCCACCGGGCGGACGGTACTTCAGCTTCTCGTTGTGGGCTATGTTCTAGAAATCATTTTTGCCCTGAATAACCCTTGGGCAGTGCTGGGCATTTTGGTGATAATGCTGGCGATCGCTACCATCGTGGCGCGCAATCGCATCAGCAAGAAAATCCCGAACCTGCTGCCGATCGTGGGTGGCTCGGTGTTGATTAGCACCGCGTTTACCTTAGCTTACGTGACGCTGCTAGTGCTGCAACCTAGCCCTTGGTATGAACCACAGTACTTAGTTCCGCTAGCCGGAATTCTATTGGGCAACACCATGAACGCGGCAGCTGTTGCGGGCGATCGGTTTGTTAGTACGCTCAAGGCTAACCAGCTTGAGCTAGAGACTCACCTCAGCCTCGGAGCCACACCTCGACAAGCCACCGAACTTTACCGCAAAGATGCCATCAGAACAGGGCTGATTCCAACCCTCAACACCATGACGGTGGTGGGCATCGTGACACTACCCGGCGCATTTACCGGACAGGTTTTGGGCGGCATCAACCCTCTTGATGCGGCGCTGTATCAGATGTTGATTATGTTTATCCTGGCGATCGCTACGCTCATCACCACGATCTTGGTCATCCAGGGCATCGATCGGCAGTTTTTCAACGCCAATGCTCAGCTCCTAGAACTCTCGCGCTAGTCAATCTGCACTGCTTTCACATCAACGGGGATGGAGTCGGCAGTATCGACAGGGCTGGCTGCCTGAGCGGATACCGTTCCAGATTTTTTGTCTTTGTTCGCCTTGACGCGATCGAGCAACATTTGTGAGATCTCGGACACCACTAGGGTCATGACCACAACATCATCAATTTGCCCAATGAAGGGAATAAAATCGGGAGAAATATCGATCGGGCTGATCAGGTACACAGCTGCACCGCCCAGAATCCACCAGCGGTACTTAGGATTGCGGATAGATTGACGGAACCAGTCGTAAAATTTCATGGGGGTGTTTCCTCTCTGTCTTCTCTTTAATTGTCGCAAGTTCGCTTAATTTGCGAAATACCGCTTGAGTTAGGATCTCCGATCTAATTTGGATGTGAGAACCGACTAAGAAAGTAAACCTGCGCTAATCCAACTGAGAGATTGGTAGTTCTCAAGTGGCGAGGCCCACACCGCAAAAAATCATTGCCACTTGAGAACTACCGAGAAATTAAGTGAAACCCAAAAATTAATCTATTTTTGACAGGCTGATGCGAGGGTCAACAAACTTCAACGCCAAATCTGCTAAGAGATTGCCGATAATGAGCATCACAGCTCCCATCATTAGGCTTGCCATGGTTAGGTACAAATCCTGACCCTGTACCGCTTGGAGAACAAGTCGCCCCAGACCAGGCCAATTAAAAAAGGTTTCGGTGATAAAAGCACCGCTCAGCAGACCTGCAAACTCAAAGCCCAGTAGGGTAATCAAAGGATTAACGGCATTCCGCAGCGCATGGACGTAGATGACGCGATTCTCAGGCAGCCCTTTGGCGCGTGCAGTTTGGATATAATCTTGCCGCAGCACGTCCAGAAGTTCGCCGCGCATTAGCCGCTGCAAGCCAGCAAATCCGGTAATGCTGAGTACGAGAGTCGGCAAAATCATGTGCCAGCCGATATCGATGATTTTACCCAAAGGGGTGAAGTCGTCGTGGTCTATGCTCGTCATGCCGCCCACTGGAAACAGGGGTGACGTAACCTGAGCAAAAAACAGAAACAGCAGACCCGTAATCAGCGTGGGGAAACCTTGACCAAAGTAAGTGAATATCCGCAGAATCCGATCGCCCCACTTGTTGTAATGAACGGCACTATAGATACCCAGCGGAATAGCGATCGCCCAGGTAATAACCAGCGATGCCAGCGACAGCAGCAGGGTTGCACCCATCCGTTCCCAAAGCAGGGAAGTCACCGATCGCTGAGAATAGGCAAAACTCACGCCAAAGTTGCCCTGGGTAACAATTTCCTTTAACCACAAAAAATATTGCTGTAGTAGAGGCTTATCTAGACCATATTGCTGTTCCAGAGCATTGATCGTTTCTTGAGAAACCTCTGGCTTTTGGCGAATGGTGTCTAAAAAGTCTCCAGGAGCAAGCTGAGCAATGAAAAAGCTGAGGGCTGAAACAAGCAAGAGCGTGGGTACAGCCTGCAAAATCCGCTTGATCACGTAGGCAAATGATTCACTGGTCAGGATTTGGGTTAGCTCGTCCCGAAAGGTTTGCGATCGCTGCCGGAATGAAGAAGCTTTATTGGAGGTCATGGCTCATCTGGAGTTCTGGGTTCTTAAGTTATAGCGTGTTGCTGAAATAATTATGGCTTTGCGCCAGTCGCGATCGTTACCCCAACTGTTGTAGGAGCGATCGCCGCATAATCTCTACAGGAACAGATTGCGGCTGAAGCTGCTGATCTGATTGAAGCCGCCAATCTGATTGAAGCCGCTGATCTTGCTGAAGCCATAGTGATAGCGCGGCTGCGCCCTGCTGCACCAGCATTTCTAAGCCGTCCAAGGTCATACAGCCTTGAGCCTGAGCTTGCTGTAGAAATAGCGTAGGGCGAGGTCGGTAGATCAGGTCATAGGCGATCGCCTCAGCAGGCAGCATTGCCATCTCAGCAGCGGTCAGGGGCGATGCGTCAAGCTGCGGATACATACCGATCGGGGTGGTATTGACCAGAAGGTCGGCTTGGGGAAGTAGGGCAGATAGCTTGTCCCAGGTGTGGACAGTCAAATTGGCACTGAGGGGAGCTTCCCAGCTTTGCAGAAAGGCTTGGAGCTTTTCGTTGTTGCGCCCCACCACCTGAATCTGGGCACAGTTCAACTGCTGGCATCCGGCAACGACGGCACGAGCGGCACCTCCGTTGCCCAAAATCACGGCGGTGCCATCCTCTAATCTGCCTTTTTTGAAGTCTAGCAGCGGCGCAAGAAAGCCAGTCACATCTGTATTGGTGCCCCCCCAGCCTTGGGCAGTGCGGTACACCGTGTTGACAGCTCCGATCGCCTGTGCCAGATCCGAGACTTCTGACAGCAAGGGGATGATGGCTTGCTTGTGGGGAATGGTGACGTTGAAGCCCTGCAAGCCGATCGCCCCACATCCGGCGACCGCCACTGCCAAATTCTCAGGCGACACGAGCAAAGGTAAATAAACGTAATCTATGCCGAGTGCAGCGATCGCGGCGTTGTGCATGACGGGCGATAGAGAATGCTCGATCGGGTAGCCCATTACGCCGAGAAGCTGAGTAGTGCCCGTGATCATGCCAGGTGTTATGCCAGTAGTAGTGCCGGGGATTTTGCCAGGTGTTATGCCAGTGATTGCGCCAGGAATTGTGCGAGTCAAGGTAAAAAGCAGTCAAGGTAAAAAGCGATCGAGGCTCTTAGTCCTCCAGATTGTGCCGATCGATTAGTTCTCTCGTGGTGTCAGATTCCAGATAGATATCGATCGCTTCACCAATCACTTTATTCATTGAGGACTCTTTGATTCCTGCTAGACGCTTTAATAGGCTATAGACATCTTCATTCACTGTTATTTTGATCTGCTTCTGATCTTGCCGTCTAGCTGCCATACAGAGTGCCGAAGGATCTCCTGTAATTTTCCTGTATACTGTGAATCATGTGGTGTGTATACACCACTTTTAAGACGCACACCCAAAGGAATTTTGCAGATGATTACACTTTCAGAAGATGAAGTTGCAGCTCTCAAAGCCATTTTGATTGCCCTGAGAGCGATCAAGGTTCGAGAAATCGACAAAGCGCTGGTCATTCTGTCCAGAGCAGAGCGAGGAGGCAGCTACTGAAGATCATGGATTAAATAACCTGTACAACCGAGCTGGGGTAGGGGCTTAGCAATGCTAAGCCCCTACCCCAAGAATTACTTCTTTAAGCTACAGGCTGTCGATCGATCGCCATTGATTCGCTTCAAATTCGCGGATCAGGTCGTCAATTAAGTTCATAGCCTCATGCAGCAAGATATATCGATCGGTGCCGCCGTGGCGATTGCGATAGACGATCGTTTCCAATCCGCGAAGCCCCAGCACAAAGCGGCTACGTACCCAAGAAATGGTGGCTGCGGGAACTTGCAGATCGGGCATTCGGGTCAACTTGTCGCAGAGGGCGATCGCATCCGATCGCTTAATCAGCTTAATGAATCGCATTTCCACCCCCATGCCCGTCGGCAGCTCGACACTTTGATCGGGATGCAGAATAGCTTCTGGTTCCTGAATTTTTTGCTTCAAAACCTGTAGTACCCGCATCTCATCTGAAGTGCTGGAAGGTTTGGCGATCGGCTCATTCAAGCGCTGATTGAGATAGGCTAGCTGAATTTCAAAATCAGTTAGCGTCCGTTCAAGGGCATCCAGCCGGATTTTCAGATCCGTGACTTCATTCGTAGGCAGGTTGGCAAGCTGGATGCGCAAATCCTCAATCTGCTGTTCTAAAGAAGGCTGTTCTGAAATGTAGAGCTGTTCTGGAAGATAGGGCTGCTCAGAAATATAAGGCTGTTCCTCAACCGGGGGCTGAATTTGCGGCACTTGGTAGGATTGCAGATAGACGATGTATTGCTCCAACATCTGCAACCGATCCAATTCTTGAAACACCACCTGCAAGGATTCTTGAAGAGTGCCGTAATCTGCCTGAAGCTGAGAAATATCAATCCGCAGCGAGTCCAGATCGATCGCCTCCAGAGAAGTCAACCGATTTTGGGTGCGGGCATAGGAGGTCGCCAGCGCCTGCCGAATCCGATTAAACAGAGCATCCTGCCCTACAGAGCTGGGCAAAGATGCCATCATGCGGTTGAGTCGCTGCTGATTTTCTAGAGATAGACGCTCTAGTCGAGCAATTTCAGCCCGGTTTTGTAAATTGGCATTTTGGCATTTTCGCTGATTGCGCCACATTCGAACCAGCGCGATCGCCAATAGAAATAGGGCGATCGTGATCCACCAGTCTTTTAATCCAACAAACCGATTCGCTGAACGGGTAGTCGCCGCGTAAACGATCTCGCTATAAACAATCTCTACGTAAGCAATCTTTATGACCTGCACCCATCCTTCTACCACCTTAAAGCCCTAGCGCAGCCCCCAATACTCTCTCACGTACTATACATCTGTTCGATAGGGTTTCAAATGTGTTGTTAATTTTTTTGAAAGGGGCGCGGAGCGCCCCTTTCAAAAAAATTAACAACAGGTCTAGAACATCACCCATCTGTTCACCGTAGAAATAACCTAGGTTGTCGGCTATCAAATGTCATATTGTATCCCTGCGCAACACTCTAGCTGTCGCGGAGAATCTGATAGCGATAAAAAGTATAGGTATCAAACAAAATACTGACGACACTGCTAACGCCGCTAATGATTAGCAAGCCTCGCACGGCGCTGCCCGTACCGAATACGGTGAGAAAATTCAAAAGCTGACTTAGCCCCATCTGGCTAATAGATTCTAAGTGAGGAATATGCTTAAAAACCAGCAGGCTAGATAGGATCGTACCGATAAATAAAAGTGGCGCTAAAAAACTGAGGATGCTAGTGATGAGAAGCGATCGCAGAAGGTTGAGGAATATGCCCATAGTCAAGACAGGGACTCCGGCTAAGTTGCCACCTTCCAAGATAGGAGGCGATTGGCGGGTTAGGGAAAGATGTGAAAAATCTTAAATTCGCATAAGAAACCTTTTTGAAGCGCTGTAAACAAATCACAAATAGTTGCACGAGTCATTCAGAATAATTACGCATAAATAATTGCGCGCAAATAATTGCACACAAATAATCACACCTCTTGCCAATTAGGTTTGGTGAGGCACAGCTCCACCAAACCTAATCCCGAAACTTTAGTCTGCAAGAGATCCATTACACACAAACAATTACAGAGCGATCGTAGCGGTCACGAGATCTTGTAACACTGCCTCCTGCCGTAGCGTTTGAATGACCTGCTCTACTGCCAACGTGCTGCCAGTCAGCAGCAGACGCAAACTATCGGGGGAAGTGGCGATCGTTTCCACCTGGACTTCCTCTGGGTCAAACGAAATATCCTGTAGGCTAGAAACCTTGGCAATGGCGATCGTTCGCAGCTTCGGGTCGTCATACAGGTAGCTCGTGACCTGCAACACGCTCGACAGGCGCTCTAGCGCCCGGAGCAGCATTTCTTGCTTGCGTTCAGTAGCGCGAAAGCTGAGGATTAGCCGACCTTCTTCGATCGCAGTGGAGGCAATGCCGCTGCCCAAGATCGCCTCTAGGGAAATGCCTCGGTTGGAGAAGACAAAAGCCGCAGCGGTCAGGGTTCCCGGCTGATCCAGCGCCTTGACAACAAACACCCAGCGCTGCTCACTCATGCCAAATCCTCCTTCAGACGCTGGCTCATCTCTGCCGCCATCAGCTTCAGCATTTGCACCTCTTCTTCCCAGAGCTGAATGGGCACAACCTGCGTCCAGCCCATAGGTGTCAGCACGATCGGCACTCCCAAGGGCGTGTGGATGCCGTAAAATTCGCCGCTCAACTGTACCTGAGCTGAAATAACCACTTCTCGACCGTCCAGCAGCGTTTTCACCAGATCCACCGTGACGTTGGCAGTCGCAGAAATGGTTTTTGCGCCAGACATATGGGTAACGTAGGGTCTTAGCACCACCCGCAGAGCCGGAGAGAGGCGATCGACATGTTGATACGCTGCTGCCACCTGCCCTTGGCTCAGGTAGTCAAAAATTATCTGCCTTTCGCGCTTCAGATCCTCTGGGAAATTAAGGACGGAACAGCCTCGCCGCAGTCGTTTTAGGGTCGCAGCTAGCTCTTCAGTATCCATGCCCTGCACCTGAACGCTGCTCCACAAAGGCACCATATTGTCGCCATGCTCTCCTACCACAAAGCCCTTAATGAGCTGACGACGAATTCCCAGATCGTTAGCAATTTCTCTCCGAAAGCGCAGAGAATCCGAATAAGCCCCAATACCCACCACGCGCTGTCTGCCCAGATGGCGACTAAACACCTCGACGGCAAGTTCAACCGGGTTCGTGACGATAATCACCACCTCATGCCCGTGACCGTATTGGGCGATCGCTTTTGCATACAGCTCAAAAACTTCCAAATTCGCTTTGGCGAGTTCGGTGCGGCGGGTGACGGTGCCGCCGATCGTTGCTCCTGCGGTCATGACAATGACGTCGGCGACAATCTCTTCAGGGTGCAATGCCACGTCGAGTTCAGGAGCCATTTCGGCATAGGCATCGGATAGATCGCTGCAAATACCTGCCAAAACTTGGGCACTGCGCCCGCCCGATCGCCCCACCAATTGCAGCCGCTCGGAGGGCGCAATGGCACGTGAAATCAGAAGCTGCGTGACAATCTCTCTACCACAGTCGCCGCTGGCACCAATAATGGAAACATCCATATGGAAACATCCAGGTGAGCTGGAGCCAATGATCCGAATGCCTCTAAATCTACCAGAGAACTTTGGCGTTGCTGGTTTGATGTATGAATTTTTTTGGAAGGGGCGCTGAGCGCCCCTTCCAAATGCCAGAATTTTGAAGAGGGGACTCATGGGCAGATCATCGCTCTAGCCAAGTCAGCCTAAACCGATAGAATTGAGCTTGTCGTGATTACGCCAAACCTTTTTGTCGCTGCACCCATGTCTGCTCTTTCTGAAGCTCCCTTTTCTCCCGAAGAAATTGCGTCCGAAGGCATTAAGCCTGACGAGTACGAAGAAATTTTCCGTCGTCTGGGTCGCCATCCCAACAAAGCCGAGCTGGGTATGTTTGGCGTGATGTGGTCAGAACATTGCTGCTACAAGAACTCGCGTCCCTTGCTGAAGCAGTTTCCGACGACGGGCGATCGCATTCTCGTAGGTCCCGGCGAGAATGCCGGAGTGGTAGATATGGGCGATGGTTTGCAGCTTGCCTTCAAGATTGAGTCACACAATCACCCCTCGGCAGTGGAGCCGTTTCAGGGCGCGGCAACGGGAGTGGGAGGCATCCTGCGGGATATTTTCACGATGGGAGCACGCCCGATCGCCATTCTCAACTCGCTGCGGTTTGGGTCGCTGGAGGATGCCCGCACCCGGCGGCTCTTGAATGGCGTAGTTGCAGGAATTTCTCACTACGGCAACTGTGTGGGCGTACCCACCGTAGGCGGCGAAGTCTATTTTGACCCCTCCTATTCCGGCAATCCGCTGGTGAATGCCATGGCGCTAGGCTTGATGGAAACGCCAGAAATCGTCAAGTCAGGAGCGGTGGGCATTGGCAATCCGGTACTCTACGTTGGCTCAACAACGGGACGGGACGGCATGGGCGGAGCCAGCTTTGCCAGTGCCGAACTCAGCGATGCTTCCCTAGACGATCGCCCTGCGGTACAGGTGGGTGATCCGTTTCTCGAAAAATCCCTGATCGAAGCCTGTCTGGAGGCATTCAAAACCGGAGCCGTAGTGGCTGCGCAGGATATGGGAGCTGCTGGAATCACCTGCTCCACCTCAGAAATGGCGGCAAAAGGTGAGGTCGGTATTGAGCTGGATTTGGACAAAATTCCGGTGCGAGAAACAGGCATGGTGCCCTATGAATATCTGCTCTCGGAGTCCCAGGAGCGGATGCTGTTTGTGGCGCACAAAGGCAGAGAGCTGGAGCTGATCGAGATTTTTGAGCGGTGGGGACTGCATGCCGTGGTTGCCGGAAGTGTGATTGAGGAAGCGATCGTCCGAATTCTCTTCAAAGGCGAGATTGCTGCCGAAATTCCGGCGACGGCGCTGGCAGACAATACGCCAATTTATCACCGAGAGCTGCTGCAAGAGCCGCCTGACTACGCCCGTAAAGCTTGGGAATGGAGCGAATCGGCTCTGCCAAATTGCACGGCTGAAGGCATTGAAGTGAGCGGTAAATCCCAGAGCTGGAGCGAGGTTTTGCTGACTCTGCTGGATAGCCCGACGATCGCCTCCAAACGCTGGATCTATCGCCAGTACGATCACCAAGTGCAAAACAACACGGTTTCGCTGCCCGGTGGAGCGGATGCTGCTGTCATTCGCCTCCGTCCTCAGCTCGGACAAGAGACAGGACAAATTACCTCTACCAAAGGCGTGGCGGCAACGGTAGACTGCAACGCTCGATACGTTTATCTGCATCCCTACGAAGGGGCAAAAATGGCGGTGGCTGAGGCGGCGCGAAATCTGAGCTGTGTTGGCGCAGAGCCGCTTGCCGTGACAGATAACCTCAACTTTGGCAGCCCCGAAAAGGCGATCGGCTATTGGCAGCTTGCCGAAGCCTGTCGCGGCATTGCCGAAGCCTGTCGAGAGCTGGCTACGCCTGTGACAGGGGGCAATGTCTCGCTATACAACGAAACCCTGGATTCGGAGGGCAAGCCGCAATCTATCTACCCGACTCCAGTGATCGGCATGGTGGGCCTAGTGGAAGACATTACCCAAATTTGTGGACAGGGCTGGCGATCGCCCGGTGATGTCATCTACCTGTTAGGCGACTGGGCGCAAAGCACGACTCTAGGCGGCTCGGAATATCTCGCGGTCATGCACCAAACGATCGCCGGACATCCCCCGATCGCTGATTTTGACCAAGAGCGTCAGGTGCAGGCAGCCTGCCGTTACGGCATTCGGCAGGGCTGGATTCGGTCGGCTCACGACTGCGCCGAGGGCGGATTGGCGATCGCCTTGGCGGAATGCTGTATTAGCGGTCAGCTTGGTGCAGAGATTCAGTTACCTCAAATGCCTCAAGCCCCTAGCCGATGGGATCATCTGCTGTTTGCAGAAGGCGGCGCTCGAATTCTGGTTTCTGTATCAGTAGAGCAGATAGAAACCTGGGAATCTTATTTAGATAATCACCTCTCTAACACCTGGCAAAAGCTCGGACGGGTTGGAGACGACCGTTTAGCGATTACCACAGATAACCTGACGTTAATCAACATGAGTCTGAAAGAGATGGACGATCGCTGGTCAAAGGCAATCGAACGTCGCCTCTAGGCGGATTTCCCAACACCTAGTGAACCAGATATCTAGTCGGAAAAGAAATGAGTACGCTACTGTTATGGAATAGGATTGTTAAGAAACAATTAATTAAAGAATTTTCGATCGCCCAAAGGTTTCTGTCTGCCGCTCATCTACTCATCGCACCCCCATAAAGCACAGCCGATCCATGATGCCAAACTCTGCCCATTCTTCATCTGCCGACTCTCGGTCTGCCGACTCTTGGTCTACAGATTCTGTCGAGCCTTTTGACCAGCCAGAAAGATCCGATAAGCCAGAGGAAGCCTGTGGCGTATTTGGCATCTATTCACCCGAAGCAGATGTTGCCAAGCTCACCTACTTTGGGCTGTACGCCTTGCAGCATCGAGGACAAGAATCTGCCGGAATTGCCGTTTTTGATGGAGACACCGTGCATCTGCATAAGGGTATGGGTCTTGTCTCTCAAGTGTTCAATGAGCAAATGTTTGGAGAGATGCAGGGCGATTTGGCGGTGGGTCACACGCGCTACTCCACTACTGGATCGAGCCGTGTCGTCAACGCTCAACCTGCCCTGGTAGAAACGCGGCTAGGCAAGCTGGCGCTAGCGCACAACGGCAACCTGGTAAACACGCCCAACCTCCGAGCTGAGTTGCTGCAAAATACGGATGTGCAGTTTGTCACCACGACCGATTCTGAAATGATCGCCATCGCCATTGCCCAAGAAATTAACGGCGGCAAGGGCTGGCTAGAGGGAGCAATTAGCGCCTTCAAACGCTGCCAGGGAGCCTTTAGTTTGGCGATCGCTACTCCTAATGGTCTTATGGGCGTTCGTGACCCTAATGGCATTCGTCCACTGGTCATTGGTGTGCTCAAAGGTGGCGAAGAAGTGCCCGATCGCTGTACGCTCGATCGCTGTCTGCTGGAGGAATCGCTGCCCGATCGCTACGTAGTCGCCTCAGAAACCTGCGCCCTCGATATTATTGGGGCAGAGTATTTACGGGATGTAGAACCCGGTGAGCTGGTGTGGATCACTGAGCAAGGGTTAGCCTCCTTCCAGTGGGCACCCAAAGCAGAGCGCAAGCTGTGCATCCTGGAAATGATTTACTTTGCCCGCCCAGATAGCGTAATGAATGAGGAAAGCCTCTACAGCTATCGGTTACGCCTGGGGCGGCAGCTCGCATTGGAGTCACCGCCACCGGGCGAGGTCGATCTGGTCATGGGTGTCCCCGATTCCGGTATTCCGGCAGCGATCGGCTTCTCACAGCAGTCGGGCATTCCCTACGCGGAGGGGCTGATCAAAAACCGCTATGTGGGGCGCACCTTCATTCAGCCAACTCAGGCGATGCGGGAAGCAGGCATTCGCATGAAGCTCAATCCCCTGAGAGATGTGCTGAAAGGCAAGCGAATCGTGATTGTGGATGACTCGATCGTGCGGGGAACCACGAGCCGCAAGCTGGTGAAGGCACTGCGTGAAGCCGGAGCGATCGAAGTCCATATGCGGATTTCCTCACCCCCCGTTACCCATCCCTGCTTCTACGGCATAGATACTGATACTCAAGATCAGCTGATTGCAGCCACCAAGTCGATCGCCGAAATTCAGGTGCAGCTGGGTCTGGACTCTCTCGCCTATCTAAAATGGGACGGAATGTTAAACGCCACGCGTGAAGACACCAACACTTTCTGTTCGGCCTGTTTCACGGGTGACTATCCCGTTCCAGTACCCGAACTGGTGAAGCGATCGAAGTTAGTTCTAGAGAAAACGCCTGCCTCTACGTCAGCTTAGATAGATGTTTTAGGAGGAGATCAATGCACCTCCAAACGGTAGTCCTCAAAAGGTAATGATTTGTGGTTGTAGGAGGAAAACCTCTACAACCACAAATCATTATCTTGACTGCCAGTTCTCTCCCGATTGAGGCAAAGTCCAAGAGGATGTTTAAAGGGTCTAACTATGGGTAGCGAAACGTTTCAGATCCGCCTCAATCCCCGCGCTATCGCGCCTCTGCGCCAGAAAAAAGGGGACTTTGAATTCATTTCTCCCTTTTTAAGGGGGGTAGTAGGGATTAACAGGTGCCTAAAATCACAGCCGACCACGTTTCAAATATCCTCTAAGGGTGAGGAAAATCTGAGCGGGGCTTAAAGTTCTCGACGGGTACACCGTCCAAGGCTTTGTACATAAAGTTGCGCCAGATGGGAGCCACATAGTTGCCGCCCGTTGCCCCTATGCCAATGGGGCTGTAGTCATCGTTGCCCACCCAAACGGATACTGAAAGCTGGGGCACATAGCCCGCAAACCAGATATCTCGTTCAGAGGAAGTCGTTCCAGTTTTACCTGCCGCAGGGCGATCGATCTGCGCTGCCCTTGCCGTACCGCTATTAATGACTCCCTGGAGGGTTTCATTTACAGATGCCACAGCCCAAGGGTCAAGCACAAGCTGCGGATGCGGCGTGTTGTCTAGCAGCACATTTCCTTTGCTGTCAACCACCTGGACGATCGTTGTCGTGGGAGACTGCCAGCCACCGCTGGCAAAAGTGGCGTAGGCGCTTGCCATTTCTAGAGGCGTGAGATCGACAGAACCCAAAGGCAGCGAGGTCACAGGCTCCATCGGACTCTTAATGCCCAGTGTCCGAGACACCTCAATGACGCGGTTAATGCCCACCTCTTGCCCCAACCGAATTGCCGGAATATTGCGCGACTGTGCCAACGCCTGCCGGATGGACATCACGCCATAGAAGCTGTTGTCATAGTTTTGCGGCGTGTAGTAGCCGTCGCCATCAGGATAGCTAACAGGCGTATCGGAAATCGTGCTGTCTGGATCAAACCGACCTGTTGCAAAGGCTGCATAGTACACGAACGGTTTGAACGCCGATCCGGGCTGGCGCAACGCTTGGGTCGCCCGGTTAAACTGGCTTTGCTTGTAGTCTACGCCGCCCACCATCGCTTTAACAAAGTGGGTGCGCGGATCGACCGCAACCAAAGAAATCTGGTCGGCAAACAGCCCCTGCCCTTGAACAGAGCCTAATCCCTCACGGGCAGACTCTTCGGCTTTGCGCTGCAAGTCGATATCAATCGTCGTCTGAACGCGCATTCCGCCCTTTAGCACGGCATCTCTGCCAAACTTGTCGCTCAATTCCTGGATTACCGCATCCGTAATGTAGGGAGCCTGACTGCCCTGAAAAGAAGTGATCTGCCCTAGCTGAATCGGCTGAGCTTTGGCGGCAGCTTCCTCATCTGCCGTGATCCAGTTGAGCTTCCGCATCCGATCTAAGACGATCGCCTGTCGCCTTTTTGCCACCTGATAGTTGACAAACGGACTGTAGCTTTCAGGAGCCTGGATCAGCCCCGCCATCATTGCCGACTCGCCCAGGGTAATCTCTGAGGCGTGCTTGTTAAAGTAGCTCATGGCGGCGGTTTCTGCGCCGTAGGTATTGTGGCCCCAGTAAACCTGATTGAGATACATCTCTAGAATCTGGTCTTTCTTAAATACCTGCTCTAGCCGTAGCGACAGCACTGCCTCAGCAACCTTGCGGTTGATAGTGCGTTTGGGGTTGAGGAAAAGATTTTTGACCAACTGCATCGTTACAGTCGAGCCGCCTTCTACCGTCTGCCTTTCGGAAAAGTTGGCTACAAATGCTCGTACTACGCCGACTGGATTAATGCCGTGATGGGAGTAAAAATAGCTGTCTTCGATCGCCAGTACCGCCCGCTTCAGGTTAGGGGAAATGTCGTTGAGATCCACCACCTCGCGGTTGGCTTCGTCATGCAGACTGTCCAACAGCTTGCCGTTAACGTCATAGATATAGCTAGTTTCTGAAGGCACATAGGTACGCAGGACACGCACGTCCGGCAAATTGCGAAAGCTAATCGCCAAACCGACTAGGCCTCCTGCAACGATAGAGCTAGTCAGCATCGTAATTCCCAGGATTGTACCCGCAGTCACCTGAGCAACGCCCTGCAAGTAGTGTAAAACCGGAGATTGATCCTCTCCCGGCTTACGAGTGAGGTGGGCTTTCGCCGATTTAGGGCTGGCAGGGTTAGACGACACAGCGGTTTTGTTCCTTAGTCTGGCTATGGGTTGAAGTCCGGCTAAATACTGGCTCAGTTAAGCCTAGCTGCAGAGTAGATTGGAGAATTCAGGCTCTGGTAGTCTGCAATTCTCTTGTATTCCTACAATTCTCTGAGTTCCTGCAATTCTCTTACGTTCCTGCAATTATAGTAGTAGTCCGTCTGCAAAGAGCATGGGCATATTGCTCAGTCAATGCAGTGAGTTTAGCGAATTTAAGTGGATATTTGCCAAGTATGGCTGCTGATCAATCACCTCAGGCACAATCTTTAAATACTCAGCTTTCTAAAAGCGCATCGCCCTCTTTTACCTGGCTGCATCGGGGCATTAGCGAAATTTTTCCCAACCAGCCCGATTCTGAAAGTCCTGACGAAAATCTGGAGCAAAGGATTCTCAAAAGCGATCGCCCTCTCCGCATCAAGTTTGGCATTGACCCTACAGGTACCGAGATTCATCTGGGGCATAGCCTGGTGATCCGTAAGCTGAGAGCCTTTCAAGATGCGGGACATCAGGCAATTTTGCTGATTGGCGACTTTACCGCCCGGATTGGCGACCCCACCGACAAGTCTGAAGTGCGCAAGCAGCTCACCGCCGAGCAGGTCATGCAAAATGCCCAAACCTATGTCGATCAGGTTCGCCCAATTCTCGACTTTGATACTCCCGGACGGCTAGAAATCCGCTACAACTCAGAATGGCTGTCGGGCATAGACCTAAGCAAAATTTTGGAGCTGCTGGCAACCATGACGGTGGGGCAAATGTTGGCAAAAGAAAACTTTGCCGATCGCTACAAGAAAGAAACCCCAATTTACCTCCATGAATTCTTCTATCCACTGATGCAGGGCTACGATTCAGTTGCCCTGGAAGCGGACGTGGAGCTAGGCGGCACCGATCAGAAATTTAACCTGGCGGTAGGACGCGATCTTCAGCGGCATTTTGGGCAACGTCCGCAGTTTGGGCTGGTGCTGCCGCTGCTGCTGGGCACAGACGGCACTCAAAAAATGTCGAAGTCGCTAGGCAACTACATTGGGCTTCAGGAAGACGCGCTGACCATGTACTCAAAGCTGGAGAAGACCCCAGATAGCCTGATCAAGTCCTACTTCGAGCTGCTGACCGACTTGCCTCTGGATCAAATGCCCGAAAATCCGCGCGATCGCCAAAAGCTCCTTGCCCTAGAAATCACGAGCCAATATCACGGTGGAGAAGCGGCAGAAGCTGCCCAAAAAGCCGCTCTCATCCTCATTCAAGGCAACACCGTCTCATCAGATGCCGTACCAGAATTTTCTCTGGAAGGCATTCAGTTTCCGGTGAAGCTGTTTTACCTGCTTAGCGCCGCCAAGCTCTGCAATAGTAGCTCTGAGGCACGGCGACAAATTCAGGGCGGCGCGGTGCGGCTGGAGGGCGATCGCATTCAAAACGTCGATCTGACTTTCGAGAGCGCGGCTGATCTACAAGGTAAAGTGCTTCAAGTCGGCAAAAACAAATTTGCTCGATTGGTGCAGTAAACGGTAGTCCTCAAAATGTGATGGTTTTTGTTGAGTGGGCTTCGCCCACTCAACAAAAACCATCACATAAATATCAATACTCTGTAAGAAACCATACCAATTTAGATTGATGAGGCGACAGATGATTTTCGAGAGCCGCGCTCCGCGCGGCTCTCGAAAATCATCTGCCCTGTTTGGGTCTTAAATTGGTATTAGGTTTTGTTGTAAGAAATTAGGTTTGTTGAAAATATGGCTCTGTCCGATCGCATCATCGTCCCCCTGGATGTCCCAACTGAAGCCGAGGCAGTTGCCCTGCTCGATCGCCTCCCAGAGGTGACGTTTTGGAAAGTCGGGCTAGAGCTGTTCGTCAGCACTGGTTCCGGCATTCTCAAGGTTCTCGAAGAACGCCAGAAACGCATCTTTCTTGATCTAAAGTTTCACGACATTCCTAACACGATGGCAGGAGCCTGTCGCGCTGCCGCTGGCTATGGCGTTGACTTGCTAACCGTCCATGCTGCCGCCGGACAGGTGGCGCTCAAAGCTTCCCAGACTGCCGCCGAGGAAGGCGCGATCGCTGCCAATTTGCCCACCCCCAACCTAATCGCCATCACGCTATTGACCAGCCTCACCTCGCGATCGCTGGCTTTTGAGCTAAAGATTCCCCTAGAACTCAACGACTATGCGCTGCAAATGGCGCTATTGGCGCAGGAAAGCGGCTTGGCGGGAGCCGTTTGCTCTCCCCAGGAGGCAGCTCAACTTCGAGACACCTGCGGCAAAGATTTTTTGTTGGTTTGTCCCGGCGTCCGTCCGAGTTGGTCAGAAAAAGGAGATCAGGGGCGATCGCTTACTCCTTCTGCCGCCTTCAAAGCCGGAGCCAATTATTTGGTGATTGGGCGACCGATTACGTCAGCACTCGATCCGGTTGCGGCATTCCAGCAAATTTGTGAGGAAGTGAGTTAGCGCTAAGAAAGGCACTTATAATCAGCTCCCACCATTTCTCAATTTGACCATATGGCTGTCGCCAGTTTGCTTAAGACATTTAGGGTGGGGCGCTTCGCGCCCCACCCTAAATGTCCCCTTCCTAACCGCCTTAACGGTTGCTCTATCGGTGCTCTTCCAACCTATTCTGGGCTAATAGACAGTGTGTAAGGATAGCTACCCTGGGCGCGATCGCCTACAAACACAGAGTAAGTTCCGGGCTGCCAAACTCCAGGAATCTCGATCGTGCCGCCTGACGAACCTTCTGCCATAGCGCATTGGTTTACAGGGCCGCTAATCCGTAGGGTAGGCTGTCCAGCACCTTGGACGACTTTGAATCGTAAAGGAGTAGGCTGACTCACCACCACCACCTGGCTAGGCGTGTCAGAAATAAATCCACATTGGCTAGACTGAGCGCCACCTGAGCTACCCGTCACCGTAACGGCACTTGCCAAGGGGGTTTGAATAGGACCGCCGTAGGCAATAGGAGCGATCGCAAAAGCCGCCAAAACGCTTGATAAAATTAACCAGTTCGCTCGTTTCATCCTTCCTCCTCAACGCCGAGCGATCGCTCAAGCGCACATAAAATGCTAAATTCTTAAACTTTGTCGGTCAACACCCTCTACACCAAAAAAGATGTTGACTGGCTGCAATAAATACGGGTTTCAGCAGAACAAAAAATACGTGAAGCTTGACGCTTTGCCCTATATTTTGTATCATAGCGCCCAGATTTACTGAGGTTCTCAGTTTTGTGACAGTTCCTGGAGTGGGAAACGCCCGGTGATTCCAGCTCTTTGGGCAGTGGGCGCCAGTGCTAGTGTCATGCCGATCGCCGTTGCCATGCTAATTTTGCCGCTCCGACAACTCCCGCCTGATTGCCCAATTCAGCCAGCCGAATCTGTAATCCGGATCGAGAGCTAGGTAAAACGCGCTGCTCAACTTCGGCTTGCAGGCTAGGGAAAAAGAACTCTGCGCTGGCGCTGACGCCACCGCCAATAATGACCGCTTCGGGGGCAAGAACATAGAGAAGACTGGCAATCCCGATGCCCAAATCGCGTCCATAGCTTTGCCAAAAAGCGATCGCTTCTTCCTCTCCAGCTCTAGCTTTTTCTCCCAACTCATGTGGCTCCCATCCACTCCGTCGGCGAATGGCGCGCACGGACACATATTGCTCTAGCGATCCTCTGTTGCCGCTGTTACAGTGCTCACCTTCTGGATTGAGCGTAATCAGCCCCAGTTCGCCCGCCGTGCCATCATGGCCAACAAACAGCTTGCCGTCCAGAATCACCGCACCGCCCACTCCCGTCCCCAAGGTCAGCATTATCACGTTGCGAAATGGCTTGCCCGCCCCCAGCCAATACTCACCCAGCCCGGCACAATTGGCATCGTTCGCCACGATCGTTGGCTTACCTGTCTCGGCTTCTAGCCAGTCTGCTAAGGGAATATCTCGCCAGCCCTCTAGGTTAATGGCAATTCTGGCAATACGCCCAGCAGCATCGGCAGGGCCAGGAGTGCCCACCCCGATCGCGACAGTCTGATGATTAGGATCAAGCTGGGCGATCGCTTTCACCATGACCTCCAGCACAGCTTGAGGATAGGCTGGCTGGGGTGTAGGGAGGATGAGCGATTTAAGACAGGTTCCCTGAGCATCGAACTTTCCCATCTTGATGGCAGTGCCACCCAAGTCAATGCCAATGACTTCTTCTTGAAAAGTGACCATTTTAATTTGATGATTTGGGTGTGAGGGTAGTGGGGGGATGGGTCGGTGGGTCGGTGGGTCGGTGGGTAGATGGGTCGGTGGGTAGATGTGAGCGTACTCATCCACTCATCTACTCATCCCCTCATCTACTCATCCACCCATCCCCTTACTAATCCTGCCGAGACAGCGGGTTAATCAACTCATTCAAGCCTTCTCCCATCAGCGATAGCCCCACCACTAGCATCGTCAGCGCCAGCCCTGGAAAGAGAGCCGTCCACCAGATTCCGGTAGACAAGGCATCTAGCGCCTGACGCAGGTCTGTCCCCCATTCAGGCGTTTGTTCCGGCAAGCCCAAGCCCAGGAAGCCCAGACCGCCAAGAATGAGCACAGCATCGGCAGCATTGAGAGTAAACAAGACCGGGACGCTTTGAATCACATTGAAGAAAAGATATCGGGAAAGCACCCGCCAGGTGGATGCCCCCATCGATCGCGCTGCCTCGATAAACAGCTCTGTTTTAATGCTGACCGTATGATTGCGCACCACCCGATAGTACTGCGGCACATAGGCAATGCTGAGAGCGATCGCTGCGTTACCCACTCCTCGCCCAACCACAAACGCTAGAGTCACCGAGAGTAATAGCCCCGGCAGCGTGTAGATCGTGTCCATTAGGAACAGAAGGGCGCGATCGAGTCTGCCGCCCAAGTAGCCGCTGACCATGCCCAACGGCACACCAATCACCAAGCTCAGCAATGTCGCCAGCACCACGACCTGCAATGCCGCCTGAGTGCCAAACAGCGTTCGTGAGAATACGTCGTAGCCCTGCCGACTGGTGCCAAACCAATGGGCAGCCGACGGAGCTTCATGAATGGGGTTTGCCAGACCTTCTAGCGGATTTTGCAGCCAGCCCCAAGATTGCAGCAAGGGCGCAAACAGAGCCGCCAAAACAAACAGCAGCGTGATTGCAGTGCCCACCGCCATCATCTGAATAGAGAGACGGGGATACTGAGAAAGGTTGCGGAGACTCAAAAAACGAGGTTTAGTAAAGGTCATGAGCAGGGCGATCGGGGGTGCGGATCTGAATTTTGGTGCGGATCTGCATCTTATAGTGAGCAGAGCCGAATTCATGGCTCTACAGGATTAATTTTTCCAGTGCTACCTGCAAATCCTGGGTCAACGTCGCCACTGCCGATCGCCGGCTAGTTTTGTAGTCTGCCCAGCGATCGCTCACAGCAATGGGTTCACCAACGGTCAGCTCTGCCCGCTGCTGCCCCAGACGTGGTCGGGGCGCATAGAATCTACCTTTAATTTTATTAACGGTGTCATAGAGGAGCAGCAGCGTTTCAGCGAAGCGATCGGCCGTGGGTTTTTCGAGAATATAGTGTCCGGTGACGCTAACGAAACTCTCCACTAGCCGCATATGCCATAGGCGCTGAGCCGATTCTTCAGCAATCCGATCGGCTAAGCCGCGATCGACCGGGGATAAATCCTCTAGCTCTTTGAGATCTTCTCGATAGATCCAGTCCCAGCTTGCCTGCTCTAGCCGACGACAGCGATCGGCAAAATTACCCTTTCCAGGAACGCCAAAATAGTCTTCTGAAACCGACAACGCCCCATTCAGCAAAGTTTGTAGCCGGATGCCAATCAGATGATTGGCAGGGGAAATGCGATCGTCAGAGGCTGCATCCGTAGGATTCTCTGGCAGTGTCGAGGGTCTCAAATTTTGATGATAAAACTTGCTATAAAACTGCTCCATCGAGGTGAGCAAGTGTTCGCTAAGCCGTAGCAGCCGCTTGTAGAGCAAAAGCTCTTGGGGATTTGACAAAATAGCGGACAGAGATGCACCCTGCTCCACAATGTTCAGCGTCGGATTGAGGCTAGCGGCATCGTAAGGCGGTAAACCGCAATCAGCTTCTAGCGTGCTCAACAACTGCTCGATCGCCTCCCAGGGTGGAGAAACATAGCGGTATTGCACCCCGATCGGCACGATCCACACTTCCTCATTGCGGTCTGCTTTGCGCAAATCCTCGACACACCAAAAGCTAAGTTGGGCAATTCCTGGCTCTAATGGGCTAACAATCTCGTTGTGCCCATTGGTTGCACCTTCTGGAGCCGCCGCGATGGGGAATCGACCCTCTGCATAGATTTCCCGTGCCGATCGCAGTCCCATCAGGTCTAGCTTGCCACGTCGAATAGAAGTACATCCCAAGTGTCGCAGCAGCCAGCCCACCGTCTTGCCTGCCCAGAGGGGAATGCCGCGATCGTACATAAAGTGAGCGTAGACGGGCAGTTTTAGCGCAATTCCCTGCTGTCGCGCCATTTTAGGGAGTTGCCGATCGAGCAGGTTAAACAGGCAAAAGGGATCGTTAGTGCTGGGATGCCGAAACGCCACCATAAACCGCAGCTCGCCTGCTTGAAACCGCTGATAGCAGTGAATAAGGGTATCCAGATGATTCACCTGGACATCGACTATTTTCAACCGCCAGCGTGTCCACAGAGGCAGCACAAGTTTCAAAAAACGGTAGACCGCTGGATTAAAAGCAGGCGGAATGAATTCGAGAGGCGGCTGAGCCTGGGTGATGGGTTTGGGCAAGGCGATCGCTCCTGAACACTTATTCCTAAATATTGCCCAAAGATAGGCACTCCCTACCCTAGCTGAAGCTGCGGCTGGAGTTAAGCAATTTGAAACAAAAACGTCATCTTATCTCCTTTACCTAGCGCGATGCGATCGCCCGGTCTAAGCCGATGGCGGTTGCCGCTGGGCAAAGGCGCATTGTTGATATAAGTCCCGTTGGAACTGCCCACATCTTCAATGTAGTAAAGGTCGCCCTCGACGCGAATATCGGCATGGATGCGAGAGACGATCTCGGAGTTGGGAAATCCAGACACATCAACATCGGGTGGAATGCGATCGTTTGGCTTGCCAATATGAATGACCGCTAACGTGGTAGGCAGCTCTACAGGTGTGTTGGTCTGGACATGTAGCAGCCGAGCCATCTGAGTTTGCAGTTGGGTGCTGTAGGTCGGAGCCACAATGGGAGGCTGAGCAAAAGTCTGCGGCATGACAGCAGGGCTAGGAGTCGGGGCTGGGGCAACAGGTGCAGCAAAAGGGGCAGGCGGGTTCTCAAACGGCTGAGATAGGATGGGCGCAACGCCTTCGGGCAGAGGCGAAGGCTGAATTTCTACCAAAGGCTCTAGTGAGGGTAGCGGCTCAAGGGGTGCTAGGTCAGGAATACTAAAATCAGGGGGCGTTAAATTAGGAGATTCTAAGTCAGGAGATTTTGAGTCAGGAGATTCTAGGTCAGGAGAGAGAGTAGCTGACTGTGACTCAGCGGCTGTGCCGCCTTGAGCCTGTAAATTAAATCCACACTGACCACAAAAGCTAGCATCTGCCTGTACCGAAGCGCCGCAACCCGGACACAAAACCATTGCAGGTAGCGGAGTATAGCAAGCCTCACACTGCACCGCAGCATCCGGATTTTGGTGATTGCAATTGGGACAAACAATCATGCAGCACTTCCCTGGCTCACCATAAATTTATTAGTTTGCATCTTGTTAGTTTGCATCTTAGTGAGTCTAAATCTTAGTGAGTTTGAATAAGAGTGATACAGAGCGACATACAGCGTAGGGGACATGAGATTGAAGCCTATGTTTTGGTAAGAGCATATTTCAAATATGCTATTTAATTTTTTGAAAGGCAAAGGTGGCATACCTTTCAAAAAATTAAATTGTAATCTGAGGTACGGCTCTACAGATTTGTCCAATTGCAGATTAAGGGATTGCAGATTAAGGGAGTCTATCTTTTAGATTGCGTCCTGCATCTTCATCCAAGAGCCACCACAGCTCTCCGAAGGGCTGAATTAATCGAGAAGGATACAGATTACTATCGGCACTGGCGGCAAAAACCTGCGCTAGTGCGGGCTGTTTGCTGACTCCGGCAACAATAAACATGACGCACCGCGCCTGATTAATCAAAGGAATGGTGAAGGTAATGCGGGGCTGACCGTCTTTGCTGCCCATAGTGACGAGGCGATCGCACACCTGCAATGCCTGCGTGTGGGGGAACAAAGACGCAGTATGGGCATCATCTCCCATTCCTAATAACACCACATCCAGAACAGGAATTTCTCCGGACTTGACCTGAAAAAAGTCTTGGAGCTGCTGCTCATGCTGCTGAGCAGCGATCGCCGGATCATCTGCATCTGTGGGCATTGGGTGAATATTCTCTGCTGGGATGGGCACTTTGCTTAGCCACGCCTGCCGCGCCATGCCCTCATTGCTGTCCGGGTGAGTAGGGGGCACATAGCGCTCGTCGCCCCAAAACACATGAATTTTATCCCAGGGCAGATTTTCAGCCGCGATCGCTTCATACAATGGCTTTGGCGTACCTCCACCTGAAAGGGCGATCGTGAAAATTCCTCGTTCGGCAATTGCAGTCGGAATCTTTTCCAAGATGATTTGCAGCGATCGGGCAATTAGTGCAGCTTTATCGGGCAAGATTTCAAGAATTTTGTTCATGACAAGACTTTCCTCAGCGGCATAGAAATTCACCTGCTCCCAAAACTATCATCCCATTTAGGTATAACGCTACGCGCTTAAACCCAATGAGTTATTTTCTGAGAGTCGTGTTCCGCGCAGCTCTCGAAAATAACTTGTTCTAACTCAATTACGGTGCTATATGCCTGAGCGCTCCTGTTATGTCTTTGCCTCTGCTGGGGAACTCTGATTCAAGTCTTCCAAAAGTTTGCATGATTCGATCAATGCTATAACGAGAGACTGAATTAGAAGCAGGAGCGATTTGCTGCATTCGGCAGACTGCGATCGCTTCTCTGGTTCAACCTACCCTCATCCTGTTTAATAAGTCCTTAGATTCATCCATCAGATATTGACACTACCCATGAATCCGAAGAATGCTCTTAGCAGCTCCTCAATTTCACTGCTCGCCTCCCGCACCCTGAAAGTGGTGGGCATCATCGTTGTTCTAGCTGCGCTATTGGACACCGTGATTTTGTCGATGCCCTACCAATTTTCAGAGCGATCGTGGCAAATTAATTTTGTGACGCAAGTGGTCGATCGCGGGGTCGTGCCGTTGGTCGGGCTGGTGCTGCTGTTGGTCGGGTTCTGGATTGACAGTATCAGCGGAGATCGGGCGATCGGCAAAACGTTCTGGCAAAGCCCTCGGTTCTATGTGTTTGCTTTTGCCAGCCTCATGGGGCTGTTTTTTCTGCTGCTGTTTCCGCTGCATTTGAACAATGTGCGGCTGGAATATGCGAATGGCATTGCCCAAATCACCAAGCAAACTACGGATGCCGAGGCGCAGCTGAATACACGCCTTCAAACTGAAGTTGAGTCGCAGCGCAGTCAAATTACGCAGCTCACTGGAGCAACCAACGAGCAGTTGACGCAGTTAGAACAGAGCGGTCAGCTTACTCAAGAGCAGGCGGCTTTAGTGCGTAGATTCAAAGCAGACCCTCAAGGTATTGATCCTTTCCTCAGCCAGCGAGAAACCGAGCTGCGCAACAAGGCGGCAACCGAAATCCGGACTCAGAAGCAAAAAGTAGAGGATACCTTACGGACAGACAGCCTGAAATCAGGTCTACGGGTTAGCGTTAGCAGTTTGCTATTGGCGATCGGCTACATGGTCATGGGCTGGATGGGGTTGCGTAGCCTTAGAGAAGAAGCCTGAACCGAGAAGCTTAAGATTCAGCCAGCTAAAAGTTTTACCTCTTGAGTTAGCCCTTCCCCTGCGGAGGGCACTCTTTTGGAAGCTCAAGCTTTTTTATAGCTGTCGCTAGTTTGCTTAGGACATTTAGGGTGGGGCGCTTCGCGCCCCACCCTAAATGTCCCCGTCCTAACCGCCTTGGCGGTTGCCATAACTCAAGCCCCACCATGTTCTCGATCTACATCCTGACGTACAACGAAGAATTAGACATTGCGGATTGCATTGAGTCGGCAATGCTGTCAGATGATGTGGTGGTGGTGGATTCGTGCAGTAGCGATCGCACCCTCGAAATTGCCAGTCGCTATCCGGTGCGGGTGATGCAGCACAAGTTTGAAAGTCACGGCAAGCAGCGCACCTGGATGCTGGAATCGATTCCGCCCAAGCATCCGTGGGTGTATATTCTGGAAGCCGATGAGCGTATGACCCCAGCGCTGTTTCAGGAGTGTGTGGCTGCTGTTGAAACCCCCAAATACGTCGGCTATTACGTGGCAGAGCGGGTCATGTTTTTGGGTCAGTGGATTCGCCGCAGCACCCAATATCCGCGCTATCAGTTGCGGCTGTTGCGACATGGCAAAGTTTGGTTTACTGACTACGGACACACCGAGCGGGAAGTTTGCGAGGGCGAAACTGGCTTGCTGAAAGAATCCTATCCGCACTATACCTGCGGCAAGGGGCTAAGCCGCTGGATTGACAAGCATAATCGCTACTCGACGGATGAGGCGATCGAAACCCTCCGCCAAATGGAGCAGGGCAAAATCGATTGGCATGACCTGTTTTTGGGCAAAACAGAGATCGATCGCCGCAGAGCTTTAAAGGATTTATCCTTACGGCTGCCCTTCCGACCCTTAATTCGCTTCTTCTACATGTACATTCTGCTAGGTGGCTGGCGGGACGGGCGGGCGGGTTTTGCCTGGTGTACCCTACAAGCCTTCTACGAGTATTTGATCCTGCTGAAGGCTTGGGAACTTCGGCATATGCCGCGATCGTGATTTTCTGTAGATCGATGCCCATTACCCGCCACAGATCACCTCAAACGCCTGACAGACAACCTTTCGCCGGGGGGGTGCATGGACGTTGTCATACGTCTGTTCAAGCAGTGAGAGTATGCGAACTTCTTAGGAAAGCGATCCTCAAGCCTGCAATATCCTCACAAAAAACGGTCTAAGCTTATACCTGCACCCTAAGTCTGACATTTTTTTGACAAAACAGTATTAAATATTGACAATGTCAGGAGCGAGAGCTACCTTAATAGTAGAAACCAACTCCGACCGACGGAGGTGCTGCTATGCCCGATGGAGATATTTTTCATAACAGACTCAGAAGGCTTTACCACAAGCCATACAAATGGCTTTGTGAGGGGAAAGCAACTAGCGATGAATGCGCTCGAGTGGTGCTGGAGTCCCTTAAAAAAGATCTGATCCAAAAAGGTGATCTTCCTCTCAGGCTTTGTCAAGGGATGGCAGATATTCTTGCTCAAGCTATTACTACAAACGATGAGCTTGAATCAGGAAACTATGCTGCTTTGAGTCTGGAGTTTGATATATTACGACAGCAGTTTGACGGGCGACCAGATCTTAAAGGACTTGCCTTGGATGCAGGCAAAAGTGTTCTTCATGATCTTAGATACGGTCATGCTCAAGAAATAAATATTAGTGATGCTTCAGTCGTTATTGTAAACCGCTATATGAATGGGGTTTATGCATCTGAGTTTAAGGAGCGTGTTCCACTAACCTCCGAACATTATGCTGGCATTGATCAAGCAACTCTTTCAGAGCGTATTAAGGAAATAGAACCACATATAAAAATTGGTATCAGTAAATTTGCTGAAGATGCGATTAATAAACAAAGTGTCGCTAAATTGTCTTTGCCTAGGCGTTCTTCGCGAAAGGCAATAGATCTAGATGAAGATCTCTTAGCAGGATAAATATCATGAAAAAATATGACACACATAATAGTGATTACACCTTGCTTTTTGATCCTGTAATGAATAGCAATGGGAATGTTTGCTGTATTGATCATTCCAGAGCTAAGAAAAGCACCGTAGGCATCGCTATAGATGACAGTGGGTTTAGATATCGGCTGCAACAAGAGTTTCCATCGATCATTGCTGATCTGATTGATCTTGCTGTTGCTATTCATGCCGCCGATCGTCTTACTTTCCAAAACTTGCGACAAGAACAGACTCGTCTTTGCGTAGTTCTTCCAGTACGTCATCCAGAATTACTGAATGCTACATCCTTCCAAGATAAACTTTCCAGTTTGCTTGAATGGGCTACTGGAAGTCGCTGGTTATTCAATTTTCATAAGAGATCTGATTCAGAACGCATCATTGAGCAACAACCTCTTATTTCATCGACAGAGCCTTATGTGAGTGAGGTAATACTATGGAGTGGTGGTCTTGATGCACTTGCTGGTCTCTATACCCGTCTCAAAACAAATTGTGAAGCATCATTCATGTTGTTTGGGACAGGCAGTAATGATAATAACTTTGATCGGCAAAAACAGGTGTTTAAGGCTCTTCAGCATTCCTGTCCTAATCGCTTAAATCTTTGTCAAATCCCAATACGGTTCTCTGATAGCAGCTTGCATCAAAAGAACAAAATTTCGCGTGCACGAGGCATTGTATTTATGTTATTAGGTGCAGCCTGTGCGTATTTAATGGGGCAACGAATTCTTTACTTGTACGAAAATGGTATTGGTGCAATCAATCTTCCATATCGTAAGTCTGCTATAGGGCTTGATCATTCTCGCTCAGTTCATCCATTAACCTTGCTAAAAGTCGGTGATATTATTTCAGAACTTTTAGGAGAAGAATTCAAAGTACAAAACCCCTTTCTCTTCGTGACTAAAGCTGAAATGTGCAAACCATTAGCTGAAGATGGAAGAAATGACCTGCCACCGCTAACGATGTCATGCGATAGTCCACATCGACAGCAACCCATTCAGTGCGGATATTGTTCATCCTGTATTTTGAGAAAGCAGGCACTTGCTGCCTCACGAATGGAAGACAAAACTCGTTACATCGTTCCTCATGGCAGGAAGCCAGCAGGAGACACTAGTTTGTATCTGCAACATATGCTGGCACAAGTTTCCACTCTCAGGGATTTATTAAATGCCTCACACGACCTGAATCTTCAATGGGAATCTTTAACCCGAAGATTTCCAGATCTGGACGACATTGTGGATCGAAGGGCTATAGCAGAAACTCTACAGCCTGCTGATATGAGGAAACATTTGATTCGCCTTTATCAAGCTTATGTTACTGAGTGGAATGCTGTAGAACCTCACATCTCAGTAAATCTCTTGAATCAAATAAGCAATCAGCAAACATCTGATGATTGTCTGGTTGCTACTCAGTAAGCCTGAAGGGGAAATGCTATGGCTAACAATATTCTGGACAATATTGATCTGCGTCATCTAGGGGCACTGCTGCAACAGGCGCGTAAGAAGTGCGGGATGACTCAGGCGGATGCAGCGAAGGTGATCGATGTTGTACGGACTACCATCGTTGCGATTGAGAAAGGAGAACGTCGCCTGAAGCCAAATGAGTTGATTAAACTGGCTCGTGCTTATGGGCGAGCTATTAGTGACTTTGTTCGCCCTAGCCCTGTTATTGAACCTTTCACCGTTCAGTTTCGCGCTACTTATCAGCGTAGTGAACAAGAGGAAGTGCGAATTAACCCAATTATTCAGCGCTTAGAGGAATTATGTCAAAATTATCTAGAACTTGAGAAGATTGTGGATGCTCCGCTTCCTCGAAACTATCCTCAGGAGTATGACGTAACAAGTATGCCGATAGAGGCTGCCGCAGAAAGTATTGCGATCGCTGAACGTCAAAGGCTTGGACTGGGCGATGGTCCGATTCCACTCCTGCGAGATATCTTGGAACAAAGTGTAGGCATCCGAATTTTCTATCTGAAAATGCCAGCCAAGTACTCAGAACTTTATAGCTATGATGAGCAGCTTGGTGGCTGCATGGCAATTAACTTAGACCACTATGAAGAACGACGGCGCTGGTCAATGGCGCATGGATATCTTCATTTCCTTGCCCATCGACGAAAGCCTGTAGTTGACTTCGAGGGGCAATACCAAAGAATCCCGGAAAGTGAGCGTTTAGCTGAGGCGTTTCCAAAGTATTTCTTGATGCCCTCAAGTGGTCTGCTCAGGCGATTCAATGATATGTATCGTACTCATGGCAAGTTTACTCCAACTAATTTGTTTACTCTTGCTCACTATTATGGAGTATCCATAGAAGCTCTTGGTTATCGCTTAGAAGACATGGGGCTTGTGCCCTCTGGCACTTTGGAGAGGTTGCGTGATCGAGGATTGAAAGTAAGGAAAGTCCAGCAAGAGCTAGGACTAGAAGAAATTCAACAGCGTACTGACATAGTTCCTGTTCACTATCAACACCTTGCTATTGAGGCTTTAGATCAGGGACTCATCACTGAAGGGCGATTTGCAAATTTCCTTGGCGTTGACCGTTTAGAAGCTCGACGCATTGCAGAAGCATTGCGTGAACATTCAAGCGGAATTATGGAGGAAACTGCTCATTTAGATTTGCGTCAAGCGTAGAAAAGCAGGGAGATCAGTTATGCAAATTAGACACTCCCATGTTGTTCTTGACGCTTGTTGCGTCCTGAACTTCTGTGCTTCGGGGCATTTCATTGCAATTTTGAAGTCTATTCCTGCTCAAGTTGTAGTTACTGAAGTCGTGAGAGAGAAAGAACTAATCACTCTTCAACGCCTCAAAGATGAGGAAAACGAAGGCGCAGTTCAGTTTGAGACAGCCATTACACAGGGTTTACTTTCAGTAGTGGATTTCGAGTCAGAATCAGAGGAAGAGACGTTTGTAAACTATGCTTTTGAACTAGGCGATGATGGCGAGTCTGCAACTTGCGCCATTGCGATTCATCGAGGATGGGCAATTGCTACCGACGATAAAAAAGCGGCTTCATTTTCTCAAAAAGAAGCGCCTCATTTACAGGTTTTATCTACTTTAGAAATAATTAAGAGTTGGTCAGAAGGCAGAAATCTTACTTTAGCTGAATTACACACTGTACTTAGATCTATACGAACTAAAGGAAGATATATGCCTCATAGAAATCATCCTTTACTTAGTTGGTGGGAAAGTTTAATGCAGTGAGCTTAATAACTTAAGAAAAGCTGAACCAAGTATTTTCGGAGGAGCCACTAAGGCTGTAAATCAACCTACTGTCTGGCGTAGGCTCCCAGCGGCTCTTTGATAAACCGCACATACAGATGCTTGAAGGTGGATTTAATCACCCGAGGTGCGCCAAAGTCGATCGGCATCATTTGATCAGGTAGCTTCCAGCCTTCTAGCTGCAACTCGTCAGGAGTCAGGAGTGGGAAAGTAATATCGCTCAGCTCTGGGCAAAGTCCGAGCCGCTGAGAAGCGGCGATCGTCGGTACCTGAGCTGGATCGACTTGCAGAATGTTGACTAGGGCGCGATCGAGGGCAAAGACATTGGCTGAAGCTCCCAACACTCCCAGCAGCCGAGGTTCGCCACCGCTAGGGCCATTGCCCTCATGTCCAACAATGCCATCTAGGATTGTCAGGTTAGGAGCGATCGTTCGAGCCGTTTCCACCAGCATGTCGCCAAAGCGATCGCGGTCTTTACCCGCCTCCATGTGCCACCAAGCCTTCATCTTGCCGGGAACGCAGCCAAATAAATTCTTTACGCCCAGCGTCAGCGTCAACTGCATGTGGGACTTCACCTTGGGCAAGTTAATCACCACATCGGCTTCCATGGCTTCTTTCGAGAGCAGCAGATGATTAAACTCTTCGCCCGCCACCTGATAGCGCTGTCCCTTCATCTCAACTATCGGAACGCCTAACTCCTCCCAAATCGGCTGATAGCCGTTGGCCAAAGCCACGCCCTTGGCGCTGCCAAAAGCAGGGCTGTCCCCTAAGAAAGGCTTGCCGCCCGCCTCAATTACCTTCTGAGCAACACAGTAGACCAGCGCAAAATTGGTAGTGCATTCCTTGGTGGGACGTGCCCCGGTCAGCAGATTGGGCTTCAGCAAAACTCGATCGCCCGGTTTGACAAATGCCGCCATGCCGCCCAAGGGAGCCAGCAGGTTGTCTAGAGCGGCTTGCAGAAGGGGGCGATCGTAGGATTCGACGCGCAGGAGGCTAACGGTGGGCTGCATAAAGTTTTTGCGATAAGGGTTAAATAGGTTCTACCAAATCTTTGCCATTTGCAGCACAAAGCCCGGTAATTCTGGATCGCCGCTGAGGGAGGTAGGTTGATCTAGAGTAGCGATCGCCTGATGGGGACGGTAAACATAAACCTGCTGGTTCTGGCAATCGATCAGCCAACCCAAGACCGCGCCGTTGTCGATATACTCCTGCATTTTGGCTTGCAGACGGCTGAGGGGATCGCTAGCCGATCGCAAATCAACCACAAAATCGGGGCAAATGGGAGCAAAGGAGGCTTTTTGCTCATCCGTCAGGGCATTCCAACGATCGAGCTTAATCCAGGCAGCATCAGGCGATCGGGTAGCACCGTTGGGTAACAGGAAGCCTGTGCTGGAGTCGAAAGCTTCGCCTGTACCGTCTTTGTCAGACCAATTGGCAAGCTGTTGAGAAACTTTAATATTGCGGTTTCCTGTATCAGAAAAGGTCGGTGGCATGATAATCACGTCTCCATCAGCAGTGCGCTCGATGCGGAGGTCACGGTTGACCTGACAAAATTCCAAGAACTGCTCAGAAGTCATCTGCACGATCGCCGGAAAGTTGACCGTTAAGGGAATGTTGTTAGTTTGGATCAGCAGCGTTGTCATGGGTAGCTCCACTCCATTGCTCTTATTCTAGTCGGCTCTAGGGGAGCAATCGTCTACACTGAATCTCCTAAAGTAATTCAGCTGCTGAATTACTTGTAGATGTGTCACCATAGGCTTGATGGATATCTGAGCGCATTCTGAACACATTATTTTAGAAAGTCAGGTTCAACCTTGCAGATTACGTTTCTAGGAACCAGCTCTGGCGTGCCAACGCGATCGCGCAATGTTTCCAGCGTTGCGGTGAGGTTGCCACAGCGTTCAGAAGTTTGGCTGTTTGATTGCGGCGAAGGCACACAGCACCAAATTCTTCGCAGCGAACTCAAAAGCAGCCAGATCACCCGCATCTTTGTCACCCACATGCATGGCGATCATGTGTACGGGCTGATGGGCTTGCTGGCAAGTTGCGGACTGGCTGGAAATCCTAGCCGCATTGACATCTACGGGCCACCCAAGCTGGATGAATACCTGAGAGCCTGTGGGCGATACTCCCAAACGCATTTTCACTACCCGGTGAAAGTTCATACCGTGCAGCCAGGAATTGTGTTTGAAGATGACGAGTTTGTGGTGAGCTGTGCCCCGCTAACCCATCGCGTACCTGCCTTTGGCTACCGGATTGCCGAAAAAGATAAGCCAGGACGGTTTGATGTGGGACGCGCTGCCGCGCTGGGCATTCCGTCTGGGCCGCTGTATGGCAAGCTCAAGCGTGGCGAAGCGGTGACTTTGCCAGACGGGCGGGTGATCAACGGCAGTGAGCTGTGTGGCGAAACCCAAATTGGGCGCAAGTTTGTCTACTGCACAGACACAATTTACTGCGATAACGCCGTTGAGCTGGCACAAGATGCCGATGTGCTGATTCACGAAGCCACCTTTGCCCACCAAGATGCTGAACTTGCCTATCAGCGGCTGCATTCTACCTCAACGATGGCGGCTCAGACGGCTCTGGGAGCGCAAGCCAGACGGCTGATCATGACTCACTTTAGTCCGCGCTATGCGCCAGGAAATGCGATCGCTCTGGAGGATTTGCTTAAAGAAGCCCAAGCCATTTTCCCCAATACCTTAATGGCGCACGACTTTCTCACCTACGACATTCCCCGTCGTCAAACTCAAGAATTGACAGTGACGCGCTGAGGTTCCGCACCGAGGTTACTCACTGCGGCTATAATTTGGGGTCAGACGACAGGAGCCAGAAAAATTGAAGCACTTGCAGCCTTTTCTGTTCTCGGCTCTCTCACCCCTCACCCCTAAATTGAATGTGACTGCTCCCACCCAACTGCTCTGGGCGATCGTTGGCTTGATTCTGACCATTGGTGGCACCCTGCTTGAAGCTTTTATCGCCAGTCCCTTTAGCCTTTGGGGGCAAGCACCCGCCTATTCTTTGGGTGTGAGTTGCCAGATTGGGGCTGTGCTGCTGGTGGGATGCCTAGGCGGCAAAAACGCGGCAGTGATCTCCCAGGTTGCCTACCTGCTGCTAGGGTTAACTTCCTGGTTCAACGTGTTCACCCACGGCGGCGGCTTAGACTACGTACATCGTCCAAGCTTTGGCTATTTGTTGGGGTTTATTCCAGGGGCATGGATCTGTGGATTGCTGGCTTTTTGGCTGCCCGTGCGGCTAGAACACTTAGCCTTGAGCTGTTTGGGTGGGCTACTCACTATTCATCTAGTGGGCATTGGCTATTTGCTGACAGCAGATTATTTTCACTGGGCGGGGCAAGTCTCTGTGCTTCAGGCGATCGTCACCTATTCTCTCAATCCGCTTGCTGGGCAGATGGCGATCGTGTGTGCGGTGGCAGTGCTTGCCTTCGGTTTGCGCCGTTTAATGTTTTATTAGTAATGGCTGCTAAAAATGTTTTTGGAAAGAGCGTGACCCGATCGCCCCATAACCTATGAATTTGAAAAATCGCTTATTTTGGGTTACTGCCGCAGTAGGGCTGGTCTTGGATCAGCTCAGCAAGTTTGCGATCGTTCAAAATTTTCAGATTGGGGAGACGCTAGCGCTGATTCCAGGGGTCTTCCATTTTACCTATGTGGTCAATAAAGGGGCGGCTTTTAGCCTATTTAGCGAAAGGGGTGAATGGCTGCGCTGGCTGTCACTAATTGTTAGCGCAGGACTGATTTTGTTAGCTTGGCGCACTCGCATGAACCGGTTGGAACAGGTGGGCTATGGCTGCGTTTTGGCAGGGGCATTGGGAAATGGCATCGATCGCTTTACAGCCGGGCAGGTCGTTGATTTTCTGGATCTTCGGATAATTCGCTTTGCGGTGTTTAATTTGGCGGATGTTTTTATCAATATCGGCATTTTTTGCCTTCTCGTTGCCGCCTTTCAGCAACCGCCCCGCAAAGACAGTCGGCACACAGCTGACAAATAATGCGATGTGCAGCCCTTTTTTCTGAAGCACCCACCGATTTCTGAAGTATCTGATCCCTCTAAATCCCCTTTAACAAGGGGGACTTTGAGTTCTGAAGCCTCCTCTTTAAAGGGGTTGGGGGGATCAAGTGTAAGCTTTGCGATCTACTAAGTTTGCTTAGGATATTTTTGGTGGGGCGCTTCACGCCCCACCAAAAATGTCCCCGTCCTAACCGCATTTTGCAAAACTGGACGCTTACGCCAGAGGATCTGCTTGAAGGGATTGCAGAAGTCCTGCTGCTCGGCTAGTAATCTCTGCCCATTTGCCAGTGACGATCGCCTCTCTAGGAAACAGCTGACTGGATAAGCCTACTGCGATCGCTCCAGCCTGCAAAAATTCTGGCGCGTTTGCTAGCGTCACGCCCCCGGTGGGAATCAAAGGAATTTGTCCTAGCGGCGATCGTAAATGGCGAATATAGTCGGCACCGCCCATAGACTGTACCGGAAATACCTTGACGCAGGTCGCGCCACTCTGCCATGCCGCCACAATTTCGCTGGGGGTGAGGGCACCGGGAACGATGGGAACATATTGGCTCACCGCAGCTTCAACGAGGGCTAAGTTGAGGTGAGGGCTGAACAAAAATTGCGCCCCTGCCGCGATCGCCGTCTGCAAGTCTGTCAGAGTTAGCAGTGTCCCTGCTCCAATCCAGCAGTGGGGTAGGATTGCCCGGAGTGTGGTGATTAGCTCAACGGGGCGATCGCTATCCCAGGTAATCTCGATTAATCTCAGTCCTGCTGCCGCCATAGACTGCGCCATCTGAACGCCTAACTCTAGATTAGGAGAACGGATCACGGCAATTACCCGCTGCGATCGGACGGCAGACAGCCAGGAATCCGGTGAATGAATGATCGAAGCTGAAGGGCTAACAATGGGGGGTGTCATGGCGAATCGTTCTGCTGACAGCTAGCGCTTGATAGCTATAGAAAAATCCTAATAGCCATAAAAATGGGGAGGAGGCGCAATCGATCGCACCTCCTCCCCACCCAAATTCACCTGAAGCAGAGCCTAAGCGATCGACGCAATCTTGACGCTGTTGGTTGCCAACAGATCTTGAAGCTCTTCAGCGTCCACAGTTTCGCGCTCAATTAGCATAGCTGCCAACTTGTCGAGAATAGCGTGGTTTTCTAGCAGTACCGACTTGGCACGGCGGTAAGCCTGTTCTACCAGATTACGAACTTCGTCATCGATCGCTGCCGCCGTTTCTTCGGAGAAATCGCGTTCTGCCATGATATCGCGTCCCAAGAACATGCCGCCTTGGGCACGACCCAAAGCTACAGGGCCAAGGCGATCGCTCATGCCAAATCGAGTCACCATCTGACGGGCAACGCGCGCCACCTGCTGAAGGTCATTGGAAGCACCCGTTGTGACTTCTTCTTCCCCAAAGATGATCTCTTCTGCCAAACGACCGCCCAGAGCGACCGCCATTTGGTTTTGCAGATATGAGCGGGAATACAGCCCAGAGTCCATGCGATCTTCGCTTGGCGTAAACCAGGTCAACCCCCCAGCACGACCGCGTGGGATGATGCTGATCTTTTGCACTGGATCATAATCAGGCATCAGCGCACCTACCAGCGCGTGACCTGCCTCGTGGTAAGCCACCAGAGTCTTGCGCTTCTCGCTCATGACGCGATCTTTCTTCTCTGGCCCAGCAAGGACGCGATCGATCGCATCATTGACTTCGTCCATTGAGATTTCGGTCAGGTTACGACGAGCCGCCAAAATTGCCGCCTCGTTCAGCAAGTTTGCCAGGTCAGCTCCCGTAAACCCAGGAGTGCGTCGGGCAATTTTCTCTAGGTCTACGTCCTGCGACAGCGTTTTGCCACGGGCGTGAACGTTGAGGATCTCCAGTCGTCCAGCAAAGTCGGGGCGATCGACCACCACCTGGCGATCGAAACGACCGGGTCGCAGCAGCGCCGCATCCAAGACATCAGGACGGTTGGTTGCCGCAATGATGATAATGCCTGTGTTGCCCTCGAAGCCGTCCATTTCGGTCAAGAGCTGGTTGAGGGTTTGTTCGCGCTCATCATTACCGCCGCCCAGACCTGCACCACGCTGGCGACCGACCGCATCAATTTCATCGATAAAGACGATACAGGGTGCGTTGGCTTTGGCTTGTTCAAACAGGTCGCGAACGCGGGATGCGCCCACGCCCACAAACATTTCCACAAATTCAGAGCCAGAGATAGAGAAGAAGGGCACGCCCGCTTCACCAGCAACAGCTTTTGCCAACAGGGTTTTACCTGTACCCGGAGGACCAACTAGCAGAACGCCTTTGGGAATTTTGGCTCCGACGGCAGTGAAGCGATCGGCATTCTTCAAAAAGTCTACAACTTCAGCTAGCTCAAGCTTGGCTTGCTCAATGCCAGCAACATCCCCAAAAGTTACCTGGGTCTGCGGCTCCATCTGTACCCGTGCCTTAGACTTGCCGAAATTCATTGCCTGACTGCCAGGACCACCCTGAGCGCGACGCAGCACAAAAAACAGCACCACCAGCAGCAGGAACGGAATTAGCAGCGTACTCAGAACTCGCGCCCAGATATTTTCCTCTGCCTGTGGAGAAACAGAAATATCTACGCCATTCTTTTGCAGAATGTTCAGCATTTCTGGATCATTGGGCAGGTTGACTAGCACCGTTTCACCACTGCTAGTTTTGGCAGTCGCACGGGTGCGATCGGCGCTGATGCTAACCTTTTCTACCTGACCGCTCTGTACCTGACTGACAAACTGGCTATAGCGCCATGAGGTTGCATTAGTCGGCTGACGATCGAGTAGTGCCGTTGCCAAGAAAATGACAACGACCACTAAAAGAGCGTACAGCCCTGCATTTCTCCACCGTTTGTTATTCACCGAGGTCTTTCCTCCTAAATTTCTGATGCGAAGTCTTTCAGTTTCTTAATATTTATTAATGTAGCTCATCTAGCTTGCATCTAGATCTCGAAACTGCATTCAATCAGGGTTCTCGTCGGTTTAAGGGTGATCTGAACCTGACATAGAACGGCTACGCAACTGTATGACTATTCCCCTATTCTGCCATCTGCGTCTCAGAATGCGGGGGTTGTCTATTCGATCGAGTCACATAAATCGCCAAATCGGAAGACTTTTCATTCAAAAAATTGCTTATTACTGTTTACTTTTTGAGAAATCTACATTGAGATGGCTTTTCAGAAACTTTGTCAAAGCAATAAGCCTCACTGCAACTGCTCTCATTTTGAAACAAAGCCTGGGTAGTCCTTACCCAAATACCCCAACAAAGCCTGAAAAAAGCTCGCCTGCGGCGAGCTTTTTTCAGGCTTTGTTGGGGGGAGTTTGCGTCCGCAGAGCGCGAATTCCCCGACATAAAAATCCCTAATGAGAACTGCCAGCCTTACTACGGTAAAAATTACTCATATATGAACATATATTCACATATTTCCAATATGATGTTAAGGTGCTGAAATTCTCTTTGAATCATCTTTTGAAGCTGCTATGGTCAACTCCCCGTCCTTCATAACACGACGAATGCAGGTCGGCGGCATGGACTGCCCAAGCTGCGAGATGAAAATTGAGGCTGCTCTACAAAAGTTGACGGGGATTGCTGAGGCTGCTGCTGATGTTGCGACTGGACATCTGACCGTATCTTACGATCCACAACAAATTGACGAAGCGGCGATCGACAACTGCCTGATTGCGTTGGGCTATACAATCGTTACCCCAAAGCTGACCCTGCACACCTCTGAGCAGCCTCACAGTCACGCCCATCCGCATGACGGCTGTGAGGGTGAACATGATCACAATCACGAAGAACATGGGCATAGCCACGGTGACGGTGAATTTAGCTTAAAGAGAGAAGGGCTATTGATTGGCGTTGTCGCAACGCTTTTCATTCTGGGTTCTTTTTTTGAAAAATCTCTGCACAATACCCCCTTCTCGATCGCTGAATATGCGGTTTTTATCTCGGCTTACCTGCTGAGTGGCTGGGGCGTACTGACGATCGCAGGTCGCAATATTCTCAAAGGGCAGGTGTTTGACGAGAACTTTTTGATGAGCATTGCTACTTTAGGGGCGATCGCCATTCACCAGCTCCCGGAGGCAGTGGGAGTCATGCTGTTCTTTAAAGTTGGTGAAACGTTTCAGAATGCGGCAGTCAGCAATTCCCGACGCTCTATTTCAGCGCTTCTAGAAGTTCGCCCTGACTCTGCCAATCTTAAAACGGCAGATGGCATCCAGGTTGTCTCTCCTGAAGCAGTGAAAATCGGCGACCTGATCCTCGTCAAACCTGGTGAGAAAGTTCCGCTAGATGGAGAAATTCTGGAGGGGAATTCTCAGGTTGATACTTCAGCGCTTACAGGTGAATCTGTGCCGCGCACCGTTCGCGTTGGAGAAACTGTGCTGGCAGGCATGATTAATCAGTCTGGTGTTCTCACCCTGAGGGTGACAAAACTTTTTGGTGAATCGTCGATCGCCCGGATTCTCGATCTGGTGCAAAACGCCAGCAGCAAGAAAGCTGAAACCCAGAAATTTATCACCCGCTTTGCCCAACGCTACACGCCGATCGTTGTCATTTTGTCTCTAGCCGTGGCGCTACTGCCGCCGATATTCATTCCAGGTGCAAGTCCTGCTGACTGGGTCTATCGCGCCTTGGTGCTGCTGGTAATTTCTTGCCCTTGTGGACTGGTGATCAGTATTCCCTTGGGTTATTTTGGCGGCATTGGCGGCGCTGCAAAACGCGGCATTTTAGTGAAAGGCTCTACTTTCCTGGACAGCTTGGCGGCAGTCAAAGCGATCGCCTTTGATAAAACAGGTACCCTCACCCAGGGCATATTCAAAGTCTGTGAAATAGTCCCCCACAACGGGTTTACCCCTGATGAACTGCTGCGCTGGGCGGCAATTGCCGAAGCCAACTCCAACCACCCGATCGCCCAATCGATTCGAGCGGCATACGGCAAGCCTATGGATGAGTCAAGGGTTACAGACTACGCCGAAATTACGGCGCACGGCATTCAGGCAAAGGTAGAAAACCGTGAGGTGCTGGCAGGAAACGATCGCCTCATGCACCGAGAAAAAATTGACCACAACACCTGTGACGTAGAAGGCACCGTGGTGCATCTGGCGATCGATCGCCGCTATGGGGGCTATATTCTGATTGCGGATGAGCCAAAGCCCGGTGCAATGGAGGCGATCCGATCGCTCAAAGCGCTGGGCGTGGAGAAAGTCGTGATGCTGACAGGAGATTCGCAGGCAGTGGCGCAACGGGTGGCGCATAGGCTAGAAGTTGATGCGTTTGAGGCAGAGCTATTGCCAGAAGATAAGGTTGCTGCCGTGGAAAAGCTGCTGCAAACGGTTGGCAAAAAGGGCAAGGTTGCCTTTGTGGGAGACGGCATTAATGACGCTCCAGTGATTGCCAGAGCCGATGTGGGTATAGCGATGGGAGGGCTAGGATCAGATGCGGCGATCGAAACGGCTGACGTGGTGCTGATGACCGATGATCCCTCCAAGGTTGCTGAGGCAATTCAGATTGCTCGCAGAACTCACGCGATCGTCTGGCAAAATATTACTCTTGCCCTCGTGGTCAAGGCAGCATTTATTATTCTGGGCATTCTGGGGGTTGCCACCCTATGGGAAGCTGTATTTGCCGATGTGGGTGTGGCGCTATTGGCGATTCTGAACGCGACTAGGGTGATGAAGTATGGCAACCGCCGAGGCGGTTAGGACGGGGACATTTTGGGTGGGACGCTTCGCGCCCCACCCAAAATGTCTTAAGCAAACTGGCGATGGCTATAAAAACTACAGGACTGGGTCAAGTCAAAACTGAGTTGCTGTAGAACCAAGTTGAGTTAAAACTGAGTTGCGCTAACTAAGTTCCGCTCGATTTGTGGTGTGCTGGGTATGAAACGACGCTTGTTTTTGCCTCAACGGGGAATCCGTTGGGGGGTGCGATTTTTGCTGCTGGCGATCGTTAGTCTTTGCTTTGCATCTGGGGGCTTTACCGCTCTGCTGGCTGGCTTTCAGGTGCAAACCGCCCCAGTAGAAACCACCCAGGTAGAATCTTTTGGGGCTGGGCGATCGCCAGACGCAGTTCAGCTTATCTCCAACGGCAGACCTCAGCTCGATCCGTTGCCTCCTGCCCAAGAGGTATGGAACTGTGAGGTGGTGGTGGTGGGTGGCTCTCTGGGCGGCGTGGCGGCGGCATTTCACGCCATGCAGTCTGGCGCTATTACTTGCCTAATTGAGCTAACTCCTTGGCTGGGGGGACAGATTAGTTCTCAAGGGGTTTCTGCTCTAGATGAATCGCACACCATGATCGCAGAACAGCGGTTTTCTCAAAGCTGGAGCGATTTCAAACAGCTGATTCAGTCTCAGAAAGTGCAGCTACCTGCTTGGGCAAATCTATCGCCTGAGACTCAGGTTGCCGAGCTGAATAGCTGCTGGGTGGGACGGCTATGTTTTCCTCCAGAGGCAGGAGCGAATGCGGCAGAAGCGTTGTTACAGTCTGCCAAAGCTAAAGCCTCAGGAAGTCGATGGGGAACGGCGATCGCTTTCAAAGGCGCTGAGTTTGATACCACAGGGCAAGAAATTACCGCCATCTACGCCGTGCGTCGTGTGCATCATCCTTCTACTCAGCCCGAAGCTGTTCAATCCAAAGGCAGACTCTCCCAAGAAATTGCAAGCTGGTATTCCTGGTCTGCTGACGCTGAGTTTGAGAAATTTCCCCTGCGGCTAGAAGCACCACCCGGCAAGCGGCTAATGGTGATTGATGCCACTGACACCGGAGAGCTAGTCGGCTGGGCAAGCATTCCGCATCGGTTGGGATCAGAAGCCAAAACAACATCGGGCGAAGCCCACGCCGCTGAGCGAGATAACCCCGACTGCACTCAGGCGTTTACCTTCCCCTTCGTACTGGCACTACATGACGATCGCGGCAAAAGTCTGGCGGCACTGGCACAGTTCGAGCCGGAGTTCCCGCTGCATGAGCATTTACAGGCTTATTCGCTTGATGGAACGCCAATGTTTGCAGGGCGAAGCTTATTCAACTATCGTCGCATCGTTAGCACCACTCGAAATGATCCTTTTTGGTCAATGCCTGATATGGGCGATATGACGGCGATCAACTGGACACAGGGCAATGATTGGAATTTGATGACCCATCCGCTGATTCTGAATTCCAAAAACGTGAAAGCTGCCGGACAGCAGCACAACTGGCTGGGCGGATTGTCAGTCATTGCCCTCAAACACGCCGAAGAACACGCGCTGCTGTTTGCCCGCTGGCTGCTACAGCAAGCTGACTTAGAGGAAGCTGATTTGCCGCTGACCTATCTTTCGGGTGCAGACACGCCAATGGGCACTGCTTCAGGACTCAGCATGACTCCCTACATTCGAGAAGGACGGCGGATTATGGGACGGCAAGCCTACGGTCAGCCTGCTTTCATGCTCCGCGAGGCGGATCTGCGGCTCGATTTACCCGGTGGACGAGACTTTAGTGAAACAGCGATCGCCCTTGCCCACTATGACGTTGATATGCACGGCTGTCGCTACCGCAACTGGCAGCCCTCTGGGGAAGCCACTAGCGCCCATGCTTCAGAGTATGAGATTCGACCCTTACAGATTCCTTTGGAAAGCCTGATTCCTCAGGGAGTCAGAAATCTATTAATTGGGGGAAAAAGCATTGCCGTCAGCCATATTGTTAACGCTGTGACGCGAACTCACTACAGCGAGTGGGGCATTGGAGCCGCAGCAGGGGCAACTTCTGGATGGCTGATAACCAAGGCACCCGAAGAAATGTCTGCCGCAGATATTATTTCAAAAAAGCTTATGCCAAACCTCCAGCAGTATTTAATTGATCAAGGCTTGCAGTTGAGCTGGTAGAGGCTAACCAGAACCGACTGAAGAAGCTTAGACTAATGAGAATATTGAGACTCATGAAAGCCTATAGTCGGCTCACGAAGTCGATCGCTCCATCGCTTTACGGGTGTAACTACTGAACCATGACTGAAGATAACTTGATTGAAAGCAATTTGACTCAAGGCAATTTGGCTACAGGCAATTTAATCCCAGAAAATTTAGCCTCAGAAAATTTAGCCTCAGAAAATTCAACTCAGGGCAATTCTAAAGCAGCTAAACCCAAGCATATTATCCTCACTTCCCATCAGCATCGGGGCAAAGCCGTTCCTATCCATTGGGGTGCAGAAAATCCGAGCGATCGCGGCCCCATCATTGGCTCAATCCGCAATCTGCAACATCGGAACGTCATAGGCACCCATGCCGGATCGTATGGTGTCTATCGTGCCCTGGCGGTAGCAAGCGGCGATCTTGATCCCACCCACAAAGCCGATCTCACCAATACATCGCCCCCTGTGCAGATTGGGCCTTACCCAAGCTGGAGCGATCCGGATAAAATTGTCTCACTCGATCCGTTTGGGGCTTTTGCTGGCAATGTTTTCACAGACTATGAGTCAGAGGGATACGACATTCTGCCGACCATCGCCATCACCAAAGCCCACATCAACCTCCCAGAGCTAAAAGAGGCTGTCGCCCAAGGTCGCATCACGGTGGACGGCAAGCTGCTGAAGTCAGATGGCAATTTGTTGGTGACGAAGGCGGCGATCGATCCCGTTTGGTATCTTCCTGGCATTGCTAAACGGTTAAACATCGAGGAAACAGATTTGCGGCGCGTTCTGTTTCAGCAAACAGGCGGTATGTTCCCCGAACTGGTGACGCGACCCGATCTTCATGTGTTCCTGCCACCGATCGGCGGTTCAACCATTTATATTATTGGCGATGAGAAAGCGATCGTCGATCCCACGAAACCTTTGGCGGTACGGGTGCATGACGAATGCAATGGCTCGGATGTATTCGGCTCTGATATCTGCACCTGTCGTCCTTATCTCGTTCACGGTATCGAGGTTTGTATTCAGACAGCACAAGAAGGTGGCGCAGGCGTGATTGTCTATTGTCGCAAAGAGGGTCGGGCTTTGGGTGAAGTGACAAAGTTCTTGGTCTACAACGCCCGCAAACGTCAGGAGGGAGGCGATCGCGCCGATGCCTATTTTACCCGTACCGAGTGCGTTGCCGGAGTTCAGGACATGCGCTTTCAAGAGCTGATGCCGGACATGCTGCACTGGCTAGGAATTACGCGGATCGATCGCCTTGTCTCCATGAGCAACATGAAATACAACGCCATCACCCATGCCGGAATTGAGGTGGTGCAGCGGATCGCCATTCCGCCAGAGCTGGTTCCTGCCGATGCACAAGTGGAGATCGAAGCTAAAAAAGCTTCAGGCTATTACTCGGAGGATGAGGTATTAGCCGCAGAAGAATTGGCGCAGATCAAAGGGCGAGACTATTGAGAGCCTTTAGCAACTCAGCACTAAATTGTCACGGTGAACTACCGTTTCTTCGCCTGCGTATCCTAAAATCTTGAAAATCTCATCTGAGTGATGCCCCAAGATCTGTTGCAGTTCTCCACTGCCGTAGTTAACGATGCCACGGGCGATCTCCTGACCCGCCAGATCGCAGAGCTGCACTGCATCTTGGGTTTGAAACTCGCCTTCGATTTCCTTAATTCCGGCGGCAAGCAGCGATCTGCCCGATTGACAGAGTGCTTTGACGGCTCCCGGATCAAGGTAAAGCTTGCCTGCCGGAACTAAACCATGGGCAATCCAGCGCTTGCGGGCATTGAACGGGCGCGGCTGCGGCTCAAACTGCGTGCCTAAAGATTCGCCCTGCAAAATTTTCTCAATGTTTTGGGGCGATCGCCCTTCCGTAATCACTGTGCGAATTCCAGCCGTAGTCGCAATCCGGGCAGCCGCAATTTTTGTCACCATGCCGCCCGTGCCCCAGGTGCTGCCCCGATCGCCTACTTCTGCCTCCAGATGATCGATGCTATCTACCGTTAAGATCGGCTGAGCATCTGGATTATGGCGCGGATCGGCGGAGTAGAGGCGATCGACATCGGTTAGCAAAAACAGCCAGTCCGCCTCCACCAAGCTAGCAACCATTGCCGACAGCGTATCGTTATCGCCAAACTTCAGTTCTTCGATCGCCAGCGTGTCGTTTTCATTCACAATCGGAATTACCCCCAGCTTCAGCAATTGCCGAAACGTGCGGTAGGCATTGACATAGCGGCTGCGCTGTACCAGATCGCTGCGGGTCAGCAACACCTGGGCGATCGGCTGACCTAACACGCTAAACAGATCGTCATAGACTCGCATCAGCCGCCCCTGCCCCACTGCCGCCACCGCCTGCTTCATCGAAATCGTGCGCGGACGCTCGGTAAGACCCAGCCTTGCGCAGCCTACGCCCACGGCTCCAGAGGAAACTAGAATGACCTGATGCCCCTGCTGGCGAAGCTGGCTAAGGGTTTCTACAAGCTGAGCGATCGTCGCCAGCGCCAAAAACCCCGTTTCGGGTTGGGTCAGGCTAGAAGTACCAATTTTGATGACGATCGTTTGAGCCATGGGTACGCTTGAAAAGAGCTGCTTGAGAATAGCAAGTTTAGACACCAAATAGTAAAGCGCCAACCCTCAAAAATGAGAATTGACGCTCCACAAAATATTTACAGTTTTTATGAGTCGAGGTCTTTAATTAGCTTGACCTCTTTATATATGTGTTCAGAGTAGCAAGGCTTAGGCCGATTCACAGCGGTCTTAATTTTTTCTTTAGAATTGTGGTTTAAGTTTAATTTTCATGAGATTTTGTAAAGTTTTATTTATATAGAGGCGATCGTCCTCATTTTTGCTGAATCTTTTTCCAGTTCCTTAAGACACACTTTCAGCCCCTGCCTCTAACGAAAAATTTCTGCCATGCTATCCTAGTTAAGCTGTCTAAAATCACACATTCAGGATTTCGGGTGTTTCAGCAAGGCATATGCTCTGCCAGAAATGCACCTGGATGGAGGATAAACCCGAAAAAGGAGTAAATTCATGCCCGTTGTTACTTTGGCTCAATTATTGGAGTCTGGTGTTCACTTTGGGCACCAAACCCGCCGATGGAACCCCAAGATGTCCCCCTACATCTACACATCCCGGAACGGGGTTCACATCATTGACTTGGTGCAGACTGCCCAGCTCATGGATGCAGCCTACAACTACCTGCGCAAGGCTTCCGAACAGGGCAAGCGCGTCCTGTTTGTCGGCACAAAGCGGCAGGCGGCAGGCATCATTGCCCAAGAGGCGCTACGTTGTGGCTCTTACTATGTCAACCAGCGCTGGTTGGGCGGAATGCTCACCAACTGGGTGACGATCAAAACTCGCGTCGATCGCCTCAAGGATCTAGAGCGTCGTCAAGAAACAGGTGCACTGGACTTGCTGCCCAAGAAAGAAGCGGCAGTGCTGCGCCGTGAGCTGGAAAAGCTGCAAAAGTATCTGGGCGGTCTCAAAGGGATGCGCAAAGTGCCCGATATCGTAGTGATTGTGGATCAGCGTCGAGAATACAACGCCGTGCAGGAATGCCAAAAGCTAAATGTGCCGATCGTTTCTCTGTTAGATACCAACTGCGATCCTGACACCGTAGATATTCCAATTCCAGCTAACGATGATGCGATTCGATCGATCAAGCTGATTGTCGGACGGCTAGCAGACGCGATCTACGAAGGTCGTCATGGTGAGCTAGAAGCCGAGGAAGAGTTTGACGATTATGAAGTTGCAGACGAAGATTATGTCTTCGATGAAGCTGATTTCCCGCCTGACGAAGAAGGGACAGACAAATAGTAAGGCGATCGAGTCTGGTGAGGGGTGAAACGCCTAATTGTGGGCTTCATCCCTCGCGGTTGATCCATATCCCTATATCCTAGATTCAGACCTCAAAGATTCAGACCTCAAACCTAGAGACACAGGACTAAAGCAATGGCGGAAATATCGGCAAAGCTTGTGAAGGAGTTGCGCGATAAGACTGGCGCAGGAATGATGGACTGCAAGAAAGCCCTTGCAGAATCCGACAGCGATGTAGAAAAGGCAATGGAATGGCTACGCCAAAAGGGCATCACTTCGGCAGGTAAGAAAGCCGGAAAAGTGACAGCCGAAGGCTTAGTAGGCAGCTACATTCACACGGGTGGACGGGTTGGCGTGTTGGTAGAAATCAACTGTCAGACTGACTTTGTTGCCCGAAACGAGGCTTTTCAGGTCTTGGTGAGAGATATTGCCATGCAGATTGCTGCCTGCCCCAACGTGGAATATGTCAAAGTCGAAGACATTCCTCCAGACGTGGTGATTAAGGAAAAAGAGATTGAGATGGGCAAAGACGATTTGTCCAATAAGCCCGTCAACATCCGCGAGAAGATTGTGGAAGGTCGGATTGATAAGCGCCTTAAGGAGCTGTCTCTGCTCGATCAGCAATACATCAAAGATCAGAGCATCACGGTTGCCGAACTGGTGAAGCAAAAGGTAGCAAGTTTGGGTGAAAACATCCAGGTGCGACGCTTTGTCCGCTTTGTTATGGGCGAAGGCATTGAGAAGCAAGAGGAAGATTTTGCAGCAGAAGTGGCAGCTCAAACTGCGGTGAAGGAAGCAGCGGCTGTAGCTGAAGCACCTGTGGCAGAAGCGCTCGTAGCTGAAGCGCCTGTAGAAGTTGAGGCGCCTGCTGAGGAAGCCAAAGCTGAGAAGTCTGATAAGAAATCTAAGAAGTCCAAAAAATAGCTGATGGCTCCTTAGTTAGTTAGCTCAGTCGTTGAAGCAATTTTGGGATATCTGGGTAATGGGTCGTAAGGTCTGAGCATTGCTCGATCGCCTACTCATTACTCATTTTTTATGGCAATTTTCCATCCCAATTTTGCTGCTAATCAACTTTTGTGGCTGAACTCGCTATCCTGGAATCTGAATTAACTTCCTATCTAATTTTTGCAAACCCATATCCTAGATCGAATGGTTAGACCCGTTGAGCAAATTGAGCAAGAGATCGCCAAACTCGATCAGGCGGTACGGACGATCGCTCAAGAGTTCCACGATACCTATACGCCCTATCTAGCGGCTCTGGGCAAAACCGTGCGGCAGCAGCTCGTCTTGGCAAGCTACCACATCTGCACCCATGGTTATCCAGAGCAGTTTTTGCAGCTTTCACTCCATCAGCGGCAAGAGCTTCAGCGATCGCTACGGCAGCTGGCTAAGCGGACTCAAGCCCAGCTTACCAATCAGCTTCAGGCAGCTCTAGAGTTAGATGAATCTGATCATAAACTGAGTTATGAGCTTAGCAACGAGTCAGAGAGTGAGCCTGATGAGGCTGGATTCTTGCTCGTTGAACTTGACGAAGCTGAACTTGACGCAGCTGAACTTGACGAGACTGAACCTGATGAGGCTGAACTTGACGAGGCTGAACCTGATGAAGCTGAACCTGGCGAGGCGAAACCTGATGTGCGTCGGGTCAGCTTAGATGAGCTATTAGAGCGATCGCCCACTCAGCCCATTACTCCCATAGCCCTGGCAGATTGGCAGGAGCAGCTAGAACAAGACATCGTTGAGCACCTGCAAAATCTCTCTCATGCTGCCAACCGTTTGCTGCAACAAAGCAAAATTCTCCCTAGCCAACTCCCGGCTCCCATCTTAGAAATTGCATCTAGGGCGGATGTCATCTCTGAAACGCCTGTCGGTTCACCTAATCTGATTAGTTTGCTGATCGAGAGCGACTCAGAAGACTCGGCAATGACTCAAATCACGACTATTCGTCTGCATCTGTCAGAAATTGAGTTTAGCGACACTACCGTTGCGCTATGGCGATCGAAAGTCCGTACTCTGGTAGCACAGCTCAACAAGCTGGGGCGAGAATATCAGAAGCGGCAAAAAGAAAAGGCGATCGCTCAAGCCGAATCCGCATGGCGATCGAGCTGGTATGAAGACTAGCGGTTTGGCAATTATTAACTGACGGATTGATGCCTATGGGTAGATGGGTAGATGGGTGGATGGGTGGATAGGAAACTCTCGTCCACTCATCTGCCCGCCAACTATTATTTAACTAATCGCTAGCGCTGGATCTTGCCCTTTCTCTTCCTTTCTTATGGACTGGCTACGCCTGCAAAAAGCCCTCTCTGTCGAAGCCGATCGCGGCTTCAATGATTTGGTGGGCAGCCAGTATCGGTTCAGCGAATTCCTCAGCTTTAGTCTGGCACAGCCGCCCACAGAGCTGACTCAGAATGAACGACAGCGATCGCAGGAAATTTCCCAGGAGTTCACGCGCTATACAGAACTCAGCTTTGCCCAACGGCAGCACTTGGTTGCCGAAACCCGCCGCTTTATTTACCAGACCCGTAAGCAGTTGGAGGAGCGATCGACACCGGATTCAGAAACGGCTGAACAATCCGGCATCCGCTACTCTTCTGTTCAACCATCAACTACCGTCGCTAAGGCGGCTCAGAAAAAAGTTCCTCGGACAAAGCCTTTGGTGGAGCCAAAAAGCAGAGCGCCCGTCAAGCTCGATCAGGCAGTCACCTATCTGCCAGGAGTAGGGGTGAAGAATGCCGAGCGGCTGGCAAAGCTAGGGCTAAATACCGTACGCGACGTGCTGTACTACTATCCGCGCGACCATATTGACTACGCCCGTCAGGTAAAAATTCGGGAGCTGGAGCCAGGAGAGACGGTGACGCTAGTGGTCACAGTGAAAAAATGCACCTGCTACAGCAGCCCGCGTAATACCAAACTCACCATTTTTGAGCTGGTGGTGCGTGACTCTAGCGGACAGATGAAGCTGAGCCGTTTTTTTGCTGGAAGTCGGTATCAAAATCGCGGTTGGCAGGAGCAGCAAAAGCGTCTGTATCCCATGGGTGCAACGATCGCCGCATCGGGCTTAGTCAAGCAGAGCAAGTTTGGCATGACGCTAGACAATCCGCAAATTGAGGTGTTAGATCATTCGGGAGCCTCGATCGACTCCATGCAGGTCGGTCGCGTGGTGCCTGTTTATCCCCTTACCGATGGGGTAGGCGCTGACGTGGTGCGCAAGGCAGTAGTGGAGGCGTTGCCTGCCGTGTCGCAGCTTCAGGAGCCATTGCCGGATGGTCTGCGCACCAAGTATGAGCTAATTGGCTTACAGGAGGCGATCGCCCACATCCATTTCCCTCCCCATGCTGAGGCTTTAGCGGCAGCCCGACGACGGCTGGTATTCGATGAATTCTTTTACCTACAGCTCGGCTTGCTAAAACGCCGCATGACTCAGCGCCAGCAGCAAACCACCGCCAAGCTGGCTGCCACAGGCGAACTGATCGAAGAGTTTTATCGGGTGCTGCCCTTTAAGATGACCAATGCCCAGCAGCGGGTAATCAACGATATCCTCAATGACATCCAGACTCCTACCCCGATGAATCGGCTGGTGCAAGGCGATGTCGGGTCAGGAAAAACTGTTGTGGCGGTCGTTGCCATCCTGGCGGCAATTCAGTCAGGCTTCCAGGCGGCGCTGATGGCTCCCACTGAAGTCCTGTCTGAGCAGCACTACCGCAAATTGGTGGGTTGGTTCAATCTGCTGCATCTGCCTGTTGAGCTGCTGACAGGTTCTACCAAGGTTGCCAAGCGACGGCAGATTCACGCCCAGCTGGCAACAGGCGAACTGCCGCTGCTAGTGGGCACCCATGCGCTGATCGAAGACCCGGTGCAGTTTCAAAAGCTGGGGCTGGTGGTGATTGATGAGCAGCATCGGTTTGGGGTGCAGCAGCGCGCCCGCCTCCAGCAGAAAGGCGACTATCCCCATGTGCTGACGATGACGGCGACTCCCATTCCCCGCACTCTAGCGCTAACGATGCATGGCGATCTAGAGGTGAGTCAAATTGACGAGCTGCCGCCGGGACGCAAGCCGATTCAAACGACAGTGCTGTCGGGGGGCGATCGCGCTCATGCTTATGATCTGATTCGCCGAGAAATTGCTCAGGGTCGTCAAGTGTATGTGGTGCTGCCGCTGGTGGAGGAATCGGAAAAGCTGGATCTGAAGTCAGCGATCGAAGAATTTCAACACCTACAAGAGGGCGTTTTCCCGGAGTTTAGGGTGGGGTTGCTGCATGGGCGCATGAGTTCGGCAGAGAAGGACGAGTCCATTAGCCAGTTTCGGGATAACCAAACTCAGATCTTGGTGTCTACAACAGTCGTGGAGGTCGGGGTTGATGTTCCGAATGCTTCGGTCATGCTGATCGAACACGCCGATCGCTTCGGTCTATCGCAGCTCCACCAGTTGCGGGGGCGGGTAGGACGCGGCGGAGATCAGGCTTTTTGTCTGCTCATGAGTAGCTCAAAATCAGAAACGGCGAAGCAGCGGCTAAAGGTATTAGAGCAGTCGCAGGACGGCTTTTTTATCTCCGAAATGGATATGCGGTTTCGCGGCCCTGGTGAAGTGCTGGGCACCCGCCAATCGGGCTTACCCGACTTTGCGCTGGCGAGTTTGGTCAACGATCAGGATGTGCTGGAGGTGGCACGAGAAGCCGCAGAAAAGCTGATTGCCATCGATGCCACTTTGGAGCGCTGGGCACTACTGCGATCGGAGTTGGAGTATCGGTATCAGCGTCTTATGGGTGGCACAATTTTGACGTGATGGGCTAGCTCATAGTGCATAATTGCCCTATCCAAAACCGCTTAAGCCCTTCGGTGTGTGCTAGTAAACCTAGAGGCTTTACTATCGCTTGAACTCTTAGAGAAGCTAAATGATGTATTGGGTAGTTCTAGTGGTTAATTTTTATCTACGGTGAAGCTAATTATACTGTTGAGTAGAAGACTTAGTCTTTATCGAGGATTGTCAGTGGACTTAAATTCACCAATGAAATTAGAAATTCGAGATTTCTTTTATGCAATTTCATTAGTTATATCTGCAATATCTCTCTTTATATCTGGTTATTGGAATAGCTTGAGAGGAGCGAAATTTATTGCTGTAGCACCTCGCTTTGCCATCTATCTTTATGTTGCAGACAGACAAGATTTCCTCATTCTACCCATAACAATCGCAAACATTGGCGCTCAAATTGGAGTTGTCGATTCTCTCTATCTTAAAGTATCAAAGTCAGCATACGAAAATGAGCCAATCTTTTATGCTATTTCGGACGGGGAAGGACTTGAAGAATTTTTTAAGCATATTCCACTAGCAGGTATGTCGTATGAAATACCGTTTACTGAACCTAGCTTAAAGGATTTGCCTCGTCCATTTGTACTGAAGCCAGGAGAGAGCCAAACAAAGTATCTATCCTTTATCGCTCCCTCTGATTGGGTCTTATCTTTATCCATAAGCAAATTTGCCGTTTACGGTGATATCAGTGGCAAGAAGAAGCCACAAAAAATTCTAGAGCAAGAGTTAAAAATCCAAAATCTCCCGGCTACTACAAGCTTTGCTCAAGGATTTAACCTTGTACCAAATCAACCTCTTACATTAGGCAAGTTTCCATAGAAACTGAAGAGACGATGCATGAGGCTAATCACCTCATCAGCATTGCGGGTTGAGAGGATCGCCCCCACTCCTTAACTTCTCAACTAAGGTATTAAGCGTTATGTCGTAATTTGATCTAGGGAAATAGCCCTTGTGCAAAGCATTTCAGACGGAGCGATCGTAGTTTGAGGTGGTCTCAATTGCCTAAAGGATATTCAGCGGGGAACCGGAATTCATCCTAGGCTAGGAGGCGTTCCTGTCCGCAGCTCTTAGCGAAGGCAGCTAAATAGGAGTAGCGACCCGCTTTACCCGTCACAAATAACCTCTTGGAATTAACTGATTACCTCTAAACGGTTAGTGTGCAAGCGGATTTTTATGCAGCGATCGCTCACATTCACTGCTAGGTTCACAGCTATGCCTAGAGCAATTTGAGCTGTCAGGCTGTGTGTAGCTCTACGCAGGGTTCATCATGGCAGTGATGGACTTCGACAAGCACATGAGAGAGTAATGGAATGTGATTAAGTAAGCTTTTATAATATTCTGGCTTCTGAGGATAATGAGTAACAAGGGAAACTGTGGCTGCTAGATGATTTTCGCTAAGGTTCCAAACGTGCAAATCGGTAACACGATTGTCAGCATCTTGTTCAACCGCATTTACGATCGCCAGCTTTGTTTCTTTATCAACTGCTCCGTCCAGCAAGATGGAACCAGTTTCACGAACCAGTCCATAAGACCATCTTGCAATCACTAAGGCCCCAATTAAACCCATTACTGCATCCATCCAAACCCAGCCTAAAAACTTCCCTCCGAGTAGGGCAACTATTGCAAAAACCGAAGTTAAGGCATCTGCTAGAACGTGAATGTAGGCAGCACGGAGATTGTGATCATGATGGGGATAGTCATGGGAATGACCGTGATGGTTATGGGAATGATCATGATGCTCTTGCAACAAAAAAGCACTGGCAAGATTTACTATTAATCCAATAACCGCAATATAGATTGCCTCATTGAACTGGATAGATTGAGGCTCAAGAAGACGGACAGATGACTCAACTGCTATGGCAAGAGCCACTACTGCAAGTACAATCGCGCTAGTAAAACCCCCCAGCACACTGACTTTACCTGTACCAAAGGTATATCTGGGGTTGTTTGCATGTCTTCGGGCGTATTGATAGGCAAACACTGCAATACCAAAGGCTCCAACATGTGTTGCCATATGCCAACCGTCAGCAAGCAGAGCCAGCGAACCAAAGGTTGTACCAGCTACAATCTCAGTAATCATTGTCACTGCTGTGAGCAAAAGCACTATTTTGGTATTTTTTTCTGCCTGATTCTGATCGGCAGAAAAATTATGAGAGTGTTGCCATTGTTCAAGAGTATGGATGTGCATAAAACTATCTAAAGAAGAATTGGACTAAGTTCGCAAGCGATCGCCTATCAATTTTTTACTGCCCGTAGCGAAGGCTTCTATCTTCACTGTGACTCTTTCCTCAGCATTCATCTTAAATGACTGCCCCAATCAGCCGACAACCTAAGCAGCCTAAAAATCTATAGGAAGATGCACATCATATAGCGCCACGCGCTTAGATCCAATGAGTTATTTTTTGAGAGCCTCGCTCCGCGAGGCTCTCAAAAATAACTCGTCCTAACTCAATTACTTAATGCTCTACATTAGGTAATACTGCTTATTAAGTTGCTGTAAGACTCGGCGATCGCCAATTAAATCTCTCACAGGAAAGCTCATGAACTGAGCCGCTATTTCTGCTTAAGCCGTTTTTGCTTGGGCTGTTTCCGATTCGACCCAGGTGGCGTTCGATCTGCCCCAAAATATTTTTCGCTTCGGTAGCGCAACCACACTCGCAGGGCTTCTGGAATCTGCTCTTTTTGTTCTTTCGTCAGGGTATTGTAAAGCGCTAAGGCGCGATCGCGTTCTCCCCGGCAGGCGGCATTGTTGTGAGCATCCCAATAGCTCCGAGCCACCCGAATCCGCCGACAGACTTCCTTAATCAGCGCTTCTCCAGTCAGTGGGTCTTCCTGCTTTGCCATAGCTTCTCTAGTTAAGTGTGAGTTAAAAGTAAGATGGGATCAGGTTGACGTAGCGAAATTTCTTATGAGAACCCAGCGAACTCGCAGTCAAGAGCGGATTTTGAGCTTGCTCAAGTCTTTAAACCGGGCAATTTCTGCCCAAGATATCTACATGGATCTGCGAAACCGCAGTGAAAACATGGGGTTGGCAACGGTATATCGATCGCTAGAAGCCCTGAAGCTTGAAGGCGTGGTACAAGTCCGTACGCTGGGCAACGGCGAATCCCTCTACAGCACGGTTCAACAAGATCGTCATCACCTGACCTGCCTTCAGTGTGGCGCTTCTACACCCATTGATCAATGTCCTGTTCATGAACTCGAACATCAACTGAATCAATCTTACGAGTTTAAGATCTTCTACCACACCCTAGAATTTTTTGGGGTCTGCACGACCTGCCAGCTTGTCCAGGCATCTGGCGCTGGAGGTTGAACTTAGACTAAAGTCCTCAGCCCCAAAAACTTGAAGATTGAACTGGAATTAGGGGCGATCGCTAGCAGCAAAGCGCTCTTGCATATCTTGTTACAGGAAGGCTGCCCTACTGGCTTCTTCTTGAGTAGGATTTACGCAGATTGAAGCGAAATCCGCCCCCCAAATCCCCAATTCTGGGGGAGCCGGAGTTCAGAGTCCCCCAATTCTGAGGGGCGGATGCATAAGTCCTATTAAAACGAAAACTCTAATTTCTCATTTTAGTCAGTACCTATACCTGTGATCTTTGTGATTACAGGTATAGGCACTGATCTTGACCTAAACCAAGCCTACGACCGATCGCACTTAACACAAGCCACCATAGATACAATCACTAAGGTTCTTACCAAAGTGAAAGAAACGCTGAAGGCGCTAATTGGCAGAAATAATACTGTACAAATACTAAGCGGGTGGGCGGAATCGAACCCCCATTATTAGCTTGGAAGGCTAAAGTTTTACCACTAAACTACACCCGCAAGAGTTAAGGCTACTTAGCTATGCCTTTCCCAGTATAGCATTCCTTCATCTAAAGGTGCAATTTCAAGGCGATACTTGAATTCCACCTGCCGTTAGATGCGTTGTCCAAATACTCAGATCATTGTCAGGAATTGCAGCGGAGAGTCGCTGATAAACTTGTTTTGCCTGAGCTTGAGTCTCCACTAGAGCAAATACCGTTGAGCCAGAGCCGGACATCATCACACCCAAAGTTTCCATCTGCTCTAACGCTTGCCGCAGTTGAGCTACCTTGGGATAGGCAGGTAAGACAACTTTCTCTAGGTCGTTATGCAACAACTGCCCAATGCGTTTGCTATCCCGTTGACCGATCGCCCCCACCATTTCGCCCGAATGCATCTGCTGTCTGCGCCCTGTTTGCTCTGCTGGATCTGAAATGTAGGAACTGCCAAACTGCTGCCGATAGGCTTTGTATGCCCAGGGTGTTGCAACAGCTATACTGCGATATTTTGCTAACACGACATGGAGATGATCAGGGCTGGGCAGGGGCGCAAGCTGTTCGCCTCGGCCTGTGGCGATCGCCGTTCCACCCGAAATACAGAAGGGGATATCTGAGCCGAGTCGAGCCGCCAATGCCTGAAGCTCTGAGTGGGTCAGCCCCAAATTCCACATCAAATCTAGCCCGACTAGCACAGCGGCCGCATTGGCTGAGCCACCCGCCAGTCCGGCTCCCATGGGAATTTTTTTTTCGAGCATGATATCTACGCCGCCCAGCTTTTCAAAGAGCTTAGGAAATTGCTGCGCCATCAGATCTGCCGCCCGATAAGCCAGATTGCTTTCGTCTATGGGCACCTGCGGGTTATCGCAGAACACGCGAATGCGATCGGTACCATTGGCACGCAGATCAACGCGATCGCTCAACGCCACGCTCTGCAAGATCATCGCCAGCTCATGATAGCCGTCAGGACGATCGCCAATAATTTCCAGATAGAGATTGATTTTCGCGGGGGCAATCAAAGAATAGGCGCGCATGGCTGATAGTCTGGATGGCTGATAGCTGGATTGAGCCTACTCCAGCTTATTACTCAATGCCACCCAATGGGCAACGCTAAGATCTTCAGCGCGAGATTGTGGATTGAGATCGAGAGATTCGAGCAATTCATTCAGGCGATCGCGGTCTACAACGCTCTGCAAGTTATTTCGCAGCATCTTACGCTTGGTCGCAAAACCCAGTTTTACCAGCTTGTCGAGCTGTCGCGGATTGTTCGCCAAAGGCTGAGGCGATCGAGGCAGAATCCGAATCACGGCTGAATCAACTTTAGGAGGCGGATAGAATGCGCTAGCAGGAACAGTGCAGATCCGCTCACAGTCGGCAAGGTACTGCACGCGCACCGTAAGCGCCCCAAAGGCTCTAGAGCTGGGCTTAGCACAGAGGCGATCGGCAACTTCTTTTTGCAAGAGCAGCACGATGCTGTCGAGGGGAGCGGGATTGGGTTGGGCGATCGTTCCTAACAGCTTTTCTAGAATCGGGCCAGTGATGTTGTAAGGAATGTTTGCAACTACTTTATTGGGATGCTGGAAATTGGGAAAGCCTGCCAATATGGGAGGCAGATCTAGCGACAGAAAATCGCCTTCTAGCAGCAAAAAATTGGGAGTCTTGCCTAGCTTTTGCGCCAAACTTTTACACAAATCGCGATCGATTTCCACCGCCACAACCGACTGCGTGCGCGTCAAAAGCTGGCGCGTCAAAATACCCGTGCCGGGGCCAATTTCGAGGAGGCGATCGCTTTTTTCTAGCTTTGCCGCACCCACGATCTGCGCCAGTGCCGTATCGCTACGGAGCCAATGTTGTCCAAACTGTTTGCGAGGGAGGGGCATGGGTTAAGCGTAGGTCAAGCCGTATGCAGCAAAATCTGTTTGGAAGAAGTTCAACTCAAACAGATAGATTTAAAGAAGGGTAATTAGTTGTAACTAAAAGTGTAACTGGACTCATCATTGTAGTCGGCAATGGCACATTAGAAACATGATTCTTGTGAGAAGTGTTCTAATGAAATCACTGACTGTTCGTTCTGGTTTTTCGATTAAAAAAGCGTGTATGCTACCGCTCCTCATGGGCGTATTGAGTTTATCTATGACGAATCCCGCGTTTGCAGAGGCTGAGCGCATGTTGAGAACATTGACGGTGACAGGTATGGGTACAGAGTCGATTCCTACGACCTTGTCTCAGGTGCAGCTTGGCGTTGAGGTGCAGGGCAAAACCGCAGAAGAAGCCCAGCAGGAGGCGGCACAACGCTCCTCTGCCGTGGTGGAGCTACTGCGATCGCGCAATGTGGATAAGCTTCAGACCACGGGCATTTACCTCAGCCCTGCCTATGACTATAGCGACGGACAGCAAAAGCTGAGAGGTTATACCGCCACCAATTCCGTCAGCTTTCGTCTGCCAACCGATCGCGCAGGCACCCTACTGGATGATGCAGTAAAGGCAGGGGCAACGCGGATTGATAGCGTCAGCTTTGTGGCTGAAGACAGCGCAGTTTCCACGGCTCAGAAGCAGGCAATTCGTGAGGCAACTCAAGATGCCCAAGAGCAGGCGGAGGCAGCGTTGAGCGCTCTGGGGCTACAGCGCAAGGAAATTGTGAGTGTACAGGTGAATGGAGCAACGCCACCCACGCCGATCTTTGCTAGAGAGCAGAGAACGATGGCGATGGCGGACAGCGCTGCCCCTACCCCTGTGGTAGGCGGTGAGCAGGAAGTGCAAGCCTCTGTGACGCTTCAAATCAGCTACTAGACTCAGTAGATCTCAAACAGGGTTTTGGGTTGCGCTACGCGCAACCCAAAACTCTAAAAAGTTAACTTTTTAGAGAATTAACGAGCATTTACGATCTACTGAGACTCAGTGATGAGATTACTCAAGATGTTGTTTCTTGGGGAGGCACTGCTCAGCAGTGTCTCTCGAAAGGTGCTCCCGCGCTGCCATACCCCTTTGTTACCATAGGAGTATCCTAAGTTTGGGCTTCATCCATGCGGTTTATGTCTCGATCGCTTCTAGCTGCAGTCGGTTTAGCTATGGGTGCCTTCACTCCATTTCTGATGCAGGCAGGACAGGCGGTTGAGTTGCGGGGAGAAGTATATTTTGATCATCCGCCGACGCTTGTCAATGCCATGACGACTGAGCGACGCACCACTGCATCAAGCGCCACTTATTACTTTACGCTGACGGTACCTGAAGACGCAGGTGAGCCTCTACAACGGATTACGATCGCTCAGAAAGACGGCTCAAGCTTCGATCAGCTAGTCCGCTACAACACGGAAGCAACCCGTGCTTTTATAGGGACTCCTCGCAGTCGTTCTGAGGCAATCACGCTAGGCGCTACAACCTTCGATCGAGATAGCCAGACTGTTTCGGTGCTCTTCGATCCACCCGTATCGGCAGGAAAAACGGTCACAATTGGGCTGCGTCCCCGACGCAATCCGCTTTCAGATGGTGTGTATCTGTTTGGGGTGACGGCATATCCCGCCGGAGAGAAGGCTTACGGTCAGTTTTTGGGATATGGGCGACTCGACTTCGATAAGTCTGACAGCAATTTCTTCCCTTAATTTTTCTCCACAGCGGTTGGATCTCTTGCAAATCAGAGGTTTCAAGTTAGGCTTAGTGACGGCTACATCGCCACTAAACCTGACTTGAAAGGGATCTATTGAGACTATAGAAGTTGAACCTAGTGCGATTAAGTTTGCGCATGAATTCCGCGCTTTCCAAATCTCAATTTTTACAGCCGCAATCATGCAACAAACTTATACGAGAGAGCGTTGAAAGGGCGATCGGATGCACAGGGTCGGCTGCTCTCTAAATAAATCGATTAAGTTAAGGGCGGGAATGCAGCGGCACGCTAGCCGGATACCGGAGGCAGTCCCTAAGAATCTAGCGGGGAAAGCCCTCAAGGTGTTGAGCCAAGCGATCGACTAGGCTTCCCTCAGAGGAAGACTGCACTTCAGATTCGATTTGCTGTACCTTCTCAGTTGATAAACCCAGAAGGCTGACTAGCTGCTGATATGCCGCAGCTTCATCGGCATTGATATTGTCCTCTTGGGGCGATCGGGCACTACAAGAAATCACCTCATACGCTAACCGCAACACCATCTCTTTTTCCTCAGGGCTATGGAGCTTTGAGGTGATTTCTTCAAGAGGGATGTTTTGCTTCATGTAGTTTTGAAGCTCTTGACGAAGATGCTGTTGCTGAGCGGCATCTTTGGCAAAAATATTGCTGAAGCGATCGAGCATAATCTCAACTTCTTCAGCCGCAAGATCGCCATCTGCCCAAGCCATGGCGGTAACGGTGCGTAACAGGTTCATCTGACGAGGAGAAATAGACGGTGGGGTATGAACCATAAGACAATTCCTAATTAGATTGAGTTGTCTAGGCGATTGAGTGGTCTAAGCTAGATGGCTTTTAGGTTAGACTGCCTTGCTTACCTAAACTGCTTTGCTCACAAAGTATCATGAGAATCATAGGGTTTTACACGGCTTAAGCTTCTTGTTCGGAAGCAGTTACAGTCTGTTACGAAACCCTATTGTCTAGAGGTAACGATCGCAGCTTGACCCCTTTACATCAGAGAGCTAGAGTCCTAGTAACCCAAGCAAAACTCGACCTATGAATGAAGGCGATCGCACTTCTCCCAGTCCCCCTAACCCTGCCGATTGCCCAACCGTTTACCCTTGGGATCAGGGTGCGGCAGTCGTGGAAATTCAGGAACTGCTCTCTGCCCACGGTGCCTCAGGAATACGACCAGATGGCGACTTTGGCTCAAAAACCGAGAGAGCTGTAAAACTCTATCAAAAGCGGCACGGCTTACGAATTGATGGCGTTGTAGGTGCAGAAACCTGGACATCATTGCGATCGAGCATACAGCCCGGAAGCCGTCTGCTACAGCCAGGGCTAGTGGGTTCAGACGTAATGGAGCTACAGGGGCTGCTGCGTGTCTGTGGCTATGAGGTACGGCGGGATGGATACTTTGGTGAAAAAACCAGGGCTGCCATTAAGGCGTTTCAGAGAGAGCACCACCTTCGTCCCGATAGCATCGTCAATTCAACGATTTGGACTTTACTTCGAGGGCGCAGAAACCTCTCTTCGGCTTCTCCAACTCGAAACTATAAGCAGAAGAAAAGGTTCAAGTTCTTCTACTAAATTTTCTGACCTTTATAGCTGTCGCCATTTTGCTTAAAAAGTTTAGGGTGAGGAGCTTCGCGCCTCACCCTAAACTTCTCCGTCCTAACGTCTTGACGGTTGCTATAAAAATTCTAAGCCCTGCTTGGCAGAAGTCTGCCAAACAGGGCTTAGAATTTATGCCACCAATCTAGTTGCTAAAAGCATCTTTGATGTTGTCAACCGTGCGTTCAACAGCGTTCTTTGTGTTGTCTACTGCTTTCTGAGTGCGCGCTGCATCTTCTTCTGCTCTCTGCTCAATCCGCGCTGCATCTCTCTTGGCTTTGCGCTCAACAAAGCTGCCATCGCCATCTGTGGCATCCTCTACGCGGCTAGCATTCTTCTTCGCAGTTTGCTCAACCTTATCTGCCGTGTCTCGGATAAAGTTCTTAGCTCGTCCAGCGTCCTGTCTGGCTTTGTCTTGAACCTGGTCGCCCAGGTCTGAGGCCGCAATTAGGCTAGGAGCAGCGATCGCCATTCCACCTGACAAAAATGCGCCTGCGGAAGTGATTGTCGATAGGCAAAATAGCGCCATGGCAACCCAACGTCCCATAGCTGACAGTCGTTTTGTAAAAGAATTCAGTTTCATAGAATACAGTTCCACGTGATTTGATATTCTATTTCTACTAGATTTAATTGATTTACTTAATCACCCTCCAGGCAGAAGTTGTTCCTTTGGGCTGTCTCGATTTTCCTCTGATTCACCCGATCGCACCTTATCCAACCGATCACGATAGAAGATAGACAGAAGCGCTCTATATTTATTGCTTACCCTGCCAACTTTGCGACTCCATACTGTAGTGCCTCAATTCTCTCGACTGCTGATTGCCCTCCTAGCGCCCCTGATTTTTCTGACCGCCTGTAGCATTCCGCAGGTCAAAGCAGAAGATCGGCTATTTCTCGATCTTTCTCTCGATTTCCTGGGCGAATATCGGCTGCCGAAGCTTACCTTCGAGGATGCTCCGGTCGGTGGTTTGTCGGGTCTGACCTACGATCGCCAACGTGAGCGCTTCTACGCCATCTCAGACGATCGCAGCGATCGGGCACCTGCACGGTTTTATACCCTGAAGCTCAGCTTTAGTTCGGCGGGGGAGGCGATCGCCCTTAGCTCCGTCGAGATCGAGAAAGCCACGACTTTAATAGCAGAAGACGGTCGCCCCTATGCTGTTGGCACGATCGATCCAGAGGGAATTGCTCTCTCGCCGCGTCAGACTCTATTGATCTCTAGCGAAGGGGTTAGCCGCAACGGGATTCCCCCTTTCATTGATGAGTTTGATCTAGACGGGCGGTGGCAAAGCCGTCTGCCCATTCCCAGAGAGTTTTTGCCTGACACGATCGAGGGTCAGCCTGTCGGCATTCAGGACAATCTAGGCTTTGAAGCTCTGACTCTTAACGCCAGCGGCTCGGCAGGGGGGCGGCTGGAACCGTTTCGGGTGTTTTCGGCAACTGAGGCTGCCCTTCAGCAGGATTTGCCTGAGTCGGACTCTTCGCAGCCTGTTCGCTTTCTGCATTACCTGGTAGGAGAGAATCAGACGACGCTGCTTGCCGAGCATCTCTATCTCTTGGAGCCTGTCGAGAACGCCGTCAATGGCTTAACTGAACTCCTGACGCTTGATCAAGCTGGTCATTTTTTGAGTCTGGAGCGATCGTTTGGCGTGCTTGCCGGGTCTAATGCTCAGCTTTTTCAGATTGCTACGGGTGTGGCGACGGACATCTCAGGCGTTCCTACGCTCAAAGGAGATATTTCTGGAATTGCGCCGATTTATAAACGATCGCTGCTCAACCTTCAAGACTTAGGCATCCCGCTCGATAATTTGGAAGGCATGGCGATCGGGTCGCGCTTGCCCGATGGCAGCCGTAGCCTGATACTCGTGAGCGACGATAATTTCAATCCTGCTCAGGTGACTCAATTCCTCCTGTTTCGCATTCGCGGCATAGATTGAGAGGGAATTTACTCTGCCACAAAACCGTGATTTCCCCAGATTATTCCTTGCTATGATGAGATGTTCGGTTGAATCACGAACACAGGCTTGGAAGGCTCAGAAATTTCCTGAGCTGAGCGTGAAGTTTCTTAAGAGAGCTTTTGTGGTGTAGTTTCTGTGATTGAAAGAGTCGATTATTCTGCCATGCAACCATCAATTCCGTTGGGAACTATCTTGAAGGGCTACCGTGTTCTCAGTATTCTGGGACAGGGAGGGTTTGGTCGCACTTATCTGGCAGAAGATCAGGGGCGCTATAACGAACGCTGTGCCCTCAAAGAATTTATTCCGCCTCAGGGCAGCGCCTACGCTTTGACGAAGGCAAAAGAGCTGTTTCAACGCGAAGCCGCCATTCTCTACCAAATTCAACACCCGCAGATTCCGCAGTTTCGAGCCACTTTTGAAGATAATCAGCGACTTTTTTTAGTCCAAGACTACGTTGAGGGCAAGACGTTTCGGCTGTTGCTCAACGAACGCAAAGCCAAAGGCAGCACTTTCTCGGAGCCAGAGGCACTCCAGTTCATCCGTCAAATTCTGCCGATTTTGCACCACATTCACAGTAAAGGCATCATTCATCGCGACATTGCGCCAGATAATATTATTCTACGCCAGTCCGATAATTTGCCTGTGCTAATTGATTTCGGCGTGGTCAAAGAAATCGCGACTCGCGTTCAGTCGCCTGATGCTGTTGCCGAACCAACCACCGTAGGTAAATTTGGCTATGCTCCCAGCGAACAAATGCAGACGGGGCGCGCCTATCCCAGCAGCGATCTGTACGCGCTGGCAGTAACAGCGCTGGTGCTGCTGACCGGACAAGAACCTCAAGCACTGTATGACGATCGCAGCCTCACCTGGACTTGGCAGCGCTGGACGAAACTCAGTCCGGGGTTTGCCCAAGTTCTAGAGCGGATGCTGAGCTATCGTCCGAGCGATCGCTATGCCTCTGCTGCTGACCTAGCTCAAGCCCTCCAAATCGCGACAGAGCCAGCAGTCAATCCGGCAGGTGTGATCACTCAGGCTCAAGTTTCCCAGGTGCCTACCCCCGCCGCACCCGATGTGTCTCATATGCAGACCATGGCGATCGGTCGTCCTGCCCCGGCTGAAGCGCCCGTTCGAGCGAATGCTTCTCGGCGATCGTCCCCCTCTATTTCTACGCCCTCTTCTGGATGGGATAATCCTTTAGCTATTATCTTGACGGCGCTGGGAGTGGCAGTCGTTGCCGGAATCGCCAGCTGGGCGATCGTTAGCGCGCTCCGCAATGCCAATCAGCCTATCGCCAGCCCCACGCCGACTCCCACAGTTTCCCTCACGCCCACGCCCACCCCGACCCCCACGCCCACCCCGACCCCCACTCCTACGCCCCCGCCCACACAGCCGACGGAATATAGCCAGCGGCTAGAAGGAATCCTGCTGCCTGATAGCGAAACCAAAACCTTCCAGGGCAATTTGCGATCGAATGAAACCATTGCCTATGTCATTCCGGCTGAGCAAGGACAAACGCTGAATGCCTCGCTGGAAGGAGAAGGAGTGCTGCTGACGGTGCTAGCGCCCAATCGGGAACCCGTCGTTGATCGCGTTCCGGCTTGGCAAGGGGCGCTCACCTACACGGGAGACTATGTGGTGCGGCTTAGCCCTGTTAAAGGTCTGCCCGAAAGCGATTTTCGGCTGAATCTTAACCTTCAGCCTCTCCCTTCGCCCTCGCCTTCACCCGAATCGCCCAGCCCGATTGATACGCTGCCGCCTACAGAGCCGCAGATTGAAACTACGCCGCTGAATGTGTCTCTAGGTCGTCCGGTCGAGTTTTCCGACAGGGCAAGCGACGAAGTCACCAAGCGCTATCTCGTCGATGTCCAGCCTGGGCAGATTCTTAGCGCTGAGGTTTTAGAGGGCAGAGTCTCGATTAACGTGCGCTATCCTAACGGTGAGTTGGTAGAAGGGGGCAACGAGGTGAGAAACTGGTCAGGTCGGATTTTTGACCAGGGGCGCTATCAAATTGATGTAGTCGCCAATCGCCGATCGTCATTCTCGCTCAGAGTTTTGCTGGACGACCAGCCTCAATAGATTTTTCAATACCCTCAAAATTTATGGAACCGCCTCAGCCGAAAATCGTTCCATTGAAACCTAGTCAATTGAAACCTAGCAATTGGGCGATCGCTCAGCTACCCGGCATCAGCCCTCAAGATGAGGCTAGCTTAGTGGGCTGCGGCATTCACACCACGTTTCAGCTTCTTCAAAAGGCTCAGACGCCCGACCAGCGGCAAATTCTGGCGGCTGAAATGCAAATTCCTATTCAGCATGTCAACAAGTGGGCGGCGCTGGCTCACCTTGCCTGCATTCCAACAGTAGGCTGTCAATATTGTGGACTGCTGCTGCACGCGGGTATTAGCTCTCCGGGACAGTTGGCTCAGACCCCGATCGCCCGATTGCACCAGCAGGTTCTCAAGCTGCAAATTGCCACAATGCAGCGGCAGGATCTTTGTCCTGGATTTGGTGAAGTTGCCCAGTGGATTGAGCAGGCTATTCAGCTCCAGGCTCGCCGCGCCGCGCCCAAGGGCTAATCTGGATACCCAACTCATCTAGGGTAATTGTCAAAATGTGATGATTTTCTACTGGGTGCGCTTTGCACACCCAGTAGAAAATCATCACATGAATATAAGTCCCCTAATCTGGATACCAAAACATACCTTTAATGCCTTCAGGATCTTGCATAAACCCTAGACCCCGATAAAATTCGACTACCTGCGGGTCGGCAAACAGCGTAATGTTGCTGATGTCCTCGCTGCGGAGCTTTTTAATCATCTGACGCATTAAGGCTTTTCCTAGCCCTTTGCTCTGAAAATCTGGGTGAATCACCACATCCCAAATAGTGGCGTTAAATGCGTGATCAGAGGTTGCCCGCGAGAAGCCTACCAGCCGCTTACTTGCGCCCTTCTGCTCCCACATAGAAACCACCAGAAAGCTAAATTGAATAGCTTTCTTAACTTTTCTTAAAGGACGGCGCGACCAACCCACCGCATCACAAAGCTCTTCTAGCTCGTAGAGATCGATTTCGCGATCGGTGCTAAAGAAAATACGAGAGTTGCCCACCATAACGCCCTGAGCAGAGGAACCATCCGCTTCGGTGGTCTTGGGCAGGGCGGCATCAGAAGTGCTAAATAAGCTTTTCCAGAAACCCATCAGGCGCGGTTAAGGTAATTGAGAAATTGGATGGCGGGAACGGTTAATGTACAGGTGGTCTGGACAATAACTCCTGAAATATAAGCTTAGCAAGATAGCCTCGCATATTACACGATCGCAAATATTTATTGTGCTTGCTAAATTTTGGGCAGGCGGGCTGACCGACCCTACAGGAGGCAGGCTACACCCTTAACCCTTCTTTTATAGCAACTGCCAAGGCGGTTAGGACGGGGACATTTTTGGTGGGGCGCTAAGCGCCCCACCAAAAATGTCCTAAGCAAACTAGCGACAGCTATAACCGTCACCGTTGTGACTGTTCATCTTCCCCCTACAGACGTAGGATAAGAACGCTTGCTATTCAGATTCTATTCAACCTATTCATGAGAGGAATTCTATGCTGTTCTCTGGTGCTCAGCCTGCATTACTCGTCTTGGCAGATGGAACAACCTATCGAGGGTGGTCGTTTGGTGCATCGGCTACTGCCATCGGCGAGGTGGTATTTAACACAGGCATGACGGGCTACCAGGAGGTGCTGACCGATCCAAGCTACCGAGGGCAAATTATTACCTTTACCTATCCTGAGTTAGGAAATACGGGCGTTAATCCTGAAGACGAAGAGTCAGGTCGTCCGCAGATTAAAGGGGCGATCGCCCGAAACATCTGCTCTCGCCCCAGCAACTGGCGATCGACTCAATCGCTGCAAGATTACCTGAAGAAGTATGGGATTCCCGGCATTTACGGCATTGACACTCGCGCTCTGACCCGCAAGCTGCGATCGGCAGGCGCGATGAATGGCGGCATCTCTACCGAAATTCTTGATCCAGCCGATTTGTTGATGCGGGTGCAGGAAGCCCCCAGCATGGCAGGGCTAAATCTGGTGCGCGAAGTCAGCACGCAATCGGCATACGAATGGTCTGAAACGACGGATGCTGCCTGGGACTATACGATTAAACCGACCTCGACCGCGATCGCCCAGGCTCCAACCGAACCTCTGACCGTTGTGGCGATCGACTTTGGTATCAAGAAAAATATCTTGCGACGGCTAGCCAGCTACGGCTGTCGGGTCATTGTCGTACCCGTAGACACGCCGCCCGAAGACATCCTCAAGTACAACCCAGATGGCATCTTTCTCTCGAATGGGCCTGGCGATCCGGCAACCGTAGCAGAGGGCATCGCCACTACTAAAGCGCTCTTGACCAGCGAAAAGCCAATGTTTGGTATCTGTATGGGACATCAAATTTTGGGTTTGTCTCTGGGAGCTGAAACCTTCAAGCTGAAATTTGGGCATCGGGGACTCAATCAGCCCTGCGGCATGAGTCAGCAGCCCGTAGAAATCACCAGCCAAAATCACGGCTTTGCCATTAGCGCTGATTCTTTGCCCAATGTCGAAGTGGAGATCACGCACCTGAATTTGAACGATCGCACGGTGGCGGGTCTACGCCATAAAACCCTGCCGCTATTCTCGGTGCAGTATCACCCAGAGGCGAGTCCGGGTCCCCATGATGCAGACTATTTGTTTGAGAAATTCGTTCAGGCAATGCTGCTGCATCGTCAACAGAGTGCCAAGGCGATCGGTTAATTGATTCTTTGGAGTTGGGCAAAGATTGGTCTAAGATCTGGCGGCGATCGCCTGACTCCAATGAATTAACTTATCGGCTAGCACCTGCTTTTGTACAGGCTTGCTGAGGTAATCATCCATGCCGACCTGAAGGCAGCGATCGTGATCTTCTTTCATCGCATTAGCCGTCATAGCAATAATGACCGGATATCGGGTTAAACCCTGAAGCTCATGCTCCTGAAGCTCATGCTCCTGAAGCTGCCGGATGGCTTGAGTTGCCTCATATCCATCCATGATCGGCATCTGACAATCCATGAAAATCACGTCGTAGCCGATCTGCGACACCAAATCCAATGCCTCTCTACCGTTGGCGGCAACGTCAGCTGCATAGCCCAGGTTTTTGAGTTGGTTTAGCGCGACTTTTTGATTGACTAGGCTATCTTCGACCAGGAGAATTTTGAGCTTTTTTGAGGAGCGATCGGGGAGAGCAGAGAGGGGTTGAGAGGGGCGATCGTCCCTCAACGCCAGGTGACCCGCTTCAGAATTCATCACCTGTATCAAGCAGTCAAACAAGCGAGACTGCTTCACGGGTTTTATCAGATAAGCAGAGAATCCCAATTCCTGCACCCGATTCATGCCCTTTTGGTTGAGTGAGGTCAACATCACTAGCTTAGTGTTAGCTAACAGAGGATTAGCCCTGATGGCTTTTCCGACTGCTTCTCCATCCATGCTGGGCATTTGCATGTCTAAGATGATGATGTCATAGGAACGACCCTGAAGCAGCCCAGATTCCAGCATTTTCCAGGCTTCCTCGCCGCTTGCTGCCTCTTCGACCCGCATTCCCCAAGCAGCTGCCTGATGCTGTAGGATTTTGCGGTTAGTGGGGCTGTCATCCACAATCAGGAGCCGCAGTCCCCGCAGACTGTCCGTTACCAACGGCATGGCAACCTGGGGCTGCTTTTCAAAGGCAAGTTCAAACTGAAACTTCGAGCCTTGTCCGGGGGTGCTGCTCACTTGAATGGTACTGCCCATCAGCTCTACAAGCTGCTTGCAAATAGCTAGCCCTAAGCCCGTGCCGCCAAATTTGCGCGTAGTGGAAGCGTCAACCTGAGAAAAAGGTAGAAACAACTTCTTTAAACCGTCTGGCGCAATGCCCATCCCGGTATCCTCTACTGAGAATAGCAGGGTGGCGATCGCGCCTGAATCTGCTGTTTTTGCTTTAGATTGCGTCTCAGATTGCGTCTCAGATTGCAGCGAAACCCGAATCACCACTTCGCCCGTTGCCGTAAATTTAATCGCGTTACTAACCAAATTGGTCAACACCTGACGCAAACGGCTGACATCACCCCGCAGTCGAGTGGGCACATTGGGTTCCACCCAGGCAGCAATCTCTAGCTGTTTAGCATGGGCTGATGCCGCCAGCAGATCGGTCACTTCTTCGGCGCAAGAAACGACATCAAAATCTAAGATCTCCAGCTCCATTTCGCCTGCTTCCAGCTTGGAGAAATCTAGAATTTCGTTCAGCAACATCAGCAGGTGATTGCCGCTAGTGCGAATCGTTTCGGCGAAATCATACTGCTGTGCATCCAAACGAGTATCAAGGAGTAATCCAGTCATGCCCAAAACAGCATTCAGCGGTGTGCGGATTTCATGACTCATGGTTGCCAAAAAAGTGCTTTTCATCTGAGCTGCCTGTTCAGCCCGTTTGCGTGCCAAATCCAATGCTTCATTCTGCTCTGCCAGATGCTGATTACGAAGAACTTCTTGCCCTTGGATGTGCTGGCGTTCAGCCTCAGCGCGCTTGGCTTCGCTAATATCTACCGCCGAACCTTCGTAGTGCAGCACATCGCCGCTGTTGTCACGAATTGCCCGTACGCTCTCAGAGATCCAGGTCATACTGCCGTCTTTGCGATAAACCTGAGACTCTACATCGGTTATCTGATCCTGCGTTTTCATCCGCTCTAGCAGAGCTTGCCGTAGAGTGGGGTCAACATAAAGCTGCTTAGCAATATTGGTTACGCTTGAGATAAAGTCTTGTGGAGACTCATAGCCGTAAATCTTAGCTAGAGCCGAGTTGGCGTTTAGTAAACGTCCCTCAGGTGTAGCTTGAAAAATGCCGACGATCGAGTTCTCGAAGATGCTGCGATATTTTTCCTCGGTCTGGCGTAGCTCAATCTCAGCGCGCTTCCTTTCTGTGATGTCAATTCCAGTACCGATAATATATTTTGTCTTTCCTTTGGCATCTAGGAGAACGGTGTTAGTCCAGGCGATAAGACGGCGATCGCCCTTCCGAGTAATCCAGTTGTTTTCATGGTGTTTCGGAAGGTCAGAAGAGTTGCCTGCCGAAAAAGCTGACTGCATAAACTCTGCGTCATTAGAATCGAGAAAAATATTCCAAAAAAACTTATTCCGAACTTCAGAGAAGGAGTATTCAGTAATATCGGCACATTTTTGATTAAAACGAATAATTCTCCCAGCTAAATCTAGAACAATAACGAGAGTATCTGTAGTATCTAAGATTGCTGTTATGAAGTCACGCTCTTGTTCCAGATTTTGTTCTATACTTTGCCTTTTTTTTAGATCCTCGCGAATGAAATAGAAGACACCTGCTAGGGTTATAAGTTCTAAAAGCGTTCCTACAGTGGAGGTATAGGCTATCCGATCGATCGAGGATCTGTTTCTCGCCAACTCCAGCTTTTCTAGTTCTAAGCTTTCAGAGGTTTGCGGTTCTTCTGGCGTTTGAGACGATCGCATTTCGGCAATCTGATAGTAAAACAACCCATTGACTGTCAGCAACACGGCAGATGCAATGCCTAGCCAGACTGCGACTCTTCTAATAAAGGGATCTTTGGTGAGTCTAACGGCGCGATTGGCTTCAGAGCTAATGACCGATCGCTCAATTTCGGCTAGATTTCGACGGATCTCGATCTGATCGACAACCTGCTGCCCTAGCGCCTTGAGGGTGTTGATTTGCTTGGAAGTGAGCTGCCGAGGCACATGGTCGATCACACACAGCGTGCCTAGACGATAGCCCTCAGATGTGGTCAACGGCACACCCGCATAAAATCGCACAAAGGGTTCACCGATCGCCAGAGGATTGTCAGCAAACCGCTTGTCAGCCAGCGCATCCGGGACGATAAACACATCATCTTGCAGAATGGCATGGGTACAAAAAGCTATGTTGCGATGGGTTTCATTCACCGCTAATCCCACTCTTGCCTTAAACCACTGTCGCTGTTCATCCACCAAGCTCACAAGGGCGATCGGCGTTTGGCAAATATATGCCGCTACCTGGCAGATATCATCAAAAGCGCGTTCGGGCGATGTGTCCAGAATTTTGCACTGCTGGAGCGCCACAAGTCGCTCGGATTCATTTGCCGTAAGGGGAGCAATGCGCATATCAGTACCGTAGTCTTGCTGAGATCGCAGAGAAGTTGCAAAAGATGCTTAGCTACTATAACCCTGGCTACTAAGCCCCTGGCTAGGATGATCCCTAAGACAGAGCCTTTCGTCATAAGCTAGCACCGGAGCGCTAACCCTTGGTTCGTAAATAATGCGTAGATTTCGGAAGCGAGGGTGAAGTTGGTTGAGTTTACCCGTAAAACTACTACCCGTTGTTTCACCTATGCTTCATTTTTACTGCGTCTCATTTCTCTAGAGGCATCGGCGGGTCAGCCAAAAGACTCCTAGCTGACCACAGGATTACGGGCACGCTCGATTTCTTCTAGCGTATTCAAAACCAGACGTTTGGCTTGCAGCTTCCAGCCCCGCTTTTGAATAACGATCGCCGCAGCAGTGCCTCCAATAGTTGCCAAAAAATCTAGCGGCTGAAACATAGAGATGCCAAATAGTAGACCTAGTCCAGCAATTCCCCAAAAGGGAAGAGCGATCGTCTGGCGCTGAGTCTCTAGCAGCTTGCTTAAACCCTCGTTAGGTAGCTCGGACATTAGCACCGCTTTAATTTGCTTTTGTTCGGCTAGCGAAACCGACAGACCAATCTTTTGCCGCAGCTTTTCGATTTTACGAGCGTCAGTGCTGTATTGCGTCAGCTCATCTTCTGCCATCATGATTACGCGATCGTACTGTCCCATGGCTTTGCCTCGTGTCTTAGATAAAAGGATCTGAAGACTTCAGTATGCCAAGAATTCTGCCTGCTTACACTTTTCGCGGGTCATAGGGCGATCGCTCTGGCTGGGGCTGACGTTACAGCGTTCTTGGCGAATGCTACAGCGCTTGTAATCAAGGGCGCAGCGTTCATGACCGTTACAGCATTCGTTATTACATTCGTTATTGCTGCTGTGGCATTCGTAACGACAATCTCCTTTACAGCCTGAGACAGGCTCCGCAATTTAACAGATCATTTCGCTTCTCGCCCTCTCTGCGCGGAACGTGGCGGCTGCACTTTATAATGAGTCCTGTTGTTCTCGGCAGCCTCACGACTTCAAACGCGGCTCAGAGAAGCGTTTAAGGAAAATCTATGACGATCGATTCAGTTCGGTACTCCAGTCCAACTCCTTCTCCCGCCAATTTGCCCGACAAACGTAAGCTATGGATGGCGGCAATCAAGCCTCCCATGTACAGTGTCGCCATCATGCCCATTGCGTTGGGAACAGCCGTTGCCTATGCCAAAACTCAGAGGGTTCATTGGGGTACCTTCAGCATCTTTTTAATATCCGCTATTTTGATTTTGGCCTGGGAAAATATCCATAATGATCTGTTCGATGCGGAGACGGGCATCGATCACAACAAGCATCATTCTGTGGTTAATCTGACCGGAAACAAAGCTCTGGTGTTTTGGCTAGGAACGCTTTGTCTGGCAGCCGGGATTGCTGGAATCTTAGCGATCGCCTACCTGCAACAAGACCCCACCGTTGTGCTGCTGGTTCTACTGTGCTGTGGGTTGGGATATCTCTATCAAGGGCCTCCCTTTCGCCTGGGCTATCAGGGATTGGGCGAGATTCTCTGTTTTTTTAGCTTTGGGCCGTTGGCGGTGTCTGCGGCATACTACAGCCAAGCCCAATCCTGGTCGGTGACGGCGCTGGTGGTCTCGGTGATTTTGGGCATCAGCACGAGTCTGATCTTGCTTTGCTCTCACTTTCATCAGGTAGAGGATGATCTAAATGCAGGGAAGCGATCGCCTATTGTCCGGCTTGGAACCCTGCGCGGCGCACAGCTTTTACCCTGGCTCTGCGGCAGTCTCTACGGCTTGACGGTCATAGGAGTGGCGATCGGCAGTTTCCCTCTTTGGACATTGATGATTTTTGCCAGTCTGCCCTCTGCTCTAAAGCTCTGTCGGCACGTGCTAGAAAATCATGACAAGCCCGACAACGTGAAAAACTGCAAATTTATTGCCGTAGCGCTGCATTTCTGGAGCGGGTTGCTGCTCAGTCTTGGCTTTATTCTGTAGCTTAAGCTTAATTTTGTAGCTTGAATTTTTTATCCTAAATTTTTCTGGTTCATGGCTCAAATCAAAATTGTCGATCGGTATGACGGCAGCTTTACCTTGGCACCCGAAGTCAAAGCGGAGCTGTTTAGCCTACTGACCAATCCCGGATTTCTAGAACAGGTGGCGGCACAAGCGGGGGGCGATCGCCTTGAGTTTACCGAACTCTTATTTCAACCCATTCCCTATACCCCCACAACTCCGCGAGGTATGCCTGCCGAATACGAGCAGTACCTTCAGCCAGACTACGCCATTATTAATGTGCCGCCCAATTTCATGTTTAAGGCAAAGGTGTTTCAGCCGAGTCGCCTCTGTGCCATCTATCGCAAGCTTTACGCTCTTCCGCAAGGAGAGGGAGCATGACTGCCCTCGCTGAGCTAGACTACATTGTCTACCTCGACGCAGAGGGGCAAATGACTGACCAGTTCGATGGCAAAGTGGGAGTCTACGCCATTTTTGACCAAGAAAAAATTCTCCAGATGATTGGCTATTCCCGTGACGTGGGGTTTAGCCTGAAACAGCATTTAGTGCGGCAGCCCCAGAGCTGTTACTGGATGAAAGTGCAGACCATCGATCGTCCTAGCCGCACGCTGCTTGAGGAGATGCGGGCAGCCTGGATTGCCGAGAATGGCTCGGTTCCAGTGGGCAATGCTGCTGGGGAGGCGATGTGGAATCAGGCGATCGACGCCAAGTTGACCATGACGGCTGAAGAGCTAGCAATCTACGAGGCGAGTGATGATCCTGGCAAAATTAAGACGCTCAAAAAAGTTGCCCGGCGGGTTGAGGAAGAAGTTTTGGCGAAACTAGACGCGCGCGGCGTTAAGATGCCAATTCGGTTCGATCCCAAGCTTAAAGAAAAGGGTCTGCTGAATCTCTGACTCAATCTTCTGACCAAATCTACCGGTGAATCCTAAACTGAATCTTAATTATTTTCCTCAGGCAAAGGCTATGGCATCTGCTCTGTTATAGACTGTGGCAGTAATCCCTGCTTAATTCAGAAAAGTATGCTAGCCCTTGCCAGATTATGCTGAGACGCACATTTCCTTCTCCGGAAGCCTTGCGTCGGCTTCCCTTCGGTCTGGCAGATGTTGCAGTGATCCTGGGCACTTTACTGCTGCTGGCGCTGGTTGCCCGCCTTGGAGCAGGCACGTTGGTCAGCTTTCAGCCGCCTGATGTTGTGCCAGGAATTGATCTAGACCCGCGCAACTTGCCTTATTATGCGGGGCGATCGACCCTCCGAATGTTCGTTGCCCTGTTCTTTTCGATGGTGTTCACGCTGATCTATGGCTATGTCGCAGCGAACAGCCCTAGGGCCGAGCGGGTCATGGTGCCGCTGCTAGACATTCTGCAATCTGTTCCGGTTCTGGGCTTTTTATCGGTTACGGTTACAGGATTTATTGCATTGTTCCCCGGCAGCTTGCTGGGGTTGGAAGCGGCATCAATTTTCGCCATTTTTACCAGCCAGGTCTGGAATATGACCTTTTCGTTTTATCAGTCGCTAAAAACGGTGCCGAAAGATCTGGATGAAGCCATGACGCTGTATCGGCTGTCGCGCTGGCAGCGGTTCACCAAGCTAGAGGTGCCTTCTGCCACGATCGGTCTAGTCTGGAACGCGATGATGAGCTTTGGGGGCGGCTGGTTTTTTGTTACCGCGAGTGAGGCAATCAGCGTCCTCAATCAGGCATACACGCTGCCCGGAATTGGCTCCTATGTGGCGGCGGCGCTCGCCAAGCAAGATCTCCTTCCCTTGGGCTGGGCATTGTTGACGATCGCCATCATTATTATTCTTACCGATCAGCTCTTCTGGCGACCGCTGATTGCCTGGTCAAACAAATTTCGCTTGGAGCAGAGCGCCTCAGCCGACGCGCCAGAATCTTGGGTCTATGACCTGCTGAAGGCAGCTCGAATTCCCCGTTTGTTGGGAAAAGCTTTGACGCCTGTGCAGGAGAGCCTGAACCATCTGCTGTCTGGTCTGGCTCCTGCGCCTGCGGCTCAAATTAAGGCTCCGAATCGGTCGAGCGATCGCCTCTATAACCTGATTCTGTTGATGATTGTCGCGGCGCTAGTGGTGACGGGCGTTCATTTCATTCTGACGACCGTGGGCATTGGCGAGGTAGTGACAGCCTTTGGGTTGGGGCTATTGACGCTGCTGCGGGTGACAGCGCTGCTGATCTTTGCCACGCTGGTCTGGACACCGATTGGAGTGGCGATCGGCTTCAACCCAAAATTGGCAAGGCTGTTGCAGCCCGTCGTGCAATTTCTTGCCTCTTTCCCAGCAAACTTTATTTTCCCCTTTGCCACGCTGTTTTTCATTCATACCAACATCAGCATCAACTGGGGCAGTATCTTGTTGATGGCTTTGGGTTCCCAGTGGTATATCCTGTTTAATTCGATCGCGGGTGCCCAGAGCATTCCCACTGACTTGCGCGAGATGGCAACTGACGTAGGGCTGAAAGGCTGGCAGCGCTGGCGGCGGCTGATTATTCCCGGCATTTTCTCGGCATGGGTGACGGGAGGAGTCACGGCTAGCGGCGGAGCCTGGAATGCCAGTATTGTCTCAGAAGTGGTTTCCTGGGGTCAGACGACCCTGATTGCCACGGGGCTGGGAGCTTATATTGCTGAAGCTACAGAGACTGGCGACTGGCCGCGAATTACGCTGGGCATTGGCATGATGAGTCTATTTGTGGTGGGGATCAACCGGGTGCTCTGGCGGCGACTCTATCATCTGGCAGAAACGAAATATCATCTGTGATTCAACTTGCTAATTAAACCCGAAATACAACAAGAGCGGTGCAGATTATGAACTCAGTGCAGACAGCGACCGATGTTTTAATTGCCGTTGAGCAGGTTCACAAGAGCTTTCCCTTGCCCGATGGCAAAGGGGAATTTACTGTTCTTCGCGATATCAATGTCACGGTGCGATCGGGTGAGGTTGTGGCTTTGCTGGGTCGTAGCGGCAGCGGCAAAAGTACCCTGCTGCGGACGATGGCAGGTTTAATTTCCCCTAGCCAGGGACGGGTGCTGAGCAACGGCAAGCCGTTACGAGGGGCAAACAACGATGTGGCAATGGTATTTCAAAGTTTTGCCCTATTGCCCTGGCTGACAGTACAGCAAAATGTTGAGCTGGGTCTAGAAGCTCAGGGTGTGCCCAGAGAAGAACGACGGCAAAGAGCGCTCAAAGCCATTGACCTGGTAGGGCTAGACGGCTTCGAGAGTGCTTATCCCAAGGAGCTGTCAGGCGGCATGAAGCAGCGGGTGGGCTTTGCGCGGGCGTTTGTGCTAGAACCGCAGGTATTGTTTATGGATGAACCATTCAGCGCCCTAGATGTACTGACTTCTGAGAACCTGCGGGGGGAAATCGATGACCTGTGGAATGCCGGAACTTTTCCCTCCAAAAGCATTTTGATTGTGACGCACAACATTGAAGAAGGCGTGTTTTTAGCCGATCGCGTCATTATTCTTGGTTCTAACCCTGGACAGGTGCGGGGCGAAGTGGTGATTGACCTGCCGCGATCCCATGACCGGACGAGCGATCGCTTTAAGGCGCTCGTGGATTACATCTACACGGTCATGACCAATCCTGATGTAGAAGTAACGAGCGCTGCCCCTGTAGCAGTTACTCCAGTCGTCTCTGTGCCGCGATCGCCCTATGCTCAAGCATTACCCCATGCCCGATCGGGCGGCATTAGCGGTCTGCTGGAGCTGATTGTCGATCGACCTGACGGCAAAGATGATATTCCTCGACTAGCCGATCGACTTCAGCTTGAGGTAGACGATCTGCTGCCCATCCTGGATGCTGCGGTGCTGTTAGGCTTTGCCGAAGTTTCTCAGGGCGATGTACAGCTGACATCGATCGGCCAGGATTTTGCTACCACCACGATTCTGCGAAGCAAAGACCTGTTTCAACAGCAGGCGTTGCAGAATGTTCCGGTGCTAAGCAGTATGGCGCAGACTTTGAGGGAGAAGAAAAGCCAGTCGATGCGGGCAGATTTTTTCCTGGATTTGCTGGATGAATATTATCCTCATGAAGAAGCTGAGAAACAATTTGCCACAGCCGTAGACTGGGGGCGCTATGCTGAATTATTCGAGTACGATGCAAGTGAGGATCGGCTGTATCTACCAGAGCCAGCGATCGCTCAGATCAGGGAAAATGTCTGAAGTTAATAAAATCAGAACTTTGTAGAATCGATAAATAGGACTAAAGATTAAGATATGAATATGGGACGCAAGCAAGACTGGGCAGGGTTTGACGGGCTAGCATCAATGGCGTTTATGGGAGTGGCAGCGATCGCTCCCTTAGTGGTAATGGTGCAACCTGCTGCTGCCGATACGGTGCGCGGCAGCGGCACGTTTTTGTTGGAAGGGCGATCGGCGGCTCGCATTACCAGTATTTCCTACCAATATGGAAGTGAGTCTAACCGGACGCTAGTGCTGCTTCTAGAAGACGGACGGAGCATAACGCTGGGTGGACGTTTGCTAGAAGGACAAAACAGCAGGCTTCAGGTAGAGAGTTCGGGCAACGCCGATGCCTCTGGGATCTTAAGCATTACCTACGCAGATGCTAATCCAGACAAGATTAGCGGTAAGGGTTTGCTAGATGGACAGCGCTACTCGGTTGAATTTTCGCGCGATCGCTCTAGCTAGAAGCTCTGGGTCATCTGAAATCTAGGTGATCTGAAATCTAGGTGATCTGAAATCCGTATTCCTGCATTCGTAAAATCCCTGCTTTCAGCAAGCTTTGATCCTCTGGGCTACAGGCTAAATTGGGTCAAGTGGTCAGGTTGAGGGTTAGCAACTTTACCAGGACTGCCCAATTAATCGAAAGCAAAGGGATGGGAGCGAGATGAGGGAAACTTCGGATTCGGTAGGGCAAGATTCAGCAGCTGATCTAGAGCAGGGTTTCTGGCAAAAACTGAGGGATTTTGCCAAAATTGCGGGGAAAGAAGTGATTGAGAAGGCGCTCATTCTGCTCTATGCGGCTCAGCGCCCCGAAACTCCCCTGTGGGCAAAAACAGTGATTTATTCCGCGTTGGCTTACTTCATTTTGCCTACCGATCTTATACCTGACTTTGTGCCAGTCACAGGCTATGCTGACGATTTAGCCACGTTGGTGACGGCTTTGGGCGCAGTGGCGATGTGCATTACGCCCGACGTAAAAGACATGGCAAAGCAGAAAGTCAACGATTGGTTCGGAGAGAATGATCTTCAGCCAGCCAGCACAGATTTTTCTAGAGAGGGTGAATCGATTCGCGAAATTCCGATCGATTGAAAGTCTTTAACCCGCCAGAATATATAGCGCTACGCGCTTAGATCCAACGAGTTATTTTTTGAGAGCCGCGCTCCGCGCGGCTCTCAAAAAATAACTCGTCCTAACTCAATTACGTAATGCCATATAGCAACCGCCAAGGCGGTTTGCTGAGGACATTTTGGGTGGGGCGCGAAGCGCCCCACCCAAAATGTCCTCAGCAAACTGGCAACAGCTATAACTTTGGCTAGAGGGTAAGGGAGTAGGTCTTAGTTACCTTAAGACTGTAGTGGGAACGGACTGCAATGGCTACCCGAACGCATCTCAGTCTTAGGTTGCCACTGCAATGTTTTAGCTATGAGCCTATCTCTCAACCCAGTAGTGGAGTCTATGAAAAATCTAATTTCCAGCACCTATTCCTTGTTAAGACGCAGCCTGACTGTAGTTTTAGCCGCTGCGCTCATATTTGTGAGTGCTTACTCAAGCGCTGCTTATGCTTTACCTCCTGTTAGCCCTATAGCCTTAAGCGCGTCTGATAGTAGTCAGATGCAGACTGACAAATCTTTGGGTGAACGGATGCGTGAACGAATTCGAGAAACCGATCGCAATTCTGAAAGACCCAAAACAACGGGGGAATTTGAACAGGAAGCTCGTGATGGCGTACCGCTAGATGAGCGCGTTCAGAATATCATTCGAGATTCAGGAGAGGCGTTCAATCAATTTGGACAAGAGTACTCAGTAGGTGCTCAAGAAAGTGTCCGAAGCCTCAAGGAAAAAGCGGCAGAGGTAATTAAGTAGGTAGGACTTACGCAAGCCCTCTAGCTGTAGTGCATTTTTGTTGTGTGTGGTGGGCTGCGCCCACCACACACAACAAAAATGCGTAAGTCCTAGTAGGTTTAATTCTCTGGATCAAAAAAGGGAAGGCGGTGCCTTCCCTTTTTTGATCTATGGCTGTTGCCAGTTTGCTCAGGTTTATAGTGGGGCGCTTCGCGCCCCACTATAAATGTCCCCGTCCTAATAAACCTAGCGGCTGCTACATGTGTAGACTCTACTGCACTGAACTCAGAACCTTTTCTGTCAAGACATTGGGGTTCGCCTCAGGGCTTTCAGCTTCCGAAGGCGGTACAACCTGCCAAAACTTGGGAAGATACTCCGACCAGCAATCGAGAATCTGCTGAGCCTTGGCACTTCCGGTTTTCTGGGCATGAGCTTGGATTAGCTCCTGAAGCTGCTGTTCACCTGCTGTCGCAACGACGCGCTGTACCTTGACAATCTCAGGATTGACTTTGGTGGGGAAACTGCCGTCTTCGTCGAGGAAGTACGCCAAACCACCCGTCATGCCTGCGCCAACGTTGCGTCCAGCTCTGCCTAAGACCACAATCACACCGCCCGTCATGTATTCGCAGCAGTGATCACCTGTGCCCTCAATTACCGCTTTGCCAAAGGAATTGCGTACCGCAAAGCGCTCGCCAGCCTGCCCTCTAGCAAACAGAGTGCCCCCCGTTGCGCCGTAAAGACAGGTGTTGCCGATGATGACATTTTCTGCCGGATCGTAGGTGACTTGGACAGACGGACGAATGATGATTTCGCCACCGTGCATCCCTTTACCCACGTAATCATTTGCCTCGCCCTCTAGGGTCAGCGTCATGCAGGGCAGCAAAAATGCCCCAAAGCTCTGACCTGCTGAACCTTGAAAATTGAGGGTGATGTGTCCGCCAAATCCAGTGTCTCCGTAGGTCTTGGCGATCGCGCCTGACACGCGGGTCGCCACAGAGCGATCGGTATTGACCATGGCTACAGAAAGTTCGGCGGTACCCTGCTCTTGAATCGCTGCCTGAATGATGGGATTTGCCAGAATCTCATCATCCAATACATTGCCGTTGCTATGAACCTCCTGATGCTCTAGCCAGGAGCGATCTGTGCGAGTATCTGGTAAACGGGTCAAGCAATCCAGATTAAGGGAATGGGTTTTGGCAATCTTGACTTCCCGCTCCTTCAGCAGATCGGCTCTGCCAACGATATCTTTCAGCGATCGGTAGCCCAACCGCGCCAGGAGCGATCGCACCTCTTCCGCCACAAAGTAGAAGAAATTGACCACATGCTCCGGCGTTCCGGTAAAGCGCTGCCGCAGTTTTTCCTGCTGAGTGGCTACGCCAACTGGGCAGTTGTTGGTGTGGCAGATTCGCGCCATGATACAGCCTTCTGCAATCATCGACACAGAGCCAAAGCCATATTCTTCTGCACCCATTAGCGCCGCCATCACGACATCCCAACCTGTTTTCATGCCACCATCGGCTCGGAGAAGGACGCGATCGCGCAATTTGTTTTCCATCAAAACGCGATGTACTTCGGTCAAGCCTAGCTCCCAAGGCACACCCGCATGTTTGATCGAGCTAAGGGGAGATGCCCCTGTGCCGCCGTCATGTCCAGAGATCTGGATGATGTCGGCATTGGCTTTGGCAACCCCGGCAGCGATCGTGCCAATACCCACCTCTGCCACCAGCTTCACCGAGACTTTTGCCACCGGATTGATCTGATGGAGATCAAAGATGAGTTGTGCCAAGTCTTCGATCGAGTAGATGTCGTGATGGGGCGGCGGTGAGATCAGCGTCACGCCCGGTTTCGATCGACGCAGCATAGCAATGTAAGGACTGACCTTCTTGCCGGGAAGCTGACCGCCTTCACCGGGCTTTGCGCCCTGAGCCATCTTGATTTCGAGCTGTTTGCCGCTCATGAGATATTCGGGCGTGACCCCAAATCGACCGGATGCCACCTGTTTGATCACAGAGTTAGCGGTGTCGCCGTTTCGCAACGCCTTGAGATGGGGAAACTTGGCTGAACGTCCGGATTCCACATCGTCGATCGGGACATAGCGCAGCGGATCTTCACCCCCCTCACCGCAGTTCGACTTGCCGCCCAGACGGTTCATCGCCACCGCCAGCGTCTCATGCGCCTCGCGGGACAGCGAACCCAGCGACATGGCTCCTGTACAGAAACGCTTGACGATTTCTTCCACAGGCTCGACTTCCTCAACCGGGATCGAAGGGCGATCGTTCTTCAAGTCCAGCAGGTCGCGTAGCGCCGTCAGGGGACGACCTTCCATGTATTTCTGGTACAGCGCATAGTGATCAAAGCTTTGGTCGGCAACCGCTTTGTGCAACAGCTTTGACATTTCGGGGCTGTTCATGTGGTGTTCGCCACCGGGCTTGTAGTTAAAAAAGCCAAAGTTTTCCAGCTTCCGAGCCGCCAGTTCTGGAAAAGCGCGGCTGTGCAGGATCAACACTTCCTTTGCCAGATCGGTAACGCTCAGACCACCCAACCGGGATGCCGTGCCTGTGAACGCCAGATTCAGCAGGTCGGTGCCAATGCCGATCGCCTCAAAAATCTGTGCCCCCTGATAGCTCGACAACAGCGAGATGCCCATCTTCGAGAGGATCTTGAGCAGACCACCCTCAATGGCCTTGCGGTAGTTGTACTGTGCTCCTGTCAGGCTCACCTTGTCGAGTTTGCCTCGCTCCATCATGCTCTGGGTTTTGTTGTCTGCCCACCAGTGCCGCACAGTTTCCCAGGCGAGGTAGGGCGAAACGGCGCTAGCACCAAAACCTAGCAGACAGGCGAAATGATGCGTACTCCAGCATTGTGCGGTGTCAATGACGATCGAAGCCCGCATCCGTAGACCCTGGCGAATTAGATGATGGTGAACTGCACCCACCGCCAGCATCGGCGGAATGTAGCTGAGGTCAGTGCTGAGTACAGTTGGCTCATGGGTAAGGCTGAGGCGATCGCTCAAAATCAGCACCTGCTTGCCTTCACGCACGGCTGCGGTAGCCGCCTGACAAAGGCTGTTGACGGCTTCCTGAAGCCCGATCGAACCCTCTGCGATGCTAAACAGCGTCGATAGGTCTGCCGTTTCAAAGCCCGACTGACGAATCTGCTCCAGATCGCCATCGTTTAGCACAGGCGTTTGCAGCTTCAACAAATGGGCATGTTCCGGTTTAGCCTCCAGCAAATTGCCCCGCTTGCCCAACTGCGTCACTAGCGACATTACTAGGCTTTCGCGCAGAGGATCGATCGGCGGATTCGTGACCTGAGCAAACCGCTGCTTGAAGTAGTCGTATAGCAGCCGAGGCTTGTCTGACAGCACCGCTAAAGGAATGTCATCTCCCATGCAGAAAGTTGGCTCTTTGCCCTGAGATGCCATGTCTTCAATGATCATCTCCACATCTTCGGTGGTGTAGCCGAAGGCGGTTTGCTGGCGCAGCAGAACGTCTTGCGGCATCTGGGCGGCATCGGCGTAGGGCTGCGGCTCCAGCGTTTGGCGGTTGTCTTGCAGCCACTGACCATAGGGACGGACACTGGCGACGCGCTGCTTGATCTCCCAGTTCTTCAAGACTTCGTGGTTTTCCAAGTCAACGGCGATCGCTTGTCCAGGACCTAGCCGTCCCTTCTCGATAATGTCTTCTTCGGGAATATCGACTACACCTGCCTCAGAAGCGAGGACAACCAGCCCGTCACGGGTGATGAGGTATCGAGCTGGACGTAGCCCGTTGCGATCGAGCGTGGAACCCACAATTTTGCCATCGCTAAAAACTAGCAGCGCTGGGCCATCCCAAGGCTCCTGAATGCCGCTGTAGTATTCATAAAAATCTACGATTTCGGGGTGGTCGGCCAAATCTGGCTGATTTAGATAGGCTTCCGGCACCATAATCATCATCGCCTCTAGCGGACTGCGACCCGAATGCACCAAAAGCTCCATGGCGTTGTCCAGGTTGGCAGAATCGCTGAGCTGGTCATTAACTACAGGCTTCAGATCTTCTAGGCGATCGCCCCAGAAGGGCAGCTCCAGATCGGCTTCTCGCGCCCGCATCCAGTTGATGTTGCCCAACAGCGTGTTAATTTCGCCGTTGTGCCCCAGGTAGCGCATCGGCTGTGCCAAATGCCACTTGGGCATGGTGTTAGTGCTGAAACGGCGATGGTAGATGACAAACGGGCTGGTGTAAGCCGGATTGATCAGGTCTTCGTAAAACTGCCCTAGGATTTCCGATCGCACCATGCCTTTGTAAACGATCGTTCGGGTCGAAAAAGAGCAGACGTAAAAATCTGGCAGTCCAGAAAGCTTCTCAGGGGCGGCGCTCACGGCTGATTTTACCCGCTTGCGGTTCCAGTAGAGCAACTGCTCCAGCGCCTCTCCAGTCACCTCGGCAGAATGCACTAAGACCTGTTCAATCTGAGGCTGATTTTCTCTTGCCTGAAGACCCAGCACCTCGGGCTTGATAGGCACCTTACGCCAACCCAGCACTGTTAGGTTAGACTCTGCCAGGACATTTTCCACAATCTTACGAGACAGGTCAGCTGCCTCTACAGATTGAGGCAAGAAAATCATGCCCACGCCCATCTGCTCAACTGGGGGAGGCGTAATGCCTTGTGCCTGTAGCCAATGGCTCAATAAATCCCAGGGTACGGCGGTCATGATGCCTGCGCCATCACCAGAATCGCGATCGGCGCTACAGCCACCCCGATGCTCCATGCAGGTAAGAGCAGGCAATGCTTTGGCAATAATGCTATGGCTGGCACGTCCCTGAAGGTCGGCAATGAAACCTACGCCGCAAGCATCGCGTTCTTCTACCAACCAAGGCTGTCCTGCAAATCCTGCCCTTGATTCTTGATTGTCTTGATGACTTTCTTGATGCCTCTCTTGATGCTTTTGTATGTCCTGACTCACGCTCTCATTGCTCCCGCTATTAAATCGATTCATGTGATCGTTGAAAATGGATAGAAATTAATTTGCTTGAAACTTAAGGGCTAGAAATTTTCAAATAATCATTCATGTGGCTCTTTTGTATGGCTCTTCTGTATGGCTCTTCCACTATCGATCCTTAATCCTGTCAACCCTTAACCCCGTCAACCCCTAACTGCCCTGAGACTGATCTGCCTCCTTGCTGAAGAATAAGTTGCGAGAAGTAGAAAATTCCGACTCATCTGTTACGAAGCGATAGGATCGAGGCTAAATGGGCACAGCCCTTGCTCCTAGCTAGAAACCCGAAACCCATAGGCGCTGAGACTGGTAGACTTTGCTCGGTAGGAGTCTTAATCCTCAACCCCTAGCTTTAGCAATCTCGGAAGCTAGTCATCTCGAAAGCTTTTGAGTCGCGATCGCAAAAACTACAGTTTTGAGAAGAGTCCTGAAAAGCGTTTTTGCCAGAAAAGCTTTATCAAGGTCTAGGGTTAATCTAAGGTCAGAGTAAGGATCTTATAGAAAGTGTATCGCGTTGACAATCCCTAGACGGGTACTGAACCTGTATTGGATCTGTTATTTGAACAAGTATTGGACAAATTTCACAGAGTATCTAGTCATGAAAGTCTTGGGGAGACTGTAACGCAAAGCTTTTTATTTCATTCAGATTCCATCAGACCTCCAGCCCAAGCAAAATTTCTGTAGCAAAAGTTGCACTAGCAGCCCAATTTTCTTGAAGCAATTGAGGAACTTTCGGTTAACGATTTGTGAAAATCCCTCGGCAGAAGCCTTAAGTTTGAGGAATTCTGAAGAGGATCTGGGCTTAATTTGCCTGGATTAAATTTGCCCCGCTTATATTTACCCCACTTTTGCCCACCATCATCAGACTCAGCATATCTGTGGTTAGTAGTCGTATTCGCAGAGGGCGGCGATCGCGTCATCGTCGTTCTCATCGCCCCTTCTCTCAGGCATTCTCTCAATTGCGGATTTTCCTGGTCGCGTCTCTTCTCATTGGCGCACTTTACCTGACTCGGCAGCACCTCAGCGCCAAGCCAGCCCTGTCTCAACCTGCGGTTTTGAGCGCATCTTGGGTGCCGACGCTGGCGCAGTCCGTGATGCCGTTGAGCCAGCAGGGTGGACAAATCATGCTGAATGGACGTACGCTATCAGCCGCCTGGAGTCAGAGGCAGCAGCAGATAGGAATTTCGGATGCTGGACTGATGCAAGCCTTTGGTGTGGATTTGCTCAGCACTGTCGATGCGGCTCAACAGCCTGTTACCTGGTTTTCTGATACCCAGAATCCCTTCTCGCTTGCCACCTGGCTCACCGGGCAATATCGCTACCTCAACATTACAGATCTAGCGCAACGCTATGGTTGGCAGGTGCAAACTAGCCAATCGACCCTGCGAATTTCTACGCCGATCGCCCAAGTCATGCAGGTGCGCCAAGGTCGCCAAAGCTGGGGCGATCGCATTGCCATTGATTTGGATAAACCCACGCCCTGGCAAGTTTCTGAACGGCTTGGTGAGGCAATTATCACGCTTGACGCCAAAGCTGATTCGGCAGTGCTGCAAAAGTTTATGCCGCGATCGGGCAATCTGCTTCAGTCAATTAAAGCGGAACAGAGCGGCGATCGTACCCTCATCCGTGTCGGCTTGCCAGACGACCTGCGCCCCCATGTCTGGTCGATCAACAACCCCCCTCGACTGCTGATAGATGTCCGTCCTGACTTCATGACAGAACGCGATATCCAATGGGCACCGGGCATTCGCTGGCGGCAGCAGATGGTTTCCCTGGGCGCAGCAAGGTTTCCTGTCACTTCTTTAGAAATTGATCCGCGTCAACCCGGCGTATCGCTGAAACCTATCCTGGGCAATGCGTCGGCAGTTACGGGCACGACACCGCTGTTAGCAATCGCCCAGAGCAACCGGGCAGCGGCGGCAATCAACGCTGGGTTCTTTAACCGCAACACGCAGATGCCCTTGGGGGCAATTCGCTCGGATAACCACTGGATTTCTAGCCCAATTCTTAATCGAGGGGCGATCGCCTGGAATCCTTCTGGAGAGAGTACAGTTGGACATCTCAGTCTGTTGGAAACAGCGGCGCTTTCTAGAGCCGATCGGCCTGTAGGCAATTTTCCCATTCTCTCGCTCAACAGCGGTTATGTGGGGGCAGGCATCTGTCGCTACACGCGGGAGTGGGGAGCAGACTACAAGTCTATTCTGGATGACGAAGTGCTGGTAACGGTGCGTAACCAGCAGGTGGTTGACCAGCGCCATGCCGCTACAGCCGGACAGACGACTGTGCCCATCCCGGTAGATGGCTATCTGCTGGCAGTCCGTGCCAATGCCGAGATTGCTAAGGCTCTAGCGATCGGCACCTCAATCCAGATCCATACCGTGACTCAGCCCTCTGAGTTTAGCCAGTATTCTGAAGTTGTAGGAGCCGGACCACTGCTGATGCAAAATCGTCAGATTGTCTTGAATGCTGAAGCAGAGAAATTTTCAACGGCTTTCATTCAGCAATCTGCTCCTCGAAGTGCGATCGCCACCACGGCAACGGGAAACCTAGTGCTGGTTACCCTTCACAATCGCGTGGGGGGTCTTGGCCCCTCTCTGGCAGACACTGCGCAGCTGATGCAGCAAATGGGATTCGTCCATGCGCTCAATCTGGATGGGGGTAGCTCGACTACACTCTATTTGGGAGGACAACTGCTCGATCGCCCCAATAACGCGGCTGCCCGTGTTCACAACGGCATTGGCGTGTTTGTTCGCTCTAGTCAGTAACTCTCTCAAAATTAAAGCTATTCTGAAAAACGATCGGCTCCTGTGAAGAGTGAGTATAAATTCCCCTGTTTGAGCTAGCTGGATGACGGAAGCAGAGTTGATTTTGTTATGTTGGCTGAGGTCTCTTCACCTACCGTAACGACTGCATCTAATCGAATTGACGGAATGATTGACCAAAACGATTTGACTAAATCTAATTAACCGCCTGATTTAACCGCCGAATTCCTATTTCTCAAGCAAGTCGGTTTGAAAACCAGAAGTTCGTTGACTAAGATTTCGTTCTACACCTCTCAAGGAGAAACTATCATGGCTCAATCGAAAGAAGCACCTCAAGCCTCTGCTCTCACGTTAACGAATCCTATGCTTCAAGGCGTAGCCGCAACAGAACTTCGTCCTTGGGGATCTTTCACAATTTTAGAAGAAGCACCAGGCTATAAAATTAAGCGAATTGAGGTGAAGCCTGGACATCGCCTCAGCCTACAAATGCACCACCACCGCAGCGAACACTGGATTGTCGTTTGCGGCACGGCAAAAGTCACCTGTGGCGAGCAAGAAAAGCTGCTGTTCTGCAATCAGTCTACCTATGTGCCTGCCTGTACTCAGCACCGCCTGGAAAATCCCGGTGTGATTCCTCTGATTTTGATTGAAGTTCAGAACGGCGAATATCTAGGCGAAGATGACATTATTCGTTTCCAAGATGACTATGCTCGCGGACAAGCTTAAATTGCGCCGGATCTAGAGTTCACTAAAATCTGACGTTTGCTAGCAGGGGCGAGATGATCTCGCCCCTATCGCTGTTTATAGCGCTACGAGTCTAGATTCAATGCATTATTTTTGAGAGCCGCGCGGAGCGCGGCTCTCAAAAATAACTTGTCCTAGCTTAATTACATAGTGCTATGACTGTCAGTTGTCTTGACTGTCGGTTGCCTGATTGCCAGTTGTTTGATTGCCATAGGTATAGTCGCTGTAAAATAGAACGAAACACAGCAAACTCACATTATGACCGTCCGTTTTAGCCCTGCGGCGATCGCAGAAGTTAACCGCATTCGATCCAAGCACTCTAACCCTGCGGCGCTGTTTCGGCTGGGCGTGCAGACAGGTGGCTGTGCAGAGCTTTACTACACTTTCTCTCTTGAAGAAGTTGTGTCACCCAGCGATCGCCTCCTCGACTATGACGGTATCCAGGTGGCGATCGAGGCACAAAGCTGGCAGTATCTAGACGGCTTGACTTTAGACTATACCGAAGACTTGATGGGCGGCGGCTTCCGGTTTGATAATCCCAATGCAATTAGCAGCTGCGGCTGCGGCAATTCTTTTGCGGTAGGCGATCGTTCCTAAAGGTTGGCTTATTCATTCTTAGAATTCACCTCTAGCCGATCGCTCAAACTTTATCTCTCAATTAGCCTGACAGATTTGAAAAAATTGCTCGTCATTCAGGTCAAGGAACGGCTCAAGAGCGATCGTAAATTTCGTCATCGCAGCCTCCGCTAGTGCAGCCTCCGTCATAGAGTTCTGATCATATCCTAGACTTTTCTCTGGAAGGAAAACTGTGCCTCCCTTCCAAAGAAGTATGGCAACCGCCAAGGCGGTTAGGATAGGGACATTTAGGGTGGGGTGCTTCGCGCTCCACCCTAAATGTCCTAAGCAAACTGGCGGCAGCTATGTCCTACAGCTTCGCCTCTTCCCGCACCAGTTTGTCCCAACCCAAATCCTTAAGGGAATTATTGCGGCGTAGGGGGCGCGTCACCAGTTCCAGCACGTCACGGGCATTGGTGAAGCCGTGAATCTGGGCAAAGGTAAACTCCACCGACCACTTGGTATTGATACCGCGTGCTTCTAGCGGGTTAGCATGCGCCATGCCTGTAATCACCAGGTCGGGCTTGAGTTGATAGATCCGCTGAAGCTGATTGTAGTTGTCGGGCTTCTCCATGATGCGCGGTAGGGGCACACCCATCTCAGCACAGGTTTTCTCTAGCAGCGCCAGTTCAGCCGCCTGATAGCGCTTATCCATGTAAGGAATGCCAATTTCTGGTACCGTCATACCGCAGCGCACCAAGAACCGCGCCAGAGAGATTTCCAGCAGGTTGTCGCCCATAAAGAAGACCGACTTGCCGCGAATCAGCTTGACGTAATCTTCTAGACCTGCCCAAATTTGAGCTTCGCGATCGTCCAATCCTTGAGGCTCAATCCCAAATACCGAGCAGATTTTCTCAATCCAGGCGCGAGTGCCGTCTGGCCCGATCGGGAAGGGGGCACCAATCAGCTTGCACTTGCGGCGACGCATCAGCGTGGTGGCAGTGCGAGACAGGAAGGGATTAATTCCAGAAACGTAGTAGCCTTCCTCCAGCACAGGCAGTTCGGTGAATCGCTTGGCAGGGAGCCAACCAGAAACTTTGATACCCTGCCGCTTCAGCTCCATTGTCAGCTGGGTCACGACAGGATCAGGCAGAGAGCCGAACAGAACGAGAGGCGGATGCTTGACGTACTCCGACTCGTCAGCAGCGACATCTTCTTTCTTACGTCCGAAGTTCATGAGTCGAGAAATGGCGTTGCGCTCTTCTTTCTCGGTTTCGGCAACAGGCGCTTTGTCAGGACAGCGGTGCGCCATGGCGGCTAACACCGTGTCTTCACCTTGGGTAAAGGCGTAGTCCAAACCGTTAGCACGAGCAACGACAATGGGAATGCCAATTTCGGCTTCCAGACGGGGGGCAAGTCCTTCTAGGTCGGTCTTAATGATTTCAGTTGTGCAGGTGCCGATCCAGACGATGACAGAAGGGTTGCGATCGCGTTTAATTTGCGTACAGAGCCGCTTTAGCTCTTCATAGTCATTCAGCTGAGCGGAGATATCGCCCTCCTCTAATTCCGCCATGGCATAGCGCGGCTCGGCAAAGATCATGACTCCCATGGCATTTTGCAAAAAATAGCCGCAGGTCTTGGTGCCAATCACCAGGAAAAAGCTATCTTCAATCTTTTGGTATAACCAGGCGACGCAGCTAATCGGGCAAAAGGTGTGATAGTTTCCAGTTTCGCATTCAAATTCGAGCGCTTGGGGTTGGGTTTCTGCCAAGGTCATGGTTGGGCTTCCTTAAAGTTGAAGGTCAGGGATTAATACAGGGATCAATATCTGTGGGGATCGAGGGCTAAGGGGCAGGGCGATCGCCTTTAGTGCGACCTGTACCGCGATCGGGCTGCTGTCCTTGGGCTAGTTCTGCGGTATCCATGGGCGGGCGCTGCTTGATCGCAGATTCGTCAAGCAGAGGGGACGGAGCTTTAGGTCTCTCTAGCGCTGGTTTGACCAGAGGCAATGGCTCAGCCGAAGATTGAGAGAACGATTTGGGCTGGCTGACTGGAGCAGAATAGGATTTGCCTACCTCGAATGAATTAGATTCAGGTTTACGCGGCTCAGGTTTACGCAGCTCAGATTCTTGTGACTTAGGTTCTTGTGACTTAGGTTCTTGTGACTTAGGCTCATGCGGCTCAGGCTCGTGCGGCTCACGTATGAATACCGATTGGCTATTGGGCTGGTTGACCGTTTTGCTAACAGGTTCGCTAACTAACTGAGTCATGGGCGATCGCTCTTTTCGAGGCTGCTCAGCCTGAACCTGGGCAGCCTGAACCTGGGCAGCCTGAACCTGAACTGCGATAGGCTGAGCCTCCATCGGCTGAACGAGTCTGGGCAGAGCCATACTAAAGGGCGAAAGGAGCTTAACTTCTTCTGGAGGCGCTTGCTCGATCGCCGCCAACTCTTCGTCAGGGTTGAAGTTTAGCCCTAAAGCCATGACAACGCGATCGGGATTGCTGCTGAGATCCACGACCAGAGGCAACATCTGCGTCAGCTGTGGCTCCAAAACAGACAGAGTTCCTAGAATAAAGCTGGATGAGGGGCGACGATTGCCCTCGCAGTTAACCCATACTCCCAACTTCGTTAGCCAGACGCGGTTTTCTCGGTAGTAGTCCAGCCACAGGACTTTGAGCGATCGACGGAGATGTTCAATATTCATAAAACTAACGAGATAGGATTTCATTGAGCTAGGGGTCACGAATTCTGAGTTTAGCGGCTCATAGGCGAATTCAAAACTCAGAATTCAAAACTTCGACTCGACTTCCTATCGTCGATCGCCCTAAACCATCATCAAATCATTCTCCTCAGATCTGACCTGGGGCGCAGCTGGGTTGAGGTAGAAATCTGATAGCAAGCTAAACAGCTCGCGATCGGGCGTGTCGTTGGGCACAACACCTTCTGGGCGAGCCAGAATTTGGTCAGCAATGTTGAGGTAGTAGTCGCAGACATAGTTGAGGGAGGGGTCAGATTCCGCCATCTCAAATAGAGTTTTGCCCTTGACGCGAGAGACGCGAATATCTTCAATTAGCGGCAGAATTTCCAGCACGGGCATCGGCACGGTTTCAATGTATTTGTCAATCAGGTCGCGCTGAGATGTGCGATTGCCGATTAATCCTGCCAAGCGCAGCGGATGAGTGCGGGCTTTTTCGCGCACGGAGGCGGCAATCCGGTTTGCCGCAAACAGGGCATCAAAGCCGTTATCGGTAACAATCATGCAGTAATCAGCATAGTTAAGCGGAGCCGCAAAGCCGCCGCACACTACGTCGCCCAGCACGTCAAACAAAATCACGTCATATTCATCAAAGGCGTTAAGTTCCTTCAGCAGCTTGACGGTTTCACCCACCACATAACCGCCGCAGCCTGCACCTGCCGGGGGACCGCCTGCCTCAACACAATCTACGCCGCCGTAGCCCTTGTAGATCACATCTTCTGGCCAAACATCTTCGTAGTGATAGTCCTTTTCCTGAAGCGTGTCGATGATGGTGGGAATCAAAAAGCCTGTCAGGGTAAAGGTGCTGTCGTGCTTTGGATCGCAGCCAATTTGCAAAACTTTTTTGCCGCGTCGAGCCAGGGCAACCGAAATGTTACAGCTTGTTGTGGATTTACCAATCCCGCCTTTTCCGTAAACTGCTAATTTCACAGCATGTCTCCTTAAATGATGTATCTCAAAAGCGATGTATCTCAAAAGCAATGTGTCTTAGAGGCGATCGCTCTTTAGAACGATCCACTGCCTTAGTCCGGCTCACGGACGGCTCATGCAAGCATTATTGTCGAATTTGGGGCAGAGGGGAAGGGGGATGAAGAATGATTTTGATAGAAAAGCAGAGATGAATCGATTCAGCCTAATCTTGAGCTTCAAAAAACCTTCTAAGAACCGCTGAGTCTAAGATTTGCTCGTTCTAAAAAATTTATGCTCTATTTTTTAGTTAAATAAGAACAAAAGACAAAAAAGTCTTTAATCTTTCTGTGGTGGAGCAGACTATGAGCCTGAAATTGAAGTTAATCCCTTGAAGGTTCTTGGGTAAGGGAAAGAGTCCATAACCGCCTAAAAGACGATTCAAACTCCAATCTGCTCTCTATTGCTCCAATTTGCTCAATTTTTCTGTTTTAGATAGGGCTGAAGCTGAATGAATTTAAGGTCTTGAGCGATCGTCCTTACCTTTTGACTCGGCAAAAAATCGGTAAAGCGTGGGGCCAGGGGTGTAGAACCTTCAGTAAAGGCGGCTTCTTAAGAGCTTTGTGACAAATCATCAATTTTTTCAAAAATCGCCCTTAGTGCCAGTGATGCGTTCGGAGTAGATAGAATCTAATCCATACCTTGAGAGACTTTGGGCGAATAGACATTCTTGACTTACCTAAGTTAAAGTGGTAGTGAGTTTGTTTTAGGGATTTAGCCCAGTCATCTGGATCATCCTTAACTACGGTACAAAGCCACGAAAGTTGAAAAGCGAAGACAGCGTCACAGATTTCAAAAATATTGGGTTAGGGATGATAGCTATGCAGATTGAAGCAGAAGGAAGAAAACCAATTCGCTCTTTGGAGGATGCCTTAGAGTATTGCCAGACCCTAGGAATGCGCTTGAGCAAACAGCGGCGCTTTGTTTTGGAGCTGCTTTGGCAGGAAAAGGAGCATTTGTCTGCCCGCGAAATCTACGATCGCCTCAATCAGCGCGGCAAAGACATTGGGCACACCTCCGTCTACCAAAATCTGGAGGCGCTATCGGCGCAGGGCGTGATTGAGTGCGTGGAGCGATCGGATGGACGGCTGTACGGGAACATCAGCGATCCCCACAGCCACGTTAACTGCCTGGACACCCAGCAAATTATGGATGTCCACATTGAGCTACCTGCCGATTTGCTGCGCCAAGTCGAAGAGCAGACGGGCGTGAGGATTACCAACTACAGCATTGATTTTTACGGCTACCGCGCTGAAGCTGCGGCTAACCCCCAGGGTTAAGTTCGAGGCGGCTCAACCTTCAACTTCAGACAGCTAATCTGCTTCGATCGCATCATCACTTTGTTAGGGACGCTCCAGGGAGCGTCCCTTCTTTTTAGGGCCTTGCTTTGTTCTGAGACACTACCCGTAGAATTCATCCAAATTTTTGATTCAAATCCTAAATTTGTGAGTAAGCTGAACTAGCCTCGCAGGGCAACCCACCGCAAATTGCAATCTCACAAGTTGGTTTAGGCAGAATCTATGGGAAAACAGCAGCTTGATCAAGCTATAGCTCAAGAAACCCGCAAAATTAACTTGTCTACTTCCAAAAACTTGTCTACTTCCAAGAAGATAAGGAATTCCTCGCCTATTCAATCTTTGAAGCTTTCTGATACCTGGCATCGAAATCGGATCTTGTCCGATCGCAATCAGCCTGTTGAAGAAAAAACTGAATTAAGACAGCAGGTGCAGCCCGATACAGAGCCATCTTCTAACTCTATATCTAGCGTTATGTCTGGTATTGAGTCTGTGACGACGATCGCTCCCGAAACTCCAAGTTTTGAGCCGCAAGAGGCAACTCTGGCTCCAGCGAAACCGCTACAAATTCCTTTCTGGCTGCCATTCCAGCAAAGGAAAAAACGCTGGGACTGGCTGATTGCTTGGCTCACTGTCTTGTGTCTCTTTGGCGGCATGGGAACTTCGGCACTGCTATGGCTGACGGGGCTGCCGCCCTTGCCCAACTGCGGCGATATTTCGCCGGACTCTGGGATGCCTCGCTTATATTGCGCTCAGCAAGCCGCGCGATCGGGCAAGCTCCCCGATCTGCTCAAAGGGATTGCGCTGCTGAGAGACTGGTCGTCCGATCAGCCGTTTTATGAGCAAGCGCAGAATCTTGTGAGCGAATGGTCTGAGCTGGTATTAATCAGCGCACAGAATAAAATTGACCAGAATGATTTGAAAGGAGCGATCGCCGCCGCCGCTCAGGTTCCTGTCTCTAGTCCAGTCTATGGAAAGGCTCAGAAGGCGATCGCTGCCTGGAAAAACCAGTGGCATAAGGGAAACGTACTATACGCCAAAGCTGAAATTGCCATTCGGACGCAGAACTGGAAAGAGGCGGCAGCGCAGGTGGTCGAGATGGGCTACATGGATCACGAGTATTGGCGACTTCAGCAAGCTGACGTGCTTTCTCAACGAATTCTGAGGGAAAAAGATGCCCGACAGTCCCTCATCCAAGCTCAGAAGCTGATAAAAGGTAAAAATCTGGATCTTGATGCCAGTAGAGCCAATTTAGAGAGGTCTGATTCAGAGAAGGTTGACTTGAGCAAAGTTGACTTGAGCAAAGCTGACTTGGACAAGATTGATCTGAGCAAAGTTGACCCTGATAGGCTGGGGGATGCGATCGCCTTAGTTCAAGCCGTGCCTTCTGGAACGCTGGCTTTCCCAGAAGCCAAAGCCGCACTGGCTGAATGGAGTCAGGCATTGCTGGATTGGGCGATGCAGCAGTGGCAGCAGGGCAATATTGATCTGGCTCTGACCACAGCCCAGCGGATTCCATTTGATCCCGACCTGCCGATCGCCGGGAAAGACTTGATTCAGCTTAGCCATGCGCAGCAGCAAACAAAGGATATCCAACAGCAGGGACTCACTGAACAGCTCTGGAGCTTATTAGAAGCCACCTCCGCCGTAGGGCAGATTTCTCACGATAGCCCGGTTTACGAACTGGCTCATGGACGATCGCAGACCTGGCAGGCGCGGCTTCAGGACGTGATTCAGCTCCAGTACGCTGAGGTCACAGCACAGCTAGGCGATCACGCTTCACTGCAAATGGCGATCGCCCAAGCCCAAAAAATTACCCCCGATCGCCCCGGTCGGCTTTCCGCTCAATCGTTGATTGCTCGCTGGAGTCAGGAACTTCAAAAGCTGGAAGATCGACAGTACCTTATCCGAGCCAGGGAGATGGCAAAACCAGGGAAAGTGGAGGATTTGAAACGGGCGATCGCCCAAGCTCAAGAAATTCCTTCGCACCGAGCACTATGGCAGGAGGCTCAAACGCAGATGAAAACCTGGACAGGGCAAATCCAGGTGATTGAAGATCAGCCATTCCTTGATCAAGCTAAATTTTTGGCAAAGCAAGGAAAATATGCTGACGCAATTCAGGTGGCGGAAAAGATTCAGGGCGATCGCGCCCTCTACGCGACGGCTCAAACTGCGATTGGCACCTGGCAAGCTCAGATTCGTAAAGTTCAGACGGCTGAAGACCAGCCCATTCTCGATCAAGCCAACGCACTGGCCGCCAGAGGACGGCTAACCCTGGCGATCGAGATGGCCTCACAGATTGCCCCTGACCGCGCGCTTTCAGACCAGGCGCAATTTTCGATCAGAAGCTGGGCAGAAGAACGAGCTGCCGTCTGGAGTTCTCAAGCAGCTACAGAAGGCGATGAAATAGAAGAAATAGAAGCAGATGAATACTGACCCGCTCCTAGACATATCGGCAGACGGTAGTCCTTACCTAAATACCACTACCCAGCAGACGGGGCAGACGGATCAGCATCTGCTCAATAGGCGATCGCGACCCTCCTTTCAAATTTCGGACATCCTGACGCTTTTGATACCGTAAGTTTTTGACTGAAGATTCTTAATGAGGCTGAATTAAGCTAGAAAGTCTATATATTTTCGTGCAATTAATGAGTCTTGCGATTTATTAATTTGGGTAAAGCTGATGAGATGAAGTCGATGAGATGAAATTGACAGCGTTGAGGAGCAACAGCAGTGATGCAGACTCGAATCTGTTGCGTTACCGTTAGCTAGGCTAATAGCCTCCGCAAGTCTGACCGCGATCGCCAGACTGACGAGGCAACAGCCATTTTTGGAGTGGTGTGGGATTGAGTGTGCTTTCATGGCTGAACAGAAGTTTGAACAGAGTCCATTAGAAGAGAATCAGACCTGCGAGAATCCGGCTTCAGGGATTTCCCTGAACCGATTGCTGTCTCGTAAAAGTTGGCACATGGGTCGTCTAGTGGAGCGATCGCCCCAGCCAGCTGAGGAAATTCCGGGCAACCTCTCACCTGGCAAACCTCCGTCTAGCAAACCTCCGTCTAGCAAATCTCCGTCTGGTAAACCCAGGGCTTGGACTTGGTCATTAGCTTGGCTGGCTATTTTAGGTGTCTTTGGTGGCATGGGCACCTCAGCGCTACTGTGGCTCATCACCCTGCCACCCCCTGTAAACTGCCAAAACCCTGCCAAGCTCACCCTAGATGGGGAACGTCTCTACTGCGCCCGTGAAGCCGCGCGATCGGGCGAGTTGCCCAAGATTATTGCCGGACTCGATTTGGTCAAGTCGTGGGATGAAGATCACCCCTTACAAGGCGAAGCGCAAAATCTGCGGGAGGAATGGTCGAAGCGTTTGTTTGTGGTGGCTCGCAACAAGGTGGATCAGAGCGACATGAAGGGCGCAATGGCAATCATTAGCCACATTCCCAAAAACACAGAAATTTATGCCGATGTCCAAAAATCTGTAACGCGCTGGAAAAAACAGTGGGCGGCAGGGGAAGCGATCGCCAACAAGGCTCTAGTCGCGATGAAGCAACAGAAGTGGGATGATGCCTACGCGCAGATTGCCATCTTGAATGAATCAAGCTACGACTACTGGCGGCTCAATCGAGCGGTTGCCCTAGCGCAGCAGCTTGGAGCTGAAAAACAGGCGTGGCAGGTTTTAAACCAGGCTAAAAAAGTCGTCGTTGACGGTTCGCCCTATCAGCTGAGTCAGGCGATCGCCCTAGCGCAGCAGGTGCCCCCCAACACCTATGCCCAAGCAGAAACCCATGTCCAAGTGCAGCAGTGGAGCCAAAAGCTGCTGCGCTTGGGCATTGCAAAATGGAAAGAAGGGGATACCACCTCTGCCGCCACCCTGCTCCGGTTGCCTGATAGCGTGACGATCTTGCCAGAGCTTGCGCCAGAGATGGCAGATCTCATGCAGTTTGCCGGAGCCTATCGACTGGCGGGCAGAATCAGCTCTCGCTGGTTGCCTTCAGTGGGGCAAATTTGGGACATGCAGGAGGCGATCGCCGCCATTCAGCAGGTGAAGCCCGACAGCCCGTTTTACCCACAGGCGCAGATTCACCGAAAAAACTGGCAAACCCAGCTTCAGGACATGATTCAGTTGCAGTATGCTTCTGCGATCGCCAGTCTGGGTCAGCGAGACAGCTTCAAGCTTGCCGTCAGTCAGGCGCAAAAAATTGGAGTCGATCGCCCTCGACGAGGACAGGCGCAAACGCTGATCTTTTTCTGGACAGGCGAAATGCAGCGGGTTGAAGATCAGCCTTACCTAGCTCGTGCTAAAGCCCTAGCTCAGTCGGGACAAATTCCGGCTCTGAAGGCAGCCATTGCCGAAGCCAAGCTCATTGCCCCCAACCGAACGCTATCTAAGCCTTCACAAGATCTGATCGCATCTTGGCAGGCGCAAATTGAGACGTTAGAAGATCAGCCGATTCTGAATCAGGCGATCGCCTTGGCAGAGCAGGGTGACTTAGAGGAAGCGATCGATCGAGCCGGAAAAATTCGGGCAGGTCGCGCCCTGTATGCCCAGGCTCAAGGTAAGGTGAGCGACTGGCAGTTCCAAATCATCATTAACGCCCAAATTGCGGCAGATCAGCCCATCCTCGATCGCGCAAGTGCCTTAGCCAACAACGGCGATTTGACTTTGGCAATTAGCGTGGCGAGCCAGATTTCTCCTGGACGGGCGCTCTATGATCAGGCGCAGGGAGCCATTAGCCGCTGGCGCGTCGAGCGAGACAGCATTATCAATGCTCGTGAATACGCCAGACCCTCCTATTCTCCTGACACAGCGCCATCTTCTGAGCCAAAGCCTTCCGGATTTGGCTCGACTCCTTTACCGCTTGATAGAAACTCACCGCTTTCGCCTGTAGAACCTGAGCCTTTGCCCAGCCTTGAATTGGTTGATCCCAGTGCGCCCGCATCCGATAGTCCTGTGGAGGGAGATGATCAAGCACCCATCATTGTGGAACCTCAGCCCATTGATCCTGCGCTACCCGATCTCCAGCAATCTAGACCGCAACCGTCCTACGAAGGCTACTATGATCAGCGATACTATCAAGACTCTCAGTAGATATCGTTTGTTCTAACGCCGAAACCGCCATGAGCCAAAATCGCCATGAGCCAGAATCGCCATGAGCCTTGTCCAAGCTGCTATCCGTCATCCCTATAGGCTGATGCTAATTGATGAAGATCCGGTCTTTCGGCTAGGACTACGGGTCTGGCTAGAGCGATATGCCGATCTGAGCTTGATAGCAGAAGTCGAAACAGGTGAGGCGGCGCTGGAGTATTTAGAAGACGCGCTTTCTGATTCATTAGAACGTTCATCAGTGGAACATCCATCAGAGTCGGGAGCGATCGCCCTAGCGGTTCCTGACCTAGTAGTTTTAGAGATGGAATTGGGGCGATCGCATCCCGATCGCATCCCAGGGTTAACCCTCTGTCAGCATCTGAAAACGAAGTATCCCACCCTACGAGTCTTGATGCTCAGCGCTTCACCTGAACCTTTGCTGAGCGCGGCAGCTCAACAGGCAGGAGCCACAGGCTATTGCCCTAAGACTGTAGAGCCAGAGAGTTTAGCCAATATATTGCGTCGAGTTGCAGACGGGCGATCGTTTTTCTGGAACGCGGCTTCTACTTCCTACTCTCCACTCCCCACTGCTCCTACTCCCTACCTCCCCTCTTCCCATCTCTCCTCTCCTCGCCGCCCTGCTCCCCTTAGCCGCTTTCGCCGTAACTTGCGCCAGTCAGGCTTACAGCAAATTGAGGCTGCCCTAGCAGAGGTCAATGCCGAACTGCGGCAGTTAGAGCTTTCTTTAGTCGATCGCGCCATTCTGGCCGGAAGACAACGAGAGCTAAGAGCGGCGCGCAAGCTCATTGGCTGGATGTTGGCAACCCCTAGCTTGACCGAAGAGCGGGCGCGGCAACCCGTAAGTTCACAGGGCACAGGTTCACAGTTCATAAATTCACAGATTACAGGTTCACAGATTACAGGTTCACAGGGCGCAGGTTCACAGATCACGAATAGGTCAGGAGGGGAAGAGCGATCGCTCCCTACAGCTTCTGCTTTAACAATTAACGCATCGTCAGAGAGCGCTATCTCTAAGATGCGTATAGAATCTGTGCTATTCGATGCCGTGCTGGAGAAGCTGCACAATAGCCTGGAAAACGGTACAGAAACACCGATGGAAATTGACATTCTGCGAGAGGAGAAAAAGCGAGAGCTGTTTTACTTAATCCTGCGGCAGCTAGAGAATTTCCTTGACGAATTGCGTTACTCAGAAGTGCAGCCTGAACAGCTTGAGCCGAAGCGATCGTCCATCCTTCTCGACTTGTGGCAGGCGGTAACCACCGAGTTTTTTGGCAAATATTACGCCATAGCTGTAGACGGCAAATCTGTAGAAGTCGTAGAAACGCTGCTTCGGGATGAAGCGATCGTCCAGCTAGAAATCTTGGACAAAATTCCTAGCGTAGTAGACCTGCTCAAACATCTGCTGTTTCAGATGCCGCTGGCAGTCGATAGCGTGCCCTATGCGCCCGGAAATCCAGAGGCGATGAGCCGTGCCGAAGTTTTGACTGAGAATCTGCTGATTCAGCTAGCCAATGCCGTCATTCAGCCCCTTCTCAATCGCTTTGCCAGCATTGAAGGGATCAAACAAAATCTTTACAGCCGCAAGCTGCTCTCTAACCGCGAAATTGAGCGATTTCGCAACGATCTGTCTTGGAAGTATCGCATCGAAAAGTATTTCAGAGAGCCACAAAATATTTTTGAGAGTCAATATTCCATTCACGTATTTTCTTGGAAAGGCATTCAAAAAACCTCAATTTATGCGCCTCGTAGCCCCGAACTCAACGAACTTTCGGGCGTTCAGCTTGCCGTGACGCTAGCCCTAGAAACCCGTGATGCGATCGCCCCTCGGCTGCGAACGGCGGTTTCTTGGGCGGGCAATAGCGTCATTTACGTTCTGACAGAAGTTGTCGGACGGGGGCTAGGGCTAGTAGGGCGAGGCATCTTGAAAGGATTGGGGAACGCTTGGCAAGATCCTAGACTAAAACGTTAGGTTGAAACGTGAGGTTAAAACCTATGCGCATTCTCTCCCGTACCTCTTATAGCAGCCGCCAAGGCGGTTAGGACAGGGACATTTAGGGTGAGGCGCGAAGCGCCTCACCCTAAATGTCCTAAGCAAACTGGCGACAGCTATATCAGTATTTGTATCATCACAATGCAGTTTCAAATGCGATTGGATCGCGTGTGAATCGAGTGCGGTTTGGCGCGATCGTCCCTAGATGTTGCAAAATGGCTTAGATAGCATCCTCATAGATTTGGGCGCGTTTTAGATGAATGTTCGTTGCTTATTCTCTGCCTGTTTGACGATTTTGAGCGCGTCTTCCAGAAGTTTCACCCAATGTAAAGGTTTGTTAATAGATTTATCAGGGCGTGTGGCGCAGACAAGTCTAGTGCAGACAAGTTTAGTGCAGACAATGGCACGGACAGTAGTTTGCCTATTTTTAGGGCTAGTTCTAAGCACTGTTCTGTGGGTAACTCCTGGAACTTCTCCGGTGTGGGCAGCTTTGACCGACGATCGTTACGAGGGCAATATCTTTCCCCTCTATGCTGGTAATGGTTCGTTAGTTCCCCCCAGAATTACGCTGGCAGAGGCACGTCAGCGACAGCTGCCCGCTTTGTTGGTTTTCTATATTGATGACAGTGCAGACTGCAAAAGGTATGCGTCAGTGGTTTCTCAACTCGACGCTTTCTACGGTCGGGCGGCAGGGTTCATCCCCATTAGTGTCGATGCTATTCCATCTGAAACTCGCTACGAATCGACCGATCCAGGGTACTACTACAGCGGATTTGTGCCTCAGACAGTTTTGCTCGATCAGGAGGGTAAGGTGGTCTTAGACCAGAAAGGGGCGATCGCTTTTGAGACAGTAGATGATGCGTTTCGCAAAGTCTTTGATCTACTGCCTCGATCGGAGTCTGTGGAGCTGAAGCGGCGACAGGTGAATGAAGTGAACACAGAGTTAGTGCCATAGGTTGAGCTTGAATTTAGAATCGAATCCGGACTAAATCTCACAAGATCACCCGAACGGGTACTCCTAGCAAAGAAAGACTAAGATTAGGATGAAGTATAAAAATTATCCGATGGGGCATCACGGGTAGTGAAGTTTGTGAGGAACTAGGGTTACGAATCTCAATTACTTCTTTATGCTGAAGTCAGGGTTAGGGGGTTTCCATTTGATGCATCTACACTTAAGCAATCGAGTAGGTTGCCCCAGCCATACAGTTGAGTGGGGGCAAAGACTCTGAAACGCTTTTGAGGCTCGATCGTGACTGAACTTCAACAAAGCCAATTCCATCATGAGTCGCTCATTTTCTCTGATCAGCTCAGATAGACCTCTGGGCGGACGGTACAAAATAACTAGCCAGTTGGGAGTAGGCGGGTTCGGTCGAACTTTTCTGGCAGAAGACTTGCATTTGCCAGGTCATCCTCAATGTGTGATCAAGCAGCTCAAACCTCAGATCAGCAGCGATGATGCGTTGCAGATGGCAAGACGCTGTTTCAATACCGAAGCGCAAGTTCTCTATCAGCTAGGCATCCACGACCAGATTCCGCGCCTGCTGGCTCACTTTGAAGACAATCAAGAATTTTATCTAGCTCAAGAATTTGTTGAAGGAGAGCCGCTCACCAAAGAATTTGTAGAGGGCAAAACCTGGTCAGAAAATCAGGTGGTTTTTTGGCTGCAAGATATTCTTAAGGTTCTGGCATTTGTTCACCAGCGACAGGTGATTCACCGCGATCTCAAACCTTCTAACCTGATTCGCCGTCGTCACGATCGCCGCATTGTTTTAATCGACTTTGGTGCCGTCAAGCAGGTCAGCACCCAAGGCGTTGACCTTGAACAGGGCTTGACCAATATTACAATTTCTATTGGCACCCAGGGCTATATGCCCAATGAGCAGGTAGCTGGTAAGCCTCGCTTTAGCAGCGATATTTATGCTGTAGGAATTCTGGGCATTCAGGCGCTGACAGGCATCCACCCTCGGCATTTGGGCGAAGATCTAGAGGGCGAAATTTCTTGGCATCATCTGGCACCGGAGCTGCATCCAGAGCTGACGAAAATTTTGGATCAAATGGTGCGCTATGACTTCCGCGAACGCTTTCCAACGGCGATCGAAACTCTGGAAGCCTTAGAGAAAGTGCCCGTAGCCGTGACCGATCCGTTTATTCTATTTCCACCCTACGTTGGCACAAACGGCAACAGCATTGAGGCGGGTACCACGGCAAATCTGAGAGAGTTTTCTCGTCCTCTACCCGACTTTAGCTCGGCTGATTTCACGGTGAGTGAGGAAGATCTGATGTCTACCGCCGTGTGGGATCGCTCCGGTAACGAACCTCCTGAAACTCAAATCCAGGCTGAGGGAATATCAGAGGCGCATCCCACCCATAGCTCAACCAATGGCTCAACTCATGGCTCAACCAACGGCACAGGCATTACTCAGGTCGTGAGTCCTCCCCCTCCTGTCGTGGAACCGATCGCGACTCAAAGCCGAAAAGCAACTCGAACATGGGGCATCTTGGGGGCGATCGCCGTAACCTTGGGTCTAGGATTGTTCATGCAGATGGCTCAGCCTCAGCGAGATACTGCCGAGCCAGGAATATTTCCAACAGCTTTGTCTGATCCTGGCGATCCCCCGACTGACCCTAAGAAAAAAGCGGCACTGCTACTCGATCGGGCGAATAATCTACGGCTGCAATGGAAAAATCAAGAGGCAATTAAGGTCTACGATGAGGCATTAGCCATTCGATCGGACTATGCTGAAGCCTATGCCGGACGCTGTGAAACGCTGAATCAGCTCAAGCGACCCGAAGAGGCGATCGTTTCCTGTAATGATGCACTCGCCTTTAAACCTAACTATCCAGAGGCGCTCTGGAGCAAAGGAAACGCCCTGCTTCAGCAAAATCGAACCTATGAAGCGCTGAGCATTTATGAAGGAGTGACAGCGGACAAGCCCAAGTTTTCAGAGGGCTGGGTCAAACGCGGGGTGGCGCTACAAAAGCTAGGACGTTCTTCCGAAGCCATCAATGCACTGGATGAAGGCATTCGCATCCAGCGCAATTCTGCTGAGGCTTGGCGCACCAAAGGCGCAGCGCTGCTCAATCTTCAGCGCTATCAAGAGGCAACTGTGGTTTTAGATAAAGCCCTCCAGCTTAAGCCTAAAGACCCTGAAGCTCAGAGACTGCGGCAGGAGGCAAGAGCAGCGCTGGGCGGCTAGCTTTTGCTAGAGGTCTTCGCTGAAAACGGTCGCCTCTTGCCAAAAATTGACGCGACGGGAACGCCAAATCGCTACACTAGAGAGTGATGTCAGCAAGAGCCTTAAGATGACTGAGCAAGTAATTGAGCAAATGACTGGACAAGCTGCTGAGCAAGTCTCTGAGCAGCCAGAAGCTCGGGCTTTGTTTCAGGCGGCGTATGAAAACCGCTATACCTGGGATGCCAGCTTTCCTGGCTACACCGCAGACGTAACTCTGCGGGAAGGTGAGAAAGTCCATACGGGCAAGCTTCGCATCGCTCCCGATGGTAAGGGCAGCTTTAGCCATGAGGTTACAGAGGTGGCTGACGAAGAAGCCAAGAAAGCTATTGCGGGGCAAGCTTGGGAAATTGCGGTGCATCGCGTCCGTAGAACCTTTGAGGAAAGCCACGGCAAGAATGTCTTTACTCTAGGCGCAACCGATGAAAAGGGCGCGGTCGAGATTTTGGTGAGCGGTAAATCCATGGGCGATCGCTATAAGATTCACAACAACGAGGTGAGCCTGGTTCATCGCCATATTCGCAGTGTCGTCGTCACCATCAACACTCTGAGCAGCCACCAGACTGAGGCAGGCTATCTGTCTCATCGCTATGACTCGGTGTACCACGATGTGGAAACAGGTGAATCCAAAGGCTCTCAGGTATTTGAGGATGAGTACGAAAAAGTAGGCGGCTACTATATCCTCAACCGTCGGGCGATTACGGACGATCAGAATGCTACTAGCGAATTTTTATTCTCAAATATCAAGCTGCTAGCTTAAAGGCTGAGCGCTTAGATTGAGTGCATAGACTGAGCGTGTAGATTGAGCGCTTAGAGGCTGGGAGGATGGGAAGTCACCTCTCCTTAGCCAATTCTCAGGCGATCGAGATAGGATGAAGGAAACAAGACAAGCCCAAAAACTATATAGGTATGCTATGGAAACGCTGGAATTGACGAATGCAAATGTTGAAAAAGTATTAGACGATTTGCGTCCCTACTTAATGTCGGATGGCGGCAACGTTGAGCTAGTAGAAATTGACGGCCCTGTAGTTAAGCTAAAGCTTCAGGGCGCGTGCGGCACCTGCCCCAGCTCTGCTATGACGTTGAGAATGGGCATCGAGCGCCGTCTGCGAGAGTTTATTCCTGAGATTGCAGAAGTTGAACAAGTTTTCTAGGCAGATTGTTCAGGCATATCTTCTAGGACATAAAACTTCTAGAGCATAAGGGACAAAAGGTAAGAACTAGGCTGTAAGGTAAAAAAGTATTCTCAGTATTTGCCTTCTGCCTGTTCCCTTCTGACTCTTTCCATGGCGCATCCCCTATACGTCGCGTTTGTCTGGCATCAGCATCAGCCTCTCTACAAAAGCTCTGCCCAAGGTAACTATCGGCTGCCTTGGGTAAGGCTCCATGGTACAAAAGATTACCTGGATCTGGTGCTGCTCCTAGAGCGCTACCCAAAGCTGCACCAAACGGTGAATCTAGTACCTTCGCTGATCTTGCAACTCGAAGACTACGTAGCTGGAACTGCTTTTGATCCTTATTTGACGCTAGCGCTTCAGCCGATCGCCCATCTGGATGAAACTCAGCGCCACTTTATCATTCAACATTTTTTTGATGCCAACCACCACACGCTGATTGACCCCCATCCGCGCTACGCGGAGCTATATGAGCAGCGCCATGAGCAGGGCTGGGATTGGTGCCTGAAGAACTGGGAAGCGCAAGACTACAGCGATCTACTGGCATGGCATAACCTCGCTTGGATTGACCCTCTGTTTTGGGATGATCCAGAGGTCGCAAATTGGCTGGCAAAAGATCGGGGATTTACATTGAGCGATCGCCAACGCATTTATTCTAAGCAGCGCCAGATCCTCAGCCGCATTATCCCGCAGCACCGCAAGATGCAGGAGAGCGGTCAGCTAGAGATTACTACTACGCCCTACACGCATCCCATCTTGCCGCTGCTGGCAGATACCGACTCTGGTCGGGTGGCATTGCCCAAAATGGTGCTGCCTGAACATCGCTTTCAGTGGGCAGAAGATATTCCTCGGCATCTGCGCAAGGCGAAGCAAATCTATCGAGAGCGATTCGGCTGCAATCCCAAGGGGCTATGGCCATCTGAGCAGTCGGTGAGTCCGGCAATTTTGCCCGATGTAGCGGCACAGGGGTTTCAATGGCTTTGCTCGGATGAGGCAGTCTTGGGCTGGACGCTGAACCATACATTCCGCCGCGACAGTTCGGGCACTCTAGAGGAACCAGAGGTGCTGTATCGCCCCTATCGTCTGGAAACAAGTCAAGGAGATTTGGCGATCGTCTTCCGAGATCATCGCCTTTCTGATCTGATTGGCTTTACCTATGGCGCTATGGAGCCTCGACAAGCTGCTACTGACCTCGTTGGGCATCTAGAATCTATTTCTCGCTCCCTCAAAGTGCATCAAGGCAACGGTAGCGGGCTGGATCAGCCTTGGCTAGTGACGATCGCCCTAGATGGCGAGAACTGTTGGGAGTCCTACTTGCAGGATGGCAAGCCGTTTTTAGAGCGTCTCTATCGCATTCTCAGCGATCATCCCAGCCTGAAGCTAGTGACGGTTTCAGAATTTTTGGAGCAGTTTCCGCCGATCGCCACTTTACCCGCCGAGAAGCTGCACAGCGGCTCTTGGGTAGACGGCAGCTTTTCTACCTGGATTGGCGATCGCGCCAAAAATCGCGCCTGGGATTTGCTGGCGGCAGCCAGACAGACTTTGGCAAAACATCCAGAAGCCACTGAAGAAGATAATCCCGAAGCCTGGGAAGCCCTCTACGCTGCCGAAGGCTCAGACTGGTTCTGGTGGTTTGGGGAAGGGCATACCTCCAGCCACGATGCAATGTTTGACCAGTTGTTTCGCGAACATCTGGCAACGCTCTACAGAGCCTTAAATGAGCCAATCCCCATAGAGGTGCGATCGCCCATTGAAGACCATCTGAACAAGCGAGAACATCGTCCTCAAAGCTTCATCCATCCCAGCATCGACGGCAATGGCGATGAGCAGGACTGGGAAAAAGCAGGATGCATTGAAATCGGCGGCGCATCTGGCACCATGCACCGAAGCGGCTTCGTGCAGCGGCTTTGGTATGGGGTTGATCATCTCAATCTTTACCTGCGGCTAGATTTAAAGATGGGCGCACAGCCCGGAGTGAACTTTCCTCTGGAGCTACATCTACTGTGGTTTTACCCCGATCGCCCTATGTCCACCAGCCCTGCACCCTTACAGCATTTGCCCGATCAGCCGCCGCTAGACTACAGGTTTCGGCACCACTTGGGCATCAACCTGTTGACCCAATCGCTGTGGTTTCAGGAAGCGGGCGATCGCGCTCAGTGGCAGTCCCGTCTCAGCCGTGCCAAGGTTGCCTTTAATACCTGTTTGGAAATTGCGATTCCTTGGGCAGATTTGCAGATTGTGGAGCCAGATTGGTCGCTGCGGTTGGTAATGGTTCTAGCCGATGAGGGACGGTATGTTAGCTATTTGCCGGAAGATCAGTTAGTTCTGGTGCAGGTACCTTAGATGTGGCTGTCTGCGCAAATCTGCACGAATGCGGCTGTCTGAGTAAATGTAGCTGTCTGAGTAAATTCTGAATCAGTGCGATCGCCTTCTAAATAGAGGTGAACCTTTCCAAAAAATATTCTAGGAAATCAAGGACGACGAGTGCGCCGCAGTTCTGTGATTTGATCAGCAATGTCCAAAATGGACTGAGGCATATCAGGTCCTGTCAAAATCACATCTACCTGAGCCGGACGCTGCTGGAGGAAGTTCAGCACTTCTACTTCAGAAATTAGACCAAAGTTGATGGCAAGACTAAGTTCATCTAGCACCACCATCGAGTATTTTCCTTCAGAAACGACGACCTGCGTGTGATGCCATAGCGCTCTGAGGGCGATCGCCTCATTTTCCTCTACATCTGCCGAATCAATGCAGCGGGGTAAATCGCAGCGAATCCAGTCTAGATGCTGCCCAAGCTGCACAGGGTGCCGATATCCTTGCCCAATGCCGCCCTTTAAAAACTGCACGACCAGGACAGAAGTACCCTGTCCGGCAATTCTCAGCGCCTGCGCCATAACATTGGTAAAGAAGCTGCGGTGCGAGCTGGTAAAGACCTGAATAATGCCTTCGATCGCGTGAGGCAGAGCCAGTGGCGTACTGCGGTTAGGGACTTCAAGTTGAGAAACCATTGGGCTACTTTAGGCTACAGGACTGAACAAATAGGAAGCGGGATCTAAGTAAACTCTTACCCCTTAAGGGCTACTGCCAAACATAGGGCTAACGGTAGCAGGTCTTCCGCGATATTTTCTGTGTGGCAAATATAGCGTTGCTTTCCGACTCTTCTTTCTAAAAAACACTATATGTAATATAACCGCCAATCTCTAAATCGGGATCTAGAGATCAAGTTCCTAACGCCCAATCCCCGATCCCTAGTATTCTGAGTGAGGATTTCGAGGAAAGCATCATGGTTTGGCAGCGTCCGGACGGTCGGCAACCCGATCAACTTCGTCCCGTTCAGTTTGAGCGGAATTTTACTCGATTTGCGGCTGGCTCTGTGCTAGCTCATTGTGGTGAGACTCAGGTACTTTGCACCGTTAGCATTCAGACTGGTGTGCCCAAATTTCTTGAAGGAACGGGGCAAGGCTGGCTCACGGCAGAGTACCGGATGCTGCCTACAGCTACGGTTCCGCGTCAGGCGCGCGAGTTTATGAAGCTTTCAGGGCGCACGCAGGAAATTCAGCGCCTGATTGGGCGCAGTCTGCGGGCAGCAATTGACATGCAGATCTTGGGTGAACGCACCATCACCATAGATGCAGACGTGTTGCAAGCGGATGCAGGTACCCGCACAACTGCAATTACGGGCGGCTATGTAGCGCTATGGGACGCGATCGATAAGCTCCTTCAGAGTGGGGAGCTAGAGCGATCGCCCCTTTGTCATCAAATTGCCGCCGTGTCGATCGGGCTACTGGACGGAGAAGCGTTTCTGGATCTGAACTACCCCGAAGACGTTGCCGCCTCAACAGACTTGAATATTGTGCTCAACGATGAGCTAGAAATTATCGAGCTTCAGGGTACTGCCGAAGAAGGTAGCTTCAGCCGTCTACAGCTCAACCAAATTTTGGATTTGGCAGAGAAAGGGATTAAGGAGTTAATGGAATTGCAGTCTCAAGCCTTGCCCGATCGCCGTTAGCGGCGTAGAGGAAAGCCAGCTCTAAGCCTATTGACCCTGCCCAGGCACTCCGCTGCTCTGCACAATCACATTCTGAATTTGCGGCAGCGCCAGAAAAGTTTTGGCCTGGGTGACGAGACGATCGCCCCAGAGATTTTGCTGCAAGAATTCTGGATCGCCGTAGCGGCTGTCTAGCTTCAGCGCGGCTTCACCTAGACTAACTGCCTCTATCGTCTTGCCTTGAGCATAGAGAGCAATGGCGATCGCTAGCTGTGGCTCGGTTTGGTTACCGTCAATCTTCACGGCGTTTTGCCACTGTTCTAATGCGCCCTCCGCATCTCCCTTCTCATAAAGCACCAGTCCCACATTGTTGATGGCTGGCCAGAACTTGTCGTTTAGGCTCACGGCTTTTTGGTACTGGGCGATCGCCTCATCGTAGCGCTTCAGCTTGTAGTACGAGTTGCCCAAGCTAAACAAAGCTTCTGGTACATCGGTCTTGAGCTTTAACCCTGCCTGAATAGACTGAATCGCCGCATCATACTTCTCCTGCTGAAAGTAGGCATCTCCTAGAGCAAACAAAACGTTCTCATTGGCTGGGTCGAGCGATCGTGACTTCAAAAGCGCCTGAATGCCTGAATCAGTCTCTCTAGTCTCTAGATACAGGCTGCCCAGCAATGCCCAAACCTGGGGATTATTAGGGGCAAGCTGTGACGCAAGCTGTGCCCGTGATAAAGCAAGCTGAAGCTGCTGAAACTGAGCCAGTTGGGCGGCTTCCTGGGCTAAACCAAGACCCTGCTCCTCTAGCCGTTGCTGATCAAGTTGCAGCACATGAGGAACAAGCGCCTGAGCATAAACAGGCTGAACAGCACCCCAAATGCCAGAAACCACTAGAAGAGAGACAAGGGAGATTCGTTTTAACACAGCCAAAACTTGTGAAAAGGACAACGGACACTCAGTAAGCTTAAAACATTTGCATTCTAACGGGGCGAAAATATTTTTGCACTGCCTGAAGATTGCCGTTTCCAGAGAACCCTGATCTCAACTGCTTAGCAGCTGCTCTGCCAATGCCACATCAAAGTAGGTTGATTTCACCTCTTCCGCCCTGGGTTGAGACGGCAATAGTTGAAATGGCAAATCTGGCTCTCCCAAGTGGTCTATCACCAACGCCGCTCCAGAAAAGTCTTGGCTCTGCGTATAGCCATTCACCGTAATCACAGTCTTAAGACCCGCTTGCAGCGCCGATCGCAGTCCCTGCCGGGAGTCTTCCAGCGCTAGGCAAACCTCTGGCTCTAGGTTCATGGCTTGCAGCGCATACTGATAGATATCAGGTGCAGGCTTTTTGGCTGGGACAATATCACCCGCCGCAATCACCTCAAACCAGCCGATCGCCTCTGGCGCGATCGCATTTTCCAAAAGCGCCGTCACGTTGGCGGGGGTAGTAGTCGTGGCGATCGCCAGCCGAATGCCCTGTTCGCGAGCCTCTAAGAGCAGACGTTTCACGCCGGGACGCAGCGGAATGACGTTTTCCTGCAAGAGCTGCTTGTAGTGAACAGTCTTTGCCGCATGGAGACTGGCAATCTGCTCAGACAAGGTGTCAGGACTTGAATTGGGTAAGCTCACCTTCGGCAGCGCATTATCTAGATAAAAACGAATCCGCTCCTTGCCTCCCGTCACTTCCAGTAGCTTGCCATATTCTTCAACCGACCAATCCCAATCTAGACCAGCCGCCGCAAATGCCCGATTAAACGCAATCCGATGACCGTCTCGCTCGGTATCTGCCAGAGTTCCATCTACATCAAAAATTAGGGCTTGCAGTTGCGGCATAAAGTGATCAGATTAAAAATCTTGAAATTACAAAATTCTGGCGCTCTCAACCATGGTACACTTGTACCAAGTTAACTCCTCAACTCCACAGGGTGCCCTGCTTCTTTAACTCCCAACACTGCCTTTGATTATTAGAATGAATTCATACTAATTCACACTAATATAACCCTGGTTAATACAGGGTCACGTGTTTCTGTTCGATCGCGTCTGTAAGTTTACCTTGAAGCCATTGGCTCAAGCACGATTTTCGAGCGCTGCTAAAGTCTGTGCTCCAACAATGCCATCCACGCTCAAACCCTGATCGCGCTGGAAGGACTTAACGCCGCTCTCGGTCAAAGTGGCATAAAAACCTGTTGAAGACGCATTGAAATAGCCAGCCGATCGCAGCAAGTCCTGCACGTAGCGCACATCTGAGCCAGTATCTCCACGTCGCAAGAATACTCCCGCAGGACGGACAGGCTGAGGACGGATGGGGCGGTAGTCAGGATTGGGAAGCGGCTGTGGGCGAACAGGTTGGTAGCCACCGCAGAGATTAGCGGCACAGCCACAGGTCTGCTCGGCATAGGGCTGGTCGCCATCAGGACGCACCATAACAGCTTGATAGCCGGGAACACCAGGTCTGATGTCACGGTAGCTACGACCGTAAACATCCGTGCCGTAGTCATCTACGCCATAAACACCCGCACCGTAGACTGTTGCTGATGCAGCCTGCGTCAAGCCTGCGACCCAAGCTGTACTCAAAAGGCTCAGAAGAGCGATCGCTCCAGTGCTAGAAAGCAATTTAGTGGGCGATCTCTTGATCAGTAAACTCAAACCATTTGATGCAATACACAACTCTTTCAACTCAGGATTTTCGTAATCCTGAGCTAGGTGAAGAAAAGCCAAAGCTTCCATACGTTACTCCCCAAGCCAACTCTAAAAATCAGCCACGCGATCGCTTGCTCAAAAGAGTTGAGTAAGGCATTCGCAACTCCGCTCAATTCCCCTAATCTTAAAAGCGTTGGGGATGAACAGAACTCCTGTCACCTTACTCAAAACTCACCTACCTAAAGCTCAAATCACTATCTGCTCAAAAGAGCCGCATAGGTTTGAGGGCCGACAATACCGTCTGCCGATATACCGTTGTTAGCTTGGAAGCTGATCACCTGCTGTTCAGTAACAGAGCCAAAATAGCCCGTGATTGAAACTGAATAGCCATTAGCATTCAGCAGATCCTGAATGCTTGACACACCTGCGCCAGAGTCGCCGAAGCGATAGGTGCTGCCAACGCCGGGACGAATAGGCTGGAAGGAACTGCCTTCCATAGCTGCCAAAGTGTTGCTTCCAACAATGCCGTCAGCCACCAAGCCGCTGTAGGATTGGAAATTAATCACTGCTTGCTCGGTCTGAGTACCAAAGTATCCCGTCACCGGAACCGCATAGCCTAGGGAACCGAGCAACGATTGGATGTTCGATACACCTGCGCCAGAGTCGCCGAAACGATAGGTGCTGCCACCCCCCGGCAAGATAGGCTGGAAGCCACCAGTGCCCAGAGCCGCTAGCGTTGCCGAACCTGCGATGCCATCAGCCGTCAAGTAGTTGTCATACTGGAAGCTGATCACCGCTTGCTCGGTAGTTGAACCAAAGTAGCCCGTGTAGGGACCTGAAAAATATCCCGCGCTGCTGAGAGCATACTGTAGATCGGTTACGGCACTGCCGCTGCTACCAAACCTTAGAGCACCGCTGCTACCCGGATCAGGGGCTACACCCAAAAAGCCCTCCAGGGCACTCATGGTGGCACTACCTGCAACACCATCAGAGGTCAGGTACCTATCGTACTGAAAGCTGTAGACCTGGCTTTCAGTTTGCGAACCGTAGTATCCCGTAACAGGTACAGAATAACCGTTGTCGTTCAAAAGGTTCTGAAGGTAAGTGACATCAGAACCGCTATCTCCTCGGTAAAGGGCAGCTTGGGCAGCACTAGCAATGTTCAGAATGAAGGCAGAAGAAGCCACACCCAACAAAACAAAGAGTGTCTGGCTCGGCAGCTTCATTCCACTCAAGGAATTCAGCGCCGCTAAACCATCTTTCAAGAAAACTAGCTCTTTGCTCTCAGGATTTTCATAATCCTCAGCAACTTGGAGATAAGCAAAGGTCTCCATAGGTCATTCTCCTCAAAACAATAATTGCAAGGTTAACTCGATCCAAGTTTCATGCCCGACAACCTGGTAATGCGAACCTAACAAGTCGCCCTAACCGCTTAAGCCAATCAGTAGCCAATTCAGCCTGGGAGACATTCGCAACTTCCTAGATTGAATCTAGGAAAATACACTAAGCACCTGTCACTACTCATTTATTCTACGAATATCATAATTTCACGCCTTAAGCAACTTTTTGGGCGAAAACTTCTGAGCTTTCTCAAATAGAATTCTTCGCTACAATCAACGACTGCTTGCTCTCGCCATCCTATTTTTTGTAGAAAATAGAACTTGAACTTTTTCCCATGATTCTCTTTTTCTAAATGAAAGAAAAAGCTGAACCGATCGCCTCTTCCCAGAGAAACATTTAGGCGGTTTCAACCGTTGAATTCAAAAAATTATGGACAGGGTTTTACCTCATGTTCCTTCTCATACCAATTTGAATTGGAACCACGACAGATCCCGGTACGGGCTTGGCAATGCCAAGCCCCTTCTGAGGTTCGATGTGCCCACAAATTCGTTTAAATCGGTATCATTAATTGACTCATTACTAAGAGTGCCCATTTCTGCTAGCTCAGCTCACAACCTCAATGAGGATGGCTGCTAACAGTTTGCTTTTTGACTCAGCATTTTTCTGACTTTAATCGCTATAGCGGCAATGTGACTGCAAAAGTTGTGCCCTGATTCAGGCTGCTCTCAACCTGAATCAAACCTTGATGATTTTCCACAATGACTTTAGCGATCGCCAACCCTAAACCAGACCCAGCCGTAGCCTCCAGAGAATCCTGCTGCATATCAGAATAAGTACGCGCTGGATCAACTCGATAGAAGCGATCGAATAAATGAGGCAATGATTCTGCCGAAATGCCAATCCCCGTGTCTTTAACCAATACTTGCACCTGAGAATTTCCAGGCTGCTTCGATCGCTGGACGCTCACCTCCACCTGCCCTCCAGGAGGTGTATAACGCACCGCATTGCTGATGAGATTGGTTAACAAACGAGTGATTTGATCGCGATCGGCTTGAATGAGCAAGGGCGCTCCGCTATCTTTTACAAATTCTTTGCTACTAGCTGGAAGATGAGAGCCATTGGCTGGAAAATGAGAAGCAATGAGTAAAAGGGACAAAGATTTCTCTGAAGCGATCGCTTTTTGCTCCTCGACTACTTCTTGCACCAATTCATTCAGATCAACAGGCTCTCGCCTTAAAGCGGTAATTCCACCGTCTTGTCGCGCCAGAAACAGCAAATCATCAACCAGGCGACCTAATCTTCGGGTCAACCTTTCTACAACTTGAAGCTGATCCTGATACATATGAGGATCGGGATCAGCCAAAGCGACTTGGACATTGGTTTGAATCACGGCGATCGGGTTACGCAATTCGTGAGAGGCATCGGCGGTAAATTGTTTGAGCTGTTGGTAAGACTCTCGGACAGGGGCGATCGCCAACCCTGACAAAAACCAGCCGATCGCCGCGACCGTTGCCACAACCAGCACCGTGCCTACAGCCAAATCTCGAATGAGCTGCTGACTGGGTTTGCTAACTTCAAACCAAGGATGGCTCACCCGCAGATAGCCCAAAACCTGCTGCCCAACCTGAAGGCGCTGAGTCACCTGCCGTAGCTTTCCCCGATCCGCCTCTGTCCAGCTTTCGGCTTCATTGCCCCATGCTCTTTCTACACGAACGGTTTCACCATTGCTCTGGTGTAGAGGAATATCGATCGGAGCCGAAAAGGTCGACCAAAGCAGATTCCCTGTGGAGCTAAACCACTCCAAGTCAATATGGTCATCTTCGACAGCGGCGGCATTGCTACGAAAGCTAGCGTCTATGTTGACATGCAGCACAGGCTCACGGGTTGTTTCAGCGATCGTTAAATCACTCTCTAAAGGCTCAATCACAAGCGATCGTTGGACGACTTCTACGACATGGTTTAGGGTGTCGTCAATTCGCTCAACTAAGGTATCTCGCACGTACCAATAAAATCCGGTTGCGAACAAAAGGATCAGCACCGCCGTAACGGTTGTGTACCAGAGGGCGAGACGGCGGCGAGTAGCTTGAAACATGCTAATTAGTGCTAGATTCCACAGGGCTTGCTAATCTAACTTTTGCACAGATGATAAGAAGTTAGAGTTTTTGGGCAATCTTAGAGTGCAAATGAAATTAGAATGCAAATGAAATGACGGAACTTGAGAGGAAAAGATAGAGTTTTTTATTAAGGTTAAAGTAAGCCTTTAAGCAAAGCCTTTTAAAATCTAATCTTTGCTTGACTGCCTTTCAAATGCTGTAGATTAAGCCAAATGTTGTAGATTAAGCGAACCGCTTTCTAATGTGCGATCGCTGACAGCACAATTCTCTACGGTACGATTGCCTACAGTACGCAGTTAATTCTAGTGTGAATTTTAGTGTGGAAGGGTTTGGGCAATTTGACTCGCATCTGGCTAAAACCGCAGACAGCTCTAAGCCTTCTGGCAGAGATTTCACAGAAGATTTCGCGTACTTCGATCGCCATTCTCCTGTCTCACCTCAAGCTCTCCAGTTTTCTTGTTCGTACTTACATTTTGATGCTCCTTTACCCCTAGGTGGTCTATGACAGATTCACAGCGTCCGCCCATCCCACCCTCTACCCCTCGGATGCCGCCCCCGCCCCCGCCGCCAGGGCGATCGATGCCGGGTCAGATGCCGGGTCAGATGCCGGGTCAGATGCCGGGAAGCCAAGCTTCCGAGGCAACGCGGCAAATGCCCTCTCCCACCATTCCTCTCCCGCCGCCAGCCAGCAATCCAGGTGTACCGCCTAGTATGGGAGCCTCTAGACCTGCTGCACCGCCTCCAGGACAGCGCCTTGGAGTTCCTTCGGCTGCCAGTAACGTACAGGCGATCGGGCGAGGCAAACCGACCCCTGGTCAACCGACAATGGAACAGTTGGTGCGAGAAGCCTACGACAAAGGATTTTCGGATATTCATACGGGTGTTGGCGAGGTGCCTCGCTTCCGCAACCGGGGCGAAATGGATACCACGGACTATCCCATTACCGACAAAGATACTTTCTTTAGCTGGCTGACAGAAATTCTTAGCGATGCCGATATTCAGCGGTTTCAAGAGACGCTGGACTACGACGGAGCGACCCAATATGAATTTGCGCGGGTGCGGATCAACATTTTTGATACGTTGCGCGGCCCTTCGATGGTGATGCGGTTAATTCCGCTGAAGATCTTGACCATGGAGCAGCTTAATCTGCCGCCTGTCTTTAAAGATATTTGCCACTATCACAAGGGATTGGTTTTGGTGACAGGCCCCACGGGTTCGGGCAAGTCGACTACCATGGCCGCCATGATTGACTACATCAACAGTGAGATGCCCAAAAACATCATCACGATCGAAGACCCGGTTGAATTTGTCCATCAGAGTAAGAAATCACTGATTAAACAGCGGGAAGTGGGGATTCACACCCGTAAGTTTGACAATGCTCTGAAAGCCTCTCTGCGGGAAGATCCAGATATCATTCTGGTGGGTGAAATGCGGGACAAGGAAACGGTCAATACTGCCTTGAAAGCGGCTCAAACGGGGCACATGGTGATGGGTACCCTGCACACTAACAGCGCTGTTAAGACGATCGAACGGATTCTAAATCTGTATGAGCCTGATCAGCAGGCTCCGATGCGGGTGGCGATCGCTGAATCCATGGTCGCTATTATTGCTCAAGGGCTGTGCCGCACTACAGACGGTAAGCGGGCTGCTTTCCACGACATTCTGATCAACACAGATGCCATTAAAGATTACATCCGGAGAGGCGAGATTGATGAGATTGAGGCAATTATCCCGCGATGCACTTTTGACGGTATGTGTACGATGAATCAGTCGCTATATAAGCTCTATGAGGCAGGGCGAATTACCGAAGAAACGGCTTTGGAAATGTCGCCGAAGCCCAATGAAATGGCGCAAATTCTCAGAGGTCGCGTCTAAAGGCAAGACCTAACTTAGCTACTAAGAAGGAAGAGGTATATTGGGGGTGGTGTCTTCTATGGGGATGCCTCCCCGATTTTTATGTAGAGAGAGGTACATAAAAAATTCTTCTTTCGTATAATTTTCTTTTATGTATGGCTGTCGCCAGTTTGCTCAGGACATTTATGGTGGGGCGCGAAGCGCCCCACCATAAATATTCCCGTTCTAACCACCTTAGCGGTTTCTACAGGTGTAAAAATCTATCTATGAATTTCTGTTTGGAAACGGGTATTCCTTCCAGCTCCTAACCCCATCCCTCATGTTTCCCAATTCAGAACTTGCTTCTTCTAATTCAAAGCTTTTTAAGGGGATAGCGCTATTTACGCCCGGTGGCGACCTAGTATATTGCATCGATCCTGAGAAGCGAAGTCGCTGGCACTTGCAGCTTTGTACAGCGCTTCAGGAAGCCTTGCAATTAACGGAGCCGCCGCACTTTTTGGTGCCGTGCTACACGGCAACGATCGATCGCTGGCTTGATCCACAAACGCAATGTATTCAGACCTTTGCTGAATCTAGCCCGTTAGTTTTAAGACATCAGGCTTTGCTCAATGTTTTGTTTGGCGTAGATTCCCTAGTTTGGACAGCTTTGCCCTGTCCAGAGGGGGTGTGTGATCCTCCGGTCGTAGAATCTTATCGGCAGCAGTTTCCTCAGCTTTGGGAAGAGCATGATCTGGTGATGCGGTTTGATCAAGCGCCCGCAAGGTCTCTCTCTGGGGAAAATAGCACCTTGTCTTGGCTGCCGCCAGATCCCCCAGCAGAGGCTGCATTGGGGTACGTGCTACGGCTATTTGTGTCGGGGAACAGTGTGGCAACTGAGAAAATTCTGAAAATTTTGCATCAAATCTTAGAGCAGTCGTTGCAGCAGCCCTATACGCTAAAGGTGATTGATATCCAAAGGCACCCTGAGCAGGCGGAGGCGAACCAAATCACTGCTACGCCAACTTTAGTTAAGGTTTGGCCCCATCCGCTGAGGCGAATTGTGGGAGATCTGAGTGACACCCAGAAGGTGCTTCGTATTCTCTCTGGAGGCAACTACCTTGAGTAGCCGTAGCTTTGGCTAAGCAGGGAGGAGCGATCGCTGGCAGCTTGGGCAAATGGCGTGAATGGTGAGCTGACAATCTAGCAGATGATAGCCTTCTTTTTGGGCAGTCTTGGAACCCATTTTTAGAATCGAATCGTTTTTGAATTCGATCGTTTTGTTGCAGCGGACGCAGATCAAATGATGATGATGATGGGGTGAGGGCTGATTGATTTCATAGTGTTTGTGCCCTTCTGCTAGCTCCAACTCCCTGAGGATGCCCATGCGAGACATCATCTTCAAGTTCCGGTAGATGGTAGACAAACTGATGGCATCTCCGTCTCCTTGCAGCAAATTATGCAGATCTTCGGCGCTGAGATGCTGCCCTTCTGGAAGATTTTGAAAAATTTGCAGGATGGTTTCTCGTTGGGGAGTCAGTCGCCAACCGCGTTCGTTGAGTTCAGCTTTGAGGGAGGAGGTTGTATACATAGGTTAAAGCTACATAGGTTAAAGCTACATAGGTTAAAACGCCTTTCTCAACAGAGCTGTCTTAATGAGAAGCATATAGTCACTATCTTAACGATTTTCAAGAAGAACGCACTGTTGAGAATAAATTTGAAAAGTGTTTGAGGCGCTACATCTCAATTTGGGATATTTGGGAAGACAACTTCAGTAAAACTCAGTGACTCAGTATTTTTTGGACATGAACTTAGTTTGAAATTGGAGAGGATAGGAGACAGCTCTTGCAAACTACTATCAATTAGTAAATATATGCGCCTAAAAATTTACACTTCTAGGGTTTGGGATAGGCTTCGTCTTATGGCTGTAATTATCGGGTTTAGGACATTTTTGAGGGCGTGCTCCGCACGCCCTCAAAAATGTCCCCGTCCTAACTGCTATGAATATAGCTATGGCTTAGATTCCCCTCAAATCCTTAGCAAGGGAAGCGCTTCGTTCCCCGCACCCCCTCCGCAAGATCCATACCTGATGATGAAACGCTTCCGCGAACACAACAACGCTGAAGAATATGTGCGCGTCCTGTGACAAATGCAGCCCGATGCTGATACCGATTTAAGCGAATTTATGGGCACATCGAACCTCAGAAGGGGCTTGGCAATGCCAAGCCCGTACCGGGATCTGTCGCGGTTCCAATTCAAATTGGTATGAGTTTGAGATTGTGTTCGAGATTGTGTCTGAGTCGTATATTCCCTTCAATGCTGAAATGTTAGGAGGGCGCGATCGTCCCTCAACTTACAGTCAGAGAAGGTTGAAAGGTGCAAGACCTGAAGGCTAACGGCTAATATATCGACGTATAAAGCTTTCTAGGGTTTCTAGCTTGAAACTAAACAGAGTCTCTAGACGCTCAGTTTCAGTAGGCGTACAGAAAAACTCATTGGCTAGCAATGTTCGCAACGTACCCAGAGCCTTTTGGCTCTCTGAATCTACAAAGCCCAGCCCTGTCCGAACTGCGTCTAGCAAAAACAGTGGCGGATTAACGACGATCGCCTCTCGCTCAAAAATGCGCCCAAAGATTTTTGGGATATCGCCTCTTTCCAAGATTTCGGCACCGCCAACAGGCAAAATCTGGTTTTTCGCATCTGCAAGCGTGGCAGACTCTAGGACAATTCGTGCCAGATCGTCTGTGCTGACGATCGAGCTACGGGCTTGTGGATCACCTATCAGCAGGTAAATTCCCGTTCTTTGAAACTGCTCAGCCAAGGGCAAAAGGTTAGAAGCAAACCCAGAAGGTCGCAGAATGGTGTAATTCAATCCGCTCGATTGCAGATAGCGCTCTACTGCCCACTTTGCCTTAAACACGGGCGCATCCTCGTAGCCGCGATCGCTCCCCAATACGGAGACAAATACAAAATGCTCAACCCCAGCAGCTTTTGCCGCATCAATTAAATCGATATTTGCCCGATAGTCTAGCGTCTGGGCATTCCCTCGATTGGATGCGTTAGAGCCATGGGCGCTAATAACGTACCGCACGCCCTGACAAGCTTTTTGGATATCGCGCTCTTGCAGCAGATCTCCGACGAAAATTTCTGCTCCCCGCTGCTCTAGCTCACCATAGCGGGAAGTGAGCTGCACAAATGCCCGCACGGGAAGATCTCGCGATCGCAGTTGTCGCACCACACGCTGCCCTAATCCACCCGTTGCACCTGTGACTAAAAACATTCTGCTTTGCCTCAGTTAAATCTGGCTCATGCCATTTTAGATTTTTGGAATGGATTCTGGAACCATCAGGAGGCAGAATTCGTTGAGAGAGATTTGTGCATAAAAAGCTGTCGGGGTCTGCCTAGCATCCATGAACTCAGGCTGGCTTCAGCTCTCAGCACGCGATAGCCCGATCGCAAATAGAGCCGTCGGGCGGCATGATTGCTCTCTAACACATGCAGGTAGAGATCTTGAAATCCCCAGCCCAGCGCCACGCGATCGCAGGTTTGCAAAAGCTGCTGCGCCGCCCCCTGACGACGATAGTTAGAATGCACCGCCAGATTAGAAAGATAGAGGTAGCGAGTGTGAGGCGACTGCCAGGGGGGCGGATTTTTTGAAGAAATTTCGATGGTGCCGATGGGGCGATCGCTGCCGACCGATAGCACCGTTGGCGCGAAAGCAGGAGTCGAGGTGAAGGCAGGATGTAAAGAAGGATTGAGTTGAAGCGATCGTCTTGCCTGGGCTTCTTGATCCAGCTCACTGCTTGACATCCGCCGAGCCGCCACCAAACAGGCATAGTGCTTAGTCCGAGTTTGGCTACGGGTGCGCAGATCTTCATAAATTCCGGCGCGCAGCAGCGGGTATAGCCAGCCCATACTGCCATTCTGGCTGTGAAAACTGCTGGTTAAAATATCTGCCAGACTACCCAAGTCCTGCTTGCGCACCGTTCGGACGAGCAGAGACAAATCGATCGCCGAATAGTCTACTCCTTCTAGTGAAGACAACGCCTCAGATAAGCCATTTTTGGTCAGGACATCTTTAGAGAATGCGTCTTTAGAGAATGCGTCTGTGGGTAACGTAGACATGGTGGTGTAAAGAAGACTGCCCCTATTCTAGTCCTGAGATCTGCTACTCAGTGATGTATAGAGCTTGTGAAGAGATGAACGCACTTTAACAAAAAATAGAAGTTATATCCCCACAATTCCTAAAGTTAGACGTTTTCCAAATCTGGGCACTATAGTTTTATGGGTGCTATTTAAGTTTTATCGGTGCTGCTTGCCAACAATGCGGTGCCCGTCTAGAGAAATCTTAGCCTTAAACCCCTGCTGGCAGTTTATGCCGCCGTTGCTGGAACTCCTGTTTTGTTTGTCATTTTTTCCATCAGCATTCCCACAGAACGATCGCCCTAATCCCCCAATGTGCCCTAACTACTCGATACTTAGGCAAGTGCATCAGGGCAGTTTCTTATCTCAATGCCCTCACCTAGAGGAAAACGGTGCATGAAGTCTTCAGACCACGCTAAGCCTAAGATTCTGGTTGTTGATGACGAGCCAGATAACTTGGATTTGCTCTATCGCACCTTTTACCGGGAGTTTAAGGTGTTGCGGGCAGAAAGTGGTCATGAGGCGCTAGCCACGCTGAAGCGCGAGGGCGAAGTGGCAGTCATTATCTCCGATCAGCGGATGCCCTCAATGAGCGGCACAGAGTTTCTCAGCCTGACTGCGACTCAGTATCCCGACACCATTCGGATTATTCTGACGGGCTACACCGATGTCGGTGACTTGGTAGAGGCAATCAACTCTGGCAAAGTTTTCAAATATGTCAATAAACCCTGGGATGACGAAGAGCTAAGAGCCGTTGTCCGGCAGGGAGTCGATACCCACAATGTGCTGAAAGCCCGTACTCAAGAGCTTCAGCGATCGCTCCGGCAAGAATCTCTGCTGAATGCGGTCAACAACACCATTCGTAGCGCTCAAACCTATCAGCAGATCCTCCAGACGATCGTTGAGAGCGTTGGGCAAATGTTTGAGGTCGATTGTTGCATTTTGCGTCCGTTTCAGAACGATCGCATGGAGGACGAAACGTTTGTCTACAGGGCGCCCGTAGAATTACCCGTAGAATTATCAGAGGGTTCAGCAGGCAACTTAGCCTTTGATCTGAGCCACCTTGGAGATACCGTCTGGTTTACCCACAACATTGAGGTGATCACCGAGTCCCAAACCGACGATCGCGTTCACGCTGATCCGACCGGACTGCGGCTGCAAGCTTATCAACAGGCTAATATTGCCTCCAGCCTCGTTGTGCCGCTGATTTTTCAGCAAGAGCTAATGGCGGTTTTGGCGATTCACCAGTGCGGGCGATCGCGCATCTGGCAAGAGGATGAAGTGCAGCTTGTCTACATGGTGGCCAATCAAGCGGCTCCTGCTCTCTCTCAAGCCCGTGCCTACGAGCAGATTCGAGCCTTAGCCAAACGCGAGGCTCTGATCAACACCATCACAGCAACCATTCGCTCTAGCCTTGATCCCCAGGAAATTTTTGCTGCCATCACGCAGCAGTTGGGGCAAGCGCTCCACGCTGATGGGTGTGCTCTATCGCTGTGGACAGAAGACGATAAATATGTGCAGTGTGTGGGACTACACGACGCATCGCAGCATGATGCGGCAAAAGCCGAGGCAAAAACTGGAGCATCCCAACCCGATCGCCCATTGCCCCAATCGCTAGCGCCGATCGAGGGCAATCCTATCCTAAAACAGCTCCTGCTCACACAAATGCCTGTGGTGGTGGATGACCTCGATCATCAGCCCGAACTGAATGACATAGATTTGCCGTTGCGATCGCCCGCCCGCGCCCTGCTGGTTGTGCCTTTGCTCTACAACGGCAAAATTATTGGCAGCATCTCGCTCCGACAAATTACTCAGCCTCGCCCCTGGGAACCAGAAGAAGTGGAGCTAGCTCAGGCGGTGGCTGCTCAAGCCGCAATTGCTGTGCAGCAGGCTCGACTCTACCAAACAACCCGTCAACAGGCGGAGCAGCTTTTAGAACTCGATCGCCAAAAAACTGAGTTCTTTCAAAATGTCTCCCACGAGTTTCGGACGCCTCTGACCCTAATGCTAGGGCCGCTAGAATCTGCTGTAGAGCAGGAGCAGGGACTGTCTTACGAGCAGGCGGTTGTAGCCCAACGCAACTCTCGCCGTCTGCTGCGTTTGGTCAACCAACTCCTAGATTTGCAGCGTTTGGATGCCGGACAGATGCAGCCTTCTTTCCGTCCTTGTGATCTGCTAGACTTCGTGGCGCAGGTGGTGAACTCCTTCAAGCCCTACTGCGAGAAAAAACAGATTGCCCTGCTGACCGATTTGAACGAGATCAAGGACTATCCAGCAATTTTTTTGGATCTGGAGAAATTTGATAAGGTTCTCTACAATTTGCTGTCCAACGCTATCAAATTTACTGAGGCGGGGGGAACGATCGCGGTCAATTTGAGGGCGGGAGGCGATCGCTGCCTGATTCAGGTTAAAGATACGGGCATGGGCATTCGCCCCGATCAGATTCCCCATTTGTTTGAGCGATTTCGGCAAGCCGATGGTTCTGCGAGCCGTAGCCATGAGGGGAGCGGTCTGGGGCTAGCCTTAGTTAAAGAGCTAGTCGAACTGCACGGCGGCAGCGTCACCGTAGAATCGACCTATGGCGAAGGCACTATCTTCACGGTTCAGCTCCAGACGGGCAGGGCGCATTTGCCCAGCGAACAGGTGGTTGAAACTCCGGCAGAGCCAGAACTTAGCCGCGCCGCGATCGAGTTAGCAGACATTGAAACCGAGCTGCAACAAGACTTCCAGAATGCCCCAGCCGACTCTTTAACATTGCCTTTGACATTGCCTTCGTCCTATTCAGGGTTGCCCTCAGCCCCAGAGGCGATCGCCTCGCCCTCTTTAGTGGCTAAGGTGCTGATTGTCGAAGACAATGCCGATATGCGCGGCTACGTATCTACCGTCTTGCAAAGAGTCGGACATGAGGTACATACTGCCCGCAACGGAGCGGAGGGCTTTCAAGTTGCCCAAGCCCTTCAGCCCCACATTATCGTGACGGATCTGATGATGCCGCTAGTCTCTGGGCTAGAAATGATCCGCATGATTCGTCAGCAGGAAACGCTTAAAGGCATTCCAATTATTCTGCTAACGGCAAAAGCCGACGAGGAAACCCGCATTGAAGGCGCAGAGCAAGGAGCGGATGCCTATTTGTCTAAGCCGTTTAACGATCGCGAGCTTTTAGCAGAGGTGCGGAACCTGCTGGCGCTGAAAGCCAGCGAACGCAAGGTGGCTGAGCTAAATACCTATTTGACAGAATCGGTGCTGAGCCGCTTTTTGCCGCCTGCCTTAGTCAAACGAGCCGCTCAGGGAAACCTGGCGCTAGATCTGCGTCCTGAACCTCGAATGATCACGATTCTGTTTAGCGACATTATTGGGTTCACGCAGTTGTCCAACACGCTGCGATCGCGCCGGGTGGCTGAGCTACTGAACGAATACTTAACTGAAATGACCCACGCCATTTTTGACAATGGCGGGACGGTCGATAAATTTATGGGGGACGCAATTCTGGCGATCTTTGGCGCACCCGAAGAAATCAGCCCCAATGAACAGGTGAGGCGGGCGATCGCCTCAGCACGGCAAATGTATAAAACTTTGGCAAGGCTCAACGAAAAGTGGCACGCTCAGGGCATTACCCAAACCGTGCAGTTTCGGTGCGGCATTCATCAGGGTACAGCCGTTGTGGGCATGTTTGGCGGCTCGGAACGGGCAGACTACACGGCGATCGGGCCTAGCGTCAACATAGCCGCCCGAATTCAGGAGGCTGCCGAACCTAGCTCCATTTTGGTTTCGGCTGCTGTTGCAGATTACCTGGAGCTAGAGGAAGATGCCATCACCAAATACAGCCCGCTGACTCTAAGGGGCGTTGATGAAACCGTCCTCACCTTCTCCATTCATCCCGATCCAGAAACCCGGATGAGGTAATGTTTCAGACCTAGGGCAAATCATGTATGGCCCTACGTAATTGAGTTAGGACGAGTTATTTTTTGAGAGCCGCGCTCCACGCGGCTCTCAAAAAATAACTCATTGGATCTAAGCGCGTAGCGCTACAGCAACCGCCACCCTAAATGTCCTAAGCAAACTGGCGACAGCTATAAAATCTCTGAGTTAGGATTCTGGGCTAGGATCGAGGAAACTTTGCGGTTTAGTTTAACTCCTAACGCGCCCATGCCGACCTGTCCCCGATGTCATCAGCCAGTGGTTGCCCAGGCGATCGCCTGTCCCCACTGCCGCACAGCCCTAAAAGCCCATGGTCATCCCGGCATTCCCCTCCATCGATCTACAGGAGGGGAGTTTCTTTGTGAAACCTGCACCTATCATGAGGATGACACCTGCAACTACCCCCAGCGTCCTTACGCGAGAGAATGTACGCTGTACCAGAATAGGTTTCAGCCGATCGCGACTGGAAAATCTATAAACAGCAGATCGCAAGCCTCTAAAAACTGGCTACGGCGCAATGCAACTTGGCTGATACTCGCTGGCATCGTTGTGGTCAGTCTGGCGCTAGCACTGCGATCGAATTAGATAGAACTTATGCCTCTGCCCCTTGCATCTTAAAAAGGGGGACTTTGAGTAGTTTTGTTCCCCTGAAAGGGGAGCTTTGAGCTTCAATCACCCTGTGGTGAGGTTCACGCTTGAAGCTTTAACCTGCGATCGCCCTGTGGTAAGATACGGCGGCGAAGCTTGCGGCTGAAAGCGCCCTGTGGTGAGGTTCACGTTTGAAGCTCTAACCTACAAGCGCCCTGTGGTGAGGTACGGCGGCGAAGCTTTAACCTACAAGCGCCCTGTGGTGAGGTACGGCGGCGAAGCTTGCGGCTGAAAGCGCGATGTTTTCCGCTACCTGCTTGAACTTCTGAACTGCAAGCGTGATGTAAAATCCTTCGTGTGCCATGCTCAGCACAGGGCTGACCTAACTTGCCTGCTTAAACGGCTCAGCGGCAGGTACAGCGATCGCCTTTGTAGACTTACTCTTCATGGCTTTGAATAGGGTGCCGAGCTGTTCAGCGATCGCTTTCAATCCGGGAGTCTTTTTGGCGGCAGTTTTGACGTAATCATAGACGGTGAGGCTGCTGCTCATGGCTTCGCTGCTGACTGCTACTAGGGTATCGTCTACTTGTTCGGTCAACTGGTGCAACAGCATCAGCAGTTCATTCAGGCTGAGGGTGAGGCGATAGTCGTTGGCGAATCCTTCGAGATCGAAGCTGGCGGGTAGAATGTTGCGGTTGCTTTGGGCGGCGTTGAGGCTGTTTTGCACAAAGGCGAGGCGTTTGTCACCCATTTTGTAGAGGCGCTTGCGTTCGTCGGCGCTGAGGGTAATCAGGAAGGGCAGATTTTGCTGAATGGTGGCGATCGCCTGCTTAATTTCTTGCAGCTCTGCGTCGGTGAGGGTGGCTTTGATCTCTGGGTAGGACATGGTGAGCGGTTCCCAATGGGTTTTCTGTAGGGTTCCCCAAAGGCGATCGGTGAGAACAGGGTGAGGTTGGGTTGCTAGTTTGGCTATTTAGAGAATGTCTGAAAAGGGGTCGGCTGTGATTTTGGGCACCTGTTGATCCCCCCTGCCCCCCTTCAAAAGGGGGGAAATGAACTCAAAGTCCCCCTTTTGAAGGGGGATTGAGGGGGATCTGAAACGTTTCGCTACCCATAGTTGGACTTTTCAAACCTCCTCTTAAATATTGAACGAATTGCCTCATTCCTCTCCAAATCCTTCCATGTACTTTTTATTCGTAGAGAGATCGGATGGGCCACCCTGCAAGCTGCCGATCAGATCTCCTGCAAGTTCCAGCACAGAGATTGGTTTTTCGGGTTCTGGTTGAGAGATCTGCTGTTTGCTTTGGAGGAATTCTGCGAAGTCGAGAACCTTTTGTTGCTCGATTGAAGGGAGCGTTTGTAAGATTTCTATGATTTGTTGTTGAATGGGCTGCATCAGTTTCTCCTCTCACTTTCTTTCATCACTCTAGACGGACTGAACTGCTACTTTCAACACCCCCTTATCTTTCCAGCTCCTCATCCCCTGATCTCCCTATCTCCCCAATCCTCTGCCAAAATAAAAGCACCACTCAAGAGACACCCCATGATCCGTGAGGAATTGCTGGAGCTGATCGATCGCGCTGCGGATGAGGTCTGGACAGAGCTAGATCTCTCTGGCAAAGAGCTGACGGAACTACCTGCGGAAATCGGTAAGCTGACTCAGCTTGAGACGTTGATTTTGGGGAAGGTAGAGAAGTGGCAATGGGCAGAGGGCAAGTCGATTCCGACCGTGACCACCAATCAACTTACGGTATTGCCTCAAGCGCTTGAAGCGTTAGAAAATCTGAAAACGCTAAGACTGAGCGGCAATCCTTTAAGGGTCATTCCAGAAGTTATTTTGGGACTACGGCAGTTAGAGTACTTAAATCTAACGAGCGTTGGCTTATTAGAAATCCCTGACTCGATTGCCCAACTGACGAATCTGACGCAGCTTCGCCTCCATAGCAACCAAATCAGCACCATTCCTGACTCGATTGCCCAACTGACGAATCTGACGCAGCTTCGCCTCCATAGCAACCAAATCAGCACCATCCCCGAGTCGATCGCCCAACTGACCAATCTGACGACGCTTGACCTGTCTAGCAACCAAATCAGCACCATCCCCGAGTCGATCGCCCAACTGACTAATCTGACGGAGCTTTACCTCCATAGCAACCAAATCAGCACCATCCCCGAGTCGATCGCCCAACTGACCAATCTGACGGAGCTTTACCTCTCTAGCAACCAAATCACAGCAATCCCAGACTCGATCGCTCAACTGACCAATCTGACGCAGCTTCGCCTCCATATCAACCAAATTAGTATCATCCCCGAGTCGATCGCCCAACTGACCAATCTGACGGAGCTTTCCCTCCGTAGCAACCAAATCACAGCAATCCCAGACTCGATCGCCCAACTGACCAATCTGACAGAGCTTTCCCTCCGTAGCAACCAAATCACAGCAATCCCAGACTCGATCGCCCAACTGACCAATCTGACGCAGCTTCGCCTCAATAGCAACCAAATTAGCGTCATCCCCGAGTCGATCGCCCAACTGACCAATCTGACGGAGCTTTACCTCAATAGCAACCAAATCACAGCAATCCCAGACTCGATCGCCCAACTGACCAATCTGACAGAGCTTTCCCTCCGTAGCAACCAAATCACAGCAATCCCAGACTCGATCGCCCAACTGACCAATCTGATGATGCTTGACCTTGAAAAAAATCAGGTCACGCAAATCCCGAAGGCAGTTTCTCAGCTTGCCCACTTAGAGAAACTCGACCTGCGGAGCAACCCTATCAGCATTCCCCCCGACATTCTTGCCCCCAAAGAAGGCGAAAAACTACCTGATGCCCGTCCCATCCTCGACTACTATTTCCGCATCCAAGACCCCACTGCTGCCACCCAACTCTACGAAGCCAAAATCCTGATTGTGGGCGAGGGCGGAGCCGGAAAAACCAGCCTTGCCCGCAAACTCCTCGACTCCGACTACAGCCTGCCTCCCGAAACCCAGGATACCTCTACCCAAGGCATCGACATCTTGCGATGGGAGTTCACCGGACGCAACCAGCAAGTCTACAAGGTCAACCTCTGGGATTTTGGCGGGCAAGAAATCTATCACCAAACCCACCAATTTTTTCTCACCGAGCGCTCCCTCTACCTGCTGGTTGCCGATAGCCGCAAAGAAGACACCGACCACTACTTCTGGCTACAAATCATCCGTCTGCTGAGCGACGATAGCCCCGTCTTGCTGATCCAAAACGAAAAGCTAGACCGCACCTGCAACCTCAACCTGCGGGAACTCCGCGCCGAATTTGCCAACCTCAAGCCTCCCCTCAGCACCAACCTTGCCGACAATCGCGGACTCTCCGCCATCCAAACTGCAATTCAGCACAGCCTCGAAGACCTGCTCCCCGATGGCATTCCCTTCCCCACGCCCTGGCTCAACGTTCGCTATAGCCTGGAAAACGATGGACGCAACTACATCGACTGTGCCGACTATGAGGCAACCTGCCGCTACCACGGTATCCTCAAACGCGAGGAGATGTTTGACCTCAGCCGTTTCCTTCACAGCCTCGGCATTTGTCTACACTTTCAAAAAGATCCCATCCTCCGCTATCGCCTCATCCTCAAACCCAACTGGGGCACAGCCGCCGTCTACAAAATTCTCGACAACCCCACCGTCAAGCAGCAGCTCGGACAATTTAGCGATGCCGATCTCAACGACATCTGGCAAGCCCAGCAATATGCCGACATGCGCTCCGAACTGCTCCAGCTCATGAAAGCCTTCAAAGTCTGCTACGAGATTCCCCGCCGCGAAGGGCACTACATCGCTCCGCACCTGCTCTCCCCCGACTCCCCTTACTACGATTGGGATACCAGCCAAAACCTGCTGCTGCGCTACCGCTACAAAGGCTTTATGCCCAAAGGCATCCTCACCCGCTTCATTGTCGAAATGCACAAGCTAATCGAAAACGTCTCTGATCCAGATCAAGCGCTCGTCTGGAAAACAGGCGTTGTTTTGGTTCAAGATCGTGCCCGTGCCGAAGTCACCGAACGCTACCACAATCGGGAAATCCGCATCCGACTTAGCGGCAGCCACCAAAGAGACTTCCTCGTAGCGCTCCACTACGAATTCCAAAAAATCCACGACACCTACGAACGCCTAGAATACGACACCCTGATTCCCTGCAACTGCACCCACTGCAAAACCCAGCTTCAGCCTTTTCCCTTCCCGCGCGATCGCCTCCAGCGCTGCATTGAGCAAGGTCGCCCCACCATCGAATGTCACGAAAGCGGCGAAAATGTGAACGTGCGCCGTCTCCTCGATGACACCATCGACTCCGACATCGATCGCAAGTTTTACGGCAAGGACGGAGAACTGGATAAGATGGAGGCGCTAGGAAGGGGATACATAGGCGATCGTTTCAACATCCATATCCACAACACTAATCAGCAAGGAGATCATAAACCCGTGACTGAGAATACCAATAATCTTCAAGGTGCAAACATTGGCAACTTCGCCAACGAAGTCAAAGACAACGCCCGCCAGCAAGCTAACCAACATATTCACCAAGCTCCCAGCCACAACCTGGCTCAAGCTGCCCAAGATATCCAAGATTTGCTGAATCATCTCGACCAGACTTACGATCGCACCACGCCCATAGGTCAAGCCATGATCAGCGCCAAGGCGATCGAATCAATTGAAAAGAATCCCACCCTCAAAGCCCGAATTATCAACGCCCTCAAAGAAGGCGGCACCACTGCGCTGGAAGAGGCGATCGATCACCCTGCCGTCAAGCCTGTCATCGCTTTAGTCAAAGGCTTTATAGAAGCAGAGTAGCCTGTAATGCGTTCTGACATTGACTATTCAACGATCGCCACAAACACTCAAGCGCCAGCCACAAACACTCGAACGCCAGTCGCAAATACTCAAGCGCCAGTCGCAAATACTCAAGCGCCAGTCGTAAAGACTCGAACGCCAGCAGTAAAGACTCAAGCCTAAGTCACAAACACTCGATCGCCAGTCATAAAGGCTCAGGCTTGAGTCACAAACACTCGAACGTCATTAATCAAGACTCAAGCCTGAGTCACAAACATTCAAACGCCAGTCATAAAGGCTCAAGCGTCAGTCGCAAACACTTATCAGTCACAAAAACTTAAATGATTGCCACAAACGCTGGAACGCAAATTACAAGCGCTGCTACTACAAACGCCAGAGCGCTCTAGCGCATCAGCACCGTCATGTATTTGCCGTTAGCAAACGGTGAGGGGATGATGGGGGTGAACAGAAGGCGATCGGTCGCAATCTTCCGCACGTAAAACTCATTCATCAGATGCGTCACCTGTTCGCGCGTGCCGATGATCCAGATCTGCGCTTTGTCTTCAGGCGAAACGGGCAGTAATTCGTTGAATTCTGTAGTCATGATATTCCTTGCTAATGCGTGTTGAACTGAAAAAGAGAACAAGAAAAGCTCAAGGTGAGAGTAGTCCCAATCACTTGTTTGCATTAGCAAGGCATCCGACTCTCGACCTTTCGGTCTAAAATCATCAAAGCCCTGCCCTCTGCTGATCCAGAGAGCGGGGTTAGCTGGTTAGGGTCGCGTCCAACTTCCCTAATCAGCGTCCTCACCTTAAGCTCGTTGACACTGGCATCCCGGAACGGAAAAACCAGTAGCAGATACTATAGGGGAAACCTCGACCCAGCACAAGCGTACTTCAATTCTTTTTCTCTGCAAGTCAGGTTCAGGCGATCGCCCTCCATCCCGACACCAGATTCAGGCGATCGCAAAGCTTAAGCTCGATCCCCCAACCCCCTTAAAAAGGGGGCTTCAGAACTCAAAGCCCCCCAGAATTGGGGAGTTGGGGGGCGAATGCAGAACATTTGATACTTTTCAGATCTTCACTCAAGGTCAGCCAATGGGCTATCAGCAAAATTAATCTGAGCCGTACAGCGCCTCAGCATGATGCTGAATGTGATCTTCCATAAACGTAGCGATGAAATAGTAGCTGTGGTCGTATCCTTCCTGCATTCGCAGATTCAGAGATTGACCCACCTCAGCACAGGCTTTCTCGAATTCCTGGGGCAAGAGCTGTGAAGTCAAAAAGCGATCGCTCCTCCCCTGATCAATCAAGATCATCCGTGGGTAAGGCGCAACGCGCACCAATTGACTCGCATCATATCTCCGCCAGTCTTCTGTGTTGTCTCCCAAGTAGTTAGAAAACGCCTTTTGACCCCAGGCACACTGCATCGGCGCAGCGATCGGCGCAAAAGCTGAAACTGACTGATAGCGATCGGGATTACGCAACGCACATACCAGCGCCCCATGTCCGCCCATCGAGTGCCCAAAGATGCCCTGGCGATCGGTAACCGGGAAATTCTGGGCGATTAGGGCAGGCAGTTCCTCTACGACATAGCTATACATCCGGTAATGCTTTTGCCAGGGTTCCGTAGTAGCATCGACGTAAAATCCGGCTCCGGTGCCAAAGTCCCAATCCGCATCTTCTCCGGGAATGCCCGTATCTCTTGGGCTGGTATCAGGAGCCACCAATACCAATCCATGCTGCGCGGCAAACTGCTGTGCCCCCGCCTTCGCCATGAAGTTCTCCTCAGTGCAGGTCAAGCCTGAGAGAAAATAGAGGACGGGAAGCGATCGCGTTTTTGCCTGCGGCGGCTGATACACCGAAAACTTCATGGTGCCGTTGCAGGCTTTGGAGGTATGGCTGTAGAAACCGATCGTTCCACCAAAGCAAGTCGTTTCGCTGATCAGAGTGAGATCGGTCATGGTTGGGTCATGGTTGGGTCATGGTGTAATGAGTTTAGAACGTCACGACTGAGCGGATGACTTCGCCCTTGCGCATGGAGTCAAAGGCATCATTGATTTGGGCGATCGGCAAAACCTGCGTCACCAGATCATCAATGTTGATCTTGCCGTCCATGTACCAGTCCACAATTTTAGGAACATCCGTGCGTCCTTTTGCCCCGCCAAACGCCGAGCCTTTCCAGACGCGCCCGGTGACGAGCTGAAACGGACGGGTGCTGATTTCCTGTCCTGCCCCTGCCACGCCAATTACAACACTCACGCCCCAGCCTTTGTGGCAGCACTCTAGTGCCTGCCGCATCAGGTTGACATTGCCGATACACTCAAAGCTATAGTCTGCGCCGCCGCCCGTCAGCTCTACGAGATAGGGCACCAAATCACCCTCAATTTCCTTGGGATTGACGAAGTGCGTCATGCCCAGCTTCTCCGCCAGCGGGCGCTTCGCCGGATTCAGATCAACGCCGACAATCATGTTGGCTCCCACCATCCGAGCCGCCTGAACCACGTTGAGTCCAATGCCGCCTAGCCCAAAGACCACGACATTTGCGCCCGGTTCGACCTTTGCCGTATTAATTACCGCACCCAAGCCAGTCGTCACGCCGCAGCCGATGAGACAGACTTTCTCGAACGGCGCATCTGAGCGAATTTTGGCAACCGAAATTTCGGGTAACACCGTGTAGTTGGCAAACGTAGAGGTGCCCATGTAATGATGCAGCATCTCGCCGTTAAGGGTAAAACGACTGGTGCCATTGGGCATTACGCCTTGCCCTTGAGTTGTGCGAATCGCCTGACAGAGATTGGTCTTGCCGCTCAAGCAGAATTTGCAGTTGCGGCACTCTGGCGTGTAGAGAGGAATCACATGATCTCCAGGCTTGACGCTCGTTACGCCAGCCCCGACTTCTACCACAACACCCGCACCCTCATGCCCCAAGATTGCCGGAAACAGACCTTCAGGATCGGCTCCAGAAAGCGTATAGGCGTCAGTATGGCAAATGCCAGTCGCCTTAATTTCAACCATGACCTCTCCGGCTTGAGGCCCTTCTAGCTGAACAGTTTCAAGGCTCAAAGGCTTTCCAGCTTCAAGCGCCACAGCCGCTTTAACATCCATATTGTCTATCTCTCTCTGTCGTGCAAGTCGTGCAATCCGCCGTTGACCCTGTAATAGTCTAGATGAATAGCATGAACATTAGCTCAGACATTGACGCAAAATTAGTCCATGTCCTGAGTTCAGATATCGGTAATCCTAAAAATCATTACATGAATACCAGCAGCCAGATATAGCAACCGCCAAGGCGGTTAGGACGGGGACATTTGTGGTGGGGCGCGAAGCGTCCCACCACAAATGTCCTAAGCAAGCTGGCGGCAGCTCTACCTACCAGGGCAACCGATCGCCATTCCAGGAAAAGAACTCGCCGCTATCGCTTTCCTGAAGCCGATCGATCACTTCTAGCAACTGCTGCACCGTACGATCGACTGAAAACAGCTTCTCGGTCGGCACGTTGCGCTGAAACGGCTGGGAGAGCTGCGTATCTGTGGTACCAGGATGCAGAGTGACGACGATCGCTCTAGGGCAGGTGCGTTTGTATTCGATCGCCGTATTTTTCATCAGCATATTCAGCGCCGCCTTAGAAGCCCGATAGCCATACCAGCCGCCGAGCTGATTATCGCCAATGCTGCCCACCTTGGCAGAAATAGTGGCGAAGATGGCGCGATCGCCATGCTTCAACAAAGGCTGCACCTGTTTTGCCAATAGCACCGCCCCAATGCTGTTTACCTGAAAGTAGCGCAATAGCTGATCTGCGTTGATTTGCCGCAGGCTTTTCTCAGGCTGCATTGTGCCGTCATGCAGTACGCCGACGCAGTTAATCACGGTATGCAGTCCCTTTACCTCTGAGCGAATTTTCTCTACCACCGCCGCAATCTGGATTTCCTCGGTGATGTCCATTGGCAGACACTGGAGGCGAGAGTCATCAAGGGTCAGCAGCTCAGATTGGGGATTGCGGTAGGTGGCATAGATTCGCTGGGGGCGATCGGTCTGAAGCATCTGCTGCACAAAGCCCAGCCCAATGCCCTGCCCTGCCCCCACAATGAGCGCAGCTTTAGAAGAATTGTCGGCAGGATTGCCATAAGGTTCTGGCGGGGAGTTGGCTATATCTATCATTGACTCCAGGTAATCGGTATCTTAATGATTACAGCGATCTAAACATACAGGACGATATGCAGCCTTCCAATCCGCAGCCCATAGGTACACATTCCAATCCACAGCCTGATGAAGCATGGCTAGAAGTGGGCAAAATTGTGGGCGTACAGGGCTTGCAGGGGGAACTGCGCGTCTACCCTGAAACTGACTTCCCGGAACGCTTTGAGACACCGGGCACCCGCTGGCTTCTGCGTCCGGGGACAACCCAGCCAGAGCCGATTAAGCTGAAGTCGGGTCGCTATCTCAACGGCAAAGGGCTATATGTCATCAAGCTTGCCGGAATCACCGATCGCGCTCAGGCAGAGGCTTTACGCGACTGCCGAATTATGGTGCCGCAGGGCGATCGCCCCCTGCTTGAACAAGGCGAATTTCACGTTGCCGATTTGCTGGGCTTAGAGGTATTTGACCAGGCAACACAAAAATCGATAGGCATCGTCACAGAAGTATTTGCCGCCGGAAATGACCTGCTAGAGGTGAAGCTGCACGATGCGAAAACTCCGGTGCTGATTCCCTTTGTGGAGGCGATCGTTCCCGTAGTAGACCTAGCGCAACGTCGGATCGAGATCACACCGCCACCCGGACTAATCGAGCCATCAGCTTAATTTAAAGAGCAATCCTCAAAACATCATGATTTTCTGTTGCTGGGGCTTCGTACCCGCAACAGAAAATCATCTGCCCTGCTTGGGTCTTAAATTGATATCCGATAATTTGTCCGATCGCCTGTGCTTCTGCCCATAAAACATCAGTAGGGTGAGTAGCTTGCTGAACTCTGTCACCCAACTTCTGTCACCCGACTAATGTTCATAGAGCCAAAAATTCGACTAAAATTGCCCCAGTCCCCTAATCCTGTATCAAGTCTTGTAACCGCCCTGCTAAACCTTGCTCTATTTCGTATCGTGAAACTATGCCCTCCGTTAAGCCGTCCACGCCAAAGCCTATCGGGGACGAGTTGACCCTCACCCGTCAACCCGACCCGACCCAACTCGACAACATCAAGGCACAGCTTGACTTGGTGCTGTTGGCGTTGGAAGCCTTGGCAAACATTGGCTCTGAGGCGATGCTTCAGGCAGCAGCAGACCTGAACCTAACGGAGGTAGTTGCCGATCGCGTTTCCCTCTGGCGGCTGCGGCAGTCTAGCCCTCTGCGGCGCGGGCAAGGTCGCAAACGGCTCGATGTGGAAGAAGCGCGATCGCTGGTCTTGATCACCTGCCACCTTGCCAAACAGCATCAAGAGCTAATCCGTCGTGCTGTTGCCCTGCTAGAGCAGGTAACTGAACAAAATCGTGAACCCCACCAAGCTGCTCTACTAGGCGACTACCTGGATAAATTTAGCAATACCTACCAGGAGCGGATGGAGGATAGCGAAACGGTTTCCTCCAAAGAACTCACCCATCTCGCCCTCAAGCTCCTGATTGATCTACTGTTCTATAGTGCTGCCAGCGGCACAAGGCGACTATGGATGGCATTGCTCGATCGTTCTAGCGAATTGGGGGCATGAGTGCCCAAGCTTTTGTTCTTCATCCCACTCTCACTATGTCCACCTCTGTTCTACGACGATATACTCCTCCCACCTGCACGCTAGAAATTGCGGCAAAGGGTTCTGCCTTGTCGAAATGGACAGACCGGGCAGTTTTGAAAAATTTGCGCTTTCAGCTCAGCTTTGATGATCCGACGGTGCCAGAAGACAAACAAGTCGAGATTCGGGGCGATCGGACTCAGCTAGAAGCGCTTTGGGAATCGGTTAGCACCTATGTGCAGAAGGTATTGAGTCAGTCGAGCTATCAGGCGCACATACAGGCACATACACAGGCACACACGCAGGCGCATACAGTGCAAACCATAGATCAAACCGTAGATCAGGCTGTGGATCAGGCTGTGAACCGCGACAGCTCAACTGAGCCAGCCCATCAGCTTGCTTTGGTACCGCCAACCGCCACAGGGGTGCATCTACAGCCCAAGGGATGGCTACGCCACGAGCTACACTTAGGAACCTTGGCTAACGAGCGATCGGGTGAGGTGATTTCCCTGAGCGCTCTTCAACTGTTTGATTTAGCAAATGCTCTAGATGAATATCATGCCGAAGCTTTGACGCTGCCCACCTTAAACCGTCCCGCTTGGGTCAAATCTCCGAGCGGCTGGGCAAGTGTAGCGGCAGTTTTCTTGCTGGCAGTGGGGACAGCCACCGCTCTCACCAAGTTTGTCGCCGATGTCTCAGCTCCTACGCCTCAAGTGGCCGCTGTCCCCAGCGCTTCAGCCGATGCTGGGCTTAATCAGCCCAAGTCTGCTGTGCGGCTCCCTGTCCCTCCAGGTACAGAGCCGCTGCCTTCAGCGCTGGCATTGCAGCCTCTGCCACCTCTGCCGCCCGCAGGAGCCGCTAAAAATGCTGCTCCACCTCAGCGGGTTAGCGTGCCGCAAGTGGTGCCCATCGCGCCGACTGTGCCCATCGCGCCAACTGACCCCTCAGGCGGGCAGGTTGCTGTGATTCCTCAAGATGCGCTGCCATCAACGTTCAGTCTTCCACAGGAGAGCAGTGCCAATGCGCCGATCGCCTCATCTGAATCTGCGCGATCGGCGCTGAATGGTGCCCTGCCCGAAACTGCCGCCCTGCGACCGGATGGCTTATCCGATTCAGGCTTATCCGATTCAGATCAGACCGCCGACAGCACTGCATTCGATGCCATTCCTCAAGTCGCTGAGGTGCGAAATTATTTCCAGGAAAGTTGGAGACCGCCCGAAGGATTGACTCAAACGCTAGAATATCGCCTGGTGCTGAATGCCGATGGCTCTCTGCAAAGAATTATGCCTTTGGGGCAAGCAGCAGCGACTTTTCTCGATCGCACCAATATGCCCTTGTTGAATGAGCCTTTTGTTTCCCCTCCTGAAGGGGGGAGTGCACCTCAAATTCGCCTAGTTTTGGGAGAGGATGGCAAGGTGCAGACCTTTTTGGAAGGAAGGCAGTGAGAGTGGGGAAATTAGGGGGTGTGAGCAGTTAAACACTTCCCATCCCCTATTCCCCACTGCTCCACCGAATCCACTCTTGCTCTACCCGTGCGATCGCTCCCCCAGGAAACGGATCGGTTTGGCTGCGATTGGGGGCGCGAATCAAAGCGACCAGCTTTTCGGTATGGTCAAAGTTAGGAGCGCTCGGCAAATATTGCAGTAGAAAGCGCCGCATTACCCGACGCTGTAAGGCTAGGGGCGCAGCTCGTAAGATCAAACGATTGATCGCCGGAAAATCTTGAGGAGAGGAAGCGATCGCTTTTTGCCACCAGTCTTCCGTGATCGTTTCCAGATATTCAACTTCGGCCCGTAACAGTTCGGCAGTTTGGCTCAGCGCTGACTCGACCTGCGGATTAAAGTGAGTCTGTAGGTAGGGCAGCAAGTCTTGCCGGATGCGGTTTCGAGCATAGCGCCAGTCTTGATTGGTCGAGTCTTGCCAGACCTGAAGCTGAGCCTCTTGACAAAACTGCCCCGTTTCAACGCGGGTAATCTCTAGCAAAGGGCGAACTATCGCCAGTGCAGGAGCTAATTCTCGCCTCCAGACGAGCGCTTGCAAGCCATCGGCACCGCTGCCCCGCACGAGATTGTAGAGCAGCGTTTCAGCGCGATCGCTTGCCGTATGCCCAGTCACAATGTAGGAACAGCCCTGAGCCATGGCAATTTCTGCCAAAGCCTGATATCTCCAGCTGCGCGCCGAGGCTTCACTGGTAAGGTCTGCCTCTGCCGTCACGACAAAGCAGGGAATTTGCCAGGTTTGGGCGAGTTGCTGCACATAGTCCGCATTGGCACTGGCATCCGATCGCCAGCGGTGGTTGCAGTGAGCGATCGCCATCTGCCAGCCCCACTTTGGCTGTAAATCAAGCAACAAACGAATGAGGCAGAGGGAATCCTGACCGCCCGAAACTGCCACAAGGAGCGATCGCCCTTGAGGCAGCAATTTCCGCTCTCGCAGCGTCTGATGTAGCTTGGCATGAAGCAGCGTCCAGTCGTTACCCATAGCGACTTTAGACTTTAGATTTTAGATTGAATCCAAAATCCAAAACTTCTGCCCTAATAGTCGTCTGGCAAAATTTCTGGATAAATTTCTTCCCGGCTACCGCGCGGATCGTAAGGATCACGCGGGGCATTGGAGTAGCCTTCACGGCGGTAGACATCTTCACGGCTCTGTCGGCGGTAGGGATCTTCCCGTTGCGCCGCCTCTCGACGGGGTAGACTCTCTTGCAGGAGCTTAGGTCGTTCTTCGATCGGGCAAAATTCCAGACGCAGACGGACTCTGCCCCGCTGCCAGCCCTGCGTACTAAACCGCAGCACCTCACAAGGCTGTCCGCGATCGTTAAACCAGCCTTCCTGCTCCTCCGACCATTCCACCTCCTGCTCTAGCACTACCTGCGCTAGAGCATCCAAAAACTCGCTGACCTTGAAGGTGGCATTTGGCATCAGCACCCGACCCGATCGCACAAACAGCACTTCGTCGTCGTTGAGCAAATCAAAATCTTTTGGCATGGGCTTTTACTCTGAGGTCTCTTGTCTTGGTCTTGTTAAATTCTAGCCTTCTCCTGCGCCAGACTCTGATTTACAACGCTTTGCGCTTGGTTAAGGATGGGTTATTTTTTAGAAGCCTCGCTCCGCGAGGCTTCTAAAAAATAACTGTGGCTCATGCAATTGAAAATTGCTGTAGGCTCTTGCAGGGGGAAAACGCCCTAAAAGAACCAGCCATAGCTATGTAGTCCTTTGCCCAATAGGTTTACACCTAAGTAGCAAACCCAAACCACCAAAAAGCCCGTTGCTGCCAAAATTGCTGGACGGCGACCTTGCCAGCCTTTAGTAATACGGGAATGAAGATAGGCCGCGAAGACCAGCCAGGTAATCAACGCCCAGGTTTCTTTCGGGTCCCAACTCCAGTAAGATCCCCAGGCTTCGTTTGCCCAGACTGCCCCGGCAATAATGCCGATGGTTAAGAGCGGAAAGCCCAAGCCAATCATTCGGTAGCTAATGTTGTCCAAAATTTCTGCCAAGCTGAGGCGCTGAGGCGAGAGCGGCAGGGTGGCGGCGGCAGATATTGCGGGTGAAGCCAGAGACGTGAGGACTGCGGTATTGCCCATGTCGATCGCCCCCGATGCCACTGCCCCAGATGCCACTGCCCCAGATGCCATTGTCCCAGATGCCATTGTCCCGGTAGCCGCTGTCCCCATAGCCGTAACCGTCTCACCATGCCTTTGCAGGCGATAGGGCACCTGCCGATAGGCTCCCGTGCCAACCGAGCTGCCCTTTAGCTCAATATTTTGACCCCGCGTCACCACCAGAAAAGCGATCGCCAACAAAGCTCCTACCATCAAAGCCGCATAGCTAATCAGCATGACGCTGACATGCATCATTAGCCAGTTGGACTTAAGCGCAGGCACCAATGGCTCAGCCGACTGCATTTGTTCAGGGAGCGTCAGGGTCGCAAAAGCAGCGATCGCCATCGCAACGGGAGCCGTCACTACGCCCACTAGGGGACTGCGGCTCATATTCTCGGCAACAAAATGCATTGCCGTGATGCCCCAGGCGATGAAAAATAGCGACTCATAGAGATTGCTGAGGGGGAAGTAGCCCGCCTCGATCCAGCGTGCCCCCAACAGGGCGGCGATACAGAGATTGGCGATCGCCATTCCCGTAGCGCCTATAACCTGCAAGTAGGGGATTTTTGGGAAAGCCGCGCCTGCCCAATACAGCAGCATGGTCAAAAACAGAACGGCGAAGGAGGCGTTATCTAGCCAGCCCTGAAGTGAAACCAAATCCATGCGCGGTCTCCAGCAGTTTGAGGTGAGAGATTATTAGGTGTTGGAGGTTCAGTGTCTCCACTTCTTATGATATCGAGTCTGGGGACAGTATGGCGCTAGAAGCATTGAACGGATCACATTAATTAGGAATACAGCAATTAGAAATACAGCGCTACGCGCTTAGATCCAATGAGTTGTTTGTTGAGAGCTGCGCTCCGCGCAGCTCTCAACAAATAATTTGTCCTGACTCAATTACGTGGCGCTATGGCAACCGTCAAGGCGGTTAGGACGGGGACAGCGCCCACGAAGATATCTCTAAGTCCGGTTAAATATTTTGTGTCTGCTGTATTACCTTAGGCGGCGGTTAGTGCAGAAATTTTAGCGCGAGCATTTGCGATCGATTCTGATAACTTCTGCCCCCCATATTCATCATTTTCGACGTGAATAAAAGTGATATCTGTAATACCCATAAATCCAAAAACAGTGACTAGATAAGGGTCATGGTAATTCATCTTCTCGTATTCTCCACCGGGTTGAAAGCCGGAATCGCCTCGTGCTTCGACAATGAACATCTTTTTACCCAGTACCAATGGCTGGAAAGCATTGACAGTAGCATTGGGTTCAAACGCAACGGTTCTCCCGATGCGCACAATTTGGTCAATGTAAGACTTGAATATACCGGGAACGCTGAAATTGTACATGGGAACCCCAATGATATAAATATCAGCCGCCAAGAATTCATCCACGAGTCGATCGCTAAGACGAATGGCTTCGCGTAGCTCAGGAGTATGTTGTTCTGGTGAAGTGAATGCAGCAGCAATCCACAACTCGTCCACGTAAGGAACAGGACTATGACCCAGATCTCGATAGGTAACAGTATCGCTAGGATGAGCCTGCTGCCATTGTTCGACAAATTCTCTAGTCATGCGGCGAGAGTGCGATCGTTCCCCACGCGGACTCGAATCAATATGTAATAAATGTGCCATAGTTCCTCCAAATTCATCACCCTTTCAGCTTAGGTAAATGGTTCATTCTCTGGCTATCTGATTCTTGTGCCCCTATCAAAATCTTGCGATTAATTTTCACGCCCCACCAAAAATGTTCCCGTCCCAACTGCCAAGACGGTTACTATACAATCAGATTGAGTTGTCAATTCGGGTGTTGCTGATTTCATGTATGAATTTTTTTTGAAAGGGGCGCTCCGCGCCCCTTTCAAAAAAAAATTCATACCCAGATTAAGCAATGCCGTCCATTCGAGACGAGTTGGGGTGACATCGTGTCTCCAGTGAACCATCAAACTGAATCAACCTGTCTGCCTATTCTGTCGAGTCAGAGCCGGGGCTGGGAGAATATTTTGGTCAGCCAATTTCAATATCCACCGGGCGAGGCAACCTGCCATTTCAGCGATGAACATTCGGTTTGTCTATCTCTAGCACATCGTCCTGTTCGCTCTGTGCACATGAAAGGGAGTGAGACACAGACTGGACTGTATCGGAAAGGTGATATTTCAATCACGCCTGCTAAAGTTCCATTTTTTGCCCGTTGGGACGATGCGGATGATTTTTTGGAGATTCGGATTGCGTCTTGTTTTGTCCAAGGGATTGCCAGAGAAACCCTGGATATAAATCCTGACCAGTTTGAATTACTTTCTACATTTAGGATGCGTGATCCACAACTTGAGGCGATCGCCATGCTGCTACTGGCTGAACTTCAGCAGGACAATCAAAACAACAGGCTCTACGTCGAATCCCTCTCAAATATCCTAGCAGTACATTTGCTCCGACAGTATGCGACTGCGAAACCTGATGTGCCCGTTTATGAAGGTGGATTACCTCAACGTCAACTGGTGCAGGTTTTAGACTATATCCACGACCATCTAGATCAGGATATTAAGCTGGCAGATTTAGCTGCGTTATTGAACATGAGCCAGTTTCATTTCTGCCATTTATTTAAACAGACGATCGCCATAACTCCCTACCAGTATTTACTTCAGCAACGCATTGAACGCGCAAAGCAGTTGTTGAAACATACCGATCAATCCATTATGGATATTGCCTTCGCCTGTGGGTTCAATAGCCACAGCCATTTGAGCAAACAGTTTCGTCAACTTACGGGTATGACACCAACCGTTTATCGAGCCAATTAACCTGCTTAGAGCTACCGCTTTTGAGAACGATCGCAGTCACTTAGACGCTTTCCACTGATTTGCCCGCAAATTTTGGGCTGCGAGTTGTGCAGTTTCTTCGATTCGCTTGGCGCGGGTTTCAGGTTTTTTCGCTGAGCTGATCCACTCCAAAATGCCACGCTTCACAGACCGGGGAAAGGCTTCAAAGTTCTGTGCCGACTCATAGGCAGTGAGTGCCTGTTCTAGATCTAGCGGAATTTCGAGTGCCTCGATCGCATCCAACGCTGTCCAAGAACCATCTTGCTTTGCAGCTTCCACTTTTGCCAGTCCGGCAGGCATCATCAGCTCACAGGCAATCAGCCTTTCAACGCGCTCTTTATTTAACTTTGACCAGCCCGTACCAGATTTTCTGGGGGCAAACCATAGCAGCGATCGCTCCTCATCAAGTTTGTTGGGCTTACTGTCAATCCAGCCAAAGCACAGCGCCTCTTCCACGGCTTCACCATAGTCAAATCGGGATTTACCCGTTGCTTTTTTGTAGCCCACTAACCAGACGCCCTCCTTGCGCGTGTGGTGATGCTCTAGCCAAGCACGCCACTCTGCGCGGGTCATAGGATGGGTTGAGTTGACTGGTATGTTAACCATCATTTTAATGATTCATGAGAGGATTGATCTAGCGCGGTCAATTTGTTTGTATTTTAACTGCACTAATCCGCTGGGATACTGTTGCACATCAGTCACCGTCAAGCTAACTTCTGAACTAGGTGGCGTGAACAAAGAAATTCCTTCGCCCAAAAAAATTGGGACGATCGAGAGAATAAATTCATCAATTAATTGTAGTTTGAGAAAAGATGCAACCAGTTCAGCTCCACCCACTAGCCAAACCCGCTGCAATCCTTCTGCTGCCATATCTCGAACAAATCGATCGGGCAATCCTGAAGTAAAAAATACATCACTTTGCTTAGACGTTTGATATTGACGAGTGAACACATAGCAGGGCTTGCCAGGATAAACCCACTCCCCAGAACCTAAGGCAACCGAAGCCTCATAGGTCTTTCGCCCCATGACCAGTGCATCGACTGACTGATAAAAGTCGGCGTAACCATAATCAGTTTCACCTGTCTCAACTGTTGAGAGCCAATCCACACTGCCATTTTTTCGAGCAATATAACCGTCCAAGCTAGTAGCAATGTAAAGTGCGATCGTCGTCATATTATTTGGAGGCTACTTATACAAGCCCAGCTCAGCAACTAAGCATCCGATAGAGAAATTTTCTGTAGAATTAGAGCACTAGATATTAGAGCATTGCAACAAACTTGCGAAGTCTCAAAGCGAGCGTCGCGGCAGACATAGAGATCCCTGAGAAATTATCGTACCAAGAAGTAGCTGTCCCCTGACAAGTTTTGCACATAGCCCCAGGCAGAGATATGAATTTGGGCATTGCTGAATTTGAAAGTGCTGCCGACTCACTGCAAGACAGATCTTTTGAACTTATCGCCAGCCTTCCCCTTTTAACAAACCGATGATCGTGAGTGCCAGCGTAGCAGGCTTGACAGGCTTTGTCAGTTGCAGCTGAAAACCCGCATTCAGTGCACGCGTACGATCTTCATTTCGGGCATAGGCAGTTAAGGCAACTGCGGGAACTTCTCCACTAGAGTAAGACGATTGCCGTCTTACTTCCTGCATAAAATCATAGCCATCGGTTTGCGGCATCCGAATATCGCTGACAATAACATCAGGATTAAGGCTTTTAAGTACGTTCAGTGCCGCCTCTGCGGAATTAACGGCAGTCACGTTTGCACCGTAAGCCTGGAGAGCCATGCGCTGCATTTCGCATCCATCGCGATCGTCATCAACCAGCAAGACTTTAATTCCTCTCAGCAAAGTCCATGAATTGACAGAAGATTGTTGAGTTGCAATTTCTTTTTGCATCCGGTCGATCTGTCGGGCTTGTACGGCGCTCTTGAAGGAGGTCATGAAATGATCCCATTCGATCGGTTTCTGAAGCAAGTCATAAGCGCCTCCCCGTAATGCCTGAACGGCTACCTCGTAGTCTTCGTGGCTGCTAGCAAGCAGGACAGGGGTTCCAGGTTGCCACACTCGCATGATATCCAGTAGCTCAAGCCCATCCATGACAGGCATTCGGATATCGCTAATAATTACGTCAAAGTCAGACGTTTCAACTTGCCGAAAAGCCTCCGTCGCAGATTGACAGGTGATAATCTCTACCGTCTCTTCCGATACTTCAAAATGGCGATGTATGCCCTCTGACAAGGCATAGAGAAAAGCTGCATCGTCGTCCACAAGTAAAATACGAATAGGTATCGCAAACATTGCTATCCTCTCTGCAAGAACATCTTTCGAGAATGCTTTTACCACCGCGAAAGAATATTGTGAAAGTTTGGTTTGCGCCCTATCTCTTTTCTAGCCATAGTTTGTCGAGGACGTATCTCTCTAAGGTACGATTTCCCATTTTTTAGGGGAGTTAAAATTTCTACTCGAAGGAGTAACCAAATGGACACAAAAATTGAAACAATGAGACAGTTAAAATAGCTTTTAGAGGTAGATATGACCTATTCTCGTTCTAGAAAATCTCTGCATTTAGGAGAGAACCTGTGCTTTTTTATGTTCACTGCCGCGGCATTAGTGTTCATCAAGGCTGGAGAGATCTACCTAGTGAATTCTTCCTATCCAGCTGAAGCACCTGGTGCCGAACCTGAAGCTCAAGAGATCTTTCAGCATTAAATTTTCAGTCCTAGACGATGCTTGTCCGCTTGACTGTCGATCAAGCGATCGCTGTGGCTAAAAGCTGCTATGTAACCTCTCTCTACAGGCTTCTCACCGTATCCGTCTGTGTCTGCGGGTCTCCCTGTTGAGGGTCTGTTGACCGATCGATTTCTGACTGTACGGCATCACTCGCAGGGGATATTGGCAGTTCGACCGTAAAGGTTGCCCCTTGTCCTTTTCCTGGACTAGCTGCCGTAATTTTGCCATTATGCAGAGAGACTAAATGGTGGACGATCGCTAATCCTAATCCCAGTCCGCCTTGTCCTCGCGTTGTACTGCTATCTGCTTGCCGAAAGCGATCGAAGATATAGGGTAAGAAATCGTTGGGAATGCCGATACCCGTATCGATGACCCGTATTTGCGCATAAGAATTTGCTTGCTCTAGGTGCACCTCAACGTTACCTCCAGGCGGCGTGAACTTGATGGCGTTAGACAAAAGATTTCCCACAATTTGCTGCATGCGAGTAGGGTCTATTGAGACAAAGCCCACCGTAGGGTCGATGTTTGCCTCTAGTTGAATGGCTTTTGCCGCGGCGAGAGGGCTGGCTGTGTCCAGAGCTGCCTCGACGATCGGCACTAAAGAGAGCATTGCGCAATTGAGCTGGAGCTTACCCTGAATAATTTGAGATACGTCCAAAATATCCGCAATCAGATTAGCCTGAAGTTCGGCATTACGCTCAATAGTTTCTAGCGCACGGGTCGCCTTTTCAGGTTCTAGAGGATGGGCACGGAGCAGCTTCGCCCATCCTAAAATAGAGTTGAGGGGAGTGCGGAGTTCGTGGGAGAGTACTGCCAGAAATTCATCCTTCATGCGATTGTGAGTTTCTGCTTCTTGACGCGCCACCTGTTCGCGGATGAGATGAAATTGCGTTTCCTGCGCCTGCTTGCGATCGGTAATGTCTTCGACTGCCCCGATATACCCAATCAGTTCTCCAACGTCAGAAATCATGGGCGCAAAGCGGACGCTAACCCAACGAGTCACTTCTGCCTGGGGATGAAAGCGATATTCAATCACAGAGGTCTGCTGACGGTCGCGATTGTTCCATTGAGTAGATAACACCTGCTCGCGATCGTCTGGATGAAGAGAATTTGCCCAAGCATCAAAACTTTCCTCTAAATCAAATCCACAAATTGACTGACATTGGGGATTAGTGTAGGTAAATTTTCCTTCAAGATCGGTGAGAAAAATGCCGATCGGAGCACAGGCGCTGAGAGAGCGAAACTGCTCTTCGCTGCGCTTTAGCTGTTCATTAGCTGCTGCCAACTGTAGAGCTTGCTGCTTGAGAGCCTCTGTTTTTTGATAGAGTTCGACAAAGACTTCTACTTTTGAAAGCAGAATTTCTGGCTCGATCGGCTTAAATAGATAATCTACTGCCTTGAGAGCGTAGCCTTTGAAAACAAAATCATCTTCTGTATTGAAGGCAGTCAGAAAGATAATCGGCGTAGTGCGCGATCGCTGTCGTTTTCGAATCAAGGCTGCCGTTTCAAGACCATCCATTTGAGGCATCTGAACATCCAATAAAATGACCGCAAAATCTTGATTCAGCAGGCACTTTAAAGCTTCCGTTCCTGATTTGGCAGTGACAAGATTTTGCCCCAGTTTCGCTAAGATGGCATCCAGCGCCACTAAATTTTCAGGATGGTCATCGACTAAAAGAATACTAGCTTTAGGTTGATTCAACAATTGATTTGACATATATCATCAGCTTTGAATTTGAGTAAGCCATGGTTTTGCCATTCGTTTCTATCTACACTTTAGAAAATGATTGAAGTACGATTTCACTCATGCGGAGGCTGATACAAATAGAGTCGCAGTAGGGATAAAAGCTGTTCAACATCGACAGGTTTGGTGATGTAGTCAGAGGCTCCTGCTTCAATACACTTTTCTCGATCGCCCCTCATAGCTTTTGCCGTCAGCGCAATCATGGGAAGCGATCGAAATTGCTCAATCTGCCGAATGGTTTGCATAGTTTCATAACCATCCATATCGGGCATCATTAAATCCATTAGAACCACAGCAGTGTCAAGATTATTTTGAAGCTGCGTCATGCCGTCTCGCCCGTTTTCCGCATAGATCACCTGCATCTGGTATTGCTCTAACAGGCTAGTCAAGGCAAAAATGTTGCGAACATCATCATCGACAATTAAAACTTTCTTATCGATGAGAATCGCGTTGCTTTGAGGCTGTTCTAGCTGTTGCTGAGGGTGTTGCTCTAACAAGTTTGCCTGGACTTGATTCAGAAATAACGCAGTTTCAGCCAAGAGCCGTTCAGGTGATTGAGCATCTTTGAGAATAATGATGTCAGAAAGTTGTCGCAGGCTGTTTTCTTCTTCAGATACCAACTCCTTCCCGGTATAGATGATGATGGGCAAATCTATAAGGGAATCATCTTGCTTGATCTGCTCAATCAGTTCTCCTCCAGTCATATCTGGCAGCATCAAATCCACTACAATGCAGTCGAACTGTGCAGACTTCAATGTTTCTAGCGCTGTGGCTCCCGTCTCCGCTGCCGTGACGGTAATATTGCTGCCGCTGAGCAGATTTACAAGGCTCTGGCGTTGAATCTCGTCGTCTTCCACCACCAGCAAATTTTTTACCGATCGCTCGACAAACTCTTTGATATTTGCCAAGGTATCCAAAAGCGTTTCACGACTAATAGGTTTTTGTAAAAAGGCGATCGCACCCATCTGTAAACTACGCTGCTGTCCTTCTTCTACCGACATAATATGAACCGGAATATCACGGGTATTGGGGTCATGCTTCAGGCGATCTAGCACCGTCCAGCCGTCCATTCCGGGCAATCGAATATCTAGCATGATTGCGGTAGGTTTGAACTCTCGCACCATCTCTAGTCCTAGATCGCTGCGGGCAGCAATGAGTCCCTTGAAGCCCTGCTGTCGAGCCATATCCAGTAGAATGCGGGCAAACTTGAGATCATCTTCGACAATCAGCAAAACGCGATCGCTGGGCTGTAAAGTCTCCCGATCGTCTATTCTCTCAGGGGACACGAAGGAATCCGAGGAAGGTAGAAAAGCGGGTGGAAGCGCATCGATCGCCCCCCACCTCATTTGCCGTTCTCTTCTTTGCAGATCAGTTGCTTCTCGACTTTCAACTGCCTCATAGGTTTGAGGGAGATAAAGGGTAAACGTGCTGCCTTGCTTCACCCTGCTCACCAGATGAATCTCACCTCCCAGAAGCTGAGCGATTTCGCGGCTAATGGACAAACCTAAGCCTGTGCCGCCATACTTACGCGAGGTCGTACCATCAGCCTGTTGAAAGGCTTCAAAAATCACCCGCTGCTTGTCAGAAGCTATGCCAATTCCGGTATCGCGCACGGCAAAAGCAATGACTGAGCTGGCTCGATTGAGCGATTCATGGGTGGGACTCCAGCCCTGGGTTGCCAAACCTATGTGTAGACTAACTTGACCCTGCTCTGTAAACTTAAAGGCATTAGAAAGAAGATTTTTAAGCACCTGCTGAAGACGCTTGGAATCTGTATAAAGCGTGCAAGGCAGATGCTCATCAAGCTGAATGAAGAAATCTAAATTGCGATCGATCGCAGTTTGGCGGAAGGTGCGATCGAGATGAACCTGAAGTTCGGTAAACAAAGTCTGATCAAGATTGACTGACATCGTACCTGACTCGATTTTAGCCAAATCCAGAATGTCGTTGATCAGCGACAGCAGATCGTTGCCAGACGAGTAAATAGTGCGGGCATACTCAACCTGCTTACTGGTCAAGTTTTCAGCGCTGTTATCTCCCAACAATCTCGCCAAAATCAGCAGGCTATTCAGCGGAGTCCGCAGCTCGTGGGACATATTCGCCAGAAATTCCGACTTGTATTTTGAGGTCATGGCGAGCTGCTTCGCTTTTTCCTCCAAAGACTGACGAGCTTGCTCAATTTCGCTGTTTTTCCGCTCAACTTCCCGATTTTGCAACACCAAAAGCTCGGCTTTTTCCTCCAAATCATCGTTGGTTTGCTGAAGTTGCTCTTGCTGATTCTTTAGCAGCTCCTCCGAAGCCCGCAGCGATTGCGCCTGTTGCTCTAAGCGCTGGTTGGTTTCGGTGAGTTCTTTCTGCTGAGTTTGCAGTTCTTCTGCCAGAGATTGAGATTGTTTGAGCAATTCCTCTGTTCTCATACTGGCAGCGATCGTATTCAGGACGATTGCAATGCTCTCAGTCAACTGATCGAAGAACGTCAGGTGAATTTCGTTAAACCGATTAAAGGATGCCAGCTCGACTACAGCCGTGACTTGACCCTCAAACAGAACAGGTAAAACGACAACATTTCTAGGGGTTGATTCCCCTAAACCAGAGCTAATGGTGATGTAGTTATCAGGCACTTCCGTCAGCAGAATTCGCTCTTTCTCCAAGGCACATTGCCCAACTAACCCTTCGCCCAACTGAAAACGGTTTGCTAGATGCTTGCGCTCACGGTAGGCGTAAGTAGTGAGCAGCTTCAAGTAAGTATGGTCACTACCTTCCATGAGATAGAACACGCCATGCTGAGCCGAAACTAAAGGCGCGAGTTCCGACAAAATCAGCTTAGAGACCGTTTCTAAATCGCGTTGACCCTGCAACATCCGCGTAAATTTTGCCAGGTTAGTTTTCAGCCAATCTTGCTCTGTATTTTTCTGCGTTGTTTCTCGCAGGTTGGCAATCATTTGGTTGATATTGTCCTTGAGGATGGCGACTTCTCCCTCCGCAGCCACGGCGATCGATCGGGTCAAGTCACCCTTGGTCACTGCCGTTGCCACTTCAGCAATCGCTCTCACCTGTGTGGTTAAGTTCGCCGCTAGTTCATTCACATTATCGGTCAGATCGCGCCAGGTGCCTGCGGCTCCCGGCACCTTTGCCTGTCCGCCTAGCTTCCCTTCAATGCCCACTTCACGGGCAACAGTCGTCACCTGATCGGCAAAAGTTGCCAGCGTGTCGATCATCTCATTGATCGTATCTGCTAGGGTTTCAATTTCCCCTTTTGCATCCAGCATCAGTTTCCGCTTCAAGTCCCCATTAGCAACGGCGGTCACAACTTTTGCAATCCCCCGCACCTGTGCCGTCAGGTTTCCCGCCATCGAATTCACGTTATCCGTCAAATCTTTCCAGGTGCCTGCAACCCCTGTCACCTGTGCCTGTCCTCCCAGCTTTCCTTCCGTGCCCACCTCACGGGCAACCCGCGTCACCTCAGAGGCAAAGGAGCTGAGCTGATCCACCATTGTATTAATGGTATTCTTCAAATCGAGGATTTCGCCTTTGACATCCACCGTGATTTTCTTAGACAGGTTACCATTGGCGATCGCTGTTGCCACTTCAGCAATGTTCCGCACCTGTGCTGTCAGGTTCCCCGCCATCGAATTCACGTTATCCGTCAGGTCTTTCCAGGTGCCACCCACGCCTCGCACGTAGGCCTGCACCCCCAGCTTGCCCTCAGAACCCACCTCACGGGCAACTCGCGTCACCTCAGAGGCAAAGGAGTTGAGCTGATCTACCATTGTGTTAATCGTGTTCTTCAGCTCTAGGATCTCGCCCTTTACGTCTACCGTGATTTTTTTAGAGAGATCGCCGTTTGCCACCGCTGTCGTCACTTCGGCAATATTTCGCACCTGTGCCGTCAAACTACCCGCCATAAAGTTGACCGAGTCGGTCAAATCTTTCCAGGTTCCGGCAACCCCTCGGACATCGGCTTGCACCCCCAGCTTTCCCTCAGAACCCACCTCACGGGCAACCCGCGTCACCTCAGAGGCAAAGGAGCTGAGCTGATCCACCATGATGTTGATCGTGTTCTTCAGCTCCAGAATTTCACCTTTAACCTGAACCGTGATTTTTTTGGAGAGGTCGCCATTGGCGATCGCCGTTGCCACTTCGGCGATGTTTCGCACCTGTCCTGTCAGGTTCCCTGCCATCGAGTTCACATTATCCGTCAGATCTTTCCAGGTACCCGCAACGCCAGGAACTTGCGCCTGACCGCCCAGCTTGCCCTCAGAACCCACCTCACGGGCAACCCGCGTCACCTCGGAGGCAAAAGAGTTGAGCTGATCGACCATGATGTTGATCGTGTTCTTCAGCTCCAGGATCTCGCCCTTCACGTCCACCGTAATTTTTTTAGAGAGGTCGCCATTGGCGATCGCTGTTGCCACTTCTGCAATGTTCCGCACCTGTCCCGTCAGGTTGCCCGCCATTGAGTTCACATTATCCGTCAAATCTTTCCAGGTACCCGCAACCCCCGACACCTCTGCCTGCACCCCCAGCTTGCCCTCAGTTCCCACCTCACGGGCAACCCGCGTCACCTCGGAGGCAAAAGAGTTGAGCTGATCGACCATGATGTTGATCGTGTTTTTTAGCTCCAGAATCTCACCTTTCACATCTACCGTGATTTTCTTGGAGAGATCGCCGTTGGCAACAGCTGTCGTCACTTCGGCAATATTCCGCACCTGCGCCGTCAGGTTTCCCGCCATCAGATTCACGCTGTCGGTCAAGTCCTTCCAGGTGCCTGCTACTCCTGGAACCTCTGCCTGCACCCCCAGCTTGCCTTCAGTTCCCACCTCACGGGCAACCCGCGTCACCTCAGAGGCAAAGGAATTGAGCTGATCGACCATAGTATTGACGATCGTTGCCGTTTGCAGAAACTCGCCCTTTAAGGGCCTGCCGCCGATGCCCGAAGCGATCGTCTGGGATAAGTCGCCATTCGCCACCGCCCGAATCACTCTTGCTGTCTCGGCTGTAGGCTGCACCAAATCTGTGATCATCGTATTCACAGAGGTGACACAGGCTTTCCACGAACCTTTGGCGCTGCCCAAGGATGCCCGCTCGTCAATTTTGCCCTCTTTACCGACGATCGTGCCTACATGCTCTAGTTCATTGGTCAGCCGCTCATTCATCTCAATGATGTCGTTCAGAGTGCTGGCGACTTTACCCATCAGCCCAGTTTGCTCGGTTGACATTCGAGCAGAGAAGTTCCCCTTTTTGACTTCTGTGAGCGTCTTGAGCAACTGTTTGAGATCGAGGCTATCGGTATCGAGAACGGCTTGAGCAGTTGACATCACTTGATCCTTTGCAGAAAAGTTTCAGGCAGCTCAAAACCTGAGATCTAATGCCATCTTGATGACTATCCTAAATTTTCTATCCAAAGATAGCTCGCAAGAGGCTTGAGCAGGAGATAATCTCAGGTAAAGCTTCGTCCATTATCTACAAAATCATGGATGAAGAAGTCTATCCTAGGATGGATGTCGCCGTAAGTTAAAAGGGAATCTACGTCAATCTAAAATGTTTACCAGGTATGCAGATAAATGTTTATGGCACTGCGATCGAAGCTGCCTATGCTGCCGCCGATCTAATAGCTGAGCGACTTTACATCTCACCTAATATTGTCCTGGGTCTCGCAACAGGTGGCACCATGGAGAGCTTATATCACCACTTGGTTGAGCGCCATAGACGAACAGGACTTAGCTTTCGCTTCGCCACAACTTTTAACCTAGATGAGTACATAGGTCTTGCACCAGCGCACCCTGCCTCATATCGTGCCACAATGCAACGCCTGCTGTTTGACCATACGGATATTGATCCTCAACGTACGCATTTGCCGGATGGAATGTCGATGAATCCTGACCAAGAGGCTGTTCAATATGAAGCGAAAATTGCTGAAGCTGGAGGAATTGATCTACAGCTTCTTGGCATAGGTAGAAATGGTCATATTGCCTTCAACGAACCCGGAACGAGCTTCTCTTCCCAGACGCATGTAGTGACTCTCGATCGCTCAACGCAAGCCGCAAACGCTCGCTTTTTTCTAGAAGGAGAAGCCGTTCCTGAACGAGCCATCACAATGGGAATTAGCCCTATTCTGGCATCGCGAGAAATTTTGTTAGTGGTTACGGGTGCAGAGAAAAGAACCGCTTTTTCAGAGGCTTTTCTTGGTCAAGTTAATCCTCAATGTCCAGCATCAGTTCTCCAACTGCACCCTAATGTCATGATCTATGCAGATCGCGCGGCAGCCATTGACGTAACATCTTTGAACATGGCATCCCCAAACGTGGGGTTTGATAAAATCTGTTCCCGAATAGGTGCTGACAATGTGTAACTGAATGCTCAATCTACTTTGCACCAATCAGGGTCAGAAAATTTCCGTAAACGTCAAAGTTTGCCAGGATGAAGTAAGCAGCGATCGCGCCGACAGCCCCTCCCAAAAGAAATCCTTTCGCATAATCATTCCAGCCTTTCTTAGACTGAAAAGCATCGGGCGGAGTAGGTGCAGCAGTTGCAGAGAGAGGTTTTGGAGGATTGCTAGCTGCGTATAGGACGATAAGTACACTCGAAATCAGGACTAGACCGAGGGTAGATAGCAGTGCAACTAGAGTCCCTGATTCGGTGTAACGTAGGGGATTAAACTTTGCAAAGGGACCTACTAAAAGATACCCATGCGCTAAGCCAACTTCCAAACCTCTCCTCAAAGGGGATAGACCAGGACGATAAGCAGAGAGATTACCCACAAACCTACGCACAAAAACTGAGGAGTTAATGGGAGTTTCTAAATCCCCGTATTGCGAATCTCTGACTGGATAAATGACTTCTTGGTTTCTCAAATCAGTAGGGCTACTGTTCGATCGTTCGATCTTGTCAACAAGCTTAGTCATACTCAGCGGTACCTTCTTGTGGGCTAATGTGCGATTAACACGGGATTTGCGCACATTCTAAAAATATTTTTATAGGAAGACGTCCTACTTAAGCAGTAAGATTCCAGAAGTCTGTGGATAGTGTCAGGACAAGTATTCGTCTTGTAATAAAACTAAGCCCTGCTTTGTCATACGCGGCTTTCTGTTGAAGGGAAGAAAGGTCACCAAAACTGGAGGACTAATCTGTCCTTACGAATATTTTATTTCCTAGAAAGCGCCTAAGCTAATCGAGACGTTGTTAGCTAGCCTGCTTGCGAGGGTTGGTCACCACCAGCTCAAATTCCCAGCCGGGGACTTGCTGCACTTGTTTAGTCAGCGTACGGAGGTCTTCTGCCCCATTGAGGGTTAAGTTCTCGCGCGTGCGCACTTCCACAACTACGGTTTTGGCTGCACTCGTGGCAATTAAATCCAGTGCGCAGTTAGCGAGGGCGGCTGGCAACTCTTCTGAAGAAGGATACAGCGTGACCGCATAGCCTTGCTGCCGATATTCTCGCGCTATCCTGAGAAGGCGTTGGTGTTCGAGTGGGTTTAGGTCTGCCAGGTGACGCATAGGGATAAATAAATGCCTACTCCTATAATCCCTCAAAGGGCGTTAAAGTCAAGTCCATGAGTCCTCTATTATAGATGCCCTAGGAAAAGAGTAAAGTTTCTATGTTGTTTAATAATCTTTCATGCTCATTTTCAGCTGGTGTGAGCCAGCGCTGCTAGTCTAGCGCTGTGGGGTCGGGAGCCGTTTCAATCCGAATGTGTAGAAACTCTTCACCACTACAAAACCCTTTGGCGAGCACTAGCGACATTCCTTTGACCCGAAATGAGCCATCTAAGCTCCGCCGCCGACTGACAAAGTCAGTGATCTGATAGTCGTCAACATAGATGACGCCGTTTAAGGCATCACGCACTGGTTTCACAATGTTGTCACTGTCTGGCACAACATGCTCATTACCAGGAATTACATCATAGTAGTGAGTGATCACCACGCGCACGGAGTCGCCTGTCGGTTGAGAGGATGACCAACAGGCGATCGCCATATCTCGCACCTGGGTTTTCCAGGCTTGCAGACGCTTTTTATCTTTAGTCTGATGGGAAATGGGTTTCCCCGTCACAATGAATTCAAAGGGTAGCACCGGAGGCATGATCGGTCGCAGGAAGTGTGTGTGGGCATTCGCTTTGCCTGAGCCGTAGTGTTGCAGTTAGGAGAACACTTTACAGGGAGGCTCATAGCGGGTTATCAATGGTAAATACACACGTTCTACTCCTATAGTAGTAGGGGTTTCGCTCCTTGAGGGACTGACAGGTCTCCTAACCACTTGATTTTTGGCGACACAACGCCACTTGTGCCAAAACTGATGGGGATGGGTCTGGAGACATTGACGCTAGAAGAAAGGGGAAAGTTGCAGGTATACCGTTGCAGGTAGGGCGGCTTGCAGCTCTGCAATGCACGATCGTGTCTCTGAGTACTAGAGTCGGGGTAGTCATTACCTAGATACCACTACCGAGTACTGCTTAGTCTGGATATGAAGCTCTTTTAAAGACATTCAGCACATGAAATTGACAATGCCAGTGTTGGGGTAATCCTACTTTGGCACTCTGACGGATAAAAAGCCACTGTATAAATAACAGGGACAAATAAAAGGTCGCCATATGAATCGAATTCAATTTCTTCGACCGTCCGGCGTTCTAAGCTCCTATCCCTCCCCGACCTGAAGGTACGGGGCTTCTTGAAAGATTCCGATGACGATAATGGCACAACCTCTAGTAGATAGCGATCGCATTAAACAAAAAGCCTTGGAACTGGGATTTCACAAAGTTGGGATTGCTGCCGCAGAAGTTGCAGGAGAGGGGGACAATTCGCTCCAAAACTGGCTAGGTCGGGGCTACCAAGCCGACATGGCATGGATGGCAAACCCTAAGCGTCAAGATGTGCGATCGCTCCTACCCAGCGTTCAGTCGGTCATCTGCGTTGCGCTTAACTACTACACGCCCCACGAGCGCCCCGCTGAGCCGCTGCACAGCGAAAAGTACGCCAGAAAGTATGCCAAGATCTCTCGCTACGGCTGGGGCAGGGATTACCACCGCATCATGCACAAAAAGCTGAAGGCGCTGTCGGTCTGGCTAGAGGCACAGGGCAGCGCGATCGAAGCCCGCTATTGCTCAGACACAGCTCCTATTCAAGATAAAGTCTGGGCAGAACGGGCGGGCATTGGCTGGGTTGCAAAAAATAGCAACTTGATCACGCGAGAGTATGGCTCTTGGGTGTTTTTGGGCGAGGTTTTGACTAACTTGCAACTGACAATCGATCGCCTTCATCTGCCCCACTGCGGCACCTGCACCCGCTGCTTGGAGGCTTGCCCGACCGAGGCGATCGTCCAGCCTTTCGTCGTAGATGCCAATCGCTGCATCGCCTATCACACGATCGAGAACCGGGCAGAGTCTCTGCCGCCTTCGATCGCTGCCAATCTGCAAGGCTGGGTTGCGGGCTGTGATATCTGTCAGGACGTGTGCCCCTGGAATCAGCGCTTTGCCCAAGAAACGGATGTGGCTGAGTTTCAGCCTTATCCCTGGAACGTTGCGCCTGAGATGGAAGCGATCGCCACCTTATCTGATGCAGAATGGGATCAGCGCTTTCCGGCTTCGGCATTGCGCCGGATCAAACCCGATATGCTGAGGCGAAATGCTAGGGCAAATCTGGAGGCTGATCTGCCAGAATGAATACGATCGCTCTCTGGGAAATAAGCTAAGGTGTCTCTAGAAAATAAGCTAAGGTAGTGGCTGAAAGCCTAGTACAGTTCAAAATTTTACGGCTCGAAACTGAATTTATGAAGCGATCGGCTTTGAATTTTGCAGTCCTGTTGCCTCTGGGATTGCTACAACTCATCATCTCTGGAGTGGCGGCTCCTGCGGCTGAAGCTGCTTCGCCTACGGCTCCACGCTCTCCCCTTCAGGCAAAGTTAGAGCAACTTCAACAGTTGATAATCCCGGAACTGCCTGGGCTGGGCAGAAGCGAAACCTTCTTACCCAAGCCCGATCCATTGGCTTACGTGCATCTGGTGATTAAATTGAGCGATCGCCGAGTCTATCTCTACGAGCGCGACCAGGTGAAAACCAGTTTCCCGGTGGCGATTGGACGGGCGGGTTGGGAAACGCCTACAGGCAGCTATCAGGTCTTCCAAATGCTTCGCAATCCGGCATGGGAACACCCTTTTACGGGCGAGGTGATGCCCCCTGGAGCTGATAATCCGTTAGGATCGAGATGGATTGGATTCTGGACAGATGGCACTAATTTTATTGGCTTTCACGGTACGCCTAATGCTGAGTCTGTGGGTACGCCTGCGTCCCATGGATGTGTTCGTATGTATGATCAGGATGTGGTCAAGCTGTTTGAAAGAGTCAAGGTTGGCACTCCTGTACAAGTTGTTCCCTAAGTTGTTCTTAAATTCACCTTTCAAAGCGTATTTAGAGGTTATCTGAAAAGTATAAAATGTCCTGCATTTGCCCCCCAACCCCCCAATTCTGGGGGACTTTGAACAAGAACTGGCTACGTGCTTCGCACACGCAAGCGAACGAAAGCCCCCCAGAATTGGGGGATTTAGGGGGCGGTTCGGGTAGGAATCTGCACTTTTCAGACATCCTTTTAGCCTGTTTTCAACGCAATCCGTTCCTAAATTTCTCCCGCAGCTATGGCTAATTACCTTGAGCAATTCTCTAGCGATAACGCTTCTGGCATCTGCCCTGAAGTTCTTGAGTATATGCTGAAGGCAAATATCGGAGATGTACCTGCCTACGGCAATGACGAGTGGACACAGCGAGCGACCGATCATTTTAGAGAACTGTTTGAAACGGACTGCGACGTGTTTTTTGTGTTTAACGGCACTGCCGCTAATTCCTTGTCCCTGGCGGCTTTATGTCAGTCTTATCACAGCGTCATCTGCCATGAGACGGCGCACATAGAAACAGATGAATGCGGCGCACCAGAATTTGCATCTAACGGATCTAAACTGCTGCTGGGAAAAGGGGAACAGGGCAAACTCACGCCCGAATCGATCGCTTCCATTGTTAACAAACGCACCGACATTCACTATCCCAAGCCCAAAGTCATCAGCATCACACAGCCGACCGAGCTAGGCACGATTTACACGATCGATGAGCTATTGGCGATTCAATCGATCGCGCAACATTATGACCTCAAAATTCATATGGATGGCGCTCGGTTTGCCAACGCTGTTGCTGCTACAGACCGCACCCCTGCTGAACTCACTTGGAAGAGCGGAGTAGATGTGCTCTGCTTCTGCGGCACAAAAAACGGCATGGCGATCGGCGAAGCCATTTTGTTTTTCAAAAAAGACCTGGCTGAAGACTTTGCCTATCGCTGTAAGCAGGCGGGTCAGTTAGCTTCTAAAATGCGCTTCATTGCCGCACCTTGGCTAGGTCTGCTGGAAACTGGCGCATGGCTTAAAAATGCGCGACATGCCAATCGCTGTGCGGCTTATCTGGAGAAAAAGCTGCTAGAAATTGAGGGTGTTGAGCTGATGTTTCCCCGCGAGGCAAATGCAGTGTTTGTTACCTTGCCAGAAGCCGTCATTCAGCAACTGAGGGACAAAAATTGGCTGTTCTACACGTTCATTGGCGTGGGCGGCGCTCGCTTCATGTGTTCCTGGAACTCAACTCAAGATCGAATCGACCAACTGGTACAAGATATTAGAGAAGCGATCGCTCCGGCGCTCTGCTGATAAAGCTCATTAGGGTTGCCTAGAGGTTTTAGATTCAGCCAAAATCTCGCAGATTGCCGCCCTAGGTGTTCGGTAAACTTTACTATCTGTAACCCCTGAGCACCCAGTACCATATAAGCTAATAACTCAGTTAACAAGAAGCATTAAAACGCTCAGCTATAAGGGGATTACCATGGAAGGTTTGTACGATTCTGATAAACGTAAGCTGCTATCGAGCCTCTCTCACGCTTCTATTTTTCTGAGTTCGCTGGTGATTTCTATCGGAATTCCGATCGCCATTCTGTTTGTCACAGAAGACCCGGTCGTCAAAGAAAATGCAAAAGAAGCGATTAACTTTCACTTCAATGTTTGGCTCTACAGTCTTCTCTTGATTCCCATCTCATTTCTGACCTTTGGACTCGCCAACGGCGTTTGGTTCTTGGTGCATTGTGGTCTGTCGGCTTGGGCGATCGTTCAATGCCTCAGCGTTCCTGAACAGTCTTTCCGCTATCCCTTCATCTTCCGGCTACTCTAAGCTGAGCGTTAGGCTAGTCCTTAAAGGGTATTTAGAAAGTGCGCTATGTGCGTCTAAATCCCTTAGAAGATGTCTGAGAAGTGTAATTTGCTACCCGAACCGCCCCCTAAATCCCCCAATTCTGGGGGACTTTGAATAGGAACTGGCTACGTGCTTCGCACACGCAAGCGAACGAAAGTCCCCCAGAATTGGGGGTTGGGGGGCGAATGCAGAACATTTGATACTTTTCAGATATCCTCTTAAGTAAGCAATATAGCGCTACGAGAACGAGTTAGGACATTATTGTAGAGGTAGAGAAGCGTTCAAATACGACTATGCCTGCTCCTTACAGTTACGACCTGCGCCAAAAAGCAATCGAAGCCGTTAAAGGCGG
>JAHHHD010000030.1 GCA_019359505.1 Drouetiella hepatica Uher 2000/2452 | reverse complement strand
AGTCCAAGTTGAATGAAACAGGCTTGAAGTAAGGCTTGAGCGCAGTGAGTGGGAAACCCTCATGCTGCGTTCTTAGGGGAGGGGAGAGCGGTGACGCTCGAACCTTACCCGACCGAGCGGAGGGAGCGATCCCTTCGCTTAGGTTAACTATCTTGCACCTTCAGAGAATCTGAGGATTAGCAGTGATTAAAAGGCGATCGCGCTTCTCTCAGGTGATGCAGAGTCAGGGCAAGGATTCTTCGCGATCGGCTCTGAGGTGAGAGGTTGCAGGAGGCGATCGCCTTTCAGTCCTTCAACTATTAATGTAAGTCAATACCAATTTCTGCAATCAAATAGAGACACCCCATCCTTTACAATAGGGCAGTATTGTCCATTGATCGGACGCTGAGGCTGCTCACCTGTGTGTGACACTGGATGAAATTCAGCGCGACCCCTTCAAAAATTCCTGGACATTGTAGGAGCAGTCAGCATGACTGAAGATGTTTTACCCGGTCTCAGCTTTCCATTAGGTGCAACAGTGCGCTTGGGTGGAACAAATTTTTGCATTTACGCAAAGCATTCAGCCTATCTAGAACTGCTATTGTTTGACGAACCGAATGATCCACAGCCCGCACGAGTGATACGGCTCGATCCTAAAGTAAACCGAACATTTCACTACTGGCATGTGTTTATTACAGGAGTGCGATCGGGACAAATTTACGCCTATCGGGCATACGGAGCCTATGCGCCCGAACAGGGCTTGCGCTTTGATCCGCAAAAAGTGCTGCTTGATCCCTATGCTAGGGCGATCGTGGGCTGGGAACACTACAGCCGAGAGGCAGCAATTCTTCCCGGAGACAACTGTGCCTCTGCGCTCAGAGGCGTTGTCGTAGATTCTAGCCTCTACAACTGGGAAGGAGATCAGCCGCTAGAAGAGCATCACTATAACTGGGAAGGAGATAAACCTCTGCGCACTCCCTACTCCCAGACCGTGATTTATGAGCTGCATGTGGGGGGGTTTACCAAGCATCCTAGTTCTGGAGTAACGCCTAGCAAGTGTGGCACCTATGCCGGACTTATTGAAAAAATTCCTTACCTTCAAGAGTTAGGGGTTACCGCAGTGGAGCTGCTGCCCATCCACCAATTTGATGAACAAGACGTGCGCCCTGGATTGACAAACTACTGGGGATACAGCACGATCGCCTTTTTCGCTCCCCATATGCAGTATAGCTCCTGCCGCGATCCGCTGGCGGCAGTAGATGAGTTCCGAGATATGGTTAAGGCATTGCACAAAGCCGGAATCGAAGTCATCCTAGATGTGGTATTTAACCATACAGCAGAGGCAAATCATGAGGGTGCAACGCTGTCTTTTCGAGGGTTAGCGAATACGTCCTATTACATTCTTGACGAAAATAATTTGGCGCTCTATGCCAACTATAGCGGTTGCGGAAATACCGTCAAAACCAATCACGAAGTCGTAGCCCGTCTCATCATCGACTGCTTACAATATTGGGTTGCCGAAATGCATGTAGACGGGTTTCGGTTCGATCTGGCATCGGTTCTCTCTCGGAGTCGATCGGGACATATTCTAGAAGATCCGCCTTTGCTGTGGGCGATCGATTCTAATCCCATCTTGGTGAATGCCAAGGTGATTGCCGAAGCCTGGGATGCGGCGGGGCTGTACCAGGTCGGCTCGTTTGCAGGCGATCGCTTTGCCGAGTGGAATGGTCCCTTTCGGGATGATGTGCGGCGATTCGTCAGAGGGGATGAAGGAATGGTGAGCAAGCTGGCGGCACGGATTATGGGCAGTCCAGATATCTACCCAGCACTCGATCGCGAACCCAATCGCAGCATTAACTTTATCACCTGTCACGATGGTTTCACGCTGAATGATTTGGTGTCCTATAATCAAAAGCACAACGAAGCCAATAAAGAAGAAAGTCGGGATGGCAGTAACGACAACCATAGCTGGAACTGTGGACAGGAAGGAGAAACGCAAAATCCAGAAATAGAGCGACTGCGAAACCGTCAGATGAAAAATCTGCTAACAATTCTGATGATGTCGCAGGGTACACCCATGCTGCTGATGGGGGATGAGGTGAGGCGATCGCAACAGGGCAACAACAACGCTTACTGTCAGGACAGTGAGCTAAGCTGGTTCAACTGGGATGACCTCAAAAAACAGTCTGATTTCCATCGGTTTACTCGACTGTTGATTCACTTCGTCCAGTCGCTGAAAATCTTTCGCTGTGAGGAAATTTTAGCTGTCACATTTGCTAGCTCAAAGCCTCATATTGTTTGGCACGGGATCGAGTTAGGAGAACCAGATTGGGGCGAAGGTTCTCACAGTTTGGCATTTACCCTGCGCCATCCTGAAGCAGGAGAACATCTCCATGTGATTTTGAATGCCTACTGGGAATCGCTGACGTTTGAGCTGCCTCCCCTCGATCGCGGAGAGGCTTGGTTTCGGGTAATTGACACCGCGTTGGCAAGTCCAGAGGACATTACTCTAACAGAATCCCCTGTCATCAGATCGAATAAGTATCGAACAGAGGCCCGATCGGCGGTTGTGCTAACTGTGAGAGAAATTTAGGGTGAAGGAAATTTAGGGTTGTCCTGTGATTAACTCGATCAGGTTAGTGATCAGGCGATCGCGTTCCATCGGCACAATATCCTTGCCGTGCAGCATCTCTTGAACGATCAAAAAATGTACGATCGCTCCCACAAAAATACGTGCCGTTGCTTCGGGGTCAGACAACTTTAAATGAGGACAGTTTGTGAAGTATTGGCATAGCTTCCTAAACGCAGTCTGCTCAATATTGCTCACAAACGCGCGAGCCAACTGTGGAAATCTTGCCGATTCCCCCAAAATTAGCCGCATGAAGTTCAGGAATTGTGGCTCATTTACGCCAATATCCAAGGCTCGGTTGGCAAACTCTCTGAGCACAATTTGAGGCGCAGCTTGCAAAACTTGAGCCTCACTAGCACCAAAAATAGATTGAAATTTTTGCTCAACTAGACGCTGAATCAGCCCCACAAACAGACTTTCTTTGTCCTGGAAGTGGCTGTACACCGTGGCTTTCGAGACTTTTGCAGCGATCGCGACCCGATCCATGCTGGTTGCCGCATAGCCATAGGTCAAAAACTCCTGCATTCCCCCTTCTAGAATGGCTTCAGTTTTCTCTGACGAGAGCTGTCTGTCCGTGCGCTTAGGTTTTGACTGTTTCATGGTGTCGTATTTTGAGTCCATTTTCTTAAAGCTGAATCTTAAAGCTGAACAATAAATTTTATAGCAACTGCCTTGGCGATTGAGGCGGGGACATTTTTAGCAAACTGGCGATAGCTATACCTTGACAATACTATACTACTCGGTCTAGTTTAGTGTTATGCTTTTAGACTAAACCGAGTAGTTTAACACTTCAGCAAGGAGGCGCTGTGCAAAATGCCATGAAAAATACTGTACAAAATGCCACTATTCAGGGAAATTCACTTTCAAAGGTTCAACTCTCAAAAACTCAAAACTCCTTCTGGATCATCGTTGCAGCGATCGCGCTATGCGTTGGCGGCGTGGCATGGCGCTATTCCATTTCATCCGCTCCCCCTGAAGCCATGGCGGTAAACGAGTCGGCAATTAAAACCGTGACAGCGCTGGGGCGACTGGCACCTCGCGGCGAAGTGATTAAACTTTCAGCGCCAACATCAAGTCAAGAAAATCGGGTTGATCGTCTGCTGGTGAAGGAAGGCGATCGCGTCAAAGCAGGTCAGGTGATCGCGATTTTAGACTCAAACGATCGGCTGGAGGCTGCCCTAGCAGAAGCTCAAGAGCAAGTGAACGTGGCTCAGGCGAAACTTGACGTGACCCAAGCCGGAGCCAAACAGGGCGAGATTGCAGCCCAGCGTGCCGAAATTGCTCGACTGAGAGCAGAAAATCAGGGCAGCATTGAGGCTCAGGCAGCAACCGTGGCTCGGTTGCAGTCCGAGGTGCAAAATGCTCAGACTGAATATGAGCGCTACCAATCGCTGTATCAGGAGGGGGCGACTGCGGCTTCTCAACGCGACAGCAAGCGATTGACGCTGGATACCGCCCAAAAGTCTTTACAAGAGGCTGAAGCCACCCTCGATCGCATTCGTTCTACGAGTCCACAAGAGCTGAGTAAAGCAGAAGGCACGCTGTCTCAAATTGCCGAGGTGCGCCCTGTAGATATTCGTTCGGCTCAAGCTGAGGTGAATCGGACGATCGCCGCTCGTAATCAGGCAAAGGCAAGCCTCGATCAAACCTTTGTGCGATCGCCCATAGATGGCGAAGTGCTGTATATCCACACGCGATCGGGCGAAGTTGTCTCGACAGACGGCATTGTAGAAATTGGGCAGACTCAGCAGATGCAGGTGATTGCCGAAGTGTATCAAAGCGATATCGGAAAAGTGCGTCCTGGGCAACGCGTCCGGATCACAAGCGATGCCATTCCGGGGGAATTAACAGGAACTGTTGAGCGAGTCGGTTCGCAGGTGCGCCGACAGACGATCGTCAATACCGACCCCAGCAGCAACATTGATGCCAGAGTGATTGAAGTTCACGCAACGCTAGACAACGCCTCCAGCCAAAAAGCCGCCAAGTTCACCAATCTGCAAATCCAGGTAGTGATTGAGCCATGATGAAAATGAAATTGATTCAACAGCTTCAGCGCCGCACTCCGTTGGGATGGCTACAGCTCAGGCACGAAAAAGGTCGCCTTCTGGTGGCACTAGCCGGAATTGCGTTTGCCGATGTGCTGATGTTTATGCAGCTTGGCTTTCAAAACGCTCTGTATGACAGTAATACTCGCGTCGATCGCGCCATGTTAGCAGACATTGTTTTGCTCAGCCCCAAGGCTCTTAACCTGCAAAATCTATCCACTTTTTCGCGGCGGCGGCTGCTCCAGTCCATGGATGTTCCAGGCGTACAGTCCGCAGGGGCACTGTATATCAACAGCCTGACCTGGAAAAACCCTCAAACTCGTCTCAATGCCACCGTACAGGTGCTGGGCTTTGACCCCGATCGCCCTGCCTTCGACTTGCCAGAAGTCAACCAACAGCTTGACAAAATCAAGCTCCCTGACGTTGTGCTCTTCGATCGCGGTGCCAGAGGCGAGTATGCAGAAGCGATTGCCCAAATTGACCAGGGAAAGACAGTTACGACTGAAGTTGAGCGCCGGACTCTGACGATCGGGGGTTTGTTTACCTTAGGCGCATCCTTTGGAGCAGATGCTAGCCTGATGGCGAGCGATCAGACTTTTCTACGCCTGTTTCCCCGCCGAGATGCGGCTAGCGTCAGCCTCGGACTGATTCGACTAAAACCTGGCTCCGATCCACAGCAGGTCGCCTTGGCTCTGAAGTCTCATCTGCCAGAAGATGTTCGCGTGTTAACGGCTCAGGAATTTGTGCAGTTCGAGGAAAACTACTGGAAAACAGCCAGCCCCGTTGGATTCATTTTCGGTCTAGGGACTGCAATGGCATTTGTGGTTGGAGTCGTGGTTGCCTATCAAGTGCTGTCAACCGACGTGAACTCCCATCTCAAAGAATACGCGACCTTCAAAGCAATGGGCTATCACAATGCCTATCTGCTGAGCATCGTATTTGAGGAAGCGATTATTCTGGCAGTTCTAGGATTTATTCCTGGCGTTGTGCTGCCGATCGGTCTTTATGCCCTAGCCGCCAAAGCCACTGCGTTACCCATCTATATGACATTCGCCAGAGCGGTGCTGGTTCTAATACTCACGATCGTCATGTGTATGGTATCTGGCGCGATCGCCACCCGCAAGCTGCAATCGGCTGATCCGGCTGACATGTTTTAGAGGAATTGTTGCAGGAGGCTTCTAGAAGAGTTCAGGAGAAAACATCATGGCGATCGCTATTTCCGTTCAACATCTCGATCACTATTTTGGTCAAGGTCAATTGCAGAGACAGGTTCTGTTTGATATCAACCTCGAAATCAATAGCGGTGAAATCGTCATTATGACGGGGCCATCAGGTTCAGGCAAAACCACTTTGCTGACGCTAGTGGGGGGCTTGCGATCGGCGCAGTCTGGCAGCCTACAGGTGTTGGGTCAAGAACTCTGCGGCGCAACGGCTAAACAGCTCACCGAGGCAAGACGACACCATGGCTACATTTTTCAGGCACACAATTTGCATAGCAGCCTGACTGCTCTTCAGAATGTCAAGATGGGCTTAGAACTTCACCTCGATCTTTCGACCGCAGAGATGCAGACTCGTTCAGCCGAGATGCTAGAACAGGTAGGGCTGAGCGATCGCCTAAATTATTATCCCGATAATTTATCTGGCGGACAAAAACAGCGTGTGGCAATCGCGCGTGCCCTTGTGAGCCATCCTCAAATGGTTTTAGCCGATGAACCAACTGCTGCTCTTGATAGCAAATCAGGTCGAGAAGTAGTGACTTTGATGCAGAAACTGGCGAAGGAGCAGAACTGCACTATTCTCATGGTGACTCACGACAACCGGATTTTGGATATTGCCGATCGTATTGTGTACATGGAAGATGGAATACTCAAGCAAAATACTCCACAAAATGCCCCACAAAATACTTCGGCGACAGCAGTGAGTTATTAACTCGGCAATTGAAGATTTTATGTTGTGAGGCGAGCTTCGCTCGCCTCACAACATAAAATCTTCCAACAACGGACTCTCAACTATTGCTAAGTTAATGGGGGTTTTTGTGGGGCAAAAAAGCGCTGGCAAAAAGGGCGGCCTGGGTGCGATCGCGCAGGTTTAATCGGCTGAGAATGCTGGTCACGTGATTTTTGACGGTGCGCTCAGAGATGTATAGCGCTTCGGCAATTTCTCGGTTGCTGGCTCCTGAGACAATTTGCCGTAGCACCTCCCGTTCTCGCAGGGTTAGCGCCATAATTTCGGGGGGTTGGGCGATCGGCTGAGAAGCAGGCGCAGACATGGCGATCACTTTTTCAAACAAGCCAGGACCCATGTGGGTGCAGCCTTTGTGGATCGATCGAATCGCCTGAGCCAGCTCTTCAGAATGGGTGTCTTTGAGTAGATAGCCCTTTGCTCCAAATCGCATAGCTTGCAGCACATATTCATCATCATCAAATGTGGTGAGCACCAAAACTTTAATCTCAGGAAACTGTTCACCGATTAGCCGAGTGGCGGTGACTCCATCCATGACGGGCATCCGGATATCCATCAGCACTAAATCAGGCGGGGGCGTTGAACCAGGATCGATCGCCCAACGTTCTAGCAGAGAAATTGCCGCCTGCCCATTTTCGGCTTCGCCCACGACCTGAAGATCGGGCTTGGCATCTAGCAAGCTTCGCAGTCCTTGCCGAATGATTTGCTGATCGTCTACCAACAGCACCCGAATCATAGCGTCCTCCGCGATCGGCGATCGAGAGGAACCTGCGCGGTAATCAAACATCCGGCACCGGGCTGGCTGACCAGATGAAACTCGCCATTCATTGCCAAAATTCGCTCGTGCATAACCTGGATGCCAAATCCAGTTGTGTTTTGGTCAGGATGAAACCCGCAGCCGTTATCCTCAATCCATAGCGTAATTTCCTTCTCACTCTCTTGCAGATGAATAGCGACTTGCGTTGCGCTGCTGTGCTTGTAGATATTCATCAGCGCCTCCTGAATGATGCGGTAGAGCGTCGTGCTGATGTCGGCGGACAAAGGGCTGGAGAGATGAAGAGTATGGGTAGGAGTAATACCTGTCGTTTGATGAAATTCTTGAATGGCAAGGGCAATTGCCTCCTGCAATGGACGACCGAGCAACGGATTCGATCGCAATGTTGCCACCGACTGCCGCACATCATGTAGGGCCTGAGAACAGAGCTGTTTGGCTTCGATCAGAAAAGCCTGAGTTTTTTCGGCATCGGTTGGGCAAAACATGAGCGCATTTTCAAGCTGGATGCTCTGGGCGGTCAGCGCATGTCCCAGCGTGTCATGAATTTCGCGGGCAATGCGGTTGCGCTCTTGCAAGGTCGCCTGGTCTTGAGCGCTTTGGGCGTACTGACGCAGTTTATCATTGACGATCGTCAATTGTGTGCGGCTATCATGCTCTGCCAATAGGCTATTGACCAGTAGCAACAGGGCAAATATCAACAGCCCAAAGGAGAAAGCTACAGTGAACTTAAGCGGTAAAATCTCAGCGTCGCTGGGCAACGCTTTAGTCTGCATATTCTTGAAGGCTTCCAACATTGGATCTTGCATCTGACTCTGTTGGGCAGTGACCAACAGAAGCCCTACGAAAGTTAAGATCGCAACGCCTAACCGCCCTGACCGCTGAAACATTTGACAGCTTCGGATCATGATGATCGCTATCAGTATGGGTAGAGTGACAAAGGCTCCCCCTGTCACAATCGTTAGCCAAATTAAGCCAAACTCTGCTCCAATATACAGAGCCTGATGACGCGATCGCTCAGTTGGTAACCTCAGACCCATTAGCCCAAAGATAAAAATCCACAGCAAAGGTAGCCCCGGTAACCGTAAAGCTACATCAAACGGAACAGGTAAAATTTGGGATAAGCTCGCAAATCCCAGCAACAGCCACTCCAAATAAAGCAACAGGCGAAATGGATGATTGAGAGGCTGTGAAACGAGCGGTTTTAAGACTTTAGGCAGCATGAAAGTGATCGGCAGGATGTCATAGGGAAGAGAGGCGATCGGGAAATACTGTAGCGAGAGTACGAATAACACGTTGGTTGTTGATGGCTTGAAAGATTCACACAGCCTTTAAGCCATCAACAATCCATTAGCAGATGAGATGAGGAAACACGACTTGCCTAATTCTTTTGCCTATTAAGCTTTTGCCTATTCACAGTGTATGCCAGACAGACCAGTGCGTTCTAGGGTTGAAATGCCTATCTTTTCACTGAAGACTTAGGACTAAAGTCCCGTTGTGATCTAGGACTTTAGTCCTACTAGATTTAGGAGATTTGGTTCATGTGGTTTAACGGTATGGACTCCTAGGATGTGAGTGTTGCAGAGATGTGACATCACAACCAAGAGATACTTAGCCTACTCGTGCAGCGACGGAATTCATGGGGGCTATGAATGACCTGACCTGCACCAGTAGGTTTATTTCAACTTCAGCAGAGTCATTATGACCTTCGACAAACCGCATTCAGGTATCACACCCTTAGAAAGCAACAAGCTAGAGAGCGAGAAATTAGAGAACAAAACATTAGCTCAAGGTTTTAGAAAATCCTTTAGGGTGACACCTTGGCTCACTCGATCGCTCATTCTCCTAGCTCTACTGACAGGGGGAGCCATGGTCTATCGGCAGTGGGTGCTAGCGCCTCAGTTGGCAAGTCAGCAGGAGGTGAAAACGGTGCCTGTAAAACGGCAAAGCGTTCCCCTCACGATTACTGCCAATGGCAGCGTTGATCCGGAGCGATCGATTAATGTCAGCCCCAAGTCTTCTGGTACCCTTAAAACCCTGCTGGTGAACGTGGGCGATACCGTCCAAGAGGGGCAGATTCTTGCTTATATGGATGACTCTAGCCTCCAAGGTCAGCTCGCCCAGGCGCAGGGACAGCTTGCCTCCTCGGAAGCCAACCGACAGAAAATAAGGGCGGGAAATCGTCCAGAGGATATTGCCAGCGCCCAAGCCCAACTCGACGAGGCAGAGGCTAAGCTGAGGCAAGCGGAATTAACCATGCAGCAGGATCAAGACCTGTATGATGCTCGTGCGATCGCCCTCCGAGATTTAGAAAGCTCTCGTGCCAATCGAGACAGTGCCCAAGCTCAAGTGAAGCAAGCCCAGCAGTCTTTGGCATTGCAGCAGGCTGGATCTCGCTCAGAAGACATTGCGGCAGCTGAGGCAGACGTAGTTTCTGCGAAAGGTTCGCTGCAAAATATCCAGATCCAGGTCGATGAAACGGTGATTCGTGCGCCTTTTAGCGGCACGGTGATTCGGAAATATGCTGATCCGGGAGCTTTTGTTGCGCCGACAACGGCGGCAAGCTCAGAATTTTCTGCGACCTCATCTTCCATTCTGTCGTTGGCTTCTAAGAACCAAGTGGTGGCAAATGTGGCAGAAACCAATATTGCCCGAATGCGAATCGGGCAACGGGCGGTAATTCGGGCAGATGCCTATCCAGACAAAACTTTTGCCGGAAGCATTACAGAAATTTCTCCCCAGTCTACTGTCGAGCAAAACGTCACCAGTTTTGAAGTCAAGGTTTCTCTATCTGATCCGCAAAACTTACTGCGATCGGGGATGAATGTCGATGTCTCCTTTGCCGTGGGTCAGCTAAATAACGTGCTGCTTGTTCCGACCGTGGCGATCGTTCGCCAAGATAGCAGCACAGGTGTTTATGTTGAAACGAGCGATCGTCAGGTAATTTTTAAGCCGATTGAGACAGGGGCAACTGTGGAAACACAGACCGAAGCTCGTTCTGGTTTGGAGGCAGGAGAGAACGTGTTGGTTAGCCCACCGCCTAGCGCTAAATCGACATCAGGCGGACTTATGCCGCCGCGCTTCTAGTGAAATTTACGGGTGAAATCTACAGGAAAATCTCATGTCAATCCCTTCCTCTAATCATGCCTATTCCCCTTCAATGATTGAAGTTTTTGGCATGGCGATCGATTCATTACGGAGCAATCGCTTACGCACTGGACTAACGATGCTGGGAATGATTATTGGCATTGGTGCAGTCATCACAGTGACTTCGGTAGGACGCGGCGCGCAGAAATCTGTTGAGCAGCAAATTGAGTCATTGGGATCAAATGTTCTCACCGTTATGGCTGGAGCAAGCAGCCGAGGAGGCATCAGTCAGGGAACAGGTTCAGCATCAACCTTAACTTGGGAAGATGCCAAAGTTGTCGCGGAGCAGGTAACGATGGCGGATGCGGTGTCTGCCTATCTGCAAAAGGTAAATACGCAGGTCGTGTATGACTCAAAAAATACAACAACCACCATTATTGGAACGGATCTCAATTATTCTAAAGTCAAAAATATTTATCCTCAGCAGGGACAGTTCTTCACTCAAGATGAACTCGATGCTGCCCTGTCTGTTGCAGTTTTGGGATCGAAAGTACGCGACCAGCTTTTTAGCCAAGAGAATGCGATCGGTCTGGATATTCGAATTCAGGGCAAGCGATACCGGGTTGTGGGCGTGATGGAGTCAAAGGGGGCTGGCGGTATTCAGGATCAAGATGACTCGGTTTACATTCCTTTAAGCACGATGTCGGCAGAACTGGTAGGAAATAATGCTCTATCTGGTATCGCCATTACGGGGTTTGTTCTGTCTACTCAGGCAACCGATCAGCTTGATGCTGCACAATTTCAGGTAAGCAATTTACTGCGATTGCGGCATGACATTTATCCCCCTCAAGCCGATGATTTTAATATCATCAATCAGGTCAATTTAATTAGCACTTTGGGAACCATCATTAGCCTGTTTACAGTAATGGTGACAGCGATCGCCGGTATTTCTCTGGTCGTGGGCGGCATTGGCATTGCCAATATTATGCTGGTTTCGGTGGTGGAACGCACCCGCGAGATCGGGATTCGTAAGGCGTTAGGAGCCACCCGCAGCGCTATTCTGAGCCAGTTTTTGGTAGAGGCAGTGGTGGTTTCAGCGATCGGGGGGGGGATTGGTGTGGTATTTGGCATCGGAGTTTCCGTCGGAGCTTCCCTGGCACTGAGTATTCCCCTAGTGATTTCAGCGGATTCAATCGTGGCTGGGCTGGCGCTCTCGGTGGGCATTGGCGTACTGGCAGGTGTGATTCCGGCACAAAGTGCAGCAAAGCTTGACCCAATTGTAGCGCTAAGAAGTGAATAGGTTAGACCCATGATTCAGATGCAGAGAATTACTAAAAATTACCGCCTGGGAGAACTGGATGTTCCTGTACTTAAAGGCATTGATCTATCGATCGCCCCAGGTGAATATGTTGCCATCATGGGCATGTCGGGTTCGGGGAAGTCTACGCTGATGAATATCATCGGCTGTCTCGATCGCGCCACAAGCGGCAACTACACGCTCAACGGTGTTGACCTGACGACCCTAGACGACGATCAGCTAGCGTATATCCGCAATCAGCAGATTGGCTTTGTCTTTCAACAATTCAATCTGTTAACCCGCTCTACTGCACTAGAAAACGTCATGCTGCCCATGGTCTATGGAGGTTTGCCCCTTGCCCAACGCCGCGATCGCGCGACCGAAGTGCTATTCAAGGTGGGATTGGGCGATCGCCTGTTAAACCGTCCCAGCCAGCTCTCAGGCGGTCAGCAGCAGCGAGTGGCAATTGCCCGTGCGTTAGTCAACGACCCAGCGCTCATCCTGGCAGATGAACCTACAGGGGCGCTCGATCAAAAAACCTCCCAGGAAGTAATGGGTCTGCTGGCAGAGTTAAGCCAGCAGGGAATCACAATTGCGATCGTCACCCATGAACCCGATATTGCTCATCAGGCACAAAGAATTATTTATGTGCAGGATGGCTTAGTGCTCAACCGAAGTCATAATTTAGTTTCTTAAAGGAGTACGGCATGATGAATCAACCCATAATGGCCGATTCCTTAATTCAGAAAGGAATTATGAATCTACAGCAGAAATCTTTGGATTCTGCTATTACCGCATTTACGCAGGCGTTGCTGCATGACTCCAACTCGGTTTGCGCCTACGCCAATCGATCGATTGCCCACTCCATTAGAGGCAACTATCCTCACGCGCTAGACGATCTGAGCCGAGCGCTAGAGCTATCTCCCGCTCACTTTGCCCTATATTTCAACCGAGGTATGTTGTACAACAAGCTAGGTGAAATGGAGCGATCGATCGCTGATTTTGGCAAAGCTATTCGGCTCAATCCCTCTGGCTTTTGGTCTTACTTTAATCAGTCAATGATCTTGTTGACGCTGGATTCACAGCCGGAATCACAGCCCGAAAGTCCACAGCCTCAATGGCAGCCACATTCGATGGCTTCAACCGCAGCCCCTCTACAGCTTCTCTATGTTCCTACCTTTATCCCTCGCGGTAAATTGTACAAAAATTTGCTAAAGCTACATGTCGCAGTTTGTGATTTTAGCCATGCCCTAGATATGCAGCTCAATGCTTCTAAAGTGCGTGAAACTCAAAGCGACGCGCTGGCATTGGCGCTGCTTTTTTATGAACGAGCAATCGCCAGAAATCCTCAAAATATGTTCTTTTACTGGGATCGAAGTTTCCTATTTTTGGAAACGCAGCAGTTTGCTAAGGCGATCGCAGACTTAAGCCAAGCGATTAATTTTGCCCCCAAACATGCAACGCTATGGACAAATCGCGGCGTTGCGTATTATCGATCCACAGATTTTTCGGGAGCGCTACTAGATTTCTCTCATGCGATCGAGTGTAACCCCAATCTGGCAGATGCCTACGCCAATCGAGCCGCAACCCTGGTACAGCTTGAACAAATCGAGGCTGCTGTCCTTGACCTAGAGAAGGCTATGCAAATTTCACCTGACAACCATCTCTGGCAGCGCTTTAGAGAGAGCCTGTGGGCTTAATTTAGATTCAAATTTTTCTGCTTTGGTTCGCCTCTTACATAGAGCCATGAGTCAGGCTTCGTTCAGCAAAGGCTGATAGTCAGGGCATCGATCGCAGGGGCCGCTAGGATTAACAGTACAGCGCAACAGTTCAGATCGGGCATTGTATAAGCAGGAAATATCGCCCACGACCCAGCGCCCGTTCAGCAAGCTGCTCTCTGTAGGAGCATCAAATTTCTGAACCTGAAGCACAATCTGATGCAGATGATAATGTCCAGCACTTAGTCTGTAGCGATGCCTCCGTTCTAAAACCAGGTAGGTCTGTCCTTCAACTTCCAGGTAGGCCCCAGGCTGAGGATTCCAATTCAGATGAAGATGTCCCAAAGTTGACCGATCGCCCAGAATCACTTCAGTGGGTAGAGAATTCAACTCCATAGCGTGTGGCATTTTAGATTTTGATTATGTAGCCGTCGCTAGTTTGCTTAGGACATTTAGGGTGGGGCGCTTCGTGCCCTCACCCTAAATGTCCCCGTCTTATCCGCCTTGGTGGTTGCTATGAAGCCCATAAATGCAAAGCTTCCTGATTGGCTGTCAGCCAATCAGGAAGCTTTAGGGTTCTATGTGATCTCAGCCACAGCTACGAAGCGGCAGCCTGACGCGCTTTCGCTTCCTCAATCACCTCTGTCGCAATGTTGCTAGGGCAAGGTGAGTAGTGCGAGAACGACATTGAGAACTGTCCGCGTCCAGAAGTCATGGTGCGCAGGTCGCCAATGTAGCCAAACATTTCACTCAACGGCACATCAGCCTTGATGCGCGCGCCTGTCTGCCCAGTCTCCTGAGATTTCATCATGCCGCGACGACGATTCAAGTCGCCGATGACATCGCCCATATAGCTATCTGGGGTAAAGACATCGACCGCCATGATCGGCTCAAGCAACTGAGGCCCTGCTTTGGGAAGCGACTGACGATAGGCAGCTTTAGCGGCGATTTCAAAGGCGATCGCCGATGAATCCACAGGGTGGAAGCCTCCTTCTGTCAAGGTAAACTTCAAGTCCATGCAGGGGAAACCCGCCAGCACACCTTTATCAATACAGCTCTCAAAGCCTTTTTGAACGGCTGGCCAGTATTCTCTGGGCACGCTGCCCCCCGTCACCTTGGACTCAAACACGAAACCGCTACCAACTTCACCTGGCTCAATGATGTAGTTGATCTTGGCATATTGACCCGATCCGCCCGACTGCTTCTTGTGAACGTAGCCATCTTCCAGCCGCTTCGTAATCGACTCGCGATAGGCGACTTGAGGTTCGCCCACTTCGACTTCGACTCCGTGAGTCCGCTTGAGAATGTCCACCTTAATATCTAGGTGAAGTTCGCCCATGCCCTTGAGAATGGTCTCGCCGCTTTCCTCATCCGTCACCATGTGGAAAGACGGATCTTCCTGCACCATCTTGCTCAGCGCCGCGCCCATTTTCTCCTCGCCTCCCTTCACCTTCGGCTTCACCGAGATGGAAATGACGGGATCAGGGAATACCATGGGTTCTAAAGTTGCCGGGTGCTTAGGGTCACAAAGGGTGTGTCCAGTGCGCACGTTCTTCATGCCGACGATCGCAATGATATCGCCCGCCTGAGCCGAGTCAATCTCTTCGCGAGAGTTGGCGTGCATTTCCACCAGACGGCTGATCCGCTCAGTTTTACCTGTATAGGTGTTGAGGATAGTATCGCCCTTGGACAATTTGCCGGAGTAGAGGCGTGTAAAGGTCAACGCCCCAAAGCGATCGTCCATGATTTTGAACGCCAGCGCCCGTAGAGGCTTCTCTGGGTCAACGATGGCAAACGCGCCCGTTTCATTGCCCTCTAGGTCTACCTCAGGCTGAGGCGTGACTTCCATTGGGTTAGGCAGGTAATCCACAACAGCATCCAGCACCAGCTGCACGCACTTGTTCTTGAAGGACGAGCCACAATAGGTGGGGAAAAACGCCAGATCGCGCGTACCTTTGCGAATGCATCGCTTCAGGTCTTCAATGCTAGGTTCTTCTCCTTCCAGATATTGCTCCATCAGCACGTCGTCCTGCTCAACGGCAAGCTCGACAAGCTGTTCGCGATACTTCTCAACCTGATCAACCATATCGGCAGGCACGTCGGTGATCTCGTAGCCCATCGGGTCGCCTGAGTCATCCCAAATCCAGGCTTTGCGCGTCAGCAAATCGACTGCGCCCGTGAACTTTTCCTCAACGCCGATCGGCAGCACCATCACCATGGGCTTTGCCCCAAGCACCTGATCAACCTGCTTAACGACGCGATAGAAATCTGCACCCGTGCGATCGAGCTTGTTGACGTAGATAATCCGCGCCACCTTGGAGTCGTTAGCATAGCGCCAGTTGGTTTCAGACTGTGGCTCTACGCCACCTGAACCACAGAACACGCCAATGCCGCCATCCAACACCTTGAGAGAACGGTAAACCTCAATGGTGAAATCGACGTGACCCGGAGTGTCAATAATGTTGAGCTGATGCTCGTTCCAGAAACAGGTAGTCGCAGCCGATTGGATGGTGATCCCCCGCTCTTGCTCTTGCTCCATGAAGTCCGTCGTTGCCGCACCTTCATGCACCTCACCAATCTTGTGGATCTTTCCGGTAAGTTTTAGAATTCTTTCAGTTGTGGTCGTCTTACCTGCATCCACGTGGGCGAAGATGCCGATGTTTCGATAACGAGTCAGGTCTTTCATAGTTGCTCTCTAAATTAAATGTGACCGCTGGTGACCTCCTGCAAACGCCATCTGAAGGCAGTTAGCGTTGCTTTTGCAACCCATGCAGGCTGGATTTCAGAACCCCAAAAATATTTATGGAACCCTTCTCCACTCTCACGGCAACATTGCCAATTGTAAAGTGTTGGGATGTAAATGTAGAAGGGAAATCAGCAATGATTTGGGCAATATTACGAAAATCAGTAAAATGCAGGAGCGTAAAATTCGCTCCAATCATGAAAGTTACAGCGCTGGAAGCCTGTTCGGTTATCCCCCAATCAGTAACCTCTAGTCAGTAACCTTCAGAGGACTATTCCTGTGTTAGCGCTTGCTTGAGGCGATCGCGCTTCCTTTCAATCCGCCGCTCGTACCATTTCATCACAGGCGTGGCGCTGGTACCATGAATGAGGATTGAAAGAACAACAGTTCCTAGCGTAATCCAGGCAATCATCTCTGCCACATCGCCCTGAAGCCCTCCGCCCATTGCATAGAATAAATAGTATAACGAACCTACGCCACGAATGCCAAACCAGCCGAATAGCCAGCGTTTGTCAGGTTCATAGCCTGCGCCAATCGTGCTAATCCATGCGCCGATCGGACGAATCACAAGTAACAGCAGTCCACCCACCATTAGCGTAGGAGCTGCAAAGCGCAGCATCGGCTCAACGCGGAGCATCGAGCCTAGCAGCAGAATCATGCCCAGCTCAGCTAATTTTTCAAATTGCTCAATGAATTCTAGCTGGGCTAACCGCTTTTCACGGTTGCGGTAGAAATGCTGAGTCGCAATCCCTGCCACAAAGACTGCCAGAAATCCGTACCCATTCACCAGCTCAGTCGCGGCGTAGGTAATCAGGATAATGCTCAGCGCCACGAAGTCTTCCATTGCCTCACTCACAGGAAGGCGCTTTTGAACATGTCGATCAACCCAGACAGAACCTCTAGCGATAAGAATGCCCATGCCGATACCTGCGGCGATCGCCCAAATGAGATCGATCGCCACCCACTGCACAAACCAGTCTTGCCAATTGTCGTCTTCTAGCCAGTGCAAGCCAAAATAAATGAACGGAAATGCCAACGCATCATTCAGTCCCCCTTCGGAAGTAAGACCAAATCGCAGTCCGTCTTGATCATCAGGATGATTAAGCTGACTTTCTGAAGCTAGAACTGGATCGGTAGGAGCCAGAATTGCGCCCAATAAAGTCGCTTCTCCCCAAGAAAGTTTTAATACCCAATGCCCTAGCGCCGCTACCGCAAAGATAGAGATGGGCATCAGTAGACCAATCAACCGCACAGTTGAACCCCAAGCATGAAAATTTAGGGGGCGGTTCATCTTAAGTCCGCAACTAAACAGAGAAATGAGCACCACAATCTCGGTAACTTTCTCTAAAAATCCAGCACCTGGTCTGATCTGAATCAGGTTAAATCCATAGGGGCTAAGACCAATTCCGGCAATTAGGTAGATGAAGGCAAAGGAGAAGGGCGATCGCGTGATCCAGCCTGAGCCTAGCGTTACGGTGAACAGCAGGATGCCAATCACCAGCAGGTCTAAAATATATGTGTTCACCGTCAGAAGCTTCCCCAGTCTAGATCGCTTCCTAACGCTATCAAGATATTCTGTCGTTGGAGCTAATCCTAAAGTTACAACAGGGATTCGCCTTTGGGAAGATATTCAGATCTTGCAGCAGCGAAATAAGCAGCTTAGATCTGTTTAAGATAATATTCAAATCGATCTCTAAGCTGTTCTATTTTCAGGTTTTGAGTCCAGTATTCTACAAGAGCGTGACCAAAGGCAAAAGCATTCCGATCGGGCGAACTAGAGTTATCCAAAAGAAGTGACCAGAGCGATTGCAAATCAAAGCTAATTGCGTATCCTTCTGTATTCAACAGCACTGACAAATCGTATGCCATTTGGAGTTTACCAATGACGATCGGCAGTTGCTCTACGGGGATCTGTTCGGCTAGCAGGTAGGCGAGGGCAGGCGATCCGGTCGAGATGGTTGAAATAAACTGAAGCACAGGGCTTTTCAGCAGTGCCGTGAGTCCCTGAGTAGTGGTCATCTGAAAGGTATAGCGATCGATGATCTGAGCGGCAGCAAGGGCACGGGCTTCCAGGTTGCGCAAAAATCGCGCCAGACGGAGCTGCTTGGCAGGGGCGATCGTTTCTAGAAGCGCAATGGATAAAGCCTCCGAACCCCAGGCATCTCGCCCATCGCTGAAATTACCTGGCACTATCGGCAAAACTCGATCGCAAAACTCGCCTAACATCTGAGCGCGATATTCAGTTGCTTCTCGGATAGCTTTTTCCTTAGGGCGATCGCCCCACTGCCAGTCGTAGGGAGGCTCCCACTCGCGGATGGGGCGTAGGCGATCGACCTGGGTGACAATGGCGATCGTCGGCAGCTCTGCTTCCGACTTCAGATCGGTGAGAAAATCGGCATCCATTTGCAGCGCTGGATCGAGGGCAGGTGTGACCAGCAACAGCAGGTCAGCAGTGGCGGCATAATCCAGCACCAAATCTCGAAAATCTTCGCGGTTTGCCTGTTCGTATCCTGGTGTGTCCCAGAGCGTCAGGACGGCATTTTCAAATTGCCACTGGTAGCTTTGGATTCGATCGGTGCTGGGCAACATGTCAACGGCGGCTCGATCTGCCTGAAACAGCGTATTGATCAGGCTGCTTTTCCCAGCCCCGGTGCGTCCCACCAGCAGAATATTGATAGGCTGTTGCTCAACTTGTTCGACAGGTTCGGCTTGGGCGAGGATCTCGCGCAGGGTTTGAGTTTTAGGCAAAGAGGCGCGAGAGAGTGCTACAGCCTGGGCTGTAGACGTAAAAGAGTCGGGTAAGGTGCTGCCGCTGTAGAGAGCGATCGCCTGCCGACTCAAGTTACGCAACGCCGCCTCCCGCAGCATTTGGCTAAGATTTGCCAAAAGCTGTTGACTGGCTCGACTGCTGTAGGGCTGGCTGGCTTGCCTTGCCACTGCCGCCGCCGGATTGAGCAGCCACTGTGCCCAGCTCCAGACCCGCAAGACTCTACGGGCAGAAGGTTCTAGCTTTTGGTAGACCTCGTAGGCTTGCACCGTTTGAGCGATCGTTGCCTGACCCAAGACAGGCGAGAGCTTCTGCATCCACTGGTCGAGGTCATCTACCGTGCCTCGAATCAGTCCATAAGCCTGAGGAATGTAGATATTTAGCAGCGGATACTTCACTTCAGGATGGTAGATCTGAGCGATCGCCACCACCAATTCCTGACAACGCATCCAGAAAGTTGACCAGTCTTCCCACAGCGGACGATCGGTTTGTGTGGTTTTGAGGATGGCTTGCAGGGCGGTTTCAGCTCGCTCTGCATCGCTTCCAGGGGCGATCGGTTCTCCGGCGACCTCTAGCTCCTTGCTGGCTTCCGCAACTGCCATCTCTACCTGCATCATCATGGGGCGAGTCCATTTGACGAGCAGCCATTGCCAGCCTGCAATTACTAGGGTGAACACTGCCCAAATCCAGCTCAACCCCCAAGCGTGAACCTGCAACCCGGCGGCAATCATCAAAAACCCGATGATGCTGACGATCGGCGCTGCCAAGATGACCCATTGCCACACTTTCAATCGCACCATGGCTCTATCCTCCAGAAATAATTGGAGAAAGGGGAGCTAGGAAACCTAGCGGAACATACTGCTGACAGAGCTATCTTCGTGAATCCGCCAGATCGTTTCACCTAAAAGATTGGCGACTGAAAGAATCGTGAGCTGATCGAAACACTTATCCTCGGCGATCGGAATGGTGTTGGTGACGATCACCTCTTCAAATAAACCGCTAGAGAGACGCGCGATCGCGGGAGGCGAGAAGACGGCGTGGGTGGCGCAGGCATAAACCTGACGAGCGCCTTCCTTCCGCAGGAGCTGTGCCCCTTCACAAATGGTTCCGGCAGTGTCGATCATGTCATCGACTAAGACTGCCGTTTTGCCTCTCACATCGCCGATCACGTTCATCACTTCAGCGACGTTGTGAGCCTGACGACGTTTGTCAATAATTGCCAAAGGCGCATCGTTTAGCTTTTTGGCAAAGGCTCTAGCGCGCGCCACGCCGCCCACGTCAGGAGAGACAACCACAATGTCCTCAAGCTGCTTGCTCTCAAGATAGTCGAGCACGACAGGCGATCCGTAAACATGATCAAAAGGAATGTCAAAATAGCCCTGAATCTGCGCCGAATGCAGATCCATCGCCAGAATACGATTTGCCCCCGCCTGAGTAATCAGGTTGGCGACGAGCTTAGCGGTAATGGACTCCCGACCCGCCGTTTTGCGATCGGCTCTGGCATATCCGTAATAGGGCATCACGGCAGTAATCTGACGTGCTGAAGCCCGCCGACAGGCATCAATCATAATCAGCAATTCCATCAAGTGATCGTTGACGGGGCAGCAGGTAGGCTGCATCAGGTAAACGTCACAGCCTCGAATCGATTCTTGAATCTGAATATAAATTTCGCCATCTGCAAACCGCTTGCGAACCATAGGACCTAAGTCCATGCCCAGATATCGACCCACTTCTTGGGTTAGAGGTGCATTAGCAGAGCCGGAAAACAGCCGAAGGCGACTATTGTCAGCAACAGGGGAAACAGGAGGCTGGAGAGCCAAAGTGGCAGAGCGGATCACGACGGTTCCTCGACGCTACAGTCACCGAAATCTTAGCATCTACCTATGGAAAACATCTCTAAGTGTTTTCTCGGATACCAAGAAAATGAGCCGCTTCGAGACAATTTGACCAAGATTTGACCCAAGCTAAAAGCTCTATCCAGCCCTAAATTTTTCCATAAAAAAGAAGCAGCAGACGATCGCATTGCTAATCATCCGACTGCTCCCCATAATTTACAAATCTACAAACCCGCTAATCTTCAGCCGTTCTAGAGGTCGCCACCCCGAAGTGCAAGCACAAAAATTACGGCTGGACCTGCGATGACGATGAGTGCCAGCATAGTCAGCTGGGCGATCGCTTCAAAATTGATGCCGCCTAGCCCATCAAAAAGACCTGTCAAAAAATCCATTGAGCCTCCCAGAATCAGTCCAAAACCCGAATTTATCAGCAAAGCTAAGTAATCTTGAGTCATATTTTAAGCGCTAAAGGCTCTACCTTTCTCATGAAGTTGCCAAAATTAGTAATAAATTGTTACAAGAAAATCGTCTTACCTGAAGCACAAGCCTAAGCAAGTAGTCGAGTATAGAGAAAGGAATCAGAGACAGCAGATATGGCAACTTGGCAATGTGTGAAGCAGTGTGGGGCATGCTGCAATCTAGATCCAGGCGATCGCCCCGACTTGGATCAGTACCTCACCCCTCAAGAACTTCAGCTCTACCTTAGCCTGGTAGGCGAAGGCGGCTGGTGCATTCACTTTGACTCTACGACGCGAGAATGCAAGATCTATGCCGATCGTCCTCGCTTTTGTCGGGTCGAACCCGATGTTTTTCAGGATCTATACGGCATTGATCTAGAGGATTTGAACGACTTCGCCATTGATTGCTGTCAGGAGCAAATTGAAGGCGTTTATGGCGATCGCAGTTTAGAAATGCTGCGTTTCGATCGGGAAGTGGGGATCTAGCTGTTCAGGGTCTGAGTCTATCAAGATGAGTCCATCAAGAATTGTGAGAAAAATTAGGACACTCTTGCCATTCCGATCGCAGTTAAGCATAAAATGAAAGAAATATGAAAAATTAGTCATTTCTAATATGCTGACTGTGGAATTCATTCCTGCTGCTTCAGACATCACGGCTTCTCCCTCGAATCTAGTGTCAGATTCAGTGTCAGACAGTTCTGACGCTGAGGGTGCCAAGGGCATTACGGTTGAAGGGTTACAGGAAAACTCTCGTCAATCTTTTTGGCAGCGCTGGCAAGTTGAGATTAAGGTATTCACCTCAACGTTTCTAACCATTTTTTTGGCTGAGCTAGGCGACAAAACTCAGGTGACGACCTTGCTTATGAGCGCTGAGTCTCAGTCGCCCTGGACAGTCTTTGCGGGGGCTGGAGCGGCTTTAGTTCTAACGAGTTTACTGGGCGTTTGGGTGGGCTGCTGGCTAGCTAAACGGGTTTCTGCCAAGGCTTTAGAGCGATCGGCTGGAATAATGCTGCTCCTGATTTCCATTCTACTGGTGTGGGACGTGGTGCAGGGTTAGGAAAAACAAGCATTTAGAGAGAGCAAGAATGGACTGGCATTTGTTGGGACTAAGCTTCGTCACCGTTTTTCTGTCAGAGCTGGGAGATAAGAGCCAAATCGCAGCGATCGCCCTCTGCGGCAGCTCTAAGTCTGTGCGAGGCGTCTTTCTGGGAACCTGTGCAGCGCTTTTACTGGCAAGTTTTCTAGGCGTAATGCTGGGGGGTAGCCTATCGCAGTTTTTGCCTGAGCGCTGGGTGAAGATTGTGGCGGCGATCGGGTTTGCAGGTATGGCGGTCAAGCTGCTGCTGGGCAACACAGATGAAAAAGTGGAGCAGGTCTAACCCTGCCCCATTGAGCGAACTTTAAAGGCTCCTAGCTTACACAGGAGCTAGTTAGAGACTTCCGCCATTTCAATCACCCGACCATCCAAATCTTTCACCAAGAAATTGAGAGGTTTGTCACGCCGGATCTTGTATTTTACGCCGTAGGACTGAACGCGCATCAGCACTTGCTCTAGGCAATCATGGTCAAAACAGACATGGCGTTGACGGCTCTTTTGCCCCAGGCTTGCCCCTGAAATAATGTGGAGCTGGGTGTTCTTCTTGAGCTGATACCATAGCCCTTCTGAAGTCTGGTAACTTTGATTGACTGGACGACCCAAGCTTGCCGTTGAGCCGTACAGTGGGTCAATGCTAGCTGTGCCCAACGTCTGCTCATAATTGTAGTAATAGTGCAGTGGCACGTCAGCAACAGGCAGACCTAGCAGCCCTTCGTAGAACTGTCGAGCCATCTCCAGATCAGAAACCATCACGGTGTAGACCTTGGGAGCGCTGGTTAGAAACATCCACATTGCCCCGGCGTAGGCCACCAAGAGCAGCACCATAATGCCCTGGGTAGACATAAGGCTATCCAGCGGCAGGGATGGCAAAAACGCACCGAAGAGGGGAGAAGTTAGGGAAATCACGCGATCGGCAATAACCATGAACGGTATATGAACGATATGAGTAGGATAAAAGCAGTTTTAGTGAATTTAGAAAGTTTGTGAGGATTGTCTAGTATCTTACCGTCAGTATCCCAGTGTCTTTCCTCTAGTCTATCAAGGTCTTCCCAGACTCGTCTAAACTCTACAAGGGGTTTAAGAAATCCTCAAGTAACTATTCTCAATTGGATTTCACATTTTATGTTTATTTTTTTGAACGGGGCTGAGCGCTCCCTCGGAAAGCTCAATAAAAAAATCCAGTGTTTCTAATTCCTAGTGTTTCTAATTCCTAGTGTTTCTAATTTCTAGTATTTCTAATTTCTAAAGTGACGGAGAGCAAATTATGGCGACAGGGCAGTTGTTGTTGGTGGATGACGAACCGGGCTTGCGGCAAGCTGTCCAAGCTTATCTAGAAGATGATGGCTTTACCGTACATGCTGCTAGCAATGCTCAGGAGGGCTGGGATTTGCTGCAACGAATCTCGCCCGATCTGGTTATTTCAGACGTGATGATGCCCCAGGTAGACGGCTTTCAGTTTCTCAAGCAGTTGCGAGAAGATGTTCGCTTTCAGTCGTTGCCCGTGGTTTTCCTGACGGCACGCGGCATGACCACCGATCGCATTCAGGGTTACAACGCGGGTTGTGATGCCTATCTCTCGAAGCCATTTGATCCTGACGAGCTGGTGGCGATCGTCTCTAATCTTTTGGAGCGCCGCATTACCACCAAAGCAGCGGATGGCGAAGTGCCGGATATCGCCGATATGGCAAGACAGATTGCCGAAATTCGCGCCATGTTGACTCAACGCGGAACGATCGCCCAATCCCCCTCCCTAATTAAGATTGACTTTACGCCACGCGAGCAAAGCGTTTTGGAACTCGTTGCCCAAGGGTTAATGAATAAAGAAATCGCGCGTCGCTTGGAAACTAGCGTCCGTAATGTCGAGAAATACGTCAGCCGTCTGTTTAGCAAGACGGGCACCAATAGCCGTACTGAGCTAGTGCGCTATGCCCTAGAGCATGGTTTGGCAAAGTAGCTCAGCTCTATCCTCGTCCCATCCGCAATGGCTCCAGCCACATCAGCATCGTTTGCTTGAGCTGAGTCATGTCCCGTGAAACCTCTTGCTTCATAAATTGCCCGATCGCATCAAAGGGAGAAAACTCTGCACCGGCCTTCCAGCTTACCTCTTGCCCCAACGGCGTGATGTGAGTGCCCTTGAGAATTTTGATGCTGGTCATCTCTGGAAAGCGATAGTCTAGGGCTTCGCTAAGCGATCGCGTCTGGTCAATATCATCTTGCGTGAACTTAATCAGCAGGTTGCGGCGCACTTGGTATTTTTTGGCAATCAGATCGTTAGTCTCTTCGGGAGAGGGCGTAAACTCTACATCAAAAGCGGGCACAGCAAATTGCGATGAGTTGCCTAACTGCGCCGCGAGCTGGGAGGCAAACTGAGCAGCAAACTGAGCTGTATAGTTGGAAAACTGCGAAACCTGCTCCAGCAGAGGAATCGATCGCTTTGCCGGATAGTTATTGAACGAGATCAGGATATTTCCAGCTCGTTCAACGGCAAACAGGCTGCCAATCAGCAGATGCAGCTTGCAGCCCATACTGTGCCCCATGCCGTAGATGGGAAGCGATCGCGTCATCTCATCTTGCAGATGCTCTAGCGCCAGATTAGACAAACGATAGACCCGCTGAGCGATCGCGGTATGATCGAGCGTATTGACAAACGGCGTAGCCACAATGGCGTAACCCTGATGGGCAAAATGCTCCAGCAAGCTGCGATAGGTGACTTGTGGAGCCGTTGCCACAAAAGCTCCTCCCAAAAAGTGGATAATGGCTTTCGGTCGAGCTGGAACCATCACCCAATTGCCGTAAACTTCCCGCCATTCCATACTTACACTCATCTAAACTGGCATCCATTCAAATTGCGCTACTTTCATCCTAAACGCTGAATCGGCTCTCTCCCGCTCTTATCCACTTCCTACTCTCCACCCTCTTTTTCCCTATGCCCCACGGTGCGATCGCGGCTGGTCATCCTAAAACAGCAGAAGCCGGACTTGAAATGTTTCGTTTAGGCGGCAATGTGTTTGATGCAGTGGTGGCGGCAGTGATGGCATCGTTTGTGGTGGAGCCAACGCTGACTTCTCCAGCGGGCGGCGGCTTTCTGCTGGCACACACGCAAAATGACGAAAATATCTTGTTCGATTTCTTTACCCAAACGCCTCGTCAGAAGCGCGACCTAGCCTCTGTTGATTTCCGTCCCGTTGAAGTGAACTTTGGCAGCGTCACGCAGGAGTTTCATATTGGGTTAGGTTCGATCGCGGTGCCTGGGGCGATCGGCGGTCTATTTCAGGTGCATCAGCGTTTAGGGAAACTGCCGATGAACGTGGTGATGGAGCCTGCGATTCACTATGGGCGATCGGGTGTGGAGGTAACTGCGTTTCAGGAGTATTGCTTTCAGCTTTTGACGCCGATTCTGACGGCCAATCCGTCCACTCGGCAGATCTTTACAAAAGATGGAGCCTTGCTGACGGCTGGCATGATCCTGAAAATACCAGACTTAGCAAACACGCTGGAGTACCTGGCGCAGGCAGGAGCCAGGGAATTTTATCAAGGTGACATCGGGCGGCAGCTAGTCCAAAATTGCCAGGAGCAGGGGGGCTACCTAACTCAGGCTGATTTAGACCAGTATCAGGTGATTGAGCGGCAGCCTCTCATCACCCAATATCGCGGTAACACGATGCTCACCAATCCGCCGCCTAGCTCTGGAGGAGCGCTGATTGCCTTTGCTCTAGGGCTGTTGGAAAGCCTTGATCTGGCAAAAATACCGTTTGGATCAGTTGAGCATGTGCGATCGCTGGCAAAGGTCATGCAGATTAGCAATTTGGCGCGGAAGGATGGCTATGACGATCGCCTCTATCAGCCAGATGTAGCGGCGAGATTTCTGGATGCGGCGCACTTAGAACCCTACGTCCGATCGCTCAATACCCTTAACAAGTGGGGCAGCACAACCCATGTGAGCGCGATCGACAGTGAGGGGAATGCCGCTAGCGTCACGACAACTAATGGTGAAGGCTCCTCTTACATCATTCCGGGCACAGGAGTCATGACGAACAATATGCTGGGAGAAGCTGATCTACACCCTAATGGCTTTCATCAGTGGCAGGAAGATGTCAGGATTTCCTCTATGATGGCTCCCACAATCATTTTGCGCGATCGCCAACCCGAAGTTGTTTTGGGTTCTGGCGGCTCAAATCGCATCAGAACCGCCATTTTGCAGGTCGTCTCTAACCTGATAGATTTTGGCATGACGGTAGAAGATGCCGTCAATAGCTCCCGCATTCACTGGGAGGCCGGGATGTTTAACATTGAGCCAGGGTTGGGAAATCCAGCATCCGATCGCATGACTTTTCCTTTTGATGAACAGGTGGAGCTGTGGGCACAGCAAAATATGTTCTTTGGTGGCGTTCATGCCGTGACGCGTAGCGCCGCCGGAGAACTAGATGGGGCAGGCGATCGCCGTCGGGGTGGCGTGTTCGGCATGATTTAAACAGGAAAATCCCAGCGGCATGACGGCTAATTTGACTTGAGACTGGATAGGCTGTTTTCAAATTCAACGGGGCCATCATAAATCTCAAAAACAGATTCCATCCCTGCCATGTCGAGCATCATGCGAGCCTGTCCCCAAAGGCTACAAAGTATCAGTCTGCCCTCTGCTCTCTGCACAATTTTGAGTGCAGTCACCAATGTTCCTAATCCAGTGCTATCCATAAACATGACCTGGCAAAAGTCGATAATGAGGATGCGATCGCCTGCTTCGATCCGCTGGTTAACCCAGTTCAGCAATGATGCAGAACTCGCAACGCTCAAAATACGAGTCGGTTGAAATGTAGGATGGGATGCTTTTGGGGATGTATTGTTCATTGCCCGTTTGGACTGACGAAAGGGAGAAAGATAGATGTAATGGCTCATTGTAGAAAATCCTTTGGGCAATTGACGGGAGCAAATTTACGGACTTGAGCCATTTACACAAGCTATGTTCTCCTGGATTTCCCGACAAAAAAAGCTCCTGCACTTGTGCAGGAGCTTTCTGATTTCAAAACGCTTGCGCCAAACTTGACTAAAGCCAAACTTGACTAAAGTTAGTCCAGATCTGGCATAGCCAATACGGGTTCGCTCTCGCGATCGATTCCCTTCTCAAAACCAGCCGCCGCCGCACGAGCGCGACCTGCGTGCCACAAGTGACCAATCAAGAAGAAGAAGCCTAACACAAAGTGAGAGGTCGACAGCCACGCACGAGGAGACACGAAGTTCACCGAGTTGATCTCGGTCGCTACGCCACCCACAGAGTTCAAAGAACCCAAAGGTGCATGGGTCATGTACTCAGCCGCACGGCGAGCTTGCCAAGGCTGAATATCATTCTTGATCTTGTCTAGATCCAGACCATTAGGTCCGCGTAGTGGCTCCAGCCAAGGACCTTGGAAGTCCCAGAAACGCATGGTTTCACCACCGAAGATGATTTCGCCAGAGGGCGATCGCATGAGGTATTTGCCCAGACCTGTAGGACCTTGAGCAGAACCAACGTTTGCACCCAAGCGCTGGTCACGGATCAAGAAGGTCAAAGCTTGAGCTTGGGACGCCTCAGGACCTGTAGGACCATAAAATTCGCTAGGATACGCCGTGTTATTATACCAAACCATGCAAGAGGCGATGAATCCCATCAGGGATAATGCACCCAAGCTGTAGGAGAGGTAAGCTTCACCTGACCAGATGAAAGCTCGGCGCACCCAACCAAAAGGCTTGGTCAAAATGTGCCAAACGCCGCCTGCGATGCAGATAAACCCTACCCAGATGTGACCGCCAATGATGTCTTCCATGCTATTGACGCTGACAATCCAGCCTTCTCCACCAAAGGGAGATTTGAGGATGTAGCCAAAGATAACAATGGGATTGAGCGTGGGGTTGTTGATGACGCGAACATCACCACCACCTGGTGCCCAAGTGTCATAAACGCCGCCAAAGAACATCGCCTTAAAGACCAGCAAGAAAGCCCCTACACCCAGCAGGATCAGGTGATACCCGATGATGTTAGTCATCTGGTTCTTATCTTTCCAGTCGTAGCCAAAGAACGAAGAGTACTCCTCCAGAGTTTCAGGACCCCGGATGGCATGATAGATTCCACCAAATCCCAGAACCGCAGAAGAAATCAGGTGCAATACACCTACCACAAAGTAGGGGAAGGTATTGATCACTTCACCACCAGGACCCACACCCCAACCTAACGTTGCCAGGTGAGGCAGTAGAATCAAGCCCTGCTCATACATAGGCTTCTCAGGGACAAAGTGAGAAACCTCGAACAAGGTCATCGCACCCGCCCAGAACACAATCAGACCTGCATGAGCCACATGGGCGCCCAGCAGCTTACCAGACAAATTAATCAAACGCGCGTTACCCGACCACCAGGCAAATCCAGAGGATTCCTGGTCGCGGTTTCCCGCTACCATCGAGCCATTATTAGAGAGCGTTACCACGTGGCAATACCTCTTCGGGGAATACAAATTTTTCGTGAATCTGGTCTTGAGGTGCCATCCAAGCGCGGATGCCCTCGTTCAACAAAATGTTCTTGGTGTAGAACGTCTCAAACTCTGGGTCTTCAGCCGCACGTAGCTCCTGAGACACAAAGTCATATGCCCGCAGGTTCAGCGCCAAGCCCACAATCCCAATGCTCGCCATCCACAACCCTGTGACAGGCACAAACAGCATGAAGAAATGCAGCCACCGCTTGTTGGAGAAGGCAATGCCGAAAATCTGCGACCAGAATCGGTTTGCCGTCACCATCGAGTAGGTTTCTTCAGACTGAGTCGGGTTGAAGGCGCGGAAGGTGTTCGCTTTGTCCCCATCTTCGTACAGCGTGTTCTCCACCGTTGCACCGTGAATGGCACAAAGCAAGGCTCCACCCAAGATGCCTGCAACACCCATCATGTGGAAGGGGTTGAGCGTGAAGTTGTGGAAGCCCTGGATGAACAGGATGAAGCGGAATATCGCCGCGACTCCAAAGCTGGGGGCAAAGAACCAGCCTGACTGCCCCAAGGGGTAAATCAGGAACACTGAAACGAAGACGGCAATCGGGCCAGAGAACGCCAGCGCGTTGTAGGGACGGATGCCGACGAGTCGAGCTACTTCAAACTGACGCAGCATGAAGCCAATCAGTCCAAAAGCGCCGTGCAGGGCAACAAACGCCCACAGTCCGCCGAGTTGGCACCAGCGGGTGAAGTCCCACTGAGCTTCGGGACCCCACAAAAACAGCAGCGAGTGTCCTAGGGAGTTAGCAGGAGTAGAAACTGCTGCGGTCAGAAAGTTGCAGCCTTCCAGGTAGGAGGAAGCGATGCCGTGGGTGTACCAGGAGGAGACGAACGTGGTGCCAGTCATCCAGCCGCCCAGTGCCATGAATGCACAAGGGAACAGCAGCAGACCTGACCACCCGACAAATACGAATCGATCGCGCTTCAGCCAGTCATCGAGGACATCAAACCATCCTCGCTGGGCTTGCGATCGCCCCATTGCTATGGTCATTTCAAAACCTCTTAATTATGACAGTGCATCCTTAATCGCTGAGTAAGTTTTTCTCCAGCGGAGCCGGAAAGCTTAGCCTAGAGATGGAACCGGATCTGCGAACAAGACGCTAGCGGATATGGAGATTACCATACCTCCTCAGTCAGAAAAAACCTGAGCGTAAAGCACTAGGCTCTTAACTGAGAGAGATTTAACGTTTCTATATAATAGAGATATCTGAAAAATTTTACAATCTGATACGCAACGTTCTCAGAAATCTTCTGACTACTGCGCTTCCTAATAAGTATATGTACTCAGTAAATTCTGAATTTTTACTGATTTACCTACTTTTGGTTGTGAAGCGCTGAGGATTGATAGGATCTTGTTAAGTCATCCGGGCAAGTTGTCCAAGCAAGTTATTTAAACGCGCCTCGATCCAACCTCTATTCACTTCTAACTTTTGATTCATGGCTGCACCGATCGCTTCCGACTTATCCAGACCAGAGAGCAATCTCGTTTTACGCCAGCAGGTGCTTGGCTCTCGACGCTTCAGCAATTTTCTATGGGCGGCAGTTTCGACGTTGGGCGGAGCAGGGTTTTTGCTTGCTGGTTTGTCGAGCTACTTCAGAATTAATCTTCTGCCGTTTGCTGACCCAACGCAGCTCATCTTTATCCCACAGGGTATTGCCATGGGATTCTATGGCGTGGCAGGTCTGACACTAGGGCTTTACTTATGGCTAATCATGGCTTGGGATATTGGGGGCGGCTATAACGAGTTTGATAAGAACACTGGAAAGGCAACTGTGTTTCGCTGGGGCTTTCCAGGTTCAGACCGTAAAATTGAGCTGAGCTATCCACTAGAGGATCTTCAGTCGATTCGAGTAGCGCTGAAGGAGGGGTTGAATCCTAAGCGATCGCTTTACCTCAAAATCAAGGGGAGGGGCGAGGTTCCTTTGACGCGAGTTGGGCAGCCGATGTCTCTTTCAGATCTAGAGAATCGGGGAGCTGAGCTAGCAAGGTTTCTGGGTGTGCCGCTGGAAGGGCTTTAATCTGGACGCTTACTCTACAAAAATCTGTGCGAAAAACCGAGTATGAGAAAAATGCAGACAAAACTTTATCGTTGGCTCACGCCGTTGTTTTTAGTGAGCGTTCTTTTTTTAGCATCCTGTACGGCGAGTTCCACCTCTAATGAGACCGCCACGGGTTCCGGCAGCTCAACTGGTGTTGCTGTGCCTACCTCTGTTTCTGCATCTTCCTCTCTTCCGGCAGACTTGAGCAGTCAGTTCAAGAGTTTACCTCATCTGGAGGGAGAAGCAACGGTTGAGATGACAGTCAAGGGCACACCGATCGTTATTAAAGTCGATGGAGCTAGTGCGCCCATTACGGCTGGAAATTTTGTGGATTTGGTGAATCGGGGCGTGTATGACGGGTTAGCGTTTCATCGTGTGGTTCGTGAGCCGCAGCCGTTTGTGGCCCAGGGGGGCGACCCGCAGAGCAAAGATCCAAGCTTCCCGGTCGATCGGCTGGGTACAGGCAGCTTTGTTGAACCGAAGACGGGGTTGCCTCGCTATGTGCCGTTAGAAATTGAGCCGAATGGAGCGAGTCAGCCGATTTATAGCAAAACGCTGGAGGAAGCTCAGGTGACTCAGCCGCCTAAGCTGCGGCATACAACTGGGGCGGTGGCAATGGCGCGATCGAATCCACCGGATTCGGCTTCGGCACAGTTTTACATTGCGTTGGCAGATCTGAATTTTTTGGATGGCAATTATGCGGTGTTTGGTTATGTAACTTCGGGGATGGAAGCTGTGCAGCAGATCCAGCAGGGCGATCGGATTACTTCGGCTAAGGTGACGGCGGGGTTGGAAAATTTGCGAGCGAGTAGCTAGGGGTTGGAAGTCAGGGGAAGGTTGAAGAAAAGGCGCTGCTGAAAATCCAACAGCCTTGGGGGGTTCCCCCAAACCCCCTGCTGGGGAAGAAGCACGTCCCCCACACACCCTCCGCGTAATTTTGTCTATGGGTTGGATGAGTCGCTTCGCATCGGGGTGGAAGATCGGGGTTTTATTGGGTGAGGTTTAAGCTGGGTTTCGACCTACAGTTTGAACCTCATTTTTTTGAGGCGTTGTTTAAGGTGTGGAATGTTGGGTGAGACTCCGCTGTAGCGCCAGGTGACGTAGGCTTGGGAAATTTCGGCGATCGCTCTTGCCAGTTCAGGAGGGTGGCGATCGCTGTGTTCTTGGGCGTACTCTAGGGGCGTGAGGTAGGGTGGTTTGCGGAAGCCTTGGGTGGCAAGCTTGTGCAGCATTTGCTGGTAGAGGGATTCCATGGGGGGCAGTTTGGCTAGCCAGTACCGATAGCGCCAGGTTTGCCACCCACTCCAAGTAAGCCAGCTGAGAAAGCTGATTCCTGTGAGGATACCTAAGCCTGTGAGGATGCCGACCCAGCCTTGGGTAAAGAGGGAAAGTAGAGTAGCGATCGCTCTGCCGAGCAGCTCAAAAATTTGATTGAATGCCCCGGTCAGCGGCGAGGGTAGCCAGCTGGCGACCCAGCTCCAGAACTGCTTGAGGACTCCGAAAGTTTGGGATTCTTCGATTGAGGGAGGGATGAGATCGTGACCCGGTATGGCATCGAAGGCGAACCAGCCGTACTTGTGAAAGTAAACTTCAGCCAAGGCGTAGGCATCGGTATTTTTCACCTGGTAGTAGCCCGTGAAGGGGTTGAACTCACCGGGCGCAAAGCCCATAACTAGGCGGGCAGGAATGCCGATCGAACGCAGCATGACGGTAAGAGCAGTGGCAAAATGATCGGGGTAGCCACCTTCATATTTGAATAGGAATGCCTCAACCAGGTCTTCGTCTGGCGAGAAGAAGGGCAAATCTTGGCGCAGTCGATACCGCTGCTTGAGGGCTTGCGCCAGATATAGTGCCGTTTCTGAGGGAGTTGTCAGAGCTTTGGGGGAAGTTGCTATCAGCTCTTCAGTTTTTTGGCGGATGCGCGGCAAAATGTTTTCAGACGACAGGTAATAGTCACGAATGTAGGGCGGGTAGGCTGTCGAGGATTTACGTAGCAACGTTCGATCGCGGTAGGGCACGTTGGAAACAACGGTGTAAGTTAGCCCTTCTGACAGGGGCACGGGCGATCGCAAGCCGCCTTCTGCATCGATCGCTGCCTTTTGGGTCGGGAAGTATAGCTCTTTGGCTTCAAAGAGGGCTGGAATCAGGTTGGGTAGATTGGCAACAATAGTGTACGACTGAATCACCTCGCGGGTTTTGTTCAGGGTCACAGCATCAGGCAGATAAAAGCGAAATGACCAGTCTGGACGCTGAAGGGTTTGAATCTGGTCTTCTGCGTTCCGAGAAATTTCCCAGCCTTGACCTGTGTAGCGATCGAATGCCAGGACGCGCCAAAATCCGGGAGACTGCGATCGCACGCGCATCACCACTTTGGGTTTCATTACGCCCCGCAGGTTTTGATTGATTTTGCTGTTAAATCCGTAGTAGAACTCATCGTCTACCTTGCCTGCACCTGTTTGCTCATTTCCGGTGCCTGTGCCCGTACCCTGCTTGCCTTCTTGCACATAGCCTGGATTGACAATGGTGCTACTGTTAAATTGCTCGCCCACCTGAATAGGGCTGCTGACAGGAAACGATCGCAGCTGATATCCTGGCATTCGGGGGAGCAGCATGAATATTGCCAACCCTAACCCCACGACGCTCAGCAAAACTGCCCCCAATCGCTTGGGAGACAAGTCAAAACTGCCGTTCTTAACGCTGGGAGATGCTAAGCCCAGTCGAGAGCGATAGTCTAGAACCAGAGCCGGAAGGGCGATCGCCAAAAACAAGAGCAGCAGCGGTGCAAAAGCCAAAGTTTGGCTTAAGGTAGCGGCAACCCCTAACAAAATCAGCCCAATTACTGCTGAATAGCCGAGATCCTTACGGCGCGGCAAATCAAAGCTATGGAGAACCTGTAGGTGAATCAGTAACGTAGCTAAGGCAAGGCGTGTGTCGTTTCGCTCTGTCCAGAGGCGCACGAAAAAGAACGCCAGAGCCAGTAACATAGCGATCGCAATACAAAACTTAACTGGAATATTGCGGTTACGGCGGCGGTATCCGCTCCAAGCTGCACCGACAAAGCTAAGCGGCACTGCCCAGAGGCTAATACCCTGAAAATCAATGCTGTCAGCCGCTGCCACATCGGTGGCAATAATGCCTACAGTCACTAAGCCTTGCACCAAGACCCTCAAGGGAATCGAGTCCTCTGGCAGTGGCTGAGGCGATTGCGTAAGCCGCTGTCGCAATCGCTGAAACAGTTTCGCAGTAGGATTTAACCCAGTCCGCAGAGACGCACTGGATAGTTGAGTAGATGAAGGGCGATTCCCTGCTAAACGTCTGGACATAAAGGTAGCAGTAGGGTCGAACAGGACATCAAGACGGGGCAATCTTGAAAAATCAGTATCAGACCCTATGCTAACCAGACGATCGATCGAAACGGCAGGTAGATTTACGTAAACCTCTACAGATCAACAATCCTGTAGATTTAATAATTGAAGGACTCTGGGTAGGTAGAGCCTTCAGCTCGGTAGAATTCTCTGATGGTTCGCTGCACGGCGCGAAGTTGTGACCTACCTCAACAACATTCCTTATCTATCTAAACATGAGGCAAGCAGCCAATGTGGAGCCTCATAATGCTCTACACTTCTTCTGTCACTGGGCAAACCGCAAACTCAATGGGGGGTCGATCGGTTTCTAGCCAAACACTCAAGAGATAACTTTGGTTGGGTTCCAGATGAGATAGACTCACATCAAGTTGACCTGCGCAGTCAGTTTGGGCGATCGCCTCAGCGAGCGAGCTGCGGAAGCTCAGTCTACCTTGACAGGGCAGATGCGCCTGAACTCGGATGCGGTTTTCTTGAGGCTGATACTCTGCCGACAGTCGCAGAAGACCTGCTGCCGTTTGCCAGGGGCGATCTATTAGAGGCTGAGCCGCCGATAGCCGCAAGGTCGTTGCATCCAAAATGGTGCGGGCTGCAAGAAGCGACAGTGCCATTTGCTGAGCAGGAGTTGCCTGGTCATAGTGGCTAGGAAATCCAGTTTGCGGTTGAGCAGCCCCACTCCGGTTGGGAGATGCTAGCACCAAGCCCGCAAGCTGATTGAGCGTATCAGACTGTCCTGGAAACAGATCCTTAACGACCTGAATCAACTTTTCGCCCTCTCGCAAAGACAGTTGCATCACGGTCTGGCACTGATCAAATAGCTGGGTCAACAGACTATCTGACATCGGCACAGGCAAATTGAGGCTTTGCAGTTGAGCCGCCCAAAATTGCGGAACTTTATCGGGTACGGCTTGCTCCGATCGCTCAGAGTCATAGTCACAAGTCTCAGTTTCCCAAGGGAAACGAGGCGGCTTTTGTTCAATTTCGGCACGGAGCCGATGTTTTAACAAGCTATAAAAACGGTCTTGCACAGCAGGGTTTTCTCCCGGTTTGAATAACGAGACTTCCTCAAAAGGAAGAGAACCCGATTCCATGAAGTCAGACAATGGGTCATCTGTCTCCTCAGAATCGAGGGGATCAATATACGGTGTTTGCAAACCCACTGCCCCGGACTGATCCGAGCCAGTCATTTGACTGGAAATCTCCCCTGATGGTGCTGTAATTGCCGGGTCTGGTTCTTGCAACAGCCAAGCCAAAAAGTTATTTATGGCTTCTGTATCTTTATTCATCGATCGATGCACCTGTTCCGGATACTAAATTGTTGCGAATTTCCCAAGCTTGTTCAAGTAGCTTTGTCCAATGTTTCTGAAGCTGGGTGGGCGTACAGCCGATCGCCTGAGCGATCGCCGCATCCGTCATGTTTCTCTGCCGCAGTTTCAGTAGCTCTGACTGTGTAGGATTCAGCTTTGACTGAAAGGATTGCCATTGCTGCGGGGTCAAACCAAAATTGCGCTCCAGATCCGCCTCCAGCCATTGGTGAACCAACTCCCATCGGTTCGACAACGCAAATCGAATGAGGTGATACTTAAACCGCTGCTGAAGATAATCTCGCTGCCGAGCCGTTAGCCCCAGAATAGCCTCAATCTCATTGGCTGGCAAATCCTGGAGGCGCAAAGCGAAATAGTCGGCGCAATCCTTTTGCTCTCGCTCCTCCAGATAGTCCATCAGTTCGCTAATCACCGTATGCCGCAGGGCATCTTCAGGCAGTTCTGGCTCTTGCGCCATCATCTGCTCCCGAACTTGCGGAATAGACACATTGCTGCGCCCATGCTCCGAGTCGCCCGAATATCCTTCTACCGCCTGCTCAATATCCACCATCATTTCGGGTGGCTGCTGCTGCGAGAAGGTTTGCGCCCGCAGAATGATTAACTGCTGGCTTCTGCGACCCGGTAACGGAATCCGACGTTTGCCATATCGCTCGGTAAACGCCATGTATTCTGCCAACTCCAGCAGCGATCGAGGACGATAGGTAGCGGGCATCTGGCACTCGCGCCGAAACGCATTTAGTGACTCAATGTAAAAGCCCTGCAAAAAGTCTTCAATCAACGTCAGGCGCGCCTGATAGCTCGACTGAACTTGAGGCGGCGTAATATAGCGATACACAACAGCGCTTAGCGTGCTGTGTAGCTCTACTCGTCCGCGATGAGAACCAAGCTGGTAGTACTTCAGGCATTGCTTCAATCGATGCCTTGCCAAAGCAGTAGACCAGGTGTCTACCTCACCAGATGCCTGTATCCGCTTGCTCTCGGTGCAAATACGAGATACTTCTTCTGTAATTCGAGCCGCCACATCTTTCGACCCCTGCTCAGAGACACGGGCCGCCTGTTTTAGCTCATTGAACAAAAGCTGAAAAATTGCCTCCACGCTTCCGTCCAGTCTCCCCCGATGGTAAATTGCCGCTATCAACCTAACACACGCATCTGCGATCGCCTTCCTGTCCGTTGGCGATCCGAGCGCTGATGGTAGTTGCACGCCCTTATGTGATATCCAACACCTATTCTGTCTCATCAGCCTTCATATGACCTAAAACAGAGTCATTCTGAAACATGCAGGTGTTCAAGACAAATGCATCCACAGAGTCTGATCTAGACTGATGAAGACAGATTACTTCTACACGGGCTACTCCCGCATTCCCGCAAGCGGGTTCCAAAATTATGGATACCGATCAACAAATTCAAATCCTGGTTGACCAGGCTCCGCAGTATGGAGTCACTGCGGCAGAAGTGGAGAAAATCGCCCCTATTCTTAAAGCCTTGGCTCAACAGCTTCAGCACCCTCAATACTATATTCCTCAGACTTCTGAACAGGGCTGGCTGATGACAACCTTGACTCACCGGACGCAGCCTGAGCTTAGCAAAAACGTGGTTTACGCGTTTCCTAACCTGAAGGCGGTATCCGCTAGTCCCCATGTTCCGAAAGATCCGCAGGTGATTGCGCTGCCTATGCCAGCTACGCACATCTTGTTTCAAATGCTAGCAATCAAGCCGCTCGATAGCATTGTTTTCTTTGAGACATCAGACAATCTTCAATCGGGAACCGAAATCTCCCGGAAGAATCTTCAAGATTCCATCCATCAGCTCGTGGAAACCCAGCGATCGCCCTTTGGGTTACCCTCTGACATTGCCTAATTTCTGACATTGCCTAATTTCTGACATTGCCTCATTCAAGATGGCTTGTTAAGGCGATGGAGAAGGGCTAGGTTCAGTCGGAGGCTGCCCATACCAGGGGCTGACTTCCAAAACGCCGTCTGGCTTAAATACAACTCGGAAACGAGCGATCGCTTCTTGACTCTCTGCTCCAGTTACGTTTGGTGCCGCCGCTGGAATTCGCAGCAAGTCTAAAAGCGGCACCTCTTGCTTGTATTGAAGCGCTTCATCGTTGAGAAATTGGTAGCCCACCAGATCGCCGTTCGCGGCAACTCCAGCCTGGTATTCCAACGGAGTTTGGAAAGTGGGCGTTATCTTCCATGCCGGATCAATTTTTTCATACAGCACCGTTTTTAAGCGCTCTTGCTCGGCTGGGTCAGTGATTTCAGGAGCGGTAGTGAGCAGCAGCGCTGACGCTTCTTCTGCGGTTCCGGCACCGGGTGAAGCGGCAGGCGAGGGCGGAGGATTTGGCGGACTGGCAGCGCTGGGAGACACAGAAGGGGAAACAGCCGTTTGCGAGCTGGTGGCGCTTGCTGGCTCAGGTCGCTGAACTGGGGGTGCCGGGATAAAAAACAGCGCTAGGGCAGCGATCGCCAACCCAGCAGTGCCCAAAGCTGGAGCGGCAGCGCGTTTGGCGATCGGCTCTTGAGCCATGACATAGCGCTTGGGCACGGGGGCTAGATTCAGCTTGAAGTCGGGTAGGGTTTGCTCATCGGCATGAAAGCGATCGATTGCCTCGACTAGGTCAAAAAGCTGAACGGTCGTTAGGTCAAACTGCTGGGGAGCGGTGGTTAGAGCAGCACCATCTGCAACTTGGGGCTGCACCATTAGCCGATGCAGGTTCTGATCAATCCGCTCTAGCTCAACGAGCTTGTGAGAGTGTTGGCGATCGACATAAGCCCCATGAGGAATACCGCTCAAGAATCCCTGAACATAAGTACTGACTGTAGAGGCAAGACTTTCAAGAAAAACTCTGCCCCCTCTCAAGGGCTTTTCATATCCAGAAAAGTAGCACTCAATAGTGTCGACTTCGGAGATTAGAGGGCGATCGAACGACCTAACCTCCTGGTCTAAACCTTGCTTATCTAAATTCTGACTGAAGCTATCTTGCCCTTCGCTGCTTTTCCCTTCCAAGATCAGCTTGCAGCTTGGCAGACTGTATTGACGCTGAATGCTCATGCTACTTCTCCATCAAACAGGCTGTTCCAAAGACGCTGAGTGCCCGCCGTGCCCGTGCAAAACAGGAGTTGGCTGAGCAAATTTAGCGCAAGCTGATTGAGCTTTTCGTCATCGTAAGTCATGACAGTCGATCGCTTCGGGTTCATGCGCGATCGAAAATGTGCCCGAAAACGCTCTAGGTAATTGGCTAACCGGGGCGAATGATCCAGACTCAGCTGCTTTTCGGTCAACTGCTCGTAGGCCAGAAGCAACTGCCGGACGACCGTTGCTAGCTGCTCTGCCAGATGGCAAATAATCAGGACGAGCGCCTTTGCTTCAGTCAAGCTCAAAGGCTGACGCTGGCTATTGCGCCGCATTGGGTTTGTGGCTCGAAGCTTCCAAGCTACCACTCGGTTTTTAATGATATCCTGCAATCCTAGCTCTTTAGACGACCACAAAATAGCCTCAGAGCCGCCTAAGTCTAGGGCTTCGATCGCCAAAAGAACGAGATCAATTTGCTGCCGAACGCGACGTGGACAGACTCCATCAGGCACATTGGGGTTGAGGAGCGAATCGAGAGAAACTGCCATTTGCTGTGGGGGCGGACTGCTGATAATTACTTGCATTTCCCTGATGGAGAAAACCAACGGAAGTGAACTTTTGCTGAACTAAAGCCTAGCGTAGGCTTGACAAACGCCTTATGTTAGCACTTCTTTAGTCTCAACTTGTTGAGTCTGCACTCAACGCCAGCGGCTTAATACTTAATTCTGAGACGGGTTTAATGTCTTTAGTGTGCCCAAAATCCAACGAATTCACCTCAGAGCAATTCACCTCAAAATAATTTATCTCAGAACATAGTGGACATACTGGGCGCTCTGAAGTAAATACTCTAGGCGTGAAGTTTCTGAAAAACTCAGATAATGTCCATTTATTTATGTTCATGGCGCTACGCGCCTAGATGTTTGAAAAGTCCAACTATGGGTAGCGAAACGTTTCAGATCCCCCTCAGTCCCCGCGCTATCGCGCCGCTGCGCTAGAAAAAAGGGGGACTTTGAATTCATTTCCCCCCTTTTAAGGGGGGAGGGGGAATCAACAGGTGCCTAAAATCACAGCCGACCACTTTTCAAACATCCTCCTCGATCCAAGGATCTAATTTTTGAGAGGCGCGCGCCTCTCAAAAATTAGATCGCCCTAACTCAATTAGGTAACGCCATATCAGAAACTTCATGCCTGAATTGTTTAAGCTTCGACCTTGACACCACGCCAGAAGGCAACATAGTTCTCAATATTTTTTGCTGCATCCTTGGCTTGAGGATAGTACCAGGCTGCATCTGCATTTTCTTTGCCATCTACCGCGATCGTGTAATAGCTAGCAATACCTTTCCAGGGACAGGTTGTGTGGGTATTGCTGGGCTTAAAGTACTCAGACTTGATGGCGCTAGGGGGAAAGTAATAGTTGTTTTCCACGACTTCGCATTGATCGCTTTCGGCCAACACTGCGCCATTCCAAACTGCCTTAGGCATAAATCAATTCTCCGGGTTATTTCTGACGAGCTGAATCTAACAGGCAGACAGATGAAATTCTGTCTCCTCAATTCTTTATTTTAGGGTGTAGGCGAAGAAGCTTAGAAAAGACAGAGAGCGATCGTTCCTGAAAAGATTCGTGCTCTTCCCGCTTTGCCAATTTTTTATAACATTCTGTTCCAATCCTTCAATCTAGTGCCAAACTGTGCAAAAGAGGATTTACCGCACCACAGCTTGCACAATATAGCGCTTGCATAATATAGCCGCACAGCCGCACAATACAGCCGCCGCAGGAGAGATTTAATGAACCCATCCGCATCGCATTCTGGCACTTTACCCGACTATAGCTCAGTGCAATCCATACCAGAGATGTGGGCGATCGCCGCGCGGACTTTTGCCTCGGTGACTGCGGTTCACGATCCCCATGCCAGTCCAGAAGTAAAGTTTACCTATGGTGAACTGTATGAGCAGTTTCAGCAGTTTGCTGGAGGCTTACAGGCGCTGAGTATTCTGGCACCGTCTGAATCACTTCCGCCTCGCATCGGTCTGATTGCCGATAACAGTCCGCGCTGGCTGATTGCAGATCAGGGCATCATGCGATCGGGTGCGGTGGACGTGGTGCGGAGCGCACAGGCAGATACCGAAGAGCTGCTGTTTATTTTGCGAGATAGCGGGGCGATCGCCTTGGTGATTGAGAATCTGGCGGCATTCAAAAAATTGCGATCGGGTTTAGAAGATCTGCCGCTGCAATTCGTGGTGCTGCTCTCGGAAGAAGAGGCTGCGGAGGAGTCACTGAAAGTTTTCAAGTTCTCTGAGGTGCTTGAGTTAGGCAAAGGGAGGACGCTTCAGCCTGTCTCTCAAACCCGCGATACTCTGGCAACGCTAATGTACACCTCTGGCACGTCAGGGATGCCCAAGGGCGTAATGCTGAGCCATGGCAACCTGCTGGCGCAGGTGATCGCTGTCCCTGAGGTTTTGATTCTCCAACCTGGGGAGCGGGTTCTTAGCATTTTACCTATCTGGCACAGCTACGAGCGATCGTTTGAGAACATCGTTTTTTCCTACGGCTGCACCCAGATCTACACCAATATTCGTCATGTCAAAAGCGATCTAAAACAATATCAGCCGCACTATATGGTTGCCGTGCCGCGCCTCTGGGAGTCGATTTATGACGGCATCCAGAAGCAGTTTAGAGAACAGCCTGCCAGTAAGCAAAAGCTGATTGGTTTCTTATTTCAGCAGAGCCAGCGCTATATTGAGGCGCGTCGTGTTGCCCAAGGGCTGGATTTGAAGAAGCTCGACCCATCGCCTTTGGAGCGATCGCTTGCCAGTCTCCAGTCCGCCGCGCTATTGCCGTTTCATCTCTTGGGCAAAAAGCTGGTGTATCAGAAGGTGCGTGAAGGCATGGGTGGCGCCATCAAGTATCTGGTTAGCGGCGGGGGATCGATCGCCGACTACCTGGAAGACTTTTTTGAAATTGTCGATGTGCAGCTTTTGGGCGGTTATGGCTTGACTGAAACCTCACCGATTACCAACGTCCGCCGACCGTCACGCAACTTACGGGGTGCCGATGGACAGCCCTTTGGCGATGTCGAAATCCAAATTGTTGATCCGGAGTCACGCCAGCCTTTGGCGATCGGTCAGCAAGGGCTAGTGCTGATTCGCGGCTCTCAGGTGATGCAGGGCTACTTCAACAATCCGGTGGCGACTCAGAAGGCGATCGATCCTCAAGGCTGGTTTGACTCTGGCGATCTGGGCATGGTGACTGCCGCCAAAGATTTGATTATTACCGGACGCGCCAAAGATACAATCGTCTTGACCAATGGTGAAAACATTGAGCCACAGCCGATTGAGAATGCCTGTCTGCGCAGTCCCTATATTGATCAGATCATGCTGGTGGGGCAGGATCAAAAGTCGCTGGGAGCGCTGATTGTTCCTAATCGGGAAGCGCTGAAGCAGTGGGCGGTTTCTCAAAATCTGACGCTGCGTATGCCCGATGAAGTGCTCGGCAACGCGATCGAGAGCAATGGTGCGATCACCTTTGACAGCAAGCCTGTGCAGGAATTGTATCGGCAGGAGCTAACCCGTGAAGTGAAGAACCGTCCGGGCTACCGGGCAGACGATCGCGTTAATCTCTTCCGGCTGCTGGCTGAACCGTTTACGCTAGAAAACGGTATGTTGACTCAAACCCTCAAGATTCGCCGTGTCGTGGTAACAGAGCGGTATCGCGGTATGATTGACGAGATGTTTACATAAGGCATAACGTGGCGCGGGAAGCAGGGTATATGTCCCCAACGAACGATGACCCGTAGCCTCCAAAATTACTGACCTCGTCTGTGCCCTCATTCAAGCTGCAAATTCTTCGCTGTAAAGTGCCCAGTGTGCGGTTAGCATGGACTAGGCGCTCGTCCGGCTGAGTGCAGTGCATAAACATTCTTAACCCACTTTAATTTCCCCACCGTGTTCATGGAAGCCTCTAAATCTAATTTGCTCTTAAAACGAGCCGTTAATGTGAAAGCGATCGTCACTCCTCGCTGGAAAGAGGAGACGCAGCAGCAGCTTCAAGCCCAAATCAACCAAATTGATGGTCAGATTGAGCAATTGGATACCCAGGGGCAGCGAGCGATCGCCGATGTCCGTCGGCAGGGGCATGAATCCATCAATCCTATGGTGGCGCAACAGATTGGCAACATCGAAGCTCAGGTCAATCAAAAGAAAAGCGAGATTTTAGACAGAAGATACCAGACTTTGCAACAGCTTCAGCAAGCTCAGCTTCTGGAAATGGATCAAGAAGTTTATCAGGGACAAATTGAGAGCTTCTTCCGGGTTGAAACTGGGGATAACCTGGTTAACAAAATGCAGGTAGAAATCTTACTAAAAGACGGTGAAATCGTAGAAATTCGCGGAGACCTGTAGCCATATGATTAACGAAGTCTTCATGCCTGCCCTCAGTTCGACTATGACTGAAGGCAAAATTGTCTCGTGGGTAAAATCGCCCGGAGACAAGATTGAGCGAGGCGAAACGGTCGTCATCGTGGAATCTGATAAGGCAGATATGGACGTGGAGTCATTTTATGAAGGGTATCTGGCAACGATTCTGGTTCCGGCTGGTGAAGCTGCACCTGTCGGCTCGGCGATCGCCCTCGTTGCAGAAACTGAAGCCGAGATCGAGATCGCTCAACAGCAAGCTGCTGCCCCTGCTGCCTCTGCCCCTGCTGTTTCAGCACCCGTTGCCGTAGCAGCAGCTCCAGTTGCCGAGCCTGCCCCCCCTCAAAATGGTCGGACGATTGCTTCACCGCGTGCCCGTAAACTAGCCAAAGAGCTAAAAGTAGACATCAGCACGCTGAAGGGGAGCGGACCTTACGGGCGCATCGTTGCCGAAGATATCGAAAAAACGGCAGGCATGAGTTCACCTGTAGCACCTCCAGTCGCAACTCCTGCGATCGCCCCGCCACCCGTTGCGGTTCCTGCTGCTGTACCGAAGGTGGCTCCCGCGATCGCTCCGGCACAGCCCGGTCAAGTGGTAGCACTGAACACGCTGCAAAACGCCGTGGTGCGAAACATGATGGTCAGTCTACAGGTGCCTGTCTTCCGGGTGGGCTACACCATTACGACTGATAGTTTGGACAAATTGTATAAGCAGGTAAAGCCCAAAGGTGTGACCATGACAGCACTGCTGGCAAAGGCAGTGGCGCTGACCCTACAAAAACATCCAGTAGTTAACGCCTTCTACACTGAGCAGGGGATTAATTACCGGAGTGCAATCAACGTGGCGATCGCCGTAGCCATGGACGATGGCGGTTTGATTACACCTGTGCTGCAAAATGCCGATCAGGTGGATCTCTACTCGCTGTCTCGCGCCTGGAAAGATTTGGTCGATCGCGCCCGATCTAAGCAGCTTCAGCCGGAGGAATACAGTACGGGTGGATTCACGATTTCTAATCTGGGGATGTTTGGGGTCGATCGCTTTGATGCCATCTTGCCGCCCGGACAAGGCGCGATTTTGGCAGTGGGTGCATCCCGTCAACAGGTGGTTGCCGTTGACGGCATGATGGGGTTGCGCAGCCAAATGCAGGTCAACCTCACCTGCGATCACCGCACGATTTATGGAGCGGATGCGGCGGCTTTCTTGCGCGATCTCGCTAAGCTGATTGAAACGGATGCGCAATCGCTGACGCTGTAGCGTTTACTTTGAGAGGAGCGCTGTACTCCTCTCAAAGTAAACAACGAACTACAGAATGACGTAGAATTCTTAAGAGTAAGTTGCTGACGAGGAAAAATCACCCATGCCAGAGGCAGTTGGAGTCATTGAAACGCTAGGGTTTCCATCTGTACTGGCGGCAGCAGATGCCATGGTGAAAGCAGGACGGGTAACGATCGTCCATTACGATATTGCCGAGAGCGGTGAACAGATTGTGGTGATTCGCGGGCCCATATCAGAAGTTCGTCCTGCCATGGAGGCTGGGATCGAGGCAGCAGATAAGGCTCCACCTAACGGTAAATTGGTGACCTACTACGTTGTCCCCAATCCTCCAGAAAACGTTGAATCAGTTTTGCCTATTCACTACACTGAGCAGGTTGAACAATTCCGGTGGATGTGACGAGGGTTTAGCTCATACAGGTTTAGCCGTTCGAGGGAATGCTCAAGACCGAGTGGCGCTGCACAATGCAAGCGCCTAAGCTTTTGGCTGATAGAGCTATCTGAAGAAGAGCCAGGGGCGATCGCTCGACAGGTTGAGGTAGGTTTTGGAAAGTTTGAGCGTAGAAATCTTGGCGCAAAAAAATGCTTTTAACCTGAACATTGTGCTGTTCAAGTCCGTTGAGAACCCATACCTCGATCCTAATCTACGGCGTAGAGTATCGCCACAGGAGCGACTTAGGTTCTCAAGGCTTGGGGTTCTCAAGGCTTGGGGCTTTAAAACGCTAGATGTTAAGGCTATTGTCTTAAGGCTGTAGGCTAATGCTCTGAGCAAGAATAAATCTAGCCTAGATAGCTTCCTGGTTTTTTTCGCCCGTCCGAATACGGATGATTTGCTCGATCGGGCTAACAAAAATCTTACCGTCGCCGATCTCGCCTGTCCGAGCTGCCGCAATTACCTTTTCAACGACCATATCAAGCTGGTCATCTTCTACGACAATTTCAATCTTGAGCTTTTGCAGAAACTCAACGGTATATTCTGAACCGCGATAGCGCTCAGTTTGACCCTTCTGCCGCCCAAAACCTCGGACTTCAGAAACAGTCATGCCGACGATGCCTGCGTTAACCAACGCAATTTTGACTTCGTCGAGCTTAAACGGGCGAATAATTGCCTCAACTTTCTTCATGGACTCCGTCACTCCCTCTAAATTATTTGCTCTTACGGGCTAAGTAGTCTGAATGTTTCTACCACCGCTGCTCTAAAGGGTTTTGTAGCTTAGGCTACGCTCAGCGATCGCACTCACAAACTCTCTACATTGCCCTCAGCGCTAACCACCTTACCATTTCTGTAAGCATATCTCTATACCTGCCCCACACAGACATTTGGGTGATGTTCTAGACACGTTGCTGATTTTTTTGAAAGGGGCGCGGAGCGCCCCTTTCAAAAAAATCAGCAAAAGTTCTCATGATGGATTTCATATCAGGAAGTTCGCGCCCTGCGGGCGCGAACTTCCTAAGCAAAACCTGAAAAAACCAACAGCACATTAGATCCTTGCAGATTAAAGTTTTGGGATTAGATTTAGTGGGGGCTGCGCCCCCACTAAATCTAATTTGCAAGAGGTCTATTATGAAACACTACCGACATTTGCTAATGTCAAAGATTGGTAGAAATTGCCTGGACGGGGCAAGTGGGAATGCACTGTTCGCAAACGACGCAGTGCGATCGCGTAAAGTTAAGCTTGAAGGTCTGGGGATCGAGACTCAGGGCTGTTGTTGGGCATACTCCAGTACAAAGACCGCAATGAACGCAAAGATCGTCGTCAATCACGATTTCACGGCTGGCGAGGGAAATGCCGATGTCTTGCGATCGCATCCAGTCGAGCGCTGCATCAAGCTGATCGATGTCTCCCGATAGCTCCACAACTAAGGTACCAATCTGATTGGGCGTCACCTGAGCACGAATGATGTTTGCCGCCACGTTAAAGTCTTTTGCCAGTCGATAAGTGACGGGCATATGCACCGATCGCTTAGGAAAAGTGAGAGTGACTCGTTTCTTCACGATGCAAAGTCCCTTAAATTAGCGCTTCTAGAGGAAATCCTGTTTGTACACTGAAGATGAACTCCCAATGACACTCAATTCTAAGAAAGCCTGTTAAAAATAGCTTGTAATATGACTACCAACTTGCAGAACCCTGCGCCTCAACCCCCTCCAACCCAGCCGCCCACTCGAAATCTGGCGACTCAGATCCGTAATTTGGCGATCGCCCTCGTTGCCATTGTCCTTAGCACTGCGCTGTTCTTTGGGCTGCAAACTGGCTCTGATTCAGGCACGCTGGCGGCAATGGCGGCTGCCTCTACGCCGCTAGAGACTGCCCTAACGAACGCCAAGCCCTCGCTGATGGAGTTTTATGCCGACTGGTGTACTTCCTGTCAGGCGATGGCGAAAGATATGGGTGAGCTAGAGCAAGCGTATGGCGATCGCGTCAACTTTGTCATGCTCAATGTGGATAACTCTAAGTGGCTGCCAGAAATGCTGCACTACCGAGTCGATGGCATTCCGCACTTCGTGTTTTTAAATGCTGAAGGAGAGGCGATTGCCAGCACGATAGGAGAGCAGCCTCGTACCGTCATGGCGGCAAACCTGGAGGCCATGACCACTGGCGCTGAGTTGCCTTTTGCCCTCAGCCGAGGTCGCGTATCGGATGTGGAGGCTCCGGCAGTTGCGCCCAGCAAAGATGATCCTCGGAGTCACGGTGGCGTGGCAAAGTAGCTTTAATCCAAAGTCCAGTTATTTATGAACCCTCCCCCAAAATGGATTCCTGGACTGCCTCAGTTCGATCGCCGCATCTGGATCTTGATTGCGGGTCGCCTGCTCTCACAAATGGGTTCAGGATTCGTCCTCTTCTATGCGCCCATTTTCTTTGTAAAACAAGTTGGGCTTTCGGCAGCGCTGGTCGGCATTGGCATTGGCTGTGAGTCAATTTCAGGTGTGGTGGGGCGAATTGTGGGCGGATCTATGGCAGACGCTCCTCAGTGGGGACGGCGCAAAACCTTATTGCTCTCAGCCGCCATCTCCGCTTTAGCCGCATTGGTGCTGGCTTTCAGCAATAGTTTTAATACATTCCTGACGGGTAGCCTGCTGATGGGTTTGGGAATTGGGCTGTACTGGCCCGCAACCGAGGCGGTTGTAGCAGATCTAGCCTCTTTAGAGCATCGCAATGAAGCTTTTGCCCTTAATCGCTTAGCAGATAGCCTGGGCTTGAGCTTAGGCATAGTATTTGGCGGGGCGCTGATTGCCATGACTGGGTCTTTTCGTGCCCTGTTCGTGATTGATAGCTTTTCGTTTATTATCTTTTGGGGAATTGTTTACAAAGCTATTGCCGAAACCCTGAATCCCAAGCAGCAAGCTGAACGCGGTTTGCGAGGATGGGCCATGGCACTCCGCGATCGCCCCTTGCTGGTTTATCTTTTAGCTAACGTTTTGTTCACTACCTACCTTGCCTTTGTTAGCAGTACCTTACCGCTTTACCTGGCTAACTTCGTTTCAGGCTCCTCCTCAGACCAAGGATTCAATTCAGTTGTCATTAGCGTCCTGTTTGCTGGGCATGTAGGTTTGGCGGCATTGTGTCAGTTGCCGATGGCACGCTGGCTCAATCCCTTCAGTCGTCCTAGGGCGCTGATGCTATCGGCAGGGCTATGGGCGATCGGGTTTGGGCTGGTCTGGGTGACGGGCACAGCTCCTACAAATCATGTCGCTTGGGCAGCGTCCAGTTTGGCGGTGATGGCGCTTGCTACAGTGTCCTACACTCCAGCGGCTTCATCGCTGGTGGTGGGGTTGGCTCCGGAGTCAACGCGCGGGGTTTATCTTTCGCTCAATTCTCTGTGCTGGGCAGCAGGTTATTTCATTGGACCTGTTACAGGCGGTTGGGCGATGGATCAGCATCGATCAGTTGCGACCTGGTTTTGGGTGGCTGTGGCGCTTAGTGTGGTGGGCACGATCGGTATTTTGGTGTGGCTCGATCGGCTGCTAAACCAACAGGAACTTTTTAGCTAATGGCGCGTCTCTCATTTCTCATGGCAAACTTCAGTTTCTTCTTCCTCACGTGCCCAGGTGGCAACATTGCGAAACACGTCAGGAATTGCTCCCTGGCTGAGGGGGAATTCTAAAATAATTTCTGAAGTGTTGAGATAGCCTGACTCGGCATAGGCAATCAGGACGCGGTTAAGCGCTAACCAAACTTCTGAGGCAAACTCCCAATCTCGATCAAAGGGTGCGCGATCGGCGATCGATCGCATCGTCCAAAAGTAGGTATTTCGCACTACCGATCCTTTTTTCTTGTACTCTGGCGCATCGTCTTTGTGGATAAACAGCACCTGATTCTCAATTCTGGCTCTCATGGCTGGCTTCTAATCTTTGCTTTTTTGCTTTTCCTAGATGGCGCTATCTAGCATAATCAGCGCACAATCAAACTATATGTACTTAGGCGATACCGTTTTCTCTTTTACTCTAGGCGATTTACTATAGAAAGCTCAGTAGAGAATGCTGTTAGGTTTAGCGCTCCTGCCTTTCAGTGTAGATGTTTACGCAATGACATGAGAGTTGTGATACAGCTGTCGCCAGTTTGCTTAGGACATTTTTGGTGGGGCGCTTCGCGCCCCACCAAAAATGTCCCCGTCCTAACCGCCAAGGCGGTTGCCATATCACGAGGGCTATGAAGATCAACCGCTACTCTTACCCAAACTGGCTGAACTGGGTGCTGATTCTGGCGATCGCCCTAGGGGTATGCTTTCGCTTTGTCAATCTCGATCGCAAGATATTTTGGCACGACGAAGTTTATACCGTCATGCGGGCGGCGGGCTACACACGCGGCGAAATTGACCAAGAGATTTTTCAAAATAAAGTGTTTGTGGCGGCAGATCTGCAAAAGTTTCAGCAGATCAAGCCCGGAAGTACACCCGCCGATACGGTGCAATCGCTGAAGGCTGAAGATCCTCAGCATCCGCCGCTGTACTTTCTGATGGCGCGATTCTGGATGGGAACCTTCGGCAACTCAATCTTTGCGGCGCGGCTGCTGCCTGCCCTATTGAGTTTGCTGAGTCTGCCGCTAATGTATCTGCTGGCAATAGAGCTATTTGCGGCGCGGCTGGTGGCGCTGTTGGCAACAGCATTGCTGGCTCTATCGCCTTTTGATGTCCTGTTTGCCCAAACCGAGCGGCAGTATGGGCTGCTGGCAACTGCCGTTATAGGCAGCACTTGGCTGCTGCTGCGGGCATTGCGGCGGCGATCGCTCCTAGCTTGGGGGCTATATAGCTTGAGCGTGGCGATCGGTCTTTACACCCATCCGTTTTATGCGCTGACGATGGTGACTCACGGCTTCTGTGTAGTGCTGTTCAGCATTTTTGGGTGCGGCAAGCAGGTCAATGCGATAGATGACAAAACGGGGCTACCGAAAATTCAGCTAACTAGCTCTCCGATCGCTGCCGAAACTTTGTCCCCCGCGCTGCGCTGGCAATGGCTGCTGGGCTATGGAGTTGCCAATATTGCGGCACTGTTGCTCTATAGTCCCTGGATCGAAGTGTTGAAAAACAACACCGATCGGGCAATGTCTACGACCGATTGGGCAAGAGTGATCGTCGGCATAGACTATTTGTTAAAGCTCTGGACATTGACCTTTACGTCGCTGTTTTTTGATCTAGATTTTGGGTTTGACAATCCGCTGACCTACCTAGCGCGACTGCCGTTTGTGGCGCTGATCTGGGTTGCCATGATAATCCTTTATCAGCTTACGCCTCGCGCCACCTGGATTGTGGTGTTGAAGTCTATTCTTGTGCCCTTCCTGCTTTTGGCGTTACCTGACCTCATTATGGGCGGCAAGCGATCGGCAGTCAGTCGCTACCTCATATCATCCTTTCCAGGCATTCAGCTTGCGGTGGCGTTTTTGCTGGCGATCGGTTTGGGCAGCGGTAGACAGATTGGACGCTGGGCGCTGGCGCTCCTCTTCACGGCAAGCATTATTTCCTGCGGTACCAGCGCTATTGCAGAAACCTGGTGGAGCAAAGATCTCAGCTATTCCAATGCCGAGGTGGCGCAATTCATCAATACCGAAACGCCCGGTGGCGCTTCAACCCTCGTAATGAGCGACATTGGCGATGATTACACCAACACGGGTGATCTAATTTCCCTCAGCTACCGTCTTCAAGACGCGGTGCGATTGTATTTGGTCAAGCAACCCCCAGATTTGGAGCCATTAACCAACGAAACTCATGTGCTGGTCTTCCGTCCCTCTGTTGTCATGAGACAGGCAATCCTACAAAAAGGCTGGCGGCTAGAGATGGTTTCCAAGCCGGGACGACTTTGGCGATTGCAACAGTAGATAACTTTTTGGGGGTTTTCACGACGGCTTGCCGCAGCGCCCCAAAACCCTGATACAGTGGGGATAGACAGATGAGATCAAACAGGTCAGACACCGCTTTTTTTAACCGTTTTTTATTAAGATGAAAAAATTACAGGATGTTATTAATGTTCTGATCAGCTTCATCTTGATTGCTTTTATCGCTACTAGCTTAATCAAGCTGGCGCTGTTTTATATCAATGGCAACCCCTAAGCGTTTGAATACCCCTAAGCGTTTGAGTACCCCTAAGCGTTTGAGTAAGAGTGTAGGACTATCATGGCTGATGTAATTTCTCCTGAAGTAAGCGATCGCATCTGCAAACACATGAATGAAGACCATAGTGAGGCGATCGCCCTCTATGCCAAAGTCTTTGGTGGAGTAGCCGAAGCGCTTGCCGCTCAGATGCTAAAGATTGATGCTCAAGGCATGGATCTGTTGGCACAAACCGAGCAAGCCACCCTGCCCGTACGAATCGCCTTTGATCACGAGCTAGCAGACTCAGAAGATGCGCATCAGACGCTCATCGGCATGGTGAAGCAAGCCCGCAAGCAATCTGCGGAAGCTGTTTAAGTGGGTAATGCTCTAGAGATGTTTTTGAAAGGGGTGCTCCACGCCTCTTTCAAAAACATCAATAACACATTTAAAACACTACCGTTCATGGCAACTGCCAAGGCGGTTAGGACGGAAACATTTAGGGTGGGGCGCTTCGCGCCCCACCCTAAATGTCCCCAGCAAACTGGCGACAGCTATAAGTCTAGATACGAGTCTAGAAGAGGCTGAGCTGAGTCGGGGGAGATTCTAGCGCGTTCCAAGGTAGCGGCGGCACAGAAACGCCCTGCTCCTCCAGCAGCAGCTGCAAATATCGAGCATTTCCAGGGGAATGGACTTCGATCGGGCAATGCACGAAGAAGTAAATCTGGATTCCCTGCTGTATCCATAGGTCAATCTGCTGAGTCCATTCTAGAAGATACCGCTGGTTTAGATCCTGATTGGGATGGCTGATGTAGCGAACCAGGCTGAAGCTTGCGGTCACAACAGGCTGTAAGGGCAACTGCGGCTTTCTGCGCTCGGAAGCAATCTGAGGATTATCCGGGCAATCGTAGATCGGGCGCGTATCCAGCAGGACACGTCCCACACCCAAGTCTGTCAGCATGGCGTTGAGTTCACGAACGTGAGGCTCTTTGAACCAATCCAGATGGCGAACTTCTAGGGCAAACTGAAAGCGCCGACGGGGTAAAGCCGTCAAAAAGCAGCGTAAGTCATCTAGACGGTCGGGACTGTAGCTAGGCGGCAACTGAGCGAAGAACGGCCCTAACCGATCGCCTAATCCCTGCACCTGCTCTAGGAAAGCGATCGCCTGGGGAATAGCGGGCGTCAGTAAGCCCTGATGCGTCACATCTCGCGGCAGCTTTAGGCAAAACTTGAAGCTTGCCGGAGTCTCTGCAACCCAGCGCTGCACTGTAGCAGCATCAGGAATAGAATAAAATGTCGTGTTGCCTTCTACCGTGGAGAAACGGCGGCTGTAGAGGTGCAAAAAATCGGTAGCGCGACTTCCCACCGGAAACAGAGATCCAGCCGATTCCCCCACCCATTCTTTGTATGCCCAAATGGCGCAGCCCAATCGAAAACTCATCTTTCGATCGTACAGGCAATTCTAGAGCACCTGAGCTAATCTTCAGAGACAAATCCCTCTAGGGACACCGTTCTACTGAACTGGCTGCAACATCTGCCTTCAGCACTGAATGAACGCTCTGCTGAACCGGAATATCAATCCAAAACTCTGTTCCTTGACCGGGCTGAGAATAGCACTGGAGATCGCCACCGTGCCGTTCTACTACAATTTGATGGCTAATGGATAAGCCCAATCCTGTTCCTTTACCTATAGGCTTAGTCGTAAAAAACGGAGTGAAAAGACGAGACTGCAAAGCGTGTGGAATGCCCAAACCATTGTCTTTAATCTGAATCACGGCTCGCGAGAGGCTCCCTTGATCATTTCCTGGAATGATTAAAGTACAAATTGTGATTTGGAGCGGCGCGTCTAGCGAATTGTTTTTGGGCGAATTGCTTTTGGGCGGATTACCTTCTAGCAAATCACTGCCTTGCGATCTGTTTCCTTCCGACTCCTCTAGGGCATCGATCGCGTTACTCAACAAATTCATAAAAACCTGATTGAGTTGACCGGGATAACATTCCACAGGCGGCAAATTGCCATAGTTTTTGACTACGACAATTCCTGTGCTGTCGTTTCTCAGCTTCAGCCGATGCTGCAAGATCATCAAAGTGCTGTCGATCCCCTCATGGATATCGACAGCCTTCATTTCGGCTTCATCTAGCCGAGAAAAATTACGCAGCGACAGCACAATTTGACGGATGCGATCGGCTCCAAGCTGCATAGAAGACAGAATTTTTGGGAAATCTACCCGCAAAAAGTCTAGGTCAACTTCCTCAAGGCGATCGCTCAAGCCCTGACTGGGCCGAGGATGTTCCATCTGGTAAAGCGCCAATAAGTCAATCAGATTTTGGGCGTAGCGGCTGGCATGGGTTAAATTGCCGTGGATAAAATTGACCGGGTTGTTAATTTCATGGGCAATTCCTGCCACCAACTGACCCAGGCTAGACATCCTCTCGTTTTGAATGAGCTGGCTCTGACTTTTTTGCAGCATTTCTAGCGCTTCAGCAGCTTCTGTTGCTCGGCGTTGAGTTTGCTCTAGCAATTCTGCCTGTTGCAGGGCTACTCCAAGCTGTAGGGCAATCTGCTGGGCAAACTCAACTTCATCAGGCTGCCACTGACGCGGTGCAGCACACTGATGCACACACAGCAGCCCCCAGAGATGGCTGCCCAGCAGCAGAGGCACCACCAAATTAGCTCGAATCTGAAAGCTGTTGAGTACCTCAACATAGCAAGCGCTCAACTGTCCTGCATGAATATCTGCGATCGCCTGAACTCGCCCCCGATGATAATCAGCCGCATAGTGTTCTCCAAAGCAGTGATCATGGATGCGAGCAGCCAAGGCTGAGCTATACTGCGGCAACAAATCTTCTGAGACAAACTCTCCATCATTCCAACCTGAATTTGGGTAAAAACGAAATACCCCTACCCGATCGGCATTCAAAAGCTGTCGAACTTCGGTCGCAGTCGTTTTAAAGACAGCCTCCAGTTCAAGCGTTTCACGAATCTTAGTGATGACGCGAAGCAGTGACTTTTGTCGCTCATTTTTTTGCTCAAGCTGCGCTGTCCGAGCCAGATGCTTAGCGACCCAAGTTTTCCTGATCCGTTCAAAGGCTTCCTGATCGCGGCAACAGTCCCGTAATTGCTCTAGATCTTCAAGGTTCATAACAGAAGCTTTGGGGAAATACCGGGAAAACCACGATAGGACAATCGCCTAAACCGCTAAGTATAGAGACTGCCCAATTCATCCACTTCGGAAAATTTTATCGGGGCTTCACAAACTATTGCAGAATTTAGACATGGGGTAATGGGTCAAAACCCCTAAGTCCTTCCATACAAATCAATGAAGTTATTTCAGTGAAATCCCTGAAGCTAATTTAACGGCTTTGAGCGGTGCAATAGATAAGAAATTTCTCCATGCATCAGAGCAATATCAGGATCACGCTGAATGGCTTGGTAATAGCGTTTTTCCATTGACGTACCCTCTTCAACAGGCTGAAGCATCATTTTCGCCTGCTCCAGCAAACTATTGACCTGCTGCAATTCCACAGGCTCTTTAGCGTGGATAACGTCATCCATTTGGATAATGAACTGAGATATGGGGCGCAGCCAGCTAAACCATTCGTGATCGACAACTAAGCGAAAAAATTCGCCGCTAGACGCAATTCGCCCATAAGACTGTTCGTAAGTGACTCGTTCTGACTCCAAGAGCGCTTTATGCAAGCGCAGCAGCTTAAGGCGCACCTCGCGGAGTTGTTGAAGGGCAGCATCAAGAGAAGAATCTAAAGCCATGAACCGATCGCTTAAAAGAAACATTTTCCCATCTTGACACATCGGCAAGATACGCGGCACGGCTTAATCGAGGGATAATTTTTTGTGTAAGAGGGGCGCTCCGCGCCCCTCTTACACAAAAAATTATCCCAAAAATCAGCAAGCCATCGCTCTTGATTTTGACTGCAAAACCCAATTAGACTAGGCTCCTGACGTTCACAATTGGGCAGGGCATGAAAGGTTTGGTCAAAAGCATTGAGAATTTTAGTCCTAGCCAGTCCTGGGTTAAAAAAATTGAGAGTCTAGTACCCCAGTATTCCAAAGTGGGAGACTCTGTATTTTTTAGTAAGGAGCAGTTTCCTTGGGCTGAAGAACTAGAGGCAAACTGGCAGGTGATTCGCCAAGAGCTAGATCAGGTTATGCAGCACGCAGAGGCATTGCCCAACTTTCAGGACATTTCACCCCGGCAGAAAAACCTTGCCAATGATAACCTCTGGAAGACCTACTTTTTCCAGGCGTTTGGCTTCAAGGCGCAAGCAAACTGCGATCGCTGCCCCAAAACCACTCGCCTCCTCCAGAAAATTCCCGGCATGAAGGTGGCGTTTTTCTCCATCTTGGCTCCGGGCAAGCATATCCCAGAGCATCGGGGCAAACACAAGGGCTTAATTCGCTATCACCTAGGCTTGAAGGTGCCGGAACCGAGAGAGAAATGCCGGATTCGCGTTAATAATCAAATTGCCTATTGGGAAGAGGGCAAGAGCCTGATTTTTGATGACACTTTCTATCACGAAGTCTGGAACGAGACGGAAGATTACCGAGTTGTGCTGTTTCTGGATATCGCCCGTCCAATGCGGTTCCCCATGAATCTTGTAAACTGGCTGGTTTGTACACTGATCTCTGTGTCACCCATTATCCAGGTTGCCAAAGGCAATCATGAATCCTGGGAAAAGCAGTTTGAAGCCTTGACGCGATGAGGACATGACGCGATGAGGACATTGATATGACGACTCTAGGCATCAGAATTCCTCGGATCACCGCTGAGAAGTTTCAGGAAATTTGCCAAGCCAACCCAAACTTACGTCTGGAATTGACGGCTAATGGAGAAGTCATTGCCATGTCGCCCACTTACTTCTGGACAGGAAAGCAAAACTCTGGGCTAACCGCGCAGCTTTGGAATTGGAACGATCGCACAGAACTAGGCATTGTTTTTGACTCCTCTGCGGGCTTTACTTTACCGAACGGTGCAGTGCGATCGCCCGATGCGGCCTGGATTGTCAAAGAACGTTGGAATAATCTCACTGAAGAACAGCAGCGCTACGCGTTTTCATCCATTGCGCCTGATTTTGTAGTAGAGCTACGTTCTAGTAGCGACGATCTGGCAATATTGCAAGTCAAGATGCAGGAGTATTTGGACAACGGAGTCCAGCTTGGCTGGCTAATTGATCCGCAACAGCGAAGGGTAGAAATTTATCGGATGGATCAACCCGCTGAGATTCTAGAATTACCTGTAACGCTTTCAGGTGAAAATCTTCTTCCCGGATTTGAATTGCAGCTCAGCAAGGTTTGGGGATTAAAGTCTGAGGATTAAATCCAGAGATCTGAGCGCGTAGCGCCAGATCTAATAAGTTATTTTTTCTAATAAGTTATTTTTTGAGAGCCGCGCTCCGCGCGGCTCTCAAAAAATAACTCGTCCCAACTCAATTACGTAATGCCATAATGCCAGAGCCTACGCCGATCGCCTCTTTCCCTGCATCAGGCTAAGCACACTGGCAATCATGGCAAACCCACCCGCAATATAAAATACGCTGGGCAAACCCGCAAACTTCCAAATTGGCCCCAGTGCCACAGGCGAGAGAAACTGCCCTAAGGAATTGAACCCAGTGCCGATCGCCAACACGCTGGCTCTTAGCTCGTTAGGCGATCGCTCTGCCAGGGCATCGTAGAGGTTGGGTGTGATGATGCCAAAACCAATGCCAAACAGAATGGCAGTCACCACAATTAGATAGATATCTGTGAGTAAAGGAATAGTGGCGACTGTCATCCCCATCAGGCTAAAGCCAAAGGCGATCGCCCAGTTGGCTCCCATCCTGCGGGCAAGGCGGCTGGCTCCAATTGCCGAAACCAGAGCCGCGCCCACTAGACGCACCGCTAATACAAAGCCATTGAGCACCGGATCAGCATTGATGGCACTTTTGAGATACAGCGGCGTGTAAATGACAACAGCGTAGACCGTAACGGCAGCGATCGCAATGTACAAATAGATTTGCAAGATATCGGGCTTGAGCAGAACTTTGCCTAAACTGGCTTGATTCATCTTTAACAGAGAATCTGATGGGGTCTGAGGCTCTCTCAAAACCAGTAAAGCGAACGCGATTAAAGGAATCGCTAACCCATACAAGTAGAAGGCGTAGTGCCAGTTATAACCGCCCACCCATCCCCCAAGTAGAGGAAAGAAAACCGCCGAGGTCGTCATCACGCTAGTGGCATAGCCCAAGATGCGCGATCGCTGCTCTCCGTCATACATGCTGCCCAGCAAGCCGATCGTGGCAGCCGCAACGCCGCCGCTTGCCATACCCAGCAGCCCACGGCTTACTAAAAGCAGAGGAAACGTCGTGACAAAGGCAGTGGCAATCCCGAACAGCGCGTAGAGCAGAAGGCAGGGAATTAACACCTTAAGCTTGCCAATGCGATCGGCAACAATACCCATCACAGGCGTCATGATCGCGCTCGTTAGGGCATGGATGCTGACCAAGATGCCTGCCCACTTGGGATCTAGCGATAGCTCTTGCACCATTTCGGGCAAGATAGGCGAGACAATGCCACCTGTCATGGTGGTGAGGCAGCCTGCTGCCAGCAGGATTAAAAATTGGTGAAACCGCTCTTGCGAAGCAAATTTCATCATTTGAGCTGAAAATCCCCTACTGACAGAAGACATAGAACATCCTAAGAGTGAATCTCAAAAATACGCGATTTGGTGACTTTAGAACAGGCGGCTTAGGACAGTGGTGAGCGGTGTCCTAGTTAAATCTTTCTCAGGTCAGTCTCATAAATTGAGAGGGGTTTTCTAATATTTTGGTATCGAACAAAAAGCTCCCCGATCGCCAATCTGTCAATCTATGAGACCAGAGCCTATTCATTCTCCCAATCAGCTTTCAGAGCTGCCTTTACCCCGGTCATCCTCTGAGATTTCCAAGATCTCGATCGCGGCTCTCACGCCTGACCTGTTTATTCGACGCTACCGAAAACCCGGAGTTCCGGTCATCCTCACGGGCATGATTTCGTCAGAGCAAGACTGGACGCTAAACTACCTGTCTGAAAAGCTCAATCAACAAGAATTTCTGCTGCGGCGCTACGGAAAACAACGCTATCAGCAAGACAAGCGCACTTGGACGAATATCGGCAGTGGCGTACCGCCAGAGAGCCGATCGTTTCTCGACTATGCTGAGCTGTTGCGATCGGGAGAAGCACAGGCACAGGATATTTATTTAGCCAAGTGCCCCATTCACAATACGCCATTAGCAAACACGGAAGCGGTAGAGGCAATCGCGGCTCATTTTGAAACCTTGGGGTTGCAGCAACCCGCTAGCGCCCTAAACCTGTGGGTAGGTCCTGGCGGACATACGGAATGCCTGCACTACGACCCGACAGATGGCACGCTAATCCAGCTCCACGGCTCTAAGCAAATTGTGCTGTTTCCACCTGCCCAGACCGCAAATCTCTATCCTTTTCCGTTTTATGTGCATCTGCGGCACGGGATGCGGGTGCGATCGTGGTTTAGTCGCGTCTATCCCAATCACCCAGATTTTGAGGCGTTTCCGAAGCTGCGCCATGCCATGGGCGATCGCTATGACCTAGTGCTGGAGCCGGGAGAAGTTCTCTATATTCCTGCTGGCTGGTGGCACGAGGTGACAGCATTAGGCGACGAGATGGTTTGCTCCCTCAACCGCTTTTGGCAAGTTCCGCCGCGTCGCGCCCTGCTATCCTGGCCGCGATGGCGAGCGTTTTTGGGCAGCACCTGCGCCTTGCCAAACGTAGGATTTAGCCTGGTAATGGCGTTTTTGAGCCGCGATCGCCAGCAAAAAATCAAGGAGATTATCCAGATGTTCTAATCTGGCTTAGACGACCTGCTAAATCTGCGGGTAGCTGCACCTCTGTTACAACCTCTAGCCCTTCTAGAAAACGCCGATCTTCGCTGATGTGGGGAATCTTGAGCTGCGACTCAGAGGTTCCCCGCTGCAGCTGTCGCTGCCGGACGATCGCAAAGCTACCGGGAGCCAAAATCCGCAGACGAGGAGTTGGAATCTGAGACGATCGCATCACGGCATAGCGACTGTTGAACTCGCCCATCCAGTGATCAAACCGCATGAGAAAAGCCTGCGAATTATCCAGCGTTTCGCCCGTCGGCAGTTCAATATTGACCCAATAGCCAGAGGGAAACTCATCCGTCGCCAGCGTAATGCAAAAATCCTCTAGCTTCAGACCAAATTCTTGCTGCAGGGCTTGCAAGGTCTGCACGGCGTGGAACTCCGTTGTTTTCTCGGTAACGGAAGATAGTAGCCCTCCTCGTCGATGCCGGAAGATAATCATCGGCGTTTGCTCGTAAAAGCCCACTACTTCGATCACATCGCCAATGTCATAGCGATAGAAGCCGCTGTAGCTGGTAACGAGAATGCGATAGCGATCGCCCACCTTTAGCTCTTCGGGTAACAGCGTTTTCGGGTGTTCTGCATCCCACTGATCTTCAGGAATAAACTCATAGAAGCCGCTCTCTAGCGACAAAATGCTGCCGTCCGCATTGAAGTCATGGCAGATGGCAAAAGTGCCTTCAGCCGTGCCGTAAACGCCGCCAAATTGCAGCGTGTCGCCAAAATAATCTGGGAAACGCTCGAAATAAAAATCCGACGTGCCCCCTCTGGCCGTGCCCACAAAAGACAGCTTTGACCACGCCAATTTTGGGGTAAGTTTGCCCTGCGATCGCAAGATTTGCCGCAGTTCTTGAGCGCGTTTGGGGTGAGCTGACCATTGGCGCTCCAACGGTACGCGGATCTCAGGAGCGATCGTTAACCAGGATGCGATCGTTCCTCGCTCAATATCCTCAATTAGCGCTTCAGCATACTGCTCTAGGTACTGACAGGTGCGCAAAACCAGCATGGGGAAATTGGCGCTGATGCCCCGCATTTGAGGATTGCAGAGCGCAAACAGCAGACAAACATAGTGGCGGCTGTCAATGTTAGCAATTTCCATTGCTGTAAAAGGTTGCGCAAAGGTCTGTTCGCAGATAAAGCGGTTGATGCGATAGCTGCCCACCGTCACAGGACCAAAATCAATGCCTGCTTCCGTCTTTCCCTCTATGCCGACAAAGTTGGTAGACAGCACCTTGCCAAATTCCAGCCGCGAAGCCTTGCTGGAGCCGATGGAACGCGATCGCATCGCCTCCACCGCAAAACCCAAACTCACAGTGTTAGACTTCCCCAGCGATCGACTAAACCGATGGGTCACAGGCACCATTTTTTGCTTACCCGTCGTGCCGCTTGTCAGGTTAATAAAGACCACCGGATCAGCAGTCAGCACGTTCGGTTCACCCTTTACGACTCGCTGCGTATAAGGCTCATACTCGGCATAAGACCAGATTGGCACCTGCTCCTGAAACTGGGCGATCGTCCGAATCTCACCCAAGCCAAACTGCTGCCCTAATGCTGTGCCCTGCTGAATTTGGAGCAGCTTTTGCAAAAATCGCTCCTGCACTGCCATCGGCTGACGCGTTTTGCGAACAAAATCATTTTTGGCATATTGGGCAAATGTAGCCATTGCCGACAGCAGTAAATTAGTCATCCAAAATTTCAATCCCTAAAATTTCAATCCCTGGCGTTTTGGCTTTGCTGGTTCTCATATATAAACTTTTTTGAGAGGGTCACTCCGCGACCCTCTCAAAAAATTTGTACTCAGATTAAGCAATGCCGCGTTTTAGGGCAAGTACCCTAGAAAAATATTTCAAACTACGAAACTTTCAAAACCGTACCATGGTTGCTCATTCAGTCTTTCGGCTGCCTGCCTGTTCGGCTTTTGATTTATTCCTCTATTCAGACTCCTCTTGTTCATAGTAAAGTGTCTCCCATTAGCAATTGTTTACACAGTTGGGCAATTGCGTTGCTGAGTCATCCAGAAAACAGGTCATCCTGGGAAGTTAGGGCACTAACTGAATTACCCACGATTGCGTTACAGTATGGAACTTAGCTCAATGCAAAACCGTCAAGGATGAAACCGTCAAGGGCATTTAGATAGAACCCATCGATCGCAGCAGATCGCAGTAAATTTATCGGCAGCAGGCTACAGCATGGAATTGGCAACCGCACTCAGGGGGCAAACCGTCCAAAATAAAATCCGGGAGGTGGGAATTAACCCAAACTACTGGTATCCCGTAGGATGGAGCGATCGCTTTCAGCCCAACAAAATTGTGCCTGTGGTGATCTGGCATCAGGCAATTGCTGTCTACCGCGATGCTGAAGGACACCTGCACGCCCTAGAAAATGCCTGCCCCCACCGAGGCGTAGAGCTGCACAAGGGGAAGGTTCATGGCACTCACCTCGCCTGCCCCTACCACGGCTGGGAGTTTAGCGGCAGTACAGGCGAATGCGTCAACATTCCTTACCTACCCAAGACTCAAAAGCTGCCCTGTGCCCAAGCGCGCACCTTCCCCATTCAAGAAAAATATGGCTTAGTTTGGGTGTTTCCGGGCGATCGGGCTTTGTCTGACCTTCAGCCACTCCCTGAAGCGAGGGAGTTTGAAGATCCAGACTGGCTGATGGTTCCGGTGACGGCGCATTTCAAGGCACACTTCTCAATTTGCAATGAAAACGCCATGGATGTGTTTCACGGCTTCCTCCATGAGGATTTGCAAGGCTGGTTTGATCCCGTCTTGACAGATCTGAAGGAAACCGAATCTATGGTTCGCGCCGAGTATCAGGTTTCCTACAAGGGTCACATGGCGAAGTTTTTGGGGCTGACCGATCGCGCTGACCAAGTGACAACTTTGCCGATCGCCATTCAGTACAGCTATCCCCACTACGCGACTTCTCTTCAGGGCATTTCGGCGCTGTATCTGATGCGGCTGCCCATCAGCCCTGTCGAAAGCCGATCTTTTGCGCTGTTTTTCTTCAAGGTGCGGCTGCCGAAGTGGGTGCTGCGATCGCTAAGACCTATTTTGAGCTGGGCAATTCCCAAATTTTTGCTGCAACGGTTCCTCGATCAGGATGTTGACATGATGGAGAGCGAACAGCAAACCTATCTCAAGAATCCGCGGCGGCGCTATGTGGAAATTAATCCTGCCATTATTGCGCTTCAGCGGCTGATCGTTCGGCAATATGAGCAGTTCAGTCAACAACCGGGGGGGTCGCCCAGCTCCCATCGCCCTACAGGCTCTCAGTCATCTGAAGACGCTCCTAGCGCTGGAGACCTACCTCAAGCTGAAAACCTGCCCGCGGTTAAGTCAGAGCAAGCTGTGGGAGGCGTTACACGGTGAGCGAATAACAGTCTAAAGTAATTTCTAAATTTGATTATTTTTCTGAAATAACGTAAGTTAAAACACGATCTTTATGAGTGTGACTGTAGCGTAACTGTACCAGCAATGGCATTCGGGATGGTTCATTCATGGGAGAGTTGGGCATATATTTTCTGCTTTTGCTGGGTTCGCGCCAGGGGTTGCAGAAGTTATCTGTTTCAGTGGAAAAGCCGCAGCAGCAAAATCGTAGCTGTGGACGAAATCACAGTTGTGCATCTCTCTCTCATCTGGCGTTGAACTCAATCGGGCATCTAACCCTACCGAGACATCTGCTGTTGAGCTAGAGCATTTTAAGTGACCTGAAAAGAAGGTGAGAGGAGTAGTTTACTGTGCAAGTTGTTAAGGAATATGTTCAGCGCTGGTATGAGAGCGGACTAGCCCCCGATGAGTATCTCTGCCATGGGATGAAAGAGGGAAATCTGGTTGAAATCGAAGAGGCAGAAACGGGTGTTCGTCGAACCGTTCTGACTTTTTGTACCAATGATGTTCTAGGACTTGTCCAAAACAAAGCGGTGCAGCAGGCAGCGATCGATGCCATTTTGCAATACGGCACTTCCAATAGCTCTACGTCGGTTTTGAGCGGTCGCATTGATCTGCACCGACAGCTTGAAGCAGAAATTTCAGCCTTTAAGCACCTGCCCCATACGCAGCTCTTTTTGAATGCCTGGATGGCAATGCAGGCGCTCATGGATGCCTTCTGCCATCTGGCGATTCCCGTTCCTGGCTTTCAGCACACCCGCGAAACGCTGATTTTGACGGATGTTTTGAATCACGGCTGCATTGTCTCGGCAATCGCCAATGCTGGAACGCGATCGGGCAAATTGTTCGGTCACAGCCCGCGAGTACGGGTGCGCGCCTATCGCCACTGCGACATGGAAGACTTGACCCGCAAGCTTCAGCGCTATGCCCGCCCGGACGATCGCATCCTGGTGGTTTCTGATGCAGTGTTCTCTATGGATGGCGACATTGCTCCTCTGCCCCAGATGATTGACATCTTGTCAGATTATCCCGGTAGCGTTCTGCTGATGGATGAGGCGCACGCCAGCGGATCGATCGGCGCAACCGGGCGCGGCATTTACGAACATTTCGGTATTCTGCCGCAGCAGGTAATCGAGCGGGGCGTGATTCCGCTGATCATGACCACCTTCTCGAAGTTTGGCGCATCGGTGGGCGCGTCCATCAGCACTCACATTGAGGAATTGAAACCGCTGCTGAACGTCTCCCCTACCTCGATCGGCACCTGTTCACTCGCGCCGCCGTTGGCTGCCGCCGCACTTGAAAGCATTCGCCAGGTGCGCCGCCGTCCTGAACTGGTGGAGCGGCTGCAAGAGAATACGCGATATTTGCGATCGCGCATGGTGGAGCATGATTTTGAAGCGATCGGTGAAACTAACGTTGTTCCGGTGCTGCTGCCGCCCGATCTCAATCCCAAACTGTTTGCCCGAAAGCTGATCTACGATCATGGCATTTGGGTTTCGCCGATCTGGTTTATTGCTAAGCCGCGGATTCGGATCACCGCCAACGCCAGACATACCCGCGAGGAAATGGATAAACTGGTGGCTGGAATGACTGCCGTGCGAGAAGTCATGTATAAGCCCACTATCAGCGCTTAGGATCGTGTACGAAATAAAACCCAATAGTTTTTTGGAAGTGGGGGGGGGGGGGGGGGGGGGGGGGAAAAAAAAAAAAAAAAGGGAAGAAATTTTTTTTTTTTTTTGTTTTT
>JAHHHD010000012.1 GCA_019359505.1 Drouetiella hepatica Uher 2000/2452 | reverse complement strand
TGAACAAAATAAACCCATTTTTTTTTTTGTATGTGTCGCGCTTCGCGCGACACTTCCAAAAAACTATTGCAGGTCAATTAATTTATGATCTTTAGGTTTCTGGTATGGCTGTCACCAGTTTGCTTAGGACATTTTTGGTGGGGCGCGAAGCGCCCCACCAAAAATGTCCCCGCCCTAACCGCCTTTGCAGTTGCTATGCGTAAGTTTGTGGTGGCATAGGATTTTGTGGCAGATGTAGCGGATAATACACTTGGGTATTTTTGAGCTATCCTGTTTATCCGCTGACTTTCATCACGCTGTTCAATCTTTCATTCGACTAATGATTAAAACCGCATGGGTTTTTCCTGGACAAGGCTCTCAAGCGATCGGCATGGGAGCCGACTTGGGCGAGATATCCCTGGCTCAGGCGAGGTTTGACCAGGCAGAGCAGATTTTGGGCTGGTCTGTGCCGCAGATTTGCCAAAGCCCTGAAGATAAGGTTTCTGGGACTCTGTATACGCAGCCCTGCCTCTATACGATCGAAGCAATCTTGGTAGACCTGATGCGCAATCGCGGCGAACAGCCCGATCTACTAGCAGGTCATAGCCTGGGTGAGTATGTAGCGCTCTATGCGGCGGGTGTATTTGATTTTGCGGCGGGCTTGCAGCTAGTCAAGCGACGAGCTGAGCTAATGGCTGCGGCATCAGAGGGCGGCATGGCGGCGCTGATGGGGTTCGATCGCGATCAGCTAGAGGCAGCCATTGCTGAAACCGCAAATGTGGTGATGGCAAATGATAACAGCGCGGCTCAGGTTGTGATTTCGGGAACGCTGGAAGCGGTAGATGCCGTCATTGCTCAGGTCAAGTGTAAGCGGGCGCTGAAGCTGAACGTCAGCGGTGCTTTTCACTCGCCTTTAATGGCAGATGCGGCGGTAGAATTTCAGAAAGTGCTGGATCAAGTGGAGTTTCATTCGGCATCCGTCCCCGTTTTATCTAACGTGGAGCCAACGGCGGCGATCGCACCCGATGTTTTGAAGGATCGTCTGAGCCAACAAATGACTGGCTCGGTGCGGTGGCGAGAAATTTCGCTGAATTTACCTGCGATCGGCATTGAGCGCGTGATTGAGATTGGCCCTGGGAAAGTGCTAACTGGGCTGATCAAACGCACTTGCCCTGAGCTGCGGCTAGAAAATGTCGGCAGTTTGGCAGATTTATCTCTGGTTTCTCCCAGTTCTGATGTCGCTTGAGCGCTAGGCAAATGTCTCTCACCTCTCTGCCCACTTCTCAACCCCAACGCCAGCGCGAGCCAGGGATTAGCCTTGCTCTTTACCATCTATTCAAATGGGCGGTCGTGAGTCCGGTTTTACATACCTATTTGCGGGGGCGGATTTACGGAGTAGAGCGGGTGCCGCGTCAGGGGCCAGTAGTAGTGGTGGTCAACCATGCCAGCGATTTTGACCCGCTGATCGTCTCTAATTGCGTCGGTCGTCCGGTGTCTTACATGGCAAAAGAGGAGCTGTTTCAGGTACCTGTGTTGAGTCAGGCAATTCGGCTGTATGGCGCATACCCCGTGAAGCGAGGGGCAGCCGATCGCAGTGCCATCCGGGCTGCCCTGCATCAGCTTGAGAACGGCTGGGCGGTGGGCGTTTTTCTTGAGGGCACCCGCACTGTCGATGCGCGCATCCCTGATCCTAAGCTGGGAGCAGCACTGATTGCGGCTAAAGCTCAGGTGCCGCTGCTGCCCGTCAGCCTGTGGGGGACAGAAGCAATTTTTGCTGGATCAAAGCTGCCTCGTCCAGTGCCCGTCACGGTTAGGATCGGGGAGATTATCGCTCCACCCCGTTCGACTAATCGACTGGAGCTAGAGACTGTGACTCAGCAATGCGCGATCGCCATTCACGACCTGCATGATTTAGGACGATAGGAATTTATCCAGTTCAACGCTGCAAATTTTCGCTTTACCGAGAAAACGGATGTCAGATTCACAGGCTGATTCACAAGCTGATTCACAGGCTAATTCACAAAATAAGCCAGAACCCGATTCACAGCCCACCCTGCGAACCGAATTGGCGGCAATGGTGGATGAAGCCGAGTGGGAATGGCTGATGCCCCATGCGCAGCGAGATGCGATCGTCCTTGTGGCTCCAGATCTGGATTTACCTGACGTGGGCGAAGCGTTGACTTGCGACAATACTGCGATCGTGCAGCGTTGGATTAGTGAACAGCTTCTACAGAAGCCTTCGCCAGAGCAGTTGATTACCTGGGCAGGCGATCGGACTCGGCGCTTCAAGGCGCTAATCGTGCAGCCTTACGTACTGGTACAGGATTTGACAGCCTAATTTGTTTTCACGAAAGTCATAGCAACCGCCAAGGCGGTTGGGACGGGGACATTTTGGGTGGGGCGCTTCGCGCCCCACCCAAAATGTCTTAAGCAAACTTGCGAGAGCTATATCTATCGTTCATCCCATTCGGCAGCCGCATCGGCGACTGCCTGATCAACCGACTTTTCCCCCAGCATTGAGGCTTGCAGATTGTCGTAGACGATCTTTTGCAGCTCCTTAATGTCTTTGACGTTGGGCACTAGCACCTCAGCATCCTGCATTTGCTTGGCGCTGATCGATCGCGCCTGATCTAGCGGTGGAGCCGTAGCGGCGATGCCCGTGAAATAGGGATCTTGTAGCGCTTGGGTTGTGGAGGGCAAGACATTTGCGGCTTTGGCGAACGTGAGCTGATTGGCGTTGTTGGTGACAAATAGGGCAAACTTTAGCGCCATGTCGGGCTGGTCGGTGTTGCGCGGAATCGCCAGATTCATTACAGCAACGCTTTTTTTGTTCGTGCTGCCAGAAATTTGGGCGGTCGCTGCCGAGACTTTGCCGATCGCCGGGGCATTGGTGTCGATTGTCTTCAAAAACTGCGCTCCGGTAGACAGCATTGCCGTCTCTCCAGATTGGTATAGCTCGATCGCCCTACGGTGTCCCTGAGTCAAAACCTCTTTGGGCAGCAGGTTTTGCTTGTACAAATCAGTCCAGTATTGAAAGACGGCTTTGCCCTCTGGCGTGTTGAAGGCGGCTTTGCCTTGAGGATTCAGCAATTGCGCCCCCATCTGCACAAAAGATTGCAGCGCCTCGCCGGAGTCTTCGGCAACAAAGGTGGTGAAAAAGGCATACTTGCCCGTTTTTTCTTTCACCTGTTTCGCTGCTTGAGCCAACTCCTCATAGGTGAGAGGCGGCTTGGCGATGCCCGATCGTTTTAGCAAGTCCTGGTTGTAGATGGTGACGCTCGTGGAAAGATACCAGGGAATGCCGAAGCTTTTGCCGTCTAGGGTGTTGGCTTGCCAAATTTTGGGCAGGTATTGAGCGCGATCGCCCTCTGGAATCTTGCTATCGAGATCTAACCAGGCGTTGCGACCTGCAAGCTGGGCTGCAAAATCTGGGTTGAGGTTGACGACATCGGGAGCGGTGCCTGCGGAAACTGCCGTCAAGATTTTGCTCTGCATATCGCCCCAGGGCACGTCTACCCATTTCACCGTGGTGCCCGGATTTTCTTTCTCAAATTCGGCGATCAGGGCATTGAAGTAGTCAGTGAACTGCGGCTGAAGCTGCATCGTCCAAAACTCAACTTCGCCCCCAGACTTAGCGCTTGAGCTAGAGGCTTGTCCCGTGCTTGGGGTGGGGCTACAGCTGGCGATCGCCCAACTCAAAAACAGTCCTAGCAGGGCGAAGATGCCAATGTTTTTCCAAGTTTTCACTTTCATCGGTTACGCAACACCTCTACAATTTCCGATTCGATAGATCTCTTGCAGATTAGAGTCTTTGGATTAGGTTTGTTAGGGGCATAGCCCTCAATTAATCTAATGAGCAAGAGGTTCAATCTATCTACTCTAGGCTAATCTGGTCACTATCAAGCTAGGAGCCGTGAAGATAGGAGACGCTATGGTTCAGTCACCTCCTCAGATGCTTACCGTTGACGAGTTTATCTTGCGTTATGGCGATGGGGCTTATGAGCTAATTGATGGAGAACTCATTGAAATGGAGCCAACAGGGCCGCATGAAGAGATAGCAGCTTTTGTGGGGCGGAAGCTGAATGTGGAGATCGATCGCCAGAATGCTCCTTATCTCATTCCCCATCGCTGCTTGGTGCGATTGCTGGGAACAGAGACGGCGTTTCGTCCAGATGTGATTGTGCTGGATCAGGCTCGACTGGCGAATGAGCCGCTGTGGCAGCAGGAACCAGTGATCACATTGGGAAGTTCTATCAAGCTGGTAGCTGAGGTGGTCAGCACCAATTGGCAAAATGACTATGCCCGTAAGGTCGAGGACTATGCTCTTTTAGGAATTCCTGAATATTGGATTATTGATTATCTGGGGATTGGCGGCAGAGAATATATTGGCAAGCCCAAACAGCCGACGATTACGATTTGTAGTCTGGTGGAGGACGAGTATCGGAAGCGGCTATTTCGAGGGGATGAGGTTTTGGTTTCCTCTGTTTTTCCAGAGCTGCGATCGACGGCTCAAGAGATTTTTGCGTCGATGCATTAACGGGTGAGGGCGGCTGTTGCAGCTCAGAGCTTGAAGGGTGGAGCAATGGACTCGACGTTCCGAGTTCTGAGGGGGGCGATCAGAGCAAAAAGGTTGAAGCTTCGAGTGAAAAGGCTGAAGTTTTGAGTAGAAAGGTCGAAGCGTCGTGTTCTGAACTCCGTGCTTGGAGCAGAAAGGGCAAAGCTTCGAGTGAAAAGGTCGAAACTCCAAGTAAAAAGGTCGGAAAGTAGTGTTCTGGGCTTTAGGAGTGGGGTAGAAGGGGCTGGATGAGCGTTAAGTTGCCAGTGTAGAGAAATTACGTTAGTGTGGCGGCAAGTTGGGATATCGGGAGTTTTGGGGTGCTGCACCTCGATCGCTCCATTGCTCTCCTTTGCTTCTGGTTGTGTCTCCGGGCTACCTATGTTTACCTTTGACCTGAGCCAACAGAATTTTGAATTGCGCTATAGCGATCGCAGCCGTCGGCTTTCTACGCCAGAGCTAGTGGATTGGATTGAGCAGTGTGAGCAAAACTATTACTCTGGGCGACCCAAAGATGGCTATGGACGCGATCGGGATGTGCCGGAGGCTCTGGTGAAGCTGGGGCGATCGCTCTATCGCTGGTTGGATGGGGATGAAGGGTGGCTGAGGGCAGCTTTGGCGACGGGAGTGCCAATGCCGATCGCCTTTCAGCTCAATTACAGCCTGGAGGTGCAGGGGCTAAACCCGGAAACCGATCGGATTGCTTTGGGGCTGGCGCATTTGCCGTGGGAACTGCTGCATGATGGCGCGGGGTTTTTGCTGCCGCAGCGGATGACTCTGCCGCCGCCTCGGATTGTGCAGCAGCGATCGGGAATTTGTGAGGCGGCGAATCGACCGCTGCATCTGCTGCTGATGGCGACTTCGCCGGAGAAGATTCAGCCTGTGCTGAGCTATGAGCAAGAAGAGGCAAATATTGTAGCGGCGACGGAAAATCAGCCGTTGCTGCTGGTGGTGGAAGAGAGCGGCTCGGTGGCGGAGCTGGCGAATTTGGTGAAGTTCTATGCCGACGGCTATTTTGATGTGTTTCATCTGACGGGGCATGGGTTGATTTTTACTCAGGCAGACTATGGCGGGCTGGCAAGCTCGATGCAGCCGCCGCGATCGATCGCTGAAAATACGCCTTGCTTCATTACCGAAGATGAGTTGGGCAATGCGGCGCTGACGACGGTGCCAGATTTGGTGCGGGCGTTTGGGGAGCGGATGCCTCGGATGATTTTTCTGTCGGGGTGCCATACGGGAGAGGTGCCCGATCGGGGGAGCGTGCCTTCGATGGCGCAGGCGCTGGTGCAGGCGGGGGCGCAGATGGTGTTGGGCTGGGCGCGTCCTGTGCTGGATAAGACGGCAATTGCAGCGGCTCAGGCGCTTTATGCTGAGCTGGCGGCGGGAAGCTCGGTGGAGCAGGCGCTAAAGGCGGCAGTGGCGGAGATGATTCGGCAGAAGTGCCCCGACTGGCATTTGCTGCGGGTATATCGGGATTCGCGTGAGTTGAAGCAGCTTGTGACGCCGATGGGTACGCCGAAGCGGGAGCGGCTGGGGCGAAATCTGCCGGAGCAAGATTTTCTGGACGCGCAGGATCAGGTGAAGGTGGCGGGGGCGTTTGCGTTTGTGGGGCGGCGGCGACCGCTGCAACGCTGCCTCCAGGTGATGAAGCCGACGAGCCAACAGGTGGGCGTGTTCATTCAAGGTATGGGGGGCTTAGGGAAAAGCACGCTGGCGGCGCGGCTGTGTCGGCGGGTGCAGGCGCAGCGATCGGGGATGCAGCGGGTGGTGCTAGTGGGGGTGGTGAATGAGGCAACGCTGCTGCAAAAGCTGTCGATCGCCTATGAGCAGTTTCCTGAGATTCCGGAGATCTTGAATCAGCCGAAGCTATCGCTGAAAGGTCGGCTTCAGAACTTTATTGAGAAGGCGGAAGAGCTGGATCGGCCGCTGCTGCTGGTGCTGGATGATTTTGAGCAGAATATTCCAGCGACGGCGATAGAAGATCGCACCCTTCGCCCTATTACCCCAGCAGCGGAGGTGTTGACGGCACTCTGTAGCGCCCTGGCGGCAATGCAGCAGCGGATCAGCGCCATGAGCCGGGTAATAGTCACCTGTCGCTATGCCTGTCCGTTTCCGGCGGGGCTGCATCTGGAGCGGCTGGAGCGGATGAACTCTGCCGACGTGAACAAGAAATGTCGGCTGTTGCCGGACTATGGTGAGCTGCGGCGGCATCCGCTGTATCCGCGAGTGCTGAAGATTGCGGACGGCAACCCGCGTTTGCTGGAGTGGCTGCTGAAGCTGCTGCCAGAGACAGCGGGGATGGCGGAGATCGATCGCGAGGCAATTCTCAGCCGACTGGAGGCAGAAGAACAGAAGTTCCGGGAGGCTATTTTGGCAGAAAAACTGCTGGAGAGCCTGACGGTGGCAGAGCGGCAGTTTTTGGTGAAGCTGAGCGTGTTTCACCTGCCCGTGACGCGAGAGATGGTGGCGGCAGTGGTGCCAGAACTCCAGCCGATTGACCGCACCCTGGCGCTGAGTCTGCTGGAATCTGCCACTAGCCCGACGGAGCCGGAGTATCGCGTGACTGGCATTTTGGCACCGCTGCTGAGGGTGGGGCAGCGGGATGGACTGAATGGGCTAACGGAGGCAGAGTGGCAGACGACCCAACGGCAGGCGGCTCAGATCGCGTATTGGGTCTGGTGGGATGAGACAGAAGGCTCGACGGAAGAGCGGTGTCTAGAGATGGTGCGGCTGGCGCTTGCCGGGGGAGAGGCAGAAATTGCCGTGAAGGTGGGAGATGAGGTTGCCACGAACTGGGTGAACAATTCCCGCTTTGTGGAGGCACTGGATCTGTGCCAACAAATCCTCGATAAAATGCCTAACAATCATCGAATTTTGCGAGGAATTGCTCGTGCGGAAGTGGTTTTAGGCAACGTGGAGTCTGCCAATAGTCACTATACTCAAGCCTTAAACCACTGCCCCGATGATGACCTCGCAGGGAAGTCCAGCATTTTGTTTAACCATGCAACTCTGATCGCGGATCAGGGAGATATCGATCGCGCCCTCAATCTCTGGCAGCAATCGCTGGAAATCTACGTGCGCATTGGCAATGTGCAAGGCAAAGCTGTTACGCTGCACCAAATGGCAGGGGTGATCGCCCAGCAGGGAGATATCGATCGCGCCCTCAATCTCTGGCAGCAATCGCTGGAGATTGACGAGCGCATTGGCGATGTGAAAGGCAAAGCTGTCACGCTGCACCAAATGGCAGGGGTGATCGCCCAGCAGGGAGATATCGATCGCGCCCTCAATCTCTGGCAGCAATCGCTGGAAATCAAAGAGCGCATTGGCAATGTGAAAGGCAAAGCCGCCACGCTGGCGAATATGGGGGCTAATGCTTATCGACAGGGAGATACTGAACGAGCCATAGAATTGCTCAAGCAATCTGCTCAGGCGTTAGGACAGGTCAGAGCCTATGGAGATCTGGTGACAGCGATAAACAACTTGGATGCAATTACCGAAAAAGGAAACCTAATCTATCTTGTCCAAGCTGTTTGGCTCTGCACCAAAGTTCAAGCACCTTTGCAGCAATCGATTAGCATCTTGACGAATTTATACAACGCTGTGCCCCAAGGCGATGAGCTAGAGGCATTGCTGGCTGCCTTTGCCCTATTCCTCTGCAATCAACGAGGGCAAGGTCATCCGCAGATTGAGCAGCTCCAAGAGCTGAGCTTCAAGCTGCTATCCAGTGCGGCAGGTGCCCAAGGAATTGAAACCCAGGAAGCGCTTGAGCTTTGGTTTACCCAGCAGCAGCTCAACGATCCGGCAATCTTTTTGCCCCGGCTAAATCAACGGCTAGAGGCGATGATTGGCGACCATTGGGCATTCGACCCCAGCCCCTTGCGAGGCGCTACTGAATAACCCATCAGCTTGGTTGATCCTCCCTAACCCTCCTTAAAAAGGAGGGAACCGAACCAAGAGCGCTTAAAGTTTTAACTTGTTTGTTCAAAGTCTCTCTTTTGTTAGCGAAGCCTTCCCGAAGGGTAGGGGGATTTAGGAGGATCGCCAATCCTTGAGTCCGAGAGATGGAGTGGCGATCGCCTTACTCTGACCCCAAAGCTGCGATCGCGATACTCAAAGCTACGTCCGCCCACCTCAATGCTTCACTCGCGATACTCAAAGCTGCGTCTGCCCACCGCAGAGCTACGATCGCGATACTCAAAGCTACGTCCGCCTACCTCAGAGTTACGTCTGCCCACCTCAGAGTTACGCTCACCCACCTCAAAGCTACGTTCACGATACTCAAAGCTTCGCTCACCCACCTCAATGCTACGTCCGCCCACCTCAGAGCTATGTTCGCGATACTCCAAGCTACGTTCGCCATACTCCCGACAAAACTGACTAACCTCAGAAGGGCGATCGCCTCCTATTCTTCTACTCTCGGACGCTGCATTAGGCTAATCACCTCGTCGGGATTGCGGGTGGGCATCAACCGCGACCAATCTCTCACCTCCGTAATTCGAGCCACATGCATCAGATGGATAATTTTCTTCACCCAAGCAGGCGCACCAATCAAAATCATCTGATTCGATCGCTTTTCAGAACGCGATAAGTGATCTAGGACAGCGGCGATCGGGCTTTCATCCCCAGGAGGCGGCAAATTCTCTAATCCTTGCGGGTTTTCAAAGTCAGTCATAACCGTTATGTACTTGTTTGCGTACATTATCTTATCAGATCGTACGTGTTCACGTACATTTACATCCTTACAACCCTCTGACACGATGAGGGAATGTCTGAAAAGCCTCAAACGTTCTGCATTCGCCCCCCAACCCCCCAATTCTGGGGGGCTTTTAAGCCAGTCTTTGTTCAAAGTCCCCCAGAATTGGGGGATTTAGGGGGCGGTTCGGGTAGTGATTGGCACTTTTCAGACATCCTCTGAAGGGCATGGGAAAAGCAGGAAAAGCGCTTAGACTGGTGCTTGAGAAACATGGAATCAGTCAAAATCGGCTGGCAGTCACAATGGGGCTTGCCCGATCTACTGTCAACCAATGGTTTCACGAAATCACCGATCCGTCAGCAGAATCCGTGACTCAAATTGTCGCTGCCCTAGAAACCCTCAACGAAGCTGCCGCCAAAGAATTCATCGCCCTCTATCTGGGACGCATCGCCCAAGACACAGAGACAGACAACGAGCCACAGCCATGACTCTCCCACCCTCCTACCGCCAAGCCGTCCTTAATTGTTTACACGATCGCCTCGATACCATTCACAGTTTCGGCGTTCGTTCCCTGGCGCTATTTGGCTCCGTTGCCCGCGATGAGGCGACCGAAACCAGCGATCTCGATTTCTTGGTGGAGTTTGAGGGTGCTGCCACCTTCGACCGCTACATGGATCTGAAGTTTTTCCTAGAAGACCTATTTGAAAAACCTGTTGATTTGGTGACAAAGCGATCGCTCAAACCGCAGATTCAGCAGGCAGTCTTGCACGAGGCAATTGATGTCACGTAACCTTGCCCTCTACTGTGACGACATTCTCACCAGCATCAACAAAATCGGTCTACCGCCAACATGACACCAGAAACCTTCATTGCAGATGAACGTACCCTTGATGCCGTTGCTTATAACCTGCAAATTATTGGCGAAGCCGTCAAAAATATTCCTGAACAGCTGCGCGATCGCCATCCTCAAATCGAATGGCGCAAAATTGCTGGATTGCGAGACATCCTTGCCCATGCCTACTTTGCCATTAACGATGAAAGCCATTGACGATGAAATTATCTGGGATATCGTCCAAACTAAATTAACGGAACTGCGAGATTGCATCACCGCCCTCAAAGCTGACCTTTGATCCGCTAGATATAGGGTCATCCCACAATTCAGTCACCCTGCAATTTAGCAACGCCGAGCAGAAATGATCCGTTTCTTTACAGCTCTGTTATCGTAATAGCGGCATTTGATTTTGGGAACTCTGAATACAGAGACTTTGCAGCTTGGCCCCAAATATAGGGGAACCAAACGGCATTTCCCGCTACAGTTAGGGGCAGAGGAGTAATTACCACTTAAGCTTTGTATCCTAATTGAAGAGTTGCAAGACACTGCAATTAGATTAATGAGGCATTGAGTTAATCAGCGTGCGTCAACGCGATCGAAGATTAATTAAATGCTCCACCTGAGTTTATTTAGATTAGGTATGCTGAGTGAAGCTCCTGTCAAATTGCGATCGCAGTCTCCCCAATCAGCCGCCCTCTTTTGTATTCATTCCATCTCTCTTGAGTTAACGGACAAACACCGTGGTTAGCCTCAAAAACGTATTCTCGAAAAAACCGAAGGGAATTGGTGTTGAATTGACTCCCGATCGAGTCAACATTGCCCGCTTGAAGAAAAAGGGGCAGGGTTTTCAAGTGACGACGCTCGCCTCTGCCGAAGTGCCGGAAGGCGTTTTTCAGGAAGGGCAGATTGTTGACTCTGGGGCGATGGCAGAGATCATTCAGTCGATCTTGGTTGAGAGCAAGCTGAAGGTGAAACACGCCGCCACCGCCATTCCCAGCGGTCGAGACACCGTGACCCGCATTATTCCGGTTCCTGCCGAATTGGACGATCGGGAGCTACGGGAAATGGTGTTGAACCAGGAAGCAGGCCTATACCTTCCCTTCCCCCGCGAGGAAGCAGACGTAGACTATCAAAAGCTCGGCTTCTTTGTCGATGAAGATGGCATTGAAAAAGTGCAGGTCTTACTGGTTGCTACCCGCAAAGAAGTCACCGACACCTATCTAGAAACCTTTCGTCAGGCAGGGCTGCTGGTTGATATTCTGGAAATTAGCAGCTTCTCGCTGATTCGCACCATTCGGCAGCAGTTGCGGCAGTTCACGCCTCAAGAAGCCGCCGCGATCGTTGATATTGAGTTTGAAAATACCGAAATTTCCATTGTGGTGGATGGCGTACCGCAGTTCTCTCGCACAGTGCCCATCGGCACTTATCAGGTGCAAAACGCGCTCAGCCGATCGATGAATCTACCGCCCTCTCGCAACACCGATCTTTTGCAGGGCATGACCGTTCCCATCACCCCCATGGACAGCATGGGGGTGATGCCCAAGATGGGCGGCACCAATCCGGGGGCAGCCGCCATGCTGCGGGTGTTGGGAGAACTCGCTGACGAGCTGCGGCGATCGATCGATTTCTACCACAACCAAGGCGAAAACATGGAAGTAGCGCAGCTTTTGCTGGCGGGGCCAGGAGGGGCGATCGGTCAACTCGACGAATTTTTCTCGCAGCGATTGAGCTTGCCCGCCAGCCAGGTTGATCCCGTCTCAGCCCTGTCCTTAGAAGTTGGTCAGGAGCTGACTCCCGTGCAGCGAGTTGGGTTAGGCGTGGTGTTAGGCTTAGGCTTACGGGAGGCTTGGTAATATGTATGGATTAGATGTTAATTTCCTCAACGATCGGGCACAGCGTCAGACTGAAGCAGGTCTCAAAAGTACGGCTGTCAAAGACGATCCAAGACCTTACTACATCGGGGGTGGCGTCGCGCTGGCATTGCTGGCGGCAGTAGGAGGAGCCTGGTTTTTGCTGAACGGGCAAAATGCAGAGCTAGAGAAGCGACAAGCCGAGCTGGATGGTCAGCTCGTGGCGCTGCAAGCTCAGCTAGGAGAAGTGCAAAATGTGAGTCAGCAGGTTAGCCAAATTGAGTCGGAGAATCAGGCGTTAGCGACCGTGTTCGACCAAATTAAGCCCTGGTCTGCCGTGCTGCAAGATGTCCGCGATCGCGTACCCAACGGCATTCAGCTAGACAAGATTGAGCAATTGGCTCCGACGGTTGACCCTGCTGCGGCTGCTGCTCCAGCCCCGTCACCTAGCCCTAGCGCCAGCCCCGAAGCGAGTCCAGCAGCAGGCGCTCCGGCTACTGTGCCTGTGGAGACAGTTCCGACCTCTCAGCCTCGAATTAGTCTTTCGGGTAAAGCGCGATCGTTTAACGATGTCAATGATTTTCTGCTAACTTTGCAGCAATCGCCGTTTTTGAAGGGCGAAGATCTAAAGATTGTTCAATCTGAGCTGATTGATAATCCAACTCAGGTGGAATTCACCGGACAGTCTGCCAGCGGCGAGATTACAGTTGAGTTACCTAAAGTGGTGGAGTATACGATCGAGGGTGATTTCAGCGACATGACCGCGTCTGAGCTGCTGCAAGACCTAGAGCGAACTTTGTCAGTGGGGTTGGCAGCCAGAATTCAGGCACTTCGGGATAGAGGAGTTCTTAAACCATGACTGCAAGCGGAGATTTTATTCCCACTGGGGAAGGCAATTCGGAGGGGTCTACTTACCCTAAGCTATTTGGAATTACATTAACCCCCACGATCATCGGTGTTTTGATCGGGCTGTTGGGAGCACTAGGAGCCTTCTTGCTCTGGAGCAACTTCGTACAGCCAACGCTAGATAAAAATCAGCAGCTCAAGCAGGAAATTGCCGATAAGGAGCAGCAGCTCTTGGCGCAGCAGGAAACTCAGAAGCGGATCGAAGAGGCGCGGATCAGGCTTCAGGAAGCCAAGCAGCTTCAAGCTGATGTTTTGGGTTTGTTTGCTTCTGAGCAGAGCGTTAGCACCCTGCTGCTGGATGTGAATGAGCGGGTCAATGCCGTCAATGCGGGCATTCAAGACCCGGCAAAGCGGGCGACCCTCTCCAAGTTTGCAATTAACAGCGAAAAGTCTGGCATCATCACAGATGGCTCGTTGGGCACTGCGGTTAACAATCGGCTTCGGAGAGATGTCTACCAGGTTGAGTTGAAGGGTTCTTTTCCGCAGACCGCATCGATTATTCGTAACATTGAGCGGTTGCAGCCCCTGCTAATCATCAGCGAATTCAATTCAGACTCTCCAGAGCACAAGCTGGTCTTGGACAATCAGGGTAGGCTGATTCCTGCCAATCAGCCGGATACAAGCATCACAACTTCTTTCCGTATGGATGCGCTAGTGCCCGTGAAGAATGATAATGCTGCTGCTCCCTCCAGCCCTGCCCCTGCGACACCTTAGAGATTGATCTTAGGACTTACGCAAGCCCTCTAGCTGTAGTGCATTTTTGTTGTGTGTGGCGGGCTGCGCCCGCCACACACAACAAAAATGCGTAAGTCCTAGATCTTAGAGATTGACCTTAATGATGTGAGTCGTTGCGTGCCTCTGCCGCGCAACGACTCACGCTTGCACAAACCTTCATGCAAAGAGTTTCACCCCATCCGTAGGCGAGAGCCTCGCGGGTTAAGGATTTTTGTGGGTTACGGGCTAGGATTTTCGCTTTCTAAGCCTCCTAATGTTGATTTCGGAGGTTAACGATCGTCTTCCAACCTGGAATGTGTAGCATTTTTTGGAGAAAGCGATACCATTAAAGGCTAAATAACTTAGAATTGCGCTAGGAATAGCGTTCAAATGATTATATCTGTGTTTAGTACGCTACATATATCTTAAAGTAGACGATCGCATAGATTTACATCTGTTTGAGATTAATTCAATTAGAGTTGCTTAGCTTAACTATTTGAATCGGTTGGATTGGGAACTTCAGGAACTTTTTTAAGGAGGAGTGAACCGTGGAACGGCATCTCGGAATTGGTGGTTTCATCGGCGGTGTAGCGATCTTGGCGATCGCAGCTCAGCCTGCAGGTGCTGCCGCAACTCAAATTACTAACGTGCAGGTTGCCTCCAGCGAGGGCAAGGTAAATGTGACGCTGCAAACTGGGGCGGGCGATCGTCCGCAGGTGTTCACCGTCAAGCGGGGTAACGCCCTGGTTGCAGACATTGTCAATGCTCAGCTGAAGCTGCCTCAGGGCAGCTTCTCGCAAGACAACCCCGCCCCCGGTATTAGTTCGGTCACAGTCGCTCAGCTTGACACCAACAGCGTTCGTGTTACCGTCAGCGGCGGCAGCGATGCCCCTTCAGCTCAGGTGAATCGGGGAGGCAGCGGCATTGTTTTGAGCGTTAGCCCTAGTGGGGCGATCGCTCAAGCTCAGCCCCAGACTGAACCCTCTCAGGCGGCTCCCGATGAAGCTCCGGCTGAAACCCCGGCTGAAATTCCGGCTGAAACCCCTGCCCCTGTGATTCCTCAAGCGCCTGGAAACATCCTGATACCCAATCCAGGTGTCACGATCGACGGGGTACCTGTGCTGTCTCCCACAAACACCTACATTCCTCCTATTCAGAGCCGAGCCGTGCCACCGCCACTAGGCGATATTGCATTCTCCAACGTCGATGTTTCTACACCAACGATCGATCTTGGCTCAAACGAGGTCGTGCCCCGATTGGTGCTGCGAGATGCGCCTGCTAGAGATGTCCTATCGCTGCTGGCACGGGCGGCTGGGCTAAATATTGCCTACATTGATGGCAACGGCGATCCCACCAGCACACCGCCTATTCCAGGAGCAGAAGCCTCCACAGACGGTGCAGCAGGCGTTAAGGTGTCGTTGGACATTGAGAATGAGCCAGTTGCCAGCGTTTTTAACTATGTTCTGCGAATTACAGGGCTAGAGGCTAATCGCTCTGGACGGACAATTTTTGTGGGGCCGCGTTTGCCAAACTCTGCCCGTCAAGTCATCTCCCGGACGCTTCGCCTGAACCAAGTGCCCGTGCAATCCGCAGTTTCTTTTCTGGTCGGTTTAGGAGCGGAAACAGCAGTCAGCAGCGAACGATTGGTGACAACCGTGACCGCAACTCCCATCACAACCGATGAAGGAATCGTTGCTCAAGATGCTTCTGGGCAAGCCGCTCAAGCGCGCCAAACCCAGCAGAGTACAGAATCCACTATTAACGTGCAGCGTGTTGACTTCCAGGACTCTACCCCGATTCTCAGAGGCTTGCAGGTGGTGGGGGATGCGCGGACTAACGCCGTCACTCTGATTGGTAATCCTAAGGCAGTTGAGGTCGCTATTTCTCAGCTGGCACAGCTGGATATTCGTCGTCGTCAAGTTGCCATCAACGTTCGGGTGATTGATGTCAACCTTCTAGGAACCGATCGCGCTTCCACCAGCTTCTCTTTTGGAATTGGCAACAACCGAGTGGCTAGCGGCAATGGCGTGGGAGTCGTCAACTTCGGTGACAGTACACCCGCTAATACGGGGCTAGATGCGGGTTCAATTGGCAGCGCTGTTTTAGGGGGTGTGGCTCAGCCTGGTAACTTCGAGTTTGTCAACAAGTTCTTGGCGCAGTTGCAAATCGCAGTTACGACAGGCAACGCCAAAATCCTGACTGATCCGACGCTTGTGGTTCAGGAAGGACAGCAAGCCGAGGTGCAGCTCACACAAGATGTTGTAACTAACCTTGAAGTTGAAACTGAAGGAACTGGTGACGAGCGTACCCAAACGGTCACGGTAGAAAGAACGCCCGCAGGATTAATTCTTCAGGTGCAGGTCGATCGCATTGACGACAATGGTTTTGTGGCGCTGTCCGTAGCTCCTGCAATTTCGTCACCCGCCACGACGCAAACCATCAACATTCAAGGGGTCGATCAGGTGATTACGCTCCTGGCTATCCGGCGGGTTTCTTCAGGGCAGATTCGGGTGCGAGATGGCCAAACCCTGATTCTGTCTGGGATTATTCAGGATAGCGATCGTGCAGAAGTCACCAAAATTCCAATTCTGGGAGATATTCCGCTTCTAGGCGCGTTGTTTAGACGCACGGCACGGACAAACACCCGTCAAGAGGTGATTGTCGTCCTCACACCTCAAATTCTGGATGACTCTGACAACTCATCCTTTGGCTATCGCTACACGCCCTCGTCAGAAGCCCAACAGCTTTTGCAGCGACCGCGTTAAGCATCGTGGATTAAATAACCTGTAGAACCGATCTGCTGTCAGGGCTTAGTCAGGGCTTGGCAATGCTAAGCCCTGACCCCAAGAATTACATCTTGTTAAATCCATGTTCTTAGGGCGATCGAAAACAGCCTGGATCAGGAATATCTACCTACGAGATTTGCCCTAAATCTAGCTAAGTTGATAAGAATTTCCTAAAAAATGCCTGAAATCCACATAAATTAAAGGTTTCGGCGATCCATAACCCTGATCTTGTGCTTAGAATAAAACATTGAAAAATACGAGTGTGCAAGGCTTTCAGCCATTTTAGTTGCGGCTCAGCGCTGAATTGATTGAATACCGCTTAAACACGCCTCGGAAATTCCTGGATCGATCTCAGTTAATGATCGAAAAATGAACTCTACTGTGAACATTGATAAGGAGATACCCGTGAACAAAGGTGAATTGGTGGATAAGGTTGCTGAGAAAGCAAGTGTGACCAAAAAACAGGCAGACGCGGTTCTGACAGCGGCGATCGATGCCATTATGGAAGCTGTTTCCGGCGGCGATAAAGTCACGCTGGTGGGCTTTGGCTCTTTTGAACCCCGTGAGCGCAAGGCGCGTGAAGGGCGCAACCCCAAAACTGGAGAAGCCATGGAAATTCCGGCTACCAAGGTGCCTGCGTTCTCAGCAGGCAAACTGTTCAAAGAAATGGTGGCTCCCAAATAGCCGCTACGTGCAGTCGTTTCAAGCACATGGGGGAAATTTAGCCTGGGCGGCATCGCTGACAGGCGGTTTTCCTCATGAAATTTTAGATTTCTCTGCCAGCATTAGTCCGCTAGGGGTGCCCGCTTCTGCGATCGCCGCTATTCAAGATCATCTGGGCAATTTAGGGCATTACCCTGATCCAGACTATGGTGAACTCTGTCAGGCGCTGGCAGAAGCTCACCACTTGCCACCCAACTGGATTTTGCCTGGAAACGGCTCTGCTGAGCTGCTAACCTGGGCAAGCCGCGAATTAGCTGAGCTAAGCGCCACTTATCTAGTTACTCCTGCCTTTGGCGATTATTTGCGATCGCTGAAGGCATTTTCTGCAAATGTGATTTCTTGCCCCATGGCAATAGAGGATCATTTGCAGGAGAGGGTAGATAAGGCGAATGGCTCAGACCCGTCGTGGAGTAACGCGATCGCCCCCCCTCTGCCGCCTGTCTTAGGAGCGGCGGGTCTGTTGCTAAACAACCCTCACAATCCCACAGGCAAGCTGTTTTCGGTGGAGGCGATTTTGCCCTTGCTCGATCGGTTTGCTTTGGTGGTGCTAGACGAAGCCTTCATGGATTTCTTGGTACCTGAGCAGCAGCAAAGCTTAATCGATCGCATCCTGGAATATCCCAATCTGGTGATTCTGCGATCGCTAACAAAGTTCTATAGTCTTGCTGGGTTACGTTTGGGCTACGCGATCGCCCATCCCGATCGGCTAAAGCGCTGGCGGCAGTGGCGTGATCCTTGGTCAGTCAACGTGCTGGCGGCAGCGGCGGGTGTGGCTAGCTTGCGAGACACAGAGTTTCAGCACAGAACCTGGAACTGGCTAGCAGCAGCGCGATTGTCCCTCTTCAACGGACTTGCAGCCTTGCCGGGACTGACTCCCATTCCCAGCGTCGCCAACTATTTTTTAGTGCATTCCGAGCAATCGACTGTAGCGCTACAGCAGCAGTTGCTAAAAACTAGCCAAATCTTGATTCGCGACTGTATGAGCTTTCCTGAATTGGGCGATCGGTTCTTTCGAGTGGCGGTTAGGACGATCGAGCAGAATCAGCAATTGTTGGAGGGTCTTGGGAGATCGCAAATTCGGTAGACCTTAAGGAGTAGGGATTTTTTGTTGCGTGGGCTTTGCCCACGCAACAAAAAAGTCTTATACAAACACCACTACCCGAAAATTCTTTGTAGATTGAGCCAGTGAAGGGCAATGGCATAATGTAGCTGTCGTCAGTTTGCTTACGTCCTAACTGCCTTGGCGGTTGCCATACCATTAGCCAACACGCTTAGTCAACACGCATCGCCCCAATCCGCTTTTGATGACCTCCTCGCATTCTCAAACATCCGAAAGTTCGCTGGATACTGCCTCAGACCGCTGGCAATTCTGGATCGATCGCGGGGGCACTTTTACCGATATCGTGGCACAGCGCCCAGATGGCAAGCTGGTGATTCACAAACTCCTGTCGGAAAATCCCGATCGCTATGCCGATGCGCCGCTGCAAGGCATCCGGGATTTGCTGGGGGTTGCGGCAGATACGCCGATCCCGTCTGAGCAAATTTCTGTGGTCAAAATGGGGACGACCGTTGCCACGAATGCTCTGTTAGAGCGCAAGGGCGATCGCACGGTTCTTGTCATCACTCAGGGTCTTCGGGACGCTCTGCGGATTGGCTACCAAAATCGCCCCAACATTTTTGCCCGACAGATCGTTCTGCCAGAAATGCTGTACGAGCACGTGATTGAGGCAGAGGAACGCTATAGCGCTCAGGGCGAAGAGTTGCAGGCTCTGGCGGCAGCGCCCTTACTCAAGGCTTTGCAAGCCGCTTACCAGGCGGGAATCCGGAGCTGCGCGATCGTCCTTCTGCATGGCTACCGTTACACCAGCCATGAAAAAGAGGTGATGGCGATCGCCCAGCAAGTTGGGTTTACTCAGATTTCCGTTTCTCATCAGGTCAGCCCTTTGATGAAGCTGATTAGCCGGGGCGATACGACGGTCGTAGATGCTTACCTGTCGCCGATTTTGCGCCGCTATGTCGATCGGATTGCGGCTGAGTTGCAGGGAGGAGGAGAGCGATCGCCCAAACTCATGTTTATGCAATCCAACGGCGGTCTTACCGATGCTCAGCTTTTCCAGGGCAAAGACAGCATTTTGTCGGGACCAGCAGGAGGCATTGTCGGCGCAGTGCAGACCAGCCTCAGAGCCGGATTTGATCACATCATTGGCTTTGATATGGGCGGTACCTCAACAGATGTATCGCACTTCAACGGAGCCTACGAGCGCACTTTTGAAACCGAGGTGGCGGGCGTGCGGATACGTGCCCCCATGATGGCAATTCATACGGTGGCGGCGGGAGGTGGCTCTCTGCTTAGCTTTGATGGCGCCCGCTACCGAGTGGGGCCAGAGTCTGCTGGGGCGCATCCCGGCCCTGCCTGCTATCGCAAGGGCGGTCGGCTTGCCGTTACAGACTGCAATGTAATGGTAGGCAAATTGCAGCCAGAGTTTTTCCCACAGGTGTTTGGAGCCGAGGGCAACCTGCCGCTGGATGCAGAGGTCGTGCGCCAGAAATTTGCTGAGCTAGCGATCGCCATTTCCCAAACGATCCAGGAGCCGCGATCGCCAGAGCAGGTTGCTGAAGGATTTCTGGCGATCGCCATCGACAAAATGGCAAATGCCATCAAAAAAATCTCGGTGCAGCGCGGCTACGATGTCACGGAGTATACGCTGTGCTGCTTTGGCGGTGCAGGGGGACAGCACGCCTGTTTGATTGCTGAGGCGTTAGGCATGAAGCAAATCTTTCTGCATGCTTACGCAGGTGTACTGTCGGCATACGGCATAGGCTTGGCGGATCTCAGCACCATTCGCGAACGGGCGATCGAATCTCAACTTTCCCAATCTCTATTGCCTCAGCTTCAGGAAGTTCTGGCAGAACTAACGGCAGCAGGCGTGACCGAGATTCGGCAGCAGGGCGAGACTCAGATTGAGACATTGCCCAAAGCCCATCTCCGCTATGAGGGCACAGATTCGGCGCTGATAGTGGATTTTGGCGATTTAGCGGCAATGGAAGCGCAATTTGAGCAAATCTATCGCCAGCGCTACGGCTTTGCTATGGAGGGCAAAGCGCTGATAGTTGAGGCAGTTTCAGTGGAAGTGATCGGCAAAACCGCTGTGCCTGAAGAGCCTGACATCTCAGCCGATCGCCCTCAGCCCCTCGCTCCCGTCGCCACGGTGCCGATGTACAGCAAAGGGCAATGGCACGAAACCGCCGTTTTTCTGCGGGAAGATCTGAGATTGGGCGATCGCATCTCTAGTCCAGCGCTGATCATTGAGCCGACAGGCACGAACGTGATTGAGCCAGGTTGGGAGGCGGAATTAGTTGAGAAGGGTTTGGTTTTGAGGCAGATTCAGAAGCCAGGAGTCGGGAGCCAGAAGGAAATTTTGGAGGTTCACAAAGCCGATCCGGTGCTGTTGGAGATCTTTAATAATTTGTTTCGGGCGATCGCTGAAGAAATGGGGGTGACGCTGCAAAACACGAGCGCTTCCGTCAATATTAAGGAGCGGCTAGATTTCTCTTGCGCCCTCTTCAATCAACAGGGCGAACTAATTGCCAACGCGCCCCATATTCCGGTTCACCTTGGCTCTATGAGCGAGAGTGTTGCCAGCCTCATTGCCAGCAAAAGTGCCAGCAAAAGTGCCAGCAGCGGGTTGAAACCGGGCGATGTCTATATGCTCAACAATCCCTACAGCGGTGGTACGCATCTACCCGATATCACGGTGATTACCCCGGTATTTCTGGCGGCAGATACTCCGCTGTTCTACGTCGCCTCGCGCGGACACCATGCAGATATCGGCGGCATTACTCCCGGATCTATGCCGCCCTACAGCACGACCATCGCTCAAGAGGGCATCCTGATTGACCATTTCCAGCTCGTCGATCGCGGTCACTTTTGCGAAACTGCATTGGTGGAGCTGCTTTCCTCCGGCGAGTACCCCGTCCGTAACCTGACGCAAAACCTCGCCGACCTGCAAGCCCAGATTGCGGCAAATGCGCGCGGCGCTCAGGAACTACGGCATATGGTGGATCACTACGGTTTAGCCACCGTGCAAGCCTATATGCAGCACGTGCAGGATAATGCCGAAGAGTCGGTGCGCCGAGTAATTCGCGTTTTGGAAGACGGCAGCTTTACCTACGGCATGGATGACGGCAGCCAAATTCAGGTGGCGATCGCCATCAATTCCCAGAACCGCTCTGCCCGCATTGACTTCACAGGCACCTCGCCGCAGCAGCCCAACAACTTCAACGCGCCCCTCGCCATTTGCAAAGCCGTGGTGCTGTATGTGTTTCGCACGTTGGTGGAAGACGACATTCCCCTGAATGCCGGATGCCTGAAGCCATTGGAGATTATCGTTCCAGAGGGCTGTATGCTCAATCCCCAGTACCCGGCAGCGGTCGTTGCCGGAAATGTGGAGACTTCTCAAGCGATCGCCAATGCCCTCTACGGTGCTTTGGGCGTACTGGCGGCGGGGCAAGGCACCATGAACAACTTCACCTTTGGTAACGCCCAGTATCAATACTATGAAACTATTTGCGGTGGCTCAGGAGCAGGTGAAACCTTCAACGGCACCGATGCCATACAAACCCACATGACCAACTCCCGCCTCACCGATCCAGAAATCCTGGAATGGCGCTTTCCGGTCTTGCTCGAAAGTTTTGCCATTCGCCCCCACAGCGGCGGCAAAGGACTATATTCTGGCGGCAATGGCGTAATTCGCCGCATTCGATTCCGGCAACCCATGACCGCCACAATTTTGTCAGGACATCGCCTAGTTCCGCCCTTTGGTCTGCAAGGCGGCGAACCGGGAGCGGTGGGGCGGAACTATCTAGAGCGAAATGGGGCGATCGAGCCTCTGGGCGGCAAGGCTGAAGTTCAGATGCAGGCAGGCGATGTGTTTGGGATTGAAACACCGGGGGGTGGAGGCTTTGGTAGAAGGAGCCAGGAGTAGAGGAGTCAGGAGTCAGTATTTATCAAATTTGATATTTGCTTTCCCACTCTTCAACTTCTGGCTCCTGGCTCCTGCCTCCCTACTCCCAAATCCAGCATCAAATTTACAAAAACAACCAAAATGCTCTATGGTGTTAAACCATGTGTGGTCTTTGGTGAAATTGTGGGGAGGATTTGACATCTAGCGTATGGTAGATAGTCATCAACGGGTGTTAGGAGGAGTGTCAAGCTGGGTGCAGCGACTAAGAGGAAGTCAGGCTACGATCGCTTCAGGGCGGCGACTTCGCTCTGTGTTTCTGCTGGGGTTAGGGATGGCGATCGCCCTTACGGCACGCTTTCCACAGATTGCTTGGGCTGAGGTGTCGTCTCGTTCAGCCGCGCCCACCGCAGAGATTAGAGGCGTTTGGCTGACCAATGTCGATAGCGAGGTGCTGTTTTCCAAAGACAACCTGCGGGACGGCTTACGGCGGCTAGAGCGGCTGAACTTTAACACGATCTACCCCACAATCTGGAATGGTGGTCATACGCTTTATCCCAGTGAAGTGGCAGAGGCGGCAAGCGGGCAAAAAGTTGATCCTGATCCCGCCTTTGAGAAGCGCGATATGCTCGAAGAGGCTGTAAGCCTTGCCCATGGTCGCGACTTGGCGGTCATTCCCTGGTTTGAGTTTGGGCTGATGGCTCCTGCGGAGTCAGAGCTGGTTCGCCTTCATCCAGATTGGGTGGCTGCTCGAAAGGATGGCAGCAAAATCTTCAACGTTCATGGTTCAGACACCTCAGTTTGGCTGAGTCCAGCGCATCCGCAGGTACAGCAATTTTTGGCTGATCTGGTGACAGAAGTGGTCACTAAGTATGATGTAGACGGCATCCAGTTTGATGACCACCTAGGAATGCCTGCAGTAGTCGGCTACGATGCTTACACCGTACAGCTTTATAAGCAAGAGCATCAGGGTAAAGCTCCGCCCACCAATCCTCAAGATCCGGAGTGGATGAAATGGAGGGCTAGCAAGCTTTCTGACCTGATGGTGAAGATTTATACGGCGGTTAAGACCCACAAGCCCGACTGCATTATTTCACTGTCGCCCAATCCAAAGAACTACGCCTATCAGACCTATCTCCAGGACTGGTTCTCTTGGCAACGTTTGGGCTTTATTGACGAGCTAATTGTGCAGGTCTACCGCACGGATAATAACCGCTTCACCTCGGAACTCAACCAACCAGAACTTCAGGCAGTCCGGCGCAAAATTCCGGTTGGCATCGGCATTCTCACAGGTCTGAGCGCCCTCAACGTCGAAACAGGACAGATTGAGCGTCAGGTGAAAATTGCTCGCGATCGGAAATTCTCTGGTGTTGCCTTTTTCTTCTACGAAACTCTCAATAATCGAGATGCGGCGATCGAATCTCTATTCTCCCGTCCGGCAACCCGCCCCAATATTCGGACTTACAGCGCTGGAGTTTAGTCTCCAGCCAAAAATTTATGTAATCTTTCAGCTCTAATATTGAGCCAAAGTCTCAAAATTTCGCTATACATAGCGGAGGAGTCTGTGCGACTAGATTAAAAAACGCTATTTAAGTCAGCTCCTACTTTTTACCGAACCTGATATCGATACTTTTTAATGAGCTGCTTACCGTGAATCCACCGCTCTCGAACCGCCAACTGAACCAGCTCGTCATTTTGGGTTTGCTGATTCCAGTCAGTGCAAGTGGGCTATTGGGGGCATTGCAATATTACTCCTGGGGGGGTGCCGTCACGCCTATGTCTTCCAGTGGCTCGATCGTCACAGAAACGGCAAAGGCGCTAGATGCCACCACGTTTGACAAGCTGGCAAACCGCCTCAGCGGCAGACCCCAAGTCTCGCCTTTGCCCAATCCCAAAGAGGTGTGGGAGTGCGAAGTTGTGGTGATTGGCGGCTCGTTGGGCGGCGTTTCGGCAGCCTCCCAATCCATGGAGTCGGGAGCAAAAACCTGTCTAGTCGAGCTTTCGCCCTGGCTGGGTGGACAGATTAGCTCTCAAGGGGTGTCGGCTATGGATGAGTCCACGTCTATGCGCTCGCGGGGCAGCTTCTCGGCAAGCTGGGCAAATTTTAAGCAGCTCATCCGCGATCAGACGGTAAAGCTGCCCGTCTGGACAGGGCTATCGGGCGCACAACCTGTCGCCAATCTCAATAGCTGCTGGGTGGGTTCTCTGTGTTTTTTGCCCAAAGTAGGTGCAGATGCAGCTCAGCAGCTTCTAGATTCTGTGGCTCCCAAGGCTCCGGGTAGCCGTTGGCAGACGGGCACTGCTTTTAAAGGCGCAGAGTTTGACCCTACCGGGCGAGAGATCACGGCAGTCTATGCGGTGCATCGAAAGCCCCGTAACCCTGAATATGTGCCGAAGGGTCGCCCGTCCCAAGAGCTGCCGTCCTGGTATTCCTGGTCGTCAGACAAAGTGTTTGAGAAAGTGCCGATCCGCCTCCAGCCGCCAAAGGGCAAGCGGATGATCGTCATTGATGCCACCGATACAGGGGAATTTGTCGGCTGGGCGGGTATACCCTATCGCTTGGGGTCAGAGGCGCAGGCAACTACGAGCGAACTTTATGCGTCGCGGCAAGATAATCCTGACTGTACGCAGGCGTTTACGTTTCCTTTCGCGATGGCAATCTTAGACGATCGCGGCTATAGTCGTAACGTCCTCGCTCAGATTCAGCCCGACTACTCTCGCAGTGAGCATCAGCAGGAGTACGACTTAGAAGGCTTCCCCATGTTTGATGGAGCTAGCCTGTTTAAGTACCGTCGCATTGTCAGCACCCAAGGAGAAGACCCTCGCCTAGGCGCTCCGGCAGCGGGTGACATCACCATGATCAACTGGAACCGGGGGAACGACTGGGTGTTTATGGATCCGCCCCTGATCTTGAACGAGAGAAAAATTGCCGAGTCGGGGCAACATGGCAACTGGATGGGGGGGCTGTCCCTTAGCTCCCTTCGCCATGCTGAAGAACATGCCATGCTGTTTGGCGAGTGGCTGATGCAAACCAAAGCTACGCCTGCCGAGCCGCTGACGTACCTGATGGGCGCAGATGCCCCAATGGGAACTATTTCTGGGCTAAGCATGATGCCTTATATCCGTGAAGGTCGGCGGATTTTGGGCAGACCTGCCTATGGGCAGAATCAATTTATGATGCAGGAGTCTGATTTACGGCGCGATATGCCGGGTGGACGAGATTTTAGCGCTACGGCGATCGGTCTTACCCATTACGCTATTGATATGCATGGCTGTCGCTACCGTAATTCCATGATGACAGGTGAAGCTAGCGGTGCCCCCGTCCAGGATGAAACGATCATTCGTCCGATTCAGATTCCTCTGGAGGCGTTAGTTCCTCAAGGCATTGATAACCTGCTGATTGGCGGTAAAAGCATTGCAGCAACCCATATTGTCAATGCCGCGACGCGAGTGCACTATGGCGAGTGGGTGATTGGCGGTGCGGCAGGGGCAACGGCGGGGTGGCTGGTTTCTCAAGATCGCCCTAAGCTGCCCGATCTGCTGCCGACTGATATCGTGTCACAGAACCTTGTGCCGCAGGTTCAGGAGCATTTGAAAAATCAGGGCTTAAATCTGGTGTGGTGATTTCACGCGATCGCCCCTTCCCGCATTCAGGAGACGATCGCTCCAAGCATTTCAGCCCTCTCTCGCCACAGAGATCGCTAAGATAAAGGTGTCTTTTTTAAGTCATCTTCTAGCTATGACTACTCTGCCACTGACTGAGCCTATTGCCTTGGAAGTACCCCCATTGCCTAGGGCAGCTTTAGATGAGCTTTATCACTTTGCTCAATACTTGCAATTCAAATACAAAGTGGATTTAGCGTTGACCCTGGAAGCACTAGAAGATGAAATAGACGGTTTTGATGCCGATGCTGCTTTGCAGGAGCCAGGAGAAATATCTCTAGCAAGCTTAAAGCAGGAGCTAGGTCTGGGATGAACTACCAAGTTGTCATTAAGCCCTCAGCACAACGGCAACTTAAAAAACTTACGCCAGCAATTCAAAGCAATCTGATTAGCCTCATCGAAAGCTTGTCTCAACAGCCTAGACCATCAGGCTGCAAGAAGCTTAAAGGACGACAAAACCAGTACCGTGTGCGATCGGGTGATTACCGCATTGTTTACAGCATTGAAGATACATTCTTGATCGTCAGGGTAGTGAAGGTCGGTCATCGTCGAGATATTTATGAGGAATAGCGTACTAGGCCTAATGCCGATCGCCGCATCAAGCCTAGATGAGAACGTTTAGGCTCGGCTGCGTAGCTCTCGGACAAGCTCTTGCGCCAAAAACTAGCATTGCATGAGTCTCCTAGGGGTTGCGATCGAGCTTGCTAAGAATGACGAGAGCTTTGTCGATGTCTCGGACTTTGATGGATCTGAGAGCGGTGAGGATCGATCGCAGGAGAGCAACTTCGTCGGCAGAAAGGGTAATCATGATTGAAACTCCATGAAGGATATAGCCCAGATTCCATAAGGCTTCTGGGTATTTTGGTTTGAAATTAATCATACACTGAATGCGCCGTTGCGCAAATACGCATACCTGCGCAAATTAAAAACAGCGCTAAGCCTATGAGATGATTTAGCCTTTGAATAATTGCCTAGAGGCTTGACAGTGGCTAAGAAAAAGGAATTTCGGGGATATGTTACCCAAGATCTAGATCGATTAGTTCGTGCCTTAGCTGCAATCAAAAATGGCGATCGAGATTGGTCAATTTCTGATGTTTTGCAGGATGCCTTAGAAACTTGGGTAAACCTGCCTGTAAACCAAGAGTTGATCAAAAAACATAACTTGAATCAGCTAGATTAGGAATCTTAGGGTATTGCCTCACCTTTCATTCTGCTGCGCTCGATCGCCTCTTCTCAGGCTTCCTCTACGATCGCCCTCTGAACTCAAACGCTGCACCTCTGAGCAGGAACGATCGCCTTCTGAACCCGAACGATCGCCCTCAAAACTCAAATGCTGCAGTTTGGAACAGGAACGATCGCCCTTTAAACTTCAAATGCTGCACCTCTACATTCAAATGCCTGAGTCTAGAAAAGGAACTGCCTCAATTGGATTATTCACAACATTGAAGCGTTGAATCAACAAGGAACATTCCCTTTTTTAAGACCCAGCTAAATCTCGAAGTTCGGAAACCCGTACTCCTAAAGTCAGAGAGAGAGTTGCAATCACCCCCCTTAGTCCGCTAAATTAGCACTCAGAGGTTGAGAGTGCTAAAGTAAAGCTCTAACCCACAGATTTCAAAGGATCGAAGCATACTGTGCAGGTTCCGATGAGGGGCTGAATTTATGCTGACAACCTGTCTCAACCTAATTTAACTGTTCTGGAGAAAATATTTATGGCAGCACTATCTTTAAGCGTTTCTACCGTCAAGCCCTTGGGCGATCGCGTCTTCATCAAGGTTACTGCGTCCGAAGAAAAAACTGCGGGCGGCATCTTCCTACCTGAAACAGCAAAAGAAAAGCCTCAAGTCGGCGAAATCGCGGCTGTCGGCCCCGGCAAGCGTAGCGATGACGGCACCCGTCAAGAAGTAGAAGTCAAAGTTGGCGACAAGGTTCTTTACTCCAAGTACGCCGGCACCGACATCAAGCTAGGCACCGACGAATATGTCCTGCTGTCTGAGAAAGATATTTTGGCGATCGTTGATTAATTTTGGATTTTAGATTTTGGATTGATTGCTGAAGTCCCAAATCTAAAGCCCAAATTGTTTGACTCGTTTACTAAAGACTCAAAACCACCCATCAACAAACACCAAAACCTATGGCTAAGCGCATCATCTATAACGAAAATGCTCGTCGTGCTCTGGAAAGAGGCATCGATATTTTGGCAGAAGCCGTTGCAGTCACCTTAGGACCAAAGGGTCGCAACGTTGTCCTTGAGAAGAAGTTTGGCGCACCTCAAATCGTGAACGATGGCGTCACGATCGCCAAAGAAATTGAGTTAGAAGATCACATCGAAAACACAGGCGTAGCGCTGATCCGTCAGGCTGCCTCCAAAACCAATGACGCAGCCGGAGATGGCACCACCACTGCAACGGTGCTGGCTCACGCGATCGTCAAAGAAGGTCTGCGTAACGTAGCGGCAGGTGCGAACGCGATTTCCCTGAAGCGCGGCGTAGACAAAGCTACGGCTTTCCTGGTGGATGAAATCGCCAAGCACGCTCGTCCTGTCGAAGATTCTAAGGCGATCGCGCAGGTTGGCTCTATCTCTGCGGGCAACGACGAAGAAGTCGGCGCCATGATTGCCGAAGCCATGGAGAAAGTCGGTCGTGAGGGTGTCATCTCTCTCGAAGAAGGTAAGTCCATGGTGACTGAACTGGAAGTCACGGAAGGGATGCGCTTTGACAAAGGCTATATCTCACCCTACTTCGCTACCGACACCGAGCGGATGGAAGCCATCCTAGATGAGCCTTACATCCTGCTCACCGACAAGAAAATCACCCTGGTACAGGATCTCGTACCCGTACTAGAGCAGGTAGCTCGTTCCGGTCGTCCCCTGCTGATTTTGGCAGAAGACATTGAGAAAGAGGCTCTGGCAACTCTGGTGGTCAACCGTCTGCGTGGTGTGCTGAACGTAGCGGCTGTCAAGGCTCCTGGCTTTGGCGATCGTCGTAAAGCTATGCTGGAAGACATTGCCGTTCTCACAGGCGGTCAGGTGATCACCGAAGATGCAGGTCTGAAGCTAGACAACGTCAAGCTGGAAATGCTGGGTCGCGCCCGTCGCCTCACCATTACCAAAGACACCACAACGATCGTCGCTGAAGGCAACGAAGCAGCTGTTAAAGCCCGCTGTGAGCAGATCCGCCGTCAGATGGATGAAACCGAGTCTTCCTACGACAAGGAAAAGCTGCAAGAGCGTTTGGCTAAGCTTTCTGGTGGTGTTGCTGTCGTCAAGGTCGGTGCTGCTACCGAAACCGAGATGAAGGATCGCAAGCTGCGCCTAGAAGATGCCATCAACGCCACCAAGGCTGCTGTTGAAGAAGGCATCGTTCCCGGTGGTGGTACTACTCTGGCTCACTTGTCTCCTAACCTAGAGACATGGGCAAAAGATACCCTCAGCAATGAGGAGCTAATCGGTGCTCTGATCGTAGCCCGTGCCCTTTCGGCTCCCCTGAAGCGGATTGCTGAAAACGCAGGTCAGAACGGTGCAGTGATTGCCGAGCGTGTCAAGGAAAAGGACTTCAACGTCGGCTACAACGCAGCCACCGATGAGTTCGTTGACATGTTTGAAGCAGGTATCGTTGACCCAGCTAAAGTCACCCGTTCGGCACTGCAAAACGCAGCTTCGATCGCCGGAATGGTGCTGACCACCGAGTGCATCGTGGTTGACAAGCCCGAACCCAAGGATGGCGCTCCCGCTGGCGGCGGCGCTGGCATGGGCGGTGGCGATTACGATTACTAAGCTCGAACTGGCTAGTCTGTTTTAGTTAAAGAAGATTAGCTAAAGGGCGATCGCTTCTCATTGAGAGGCGATCGCTTTTTTGTGTCTCTTTAGCCCAATGCACAAACAACTCGTATCCCAACCGTTGAGCCACCCCATAAGTTGAAAGACCAATCCTTTAGATTTTCACCATAGCTATCTCGATAAGTAGATTGGCAGCGATTCATATTATTAAGCCAGGAACCACCCCGGATAATACGCCTGGGATCAGGTTTATCTAATCGAGCGTCACCATTTGAGAGAGCATTACTGTAGTTATCGAACCAGTAATCGGCACAATATTCCCAAACGTTGCCATGCATATCGTAAAGTCCAAAGGCATTAGCAACGCCAAAAGATCCGACTGGAGTAGTTTCCAGGCGATTCATGCCATAATTTGCTAACTGAGGGGTTAAAGTTTCGCCAAAGTGAAATGAGGTGATGGTTCCTGCGCGACAGGCATATTCCCATTCAGCTTCACTGGGCAAACGATAGGTTCGCCTACTGTTTTGCCCAATGTAATGAGACAACCTCTTACAGAATTCATCTGCCTCTAGCCATGAAATTTGCTCTACAGGTCGGTTGCCGCCTTTGAACTTAGAGGGATTTTCTTCAAGGGTTCGCCCAACAGCGTTGAGACGGGCGATCGCCTGCCACTGAGCCTGAGTCACGGCATACTTGCCCATCGCAAAGGTGGGCACCTCGACAGCGTGAACGGGACTTGTCGCTGCCGATGCGGTCGAGCCCATCTCAAATTTGCCGCCTGGAATCACCACCATTTCTAAGGCAACGCCACCCAAGTCTTGGACAAAGTGTTGGGCTTGCTGCTGCTGCGGTTCGCTAATTTGACCTTGAGCATCGACTGTAACAACCTTAAAGCTAAAGGGTGAAAAGGTCGCAGATGCCGCCGATGAGCGATCGGGCTGAGGAGTCGCACCACCAGAGGGGGTGTCGTTCGGAGTGGAGGACGGGCTAGGGCGATTGAATACCGCAGTTACCGTTCCCAGACCTATGCCTGACGCGGCAAAACCCATAAGTCTGATCAATCGGCGGCGCGAGAATGACTTTGCAGATGGAGCTTGATTCAGGATCGCAGCAGCAGCGATCGCCCGTGACTGCAATTGCTCTGCTAACGCCGAGTCATCGCTACGCAGGGCTGACTGGTTCAGCGCTTCAATATCGTCGGGTTTTGCATATTGCGGCATCAAAATTAAATGCGCTCGCTCGATTGGCTCAACGCGCGTATAGGAAGTTTGACCGCTATGTTTGTGATGGTGATACAGCAGCTTAGGCACATGGCTTTTCATGTACTGATTCAATTGCTCAACCGTGGCACAGCGACCTACATTTCCCAAAGCTTGGAGCAAGACATGGGTAAACACGCCTTGCTTCAGGGCATCTACCTCGTAGGATAGCTGTCCAGGGCTGCATGAAAACAGGCTAATAATGCCCTTTTGCCCAGCCAGCAGCGCGGTAGAGCTGCCCATACTGGGTAAGGCTTTGCCTCCCTGATTGCGGCAGGCATCCAAAACCAACACAACATTATCGGCACCACAACGGCTGAGGCGATCGCTAATGTACTGCGTGGCAATTCCTGTGTGCCCAATATCACCTGGATCAGCATCAATTGGCATCAGGTAATCCTGATCTTGATAGCGCGTACCATGTCCGCTAAAAAAGAACCAAAAGTTGTCGCCTTGGCTCAAGCAGGGCTGGTTGAATAGCTGCCGCAACACCCGCCGTAAATTGACCAGGGTGGGCTTAGTGGAGTTGCCTTCGTAATCTGGAGAATCATCTGAAAATAGGTAGACGCGATCGAACTTTGCCTGCTTGATGAGAAAGTCGCGCATGAGTTCTGCGTCTCGTTTGGCATATTTCAAACGAGGCAAAGACTCATAATTGTTAACACCAATTACAATCGCCCAATTTTTACCCATCGCAGTTTCCGCTTGCTCATATAGTTGCTCTAGCTGTCAAATGTCCTCTATCAATCTGCTATCAAAAAGAGGGATACAGCTTTGCTGCACCCCTCTTTACCACACTGTTAAATTATTGAAGCGATCGCTAATTCCTGACCAGCCACTTCTGACCGTTTAACCGCTGCGCCGTGTTTAGCATCAGCAAATCGAGACTTGTCTTACGCTCGTCAATCATAAACGACTCCAGCACGCTAGGCTGAGCGCCGTTATCGGCATAGCAGAAAAACTTTGGAGCCTGAATGTCTTCTTTGGAAAAGATGATATGAAACTGGCGTTTACCGTCTTGCCAACGACCGATCGTTTGCCAGTAGGGTTCATCCATTCCAGCGATCGGCAGCTTTTGCTTCTCGAATTTAAGCTCCAAGTCTTGAATGCCTAACTTGGATAGCATTAGCTTCAGTCCAGGCAGATAGTCTTGCTGAATAAATTCCGCAAAGGGTTTGTCTTCTAAGGCCGGAGCTTTCTCCTTCTTGGGCGGTTTAGCAGGTGCGCCCTCGCCATCGGATGCCTTGGGCGCTCTCGCAGATTTCTCAGCGCCTTCAGCTTGGGCTTCAGGAGCCTTGGCAGGCTTTTCTTCAGGCTCGGTTGCAGGAGTTTGGGGCGTAGTTTCGTCTGACATCGCTTAGCCTACTTGCGGTGTATGGGATTTTGACACAACCTTATGGTAGCGGCTAACCGCGCCCAAGCGTGAATCGTGGCGCGGCGGAGTTACGCCACGATCCACACAAGAGAACGGCTCAGCCTCCGGCAACAGCAGGCACAATGCTCACTTCATCACCTTCATTCAGCGCCGTATTTTTGCCCTCTAGGAACCGAATATCTTCGCTGTTGACGTAGAAATTGATAAAGCGGCGCAGTTCGCCCTGATCGTCACAGAGTCGGGCTTTGATGCCTGGAAATCCCTGTTCGAGGGAATCCAGCAATTCTGAAATATTGCCGCCGTTACACTCGATCGCCGCCTGATCGCGGGTAAATTTTTGCAGAGGAGTTGGAATGAGAACTTTGACAGCCATAGGAGAAAGATAGGCAAAAAGAAAGGTAAAGGGATCAGTTGGCGATCGCCAACTCTAAAAGTAAACCGAACAGAGCCGATCTAGACTGAAACCTGCTGCCATTCCAGGCGATCGAGCGTCCGGGATCTTTCTAGCGCCCGCTCAAAGCTGTCCAGCTTGGGTTCGATGGTGAAGGGTTCGCCCACGTAGCCCTGGACTGCCTCTTGGGTTTTCAGTCCGTTGCCCGTGATATAGGCCACCGTAGTTTCGTCAGGGTTGATTTTACCTGCTTCTACCAGCTTTTTGAGGACAGCGATCGTCGTTCCACCCGCTGTTTCGGTAAAGATGCCTTCGGTTTCGGCCAACAGCTTGATGCCGTCAATGATCTCCTGATCGGTAACTGACTCAATGTTGCCGTTGGTCTTGCGGGCAAGCTCCAGGGCGTACACGCCGTCCGCAGGGTTACCGATCGCAATCGATTTAGCGATCGTGCTGGGTTTGACAGGCGTGATGAAGTCTCGACCTTCTGCAAATGCTTGGGCGATCGGCGAACAGCCTTCGGCCTGGGCACCGCTGAAGCGCACGGGCTTGTCGTCCACTAGACCCACTTTGACGAATTCCTGGAAGCCCTTGTAAATCTTGGTGAATAAAGAGCCGGATGCCAACGGAGCCACGATGTGATCGGGCAACTGCCAGCCCAACTGCTCAGCAACTTCATAGCCCAAAGTCTTGGAACCTTCAGAATAATAGGGGCGGAGATTGATATTGACGAAGCCCCAGCCATGGGTATTTGCAACTTCAGAGCAGAGGCGGTTGACCTGATCATAGTTGCCGTGAACCGCCATCACCGTGGGGCTGTAGATCAGCGTTCCCATCACCTTTCCGGCTTCTAGATCAGAAGGAATGAACACATAGCATTCCAGTCCGGCATGGGCAGCGATCGCCGCTGTCGAGTTGGCTAAATTTCCGGTGCTAGCGCAAGAAACCGTTGTGAAACCTAGCTCACGGGCGCGAGTCAGGGCTACGGACACCACCCGATCCTTGAAGCTGAGGGTCGGCATATTGACCGCGTCGTTTTTGATGAACAGGCGCTTGATGCCCAGGCGACGAGCGAGGCGATTGGCTTGCAGCAGAGGAGTCATACCTGTGCCCACATCGATCGGATGCTCAGACTCGACGGGCAAGAAAGACCGATAGCGCCAAATGGAGTTAGGCCCAGCTTGAATGCTCTCGCGGGTAACGGTGCGGCGGAGCTGAGCATAGTCATAAGCCACTTCTAGCGGGCCAAAACACTCTTCGCAAACGTGAATTGCCTTAGCTTCATACTCGGTTCCACATTCTTTGCACTTGAGTCCAGTGAAGGTGGCAGCAGCAGAACGGGTGGTTTCGATCGCCTGAGTCATTTGAACTTAATCCTTTATTTAACGCACGCTTGACAGAACTGATGGCACTGATTCAGCAGCTCTTGATTCAAGCATGTCTTGATTCAAGCTAATGAATTACGCCTTGATATGAAGGATAGTAGCATGAGTCACAAAACAGGGTCAAACATACCCGACTTTTTTAGTCGGGTATGTTTGACCACCAGCCTAATCTCCCCTCCATGATTGGCTCTGGTGCAATCGCAAATTAAGATCTTGCTTCTATCAAGCAGTCTAAACCTGCTGGGAAATTGCTTCTACTGCCTGATTTAAATCTGGCAGATAGTTTTCTACTACATTCCAGACGATATCAAGGTCGATGTCTAAATATTGGTGGGCTAGGATATTGCGAAAATCGCCGATTGTTCTCCAGTCAATGTTGGGACACAGTGCTTTCCAATTATCTGGCAGTCGTTGGGTTGACTCACACAGCGTTTGCAGATTTCGGATCACTGCATCCTGAGTTTTTAGATCGGCAAAAAAGGCTGTTTTCCCTTCAACTGTGTAAGTTTCGATGCGATGAATAGAGTCTCTGATATGGATTAGATAAACATGGTTATCTTTCATAGCGATCGCGCTTCATTTAGAATGCGATCACGGATGAAATAGTGCAAAGATTTTTCGGTCACTACATCCACTTTATGCTCTAGTAATGCTTCTAACTCGTGAATGAGACCGACTGGAAACCAAGGACTTAATGGTTCACCTAAATCTACCAATAAATCAATATCACTGTTGGGCTGGGCTTCTCCCCGAACAACGGAGCCGAAGATCCGCACGTTTCTTGCACCATGTTTCCAAGCAAGTTCTAGAACGCGATCGCGCTGCTCATGAAGAATAGCTTCAATTTTCAGTGTTTCTGGTGTTTTCATAGACAACCCCGAAGCTGTCATCAGCCTTGAATCTAAAATCTACAATTATTCCTTGTTGTATCACGGTTGTTTCTGTGAGAGTTGCAAGTGCGATCGCGTGGACTCACAAACCGGATTCTTTAACCCTAACTAATTTGCTGTAGCACTTTGTTCCTCAATCGCTCTCTATCAACTCCTAAGTTCTCTAAAGCTCGTGCTGCAACTCCCTCATCTTCCTCTAGAATCCCTAAGAGTAAATGCTCAGTGCCAATATAGTTGCGCCCAAGCTGGCGAGCTTCTGCCACAGATAGCTCCAATATTTTTTTTGCTCTCGGTGTAAATGGAATTTCCACTGCGACAAAACCAGAACCTCGCCCAATAATCTTCTCAACCACAATACGAGCATTTTTGAGAGTGACACTTTCTGATTTAAGTACTTTTGCAGCAACACCTGTGCCCTCTCCTATAAGACCTAAGAGAATCTGCTCAGGACCCACGTAATTATGTCCTAAGCGGCGTGCTTCTTCTTGCGCTAACGCAATCACCTTAATACCTTTCTCTGTAAAGCGCTCAAAAGTAATTAATTTAACCTTACCGGCTTGCTGATTCGAAGATGGCTTTTCCGAAGCCGATGGTTGGATTGGGCTATAGGTTTCTGGAGTCACAATTGGCTGTACTAAAGATGAACCAGTCACTTGTTCGTGAATTGGTTGAATGTCTGCGTCTTCCAGTGCCAAGTGTTGCTGGTAATCCTTTAGATCATTGAGAGTGCGCTGACTCAAAGGGGTTTCTGCTTGTAATGCTTCAATCAGCGTCTGTTCATATTCCTGTAGCTTACGCTGATATTCCCGATAGGGTTGCAACACTTCGACTTCGATTGCCTCAGCAGCCTCTGCTGTCAAACCCAACTGGAGCCGAAACGAGTTGAGCAGACGACGTGCGGGAATCGAAAACCTTCCTTGATAGGCTCGTTGCTCAACCTGTTTGCGATATTTTAGCTGCGGGTCATCCTTCGGAGATTTTGCCAGCAGAATCTTGTAGCCTTCCTTCACTGGATAGAATTCTGGAGTCATCGCTGGAGCAGCTTCTTTCACCTTGCTGCTGGCATAAGTATGGAGTTCTTCTACTGCAATAAACCCGTCATCGTCTTGATCGGCTCCGCCAGTCCGAATGCCTTCTACTAAATAGTGCGTGTAAACTGACAGTTCAAAGCCTTCCTGAGTTAAGGCATATTGAGTTGAGGTAGAAGCAGTAAGAATGGCTGTGCCTTTGCCGCCCAAAAATTGCTCTGGATTGACGCTGCCACTATCTTTTGCTTTCACGCCTTTAGCAAACGCACCGCTGAAACAACTGTCAAGAATGATTACCTTATGCTGAGAGCGACTTTGCTCCATCCAATCCCGCACCGATCGAGCGGCAACGGCAGTCGTGGGAACCAACCGTCCCTGCTCTCTACGGGTAAAGCGGCTAGTGAAGTAAAACTCGCCACTATCATCCACTACGCCATGACCAGAGAAATAGAGCAATACCAGATCATCTTTTTGACGATTGACGAACAGGGTATAGATGGCATCTTCCATGGCTTGCCGAGAAGGATTTTGCAGCACAGTTACAGCCACATCAGCAAAATCGCCCATTTCTGGGTTTACCAATACTTGCTGCATTGCTGTCACGTCGTTAATTGCTGACGGCAGTGTGTCTAACCCTGGTTCATATTCGCTAACCCCAATTAGCAATGCAATTTTTACCATCGATACTTGGTTGCCTTTGAGAAAATCCTGTGCTTTTAATTACCTAAATTGTCATTCCCGATTGGCGAGTTAAAGTTAAGCACTTATTGACCTTCTCTATCTCGTTTAGCTCTCTCATTTGAGTCAGCAGGTTCTGGGGCTGCTCTTCAAGTTCTTTGATATCCACATTAGGATCATTGTAAAGCGATCGTAAATTTAATTCTCAAATTTTGAATGAGTGTTTTGGACGATACCCTTGTGGGGCGGGCGTTTCAACCGTCCAGATCGGGCGGGAAAGATACCTGCTCATGGTAAACCAAGGGTTCTAAAGGTCAAGTTGCACATCCCGCTATTTGAAGTAAATTAGCAAGTTTAGCCCTGGAATCGTGCGAGACAGCGTCCAGAGCAAGAGCGCAAAGTAGAGTAGACCGATCGTCCACTGATACCAAACCAAAGCGGTGATCAATCCAGGAATATGCTGATCGCGTAGACGGATATCGTTGAAGCCTAACCGAAACAAGTTATTGAGGCTGAAGTCAAAATAGTTAAGCCAGCTCCAGCGCCGATCCCAGACGATCGCAGAATAACGCTCACGAAACTGAGGATAGGCCGGAATATTGGGCAATCTGCCAATCATGAAGCGCAACTGACGCAGGCTTGCATCTTCAACAAAGTAGCTGACCGTCATCAGGTCATGGAAGCGCCCGCGTCCGTAGATTAGCCCAGTCAGAACAATGGGAATGGGAGTGATCACCAGCTCCAGACAAGCCAGAGTAAAGCCGGGATGTTCACCGCTCCGAAAGATGGCAATGAGTCCCACCAGCGAGATTAGGCTAAAGCCTCCTGCTGCCCAAAGAGTCTCGATCGCCGTAGGTACCACAGGCTTAGGATAAAGACGACGAAAGCGATCGACTCCCCAAAACACAATGCCGAAATGGGCGATCGCCACCAATCCTGTGCCAAAGACGAGCCAGAAGTTTGTGCCGTAGTGGGTGAGGAGCAGCAGTAGATTCAATCCTAGCCAGTGAGCGGCATCCAATAGCCATCCGCCTGAAAGCGGTTCGCGGGTGACAATGCGATCGCGCACCTTCACATAGGCTGCTAGGTCGATGCCCTCGACACGCATAATGTCATTGGTGCTGCGGAAAAACTGCTGAGTGCGGGCTTGAGCGATCGCCTCAGCTTGCGCCACAGAAAACCCAACCTGCTGAAGTTGGCTACGGGTAGCGGTATTGAGATCTGTGCCCAGAATCCGCTGCTGGAGACGTTGCAGCCGCAATTTTTCGATTGTGTATTCAATACGGTTGGCATCCGAAACTTGCTGAAGCTGCCGGAAATTTTGCACTAGCCTCCTCAGCAGCGCCTCGTTGCCTTGCAGAGAAGGCACGGAAATCACGCTGCCAATTTGCCCTGGATTGCCTAATATTGTGGCTTGCTTTGGGTCAAATTGCAGGTTAGAGAAGTTGAGATAGGCGGTAGAGGCAAATCCAGCATCAGAAAAGTCTGCTTGGTTAAGAATGCTGGCTCCCCGCAGGTTAACGGGCTGATTAAACTGCACCTGCCGAAAGCTGACCTGCTTCTCAAATACGGCTTCTGTGAGAAATACAGCCTGGGCAAATTTACTGCGATCGAACAGCACCGCCATCTGCCAGCGCGTCTGGGCAAAATCGGCTTTGTCGCGACACTGGATACGGGTCAGATTGGCTGCCTGTTGAAAAGTTGCCTGATGAAAGCTGGCGTTGGCGTAAAATTCGCTGCTCTGGAAGTTTGTACTGCCCTGAAACTGCGCCTGATTAAACTTGGCGCGATCGAAAAATATAACGCTGCGAAACTTAGTGTCCTGCTGAAAAATGGCGCTGCTAAAGCTGGCGGTTTGACTAAACCGAGCTTCTGTCCAGTCGCTACCCTGACTGAAGACGGTGCCTTGAGCCTCAACTCGCCCCAAAAAGAAAGTGTTCGTAAAGTTCACGAAGCCTTCAAAACGGGTCTGGATCAGGGTCAGGGGGGCGCGCAAAACGGTGATTTGCAGAGCAGCAGGCTGAGTCACCAATAGCGATCGCGAGAGCTGGCTAAGCTGAGAGAGCCGTAGCCGATCGCGGGCGAGCTGTGCCTGTTGGGCTTCGCTAAAGATGGGTAAAGCCTGACCGTAGAGTGGCGTTCGTAGACCCAGCGAACTCACCTTAAATTCTCCTTGCACCAGGGAGTAGCTCAAATCCAGTCCCAGAGGCGCATTCGATCGCTGAATTTGCCCTTGCAGCAGGCGATAAAACTGATCGCGAAATTCTTCTGGGCGCAAGTCAATCACCATGCGGCTGAGGTCAATGGTGCGCACGCCGTCATTTTGGATAGGAGACTTGAGCCGACTTTGCAGAAGCTCCAGAGTGAGAGGCGATCGCTCTGGTACGGTAGCCGCCCAGGCTGGTTGAGGACATAGCCCAATCAGGAGACACAGGCACAAAAGTGAATGAATCAGAAACCTAAGCAAAATATCAGAAGACGCACAGCATCACTCACGGTGTCACTACTGAATGTAAGCGATCGTGACCCCACTGCCACCATCAGCCTGTCCGGCAAGTTCATATTTTGCCACCTGCGGATGACGCTTGAGAAATTCCTGTACGCCCTGCCGCAGTTTGCCCGTGCCATGCCCATGAATGATCCACAGTCCGCCCGGATCAGCTTTGGCGATCGCCTGCTCTAACACCACTTCAGCATCGGCAATGCGGCTGCCCCGGATATCGATCGTGTTGCGCGAGGTGCGAATCAGCGGCGGCGGTTCCACGGGCTTTGGCGGCGGTTCGATCGGCTTCGGCTTCGGAGGCACTTCAACTTTTTCACCCTGCAAAGACTCCACATCTGCCAGTGCTACCGTCATTTTCATCAGGCCAAACCGCACCGTTAGCTCACCGTCAGCCCCAGGATTGGTCAGCACCTCTGCCGTTTGTCCCAAGCGAGGAATTCGGACGCGATCGCCTACCTTTGGCATAAAACCGGGCTTCGGCTTCGGCAATTCCTGGCGCGGCATCCGCTCAGCAATCTGGTTTAGCGCCTCGGTCGCCTGCTGCGCATCCTGAGCCGTTGCCCCCTGCTGAAGCCGCCGAATCACCTGAGCAATTTCAGATTTTGCCTGGGCGATCGCCTGCTGGACTGCCTGATCCTGCTGCTGCTGTAGCTCCCGCTCTCGATCGCGCAGCATATCCGCCTTACGGGACACCTCGCGGTAGAGCCGTTCCGTTTGTTTCACGAGATTTTCAGCCGCTTTAGCCTTTTCCTCCTGGGTACGGCGCTGCGCCTCCAGACCCGCAATCACCTGATTGACCTCTTGCGAAGAGCCACCCACGTAGCCCTGTGCCTGCTCTACAACCATTTCATCTAGACCTAGCCGTCGTGCGATCGCCAGCGCATTTGATCGACCGGGAATGCCCCATAGCAACCGATAGGTAGGGGACAACGTTACGTCATTAAACTCGACGGAGGCATTTTCAAACCGATCGTCCTGATATTTCAGCGCTTTTAGCTCTCCAAAGTGCGTCGTGGCGATCGTCAGGGCTGCGCGATCGGCGAGATGCTGGAGGAGGGCGATTGCTAGAGCGCTGCCCTCAGAAGGATCAGTACCCGCCCCCACTTCGTCTAAAAGCACCAACGCATTAGCAATGGAGGGAGACACAGATGAGTCAGATACCAGATTAACTTCATCTTCCGCCGCATTCTCTGGTGCCGTATCTGCTGTTGGTGCCGTATCTGCTGTCCCGATCGCCGCCAAAATGCGGCTAATGCGGCGAATATGCCCTGAAAAAGTAGAAAGACTCTGCTGAAGCGACTGCTCATCGCCGATATCAGCCAAAATCTGCTCAAACCAGGGAATCTCTACAGGTTCACGCGCTGGAACAAACAGCCCCACTTTTGCCATTAGCACCGCCAGCGCCAAGGTTTTCAGCGTCACGGTTTTGCCGCCCGTATTGGGTCCCGTGATGGCGACCACGCGAATGTGGGGCTGAATCACCAAATCGATCGGCACCACGGGCGTACCCTGCTCATGCTGCTGTTGCCAGATCAGCAGAGGATGGCGAAGTTGGCGCAGCGTGATTGATTCGGGCTGGGCGCTGTCGATCGCCTGACTCAAAGCATTGGCAGAAAAGTTAATAAATCGAGGAGGATTTGCCCCTAGCCAAAGGGAGTAGCGGGCACGAGCCGTTGCCAAATCCAGAATGGTGGCGATCGCCAGCAGTCTCTCCAAATCAGCGTTAACGGCAGCGACCTGCTCAGTCAACTTTCGTCGCACGGTTTCTTCTTCAACCTGCTCCTGACGCAACAGCTGCCGCAGCTGATTGCCATGACTGACAACCGAATGTGGCTCGACATAGAGGGTTGCACCGCTAGTAGAGGTATCGTGAACCACGCCCGGAATCGCGTCTTTATGGGTGGCTTTGACCGGAATCACAAATCGATCGCCGCGCTGGGTAATCAGCGATTCCTGAACGGCGTGAGACTGTCGCTGCAAGAGGTTTTGCAGCATTTGCTGAATCCGATCGCGCACCTGACGCAGGCTATTCCGAATGTCCTCTAGCTTGGGGCTGGCGCGGTTTTCCACCTGTCCGCGATCGTCAATGCAGCGATGAATTTCTTGCTCTAGCTCAGGATAGGTGCGCAGCTCAGCTACGAGAGCCGTCAGCACAGGTAAGTCTTCCTGACTGTCAATTACTCGGCGCAACTGGCGGGTTCCGGCTAATGTGGTGGCAATTTCTAGCAGCTCACTTCCTGACAAAATGCCCTGAAGTCCGGCTCTTTCTAGAGAGTCGCCAATGTCGTGAATCCCTTCAAACGACAGCCCGTTGGGTACGTCATTATCTAGACGATAGACTTCCTTGGTTTGCGCCAATAGCTCTAGGCTTTCCTCAACGCGATCGGGAATTCTCAGATTTTGGGTGGCTAAGACCCCCAACTTTGTAGCAGCAAACGTTGCTAGATGACGACACAGGCGCGACCATTCGAGTAATTGTAGAGTTTCGGCTTGAATCAAGATGATGGCGAGGGATTGACGAAGATTTGAGCGTAGGAGCGATGAGTGAAATCGCTAATAAAATCACTTATTTAGAGGTTATTTAGAGAACAGTTCGCAAAGAGGCTCCCTTTCATTCTATCGAAACAATAGGCACGACTCGATCGGGCAGTATTCCCGATTAGTAGCTTATTTGCCGTTTGTTTTGTGCCTGGAAGGGAAGTTTCTATGCCCAAAAGTAGAAAAGGCTTGAATTTTTGGCTTCATTAATCAGAGGTTAATGAAGCTTAACGCAGCAATGGGCAAGGCTTAACCTAGGTATGAAATTTTGAGGATCGTGCATCAATACAGTTGACTCGACAAGTTCCTCTAAAAGCACCCCAAATTTATGCCCACAACTCTCCAGATTCTCCATGCCTCTGATTTTGAAGGCGGCATTGCAGCCGTAGAGGATGCCGTTGGCTTTTCTGCCGTCATCAACTACTTCAGAACCAGCACCACCGGACAATACGGCGTTTCTTCGACCGTTCTGGCAAACACCATCACCCTCTCTTCTGGAGATAACTCCATTCCAGGCCCATTTCTGTATGCATCCAGTGATCCGGCGCTTAACGGCATCGGAGGATTGGGAACCTCAACCAGTCCGCTGATTGGTCGAGGAGATGTTGCTATCCTTAACGAGCTGGGCATTCAAGCCTCGGCGGTGGGCAACCACGATCTTGATTTAGGTGTACGGCAGTTCGGCGATGCGCTGCGATCGGGCAGCGGTAGCCCTGGCTCCAATTTTCCTTACCTCAGCAGCAACTTAGACTTTAGCCCGGAGATTACGCTGGGGAATGTGCGATCGACCGATCTGGCCGCCAATCAAGCCACCGCCGAAGCGAGTTCTATCAGAGGTCGGCTAGCGGAGAGTACGGTCATCACCGTTACCGGAAATGATGGCGTAGCAGGCACAGCCGACGATCAACGCATTGGCATTGTCGGAGCGACTACGCCTACCCTGCGACAAATCACCTCTTCGGGGCAAATCGGCATTCTGCCCTCCAACCCCACGGACTATGATGCGCTAGCGGCTGAAATTCAAAAGTCTGTCGATGCATTGGCTGCCACCGGAATCAACAAAATTGTCCTGGTAGCCCACATGCAGCAGTTGGCGATCGAGCGCGATGAGCTGGCGCGTCGTCTCAAAGATGTGGATGTGCTGATTGCGGGTGGATCGAATACGCTGCTGTCTGACGCTAACGACACGCTGCGATCGGGCGACACGACTGGAGGCAATTATCCCACGGTTAGAACCTCCGCTTCGGGACAACCCGTTTTAGTCGTCAACACAGAGGGCAACTACAAGTATGTAGGTCGCTTGGTGCTGTCGTTTGATGACAACGGCATCGTTGACACCAGCAGCCTCAATACCACCTTGAATGGCGCTTTTGCCACCGATGGGGCAGGAGTCGATCGCGTCTATGGCAGCGATGTCAACCCTAGAGATCGGTCTAACCCCAACGTTGTAGCCATCACGGACGGTCTGCGGGGCGTAATTTCGCAAAAAGACAACTTGATCACGGGCAAAACCACGTTTTTCTTGAATGGCGATCGCAATTCTGTTCGCACCGAAGAAACCAACCTGGGCAACCTCACAGCCGATGCCAACTTAGCCTACGTGCGGCAAATTGACCCCACCGTCGTGATTTCTCTGAAAAACGGTGGCGGCATCCGCGACAACATTGGCGCAGTTTCTGCTGCCTCCGGCGCGACAGATAACAGCGATGTGGAAAGGCTTCCCCCCCAACCCAACCCGCTAGCTCCCAACAAAACTACAGGCGATGTCTCCCAGCTCGATATTGAGAACTCGCTGCGGTTTAACAATGCCCTCTCGCTGATCACCGTGACAGCGTCTCAGCTCAAAGAGCTGCTAGAAAACGGCGTATCTGGGGTGAGAGCAGGTGCAACTCCTGGCGCTTTCCCGCAAGTTTCTGGGCTAAAGTTCAGCTTCGATGCAACTCGCACGGCGCAGGTGTTGGCAACCGATGGCAGCGTCACCACGCCGGGACAAAGAATTCGATCTCTGGCGATCGTCAATGACAACGACAAAATCATCGATGTGCTGGTGGAAAATGGGGCTGTGGTCGGCGATCCTAGCCGCAGTTTCCGCATGGTGACGCTCAACTTTTTGGCAGGTACTACGCTCACCGCTGGCGGTGACGGCTATCCCTTCTTCCGGTTTGTTAATGAAAATGCAGCTTTGGCAAACCGGGTTGACCTAACGGGCGAAACCACGACCGACCTGAACCGCAACGGCAGAATTGATTCCGCAACCACCCTGCCTGCTGGCGGGTTTACCTTTGCTGCGGCGGGCACCGAACAGGATGCCCTGGCTGAGTACTTGCGTCAGGTGAGAACCTTTGGTGAACAGGACACTTCTGCTGCCCAAGACACCAGAATTCAAAACCTCAGCATTCGGACTGATGCCATCCTCAGCGGCGGTCGTCAAGTCAACGGCACCAGCGGCAGCAATCGCCTCCGGGGGAATCTGGGCGATGACGTGCTGGTCGGCTTTAGCGGCAACGACGTACTGCGCGGATTGAGTGGCGATGATGACATGAGCGGCAATGTCGGCAACGACAGCATGGACGGCGGCACAGGCAACGATTTGATGAAGGGCGGCAGCGGAGCCGACAGAATGCTAGGAGGTGACGGCAACGATACTCTCTATGGCGGCGCTGGCTCTGATGTCATGACTTTGGGCAGAGGCAGAGATGTGGCAGCGTTGGAAACAGGTCGAGGCGACAGCCTGATCAGAGACTTTGCCGAACGCCAAGACAAACTGGGACTCTCTGGAAACTTGACTTTCGGTAGGTTGACGATCGAACAGTCTGGAAGCAATGTCTTGATTAGCTTAGGCAATGATCTGTTAGCCACATTGCGTAATTCCGATGCGGATAGTCTCACTAGAACTGACTTTACCCGCATCAGCTAATCAGTTCCTTTAGACCCTAGCAAGGGCTGATAAACTAACGGGAAGCCCAGGTGCTTTGGGCTTCCCGCCTCACAAAATCACTAGGTTTCCTAAAGTATCAATGTAGGATAGTGGGTAGTACCCCTCACCCACTGCGCTTCATGGATGCATTTGCTCCTAACCCGCCTGACTGGACTCAGACTGCTGTCCATGCCCACGAGTTCTGTTGTCCAAGCTGCCGAACGTCATCTACGGGGGCAGAGCAAGTTTGGATCAACCGTCGATCGCCCGTTTTCTCAGAAGACCGTCGGCGCAGATGGCAAGAATTTTATGAATGTTCCTGCGGCACAGCTTGGTGGAGTTGGAGTAGCGATCGCCCACCTACAACGCTGAAAAAGCCAGATCTTCCGCCTCAGTTTCTGCGGGAAAATCGCGACTTATTCGATATCTAGCACGCAAAACACCACTGACCCTCACCCCTATCTACCTGTGTCCTTGACTTCTAGCGATCGCAACACCATCCGTTTCCTGATTGAGTCACAGCTTCAAGCCTTTCAGCACAATGATGCCGAAGCATCTTTCTCGCTGGCGAGTCCTTCCATTCAAGAGCAGTTCGGTACGCCAGAAGTTTTCTTGGCGATGGTCAAAACAGCGTATCCTTCTGTCTACCGTCCGCGATCGGTGGTGTTTGAAGACATGACTATGGTGCAGGGTTTGCCCGCCCAAAAGGTGATGCTGATGAGCGCTGAGGGCGAGTTGGTAAGAGCCGTATATTTAATGCAGCAGCAACGTGATCAAACATGGCGAATTCACGGTTGCTTTTTAATTCCGGTTGGCGGCAAAACCATGGGATAGCAGGAGTAAGCTATCGGGGCTGGAGGCTTCGGGGCTGGAGGCTTCGGGAAATTCTCGGATGACGGGGCTGGGCAGGTTCGCTACAACGGGAGCACGTAATCTTGGGTGCAACCACCAGAGCTTGTTCAACCTCATCATTAAGGAACTGCGAGTCATGGTTTTTTCAGAACCCTCGATTTCTCATGCCTATGCACTGACGCCCCAGACGACCGTCAACCCTTTAACACCCTCTCATTCCTTCCTGTCTCTGGGAGGATTCCCATCAGGTCAGGGCAGTTTGGCAAGAGCTGTCGAGCGATCGGGCGATCGCGAAAACAATATTCTGCGAGGCACCGCCGAGAATGACGTGCTGCGGGGCGGCGATGGCAATGACAAGCTGCTGGGTCTGGCTGGAGCCGATCGGCTATATGGCGATCGCGGCAACGACACCTTACGAGGCGGCAATGGTAACGATCTGCTCACGGGCGGCAGCGGCAAAAATTTGCTGTGGGGCGAGGGTGGCAACGATGTCTTTGTCTTGAGTCCAAAATGGGGGTCAAGGGCGATCGCCCAAGCCACTCTAGTCGGCGACTTCACCGATAGACAGGATACTCTACACCTCACAGGCGTGAAGTTTGCAGATCTGCGGATTCGTCAAGGCAAAGGCGATCAGAGAAAGGATGTTCTGATTCAGAACAAGTCCACAGGCGAGTACCTGGTTATTCTCAGAGGCGTGAAGAGTCGCCAGATCGATGCCACTGATTTTGGGACGATCGCTGGTGCTTCAATTTCAGGAAACAATGCAATTCCAGGAAGCAATACGATTCCAGCGATCGCTGCCGTTAATTCTGGCACCGCAAAGTTTTCGCCCAGCGACAGCGAAGGGGCGATCGCGGCTACGGGAGCTGCCCGCCTCAAGCTAGGCACCCAAACCATTTACATTGGCACCCAGCAAGTTTCTAGCAATAATCAAGACCCCATCGTCATTAGTTTTGACAGCAGCAATCCCACAAATCGCTGGACGCAGACGAGTTATGAAGTGACAGGCACGGACGGTCGCGGCTACGGCTTATTTTGGAGCGGTAGCAGCCTCTACGGCGTGTTCAGCGTCGATGGCACTCAGGGCACACCCGATCAAGATTTTCGACGGGTCAGCGGCAGGGCTACCCAATCCTGGCTGAGGAGCTATGGTTCTGGCGGCGGCGCAAAGGTGGCAGTATTGGCAAAACTGAATTCTGCGACTGGAGAAATGACGGAGGCGGTTTATCTATCGGCTATTCTGAGCAGCGGCAAGACTAACAGTCTGGCGATCGCCAACTTAGCAGTCAATGCCGCCGGAAATCTGGTCATCAACGCCCAGTCTTACTATGCTCCTCGCCGACCCGATGGCACCGCCATGACTCAGGTTACGTCTGGCAGTTCGCCCTTCGGCTACGTGCTGGAAATCACGCCCGATCTCAAAACAGTCATTAGCACAGCCGCTACGGGGTGGCAGTAGCAAGAATGAGCTTCCGTCGCAGCAGATCTAGAGCAGTGTAAGCACTCAATTCCCGCACTGTCTCTCGTCCTCGGAATGTCCCAAATTGATACTGAAAACTCTCTACAGAGTCAGGACTTGCTAACCCAATGTATACCAGCCCTACGGGCTTCGTGTCTGTGCCGCCATCTGGCCCAGCAATACCCGTAATGCTCAAACCCCAGGTGGTGCCTAGACGATCGCGTACTCCCACCGCCATCTGACAGGCAACCTCAGCGCTCACAGCTCCTTGTTGTGCCAAAACGTTGGCATCCACGCCCAGTAGATTAACCTTCACCCGATTATCGTAGGAAATAATGCCGCCCCAGAAGTATGCCGAGCTGCCTGGAATTGCCGTCAAAAGGCTGCCCAGCCCTCCGCCCGTGCAGGATTCTGCGACCGAAACAGTTTGCTGAGAATTTTTGAGGCGATCGCCCACCACTGCCGCCAAAGTGTCATCATCTGTGCCGTAGCAATCTAGACCGCCGATGTCTCGCAACTGCTGCTCTACCGGAGCAATCAGCTGGAGCGCTTCGCTCTCGGTTGCGGCTTTGGTAGAAATGCGGAGTCGGACTTCACCCCTCCCGGCATAGGGAGCCACAGTGGGGTTCTTGAGCTGAATTTGGGCAGATGCCTTCTCTGCCAGAGTCGATTCACCGATGCCCCAAAATCGCAGAGTGCGGCTGTAGATTGCCCCCTGACTCCATCCTTGGCGACGGAGGTAAGGTACAGCAGTTTGTCGCCACATTGCCTTCATTTCGCTGGGCACACCTGGAAAGGTGAGGATAGTCACTCCAGTCCGAGGTTGCCAAATTACACCGGGAGCCGTTCCGGTCGGGTTAGGTAGAATGGCAGCGCCTTCCGGCAGCAATGCCTGCTTCCGGTTGCTGAGAGCCATCGATCGCCCCCGTCGAGTCAGCTTTTCGGCAATGTCTTGCAGAACTTCTGGACGCTCCACCAAGGTTGCTCCGAAGAAATCGGCAAGGGTTGCGGTTGTTAAGTCGTCTGGCGTTGGGCCTAGCCCCCCGGTAAAAATCAGCAGAGACGATCGCTCGCAGGCAATGGCGATCGCTTTTTGAAGTCGCAGTACGTTATCGCCCACCACCGTTTGGTAGTAATGAGAAATACCCAGATCAGCCAGCTCTTGGGCTAAAAACTGGGCATTGCTATTCAAAATTTCGCCGAGCAATAGCTCTGTGCCTACTGAAATAATTTCGGCGCTCTGGCTGGTTTCATTCTGATCCACTTCACTCATGTGGTTCACTCACTGCCTTGCGTGTTTTCTAACTCGCCATCCTGTGTAGCTCAGCAGAGCTGTGGCAGCGATCGCATAGACAATGCCGCTAGGCACCCCTGAGAACGCCAGAGCTAGGCTGCCTACCCACAGCGTCAGCGCATAGATAAACAAGACCGTGAATCGATGGGGGACGCCCGCCTTGAGCAGACGATGGTGCAAATGGCGCTTATCTGCCTTGAAGGGCGAATTTCCATGACGCAGCCGTTCAATGATCACCGCTGACATATCCAGAATAGGGACTGCCAAAATCAGATAGGGCAACAAAACCGCAACGGTGGTTAAACCTTTGACCAAACCAATTACGCCGACGCCAGCCAGCGTGAAGCCCATAAAGTAGGCTCCCCCATCCCCCATAAAAATTTGTGCCGGATTGAAGTTGTAGCGGAGAAACCCAAGCGCGCCTCCTGCCAAAGCGGCTGCAATCAGAGCAGCAGGCTGATTCATAAACAGACAGACAATCAGCATAACTACGGCAGCAATGCCCGACACACCTGCCGCCAGCCCATCTAACCCATCAATCCAATTAATAGCGTTTGCCATGCCCACCAGCCAAATTATAGTGATAGGCAGGTTGATCCAGATGGGTAGTTCTGTCAAGCCCAGGAAAGGAATACTTAGAAACTCAATCTGTACGCCCACAGACCAGGCACAATAGGCTACCGCAGTTTGAAGCAAGAGCCTGAGAAATGGGGAGAGCGAGAACAAATCATCTGCTAGCCCAATCAAGAAGAAGCCCAATCCGCCTAGGGTAACGCCCCAGATCTCGCTTTCTCGATCGGGGGATAAATCAGAAAATCCGCCCAGCCACCAAACTAGCAGTAGCGCAATTAGCGTTCCCAAGAAAATTGACACACCACCTAGGCGCACCATTGGATGCTGATGCACTTTTCGACCGCCAGGTGGGTCGAAGTAACCGCTTTTTAATCCAATCTTTTTAACAAGCGGTGTGGTCAGCAGCACAACAGCAGTGGATATGGCGAAGGCAGCTAGATGGTAAAGCTGTGGGGGCATCGGTAATCCGGGTTGCAGGACAAAATGTACAGTCAGGCAGAGTCTACATGAACGGCTGCCCTAAAGCTAGAGTTTCAGCAGAGTTTTTTCACGGTCATGGTTGAATTTAGGTCAGCACTAAAACTCATATTTGCAGCCTAAACGGCGATCGCAATAACTTTGCACGAGAGTATTTCTAACACATGACTCTAAGTTGGCATCATCTGTTGCAAAATTTTGCACTAGATTTTGCAGCTGCTTTATTGTTTTCAAATACAGCTGTCGCCAGTTTGCTTAAGAAATTATGGTAGAGCGCTTCGCCCCCCAACATAATTTCCCCATCCTAAACGCCTTGGCGGTTGCCATACTTTACGGGAGAATTTGGTAAAACTGATGAGCTTTAACCTGATATCGCCATCCCAAAATTCAGCCGCGAGTAGTGCTTCCCCGGATCAGTTTCAGATTCTCGTTTGCCCAGTTTGATAGCTAATGCCAAAGCTTTGTGACAGACTCTCCACATTGCGATCTGAAGTGTGGCGATCGCATTGCAAAAATAGATTCCGGTCGCAGACTCTTATCTAACTTCTACGCAGTGTTCGCAGAGATGCGCGAATCAGCCTCTACCTTTCAAAAGAAGCAGGCGGCATATCTGTAGCACCTTTGCCCAAGGACTCACTAAAAGTCGCCCACTCGATCGGCTCATAGGGCTGACTCGAAATATAGGCACGCTCAGTCATTTCAGACATGTATCCCACATAATGACTCACTAGAAAATAGACTGCCATCATGGCTGCTGCCGTTGAAGACACCAAGAAACCAGCAAGCATCAAGGAAAATTCGCGGCGCTGAATTGCTTCCTGCATCAGATGCAGTGCCCACGCAATCAGACCTATGACGAGAAATATAATAATGAGCATTCTTAAATGACTTTACGAACTGTAATATTTGCACATGTTAACAAATTCTCAGGCAACTGTCTCTCTATTTTGCAGCTCAGGCAACCCCTGTATAGGAAACATAAACCCTGATGGCAGCGCGTTTACGTCTCTTGCAAAGCATCTAAGCTCTACAGCCCTAATGTAGCGTGCATTCAAAGCTTGATATCAAAAGTACATAATTTATGCTGAATGGCGAAGCCGAATTTAAATGTTCTTAAAAAAGAGAAATGGGAAAGCGGCTGAGTGTGGCTCTTAACCTCTATACCGCTCTCATTTTGTATCAAAATCTATACTCAATCTACACAGGTGCGTTCTACGCAGATACGTTATGTAACAGATGCGTTACCCCACCATGAGGGAAGAAGGAGATTGGGTTGAGTGAAGACACCCCTGTCCTGTAAAACCCACCAAGCTCTCAATCGCAGAGACAACCTGTCTCACGTCGCTTTCCTCCAGCCCTGGATACATAGGCAGCGATAAAATCTCCTGGCTGAGCATTTCGGCATGGTGAAAATCTGTTGCAGCATATCCTAAGTGCTGAAATGCGGGCTGAAGATGGCAAGGAATAGGGTAGTGAATGCCAGTTTGAATCCCCAGATGGGCTAGTCCAGTTTGCAGAGTAGTGCGATCGATCGCACAGTCTTCTAGCACTCGGATCACGTAAAGATGATAAACGTGACCCTCAGCACTGTGATTGGCAATAGGAATAATGCCATAGTTGACCAAGGGCGCAAGCAGGGTATCGTACAGCTGAGCAATGCGCTGGCGATCGGCATTCCAGCTCGGCAAATGCGGCAGCTTTGTGTTCAAAACCGCTGCCTGTAGGGTGTCCAAACGGCTGTTGGTGCCATAGTCCGTGTGAAAATACTTGCGGGTTGCCCCATAGTTGCGCAGCGATCGCATTGTTTGCGCCACAATTTCTTCTTGCGTCACCAGCATCCCGCCATCGCCAAATGCCCCCAGATTCTTGCTGGGATAGAAGCTAAAGGCGGCTGCAATGCCCACCGAGCCTGCCCGATAGCCTTCTCGCTCTGCTAGGTGCGCCTGTGCTGCGTCCTCAAAAATCAGCAGGTCGTAAGTGCTGGCTAAATCTAACAGGCGATGGGGAGAAACCATCTGACCATACAAATGCACTGGAATTAGAGCACGAGTGCGTACTGTGATGGCTTTTTCGGCAGCCGTCAAGTCAATGAGCGCGGTGTGGGGATCACAGTCTACAAAAATAGGCGTTGCGCCCGATCGCATCACTCCAATCAGCGTCGCCACAAAGGTGTTAGCTGGTAAAATCACCTCATCGCCCAGACCGACGCCACAGGCTTGCAAACCCAGGGCAATAGCGTCTGTTCCCGATGCAACACCTACTCCGTAAGAAGCTTCACAGGCTTGAGCAAAGGTCTGCTCAAATTCTAGAAGCGCCTGCCCTAAGACGTAGTCGCCTCGCTGAAGAACATTTTGCATAGCCTGCTCTAGCTGAGCCTGAATGGGCTGATGTTGATGACTAAAATCGACGAAGGGAATGGTTGAATGGGAATGACTCATGACTGAAGCTTCATTAACAGAGGAATAAGGGAATAACAGACGCAGTCAAGCGAATTTGTTAAAACTGCTCTCTTAGTTATGGCGAATGACCTGTAGTTTTTTACACCCGATCGCAGTAAAGAGTCAGTGAAGTAACTGAGCTGTAATCTGTATCCTTACTGACCTGCGCTGCCACTCTATCTTTTGTCAGAGAGTAGCCTCAATGAGGGAAATGCGGAGCGCCCATGGAGCCGATTGCGTGACTCAGGGTTTGTACGGGTTTGAAACAATCGCCGAGTTCACTGCCGTATGGGTTTTCAGTAGCATTAATGTGCCAGTAAACTAATGAGGCTGAGCGTCTTACTGTGCCTGCGGCAATCGCTCTTCAACCCTCTAGATGTAATTACTGGTGCGTATGGTCACGTTTCTGTTGGAAGTTGGGACTGAAGAACTGCCTGCAAGCTTTGTGGAAGAGGCGTTGGGGCAGTGGCGATCGCGCATTCCTGTCAGCTTGAGCGAAACTTTCCTTATGCCTGAGTCCATTGAGGTTTACGGAACGCCCAGACGACTAGCGCTACTCATTAAAGGATTGCCGTCGCAACAGCCCGATCGAGAAGAAGAGGTGAAAGGGCCTTCTGTTCAAGCCGCCTTTAAAGACGGAAAGCCCACCAAAGCGGCAGAAGGGTTTGCCCGATCGCGGGGCGTGTCGTTGGATGCTTTCGAGGTGCGATCGACGGATAAGGGCGATTTCATCTTTGTCAATCAGAAGATTGCAGGTCGTCCTAGTGCCGATATTTTGACCGAACAGGTGCCCCAATGGATCTTTGGCTTGGAAGGCAAGCGGTTCATGCGCTGGGGCGATGGCGACCTACGGTTTCCTCGTCCGATTCGTTGGCTAGTGGCACTCTTAGATGATGCCGTGCTGCCGCTAACGCTGATCAATGGCTCCGAAAGCGTTACTAGCGATCGCCTCACCCAAGGGCATCGCGTTTTACATCCAGAGCCACTGGCGATCGCCCATGCCTCTGAGTATCTAGAGAATTTGAGAGCCGCCTCGATCGAAGTTGATCCAGAGATTCGACAAGCTGAAATTGTTAGCCAGACCCAGGCGGCGGCGCAGCGCGTGGGCGGTTATGCCGTGATTACGCCCAGTCTGCTTCAGGAAGTGCGTGATTTAGTGGAATCTCCCTCTGCCGTGACGGGCAAATTTGACTCAGAATTTTTGGAGCTACCGTCCGAAGTCGTGATCATGGAGATGGAGAGCCATCAACGCTATTTCCCAGTCGTTAAGGCAGAAGGTTCCTCCGAACTTTTGCCCTACTTCATCACCATTTCTAATGGCGATCCAGCTAAGGCGGATATCGTTGCCGCTGGAAATGCCCGCGTTATCCGGGCGCGTCTGTCGGACGGCAAATATTTCTTTGCAGCCGATCGCAAGCAGCCCATAGAAAGCTACTTGCCGCGGCTAGAGACTGTCACATTTCAGGAGGATTTAGGCTCGGTACGGGCAAAGGTCGATCGGATTGTTAGAGTGGGCGATCGCATTGCCGACCAGCTTCAGCTCAGCACCGCTCAGCGGGAGATAATTCAGCGGGCGGCGCTGCTTTGCAAAGCTGATCTCGTGACTCAGATGGTGGGCGAGTTTCCGGAATTGCAGGGCACCATGGGGCAAAAATATGCCCTCAGCAGCGGTGAATCTCCCGAAGTGGCAACCGCAATTTTTGAGCATTACCTGCCCCGTGGCGCAGGGGACGATCTGCCGCAAACCTTGACAGGTCAGGTGGTAGGGCTAGCCGATCGCCTAGATACGCTGGTGGGAATTTTTAGCCTGGGGATGCTGCCTACCGGATCTTCCGATCCATTTGCCCTGCGTCGTGCTGCCAATGCTGTGCTTAACATCATCTGGTCAGCCGATCTGGCGCTTAACCTCGATCGTCTCTTAGCACAGGTTACTGCTGACTTTGTGGCAGTTTACCCTAAAGCAGCCACAGTTCCCCTCAACGAACAGCTTCGAGACTTCTTCCTACAGCGGGTGCGGACTTTACTTCAAGAAGATCAAGGTATTGATTACGACCTGGTGAATGCGGTGCTAGGCAGCGATCCAGAGTATGCCGATCGCGCTTTGCAAAACCCACTGGACGTGCGCGACCGCGCTCAGTTTCTACAAAGCATTCGCCAGAATCAAATCTTGGATGCTATCTATGAAACGGTGAATCGTGCGTCTCGGCTGGCAGCCCAGGGTGATCTAGATACCGTGCAGCTAGAGCCATTGGCGATCGTCCGTCCTAGCTTGTTTCAACAGCCCTCCGAGCAGGCGTTTTATGAGGCGATCGTCAAGCTGGTGCCCCAAACTCGTGCCGCCCAGGCAGAGCGCAACTATCAGAAACTACTCGAAGCGCTGATTGAGGTTGCACCTGTGATCCAGAACTTCTTTGATGGAGCGCAAAGCGTTATGGTGATGGATGCCGATCCAGAAATTCGCCGCAATCGCCTCAACTTGCTGGGGCTACTGCGAAACCATGCGCGGATACTGGCAGACTTTGGGGCGATCGTCAAAGTCTAGCCCTCGGCTAACCCTCAAGCCTCAGCTAGAGTACAGCTCTAACAAGTCAGGTAAGTGATCATAGCCATCCACGCCGATCGCCGCAATAATCTCCGATCGCTTCTGCTTCAACAAAGTGTCGAACGCTTCTTTGCCCAACTGTCCGCGCAGGACGGTGAGCAAACCTGCGGGTTGCCGCCAGCTTACAGAGCCAATTTGCTCTAGTAAATACATACCCAAGCAAGCCATCTGAACTGCCTGAGGTGGATTTTGCAGCCGATAGTAGGCTTCAGCCAGGTAGGCTAAATTTTGTCCCTGTAAGTAAACATCCCCTGACACTTGAGCGGATTGAATACCTTTTTCCAGGTAGCCAATCGCCTCTTGGGGCGCTTCTATCAAAATCTGAGCAATGCCCAAACTGCTGAGACAGAGTGCCTGACTCTGACGATCGCCCAACTTTTCTGACAGCTCTAGCCCCTGCTGCAACCGATCAATTGCCATCTCAAATCGATCGGGGTCAGTTTGTTCAAGCTGCTGTGCTTGGAATACTTCGCTGTAACCCAAATTGGCTAATGCATTGGCTTCGCCTAGGCGATCGCCCTTCTGACGACTGAGAATTACGGCGCGTTGGCTGTAATTAATCGCTTCAGCATAGCTAGACTGGGCGACACAGGCACGGCTCAGATGGTTCAAATTAGCAATCTCACAGGCGGTATCGGCAGCAGTGCGGGCAATGTCGAGGGCTTGCTGATGCAGATCGATCGCCCGCTCACTTTGTCCCAGCGCCCGCATCGAAGATCCAAGCAATGTAAGAATTCGCGCTTTTTCCTGCGTCCCCTCTTCCTGGCGCAGCGGCTCGTCCAGATAGCTCAAGGCATCTCGCAAATACTCTCCCGAAAAAGACGCAAAAATATTGCCATACAGCGGAAAGTAAGAGCGCTGGGCAAACACCCGCAAAATTTGCAGCGTCATCTGAAAGCAGCCGTTAACGAGCCGATCGCGTCGAGGAATTACCGCTTGACCAAAACCATTTGCCAGCTGCGACCAGGTGACAGCAAATCCCAAAAAAGTAGAAATAGACAGCTTTGCGCCCACCTTAGAATCGTAAACCAGCTTGTCAAACCAGTTCACTAAGCCCTGTTGCAGACAGCGAAGCACGACCGCGATCTCCACAAAATCGCTTAAGCCAAACCCGCTCTGCTGCCTTACCCACTCAACCGGAGATTGCCCCAGCGCCAGCGCTTGAAACAGCGACTTCAGGGTACCGTTTGCCTGCTTCGCCCATGCCATCCAGGGCCCGCGATCGCCTGGTGCCCCTCCAAAGCCCAACTGCCCTTGGCTCTGGTCATAGATCCAGCTCACCAAGTGATTTTCTAAACGACTCCAAGACTCCAAACCCCGCGTAACGCCCTGGGAAATCTGCTGAAGCTCCTGTTGAACTTCAGGCTGTAGCTCCGCTGAGGGCTGAGACTCCTGATGCCGCAGTTCTTTGGCAAGCTGCTGAAGCTGAGCCAGATTCAAAGGCTTGGGCAGATTAGGATCGGTGACTCGCAAGAAAACATTGAGGCGATCGTCTGCGGTAGCCATTTGCCGGAGTGCCGTATCCAAGACGGCAGCAACCTGGTTTTGGGTCTGCCAGCGCTCCCACTCACCGCGAATTGTCTGAAGCGCTCGGAGGCTGCGGGTAGCTTTGGCTTGCTTCAGCTCATCGTCGCGGCTGTCTGCCTGCTGCTGAGTGACTGTGAGACGATCGCCCAAGCACCGCTCAAAGATTTCGCCTGTCCCAACATCCACACCCTCTTGAAGCATCTGAAAGACCTGCTCTTTAGATCGAATCTGCCCTTTGAGGGTCATCTGCACGATTTGGTCAATCAGCGTAAGATAGCGATCGCTTAAGGATGGGACATCTGGCATGGGGATAGAAAGTCCCGAACCGCTTCGGGCGAACCTGCGGAACTAACGCTCATAGACGAACATTAACAGGTCACCGCGCCCGCCATCAACTTTCTCAGGGATTTCAACCCTTTCTTCACGCGCCGAGAAACTGTGACAGAGCTGATGCCCAAACGCTCTGCGGTTTCTTTTTGAGTCAAATCATGTAAAAAGACAAATTCCAACACCTCGCGCGTCCGGTTTTCAAGCTGCACTAGAGACTGCTGCAACCGAATCTGATCTTCTTGCGCCAATTGAAAGCTGTGATACTGCACATCCGGCACCAAGTCGCCCAGAGAAGCGGCCCCTTCCTCTTCGTTATGCATTGGGGCATCCAGGCTCAGCGGAGCGCGATTGCGGTGAGCAAGCTTAATCTCCTGCCATTCCGCCACAGAAATTTCTAAAGCCTTCGCCACTTCTGCATCGGTAGGCTGACGGTGGAGCTGGGTATGGAGATCGCGACTAATGAGGGCAGCTTGATGCTGGATTGCCTGCCAGCGGCGGGGAATCCGCACCGTTGAGCCTTTGTCTCGCAGATAGTGCTGAATTTCGCCGCGAATGTAGGGAATGGCGAAAGAGCTAAAGGCGTGTCCCTTGGTGATATCAAACCGCTCGATTGCCCGAATTAATCCCAAGCTGCCGACTTGCAGCAAATCGTCGTATCCTTCAGTGCATTGGTTAACCCAATGATGGGCTTCTTTCCTCACCAGCCCAAAATTAAGTTGCACAAGCTGATTGCGAATCTCGGCACAGGGCGAGTTGTAATATTCTCGGAGCAGTTGCAAGCTCTCACTTTTGAGTTCAGTGGCAACTGAGGTAAGTTCTTGAGCGGTCAATTCTTGAGGCACTGGAGTAAGCATGACGATTCTCAGGTAGACGGAGCTGCAAGTAGATGCTGAGTGCAAGATAGAGTTTGAGGCACTAGCCAAGCTTGATGCGAGCCAACTTAGTGTAAGCCAACTTAGCGTAAGGCCGATGCAGAGCGCTTGCTACTCTCTGAAATACACTTCATCACAGTTAGATACTGCCACAATCTAAAGTTAAAGTAACTCAATGAAGGGAATATTAGAGCTGAAATGCAGTCTAAAAAAGCACTTCAACAATGTTTATTTCAACCTAATAGATAGCCTTAAATTTTGCCCTTAGCATTCTGTATTGAGCCAGAATTCTGAGATGAATTTAATATCTTTTAGGTCTGCAAATCAAAAATATTCTTTTTGCAGAGCTGCAACAACGGCATTTTCACGGAACCTCTTCTGATCCTGCTATCTGATCTTGTCATTACCCTCAGAATTTCTAGGTGCTAGAAATAGCGCTATAGACGCTGAAACTCTTGCCAGATGCTAGATTAAGTGATTGTGCTTCAAGCCGTAAAATTTACGGATCTGATGCCAAAATACTCAAACTCTAACCTCATAAAAGAATTTTCAAAGATTCTGAATCCGTAGGAAGTGGCTTATGAAAAAGAGGGGAGCGATCGCCCCCCTCTCCAAAACTTGGTCAATTGAGCTTAGTCAGTCAAAAACTTGCTAAATCAAAACCTCAGTCTAGAATCTAGTCAAAAAATCGCTAACAACCTAAACTTCCTCAGGATCAACTCTGGCATAGAACAAACCGCGAATCTTCACGTCTAAGGCAGCCTTTCCACCCATGTCTGTATCAGAAGGCTGGATGCTTTCAAACGTTCCGGCAATTTCACCCGTGGTGCTGTCTACCTTGGCAACCTGAAGAGAAATCTTGCCTCTACCTGTTTCAAATTGCTTCAGGTTTTCCTTGAGCAAATCCTCATCGTCTGCACGAGAAGGGAGCGCTACGGCATTGTCGTAGCCTGAAGTTAGGCCTCGACCCTTAGGATCAAGGAAATTGGACGTCCGATAAGAAGGAACTCTGAATTCACCAACCAAATCAGTTGAGGTATTGATGCCGTCGATTCCCTCCGAGGAAGCGACTAAACCCTTGATGGTGAACAGAAAGGGGACAAGTTCGCCATTGGGCATTTTGACGGTGACTGCCTGGAAATCAAATCCGTCTTCTTCAACAAACGTCAGGCCTTTATTGGGATCGACCTTGAGCTTGCCGCTCACCTGGTCGATCGTAGACGTGTAGCGCGTCATCACCTTGCCTTGGATGTACTGTGCTTCCCGGCGCTTGCTGGTCGGCTCTTCCTTAACAAAGACGCTAGTTGGCTCCAGGCAGAGTCTGGACATGGTGTAAGACTTATCGCGATCGAGTGCAATAGAGCCTCGACCCACATCATCGAGCTGAGGACAGGAGTTTGCCAAACCTGTCCCTCTAATGTCTTCATAGGTGAGCGCAGCAGTTGCGGTTGTTGAACCGCCATCGCTACAAGCAGTCAAAAAACCCAAACATACTGCTACCAAGGCAGCAATTAAAGCACGATACCTCATGGTCAACCTCTAGTCTCTAGTATGGAACCCTAAACCGTTTAATTAATAAGTATTAAGCCCTGGTTGCCTAGGCTTGGCTTGCCTTGAGGCTCCAGTACTGAATTTTACAAGACCTTGCAGCCTTTATTTTGACCGTTCATTAACTTCCATAGGCTAAAAAATCATGAATAAAACATTAACGCTATGTACAGCAAGGAATCCAGCCCCAGCTCCGAGAGTTTTGCACACTTGTGCAATCTTAGTATTCTATTAAGTTGTGTAAATTGAAGCTAAAGTAATGCCTAAGTAGGCAGCTACAGGTGCGGAACCTGTAGAAATTTTGATTAGGTTTTCAGAAACCAGGTTTTTGTGTTTGAGTTTACTGGTTGAGTCTACAGCTTTGGGGAAGGGGCAAATATGAGTGGGTTGGAGGAAACAGGGCATCAGGAATTATTCATGGGTCAGGAGATTGAGCATCCCGATCTGAGCGCGATTGCTGCATTAGTTCATACGACTGCCCAAAGTTATCAGGGCAAAAGTTCAGAGCTGCTGGCTCTACTGAGGCTTCTGGAGGCTCTGCATCAAGGCATTCGAGATGATTTGTTCCAGAAGTCTCTGCCGGACAATCGACAGGCACTCTATGCGCTTCTGCGGGATATTGAGACAGAGGGAGGCTGGCCTTACATTCACCGGATGAAGCTACAGTCTTTTTTGTCAAATTTATTGACGGAGCCAGAGGGAGAGTTGCCTGATTCTGAGTGAGTTGTCAGCATTGAGCTATATGGTCATCAAATTAGACTTCAAATTTGACAGCTCAAGACTATGAGTACGGATAACCGACTCTGTATCTCTCTAGGAGCGGGCGATCGTTAGAATGATAAACAAAGCTACACCATAAAAAGGTTCCATGATTCCTACCGTTATCGAACAGTCTGGTCGCGGCGAGCGAGCATTTGACATTTACTCTCGGTTACTCCGAGAAAGAATTGTATTTTTGGGACAGCAAGTTGACTCTGATCTTGCCAACCTGATCGTGGCGCAAATGCTGTTTCTAGAAGCCGAAGATCCAGAGAAAGATATCTACCTCTACATCAACTCGCCAGGTGGCTCGGTGATGGCAGGATTGGGCATTTTTGACACCATGAATCATATTCGTCCTGAGGTCTGCACGATTTGTGTAGGTCTGGCGGCAAGCATGGGTGCTTTTCTGCTGAGCGCTGGGGCAAAAGGTAAGCGCATGAGCCTACCTCACTCTCGCATTATGATTCACCAGCCGTCGGGAGGAGCACAGGGTCAGGCGACTGACATTGAGATTCAGGCGAAGGAAATTCTTTATCACAAGCGAATGCTGAACGAGCGATTGGCAGATCACACTGGCCAACCCCTCGATCGCATTGAGCAAGATACTGAGCGTGATTTCTTTATGTCTGCGGTTGAAGCCAAAGAGTATGGCTTGATTGATCAAGTGATTGATAAGCGAGCCGTGGGTAGCCGCCCTGATGCAGCGCTGATTGGCTAGAAGCTGATGTAGGCATCTAGAAACTGATGTAGATATGCAGCAAAAAAGAGCCAGAATTCAGGAGCCAGAAGGCACTCTGAATTCTGGCTCTTTTTTGCTGTAAGACTAGAAAGCTGTAAGACTAGAAAGCTGTAAGACTAGAAAAGAGTTTGTGATGGCGAGGGTTGCGCTTCTAGAAACCGCAGGAAATCTAGGAGCTCGATATCGTCTAGCTCTTGGCGCGATCGCTTGCCATAGGTTCTCTTCAGATAGCCACGTCCTTGCTCAGTTGTCCAGCTTAGCCGCTTCATTTCAACTCCAATTCTGGCAATTTCGTTGGAGCGATCGCCTGATTCAGATACCTCTGTAGAATCTGTTGCCTCGGTAGACGGCTTGGGTTCAGTTTTTCGCTTGGCGGACTTTTCAGGTTTAGCAGGGGGAAGCTCAGGCTCAGGAGAAGAATTAAGGGGAGGCTCAGGCTCTGAAATATTGTCGAATTCAAGACCGGGTAGAGGCACTATTTCCGGGCTGTCTGGATTGCTTGGCGGCGATTCTAGCGGCGGCAGTCCTGGATTGCTTAGATTAAAGCTTGGGATTGAATTGAACTCGGCTAGATTTTGAAGAGAATCAGCTAAAGAAGGCTCGGAGGGGAGAGCGATCGCAGGATCGGTCATGGGATTTACCTCAACTTCAGCCTTGAATGCCTCCTGATGCTGCACTTCTTTAGACGATAAAACTTTGGACGAAGAATCTTGCGGTAGCGGATCTAGGGGGAGTAAGGCTGGGGATGGGACGAACTGGGAGTAACTCTGAGCTGCAACGCTTTCACCCAGGGTCAGCGGCTCGTAAGCCGGATAAGGGATCGGAGCGCTCTGAGGTGAACTAGCAGCAATCCCAAAAGCCTGTAAAGCTCTGATCTTGGCTTGGTCTTCTGCTAATTCAATATCAGTCGCGGTCGCCATACCGCTGGCAAAAGAAGTGTTGCCTATCTGGATTAGGGCACGCACAACATAGCTACCCTCATGAACCGTCGAAAGTTCAGCAACGATCGCGCCCATAGGATAACGAGATTTGAACTCAGATAGAAGGGTAGGGAGGAGCGAAGAAGGGGCTGACAAGGGAAATCACGGGGTAGGTAAAGGGAACAGTATGGGGGTAGAGATAGAGAAAGGGCGAGTCGGCGGCAAAAAATCCAAGCCGCCTCTTAATGATTGCCCTCCGGGATCACCTCTGAAAGAGTATAGAAGACCTCGATCAGTTTTTGACAGTCTATCTTGACAGTTTAGACGTTAAGCTGAAGGGTGAGAGGATAAAAATTTCGCCCTCTCTGATCTTCTTCAGGCGAGTACGAATGCCTGATATGAAATCTGAGCAGCGTCCATTTTTGTGATTCGATCGTGACTCTTTGTACTTGATTGATGCTAGACCAACTCTTGAGCTTTTCATCGAATATTGGTGCTGATACCTTGCTATTGTTGCCCGTTTTGGTGGCACTCGAAGTTGTTTTGTCGGCAGATAATGCCATTGCCTTGGCAGCGATCGCCCAAGGGCTGGAAGGCCAGCAGATGCAGAGCCGCGCCCTCAACCTTGGTCTAGTCGTTGCCTTTTTCCTGCGGGTGGGCTTAATTTTGACGGCAACCTGGGTCGTCAAATTCTGGCAGTTTGAGCTACTGGGCGCAGCCTACTTGCTATGGCTAGTGTTTCAGTATTTCACCTCCAGTGACGGCGATGAATCGGGACAGCATCCCCACCATGGGCCAAAATTCGCGAGTTTGTGGCAAGCTATCCCAATGATTGCTGTCACCGATCTGGCTTTTTCGCTGGATAGTGTCACCACGGCGATTGCGATTTCCAAAGAGACTTGGCTAATTCTCACAGGCGGACTCATTGGCGTGATCACACTGCGCTTTATGGCAGGGCTATTTATCCGCTGGCTAAGCGAGTTTGTGCATCTAGAAGATGCCGGATACACGACTGTAGCACTGGTGGGTTTGCGGCTGCTTCTACGGGTAATTCAGCCTGATTTTGTGCCCCCAGAGTGGATGATGGTGGCAGCGATCGCCGTAATTTTCACTTGGGGCTTCTCTAAACGAACGGAATTGCCGACTTTAGCTGAATCGTTGAATGGTGAGGCTAGTATGCCTTCCCTATCTGAATCAAAACTCGAATCACAGCCTGATCCTCAGGAGATTTCGGTGGAATAGGCGATCGCTCTTTTACGTTTGTTTGTTCAGCGCTGCCGAACTCATCATCAAGATCACAGCTGTCGCTAGTTTGCCTAGAACATTTATGGGTGGGGCGCTTCGCGCCCCACCCATAAATGTCTCTGTCCTAACCGCCTTGACGGTTGCTAGACTAGCCTTTAAAGAAATTCCTGCCATCTTTAGCAAAGCGGCAGGAATTTTTAGGCTTTATTTTTAGATCTTTGAAAAGCCTGTCCCAAGCGAAGTAGATACGGCTCTGGCAAGAAATTCGGACACAGGCTCTACTCAGCAGATTCTACTCATAAAGCCAGGGTGTACTGGTAGGCTGCCAGCTGACTAGCTCCTCTTCTTTAAACCAGAGGCTAATTTCTTGTTGAGCGGTTTCCGGCGCATCTGATCCGTGAATGATATTCCGACCAATGCTGACGCCGTAATCGCCTCGGATCGTTCCCACATCAGACATCAGAGGATTTGTTGCCCCAATTAGCTTGCGAGCAGATGCAATGACACCATCGCCTTCCCAAACCATTGCCACAACTGGCGCTGAAATAATGAAATCGACTAGACCTGCAAAAAAGGGTCTTTCTCGATGAACGCCATAGTGCTGCTCTGCCAACTCACGGCTAACTTTCATTAGCTTTAGACCCACTAGAGTGAAGCCCTTGGTTTCAAAGCGGCAAATGATATCGCCGACTAGACCCCGCTGTACGCCATCGGGTTTTATAGCTAAAAACGTCCGTTCCAAAGGTGACTCCTGGTTTGACTAACGCATTTGACAATCCCAGATTAGCTTAGAAGGTCTCTAGGAGCGTTACTAATTCAAAAACTCGTGAGTTTTTGAATTAGCTTGCCGTTAGCTTTACAAATTAGGAAAGTTGGAAACGCTACTCTTTTTTCAGCTCACGAGCCATATTGCGAAACATATCCAGGTTGCTGTCAGCTCGACGACGCTCGGTCTTGGGCTGCTCAGACAAGGAGGGAAGCTTAGCTTCAGCGATCGCCTGTGCTTTCATGTCTGCCTTCTTCATAGAGGAAACGCTTTGCACAAAAGCATTGTCTTCACCCAACTTCGCCTTGGGGAAAGTTCTGCGCGTCGATGTGCTCGATCGCATGTACTCAATGTTGCCAAAGCTCACAGCATCATCGGCATTCAAAAAGTAGGCTCCTGTCTGCTGAGGGGCTTCGGGCTGAGCCTCTTGAGATTTCGAGCGGAATAGACCACCGATCGCACCCAGTATGCCGCCAAGAATTCTAAACAAACCGCCAACCGTTCCCGCTAAACTTCTAAAAATTCCGCTCACTAAAATATCTCCTGATCTGCATTTGATGAGTGCTTCCTATATTATGTAAGCAAATATTAAGCAAATTTTCATTAAGTTCATAATTTTATTCATCGCTTCTTTGATGCCCTGTTTGGCTCTAGATTCAGATTCACAACATTTCTTAAGCTGCGATCGAATTGAAAACTTTGCTGTCTAACCGTATTTTTCAGCACAAACTTTTGCTCAAACTGCTCAACGATGTTGTGATCGATATTTCTTAAATAATGCTAAGGAGGCATTTTTGCCGGCACCTCGACAGGTTACAACTGATACAGATAGAAACAATCTGTATTCGAAACAAATGTCTTCTGAAAGCAGTCATCAGTCTTGTGAATTTAGTCTTATGAATTTGCTTTTTTGTTTGGCAGTATTAATAAGGTACTCACGTGAAAACCGTTTACACTTTAGCCTCCTCTGAACTTCAAGAAACGCTCAATCGAGTTGCTGTCCAGATGAGCGATCGCAAAGAGGAGGTTGTGGAACTACTCAGCGACGAACAGCCTTCTAAGAGTCGGTTAGTTGAACTCACCTACGTCCAGTGCGCCTGGTGGGAAGGATGCTATTACTGCCAGGATGAGTCCCAGCAGTGGCATCAGGTAAAGTGCTTTATTTGATCTTCAATGATTTGATCTTCAATGGGACTTACGCATTTTTGTTGTGTGTGGTGGGCTGCGCCCACCACACACAACAAAAATGCACTACAGCTAGAGGGCTTGCGTAAGTCCTATTTAATAAATAGCGTGCAGCATATTGTGCAGCCATGCGTCTACCCGATCGCCCATGGCACCCATGGAGTAGGTTGTTTCGGCGCTTTGGCGGCAGGCATGGCGATCGATTTTGTCTAGCTCACCCATCGCCTCGACCAATCCTGCAACACTGTCGGGTTCCACCAGCCAGCCCGTTTTGCCATCTTCCACAATTTCCGCCGGACCGCCGCGCCGATAGGCAATTACCGGAACGCCGCAAGCTAGGGCTTCAATCGCCACATTGCCAAATGCCTCAATCCATTTGGGAGTCATCAGCAAACCGCGACTGTGACCGATCGCCTGTTGCAGTTCCGCAGTGGACAAAAAGCCTTCGTAGCTAATGTTTGCCTCTGGGTAAGTCTGACAGATAGTTTGCCAGTAGGCAGTATCCGGCATAGCTCCCCAGATTTTCAGGGTTGTTCTAGCAGCTTGAACCGCAGCGATCGCATCCTCAATGCCTTTTTCGGGAGCTATCCGACCTACCCACGCCATATAATTCTCTGAGTCTGGTTGAAACTGGTAGAGGGACAGGTCTAAGCCATTGCCCAGCACGACACAGCGATCGCCGAACTTGAAGGTTTCTGCCTGGGCGTGGCTATGTACGCCGATCGTGCCGGGGTTGGAGTCTATGACTTTGGCGATCGCCTGATCCATAGCTTTTGTGAGCGAACCCATGCTGACGAGATGGGCGATGGGGCGATCGAAAAACGGAGTGAGGTAAAACGGCAGCCAGTCATAGGCAAAGTTCAGCAGCAGGTCATACTTATCCTGAGTTTGACGGGCATAGTCCCACATATTGGCCAGTACGGCATCGGCGGGCAAGGTAATGGGGGCATTCCGCCCCTGAGTTTGAGCCGTTTCTTGCAAATTTCCAGGAATTTGGGTGATGGGGAGATCTGCCAAGGCTGAGCCAACAGGAGCCACAATATTAATTTGATGTCCCCGATGCTGCATTTCTTGGGCAATGTTGAGCAGCGTCAGCTCCACGCCGCCGCCCAGACCTGAACCCAGGGAACCCACAGAGGTCGAGAGGAATAGTATCCGTAGTGGAGAATTCATAGTTAGCTGTCTTCGTTTCTGGGTTGTGGTAGTTCTGTAATATCCTCCACTACGCAGGTTCAATGCTATTCTCCTGTTTCACTCGCTTGATGGAGGAAAAAGCAAGTCACTATCTGGTTCAGTAGATCATGAGGATCTGAGTTAGTGTTGACTGCAATTTGCCTAAGTCTAGAAATGTTATCTGAAGATAGACGGAGTGGAGCAAACCGTTCAGGAAAAGCCCAACTACATATCTCGCACTCTAATTGACATCCACGACATGATGTGCTTTTGAAGTTATTACACTCATCACAAAGGGGTTGCCAATTGCTTAGTTCGTTACCTCCGCCTCTAGTGCGCGGGATCTTGTGGTCTTGCTGAAAACGAACTTTTGGCTCAGATCGGTTACATACCGGACATCTACGTTGATAAGTGTCCAGGGTTCTTAGCCAGTCTAGATCAGAAAGCTTAATTCGTGGCACTCTCTTCTCACTTAAGGATAGGCTCACAAGTTGGTATGTTTTACCTTCTCTGCCAATTCCGGTAATGCCCTCCTCACCTTGCAATTCTCGCAAGCGTCGAAAAACGTCTACATAAGGTTTATAGGGTTTTGTTCCTAAATGCTGATGTATTCTGAAGCGGTTAATCGCTTCTCTCAGTTCGTCTTCTTTTACACGCGGGCCTGGAATACCATGACCCGCAGGCCATAGTTCTTCCAAAAGCACTCGATAGTAGGACTTATTGGCCTCACTAGGACATACAAATTTTTGACAGACTTCCTCAAGCCAGACTTCTCGGCTGATGTTTCCTGGCACTTCCTGCTCACTTACAGATGCAAGAGGTAAAAACTTTTGTCGCCCACGGCTTTTCCGCTCAGTTGCCATTAGTTATCCCCCCGTAGTAACCAGATGGGGTCGATATCCAGCACCTTTGAGATGGCATCAAGTTCATAATCTTTCAGAGATCTGACTTGACGCTCAATCTCTGAGATATCGGACTGTTCTAGCTTGATTCCATGATCAACATTGAGAGCGGCGGCTAATTCAACCTGGTCTAAATTATTTTTCAGCCTGACCTGACGAATCCTTGTTCCACTAATATTTTGCTTGTCTCCCATGGCTAACACCTCAACCTCATAGTGAGATGTTATTTATAAGGAGGATTGATCTGTAGACGATTTTCGTCTACAATAGGCTGTGCAGATTAAATCATCTATAATCAGCTGCATCATTCAGACCCTGTATCAAGTTTTGATATGCGTGTCTCCTCATTCTTTGCTGGCATTGGCGGCTTTGATCTTGGCTTTGAAAGAGCAGGGATGAAGGTCGTATTTCAATGTGAAATAGATCCTTTTTGTCAGAAGATCCTTAAGCGCCACTGGCCACATACCCCCTTACATGAAGACATCACGACCCTCAACCCAGCAATTATCCCTGCCTCTGACTTGTGGTGTGCTGGATGGCCTTGCCAAGACCTCAGCACTGCCAACACAGATCGAGCAGGACTTGCGGGAAAGAGAAGTGGTCTCTTCTTCACGTTTATGGATTTGGTTAGAGAAATTCATCCAGCGTGGTTGGTCATGGAAAATGTGCCCGGCGTGCTCTCCGCAGAACAAGGAACCGCTCTTGAGGCAGTTATCGACACGCTCGAAGAGAATGGGTATTTGGGGGGATGGGTGTCGTGTAACGCTATCCATTCGGGCTTACCCCACAATCGAGACAGAGTGTTCTTTGTCGCAAGTTTTAGATCGGAACGTGCCTATCACTTCTTTGCTAACAGTAGCGAATTGTCTGGGGATACTTCGTCGAGAGAATCGAGCAAAACGCAAGCTAGATCCGATTTTCGTCAAAGCACTCTCGGAGACAATCCGCTTGTGGTACAACGTCGCGGCGGCTTCGGGTATACCATGGCAAAAAGCATCTGCCCCACGTTACGTGCCCAAACTGGAGGACATCAAGGAGGCCATTCAGACCGACCAATACTCTGTGGCGAGAAACTTGACGTGGACAGAGTGGGAGAGGCTTATGGGTTTTCCTCCCGGATGGACGGTCGTAGAGGGAGACTCCTTGGCAACGCTGTCGTCCCTGCCATCAGTGAATGGATTGGAAGACGAATCTTTGAAATTGAAATGATGTCAGATGCCAGCAAGATAACAAGTCGATGAAGCGGATGGTCGATAGATCTTGATGAAGATGCAAAAGTTATCTGCCGCCGCTTAGCCTAGGCGTTAGCCGGGATGCCACTCGGTCACGCCACCCGGCTTATCAACTAGGAGGACGCCTTGGGCTTTGAGCTGGTCTCGAATCCGATCGCCTTCTGCAAAATTCTTTGCCTGCTTTGCCGCCTGACGCTGCTCAATGAGGGCTTCAATTTCGCTGTCGGTCAGCTTGAGGCTTTCTGCCTCCACAGGCTTTGCCGCCAGTCCCAAAATTTCTGACAGAACGACCAGCGTTTGCCATTGCTGCCGCAAAGTTTGGGCAGGAATTTCTGTCTTACCCTCGTGAGTCAGAATATTGCCTTCCTTACGCAGCTCTTTTGCCAGCTCAAACAGGACGGCTACCCCGCCCGACGTATTGAAATCATCGTCCATTGCGGTTTGAAAGCGCTGAGTCAGATCGCCCTCCAGATCAATCCGCATCGCTGCCGGATCGCCAAAGAAAGGATCGCCCGTATCTGTCCAGCCGATCGCCTCACCAAACTTATAGCCAAACAGCAAGCCTTCTTTCACGGTTTCCCAGCTATTTTGGACTGCGGCGATCGCCTCGTCAGTAAAGTCGATCGGCTTGCGGTAGTGGGCTTGCAAAATGAACAGCCGCAGCGCCATAGGGTCTAGCCCAGAGTCGAGCAGCTTGCGGATGGTGGTGAAATTGCCCAGAGACTTAGACATCTTTTCGCCGCCGACATTGACCATGCCGTTGTGCATCCAGTAGCGGGCTAGAGGCTTACCCGTCGCGGGTTCTGATTGGGCAATCTCATTTTCATGGTGAGGGAAGATCAGATCGCTGCCCCCAGCATGAATGTCGATCGTGTCGCCTAGACGATCGCGCACCATTGCCGAGCATTCAATGTGCCACCCTGGACGACCTGAACCCCAGGGTGATTCCCAGGCAGGCTCTCCCGGCTTTGCGGCTTTCCAGAGGGCAAAATCAAACGGATCTTTTTTCTTGGGCGCTTCCAGATCGCCATCGGTGCGACCGCCTGCCCCTGCCTGCATATCTTCCAACTTGCGACCGGAGAGCTTGCCATATTCCGAGAAGGCGCGGACTGAGTAGTACACATCTCCTGCTGCCGGATAGGCATAGCCTTTCTGCTCTAGGTCGTGAATTAGCCGCTTGATGCCGTCCAGCGTATGGGTTGCTCGTGGATACTCATCTGCCTCCATGACGTTGAGCCGCGCCATATCTTCAAAGTAGGCTTGAATGAAGCGATCGGCGACTTCCTGCATTGTGGAGCCTTCCGCCCTGGCACGGTTCAGGATTTTGTCGTCGATATCTGTGAAATTTTGCACATAGCGCACCTCATAGCCGCGCCAGCTCAGGTAGCGTCGCGCAATGTCCCAAATGATGCAGGCTCTGGCGTGACCTAGGTGGCAGTAATCATAAACCGTCACGCCGCAGTAGTACATCTTCACCTTCCCTGGTTCCAGGGGTTCAAAGATTTCTTTGCGGCGGGTCAGGGTGTTGTAGAGTTTGAGCGGCATGGTGAGTTTAAAGATTTAGGGGCAGTGGGGATGTAGAGTGCAGTAAATCGGTACAACATCGGTGAAAGTGCAGCCTTGCAGTGCGATCGCCCCTCAATCTCAAAACGCTCAATTTTGGAATAAATGCAAAACTTGCCACAACTTATAGCCACAACTTACGAACAGACAAGCAATAATAATGATAAGCGAGAGTCGTTCTCATTCCGGAATCCCCATTTCTGAAACCGGAGCCAGTGAGATCCCCTCAATTAATCGCTGCCTCATTATCCTGAACTTTTTAAACGACTGGCTATGACTTCAGTAGTGACTTCCACCAGCGCGTCTTCTCAAATGGACGATGCCAAGCATGGTCTTCCCGTTACCATCATCACCGGATTTTTGGGCAGCGGCAAGACCACCCTGCTCAACCATATTCTCACCAATCAGGAAGGGATTAAAACTGCCGTTCTGGTGAATGAATTTGGTGAAATTGGCATCGATAACGAGCTGCTGATCACCCTAGACAACAGCGATGACAACATGGTGGAGCTGAGCAACGGCTGCATCTGCTGCACGATTAACAACGATCTGGTGGAAGCCGTCTACAAAGTGCTAGAGCGCCGCGATCAAATCGATTACCTCGTCGTTGAAACCACAGGGCTTGCTGATCCTTTGCCGATCGCCCTCACTTTTCTCGGTACCGAACTCCGCGATCTCACTCGCCTCGACTCCATCATTACTCTGGTGGATGCCGAAAACTACAGCCTGGATTTGTTTAACAGCGAAGCCGCCCACAACCAGATTCTCTACGGCGACATTATCTTACTAAATAAGGCTGACCTGGTGGATGAAGCCGATCTAGATTCCCTAGAAGTCAAAATCCGAGATGTGAAAGAGGGAGCCAGAATTCTACGCACCAAGCAGTCGAATGTGCCGCTGCCGCTAATCCTCAGCGTTGGCTTGTTTGAGTCAGACAAATACTTTGAGTCCAAGGAAGGCAAGAGCGATCGTGGGCATGATGATCACGATCATGCGCATGAGGGTCATTCGCACGAGGATCACGCGCCTCAGAGCTATGAGCCACATGAGCATTTCGGTCACGCACACCCCGATCAGCAGGCTCACGATGCCCATAATCATGGCAGCCACGATCATGGCAGTCACGATCACGGCAGCCACGATCATGCTGGCTGCGATCACGATCACGGACATTGTGAACATGATCACGACCACCAGCATTCCGATCATCTAGCCATCGATGGATTTACCTCACTCTCGTTTCAGAGCGATCGCCCTTTTGCCATCAAGAAGTTTCAGCATTTTCTAGATACTCAGCTTCCGGCATCGGTCTTCCGCGCCAAGGGCATTCTTTGGTTTGATGAAAGTCCCAAGCGCCACATTTTTCACCTTAGCGGCAAGCGCTTCTCGCTGGACGACACCGAGTGGAAGGGCGCGCCTAAAAATCAGCTCGTGCTGATTGGACAAGACCTCGACTCTGAAAAACTGCGGCAGCAGATTCAAGACTGTGTGTGTCTTCCCTCCTCAAATCGCGGCAAAGGCTTTGGTAAATAGGCTTTGGATTTTTGAGCGTGGCTGAAACAGGCTGTCTGGCTTGCCAAACGCTGACGGGAGCAGTTGCCGTTCCAGGTGGCGTGATTTGGGCAACGAATTACTGGGTTGCCGATCACTGCTTGGGCGCTTTGGGCGTAGGGGCGATCGTTCTCAAGACTCGGCTGCACCGAGAAAATCTTTGGGAGCTGAGTTCAGAAGAATCGGCTAGTTTAGGCAATGCCCTGAAGCTGCTTTCGGGCGCCATGGTGCAAGCTCTAAACGCCGAGCGAGTTTACGTTAGCCTTTGGGTTGATCAGTCTCCTTACCACGTTCATTTCGTCCTTCAGCCCCGCTACCCTGACCCTGCGGAGTCAGGGCTTAAAGGCTGGAAATTGCAGGTAGCCCGACTTTCTCAGGAAAGCCCTGAGCCTGAGCAGATGGCGATCGCTGCCCAGAAAGTACGAGACTACCTGCAAGCCCTAGCCTACTGCTGAGAAAGCCGCTTTACCTCTGTCCCTGCCAACAGCTCATGAGCTTCAGCTAGTAACTTAGGGATGTGATCGCTATGGGGGCTGTGCGCCAGACAGGAGCGCAAGTCAAGCTTCCCGATTTGGTCGGCTTTGGCGCCAGGAAACCAATCTCCCGCATTGGTCAACAGGTTATAGCGCATTTTGCCATAGTCCACCATGTCGTAAGCGATCGCCAGATTGCGCAGCCACAGAATCACCGGAATGTTGACCCCACCCGGCGTTTCGTGATGTTGCGGCAGACCCACATGCCAGGTGCGAAACCAGTCTTCGCCCAGCTCGGCGATCGCTGCCTGCTCTAATCGCTCAATAATGGGCGGCAGAATCTCGTCAGCGCGATCGAGTAGCGCCAGGGTTTTGAGATGTTCCTCCAGATCTTGCGGACGAGATGCGCCAATGCTTAGGGTATGCACTTCTGGGTGACTGAGGCAGAACAAATCATTGAATACCATGGGGCTAAGGGGATAGCACAGGTCTACCAGCTTTTGAGGCGGTTCATACAAATTGCCCCCTTTATTAGACGGGCTAATGATGAATACGCCCATGTCGTGACGTTTTGCTGCCTCGATCGCTGCCCAATTTCCCTGATTGATGTAGTACCAGTGCAGGTTAACGTAATCAAACTGGTTGGTGGCGATCGTCTGCAAAATTAAGTCCGTTGCCCCATGGGTCGAAAACCCAATATGGCGGATTCGACCCTGCTGCTGAAATTTGCGCGCAATATCTAGACAGCCACCCGGTTGGGTACACTGATCTAACGATTCGGCATTATTGATGCCATGTAACCCCAATAAATCAATATAGTCCAGCTTGAGATTGTTGAAAGACTGTTCCAGGTTGCGCTGAAACTCCTGAGGCTGGGCTGCTCCTACCTTAGTTTGGACGATCAGCTTGTCACGGGGTAAGGTGGGCAAAATTTTGCCAAGTTGGAGTTCTGAAGTCCCATAACCTCTCGCTGTTTCGATATGATTAATGCCAACCTCTAGCGCCTGATGGATTGTGGCTTCCAGATTTGCCTGATTGCTGGCTGGAATCTCGTGCATCGGCACGTCTTGCCACTTGTATTGGTAGCGCATCCCCCCACAGGAGAATACCGGAATGGATAGCTCTGTACGCCCAAATCTTCGATATTGCATAGTCCTTTGGATTGGTGACTTTTAGAAGATATGTATCGCCACAATTGACGCAACCCACTTCAAAAATAGCAATAATAAAGTTAGCTAGAGTTGATGACCATCTGTTTCAGGACATTTGTTGGGGTATTGGCGATCAAAACTTGCTATGGTGCCTAACTATTCTCGATCTGCATCCCCCTGCGATCGATAAGCCGATCGATAAGCTCACCGCTTGTTGAAGAGTGCCATAGCCAGTAAAGTTAATCCATCTCTTCCATGCTAGAAAACCTATCAACGCTGATTCATACTCCTTTAGGAAGACGAATCAACAGATAAGTAAAGCTAATCTCTAGGGAATGTCTTAGCCTTACGGATGTTTTACCTATCCGGTTATACACCTGTACGGTTCCATACCTGCATATGTTCTACAAAGGCATAGCTCATAAACTCATAGTCTTATAAACTCATAGTCTTACAAAGTTCCCTTGAATCTTATGGATATTTCAGACCTTGATGATCTAGAAAGTTCAGTCCAGGATTTACTCTCCTTGGCAAAAATAGAGCTAGAAGAAAAGCGACTCCAACAGCAGCGAGATGAACAGATCGACCAAGAAATAGGCAAAATTAAGCAGCGGCTAGAGCCTTTGCTATCGCAGGTCGAGCAAATGCTGTCTCAGCTCGTTTCAGAGGATTTCGTGGATAGCATGACCCGGCAAAAGCTGGAGGAAAAAGCTGCCGATCTCAAGCAAAAACTGGCAGATGCGCCGCTGCTAGCGACCCAAACGATCGATCGACAAATGCTGCTTAACGAAGAGCGCTTGCTAGACGAACGATTAACCGAGCAAACCAACCGCTGGCGACAGGCATTGAAAGCCGACCTGCTGGAAATGATTTCGGAGCAAGAAGATTTCTTTAGCGCCACCGATGCCGCGATCGCCGTTCGAGCATACGCCCATGACCTCAAGGCGATCAACTCGCTTGAAGAAGTCGTAGATGCTCTGATTGCCCAAATTAATGACCATAGTGAAGAAGGACCTGTAGCCCGTTTGCGCGGCAGCCACGAGCAGACCCTCGCGTTTATCTACAACAAGGCGCTAGAGAACCGATCCCGCGTGGAGCGTGCCCCCGACGTACAGCCTCGCGTCCGGCATCGCACCTCGGAGAAACGCCCCAACCCCTACGGCATATTAGAAGGAAAGGTAGTGATCTTTGGTGGACACGATCGCCTAGAAACCGTGATCAGAAATCGCCTACGAGATTCAAGCGTGAACCTAATTTGGTGTACGGCTCAGGCAGGCCCACAAATTGCCGTCCAGTCTGAGAGTCATATCGTCACTGCCGACTTAATTTTGGTCATCACGGGCTACACCAGCCACAAGTTGACCGATAAAGCTGTCCAGGCTGCCCAAAGAGCAGGCAAAAACGTTGAGATGGTCAATACAACAGGCGTAGTCAGAGTCTTGGAGGCAATCGAGTATGGCTTAAAGTCGCAGCAGCTGGCTCGTCGTCTCAAAAGCCATTACTCGAAGCCTGCCTAGTCAGAATTCTCGGACGCTGGGCTTGCCGTCAATAATTTCGCCAATCAAGATCAGGTCTGCTAGACCAATAAAGAGTCCGTTTTCTAGCACGCCCGGAATGTTGTTGAGGGTTTTTTCTAGCTCAGCCGGATGGTCGATCGCCGCAAAGGTCACATCTAGCACCATGTTTCCCTGGTCGGTAATCACAGGACCATCTTTCTTGATTCCTAGGCGCAGCTCTGGCTTGCCGCCTAGCTTCTCGATCGCGCGAGTCACGGGAGTAATTGCTAGAGGCAGCACTTCAATAGGTAAAGCAAAGGTTGAGCCAAGGCGATCGACCATTTTGCTGCTGTCCACAACCACAATAAATTCTTTGGCAAGAGAATCCACGATTTTCTCGCGCGTATGTGCTGCGCCACCCCCTTTAATCAAATTCTTTTGCGGATCGACCTCATCGGCTCCATCAATGGCAATATCGATGCCATCAATGTCATCCAGCGTCACTAGAGGAATACCGTACTTTTTCGCCAATACCGAAGCCTGAAAAGACGTAGGCACACCCTTCACATCTTTGAGTTCGCCCGACTTGAGGCGATCGCCCAAAAATTGGATGGCAAAGGCGGTCGTCGATCCGGTTCCTAGCCCGACGATCGAGCCTGACTTGACTCGTGCCGCTGCTGCCCGACCGACCTCTTGCTTCATCACCTTTACTGGATCAAGTTCCGTCATTACACAAGCTCCTCAAAACTGACTGAGATACGGTTCCATATTCCCATAATCGGCATTGCTTAGTCTGGGTATAAATTTTTTTGAAAGGGGCGCTCTGTGCCCCTTTCAAAAAAATTTATACCTGAAGTAATTCTTGGGGTAGGGGCTTAGCATTGCTCAGCCCCCACAGCAGATCGGTTGTACAGGTTATTTAATCCACGATCCTTAAGATCCAAAGATACAATAAGCTATTTTTTGAGAGGAAGGGAGTGAGCCAACGTATTACTGGATCACTCCCCTGCCCTTAATTCGATCGCTTCGCCGATTGGTAATAAACTTTACCACCCTGGTTAGGAACAAACTGACAGACCCAGTAAGAGCGAATAAAACTCTTCCAAATTGGCTCTTCCGATTTGCGGTAGTAATCGCCCAAGATTGGCTTGATTGCCTCTGTTGCCGTCTTCAGGTGATAGTGCGGCATATTCAGGAAGATATGGTGTGCCACATGGGTGCCAATGTCGTGATGAATGCTGTTGATGAAGCCGTAGTCTCGATCGATCGTCGATAGCGCCCCTTTGAGAAAATACCAGTCTTCACCCCGATACCATGGAATATCAGCTTCGGTATGGTGCAGGTATGTCACCAAATCTAGCCACATAACAAACACGAGGTAAGGAGCCAGATAGTATTTCACTAGAAATACCCAGCCAAACTGGAAAGCCAGATAGCCCAAAAAGCCGACCATCAGCACCAGCAGCACCGAGCTAGTCAGCACATCCCACTTTTCGGAAGGACGAAACAGCGGACTTTTGGGATCGAAGTGAGAGCCACCTTCTCGACCAGGCGATCGCCGAAACAGATAGATCGGGTAAGCCAGCAGAGGCAGATAAAAGCGAAACAGCTTCTCATACCAGGGCATCTGATCATACTTGGCTTCCGAGACCGGATACCAGCTTTCGTCAGTGTCCAGATTGCCCGTGTTGGCATGATGCGTTCTATGGCTAATGCGCCAGCCGTGAAAAGGCACCAGAATAGGCGTGTGAGCGAGATGCCCCACCAAATTATTCAGCCACTTGAGCTTAGAAAAAGAGCCATGACCGCAATCATGCCCCACAACAAATAGCGCCCAAAACATCGTTCCTTGCATCACCCAAAATAGCGGGAAAAACAGCCAGGAATTTAAAGCGTGAGCGATCGCATACAGCCCTGCAATGATGCCTATATCTAAAAAGAAGTAGGCAAGGGATTTTCCAACAGAGGGTTCAAAACAGTATGCCGGAATGGCTGCCTTTAGATCTTGGAGCGTAAAGGGTAGCTCCGTTGTACGGGCGACTTTAGCCGCTGAACTGATGCTTATATTTGATTGCACGAAGTTTCCAATTTGACTGGACATGAATATCTAAGTTCTTCTCTCCATTCAGGACGCTCAGCACCCCAAAATTAGAGTTCCCCATGAGAGTTCTCTACAAGAGTTCTTCCATGGCAGAACAGCCCATCCTCTTCGCGCGACCAAAAAATTGCCGCGATCGACGATCGACCCTACTGCATGAAGCAATCTGATGTCCCCGCTGGAGATGCAGAACGCAGGTCACAAACGGCTCTTATTTTACTCTTTTATGAAACAAATTGTTACGAAAAGTTTCGACAAAGGTAAAAACTGTTTCATGAAGGCAAATAAGTCTAGGTTGAGCGATCGGACTGCAAAGACATATCATTTTTTGAAACATGAGCCTTGGCTGGGCGATCGATCGCTAAAGTTAGAAATATAGCTATCGCCAGTTTGCTTAGGACATTTTGGGTGGGCGCTTCGCGCCCACCCAAAATGTCCCCGTCCTAACCGCCTTGGCGGTTGCCATAACGCTATTAAGTCAAGACCGGTACTGAGATATTCCCTTTTACGGTTGCTTCATTCTAAGCTTCAAGCGCGAAAGAGAATATCTTGCACATTAATGGGTGAGGTTAAAAAGTGAGACAAAAAAGTATTTTTTTAATGCTCAGCGCGAGTATCAGTATTATCAGCCTGAGCTGTTTTCCAGGTTTTCAATCCAGGGCTTTTTCCAGCGAGCCTGTTCAAATCAATGCAGAGCAGATGTCAGGATCTATGAGTGAGCGATCGCCCAATTCAGTAACCACCCTAGCTCAGCTAACAGGCACAGAGTGGCTGCTTGAAGATTTGGGTGGAGCTGGCGTAATTGACAATCTACAAACAACGCTCCGTTTCGATGAAGCAAATCGTATCTCCGGACGGGGAGGCTGCAACCAATACAGAGGGGCAGCTCAGTTGACAGGTGAAGCGTCAGAAAGTCCCTTTACCGTTGGTGCCGTTGCCTCCACTCGGATGATGTGTAGCCCTGCGGTGATGAATCAAGAAACTCGCTATTTTCAAGCGCTCGAAAAAGCTCAGCAGATCAAGCTGGAAGGACCTTATCTACTAATTTACGGTGAGGATGGCACTGCGCCTCTGCGGTTTACCCAACTGGAGGCGCAGCGTGAAAGCACCAGTGAAAACACCAGTGAAAGCACTGCCGACCGCACGATTGTCGCCTTTGAAGGGCGCAGAAACGCTGTGCGGATCTTCACCCAAAACGGGCAAACGCTGATCAACGTGTACGATAAACAGAGTCGGTTGACTTGGATGAGGGCTAACCCTGTTGCAATCGAGCAAACCGATGCAGGTACTCAGTACGTTCCCATTCGAAGCGAATCGCAGATGACTGTTTTTGTGCCCAACTCAGGTGAAACTCCAACACTGACAATCAACGGCAAAGTCGATCGCTAAGGCTACAAAGCAGGAACGCGCACAGGCTGTGAGCGAACACTCCTTAACCAGCGCCCATCACCCGTGATGTAACCTATTTCTGCCACATAATTGCGATCGCTAATGGGAATAGGAACATGGCGATCGCGATCGCGTTCGTCACATTCAAATTGCTGCATGCTGTGTGCTGACACATCCTCTCTATCTAGGTTTGTGACTTCGTAGATGCGTAGCGCCATTTTTTCTGCGCCTTGTCGTCGAGCAGCTTCTTGATCAGCTTGCGATAGCTCCCAGTAAGCATAGGCGCTCTTAGGAGTACGCGGCACCAAGATGATTTGACTCTTCTGGTGATCTGGCTCTGTCCAGGCATATCGGCGCTGGCTAACGGCGCGATCGACGGCTAGAGTTGCTGCTGTAGCAGTTCCGGCAATCACAGCCGCCTTGCGCGGAGCAAAAGCTTCATCCTTAGCGACTTGCACCTGGCGATCGATTCTGTTCTCAGGCACAGGGCAGGCTGGCACCCGCACAGGGGCAGAATGCGCCAACTTCAGCCAGCGATCGTCTGTTAGATAACCCAGCTCAACCAGATAATCGCGATCGTCCACCGGAATCGCAATAGGCAGGTCTTGATCTGGCTCATGGCAATCCAATTGCTGAATCTGCTGAGTTTGGTAATTGTTATGGCTATCCGTCACATCGTAGAGGCGTAGTTTGAGCTGTCTGTCATGCCGTCTTAGCTCAGCTTTTGTTTCATCAGGCACTTCCCAGTAAGCATAGGCGTTCTTGCAGTCACGAGCTGCCAGGATAATGCGGCTATCCGGAAGGGGTTCATGTACTGGAGGCGCGGGTGTCACAGGAGCAGCGAGAGGCGCAACGGGTTCTGCTTTAGGTTTCAACAGCCACCATAGACCTCCCAATAGAGGCAGGGCAAGTAGCCAAAGCCATCCTGCATTGCTGGAAGAGTCAAGATTAGAAGCATTAGGCTCGATCGCTGCCGTGGATGGGCTGGCAGTCGGGCTGGCTACCACGGTCGGGCTGGCTGCTACGGTTGGGTCAGGAGCAGGGCTGACTGCCGCATTTGGCGCAGGCTGGATAGGCGAAGGCAGCGCAGGGGAAGCAGCCTGCGCTGTTTCGATCGATTGCTGATTCTCAGGAGCGATCGCGTAACCCAAAAATGCTCTTGCCCCAGGATTGAGATCCGCTTTGTAGGCATAGGAGAGTGGCTGAGAGAAGGGATAGCGGGGATCGGTAGGCAGCGTGTCATGCATCAGCACAATGCGCACGTTGGACTGTCCGGTTGCCTGATTGACGATCGCGTAGCCAATGCCATCATTGCCCAATGCCCCAATTACCGCTTCGGTGCTGTCTTCAGACGTGGTGGCGTTTGCACCCGATTGAAACGGTGCTGATTGAAAGCTGGGATAGTTCAGGAATGCTCGTCGAGTATCGCTTGTTTCGGGTCGGTCAATCATCCGGATTGCGCCCGGTGCCCCCCCAACTTCAGACCAATCTGTGATCTCACCCCGGAAAATCTTAGCAAATTGGTCAACGGTTAAACTGCCATTAAAAGGATTACCTGCACCCACTAAAATCGCAATTTTATTGCGGCTAACGGGAGCTAAAGTTAGCCCTTGCGCTTTCTCTGCATCTGTGAGGGTGCGCCCGATCGCCGCCAGATCGTTCTTTCCCTCCAGCACGGATTGCAAAGCCAGATCGGTTCCTCCATAGCCAACTTCAACCTTTGTACCTGGAAACTGAGTCTCAAAGCGCTGCTTCAGAGCTTGGTTAATGGTTGCCATGCTGCTTGAGCCATCAATCTTGACGGCTGTTCCACTCGGAACTGATGTTGGCACCGAGAGATCGAGGGCGGCAGATTGAGCCAGAAGCGGATACGCCCTGAGAGAGGATACCAAAAACGTGGGGGTTGCCGCCAAAACAAACAGCATTATTCCATGTGGAAAAAACGTCTTCCGAACCCGGTACTTATTCATGCGATTAACCCTGTAAAAACCGATTCCTACCCAACGCGATCGCGTCCACATCCCAGTCAACTCAGGTCTGTCTAATTTCTGTCTAATTGTTGTACCTATTTAATCGCTTTAGCATTGCCGCTTTAGCATTGCCTGATTAGAGAAGCCGTATGTGAGTCTGCTCTCTATCGGGGCAAATTCAGGAAGCGACCGGCAAACTTAAATACGTCTCCCAGATCAGTATCACCGTCGCGATCGCTATCTAGAAAAGCGTTCAGGACAGAATTTCCGCCCCCCACACCTGGCTTGCTGGCGCCCATACCCAAAAATCCCATCGCAGTTGTGATCACCCCAGGTAGTAAAGCTTGTAGCGTACTGGCACTCAAGCCAGTTTTCTGAGCAATCACCTGAACCATCTGCTGCTGTAGCTGCGGCGTCATAAAAGAGGGCAGCGTTGGTGCACCAAAATTTCCACTTCCAAGTTGAGTGACCAGGTTCTCCGTTGATGGCAAACCTCTACTCTCTTGCAAAGCCGGACGAATTAAACCACTCAGCGCTGACATGACAGTTTGTAGGGTAGAAGAATTGATGCCGCGAGTTGCACCGACCTGCTGCACTGCATTCATAACTGAGCTGAGTTGATCGACGCTTCCCTGTTGATTGGGGTTATTGATTGATTTTAGAATCTCGAAGAAGAGTCCCATAGGTTTGAGTTCCCTTTGATAAGGATCGACAGTACACAAGTGGATCGACAGTAAATAGAAGGTTCAATGACGAACAGGATTGCCTAGGTGAGAGCGTCCAAACTCAGCGCTGAATAGCGATCTCTCAGCTCAAGCTGCTTATCTCAATTTTGCCTGGATGCGACTGCTCCAGGTACAGTAAAATCTTTGCGCAAGAACCTCTATAGAGTCTTAGTTCTACACGCTTAAGACTCAAAAACTATCGATAAAAGCTTTTAGAAATTAACTTGTGGCTCAACATTAAAACAAGAAGATAATGAACTGATAACGATGTCAGAATTCTAATCTATGTAGCCCTTTCAAAGGATTGCATAACAACCGCTCAGGGGGTATTACCCCTATTTAGGGAAAAGTCTCTCCATGCTCTCTTTAGTTTTACTTGAATCTTCTTTTACAACTTTATCAATTCGTTATTTTTGAGGCATATGCTTGGCTCAACGTTTCTGAAAGATATAGCAAAATGGTTGCAAGCTACACACCGGAAGAGATGACAATGATCGCTGAAGCTCCGATGCTGACGGGTCTAGCTGTGGCAATGGTGGATGTCGGGATCGTTTCAACGGCTATTGAAGCAGCTGCGATATCGAAAGAAATTGCTGGAGTTGCCAAAAAATATCCCAGCAATTCTGTGATTCAAGCTGTATTTTCTGAAGCAGCTCTCAAAAGCGGTGATGTGAAGCTTCAAAAACCTGATGTTAAAGCTGAAGAAGTTGAATCAGGTGCATTGGTTGACAAGGCGATCGCTTCTGTTAGCGCTGCCCTAGGCGTATTAGCTGGAAAGGCAACTCCCGAAGAAATTGCAGAGTATAAAGCGTTTGTTTATTCCTGTGGAGACAGCGTTGCCAACGCGGCAGGAAGCGGGCTGTTTGGCGCAGGTCAAAAAGTAAGCGATAAAGAAGCGATTGCCCTTGCAAAGTTTAAAGCAGCGCTAGTGTAAAAAGCCTTTTGAGCGCTTCCCTGAACGGCTACAGGGCGTTTTGATAAGGAGATAGTTTTTGTTAGAGAAGGTGCTTCGCGTCCCTCTCTAACGAAAACCATCCCAGAGATCAGCAACGCTCGATTAGAGCACTCCTATTCAAAGGAACTCATAGTATAGACATCTTGGTAGTGGCATTGAGGATCTCAATCAAGCGGTTGATGTGGCAAACAAGACGCTTAAAGCCTTTGCAGGATAGCGTCTAAGCGCAATTAATCTAGCAAAAATAATCTAGCAGCAGTAATCTAGCAGAACGTGGTTAGACAAAAGATGAAAGTTCGTTTTTATACGGCTACCTTAACTGCCCTTTGTTTAGCCGTTTTTGATCTCTGCCTTAGCATTCCGCTAGTTGCTCAGCCTATTACAACCGATATCTCTTCTCTTCCGGTCTTGGCTCGATTGGCGTGTCGAGAACGAGCGTCAAGAGAGTTTAATATTAGTCTTGGCAGCGTTGCCATGCTGGGGTTAAGGCTCGATCGCAGCGCGAATCGAACGCTAGTGGTTGGCAATAGCGGTGACAGCAGTCAGACTGCATTTTGCACCGTTAACCCAGGTACCGCCAGAGTAACGGCGTTTGCCCTCACTGATCTAGAGTCGGATGACGCAGACAGCAGCGGCAGTGAATCTGAGCAAGAGGATGTCCTCAAGTTCCAAACCTCCACCTATGCGGTTCGGGTGTATCGTGAGCCTAGCGGCAGGACGCTAATGAATGTCTACAACCGGGGAACTGGGCAAATGTCGCTATCAAATGCTCCTGCCGTTAGCAGTGCAGCTTCAGGCTACAGAGAATACTATGGCTGCTCAACAAATCGTGAGCCTTGCGACGGTCGTAAGTATACTGCTCGGATAGATGATGGTGGCCAGCGATCGCTCAATATTCAGCTCAGACCCAATACCGCTGGAGTAACTGAGTCTGAGACTCGTTAGGGAATTAGCGTTGATTCAAGGAAAGCCTTCTGTGGTGAAAGCGAATTTAGGCAGGAGAACCCTTAGCCGAGGGCAGACGATCGCTCTACTCACAGCTCTCTCTGTCTCACTTGTTACCATTAGCTGCTTGCTTTACCGCAAAAAGCAGCTCACAGAGATCACTAAAAACTAGCTGTAGGAATGCACCATGTTAAACATACTGTCTTGGATTGTTTTGGGTTTAGTTTCAGGGGCGATCGCTAAGGCTATTTATCCTGGCACTCAAGGTGGCGGATTTATTACCACTACTGTGCTGGGAATCATTGGAGCATTTCTGGGCGGCTCTTTGTATAGCTTCTTGACGACTGGAGCCTTGCAGCTTGCCGGGGCTGGCTTTAGCATTCCAGGATTCATTATTGCCATTATCGGCGCACTGATTGCGATCTTTCTGTGGGGCTTGGTGGCTCGTCGCGCCTAAACGTTGAGTCATTAAGCATTGTTCAATAGAGAGATAATTTTATGTGGGATATGGGTGCAGAGCACCCATATCCCACATAAAATTATCTCCAAGATCAGCAGTGCCAGCGATTCTTCAAAGTTTCATTCTTGAGGTTTTACAGCAAGGTATCGAGAGAAGCACTCTCAAAGCTCTTGCTGCCTCAAAGCTTGGGTCACAACATCCGTAAGCACAAGGGGATTAAACGGTGTGGCGATCGTCTTTACCACGCCCATTTTGAGAAGCTGTAGGGGTGTAAACCAATAGGCTTTTGTGGTGAGTAAAATGACCGGGATCGAGCGACCCAAAGGATGATCTTGAAGTCGCTGGATGAACGCCATACCGTTCATTCCAGGCAGACAAATATCCAGAAGAATGGCATCTGGAGGTTCGATCGCTAAACTCTCCAAGCCCGCCTGAGTAGAGGAGACGGATTGAACATTCCATCCTCCCAGATCGCTCAAACAAGCCTGCACGACCTCGCGGGTGTAGGGTTCACTATCAATCAGCAGAATTAGTTTGGCGAGCTTGGTTGACATTTCGTTTTGCCAATAGGCGCATTTTGGGTGAGCGACAAGACTACTTTGCAAAAAGGCTGTTTTTACGAAAATCTGCAAAAGCCGATCTTGCAAGTAGCATTCACCCCATACTTCCACGATAAGTCAAGAAAATAAGGAACTTATATTTGTAGTTCAATGATACAAATTCGGGCGTTGCTAAATCGAAGTATGAATCTATCTGAGTTGACAGTTTTCTCGCCCCCTAAATCCCCCAATTCTGGGGGACTTCCGAACCATTCAAAGTCCCCCAGAATTGGGGGTTGGGGGGCTTTCATACTTGCATTCAGCAACGCCCAAACTCGATATCGCTGATTTTAGGGATCGATTTTTTGTGGGAGGCGCTGAGCGTCCCTCTCCCGAAAAATCCATCCCCCAATTAAGCAATGCCGCAAATTCTACAGGCTCCAATTGAGGATTTTAGCCACCTGATCGCAAATAACGACTGGATTGAAGGGCTTAGTAATGACTCCAGCCACGCCCATTTGAGCAAATCGAGCCTGATCGTTGGGCAAGACCTTGGCAGTCAGCAGAATCACCGGAATCGGCTGAGTGAGAGGATTTTCCTGAAGCAGCTTAAAGCAATCAAAGCCATCCATTTCGGGCATAGACATATCCAAAAGAATGGCATCCAAACGATCGGTCTGTGCCCGCATTAGCCCTTCTTTTCCCGATGCTGCCGTGACAACGTCCCAACCGCCCAAATCTTCTAGACAGGCGCGCACCACTTCTCTAATCTCTTCTTCGTCGTCAATGACGAGAATGCATGGGGTGATCATGGTTGCTCTCCGGGGGGAATGGGGAGGGTAAAGTAAAAACTGCTGCCCTCGCCCACCGTGCTTTCGACCCAAATTTCTCCACCGTGGCGCTGCACAATTTTACGGCAAATCGCCAGACCCAGACCTGTGCCTCCTTTTTGGCGAGAGTCTGACACATCGACCTGTTGAAATCTCTCAAAGATGGCTTCCAGCTTGTCGAGCGGAATGCCTCGTCCCTGATCTTTAACCTGAAACAGGACAGAATCAATTTGGGGATAGGCAGAGAGTCGGACAATGGTGTGCGGTGGAGAGAACTTAATGGCGTTGCTGATGAGATTAGTCAGCGTTTGAATGATGGCATCCGGTTCGCCCCAGACCTGAACCTGTGATGGGTTATTGGCTGCCATCTCAATGACGATCGCCACAGATGCATCATCCGCGATCGCTTGCAAACCCTCCGATGCCCTTTGCAACAGCTCAGCAACACAGCAGCGCTCTTGCATCAACTGAACCTTATCAGAAGACAGTCGTTCGAGATCGAGAATGTCATTGACGAGCCGCACCAGGCGATCGCTATTGTTCACAGCAATCTCAATCATCCGCTTTGCTTTCTCTGGCTTGCGATCATAAACGCCAGTGGCAATGAGTCCTAATGATCCCCGCATTGCCGTTAGGGGCGTTCGCAGCTCATGGCTAATGATAGAGATAAACTCGGTTTTCATCTGGTCAAGGGCATGGCGTTCGGTAATATCTTGAATCTGTGACACGTAGTATAGCGGCTGGTTTTGGGCACCACGCACCGTCGATAAACTCAGCAATGCCCAAGCAATACGTCCGCCGCTACAGCAATAGCGCAACTCGGCTTGAGCCGTATAGTTATCGTCTGTCAGAGTCTGCTTAGCACATTGCTCAACACATTGCTCGACGCAGCGCCGGAACTTTTGAGTATCGTCTGGATGAATCAGAGTAGACGCATCCCGACCCAATAAAGAAGATTCGGGATAGCCCAGCATCGTGCACAACACCGGATTAATTTTGATCCAGCGCTCATCTAATCCCACAAGGGCGATGCCAATCGGAGCTGCATCAAACGCGCTGCGAAAACGCTCTTCGCTTTCCTTTTGAGCCGCCAAAAGCTGGCTTTGAGCTAGCACGATGCCCGCCTGATTAGCCAACTCTTGCAGCAAATCGATTTCAAAATCAGACCAGGTGCGCGGCAGACCGTGGTGAGCAATCAGCAGCCCCCAAAGGTGACTACCGACAAAAATCGGGATGATGAGCTTGGCTCTTACGCCCAGCGATCGCAAAAAGTTGAGGTGGCAAGGATCAATGTTGAGAGTCTCAATATCAGCTACGGCGCGGATTCGTCCCTGACGATAGCGATCGACAAACGCCTCTGGAAAGCAGAGATCAGCAAAGACTTGATATAAGGTCGTTATGTTTCCTGGAACGATCGCCTCTTGAACCACTTTACCTGAGCCATTTCCCTGAAACTGAAAGATCATGACCCGATCGACCTGAAGAAACGTTTGCACTTCGGTGACGGTCGTTTGCAGAATTTCCTCAAATTGCAAAGACTGACGAATCTTGAGGGCAATGTCGGAAAAGAGCTGCGATCGTCTAATCTGCCGCCTCAGATCTGCCTCAGCTTGCTTCAGATCAGTCACGTCAATGGTGTTGCCCACGATGCCTTGACTCTGCCCCTGTGTCCCGACTAAAGGACGCAGCAGCGTTTGCACCCACCGCTGCTCTCCGTTAGCCTTGACAATTTGATAGGGCAACGTCTGCTTCGGCTGACCGCTGGTGATCACCTCCCAATTGTTTTCTGAACAGTGCTCAAGCTGTTCTGGCGTGGCGCTGAGATTAAAATCGGCTTCTCGCCTACCAATGATTTCCTCAACCGGGAATCCATAGCTCTCTGAAACTACCTGATTGGCAAGCAGGAACCGCCCTTCTAGATCTTTGACAAAAACAGAGCTAGGCATGACATCAATCACCTGCCGGAAGAACGATCGCTGGATCTCTAGCTCGGCTTCTGCCCGCTGGCGCTGGATCTCGCTCAGCTTGCGCTGGGTGATGTTCCGCACAATCACCAAAAAGCGATCGCCACCCACGCTAACGACTCGTACTTCTTCATATTGGAGACTGCCCCGAACCGTCAGCTGCTGTTCGTAGAGCTGCACCTCCGAGGTTTGCAATGCCTGCTGAATGGCGATCGCCCTAGCTTGCGCCATGTCCGATGGAAACAGATCATAGAGATTTTTCCCAACCGATTCCGATCTGACGTAGAGATCGGTACCCATGCTGCCATCAATCAGATCCAGGCAAGTTCCATCACTCGCCATCCAAATGATCAGATCAGGAATAGCTTTGAGAATCTGCTCCTTCGTGGCTTCGCTCTGCTGTAGGCGCTCTTCAATCTGCTTGCGATCGGTAATATCTAGCATGATGCCGTACCAGCTAATATCGCCGTTGTCTTGGCGCTCAGGGCGAGAGGTGAGGCGCATCCACTTCACCTTGCCCGATGGCGTGATAATCCGTAGCTCATGATCCAACGGGGTCAGGTCTTGGGCACACCGAGTCGCAGCCTCTAGGCACAAGGGCAGATCGTCAGGATGCATTTGCTCAAAGAAGGGAGCCGAATTCTCTAGAAACGCCTCTGGTTCCAATTCATGAATTTCTTGACAGACCGAGCTGATGTACTCAAAGGTGAGGGAGCCATCGGTATGCATGGTTTTAATGAAAATCTCGCCCGGTGAAGTTGCCGCCAGTTTTTGGAAGCGGGCTTCACTTTGGCGCAAGGCTTCCTCAGACTGTTTGCGATCGCTCACATCCAGCACGACTCCATGCCAGCAAACATCGCCATTCTCTCGGCGTTCGGGCTGAGAGTGGGCTTGCAGCCACTTCACCTTTCCAGAAGGCGTGATGATCTGCCACTCATAGTTAAAGCGTTCTAGCGTTTCTGCGCTGCGCTCAGCGGCAGCTCGATAGCCTTCCCGATAGTCTGGGTGCATCTGCCCCATGATAATTTGAGCCGGATCTGCCAAAAACTCTTCTAGGCTGACCTCGTGGAATTCTTCAACGACTTGGTTAATGTATTCAAACTCAATCGAGCCATCTTGACGCTGCACCAAGGAGTAGATATTGACAGGAGCAGCGGCAGCCAAATTGCGAAGCCGAGTTTCACTTTGACGCAGGGCGGCTTCGGCGCGTTTGCGATCGCTAATATCTTGCACCTGAGTCACAAAATAAAGCGGATGCTGCTCCAAGTCTCGCACGATCGACATGCTGATCAATCCCCAAATAATCTGCCCCTCTTTGTGCAGAAATCGTTTTTCTAGCTCGTAGCAGTCAATTTCGCCTGTCACCAGCTTGCGAATCGTGTTGTTGGGATCGATCGCCAGGTCGTTGGGGTGGGTAAGATCGCGATAGGTCAGGTTCAACAGCTCCGCTTCCGTGTAGCCCAGCATTTTGCAAAGCGCTGGGTTGACCTGCAAATATCTCCCGGTCATAGATCGGATGCTAATGCCAAAAGCGCTGCTGACAAACGCATTACGAAAGAGCTGTTCGCTCTGTCTGAGCGCGTCTTCAATTTGCTTGCGATCGGTAATATCCAGCGCTGTCCCCATGATCCGGATCAAATTTCCCTCGGCATCAAAAACAGGTTCTCCGCGCACTTCCACATGGCGAACCGAGCCATCTCGATGAAGAATCCGCGCATCGTTTCTGTAGATTCTGCCCTCGACAACCGCTGCGTCAATGAGCTGCTGATGGGTGCATCGATCGCCTGAGTGAATCACCTGCGAGAACTCATCCAAGCTAAAAAAGGGCTTGGGAGTCAGACCACAGATCCGAAATAGCTCTTCCGATCCCGTCAAGGTTTGAGTTTGCGGATCATATTCCCAGCTGCCAATGTGGGCAATGCGCTGTGCCTCCCGAAGCGCCGCCTCACTCTGCCGTAAATTTTCCTCCATTCGCTTGCGATCGGTAATTTCTTTGGCAATGCCAATGAAACATTTTTGCTCCCCAATATTGACGGTTTCGGTTGAAAACAGAGCCGTTAGTACCGCACCCGTTTTTTTGCGGAACATATATTCCTGGTTTTTGATGCGACCTAGCGCCTCAATCGATCGCACATAGTGCTTGCGCTCTTCTGGGCAAACCCAGAGTTCCACCTCGGAGACTTTGCGACCGATCACCTCCGCTCTGGAGTAGCCAAACACCTCAACAAAGGCATCATTCACCTCTAAATAATGCCCCTCCTGCGTCGCAATGACGATCGGGTCAGGCGTACTGTGAAACATCTTGGCAAACTTTTCTTCTGATGCTTTGAGCGCCGTTGCGGCGTGATCAAAATAGTCCTGCAATTGTCGAGCCATGCGGTTAAAAGCCGTCGCCAAAACCTGCACTTCTGCAAAGGGGCTTTCTGACGAGAAGGGTTCACGCCACTCTCCTTCAGCCAAGGTGTAGCTGGCGCGGCTGAGCTGCTGAATCGGTCGGCTGATGCATCGAGCCATCCACAGCCCCAGCAGAATGGACACCAGCAAGGCGATCGCACAGATCAGCAGAGTCGTGCGGGTGCTGAGATGGATTTGTCCCAAAAACTCTGCCTCTGGAACCGTAACGACCGTCAGCCAATTGAGTCCGTACTCATCTCGAAACGGCATCACCTGGAGAAAATGCCGATCGCCCTGCTGTGAAAACACGAGCTGCTGCGGGCGATCGATCCGCGAAAAGTCGCCAAATTGCTGAATCAGCGATCGCCCTGCCATTTGCGCCACTGGATCAGGGCTGTCTACTAAATTAAATCGCTGAAAAGGAGAGCCGCTCTCAGACCATTTTTGATCGGAGGTGCTCACGATCCAACCATTCGGTTCGAGGATGAAGACCTTGCCATATTTTGCCAGCTGAAGCTGGCTGAGGAACGTGTTGATGGCATTCAAAAAAATGGCGGCAGAGAACACGCCGCTGACTTGCCCTTGCGCATCAAAAACGGGGCGGGTTGCCGTCAGAGAGACATCACCCGTCGAGCTTTGAGAAATCACTCCCCAAGTTGGTTTCTCCAAAAAAAGAGCCGTCTGATACCAGAGCTGATTTCGTACGGTGGTGGCGCTAGAGGCGCTCATCAAATCGCTTTTGACTCCCCCGCCATTGAGGGCATATTCCTGCATCTGAGTAGGGTTAGCCGAGTCTGATTGAAGCAGCCGCAACCCATCTTGCCGCGTCACCATCCTGAAGTCATTTTGGCGATTGCCTGCCTGAATGCCGCTGAGAGACTCAAACTGCATCAACTGCGTGAATAAATGCCGCTCCAGCGCCGGGAGGTCTTGCAAATCTAGCTCACCCAAAGCCACAGCATCCGCGTTCAGCCGATTGACCAGTTGGGGGGTCTGCAAGTAAGTCTCTAAATAAAGCCCCACTCGACCACCAACATCATCCATCAAGCGATTGGCGAGGTTCTGCGCTGCCTGCTGTCCATTGAGAAAGAACAACGTCTCGACAAATCCCACCGTTCCCACCGTTAGCAGCACAAACAGCGCGATCAGGGCGAGGCGCAGCGGCAGGGCAGGGCGACGGCGATCGTTGTCACGGGAGCTGGCAACCGCAAGCCGAAACATAGGCAAATTTACAGACGGCAAATTTATACGCATGAAGGGATTAGAGACGAGCGAACAGCAGAGGCGCGATCGAGCTGGTTGAGTACGCGAGTAATCAGCTCTGAGCGAATAATCGGCTTGCTGACAAAATCGTTCGCTCCAGCCGCAAACACCTGACGCAGAGAAGGAATATCTGTATGAGCCGTCACGATCAGGATGGGCAAGTCTTTCCAGGTTGAGTCTTGGCGTATTGCCTGACACAAGTCTATGCCGCTAAAGATCGGCATTTCTAGATCAAGCAGCAGCACATCAGGCGCGATCGCCCTCAGCACATCCCAGAATTGCCCAGGATCTTCCAGAACCGTAACTTGAAACCCTTGCGGCTGCAACAGCACCTTCAGAGCCTCCAACATTAGTGAGTCATCATCGACAATCATCACCTTGGCGGCGTCTCGAACATCTACTTGAACATCTACTTGAACATCTAGAGATTCAGGATGCACAGCAGCCTCAGTCCGCTCAGTAAACTGGGTATCAGTCAATTGGGTAATGGCTTCAAATACCTGCGCCACTGAGATCGGTTTTTGCAGAATGCGCCTCTTCCCAGGCTGTGTTTCATCAAGGTGAGTGGGGCGATCGCCCTGGCTTTCTGGCGCTATGATGACCATCGGAAGGGCTGGAAACTGGTTCGCTAAGGTTTCCAACAGCGCTACTGAGACTTCAGAATCTTGAGCTACTCCTTGATCTGACGCACAATCTAACAAGATCAGGTCAGGAAGAGCTTGCGCAATTTTCTGGACGGCAGATCCAGGCGGCACCCTTTCGAGTTGACATCCCCAAGTCACAGCTTCTGCTTGCAGGGATTCCGTAAAGGTGACATCGCGGCTCACCACCATCACCGAGCGAGATTGAATGGGCAGCAGCAGCTCTTTCGTTAGGGTAGTCAAGGCTTTGGGCGGATGGGCAAGTTCTTTCTGCAAATCCATCACGCGTTGGGATAGATTGGCGATTTCGGGTGGAGTCAGGGGACGATCGCCCATCAACAAATGTTCGATCGCCCGTGCCAGTCTCGACCCTTCCTCATAGCCAAACATACCCAGCCCTCCCGCCAGTTTATGGGCATCTTCGCAGGCGGTCTGTCGTAAGGCTTGGCTAAGGTGGCTTTGGCTAGGGTGGCTTTGGCTAGGATGACTTTGGCTAAGGCTCATCCGCAGCGCCTGTTCGACCCTCTCCAGGGAAGCAATCCGCTCAATAAAGGAATCTCTGAACTGATCCAACACTTTATTAACGGATGCTAATCCCTGCTGGCTTCTCCTCCCCAGAGCTTCGCCCTCTGGCGGGTTGCCGGATGCCGTCTTGGGCAGTGGAGTCTTGAGACGATAGCCCAAGCCATAGACTGTCTCCAGCATCTCCGTCGTCATTCCTGCTGCCCGCAGCTTTTGCCGCAAATTTTTGATCAAATTAGTCACGGCACCCTCTGAAGGCAGGTCATCAATAGACCATATTCGGTCAATAATAGCGCCGCGATCGAAGATCCGCTGAGGGTTGCGAAGAAACAACTCCAGCAAACTATATTCCTTGGGGGTCAGGGAAAGCGTATGAGTTTGATAAATAACTTCTGCCGAAACTGGGTTGAGATGCAGATCTCCCCACGTTAATAGAGCGGGTGCTAGGGCAGTTTCCCCTCGACGGAGTAAAGCCCGAATGCGCACGATTAATTCAGGGATTTCGCAAGGCTTAGTCACATAGTCATCGGCACCCGCATTAAAGCCACTGATCACGTCGGCAGTGGAATTCTTTGACGTGAATAAAAGAATAGGTTTCTGATACCCCTTGGCTCGAAGCTGACGGCATAGACCCAGTCCATCTAGCTTGGGAATCATCACATCTAGAAGAATCAGATCAAAGTCCCATGCTGTCGCCAGAGCAAGTCCAGTCTGACCATCGGTCGCCAGGTCGATCGTGTAGCGGTGAGCGGTGAGCGCCTCTGCCAATAGAGCGGCTGTGGGCTTGTCGTCTTCTACCAGCAAAATTTTCATGGTAAGTCTCTGTAACCTGCAACCAACTAGACGCTTTGACACTGATATCTACTTAGGAGATTACCAAGTCTAGTAGGGTTACGCAATTCTGTTGAGTCAAACCCATGAGATTTGTATCGAGGCAACACTCTCATGAAAAATTAAGTACAGAGCATTGAGACGGCTTGTACTTTTGGGTGGAGCGATCGCCAAAAACACAGAATGCTTCTGAAAAGCAAATAGATATTAAATTTACGTTAATTGTGATGATGGAAACAGATTCTCTACAGATCGCAGAAATTCAAACTTAGAAACGTAAATCAGTGGCTTCCTCAAAAGATCGCCAGTTTACATATTTAGGTAGTCCTTGAGGGGTAAGGATTTTTTGTTGCATGGGCAAAGCCCATGCAACAAAAAATCCTTACCCAAATACCACTACCCCATATTAGTTTGTTATTTTCCTGCTTTATCTTCATCAGTATGGGTAGACAAGTGACCCAAATCAAAAGTTAATGTCCCCTTTTGATTGGCTGGCTACTGATTAGCTAGCTCTGCTTGAGACTATGAGATCGGAATTTTCATATCTGCTCAAAACCAGTGCAGGAAAGCCTCAGAGGGTTTTATTGGTAAGGCAAGTATAGAAAGCGGTGTTGGCAGAAACATGCGCAAAAAAATGTTAATTCGCTGGGCGTTTCTCTAGGGTAGATTACTCCTTACTCTGGTTGAACAAACGCGAGTCTTTCGACATGAGGGCAAGAAATGCTTATCCGATAGCCGGGTGCTTTTCTCTATGGACAATACTTTATCACTTACTCACTAAAAGGGTGATTAGAACCATGAAACGTCTGAATTTATCAATTGTTCCATCCACTGTACTGTTACTATCTTTGGTGCTTCCCATTTCATCTGCTTACGCACAAACCGTATCTGCTGACTTAGCTGCTGCTGCAACAGAAGCCTGTACGCGTTCAGCAGAGTCAAAAGGATTTCAGGTAAGAGATGTCGTTTCAGTAGAGTCTAAGGCTGGCACAGACGGCGCTAATGTGGTGTTAAACCTCGATCGCGCGGGGCAAGCCTACAAGCTAACCTGTGGGTATTCAGCGTCAGCAGGTGCCATGATTGGCGATGATACAGCGGCAGCTTCTGTAGCGGCTCCCAACCTATCTAGTCTTTGGTGGCTGTTGCTGCCGATCATCGGTTTACCCTTGCTGTTGGCATGGACTAAAAACCGCGATCGCAATCTTTACCCAACTCATCAGGAACGCTCTGAGGCATTGGTCAAAAATGATGGCAAATCTCTCAGCATTCATTCAGGTCCCGATGCAAGTCACTCCGTAACGGGTGTTCTCTATGATGGACAGCGCGTCACATTGTCAGGTCGCCGCAGCGATAATTGGGCAGAACTAGCAGATGGCGGATGGGTTCCTGCTCGACTGCTAGATGTGGGTTCCTACGTTACTCGGTAGTCTCCCATTAGGTCAAAGATGCCCCCTTGGGCATTTTCAACTAAGCGGACGTTTGAGAAGTGGCAACTGCTGCCCGAACAGCCTCCTAAACCCCCTAATTCTGGAGAACTTTGACAGCAATTTAAACTCTTTGCTTATTTCTAGAAGATGCGATCGCGGAGGTTAAAAAGAAGCTTATTTGCTGCTTTATTTTCTCTAGAAACTACTCAAAGCAGCCCTCAAAAGCGTTAGCATACCGACGCTAAACAACAGTCAGACGAGTCTTGGTAAAACTAGACAAGTCTGGCTTTTTTGTGGGTTAAATCAAGCTCAATGAATCCGGTTTTTTCCCTTTTAGATCAAGGCATTACAAACTCAACTTAGCTATATTTAAGCTTAAGTAGAAGTAGAACTTATATATAGATAAAGACTAAAATTGTGCGCTACCAAACAATTGCATCTACCTTCAGGATTACGGTTTTATATCAGTAGAGATTTACTTAATGAATTCAGCAGACTCACGCTATATGTAGAGGTCAATCAAGTTTAATAATCTCTAATAAATTAGTTGATTAATATAACAAATGCCAATGCGAAATATAGCTCTTATTACTTCACAAAAAACTTGTAAGACGCTATTCTTTTAGAAGGTTAAGTCAACCCACTCCAAGATTTGAATTCAACCCCTAGGAGCGCTATGTACAACCAAGCCAACGGTTCAATCATTCCTGTTGATATCGAAGCACTGAGCTTTGACAGTTTCGATCGCGATCGCAACCGCGACATCGTTTGCGTTGCGCCCGTTCGCACCATCGTTCGTCGTGAAGAAGAAGTGCTTTTGATTCGTCGCGTGAGAAAGGTTGAAGAAGTGGATGCAGGTCCAGCTTGCCCCATCATCCGCTCTAACTAGAGTCTTGAGTTTCAATCGCTCAAAGTATCGCTATCCAGATTAAAACCTTCCAGATTACAATCCCTAGGAGCACCATGTACAACCAAACCAACGGTTCAATCATTCCTGTTGACATCGATGCACTGAGCTTCGACAGCTTTGAGCGCGATCGCAACCGCGACATCGTTTGCGTTGCGCCCGTTCGCACCATCGTTCGTCGTGAAGAAGAAGTGCTTTTGATTCGTCGCGTGAGAAAGGTTGAAGAAGTGGATGCAGGTCCAGCTTGCCCCATCATCCGTTCTAACTAGAGTCCTAGATTCCAATTTCCAGAAGCATCATGTATAACAAGTCTGATGGTTCAATCATTCCTGTTGATATTGAAGCCTTGAGCTTTGATAGCTTCGATCGCGATCGTAACCGCGACATCGTTTGCGTTGCGCCTGTTCGCACCATCGTTCGTCGTGAAGAAGAGGTTCTTCTGATTCGTCGGGTGAGAAAGGTCGAAGAAGTGGATGCAGGTCCAGCTTGCCCTGTTGTAAGCACGTCATCTAGGGGTGAATCATCTGTAGCTCCATCTACGGCTCCAGTTTACGAACCGGAAAAAAAAGCCGAGACTGCTTACTAGATAGCTCACTAGATGGGCAGAGTGACTCTATTTTAGAAGCGCAAAGGGCTGGGGAATGTGCGATCGCTGATCTAAGGGTACATAGCAAGAGAAACTGCTACTTGCTTGAGCCTGAAGCGATGAAAGAGCTTCAAGACGAAGTTTCTGTCTCCATGATCCTAGAGCCTGGAACTTACATCATTAGAATTGAGAGCGGTATATTTAGTTCTGGAACAAACTCTGATGAAGAGGGAGAACCGATAGTACTGCTCTGGATTTACGGAGGTAAGGTAATCAACCAGAAGACCAATGTTGAAGCGCAGACAACTTGGTCGTCTCTCAACGGTTATGATGACACGCTCACCCTAAATGTTTTAGAGGCATCAACTCTTTGCGCCTTCTTCTTTGATACTCGTCTTAGCGGTGTTTACTTGAGCGATCGTGAGACTGAAATAACTCTAACCGCCGTGCAAATTTAGCACAGTTGGCATAGGTTAAAGCTGTTTTCCTGTCATGCGTCATGGTGATATCTAGGTCAGATTAAGCTCCAAATCTAGCCGAGAAGCAGCGAGTATCGTGAGCCAACTAGCGACCCTGCCATTCTTTGGTAGGGTCTCATTTTAATGAAGCGTGTAGGATGTTTGAGATATCAAAATTGTTGCTCTAGCCGCTGAGTGTAAGAGGATGTTTAAAGAGTATCAAATGTTTTGCTATCGCCCCCCAACCCTCAAAGTCTGGGGAACTTTCGTTCGCTTGCTTGTGCGAAGCATGTAACCAATTTTTGTTCAAAGTCCCCCAGAACTGGGGAGTTTGGGGGGCTGTTCGGGTAGCAATCGGCGCTTTTCAAACATCCTCTGAGATGTGAAGCAGGTCAGTATTTTGACTTCATAAATAATTTTTCTCTACAGGCGTTCTTAATCTGCCTCATATGGTTTCAGCTTGAGAATGCCAGTTTGACAGCTTCAATTATTGCAGTTTTTATGTCTGCATTTCTGGTTCAATTTATGGTCAATGATGTTTGGGGGTTGCTGTTGCCAATCATACTGATTGGATTAGTGCTAATGGTGCTGATTGGACTATTGCAAGGGTGGCGGCAAAGACAGGCATTAGTGCAGCCACTTGGAGAAGTTTTAACTTCAGAAGCAGCGTCTGCTGATACGGAAGAAGCCACACAACCAGCGGTAGCAACCGAGGAACCTATGACGATCGAAGAATCTCAGATAATATCGCTGTCGGAGGCAGAGGAAACGCAGCCAGAGATTTCTACAGAACCGGAGGAAACAAGCGAACAGCAACTTAATCCCTTTGCGGCTGACGATCTAGTACGATCGATGTATTCAACTATGGAAGAAACTCAAGAAACCGGACTGTCTAACTCGCTCCGTGCCGCTGTCGAAAACTATTTGCTAAAAACCTACTCCTGGCAGATGACTCCAGAGGCGATCGACAAAGATTTCCGCGAAATTTTGCTCAGGTCAGAAGTGAATGCGCCAGAAGCTAGTGAACCAGAAGCTAGTGAGAATGAAATGGCGCTATCGCAAATCGATCGTGCTTACTTTGTGGAGCGATTAAGCTCGCGGGGAGTGTTTACCCAAGATGCTGTTCAAGCCATCGCCGATCGCCTAGAAGCCATTCGTTGGGAGGTTGTGTCGGCTGCACGCGAGGCAGAAGAACATCATATTGCCCTGGATCTCAGACAGCAGATTGAAACTTATCTCATTTCAACTCCTAAAGAACAGCTGTTTTTCGACGACATTCTGCCCGATTTCAAGTCAATTTTGGCAGATGAAACTGTTGACTATCAAACCTTGAGTCAGCGGCTTGCACCCTACGATCGGGAAACATTGCGGCAGATCTTGATACAGCGCTTGACCCATTTGAGGAACATTACCTACGAGGAATTAGAGCTAATTCTGGATGCGTTGGGCACTACTCGCGATCGCGTATTGTCAGAATCGCAGTCTCTGGCTGAATCGTCATCGTCTTTGGCTGTGCAATCAGTCAGCGAACAGCCTCAGGAGCCAGAATTCGAGGAACTAGAGACTGAACCGGAATTTGAAGAATTAGGGACTGAACCAGAATTTGAAGAACTGGTCACAGAGTCTCGTCAAGCAGAGTCTGTTCAGGCAGAACCCGTTCAAGCCCCTGCTGCAAATACTCCTGCTCTCTACTGGACAAGTTGGGATCAGGTCAAAATCAATCCAGTCAAGGCAGCCTCTAGTCAAGACCAAAATGCCTCTGCTTTGACCTGGATGACTTGGGATGAACTGAGTCGGCAAGAGACAGCTCCCGCTCAGCCTAGCGCTCCCCATCAGCCCGACGCTCCCGCTCAGCCTGATGACGAGAGCCAGCCGTAAGCCTATTTATCTCGATTGGCTGACGATCGCCCTTTAAAGGAACGCCAATATACGACATCTGCCACAGAATCCGTTACGCTCATACGTTCAGCGTTACAATTCTCTGCGTAACCCTAAGCCAGAGCCATGCCGATTCACACGCCAGACTGGGTCAAACAGGCTGTTTTCTACCAAATTTTCCTCGATCGCTTTGCCAAAAGCCGATCGCCGTCAACAGGTATCCTCTTGGAAGGTTGGGACGCACCTCCAACGCTGCAAGGCTATAAGGGTGGAGACCTCTGGGGGGTGATTGAGCAGCTCGACTACATTCAGGACTTGGGATTTACTGCCGTCTATTTCACGCCGATTTTTCAGGCAACCTGCAACCACCGCTACCACACCCACGACTACTATCAGGTTGATCCGTTGCTGGGCGGCAACGAGTCGCTCTATCGACTGCTGGAAGCTGCCCATGGGCGAGGCATGAAGGTAGTTCTGGACGGCGTTTTTAATCACGTGGGGCGCGGCTTTTTCTTCTTTAACGACATTTTGGAGAATGGCTCTTACTCGCCTTGGCTAGACTGGTTCAAGATTGAGGCATGGCCTTTGTCGGCGTACGATGGCGATCGCCCTGCCAACTACAAAGGCTGGTTTGACAACCGCGCCCTGCCCGAACTTAACCACACCAATCCGGCGGTGCGTGAATACATCATGCGAGTGGCAGAACACTGGATACGAGTCGGGATCGATGGCTGGCGGCTAGACGTGCCTTTCTGCATTGACGAGCCGGGATTTTGGCAAGAGTTCCGCGATCGCGTCAAGGCAATTAATCCCAACGCCTATATTGTGGGTGAAATTTGGCGCGATGCCCGCAAATGGCTGGATGGTACACAGTTCGATGGGGTCATGAACTATCGGTTTGCCGGAGCAACGATCGCCTTTACGGGGGGCGATCGGGTCATTGCCGAACATGCTCAGGGTAGAAATTATGATCCGCATCCGGCGATCGATGCGGCAGCTTACGCCGACAAAATTCAGCTTTTGCTGCATGCTCACGCCTGGGATATCCAGTTGACTCAACTGAATTTGCTGGCAAGTCATGACACGGCAAGGCTGCTAACGATCGTCGGGGGCGATGTGGAAACGGTTAAGTTAGCCAACCTGCTGATGATGACCTTTCCGGGTGCGCCCAGCGTTTACTACGGCGACGAGGTGGGTCTAGAGGGGGCATTAGATCCCGATTCACGACGCAGCTTTCCGGCTAGAGAACAGTGGAATTCAGAGATCTTGTCCTGTCATCGTCAGTTAATTGCCTTACGCCACAGCCGTTTATCTTTAAGAGTTGGAGAATATCGCTTGCTGGGCGCAGAAGAACAAGTCTATGTTTTTGCGCGCATCTGGCAGGATGAAGTGCTGATCGTTGCGGTGAATGCAGGAGATACGCTAGGGAAAATAGATTTGGAGTCAGTAGGGACACGGCTAAACGCTCAGCCGAAACAGATTTTATACAGTACGGACGAGGATGAAGCGATCGAAGTCACCTGGACGATTGACAATCTGTTTCTGGGGATTCCGGCGCGCACCGGGATTGTATTAGAGTGATTAACTATGCGGTAAACCTCCTTAAACGGTGTAACAACCGTACATCGAAGCTGACAGTCTTCGGAAAACGCTAAAAAAAGTGGCGTAATCTCATCTATCCTCCTTAGGTAGGGTACAGGAGAATGAAGCAAGAAGTTCTCCCACCCTACCAGGAATTGTTTCCATGCAGACAGCCCGATCGCAGGTACTCTACAGCAAGTTTATTGAGCAGATTAAATCCGCACAGGTGCAACGGGTAGTGATTAAGCCCGATCGCATTGAGTACAGTCTCAAACCTGAATTTGGCGGTCAACATTACTCCACTCAGTCCTCTGGGAATACTGATGATTTACCTAGTCTGTTGCAGAGCCATAACGTAGAATTTACCCGTTCTGAGAATACGGCGACTGCTGCGGGCGTGATGGGTATGATGCTCTCGGTAGGAATGCTGGTGGGTACGTTTGCATGGCTGATGAAATTTAGCAATGCGGGCGCTGGCGTGGGCATGGGCGTGGGCAAAAGCAATCCTCGAACCTACAGCCAGGGCAAAACGGGCATGACCTTTGCCGATGTTGCGGGCGTAGATGAAGCCAAGCAGGAGCTGCAAGAAGTCGTTGATTTTCTCTCTCACGGCGAAAAGTATCGCAAGATTGGGGCAAAAATTCCTAAAGGGGTTTTGCTAGTCGGGCCTCCAGGAACGGGTAAGACGCTTTTGGCAAAAGCTGTAGCTGGCGAGGCTGGCGTTCCTTTCCTAAGTATGTCCGGCTCAGAATTTGTTGAACTCTACGTCGGCGTGGGTGCCTCTCGCGTCCGAGACTTGTTTAACCGGGCAAAGCGCCAAGCTCCCTGCATTATTTTTATTGATGAACTAGACGCGATCGGCAAAACTCGCGGCAATAATCTCAACGGCAATGATGAGCGGGAGCAAACCCTGAATCAATTGCTGACAGAAATGGACGGCTTTGACGGTAACGATGGCGTGATTGTCGTAGCGGCAACCAATCGCCCCGAAATCCTTGATCCTGCCCTGCGTCGTCCCGGTCGTTTCGATCGCCAGGTTCTAGTCGATCGCCCTGACAAAATTGGCAGAGCTGAGATTCTGCGGGTTCATGCCCGTCCCGTCATTCTCGGTGAAGATGTGGATTTAGACGCGATCGCCACCCAAACCTCCGGTTTTGCAGGCGCAGATTTGGCGAATCTTGTGAACGAAGCGGCGCTGATGGCGGTGCGTAACCAGCGTCAGGCGGTGCTGATGGCGGACTTCAAAGAAGCGATCGAACGGGTCGTTGCCGGATTGGAGAAGCGATCGCGGGTGTTGACACCGCTGGAGCGGCAAACCGTGGCGTATCACGAAGTCGGTCATGCCCTCGTGGGAGCGCTGATGCCAGGGAGCAACAAAACCTCAAAAATCTCCATCGTGCCGCGCGGATTGGGAGCCTTGGGCTATACCCTGCAAGTGCCAGAGGTCGATCGCTTCTTGCTGCTGGAAGACGAGTTACGAGGACAGCTTGCGACTTTGCTGGGCGGGCGATCGGCAGAGGAAATTGTCTTCGGCAAGGTTTCTACGGGTGCTAGTGACGACATTCAGAAAGCGACAGATTTAGCCGAGCGGGCAGTGACGCAGTACGGCATGAATACAACCCTGGGACCGATCGCTTTTGAAAAGAACTCAGCTCAATTCCTGGAGGGCGGCAGCGTCCGACGGACAGTGGGCGCAGAAGTGGCAGGGGAAATCGATCGCCAAGTTAAGCAAAGCCTCGATAGAGCGCACGAGATGGCGGTGGAGATTTTGCGGCTCAACCGTCACCTGCTAGAATCTGCAACCCAAAGCCTGCTGGAAACTGAGGTTTTGGAGGGCGATCAGCTGCGATCGATTTTGGCTCAGGTACAGGCACCGATCGGTTTAGAGGCTTGGCTAGCGAAAGGTTAGGATCATGGATTAAATAACCTGTACAACCGATCTGCTGTAGGGACTTAGCAATGCTAAGCCCCTACTTGGGAAGGGCGCAAAGTTCGCGCCCGCTTTCCTATGGGTCATTTATGGCTGTCGCCAGTTTGCTACACAGACGACAAAAACGACAGGGGATTGCTCTGATCTGCTGCAAAGCCGAGGATACCGCGATCGCGGTGTTCATAAAGCAGACTTCCCTGGGCATCAAACAGAAAGGTGGCTCCTCGCTGGGTCAGATAGGTCGAATCCGGCACATAGGTGTTCCAGTGGCTCAGCACTTCTGCCATATTGCGCAACCGCAAGGTTGCCAGCTCAAACGGTCGCTGGAAGCCTTTGCCGCCTGCCCACTGAAAAAACGAGCCTTTCAGCGGCGGCAGAGGTGCCGCTTTTACAATTTCTTCGTCAGCAATTAGCTGAGGAGCTTGGCGATCGCCCCGATAGCCCCGAAACACTTCGGCAAGGGTGCCAGGGCTGCCGATTCCAGCGCACATCAGCATCAGGTTAAGCCAAGCATTCTGACCCGCTGATAGAGCAGGCAGCTTGAAGGATAGCCCTGGGTAGAGGCTGAGCGCTTTATGTAACTCTGCCGTCGGGTCTACAAACAGCCACTCGGCGGGAAATCCTGTGTAAGCGCAGAATTTCTGACCCGAAGCGCGATCGCCAATCCCGACCGCCCGAATCACAACACCTGCCGATTGCAGTTGCTGCATCTCCCGCTGGAGCCACCAGGCATACTCAAGGCTGTCAAAATCTCCCAACTGCGACCAGATCAGCACGAGCTGGCGCGCTGCGCCAGCCTCCAGGATGGGCATCACGGCTCCATCGCTGACTCGCTGGCGATCGGTTTGGCTCAAAAGCAGGTAGGGATTCATTGCGACATCATCTGCTCGACAAAATTAGTGTAGACTTCGCCCTGAATAAAGTCTGGATTTTCCAAAATCTTTTGGTGAAAGGCGATCGTCGTCGGCAAACCCGTAATAGCAAACTCCCGGAGCGCCCGCCGCATTCGCTGAATTGCCGCCGTGCGATCGACTCCCCAGACAATCAGCTTGCCGATCAGCGAGTCGTAGTAGGGCGGAATTTCGTAGTCGGTGTAGACGTGGGAATCCATTCGCACCCCTGGGCCACCCGGCGGCAGGTAGCCATTAATCCGTCCGGGATGCGGTCGAAAATTAAATTCTGGATCTTCGGCGTTAATGCGACATTCGATCGCGTGTCCCCTGATCTCCACCTGATCTTGAGTCAGGCTCAGCTTCTCGCCCTGGGCAATGCGGATTTGCTCGGCAATTAGATCTAGCCCCGTGATCATCTCAGTCACAGGATGCTCGACTTGGATACGGGTGTTCATCTCCATGAAGTAAAAGCTGCCGGAGCGATCGAGCAAAAACTCGACAGTGCCTGCTCCCACGTAATTAATTGACTGAGCCGCTCGGACTGCCGCCTCCCCCATCTTCTGCCGCAGCTCTGCATCTAGCGCCGGACTAGGGGCTTCCTCCAATAGCTTTTGGTGCCGCCGCTGAATCGAACAATCTCGTTCGCCCAAATGAATGACGTTGCCGTAGCTATCCGCCAAAATTTGAAACTCGATGTGGCGGGGACGCTCTACAAACTTTTCCAGGTAGACTCCCCCATTGCCAAATGCCGCTTCTGCCTCGCCTTGAGCGGCAAGAAAAGATTTAATCAGGTCTTCTTCCTGACGCACCATTCTCATGCCCCGTCCGCCGCCGCCCGCCGTGGCTTTGATGATGACGGGATAGCCAATTTTTTGGGCGATCGCCAGCACCTCTTTCTCGTCGGTGATCAGCCCATCGCTACCCGGAACGGTGGGTACGCCAATCCGCATCATTGTCTCTTTGGCGGTCGATTTGTCGCCCATAGCGCGCATCGATTCCGGCGAAGGCCCGATAAAGGCAATCTGATGATCGGCGCAGATTTCGGCGAAGCGGGCATTTTCCGCCAAAAAGCCGTATCCCGGATGGATTGCCGCCGCGTTGCGGGTCAGTGCCGCCGCAATGATGTTGGGAATGTTGAGATAGCTCTTGCTGCTGGGGGGTTCTCCGATGCAGACTGCCTCATCCGCAAGCTGGACGTGAAGGGCTTGGCTGTCTACTGTCGAATATACGGCAACCGTGGCAATGCCCATCTCTTCACAGGTGCGAAGAATTCGCAACGCAATCTCTCCACGGTTGGCAATCAAAATCTTGTCGAAGCGCATTTCAGGGAGTAGGGGTGAGATGAGGAGATTGGGAATGAGAAATAAACCAGTGTTCTGAATTTTACGCTGAATTGATCAACTCACAACGCTCAGCTTACTCCCCAACCCCAATCTCCCAAGCTCAAAACCAGCTCAGCCGCTGCTGATCTGTCACTTAGATGCTACTCAGCCGTTGCCAACTCGGTGCTGCCTCGCGTCCGTCGTCGGGTCAGGGTATTGAAGAGCATCTGACCGATCGCCTTCACCAAGTTACCTTCTAGCTCGTTAAACAGCTTCATGTTCATGCCAAAGGCGGCGTTGGCTTCATCGACAATGCGATCGGCGGTGACATCATCGATCGGCATTTCATTCAAAGACTGACGGTAGGCGGCTTTGAATGCCTTCTCATCAGGAATTTCCTTGAATTCATAAAAGGCAGTGCCTTCGCCCTCAGACAAGTTCATGCCGCGTTGAGCAATGCCCTTGAGGATTTGTCCGCCAGACAGATCCCCTAAGTAGCGGGTGTAGGAGTGCGCAGCCAGCAGCTCAGGCTGGGTTGCCGCAACTTCATGAATCCGAGCTATGTAGGCTTTTGCGGCTTCTGAGGGAGCAACCTGCTCACGCCAGTTGTTGCCGTAGTAATACTGCAAATCTTGCTCCAGGCTAGCCTTGCGGTTCAGCTCAGGAAAGTAAATTTTGGAGACAAGGGGATGACTGTGCAGCTTTTCCATTTCTTCTTCCATTGCCGAATAGACGAAGTAGAGATTGGATACCAGCTTGCGATAAGAGTTTTTTTCGACAACCCCTTTCAAAAAACATTTTACAAATCCGACATTTTCAGCCATCGAGTGAGCTTTCTTGGTGCCCTCACGCAGCTTGATTGCTAAATTACTGGTCATGTTAAGGTTCCTAATTAAAGTCCCAATACTTTTTGCCTCAGCCTGACTTCTTCACTTGAAAGAATTTGCTTTCCTGAGAAAAATTCGCGCTTGCAAACAGCAAAGTATGCATCCATAAAGATGCACCTAAATTGTTACAGTAGACTGATTTAATGAGAGTTTGTGTTAAAAATTCTTACGTGGGGCGATCGCGCTTCTGCTCAAAAGTTAGGACGATCTCCAGCCCAGAATTCTCATTGCCATGACTGAAACCGTCCATAGCTCAAGCTTAAGAAGATGGAGCCAGAGACTTCTGGCTGCCGTGTTACTGGGAGGACAGGTGATCGTTCACTTAATCAGAGGTAACATTCACCGTCGCAATACCGTAGATCAAATGGTGTTAGTTGGGCCAGAGTCGCTGCTGATTGCCCTGGTCACCGCCATTTCCGTAGGCATGGTGTTCACCATTCAGGTGGCGCGCGAATTTATTAACTTGGGGGCAGGCACAACGGTCGGCGGCGTGTTGGCATTGGCTCTAGTGCGAGAACTCTCGCCCGTGCTGACGGCTGTAATCCTGGCGGGTCGGGTCGGGTCGGCGTTTTCTGCCGAAATTGGCACCATGCAGGTGACAGAGCAAATTGACGCGCTTTATATGTTAAAAACTGACCCGATCGATTATTTAGTCATCCCTCGCCTGTTGGCCTGCTGCCTGATGCTGCCTTTCCTCACGATTCTTTCGTTTGTGGCCGGAATGGGTGCAGGTATGGTGATTGCTGATTTGCTCTACGGAATTTCCTATACTGTTTTTCTGAATTCAGTCCGCAACTTCTTATCGGGCTGGGATCTAATCAGCGCTGTGATTAAAAGCGTTGTGTTCGGTAGTCTGATTGCCATTATTGGCTCAAGCTGGGGCTTGACAACCACAGGCGGTGCGAAGGGCGTGGGGCAATCTACGACGACTGCGGTAGTCACGGCTCTGCTAGCTATTTTTATCAGCGATTTCTTCCTCTCTTGGCTGATGTTTCAGGGTACGGGTAGTGCGATAACGCAAGGCGTGGGCTAACTAAACTTCAGCCATTCCTTCACACCAGCCATCCCCAGTAGATCGCATAGCTATCGCCAGTTTGCTTAGGACATTTTGGGTGGGGCGCTTCGCGCCCCACCCAAAATGTCCCCATCCTAACCGCTTTGGCGGTTGCTATAAAATCTTCCCATTTTTCCTAAAAGCTGGATTGCAAAGCCGCTCCGCACCTTTGCAATCCAGCTTTTAGGGTTTTGTGGCGCACAGAGCGCGCCACAAAACCCTAATTTGCAATCTCCTAATCCCTTAAAATAAAGGTGTTCTAAATCTCAAACCAGCTTTTACGGGAGAATCGATCGCATGGCTACTACTCCCAACTTACCGCCTACGAACGTGCCTTCCACAGAGGTGCCGTCTGCTACAGAAACCGTACAGCTTGCCCCCAGCTATGCTCTGCCGATCGCTCTGCTGATTCTAGCGGTGCCGCTCTTTTTGTGGCAGGTCTGGGTGGGAGGGGCGATCGCCCTATTTGGCATATTTTTGCTGATTCAGGCTATCACCCTGCGGCTGCTGTTTACCGAGGCGGCTTTGGAGGTGTATCGAGGAGAAAAGCTGATTCGCAATTTCCCCTATCAGGAGTGGCAAAACTGGCGTATTTTTGGGTCAGGCGTTCCTATTCTGTTTTATTTCAAGGAAATCAACAGCATTCATTTCTTGCCTATTTTGTTTGATCCTAAAATGCTGCGTACCTGCCTAGAACAGCGCTGTCCTTTTATTGCGTAAACCTGTTCCATAGACCTGCTCAGTTTTCCTAAATTTCATCCCTTCGGACTTTTCATGACTTCAGACCCCTCTTTGATTCCTGAGCCTTTCAACAAGTCTGCCGATCGCCCCTATAGCTCCAGCGGTGAAATCATTGATTTAGAGCGCCGCGTTGCCGAGCTACAGCAGCAGGAGAAGGCGCTGCGTCAGGAAATTGCAGCTTTGCAAGCCTCCCATAGCAATTTGTTGCAGAAGCAGGTTGCCGAAACGCAAACGGCGATCGGACGGGTGGTTAAAGAAGGGTTGAGCGAATTAGAGCAACGGCGACAAACGCTGCAAGTCGCTGTGGATCAGCTTGAGCGGCGGCAAGAGCGGATTCGTAATGAGATGAAAACCACTTTTGCGGGCGCATCGCAGGATTTGGCGATTCGAGTTCAGGGCTTTAAAGACTACTTGGTGGGTAGCTTGCAGGATTTGGTGACGGCGGCTGAGCAGTTGCAGATGGCTCCGCCAGAACCCCAGCGCCCAGAATCTCAGCGATCGTCTAATGCCTCCTCGCCCCCTGCTCCTGGGCGATCGGCTGAGTCTCGATTGGCTGAATCTAATCGAGCCGAATCTAATCGAGATTCAGCCAATCGAGCCGAAGCGGCTCCCAAGTTTGCGGAGTCAGGCTTTCAGGAGCAGGGGTCGAGGATTCGTAAGCTGCTGGATCAATATCGCCTGTCGCCTGATTACTATGGCGCACCCTGGCATCTACGGCGGACATTTGAGCCGATTCATGCGGAGCGGGTTTCTAACTGGTTTTTTACTCAGGGCGGACGCGGGGCGCTGAAGTCGATGGGTTCGCGGCTGCAAAATATTTTAATTGCTTCTGCGACAATTTCGATCTTAAAAGAGCTGTATGGCGATCGTCTTCGCGTTTTGGTCTTAGGCAACTCTCCTGAGCGGTTGGGAGAATGGCGGCGGGGCTTGCAGGATTGTTTGGGGGTGTCTCGTCCTGACTTTGGGGCGGATCAAGGAATTATGCTATTTGAAGCTCCTGAACCTTTGGTGCAGAGAGCCGATCGCCTAGTTAAGCAAAGACAGATGCCGCTGGTCATTGTAGATGAGTCCGAGATTGTGGTGGATATTGCTCTGCTGCAATTTCCTCTCTGGTTAGCGTTTGCAGCAGATCCCGCGAATCCTGCTATTTAGCTTTGCTGCCGCTGGTTTCATACCAACGCACCCATCAAAATCATCCGATCGATTCGCAAAACCGATTTCAGAAACGATAAGCTGGGACTAGCTTACGGTAAGGAAGGTAGATGATGAATTCCTGGCGCGATCGTTTTAGTTCCATGAGCGGCAAGACTCGCATCGTGGTTTGTCATTTGCTCATTCACTTGACTGGAGACGAAGTCGCTCCATTGCTGGGCGTTCTCAACCGAGCTGCACGGCAGGCTATTGAGGCAGAAGGAGATTTAAACGCTTTGGGAGAAGGTCTTGTAGAAATCTGCCAAAGCTTGATGCAATATGACACCTATTGGCAATCTGCCGCCAATGAAGGGGACGTATTTTTTGATGAGGGTGAAGCGGGAGACTACGTCACTGAGCTATTTACAGACTCTGCTCAACGCTACGGCAGCAGCCTAGAGGCAGATGAGCTAGATGAGCCGGATGCAGCGTTCTCCTTACCCATGACTCAACATGTAGTGGTGATGATCACGATCGCCTGTGAAGGGGATGCACCTGCCCTGGAAACCGACTTGGCTAGCGTTAGCGCCCTCACAGCCGGACTCAAAGCCATCATGAACCTGCACTATCAGGGTAGACTGCGGGCGGTGCAAGTTCACTTCTCTCCGGCTCAAGTCGGCGACGAACTCACCTCAGATGAGTTGCTAATGCATTACCCAGAGTTGGTGCCTCTATAAGCCTTTAGATTTCAATTCTTAATTCACTATTGTTTTAACTATGTTTCGCAAATTTCTAATTTTTTCCATGATGCTGACGTTGGTATTGACCACAGTTGCCTGTGGCGGCCCATCGTCAGGTGATTCAATAGGGGGGTCAACAACGCGATCGCCTCAGGTAGACCCATCTGGAAAAGTAGACTCTAACCAGGTTGCCAAGGTTCAAATTGCCGATGGCACCTATCCTGTGCAGCAAGCCTCCTACGACGACATCAACGGCGGATACACGCTAATGTTGCTCAACGCAGCGCCCGGTCAGTCCACGCTGCAACTAGAAAGTTTGCAGATGGCACGTCTGACAGATGAAGAGATCAAGGCGGGTCAAAAGAGCTACCTCAAAGTAGACAAGGGACAGCCTGTTATGCACCTGACTGAAGATTTCCGGATTGAATACATTCATAACGTGACTGAAACTCAGGTTAATCCGCAGAGTGGTCAACAGGAAGTTGTCGTAGTTCGCCAAGAGCCGAGCTTTTGGACACCTTTTGCAGGTGCTTTGGCAGGTCAGGCGATCGGCAGTCTCTTGTTCACGCCCCACTATTATTTTCCGCCAGTCTATCAGCCTGGAGTCGCGCTCACGGGCTATGGTGGCTATGGTCGAACCTATGGTCAGGCGGCGAGCAACTATCAGAGTCGATATAGTGCGCCCCCTGTAGCCGTTCGCAATCAGCAGCTGAGAACTACTGGACAGTTGCGATCGCCCTCTCGCACCTCAGCTTCTCCCAGCGTCAAGCGTCCTCAAGTCAGCCGACCCACTGGCTCAGGCTATGGCTCAACGGACTTGCGCCGATCGAATTCTCCTCGCCCTCAAACGAGGTCAAATCGCGGTTTTGGCAGCTCTCGATCGCGTAGTTCGGGCAGACGACGTTAATTTTCTAGAGGTTTCAGAAAGCTAGACATTCTGCACAGCTTTAGCAACCGCCAAGATGCCGCCCACTGAAATACCGCTCTGCCGCAAAACCTGAACTGCCGATCGCGCCGTTGTTCCAGTGGTGTAGATGTCATCTACCAGCAGCACTGTTCTGGAAGTTTCTGTTCTGGAAAGCTCACGCTTGCTGAAGCGTTGATCAACGCAGAACGCATCCGCTAGGTTTTGCTGTCGCGCTTCTGGAGTTAAACCAAACTGAGCCTCGGTTGCCCGATCGCGCCTTAACCCATGCGCCATGGGCAGTCTGGAACGATCGCAGAAAGCTCTTGTAATTAGCTCTGCCTGATTATAGCCCCGCTGTTTCTGTTTGCTAGCATGGAGCGGAATGGGAACGACAACGAGCGGCTGTAAGGAACGGGCGATCGCGGGGGAGTCCAGCCAAGCCTCAGCCAGATAGCGACCCAACAACCGCGCTACCTGAGGCTGATTATGGTACTTTAGAGCCGCTAGCGATCGCTTGAGTGTTCCACCATACTCACCCCATGCCAACACAGGCAGCGGCGGCTGCCAAAATTTGCTAGGCTGGGGCAGGCGGCATCGATAGAGCTGTCGTTCGCAGTCTTGACAAAGGCAGTCTTGGCTTGATGCTGTAGAAGCAGGACGCTGGCAAAGCGGACATTCAGCCTTCAAAAACAGGTCTACTAGACTATTCCAACCGTTCAATTTGTATCCCATAGCTCTCTCGCCCTATTGATCGAAGTTCCTAAATGCTGACATTGCCGAAATCCTCTCTATGAGCGATTGTTGAGCCATGAAGTAGCGATTGTCTGGCTACAAATCTTAAAAATCATTAGATTTACTCTAGACACATCTAGGGTGAGGGCAATTAAGATATCACCATGTAACGAAATAGTTCCACTTTTACAAGTGGGACTTACCATAGAAGTAGAGATTTCGATCAAAGTCCTGACTTAGCTTTATTGTTCTCAGACCGTTTTTCACAAACTGCTTTTTGAGCCTATTGCCTGACTGAGGCTTCTGGGGGCGATCGCCTCTTTTAAGATCCAGTTCTCGTCAAGCAATAGCCCTACTTCACCATCCATCTCAACCCTCACTCTCGATAAAGGAACCTTGAACAACAACACCCTGATCAAACCCAATCGCGACTTACCAGCTATCAATGAGCGGATACGCTTTCCCAAAATTCGGGTAATTGATACAGACGGCAGCCAATTAGGAATTCTGACTCCTCGGGAAGCCCAAAGGATGGCAGAAGAGAAAGAACTAGACTTAGTGCTGGTCAGCGATAAGGCAGACCCCCCTGTTTGTCGGATCATGGACTATGGCAAGTTCAAGTTTGAGCAAGAGAAGAAGGCACGGGAAGCCCGCAAAAAGCAGCATACTTCTGACGTGAAAGAAGTCAAAATGCGCTACAAGATTGAAGCCCACGACTACCAGGTGCGAGTTGACCAAGCTGAACGCTTTCTCAAAGCTGGAGATAAAGTGAAGGCCACGATCATGTTCCGGGGTCGGGAGATTCAGCATAGCGATTTGGCTGAAGAGCTGCTGACCCGCATGGCGACTGATTTGCAAGAGTTTGCTGAGTTGCAGCAAGCTCCCAAGCGTGAAGGACGCAACATGATGATGATGCTTTCACCCAAAAAAGTGTAGCGATCGTTCAGCACTTCAGATGTAGCTATCGCCAGTTTGCTTAGGAAAGTTAGGGTGGGGCGCGAAGCGCCCCACCCTAACTTTTCCCGTTCCAACCGTCTTGGCGGTTGCCATAACTTGTAGAGCCTAGAGCGTTTCTCAAAGCGGCCTAGGCTTTTTACATCCAGTTACATCCAGAAATCGAGTATGAAGCTTTGCTGAGACTTAATGCCTCAGCGAGCAAATTTGGGCAGTCTAAACTTAGTTCTGGTAAGTTCTAAGGCTTGAGCGATATGGCTTGACTAGCTGTGCAGCAGCCAAAATAGTGCCAGAACTCTCAGACCATGCTTATATGGTAGCGATTGACGAGGCGGCGATCGCTCTATCGTCAGGCAAAATCCATGTCAGACAAAATCCATCAGGGCAATCAGAACAGTAGTGCTGCATGAGACAAACGAGCGAAGTACCCATTACAGCAACTGTCATTCGAGACCGGAATACCCGTCAGGTGAATGGAGGAAGCTGGCTCCGCTGGCTGAATCTTCGCCCTGAAGAGAGCGAGCGGACGTTTTTGATGTTCGCGTTCTACACGCTGAGTTCGGTGGGTATTCTCTGGCTAGAAGTCAGTATTGCTGCCCTATTTTTGGGAGAATATGGGGCAGAGTCCTTGCCCTGGATTTATATTGCTAGTGCGGCGATCGGCACTGGATTAGGGTTCATCTATTCCTGGATGCAGCGGATTTTGCCGCTCCATCGCGTGCTAGTGCTAACCGCAGGGCTAATTGCCGCACCGCTGTTGCTGGTTCGTCTGGGACTCAATCCGGCGTTGCTAGGCGGATACACCGTTTTTCTGATGCGGCTTTGGCTAGAAGCCATCTATGTCATTAATGAACTCAACACCTCAATTACTGCCAATCAGCTATTCACGATTCGGGAGATCCGTCGCACCTATCCTTTAATTAGCAGCGGTATTTTGGCAGCCGATGTCGTTAGCGGCTTGTCGCTGCCCTTTCTACGCGCTTGGATAGGGCTACCCAACGTGATTCTGTTAGCCTGCCTGATGCTATTTGCAGGGGCAGCAATCTTGTATTACCTGACGCAGAAATATCGTCAGTTTTTTCCCGATTCCTCACGGCGGCGATCTCAGGACAAAGCCTCTGATTTTGCTACCCGACGGCTGAGAGGACCTCTACGACAATATTTTGGGCTGGTGTTTGCTTTTTTCGTCATGCTGCAAGTTCTGGCGCTCTTGCTAGATTTTCAGTATCTTAGCCAGCTTCAGCAGCGCCCAGATACCAGCGTGGAAAAGATTGCAGACTTTCTAGCTCTCTTCAGCGCCATTCTGGGTTCGTTTGAGCTGGCAATGCAGTGGTTTCTTTCAGGGCGCATCATTGCCTGGAAAGGCGTGTTTGTAATCATGGCTTCACCTGTGCTGATTGCTGGGCTGAGTCTGTTGACCCTCAGCGGTGCAATTGGTCTATTTGTTGGGGTGCTTGTCCTGAAGTTTGTAGATGAGCTACTGCGCTACACGCTGGTTGCCAGCATTAGTCCCGTTTTGTTTCAGCCGATTCCTGCCTCCTTGCGAAGCCGTGCTCAGTCGGTCGTTCGAGGGATTGCGGAGCCGCTTTCAGCCGGACTGACTGGCGCGGGTATGCTGGTGACGATCGAGCTGTTGCAGCGGTTTCTTGGCAATGCGCAAGCCAGTCAGCATATTCAAAGTCTGGCGTTTCTGGTCTACACAATCGCCTTTGCCTCCCTCTGGCTGCTCACCGTCCTGCTGTTACAGCGCAAGTATATTGATGTGCTGGTTTTAAGCGCCGAGCGCGGGCAGCTCAGCACTGTATCAGATGTAGATTTGCCAGGGCTGCGGCGTAGCGTCGCGGAAGTGCTCAATCGTCCTGGAGCCTCTGAAGAAGAGAAAACATCCTATATTGAACTACTGACCCAAACCGATCCCAAGAATGCCGCAGAGATCCTGGCTCCGCTGTTGCCCAAGCTCTCACCCGCTCGACAGCACCAAAGCCTGGAAGTAATGCTGAAGTTTCCCAATCCTGCCTATCTGGAGCAGGTGCGATCGCTCATTCAGCAATCTCTGCCCCCGGAGGTTTTGGCGCTGGCACTCCGCTACATTTGGCTGACCGATGCCAACCCTGACACGAGCCAACTTCGCCCCTACCTAAAGCCGACTGTTAGCCCTACGGTACGGGGCACCGTTGCTTCACTGATGCTGCGTCAGGGCGATCCTCAGCAAAAAGCAGAAGCCACGGATACTCTACGCCGTATGCTGACTCACAAGCAGGAGCAGGAGCGAATGATGGGCTGTCGCGCCTTGGGCGAGGCGGACTATATGCAGTCTCTGCGGCTTTACATTGAGCCGCTACTGCAAGACGAATCGCTCCGGGTGAGGTGTGCCATGCTGGAGGCGATCGCCGCTACTCATTCTGAAGAATACTATCCAGCCTTGCTGCGAGGGCTGCATTACAAATCGACGCGCGAGTCTGCTAAACACGCTCTGGTACGGCTAGAGAGCGAAGTGGTGCCGCTGTTGCTCGATCTAGCTGAAAATATCCACAAACCTGAGGTAGTGCGTAGCCATGCCTGGATGACGATCGGACAAATTGGTACACCCCAGGCTCTAGAAATTTTAGTGACGCGGCTGACGACCTCCTGGGGCTGGAACCGCTTTATTCTCTTGCGCACCTTGCTGCGGCTACCGCAAGATATTGGCGTTGAGGCCGTGCTAGATAGTCTGGGTCGTAGCGGCATTGAAACGATGATTAATCAAGAGCTACAGTTTCTTGCCCATATTTATGCGAGTTTACTGGATCTCGATCCAGACCTGGTCGTAGGTGAAGAGTCAGAGCTGCTACGGCGCGCCCTGCGGGATTCGGAGGCAGATGGAGTCGAGAGACTGTTTCTTTTGATGCGCTTCCTCTATGACTCTAATACGATCCAGGCAGCAGCCTTTAATTTGCTGTCTGAGTCGCGGGAGAGCATTGCCAGAGGTCTGGAAATTTTGGACAATACGCTAGATATTCCTAATAAGCAGGCATTACTAGGCATTCTCGATCGCCAGGTTGACTCTGAAAAACTGCAAAACTTGGCTGACTTTTTGCCCTACAAATCCATGTCGCCGAGCAAACGTCTGCGCTATTTAGTAGAACTGCGCCATTTCTTGTCCGATTGGGCGCTAGCCTGCTGCTTTCACTTGGCACGGCGATCGCGTTGGAGCCTTGCACCTGAGCAGATTTTAGTCTGCCTCCGCGACCCGACTGGATTTGTCCGAGAAGCGGTGTTGGCGTACCTGAAGGTGGTCTCCCCGGCAACGCTGCAAAATCTGCTGCCTCTGCTCAAAGATGATCCCGACCCGCTGGTGGCTGCCCAAGTCAAAGAAATGATGGCAGAATTTGGGCGAGGTCAGCCTTTACAGCGATCGGTTTCTGCGTAAAAATTAAGTTCTCTTCAGCCTTAATCCTGTCTGTAACCCTGTATGCCTAGCAGTATCGATCGCCTGCTCTTCGTCCGCAAAGTTCCGATTTTTCAGGAATTACGCTACGACTTTTTGATGAGACTTGCCTCCATCATGGAGGATCTGTCATTTCCAGCCAAACACACCATTTTTACTCAGGGTGAGGTGGGGCGATCGCTCTATATTCTCGTGTCAGGCACAGTGCGGGTACATATCGGCGATCGCGATTTAGCGGTGCTTAAGGCGGGCACCTGCTTTGGGGAGATGGCAGTTTTTGATACCGAACCCCGATCGGCTTCGGTGACGACGCTAGAATCCTGTGACTGCCTGATGTTGACCCAGCAGCAGCTTTATGAGGCGATCGAGGAAACTCCCGGCATTGCGGTGAATATTATTCGATTGCTGTCTCGCCGCACGCGAGAGCTAAACCAAAAAATCAATGTTTTGCAGTCGCCTGAGCCGTCTCCCTCATTGCCAGCCGCATCAGCCGCGTTACTGCGGGATGGGCGAAGATAGAGAAGACTTAAGCAAGTTAGAGTGACAGCATTATGAGCAGCGATCGCATCATCCCTCAGCCCGGTCAAGAGTCTGTGTGGGACTATCCCCGTCCGCCCCGGCTGGAAAATTCCACAAAGCATATTCAGATTTTGTTTAACGGAGTCGTGTTAGCAGACACCGATCGCGCTAAACGGGTGCTGGAAACCAGTCATCCACCCACCTACTACATTCCGCCAGAAGATATTCGGCAAGAGTATCTTGTGCAGACGGCTCGCACCAGCTTTTGTGAATGGAAGGGACAGGCAAGCTACTACACGGTGCAGGTGGGCGATCGCACAGCCGAGAACGCCGCCTGGTTTTACACTAGCCCCACGCCAGAGTTTGCAGACCTCAAGGACTACGTGGCGTTTTACCCCAGCCGCATGGAGGCTTGCTACATTGACGGCGAGCAAGTGACCTCTCAACCGGGCGACTTTTACGGCGGCTGGATCACCAGCGACATCGTCGGTCCCTTTAAGGGCATTGCCGGAAGCTGGGGCTGGTAGGACAATTTTGGATTTTGGATTTGCGATTTTAGATTGCAGAATCCTGGGACGTTGAGCTTACTTTTTTGAAAAGAACTCTATTTCAGCTTTTGCCGAATGAAAGTCAGAAGCTGCGTCATTTGCTTCTTCAGCAGATCGATTTCTCCCTGCATCGTTTCGACCTTTTGCTTGAGAGCCGCCATTTCTGCCCCCGATTCGGCACTGACGGCAGGAGCTTGTGCTGCCGAAACAGGTCGCTGGCGAGGTAGCCGAGCTTTTGTCATTGCCGCCTTGATCGCCTCGATCAGCTCTTTTTGCTCAAAAGGCTTCTCGATAAATTCAAAATACTCGAAAGGTTCAGAAATTTTTTCAGTAACTTCCTCTCGCCGCCCAGACATCAGCACCAGCGGAATGGATTGCAGCTCAGGACTCGTCTGAATTTGCTGAAAAACTTCCCAACCGCTCATGCGAGGCAGCAAAAAATCTAGCATGATCAGGTTAGGGCGCTCTTGTCGAATGCAGTCAAGTCCTTCAACGCCATCTTTGGCTTCTAGAACCTGGAAATTACCCTTGGGCAGCATGTCTCTTACCATGTTGCGGATAACTCTGCTGTCGTCAATAACCAGGATTTTGTGACTTGCCACGACGAACTCCTGTGGAGGTGATAGATGAAAACTGAGAGCGGCTGAAATCGCCTAACCGATGATAGCTAATTTGAATGCTATCTTGATTCGCATATCTTTAACTATTCCCTGAACTGCCCACCATCCTACCGCGCTCTAAAAAAATCTTGAATCTATGGTTGAACTGAATCCAGCCCACGGTCTGCGGGAATCAAGTATTAGAGAATCGCCCTTAGCAACCTTACCTCCGTGGCTGCGTCGTCCACTTGGCAAAGCTAGCGAGATCTCGACCGTGCAGCAAATTATCAAGCAGCGGCAGATTCACACCATTTGTGAAGAAGGGCGCTGTCCCAATCGCGGCGAGTGCTATGCCCAGAAGACCGCCACGTTTTTGCTAATGGGGGCTGTCTGTACTCGGAGCTGCGCCTTTTGCCAGGTCGATAAAGGTCATGCGCCAATGCCGCTAGACCCAGAAGAACCCCAAAAGGTCGCAGAGGCAGTGAGTCTTTTGGGACTGCGCTATGTGGTACTGACTTCAGTAGCGCGAGATGATTTGCCTGATCAGGGTTCAGGCTGGTTTGTGGTGGTCATGACTGCAATTCGACAGGCTAACCCTCAGACGCAAATTGAAGTGCTAACCCCCGATTTTTGGGGTGGTTTGAGCAGTGAAGGCTTGAGTGGTGAAGAGAGGCAGAGACAGCGAATTGCCACCGTGGTGGCAGCGGCTCCAGCTTGCTATAACCACAATATAGAAACCGTGCGGCGGCTGCAAAATCCGGTGCGACGAGGGGCAAAATATGACCGATCGCTCCGGGTTCTCCAGACGGTCAAAGACCTTGACCCAACGATTCCCACCAAATCAGGGCTGATGCTGGGGCATGGTGAAACGGAGGCAGAAGTCCTAGAGGCTCTCGGAGATTTGAGAGGGGTGGGGTGCGATCGCCTCACGCTAGGACAATATATGCGCCCCTCACTCGATCATCTGCCCGTCCAGAAATATTGGACTCCTGAAGAATTCGATCGGCTAGGACAAATTGCCCGTGAGATGGGGTTTAGTCATGTGCGATCGGCTCCACTGGTGCGCAGTTCCTACCATGCGGGGCAGGAATAAAGCAGAAATTTCTCTCCTAAGAGGGGTGTTGAATGAAGCGGTGATGGATAATGCTATGGATCGTAGTTCAGTAGAATTGATGCCCTTGCTAAGTTTTGCTGCTTCAAAAGATTTTTGGGTTCCCGATTGCTCGATAATACTCTTGAAGCTTTCAGCTATTTATCTTTAATCAGAGGAGAAATTGTTTATGACCTCCAAGTCGATGACCTCCAAGCCACCCAGCAAGCCACCCTATACCTTCCGTACCGGATGGGCACTGGTTCTTCTAGCGATCAACTTTGTGGTTGCAGCCTTCTATTTTGGCATCCTCAAATAGGGCATCTACGCAGGGCTGGTTAACTCAATAAACTATCCCTCATTTCAACCCCTCTCCCGAAGCGAGAGAGGGGCTTGAAGCTGGTACATGAGCATGGCGAGTCGCTAGGATTGTGTACAAAATAAAACCCAACAGTTTTTTGGAAGTGTCGCGCGGGGCGCGACACTTCCAAAAAACTGTTGTAGGTTAATCAATCTGAGATCCTTAGACAAGTCATTAGAGCTGACTGAACATGGTTTCCCAACTTGAGAAAAAGTACACAGACGAAGAATATTTTGAACAGGAGATTGCGTCTGAAACTCGCAATGAGTACCGTGATGGAGAAGTTGTTCCGATGACGGGAGGAACACCTAACCACAATGATATTGCTGGCAACCTCTACGTTTTTTTAAAGCTTGCTCTCAAGGGAAAAAATTACCGGACTTTTTACGCTGATCAGCGGCTTTGCATTCCCGATCGCAACATCCATACTTACCCTGATGTCATGGTTGCGGAAAAGCCGCTTCAGCTTCAGCCAGGGCTCAAGGATACTGTGATCAATCCCTGCTTAATAGCTGAAGTATTATCTAAATCGACGCAAAATTATGACCGCGGCGAAAAGTTTGTGGCTTACCGGACGATCGCCAGCCTTAAAGAATATCTGCTGATTGATCAGTACAGCGTTCACGTTGAGCATTACGTTAAAACGGCGGCTCATCAATGGCTCTTCTCTGAATACGATGATCCGACCACTATGCTATCTTTTAGTACCTTTGAGTTTGAACTTCAGATTTCAGACCTCTACGAAAATGTTGAATTTGAAGCCATATCGTAGGAAAAGAGGCGATCGTAGAACTGACGTAGCATCATGATGGGGCAGAAACAACTGCAATCTAGCCCACAGCTCAGGCTTGTGATGGCGGTGGCGATCGCATTTTGGGTGATCTGCGTGGTGCTGGTTTTACAGCGCTATTTCAACTTTTACCCCACCTACGTGTCGTTTGATCAGGGTATCTTTAACCAGGTTTTTTGGAATAATTTGCACGGACGCTGGTTTGAGAGTTCGCTCTCGTCTACCGAATCGAGTAGCGTCATGCAGGGCGAGTTGCCCAACGTTGCCTATCGCAGACTGGGACAGCATTTCACGCCTGCGCTGCTGCTGTGGCTGCCCTGGTATGCGCTGTTTCCTTCGGCGGCTGGGCTGTCGGTGCTGCAAGTGACGCTGGTGACGGCAGCAGGGCTTGTGCTATATGCCTTGGCGCGTCACTATCACCCGCCCGACCTGTCGGCGCTGATGGCAGTCAGCTTCTATGGAGCGATCGCCGTCATTAGCCCCACGCTTGCCAACTTCCACGATATTTGCCAGATGCCGCTTTATCTCTTTGGGCTACTGCTGGCGCTGGAGAAACGCAGAGGGTGGCTGGTGGGTGTTCTAGCCATTCTGACTTTGCTGGTGCGAGAAGATAGCGGCGTGGTGCTGTTTGGCATTGGTTTCTTCCTAGCGGTCAGTCGGCGCGCCCCTCGGATTGGCATTGGCTTATGTGTGTTGAGCTTGGGCTATATGCTGGCAGTGACGAATTTGGTCATGCCGCTGTTTTCTCAGGATGTCTCAAAGCGCTTCATGATTGAGCAGTTTGGGCAGTTTGTAAACAGCGATCAGGCAAGTACGCTAGATGTGATTCGTGGGATTCTCAGCAATCCCGGACGGCTGTTAGTAGAGGTGGTGATGCCTTTCGATCGCACCTTCCGCTATCTCTTGGGGCAATGGGTGCCGCTGATGTTTATTCCGGTGATTTCGCCGAGCGCTTGGCTGCTGGCGGGTTTCCCCATGCTCAAAGTCTTGATTCAGCGCGAAGATATTACGGCGCTGTCGCTGCACTTGCGCTACGCCATGACGCTGGTGCCGGGACTATTTTATGGGGCAATTCTCTGGTGGCAGGCACATCCGCAGTTTTGGCGATCGCGCTTTCGGCGGCTCTGGATCGGCTGCATCATTCTGTCGCTGTTTTTCACGATCACCTCAAACCCCAATCGCGTCCTCTCTTTTGCGATTCCAGACTCGTTTCAGCCCTGGGTGTATGTGTCGCCCCCGCGCCAGTGGCAGCATAGTCAGGCAATTCGATCGCTCCTTGCCCAGATTCCAGCCGATGCCAGCGTCACGGCAACCGATCATATCGTGGCGCATGTTTCTAGTCGGCGGGAGGTGCTGCGCTTCCCCATGCAGCGGTTGCAGAACGATCGCCAAAAAACGCAGCGGGTCGAGTACGCGATCGCCGATCTCTGGTATCTCCAGCAATATCAGCCCGCCTTTGCAGACTATCGCAAAAGTCTGAAGGAAGCTGCTGAGGCGATCGATCAGCTCCAAACGCGGCGCTATGGCGTGGTGGATTTCCAGGATGGAGTCGTGCTACTGCAATGGAAGGCGGCAGATGACCCAACCGCTTTGGCGGGTTGGACGGCTTACCGTCGAGGAGTAACGGAATAACCATTTTCCTAATTCTTGACTCCTGACTCCTGACTCCCGACTCCCGACTCCTGACTCCTAATTCACTCCCACTCGCGCTCTTCCAGCTCCTTTCGAGGCAGCAACAGCGCCGACTCAATCTCTTGTCGCACAGCAGCTGTGACTTCGCAATTGCTGTTGAGGCAATCGATCAAGAGCTGATTGGCATCATAGTAGCGCTGGAGAGCCAGCTGCTGCTGAGGGCTAAACTCCCAGTGGTGCTTGAGATCTTGATGTCCGGCGATCGCCTCCCGCAACTGCGCTGTCCAAACAAGATGATTGTTTTGCCACCAGTTTTGAAAGCTTTCTGCATCCTGAGTGGCATTAGGGAACTGGTCTTTGAGCTGTTGGAGAGATTGGTGTAGCCCCGAATCTAAAACAATTACCAAGGCATTTCTGAGGGCATCGGCACAGGCATGGGCATGGGCAAAATCGCTGCTGAGATTGAGCGCACAGGATACCACCAAGTCATCAAGCGCAGCATCCAGCAAAATCCCTTGATCGAGGGTGACAGCCAAGGCAAAGTGAGGCGCAAGGTGGGGAGTCCGGGCTAAAGCCAGATAAAAGGCTCGTTTGGCAGCAGGCGGCACAGGAGCAGCCCTAGATTTTTGGCTTGCCCAGGTGAGAAACTCCTGAAGGTAGGGATCTTGAGTCACCAAGGCATCAATGTGTTGCTTCATGAGCTGCACTAGAGAATCTGCGCTTCGCAACATAGCGACCGTCAGCAAAAAAACTTCCCGCCAGCGCGGTTCGGTAATGTGGCTAACCAAACGTTCTAGAGACTGCTCTAGGGTCTGTAGATTGTGGCTGGCGACTATTTTTCGAGCCGTGAAATATTCTTGAAACGCCAGGTAGGAGAAAGAGAAAATTCCCCGAAACCGCTCTGTGAGCAGCCCATGCTGCACCTCGATCGCCTTTAGCACGCCTTCGCTGTCGAGCTGTAATTCTTCGGGATCGGTAGGAGCATTGGGCAAATCTTGGATAAAACCGCCGATATATTGCTCGACGGTACGTTTCTCAAAGAAATATGCGCCTTGTTCAAAGGTTGCAGCCGCCACCTGACTCATTAGCTTTAGCTTCTGAGGCAATAGAAGTCCTTGATAAATTTCGTCTCGCTCAATGCCTCTGGTTTCGTCCCACTTTGTCAAGAGAATATCTAGACATTGCTTATAGAATTCAGCCCGCTTCGTGGGAAATTTATTCTGGCGATGGAATACCCAGCAGGCAAGGTGGAGAAAGAGAGGCGTGACGGTGAGCCGACGAAACTGAGCGTTTTCCGGCAAATTGAGCTTTTGAATAAACTCAGTCGATTGCAGCAGTCCATTCTTCGCAGAGGTGTTTGCGAAGGCAACAAACCACTTTTGGGCAAAAGATGTGATCTGCTCTTGAGTAAAGGGAGCAATTTCAACGTCGGTAAAGCGATTGAGCCTAAATTTTTCGTTTGCGGTTCTGCAAGTCGCCACAAAAATGTTTCTATGATATTTTTCCGAGAATTTGCGAATTTCTTTGAGAATGGTGCTGTTGTTCTGATTAGAAACTTCATCCATTCCATCGAGCAGCAGCAAGATTTTGCCATGATGAAGCAGCGTTTCAGCTACAGAGAAATTGTCAACGCCAGAAACAAGAAATTCTTGGCAGATATAGTTGAGCAAGCTGAATGTTTGCAGTTCTTCAAACTCTGCCTCAAAGTCTCGCAAGGTGATGAAGACTGGCACTCGATCGCTTTCCCATTCGCCTTGATTGCATTGGAGGGCGAGATACTGCAAAAAAGTGGTCTTCCCAGAACCGGGTTTGCCCAATACCCTGACTCTAGAATAGGTTTCGACTGCGGTTACGCCCAAGATTTGTTCTTGCGTGGACTCTCCCAAACCGTATCGGTCAAATTCCTCTGATCCAATATCCTGTAAGTTTTCAATATTTACCCAGTTTTGGCTGGCGATCTCCTCCAGGATATTAACGTCAATGTAGAGATTATCCAGAGCAATGGGGCGATTGACATCTAGAAGCTGTAGGGTACCGCACTGATCTTGAATCTTCTCCTGACGCTGCGATCGCACCTGCTGCACTAGAGTATTAACCTCTTGGTTGACGGTTCGATCCAGGCGATCCAGAAAGTCTACAGGTGAATTTTCAGCAATTTCCCGCCAATCTACATCTAGAACAGAGCAAAGCTCAATAAAAGTATGGCGTTCGATTGGGCGACCTGTAAAAAATCGCCAGATCGGCTGACGGGTCTTAAGGTTGACCTCCTCTGACAGAGCTTCCTGCGTCCAGCCTTTGCGGTCAAACGCTTTTTTAACTTGCTGAATCCCTGCGGGCGAAGCTTGGAGCGATCGTTTTGCCACTGGGGAAAGCCCTCATAAGCATTTATAAAAATAAAGTTTTAAATTTTATTAATTATCTAGATTTTATACCTCTTTCCTAGTAAAGAACATAGCTACACAGATGGATATACAAAGCTGAGTGACTGCTCATTTACTTTGCCCCAAAAACTCTTCCAAAAGCCTCCAGAATCGGGCGATCGCAGGAGATTGACATCGCAAGTATGAAGGAGCGATCGGAGGTCACTATCCACTCAAACAAAGATCAAATCGGGTAATTTGAAGCATTATCGTCAGTCAAAATTGTTCAAGATATTAAGTTTTATAAACAACTCAAACAAAAATGCACTGACTTATACATTTCGACATTTACCAAGACCTGATTTCAACCCTCTATCTGTGACACTGGCTATGACACTGAAAGCTAGCGTTACCTGATTAGCGATCGCGCTCAAAGTTAAAGTCCATTCAGGATACGAAAAATGTCTGAACAATCGCTCTACTTTTCATCATCATCGCTGCTTCGAGAAATTGATAGCTTCTTTGAGAATTACCCCGACCATGCCTACAAGAATTTTTTTGGTGTTTTAGAGCTACGCCAAAAATTAGCGTCCTATGTGCTGGACAGAATTTTTGACGCTTCAGGACTACACAATCGTAGAGGAGGGCGATCGATCGCTCCTAACTTCTCGCGTCGTTGTCTAGAACAGCAGCTCCAGATGGAAATCTGGATTGAAGCAGGAATAATGCGTGTACTTCAAGAGAATTTAGGCTGCATGGCTCAAACCTTTCCCCATCATTTTCCGCCTGCGCATCAGCATCACTCAATCTAACAACCCATTAGATGACGTCAGAAAAAGAGTCGCACATCGCGTTAATTCATGATTGAAAACTGTGGGTTATTCAGGCTGTGTTAAAATCATCAACTCACGCTCAGCAGTAGTTAGAAACCAATACTTGAAGCCCATAGTTTGTCTTTGGCGGCACCAGAAACAAACTATGGGTTTCTCAAATGGGCGTTAGTCGCTATCGAGCTGCTCCTCAAAGCATAGCTGAGGCTCTTTGAACCGCAACAGCAATCGGCAAATTAATAGAATCTGGCATAACGAGTAACGAGCAAGGCGCATGATCTAGCACATAATAACCAACGCTGTTCAGCGCTGGCTTGTCTAACGTTGAAGAATCACGATGCCCCATCAAAATCAGATCGGCATCCCATTGCTTAGCCACCTCACAAATCTGCTGCCCTGGATCTCCAGAGGGCGCTCTTAAATCTGCAATTACGCCTTCACGTCTGATCACATCGCAGTAGAAGCGCAATAGGTCAATACTGCTGAGTTTAACGCTATTCTCATCGTTAGCATCCTCAGTAGTAATGTTATCAGCATCGGTAATATTATCAGCATCGGTACAGACATGCAGCAACATCAATCGAGCCTGATTGTCATGAGCGAACATGATTGCCCGACTAGCAGCTTGCTTACTGAAAATAGATCCGTCGATCGCCACCAAAATTCTGCTATACATAAATGTTTCTCCTATTTTTTGTGTTGAAGTCAACTAAAGTTGCCAGTCAGATACTTACCAGTCGGATACAATGTCAAAATTCTTGAAAATTACTCTTAAATCTGGCTTAATAAATGCAGTGCCAATGGTCTTATGTTGATTTTCATATTCCTGATACGCAGCTCGCATAATGTCTTTAAACTCATGGACTAATTCAAGGGAATCTAAAGTTTCAGGATGTTGAATGGTGAACGTGCTGCAAACTAAGCAGAAACGACCTCTACCACTAGCAGAGCGACCGCTCCACGGCAAGCTACAGGTGGGGCAACATGGTTCAGGATGGTACAACTCAGCAAGATGCAGTTGAGGAGAAGCAAACCTTTTGAGAAGATGGGTTGTTCCAAGCTTCAACATAATTCATGCTCCATTTGAACTCGCTGAGTCGTTCATGATTTTTGTCCGCTCTTACTTTTGCTTTACGCTTCCTGGCTCACTCTGTCTTGCTCCGCGATCGTCAGCAATTGGGGCCGGCACCACCTAATCCGTGCAACAATGTCTCTGGCTCGTTCTTGGTATAAATCTTCAACATATCCCCCTCTGGCAACTCGCGCTTCTTTCTGGCTATCGAACGGTCCAAAATAATAAGTGCAGTGAGGTGTCGAGGTATTGATTTCTACCCACCAAGCTAGCTCTAGCTGATCAGATGCAGATAAACGCATATAAAATACCCGCAATCCCTTAAATTTGTTTGATTAGACCTAATTCAAAACAGCAACTTTTGCAAAATTTTCAGACTCGCTCTCTAGCGCAAAGAAAGGAATGAAATTATTACTTCCCTCATGAATTCGTAGACGATTGCAGGCAATATACTCTAGCAGAATGGGCTGACCTAGCCTCGTGGTATGAACTTCTAGCTGCGCTTCTGGCAACGCTTCAAACATAATTCTTTGCTTTGGAAAAACAACGCGTTCAAAGTACCAACCAGAGATATTTACAATCCGAACAATCTGGATTTTATGCGTAGAATTAACGTAGTAACAAAGAACCCGATCCGGATAGTGAGTAGGCAGAGAATCTAGTATTTGAGTCATGATGATAAAAGTTACGACGTAAAATTCTGAATTCAGTCCGGTATCTTTAAATGAAGCTCTAGGACAGGACGAGTCAGAAAATCAGTCCTAAATTTATTGAAGGGATGACTACCTATGAAATGCCATACGAACACTATTGCACAGCGCTGTTGGAGATCGTGCTTGAGTAAATGTCTGAGTAATGTATAAGCTGTTTGATTTAGCTCAAATTTTTCAAAGCGTTACAATTGTCGCAACCCAAAACCAAAGCCGCATAGCGGCCAAGCTTTACCGGGCGCAGACAACCTTTGCCTCTCCTCAATAACCTTGATACGTCCCGGTGCAGCGAAGTGTCGGGCTGGAATCAAAGCTTATTCTCATCTTGTATCATGCTTAGAAACTCTCTCAACAGATCTGGAACTGCTTCGATGTATCTGTTTCGATTTGCTGCATCCATACTTGATAAAACTGGCAGCCACCTCAGAATTGCAAGAATAGGCGACAGTTGTTGGGCTAGATCAAACGCTTCTTCCAGTCTCTCTTCTGTCTCATATTCAGTCCACTCGTCCAAATAGCACTTTCTAAGCTGCTTGAACCAGAACGAATTTTTTCCCAGATCAAATCTTTTCTCTAAACTGCCATAAGTACTGTGCAAGCTAAAGAAAGGATGAGCGATGCTACTGTCGCCCCAGTCAAAGAACATATACCGTCCATTGCCCACAAAGACGTTTCTATCGTGTAAGTCTCCATGATGAATTGTTTCCGGTAGGCTAAAAGCCGCTAATTGTTCACATAACTCGACCAATAAATCAGCCTTATTCTGCAAACATTGATACTCAAGTAAGCTGAGTCCACTGGGATGGTTAAGACCTAGCGTTTCGGTATCTGTCAGAAGTTGCTGAAATCTAGCAGGCAAAGTTGTTAAACGGCGATCGGGAACGCCCAGTTCCAAAAATTCCTTGAGATATTTGGCAGAGTCTTGCTGCACTTTTGCATAGAGGGGCAAAAGATTCTCCCAATGTCGAATATCATCCTCAACTTTCAGAGTGTCCCGAAGCATCATCCCTCCGTCAAGCATAAGCAGCCAACCCTGTTCCCTCTCGATCGCTAAAATCTGTGGCATACAGTCGGGATACCGATGCGATAGAACCTCTGTAAGTGCTGCTTCGTAGGCAAGATCTGATACAACTGCTTTGAAGTAGATACTGCCTATGCTTGTAGGAACTTGAAGTATTGTTGACCAATGACGAACGCGAAGCTGCTTGATTGAACCAATTCGTTTGATATCTTGTTGATGCAGCTCACGATCAATCCAACTGCTTGCTTGAGCAAGCCAGCCTTGTTGTGTCCAAAGGAGTCCATCAAGATGAGTCACAGAGATCCCAAAAGTTTTCCAATTACGATGCTTTTTCGTTAGTATAGCCCGACCTTGAAGACCGATAGGCAACCTTGCTGTACAGTCCCACCCGTAAGATCAACACTCCCATATTTCTTGTTCAGAAAACCCAAGCTCTCGAAAATCAGATTCTCGCAATTTTGCTTCATCAGCACAAAAGAACTCGTCTAGCTGAGGCGGTTTGATGGGTGTTCCTGCAAGCATTGAATGAACTTGTCCACGGTGATGAATCTGGTGTTGAAAGAGGTGGGCAAGCAGGCGTGACCTCTGCTCTATTTGAATCCCATTAGCTCTTGGGATACCTACTGGTTCAGTCATGAGCGTATCCGTCATTGACCGACAGAACGTGATTAAGCGTTCATCTGTTTTTCGTTGTTCTTGGTGTAGTTCAGCGCAGGTATCAAATGGCTCTTCAGGCTCAAAAAATTTCCAAGCTTCAGCATTGGGCGGGTCGGCTCTTATGCTTCGCTCCAAAGCGTCAACGTAATACCAGTCAACTGTCAATAGATGGTTCAATGTAGCTTTAATTGAGGGGAAGAAACTTGTTCTTGCCGCAACAAAATCAGCTTGATTAAGACAACAACAGGCTTTGAGTAAGCGATAATTTGCCCAAGCGTTGTTGTAAGCCATTGTGAGAAAGTGATGAGACAGAGATAGCATACAATTTGCAATGCTTAACTATTTAATTCGATGTATCCTAATCCATCTCTCGCAACCGACCAATTGCTGCTGGGGCTTGGCAGGAATAACCGATCGCCCTGGTTGAATCTCCGACATTATGCAGCCCTGCTATTGATGTCGTTTTGCAAACTCGGAGAGCAACGCTGGAAAATGCTCTGGTAATGGAAGTTTGTTAAAGCTATGGACGGCAGGTGTCGTTGCCCATGGTAGCTTTTCGTCCGTGTAGGTTTCGATAAATGGACTAAAAGCTTGGGCATCATCCATCATAGTTGCTCGGACATTGACGAATTCATCCATACCTTCCGGGCGCGTGAACAGCCAGCTCATGCAGTGTGCACAGAAATAATGACGCGTTGCACCATGTAGTCCACCGATGACAGGTTCACCCAACGTTACCTTGAAACTGCTGCTTGGATAAAGTGCGCTCAAACTAAAAGCGCTTGCCGTCATCTGCTGGCACCCGATGCAGTGACATGCCATGGTAATTAGCGGTTTTGAATTGATTTCAAATTGAACCTGTCCGCATCTACATTGACCAGTTCTGTAAGGAGTATTGTTTGTCATCGTTGATTCCTTGGTGCTTGGCTCGACAACAGTATTTTTTGCGCTAATAGTCTGAAGCAACGTCCCCATGCCTGCAATAAGTTTTAAGCATCAAGTTCGTAAGTCCTATTCAGGTTTTAAGGGAAGGATGGAGGAGAGATTGAATTTGAATGTGTAGACTCAACTAACTCTTGATAAAAAGAGATAGCTTCTTGCCACCTTCGCTGTTGAAAAAGTTCATCATATTGCTGAAATTCTCCAGGAGAAAGCAAACCTAATTCAGATAAATGATGTATTTCTAAAACTCTACGATAAGCTCTAGCTGCTTCCTCTAATCTCCCCTGCTTCACCTCTAAGTTTCCTAGGAAGTGATATCCAGGCAGCTCCGATTCTCTCAATGAAGCAGCCTGAGTATAGGCTAAAAATGCGCCATTTGTATCGCCCTGACAATGGAGTATAGTGCCCAACACTACGTGAAAAACACCCCGGCTTGGATTCTCGCTAGTCAATTGACGATATTCATCCGCGGCTGTCTCCAAGTCGCCTTTTTCAACTAAAACCTTGGCCAAATAGACACGATTAAAACTGTCTTCTGGTTGAATCTCTATAAGGGTACGGTAAGTCGCAACTTCCCCATTAAAATCACCCATTTCTCTGAGATGGGTTGCCTTTCGCTGTATCAGATCTGCTAAGTATTGGTCTGGTCGGATATTAAAGTTTAGATCATTGATGATCGGCGGATCCGGCGCAAGAGGAATCCAGCTTCGATACAGAGCGATCGCCTCGTCAAAGCGGTTCTGTGATGCTAGAAGTTCGGTCAATCTGTAATATCCAAACGCTACGTTAGGCAACGCCTGGATGAGATTGCGATAGATGCGCTCTGCCTGCTGTACGTCTAGCATCTGTTGATATTCTCTGGCATCAGGGCGGGAATTTCCCAATACGCCATTACCCATAGTTGTGGCAGCAAAATTTTGCTCAACACCCTGAATATAACTCTCTAGAGCTTCTGATTCTTTCCCTTGAAGTTGCAATAAGTCTCCAATTGCGATGTGGAATCTCGACGGCGACAAAATGTCAAAAAGATGAACCTCATCAGCCCCTAACTGAACTTGAAGTCCTCTGCGATAGGTACTGATTGCTTCATCAATTTCCCCTTGTTTTAACAGTACGCTCCCCAGGCGAATGTAAGGCAAACGTGATAGAGGTGCATTTTGAATCCATTGACGATAGATACTAATTGCTTCAGGCAGTCGATCAGCGTCTTCAAGGAAATTTGTTAACTGAGAATAGTTATTTATGTCTGTAGGATTAAGATCAATTGCTTCACGCATTTCCGCTTCAGCGGGCGATGAATTATCAGGTATTTGACGAGGTGGTTCAGGGTTAGGATCAGGCGGAGCAAGTGATAATAATGGCGAGTAAAGATATCGGCCCGCAAATATATCTACGGGACTATGAATAATGCATTCTTGTTGTAATTGATCTCTATTATTTGAGACAGGAGTTTGCGCGACCAGCAGGGGTGCTTGAATAACTAATCCAGATGTTGTTAAGCTCAGAAGGGCAAATAACTGGCGTAGAGGCATAGGAAAACTATTCAAGAATCTAGTGAAGACTGCTTTGTATAATGCAACGGAAATGTTAAGGCTGGTAAGCGTAATAAAATTTGGCAATTCCAATGCTCAAAGCTGTGTTGAAGATCCAACGTTGCCTACCATTCGCCGTAGATAACCTTGAACTCAAACTAATAACCTCTCGACGGTTGAAAAGCATGGGCAACGTTAGCTATTAATCATATTTATATTTTCCTTAGTTTAATACAATTTTTTACTAAAAAATAAAGTTGTAGGGTTGCTTTAGCTTTGTAATCGATATGTCATTTACTGTCGCAAGAGGCGTAATCTCTCCTGGTTTTCTACCGTTACGATCAATTATAATTTGGGTGTCGTTCCCAATGTGTTGAAACTTGACATAGCCCTTGGCAATTGCATTGCCACCAGAATATCCGCCTCGCACAACGCGATCGAGTAAGCCTTCTAGCACAATTTTGTCTTGGCGCGGTTTAAAGTCTAAAATCTGGTCTTGCCGATCGCTAAGCTGCGTATAGATAAATTGGTCACGACCCGCCCCGCCAAGCAACAAATCATTGCCAGCGCCACCAATTAAGCGATCGTTACCGTTCAAACCACTCAGCGAATCATCTCCTTTGCCACCCACTAGGCGGTTTTTGCCAGCATTACCGACTATTGCTTTCCCAGAATTGGGGTTGTCGTTATTGTCAAGATTATCAGATGTTGCTAAGCGATCGCGTAGATAAATATCAACACCCAAGGGAGCAGAGACATCATCAACTAAGTTCGCGCTTTGAGATAGAAACGCGATGTATCGTCCGTCATCAGAAATAGTGCCATCGCCTGATGCGGTGGCTGGACGACCCCCTACTGCTTCCTGTCCATTAGAGTTGACTGACACTCGTTCAGTGGTGCCCGCTACCATGTCACGAACGAACACATCCAATGCGTTATTAACGTCATTAGGAACTAAATTACTGGCTAATGATTGAAAAACGACATAGCGCCCATCGCTGGAAATTGCTCCATTTCGACTAAAACCAATACGGCTGCCTGCATTTGCCAGACTTCCGTTCAACCCCACCGAAACCAATCCTGTTTCACCCGTTTGTAGATCATGGCGAAAGATATCCACCCGATCGTTGTTATCGTTGGGGATGAGATTAGTCGCACCAGATTGAAACACCACATAGCGACCATTTGCTGAAATTACTGCATTACTTGACCCACTCGTTTTTGAGAATCCAATTGTAGTTTCTTGAGAACTTTCTCCGACTGCTACAGACCCTTGAGAATTGACTGAAACTTGCTGAGTTTGGCTTGTTTGGCGATCATGCACAAAGATATCAAAGTTGTTGGCTCCCGTATCGCGGCTGTCGAGATTAATAGCATTTGATTCGAATGCTACAAATCTACCGTCGCCTGAAATTGAAGGAGATCGCGAGTCGGCTGAAGCTATACGGTTCCAAGGCTTTGACTGTTCGCCGCGAGAATTAACGGAAACGCGAGTCGTTGTTCCCGCCCTTAAATCTCGAACAAAAATATCTTGATCATCATTATTAGTATCATTTGAGACAAGATTATTGGCTTCAGATTGAAACGCCACAAACTGCCCGTTCGCAGAAATTGCGGGTCTGAGATTAAAATCCCGTGTATTGGCAGCGAGTTGACTACCGTTGGAACTAACGGAAGCCAGAGTCGTTGTACCCGTCAGAATATCCCTCACAAAGACATCGGTTTCTCCATTAAGATCACTTGGCACCAGATTTGTCGCATCGGAAGCAAAGGCCACATATCGACCATCGCCAGAAATGCTGATAGAGTCATAGAAGGCAAAGCGATCGCCGTTAGCCCCTTGAGAAGAAATAGATACGAGTTGGATTTGCTTTGTCACTAAATCGAGCAAAAATACGTCTGAGCCTTCCCCTGCTGGATCATTAGGGACTAAATTACCCAAATCGTATGCAAATGCCAAGAACCGTCCGTTGGCAGAAAGCACGGGTGCCGCATCGGCAGTGTCAAACCTTTCATTGAGCTTAATAATTCTTTCGGTTTTACCAATTTGAGGCATGACTAATCGTTAAATCTGCTTGGCTAGATACTTTGGGTAATGAATTCAACAATCGTTGCTGAAGCTAACGTTCGCACTCACCGGACGCAGATGACTCTTACAACTTAACCAACCATATTCAAACGTTTCGGTGCAGCGCGATATTATGTTGCAATTTCCGCAAATGCGCGCACTGGAAACGTGCCGAAACCTTTAACTTTTACTGGTACAGCATAGAATTTAAAGCCACTACTAGGCACCGCCTCAAGGTTACACATATGCTCAACAATCAGAATGTCTGAGCCAAGCAGTACTGAGTGAACAGGACGTTCTTTTCCACTTACATCATCAATATTGTAAGTATCAATGCCAACTAATTTCGCTCCGTTATTCTTCAAGAATCGAGCTGCATCCTCGGTCAAATAAGGATGTCCTTCATAATATTGCCCTGTATTCCAATGTCTAGACCAACCTGTCTGAACGAGAACAGCCTTGCCTAACACATTAATATCGCGAAAATATTCTTCATTTATAGCGGTAATGTTTTCAGGAACAATCACTTTGACAGCCACTAAACTTGCCATTGATTCAAGGTTAAGCTCAGAGATATCTTTTCCATTTTCGTAACGATGGAAAGGTGAATCTAGATAGGTTCCCGTATTTGAACACATTTCGATTAGTCCAATTTGAAAGGTTGTCCCTTCCGCATAAATCTTTTTTGATGCTTCTCGGCTCAAATAGTCGCAAATCACTGGGGCAGGCAAACCTTTATAGGTTATTAGTCCGTCCTCAATTGTGTGGCTTAGATCTATTAATCTACTCATTTTGTTCCGTCACTTATTTTAGAATTTAGCTTGAAACATAACTACTATTAGGCTGAAAGCTTCTGTATAACACCCTAGAGAAGGCAAATATACCGAAAGTTTTCGTATAACACCCTGATTTGGGTAGATAGACAGAATCCTTTCCTATAGTTTGTCAATTAAGGTGAATCAGTAGAATCTTTGCGTGTAAAAATGGCTTGACGATCGCTTTTATCATCAAGCCAGTGGCGATCGTAAATTTGTGGATTAATCAGTAAAATATTTTACGCTTGCAATGCTCAAAGCTTTTTGAGTCGTACTGGTCAAACGAGTACGACTCAGATGTTGAGTTAGGTTCGAGCTGTGCAAATACCATTAGCCCCATTACGTCTTGTGTAAGACATATTTGTGGTGCCATCGGGATTTAAAGTGACCGAGACCGTGATACGGCGAAGGGTAGCCTCGTAGTAAGTTTCACTGAATTTTTGAAGCTTCGCCTCTTCCCCGTTGATGTAAAAGTAGCCCCCTTCATCAGCGTGAACTTCAATCCCCGTAGGGCAAGTATAGTTAAGTAGAGGGATACCTGCTGCATGAACGATGCCAGCGATCGCAAATTCAGACACAACCATAGCCAGCAAAGAAGCAACAATAGATCGATTTCTCATCGCTTTATATTCTCCATTAAAGACACGCTAGAGTTGAGGGTTGACTACTATTTAGACAATTATTCCCTCAGAATAGAACCACTGCACGAATTGAGTAAGAGATCATTCTCACGCTCAATAATATCGTTGATACGCACAAACAGGCAAACTATTTTCATCCGTCTGTCAACGAAGCCAGTGATCTTACCTACTCCACATTAGATCTACTAACTAAGCGTTTTTTTACCAGAATCACTCAGCATCGACCCACCAACGGCTAAGGGAAGGCGATCGATTGAATAGAGGTAGCGAAGGGCTGAACCAAATTGAGCATCAGCCCTCCGCTACTCACCCAGTTTTTAGGGCAAAGCTGATTTTGAGTTCTTGTTCACAGGTTTTGCTTGAACAAAACTAGATTTTGCTCAAGTAAATGTTGATTTTGAGCTTTGATGTACAAATTTTGCTTGAGCAAGATCTAATTGTATGGAAGCTCCAATTGAGTTTGAGAGCGCCAAGCTTGAGCATTAGCTGAGTTTTTCTAATTCAGCTAATGCTCAACTTGAGGGCGGCTGGAGAAATTACTGTGCTGAAAACTAAGAAATCGAAAGGATTGAATTAGCATGAATCTTCCCCGTGATCTTGTATCCAATCGGGAGAAGATTTGCAGATAGCCAATCTTCATGGGGAAGACTTTCTAGGATAAGTATGGGTTTGCACCTCTTAATAGTTGCGATCGCCCCTTCTAGTGCCTGTTGTTCAAAGCCTTCCACATCCAACTGTATAATTGATACGTTTCTATCAGGAGGAATAACATCATCTATTCTTAAGATTTTCACTTCAATCGCCTGACCCACAAAGTCATCCTCTGATTCGGCGAGTTTGCTGCCTCCTCCAAACGATTGACCCGCTTGGTCAGCGACCACCAGCGACATAGAACTTTGTTGAGAACCTAAACCAGCATTGATAAGCTCCACATTGCGGAGGCTGTTGAGGGCGATCGTAATCAGCGCGCATTGATGGCTTTCTGGATGGGGTTCAAATGCCCAAATTTTTGCATGAGGAGAACATTTTCTAGAGAGCGCCGGGACAAAGTCGCCAAAATAGGTGCCTGCGTGGATAACGTCACCTGATCCACAATGACTTGTTATGAACTCAATGGTTTTAGGTTCCCAGACTCTACCCGATAAAATCTTCTGTGTGGCGGGTCGATGAAGAGATGACAACGGTACACAGTAGCCCCCATGTCTGTTATAGGAAATGCAGCACTGCAACACTGTTTCAGATCTGCCCTTATATCGAGGAAGCGAAGCGTAGCGAGATGGATCATCTTTGCCAAGCGCTCTTCGCAGAATCTGAAGGAGAGGAGAGGGAAGCACCTTCTTGGTTATCTTTTTTATGGAAACTAGACCATCATTCATTCATCTAACTCCGTACCACTTAACATCACCTTTACCCGCACCAGTATCACTGCTCCATTACAACCAATCGGCTCTCTGCGATCGGTGTGCATGGGCATATTACGCTGAGCTATAGATTCACTCATCGCTGCTGATAGGGTCAAGCTTATCAGACAACACTACTGAGATCTTTGGACTCCCACAACCAGCGCTGAATTTCATCATCTGCTGGGAGAGGGCTAGGGTGAGGGCTGTTTCTACGGTGTTTCAGGAAAGTTGTACATTGCGTAGCCTTAGTCTAAGCTCAAGCAATAAGGAGTCATATCGAGATTTCACTCCCCCCTCCCGGCTAAGCTCCAGAAGCAATCTAGCGATCGCTCTAGCCCTTATAAAGATATCTGGAAAGATTCAAATGTTCCGCCTTTGCTCCCCAACCCCACAGTTTCAGGAAGCTTTCGACTCAATTCTTGTTCACAGTCCCCCAGAATTGGGGAATGTGGGGGCAGTTTGGATAGTCATTGACACTTTTCAAACACCCTTTCACAGCGATCGCCAAAGCGCTGATTGGTTTTGCTTCAGCCTTGCTTAATTTTGCTGACTTGTTTCCTGATTTTGCTCAAGCCTTGCTTAATTTTGCTAACTCGTTTTCTGATTTTGCTAACTCGTTTCCTGATTTTGCTAACTCGTTTCCTGATTTTGCTTAAGGCTTTATCAATTCTGCTTCAGCCTTTCCTAATTTCGCTTAAGCAATCCACCCTATGGAGTCAACGAACTGCCTAATAGTCAGCAATGGAGCTAGGGGAGTAGGATTGAGAGTATGGAAACCGAAACATTACAATCTGAATTGCCATCCGAATGGCAGCAGGGGCAGCTACTAGAGATCGCGATCGCTGACCTAAGCAACAATGGCGATGGCGTTGGGCGTTGGGAAGGCAGGGTTGTATTTGTGCCAGACACCGTTCCAGGCGATCGCGTTCGGGTACGATTGATGCGAGTCAAGCCTCAGTATGCCTACGGCAAGCTACAGGAAGTCTTAGAAGCCTCAGAGCATCGGGTGCGACCGGGCTGCATTGTTGCCGACAAGTGTGGCGGCTGTCAGTGGCAGCATGTCGATTACAACTTTCAGCTCCAGGCAAAGCGCAACCTAATTATTCAAGATCTAGAACGTATCGGCGGCTTTGCCGACATCCCCATTGATTCAGTCTTGGCCATCTCTGCACCGCTGGGCTATCGCAACAAGACGACCTATCCGCTGATGCGATCGGCAACTGGGCAAGTTCAGGCGGGCTACTACCAGAAGGGCAGCCATCAGTTGATTAACCTCAACCAGTGCCCCATTCAAGACGATCGCTTCAATCCTTTCTTGGCGCAGATCAAGCAAGACATCCAGGAGCGCGGCTGGGGTATCTATGACGAAGCCAAACATCGCGGCAAATTGCGCCACTTGAGCTTGCGGGTGGGGCGACGGACAGGTGAAGTGCTGATGACGCTGGTGACGAAAGAAGGAAATCTCATCGGGTTAGAAGAACAGGCTCAAACCTGGATGACAAAATATCCTGAGCTGGTGGGCATTTGTTTAAACTTGAATCCCGATCGCACTAACGCCATCTTTGGGGCAGAGACGCAGTGCATTATTGGACAAGGCTACTTGACCGAAGAATTTGCCGGACTGAAGTTTCAAATTCAGCCCAACACCTTCTTTCAGGTGAACACCGAACAGGCAGAAGGGTTGCTCAAGGCGATCGAGTCTGAGCTAAATCTACAAGGTCACGAAGTGCTGGTCGATGCCTACTGTGGCATTGGCACAATGACCCTGCCGTTGGCAAAGTTTCTCAAAGCGGCGATCGCTTTAGAGGTGCAACCCGAAGCCGTCGAACAGGCTCAGGTGAATGCGGCATTGAACGGCATTACTAATGTCACCTTTCAAGTTGGCACCGTTGAGGCTCTGCTGCCTCAGCTAGAGGTTCACCCAGATATTGTGCTGCTCGATCCGCCCCGCAAAGGCTGCGATCCAAGCGTCATTGCCACCTTACTCAGCATCCTGCCCGATCGCATTGTTTACGTAAGCTGCAATTCCTCAACCTTGGCGCGCGACCTCAAGCTGCTGAGCCAGAGCTATCGCATCACGCGAGTTCGTCCCGCAGACTTCTTCCCCCAAACCCCCCATGTGGAATGCGCTGCCTTTTTAGAGAGAGTCTAGTTAGAGAAGCCTAGTTAGAGAAAACCTAATTAGAAGGCTGAACGCCGTTGGAAACCGGAGGGGCACCAATTCCTGAAAACCTCCCCGGATCGCCAAACCAGTTGAAGTCGCTGATGCGAAGCGTTATACCCGCCGCATTGCGAATCGGGCTGAAGCTAAGAGCAAGGGCATAGGTGCGCCGACTGTATTCCAGCGTGTAGATCGTATCAATCGTGCGCCCTTGATCTAGGCTGAGAGAGGTTTGCACCCCAAACCTAATCGGTCCCACAATCTGCTGGGTAAAGCCCAAAGTCAACACCTGCTCATCTTCAATGCGATCGAACAAGAAAGGCGACTTGCCATCTAGCACCGTCTGAGAATAGGCAATCCGGAAAGCCGTGTAATCAAACGCACGACGCGAGAAATTCCCAAACTGCCCCGAAAGCCCGATCGTACCCGTCAGGCTATTCTGAGTATCACCATTGCTATAAAGACTGGCTGTGCCTCTTAGGGAAGTATCTATCGCCAAGTAAGGAACCACAGGGTTGGGAGTGAAGCGCAATCCTGCATCTGCGGTTGGGGGTAGCGCAGTGCCAATCCACAGATAAAAGGTGCGGTTGAGGTTGGCAGTAACCTGGTAGCGGGTCAAATTGATCCGGTTATTGGCGCGTGGCAACGGTGGCAAAAGAGGATTGTCTGCATCAACCTCAGAATTTAAGAACTGCACACCTGCCTGATAGGTGAGATTAATTTGCGTATTGCCCAAACGGACTTGGGGCGAACTGAGGACAATGCCCAAGTTACTTTGCACATTCCGAAAGCCCAAGGAGCCATTAAACAGGCGATCGCGGAACGTGTAGCCTACCGACAGGCGATGGTTCCAAATCTGCTGCTCAACGCCAACATTGGCTCGAAGGTTGCTGTCCACTTCTCCCAGGTCGAGGCTAGTGAGTGAGGCTTCCCCTGCGAACAGAGTTGTGGGGCTGAGGTTGGCGGTGAAGATCGATCGCAATCCAAAAGCCGAACCGCCCAAGAAATCGCCGTTGTCGTAGGCGCGTTGCAGCAAAATTTGCGGCGTGAGGGTGAATTGCACAGTCGGAGTCGCAATCACTTCAAACGGTCGTTCGATAAAGAAGCCGCCCCGCTCGTCTTGGTCAAATCCAAACTGCACCAAACCCGAACTGCTGCGCTGTCTACCAAACACAACGCTGTTGCGAAACAGCGGCAGCGAAAGACCGCGATCAAACACTACTCGCGGGTTGCGCGCGCGCAAGAGGCTCGTTGTTTGAGTCAGGCGGCTAAAGGTGAGCTGGGGAGTGCGAATTTCGAGTTCTGGAGGCGAGAAGGGATCATTGGTAAGCCGCACATTGGTTGCCACCCCACCCTCTGGCGTAAAGTCCACCCGCTCAGCCTCATAGCGCAAACGGTTAATTTGTCCCGCTAAGCCGCTGCTGTTTGGCTGACCGCCTCCCGATGCGCCAAAGGTGATGCCTCCTGCGCTACCCGTAACCTGGAGCGGCTGACCCGCACTCACCTGGTTGCCCACCGACTGTCCGGGAACGATCGCTCCGGGCAGCGGCGGCGCGGTCGAAAAGTCGGTGGTGGCGGCAGGCACATTTAGCTCTCCCGATGCCGCAAACACCGTGCCGTCACCCTGAACAAAGTTGTACTCAAAGCGCTGACCCTTCAGAACCTGCTGTCCACGAGTCAGGGTCACGTTGCCCTCCGCCACCGCAATTCGGTTAGGCAAATTCACCTGAATGCGATCGGCAGATAAAACCGCCTGACGAAACCGCATGACGGCATTCCCTTCTGCCGTGAACACCTGCTGCTGCTGTTCATACTCCTGGCGATCGGCGTTCAGCTCAATCACTTCAGTCACCGGGGCAGCAGGCGGCTGACCGTCTGGAGCGGCTTCAGGGACACCCGCAGGAGGTTGCGGAGGGTCTTGTGGAGGAGTTTGTGGAGGAGCTTGTGGCTGGGTCGGAATCGTCAGAATCTGTCCATCTGTGGGAGCCGATGGAGCCGGAGTGTTGGGAACTGGAGGCTGGGGGGCAGGCTGCGTGGGTATGGGCGTAGTCTGCGTAGGCGTAGGCAGGGGATCGGGTGGCGGAAAAGGCAACGACTGATCGATAGACTGCTCGTCTTGCAGCGTTCCAGCCTGCGCGATCGCCGCCCCTCCCCTTGATCGAACTTCAGGTAGTGGAGCCGATCTAAAGGCTTGGACAAGATTGATCGATCGCCTTGAAGCAGCATCCGAACCAGCGATCGCGTTTCGCGCCAAGGCGCTAATTTCTGGCAGCTTGACGCTACTCTGCCTCTGAGCCAGCATGAACCCTTGCCCCTCCGAAAGCTTTGCCTTACCCTCCTGTTCAGGTAGCGACTCAGGGGCATTTGCTAGGCTGATCTGAAGGGGCTGACCCAGAGCAGCCGCCTGAGAGGACTCCACGGGCAACGCAGGGCTGGAGCGATCGCTTAATTCAGAGCCACCCACAGATCTGCTGAACTCTGGCTCAGCCTTTGCGGCGGGATGAGGACTGGCATGAACAGGTGAAGATACTTTCTCAGACGACAGAAGGTTGACGACTGGAGGTAGAGGCGGTGGAACCGAATAGGGCATACTCTAATCGAAATACGACAGACGGACAGCCCAAATTCAGACCTTTAGCCGTCCTCAACACTGACTCAGGAGCTAACAGGTATCTGATGATAGACCTATGACCTGAGAGCAAGCTTCCTATTCAAGATCCCGGCGGTTAGGGTTACGAGCCGGATCGTTTGACAGAAATCCGAAAACAAATAGCCCCAAGAAAAATGCAACAACGATATAAACAACAATCTTAAGAGTCAGCATCGGAAAGTCTCCTACAGCAAATCTTTCTAAAAATTAAGCTCTCTCATCATACACCTTGGGAAAACGCTTACACTTCCGGCAACCATGACTTTTGAAAAGTTTGCGATCTTGCCAATTTAGAAACTTATTCGGTACTGGTATTCATGTAATGATTTTTTAGGGGGTGGGCGAAGCCCACCCCCTAAAAAATCATTACATTTTGAGGACTACCACCTATTCGCTGCCTATTCGCCAATAGTGCAGATGGGGGGGCTGGCTTGGCTCAGCGATCGCAGCTACCAGTGCTGCCGTATAGTCAGGCTGTGGTTCTAGAATGTGAAGCCACCAGCCTGTTGAGTCAGAACTAAGAATGAGTTTAGGGGGGATGTCGGGGGTCAGAGCCACTTCAACCTGATCTAGTTCAGTCAACCCAGTTCCGATCGCCTTGAGATAAGCCTCTTTACAAGTCCAGCCGCGAAAAAATGTCTTGACTCTTTGATGGGGCGGCAAAGCTAGTAGCGTCGCATGTTCTCGTTTAGAGAAAAATCGTTGCGTCAACTGCTCCAAATCGGCGACAGGACGACGAACATATTCCACATCAATCCCCACAGGGCGATCGCGACCAATGGCATACAGCGCCAGCTCATGCCCATGGGACATATTAAACTGGAGATCGGTGAGCTTCAGCTCAGGCGCAGAAACGACAAAAGGCTTGCCGTGATCGCCATAGCCAAACTGAATCTGAGCGGGAGCGATCGCCAAGTAGCGCCCTAACATCTCGCGAAGCAAGCCGCGTCCGCTAATGAAGTGGAGGCGATCGCGCTCCCGCCGAAACCGGGCAGCTCTGTCCTGCTCCTCGACTGATAGAAGTTTTGCCAGACGTTCAACCTGTTCTGGAGGCTGACGCAGGGAAGCTTGCCAGACATGAACTTCATTGGATAAAAGAGCTAAGTTTTCAGGCGGTAAGACCCATTCAGGCATGAGATTATTCATGGATTAGTACGCACTCAGACATAGCTTAGTTCAGTCTGCTTGAGTAGGGTCAGTAGATCGCAAACCAATGCTCACGCTAAAAATGCTTGTGTCTGATCCCCCTCGATCTCCCTCAAGAAGGGGAACTTTGAGTTCTGAAGCCCTCTTTTTAAGAGGGTTGGGGGGATCGAGTGTAAGCCTTGCGATCCACTGAGGATTGGCAATATAGCGACCACCCTAACCAAACGGGCGACAGCCATAATTGTCAATTCTATAGTTGCCAACACAGACGGCTTAAATCCTGTGCAGTATGATCAACAGGGTCAAACAGAGTCCGAATTATTCCTTCTACTTATGACTCCCACCACAACAACAGACTTGCTGGAACATCTCAACTGGCGCTACGCAACCAAAAAATTTGACCCTGCCCAGGTGATTTCACCAGAAATCTGGGCAGCGCTTGAAGATTCCCTCGTGCTAACGCCCTCTTCCTACGGGCTGCAACCCTGGAAGTTTTTGGTCATCACCAGTGCAGACCTGAAAGCACAGCTAAGACCGCTTTCCTGGAATCAGGCGCAGGTGACCGACTGCTCTCACTATGTGGTGTTCACCATCCGCAAAAATCTGACGACCGAGGATGTCGATCGCTTTGTGGCTCGCACCGCTGAAGTACGCAATGTCTCTACAGAATCTATAGCGGGCTATCGTAACGTCATAGTCAGTGACGTGATTTATGGCGCACGCAGCCTCCAAGCCAATGAATGGGCAGCCCGACAAGCCTACATTGCACTGGGTAATTTCATGACCTGTGCCGCTCTGCTAAACGTTGACACCTGCCCCATGGAGGGAATCGATCCTGCCAAGTACGATTCGGTACTGGGACTTCCCCAAAAAGGATTTGCCACAGTGGTAGCTTGCGCAGCGGGCTATCGGGCAGACGACGACAAATATGCCGAGCTGGCTAAGGTGAGGTTTTCCAAATCAGAGATGATTGAAACTCTGTAGGGTTGATGTGATTTGAAAGGGGCAGATCTGCCCCTTCTAGCCTTAGAGGTAACTGAAGGTCGAGCAGCTCGACACTACCTGCCCCCCATACCGTCATATCGCTTGGGATCTTTCTTCTCTTTTTTAGATCCAGCCTCTCCCTTTGGCTTTTTGGTCTCTTTGTTGCCTTTTTTCTCTTTAGACATCTTCTTTTCCCCGATAAATGTTCGCTGCTTATTGCCTCGCTTCCCACAGCTAGCAAGGTATCAGCCATCTGTTCTGTCAGTTTAGCAGCATTTCAATATTCATTAAGGTTGTGGTAGGTCGTAGTCGTTTTTGAAGCCAACCAGTTCAGGCGATCGCTTCTCTAAATCTCCTGATGGTCTTGTGCAGACAGCGTAACGCTGATATCTCGATATGCCATGGAGTGATTTCTAAGTTGTGGCAACCGCCAAGGCGGTTAGGACAGGGAAATTTTTGGTGGAGCGCGAAGCACTCCACCAAAAATGTTCTGAGGAAGCTGGCGACAGCCATAAAGGCAATGCAGTTTACAGGCGGCTCTAAGAACTTTTACACCTACAATCAGAGCTATCTCAGTGATTAACTTCGCAGTAGTTGAGAGTGCAAAGTCGGAAGGTTTTTGTTGTGAGGTGAGCTTCGCTCACCTCACAACAAAAACCTTCCAAATCCGGGTTACTGGGTGAGTTCAGCATTAGGCAGGAATTTTGATGGCGATCAGCGTTTTTGATCTGTTCAAGGTAGGAATTGGGCCTTCCAGCTCACATACAGTTGGCCCCATGCGGGCAGCGCTGCAATTTGCAACAGGGTTACTCCATGCTGGACAATTGCCACAAGTCGAATTCATTCGGGTAGAACTCTTTGGATCATTAGGTGCTACTGGACGAGGACATGGCAGTGATATCGCAGTATTGCTGGGTTTGGAAGGGGAAGTTCCTGATCAGGTTAATCCAGCAGCCATTGAGATGAATATCCAGCGCATCCGTAGCACTGAGCGCCTATCTTTGCTAAAACAGCAGACTATTGAATTTCGAGAGTCAGAACATCTGGTGTTTTGCGGGCGATCGCTCCCCTACCACCCCAACGGTATGCGCTTTACTGCCTATGGCTCAGCAGGTCACGACATGGCTCAGAAAACCTACTATTCGATCGGCGGTGGTTTTGTGGTGAACGAAGAGGCAATTCACCATCCGACGCCTCTAGCAGACAATATCTTGCCCTATCCCTTTCAGACAGCAGCTGAGCTACTAAATCTATGTCAGCAGCACCATTTATCCATTAGCCAGCTAATGTTGGAAAACGAAGCCATTTGGCAATCTCAGGCGGCAGTGCGACAGGCGCTGCTAAGGATCTGGGATGTAATGCAGGATTGTGTCGATCGGGGCTGTACCACTGAAGGAATTTTGCCCGGTGGCTTAAAAGTCAAGCGGCGCGCGCCAGATTTGTATCGTAGCTTGAGCCTACAAAACTTGAGCCTACAAAACTTGAGGCAACCGCCAAGTCCTGTGCTGCAAGATCCATTGAGCATTTTGGATTGGGTGAATTTGTATGCTCTAGCTGTCAATGAAGAAAATGCTGCTGGGGGTAGGGTGGTGACTGCGCCAACTAACGGCGCGGCGGGAATCATTCCAGCCGTTTTGCACTACTACACACGCTTTTGTCAAGATGCAAATTCTGATGGCGTAGTGCGGTTTTTGCTGACGGCAGGAGCGATCGCCCTACTCTACAAGCAGAACGCCTCAATTTCGGGGGCAGATGTTGGCTGCCAAGGAGAGGTGGGGGTAGCTTGCTCAATGGCGGCTGGGGCACTGACGGAAGTTCTCGGTGGTAGCCCGCAGCAAGTCGAACATGCAGCGGAGATTGGCATGGAACACAACTTAGGGCTGACCTGCGATCCAGTCGGTGGACTGGTGCAAATTCCTTGTATTGAACGGAATGCCATGGCATCCGTGAAGGCAATTAATGCAGCCCGGATGGCATTGCAAGGAAACGGCAGTCACTTTGTCACCCTCGATAAAGTTATCAAGACGATGAAGGAAACGGGTGCCGATATGCATGTGAAATATAAAGAAACTTCTCAGGGTGGACTAGCCGTTAATGTGATCGAATGCTGAGGGATTGAGTATTGAGAAACTGGCAGAGATTCTCTTTCGTTGTTTGGGCAACGCGATCGCGGGCAATTTAGCGCCTTTTTTTAACGCAAAGTTTCGAGAATGTTTCCTATAACAGAATATCCCCTATGGGGGGATGTTATCCTTGAGAAACAGAGTGAGGCTTGAACTGCTGCTCTACCCTACATAATGACGCAGAAAATAGCGTAGAAACAGAGGTTAAACCGTGGTCGCAACCCCAGAAAAACTGCAATTTCAAGAACCCCAGGCTTCAGCCTCCGACGCAGGAGCTGATCGCGTTGCCGTGCTGCTGATGGGCTATGGCGAAGTGGAAAGCTACGAAGATTTTGCCAACTATAACGAGCAGGCACTCAACCTGCTGACCGCAAAGTTTGCCCCGGTGCCAACCTGGGTCTACCCTCCTCTAGCAAAATTGCTGGCTGTCTTTGACCTGCACGAGTGGGGGCACCAGCATGGCAACTTCATTTCACCCCACAACGCCATTTTTGAGCAGCAGCGGGAAGGCATTGAGGCTCATTTGAAGGAAAAATGGGGCGATCGCATCAAAGTTTTCAAGGCCTTTAACTTCTGTGCGCCCTTCTTGCCAGAGCAAGTTTTAACTCAAGTGCAAGCCGAAGGATTCGACAAGCTGCTGATTTATCCCTTGCTGGTCGTAGACTCGATCTTTACGAGCGGCATCGCGGTCGAGCAGGTCAACAAAGCTTTGTCAAAGCTATGGAATGGCGCTGAGCATTGGGTCAAAGGCATTCGCTACATTCCCTCTTTTTATAATGAGCCAGCCTATATTGATCTGATGGCGGACATAGTGCATCAGAAAATCGTCAAAGATTTGGCGGTGGCGCATCTGCCTTCCCAAACGGCGATCGTTTTGATGAATCACGGCTGTCCTCATAAAGCGAAGGGCTTTACCTCTGGCATTGACGAAAGTCAGGCATTGTACGAGCGAGTTCGTGAGAAGCTGATCAACCGCTATCCGCTGATTTCGGTCGGCTGGCTCAATCACCAAACGCCACTGATTGAATGGACACAGCCGAATGCTGATCTAGCGGCAAGAAACCTGATTGATTTGGGGGCAACGGCGCTAGTATTTATGCCGATCGGCTTTGCCACCGAAAATCATGAAACGCTGCTAGATGTGGATCACATTATTCACAACCTGCGGCGCAAGCGTCCGGACATCACCTATGTGCAGATGCCCTGCGTCAACGACAGTCACGACTTCCTACACATGGCGGCAGATTGGGCGGATGAACACATTGAGGCGCTGTTGTCTGAGCAGGCATTGGCGGTAAATCCAAGTTTGGCGATCGCCCAAGCCCAGCACGCTCACGATCACGGGCACTCCCACGATCACGACCATGGGCATGGGCACTCCCACGGTGAGCATCACCACCACTAGCGATCGCGCTATTCACAAGAACCTATAAAAAAGAGGAGAGAACCAGGGTTCTCTCCTCTTTTTTCTTGCCGCCTTCGGCATTTCTATTGCCTCCGAGATCGTTCTGCTGCTTTAGCTTCTGTTTCAGCATTCTCATCTGCTTTTGCTTCTGCCGCTGTCTGGCGCTGCCGCCTCGACCCTTATCATTTCTGCCCTCGTTGCGAGGGGATTCCCACCGCTTGAGCCGCTGAGCCATAAAACTATTGACCTCATATTTATGCTGTACGACAATCATAACTTTGGCGATCGCCCTCTGCCATCCCCAAACCGGGTGAAGCAGAATTTTTCACTTAAGAACAGAAATAGCTCAGGCTTTACCGCCTAAGCTATTCAGTCAAATTATCAGCTATGGGCGGGAAGAGACTCGAACTCTTACGCCTCTCGGCGCCACATTTTGAGTGTGGTGCGTCTACCAATTCCGCCATCCGCCCTTAGATTGCGCTCCACTATCATAAGGCATTATCTAGCAACTCAACAACTTCTTCATTGCCTGTCTTTAGGTGTAACGGACAGAACGCACGCCCCAGAATAGCTTACCGCCTACGCCAATCACGGCTTGCTGAGTTCTTCGATTCGCTCACAGGACTAGCTCACAGCCAGCAGCTCGGTAGTGATCTGAGTTTGATCCAGCCCCTGTCCGATCAGCACCAGTCGGGTCTGACGAACTTCGTCTGGCTGCCAGGGACGATCGTAAAAATAGTCAAAGCGATCGCCTACGCCCTGCAACACTAATCGCATCGGCTTATGGGGCACTGAGACGAATCCCTTGATCCGGTAGATTTCCTGCTGCTGCACGAGCAGTTGCAGCCGTTTTACCAAACTCGTCGGCTCAAAGGCGGCATCCACCACGAATTGTACTGAGTTGATGTCGTCATCATGCTCATGCTCTTCCTCAGTGTCATGGTGGCTAGGACGGCTCTCTAGATTTTCCTCCACCGCAGCATTAAAGCCCAACAGCACATCTGGATTTACCTCGCCTTGATGGCAGGGCAGGATTTTGATGCCGGGACGCAGCTCTTGCCGCAGCCAAGACTGCACTTTGTCTTGGGCAGCTAGATCGAGGCGATCGCCCTTCGTCAGCAATACCAAATCGGCACAGGCTAGCTGGTCTTCAAACAGCTCCTCGATCGGCGTTTCATGTTCTAAATTGGGGTCGGCTTGGCGTTGGGTTTGCAGGGCATCCAGATCGCCGACCAGCTCTCCCCGCGCCAGAGCCTCGCAGTCCACGACTGTAATCACCCCATCGACTGTGGCGCTGGTACGAATCTCAGGCCAGCGAAAGGCTTGCACCAGCGGCTTGGGTAGCGCCAGCCCTGAAGTTTCGATCAAAATGCAGTCAATCTGGTCGCGCCGCTTTAGCAACTCCTGCATGACGGGCAGGAACTCCTCCTGAACGGTGCAGCAAAGACAGCCGTTCGTGAGTTCGACAATGTTGAGATCGGGGTTGAGATCGGGGCTTGAGCTTGAGGAGCGATCGCTCCCGTCTTCATCTGGGCAAACCTGGCACGATCGCAGAAGGTCGCCATCAATGCCGACCTCACCAAATTCATTCACCAAAACTGCGATTCTTCGTCCTTGAGGATTCTGGAGTAGATGGCGCACCAGAGTTGTTTTGCCCGCCCCTAAAAACCCGGTGATTACCGTAACAGGAATCTTATGCATGAAGTGAAACGTAGATAAAACAGCAGGCTCTCATTCTGACCCAAGTAGTATAGCCTGACCCAAGTCGTATAGCTGTTGCCAGTTTGCTCTAAAAAATTTTGGTAGGGCGCGAAGCGCCTCACCGAAAATGTCTCCGTCCTAACTGCCTTGGCGGTTGCTATATCTTAACGATAGAAACCTTTGATATTCTCGCGCTCGTTCTATTATGTGATCCGAGCAGGTCTTTTCTTAAACTCTCGCGCTACAATACTCGTCAGTCAAAAAACGGGTTTCTTGAGAAAAATGAGCGTTCTACCAACCCTGCGTTCATGAGATTTTCGACAATTCCATATGGCTCTTCATAGTGGTTTGTGGGTCTTTCAAGGGATATCTAACCTAAGTCATAGAGATGGTATAGACGATGATTCCCACTCCGGCATCTGGTGCGAGATCGCCTGTGCGTATTTTGTTGATTGAAGATAATCCCACTAGCCGCCAGCTGATGAGCGACTACTTAGAACACTATGGATGGGATGTGATGAGCTTAGAGCAAGGAAATTCCTTTGCGGCATCTATGACCCAATTCCAACCCCATCTCATTTTGTTAGACCTAAAGCTGCCGGATATCGATGGCTACACGCTGCTTCAGCAGATTCAGCAGAATTCAGAATGGCGATCGATTCCAGTCATCGTGGTTTCGGCTTTCGCGTTTCAGGTCGATCGGCAACGCGCGCTGGATTTGGGCGCAGTTCAATATTTGGTCAAGCCAGTCAATTTAGCCCACTTGAGACAGACTATTCATGAGACGCTAGAGAACCCGCTGGTTTGAAAGCCCATCTAGAAATTGGCTGCGTAAAATCCAGAAAGACTTCAACTAGAATCACCCGATTGGCGCTGTTCTGTCAAAAAAGTTTCTAGAGTTTGGCTCAAGGCTTGTACCGATCGTCCCGTTTCGGCAATCTGTCTTTCCAGTTGAGCTGCTAGCAAACTGGCGGCATGAAGCTGGTTTAACGCCTGTTCTACTGTGTCGCGGGTGAGAGACTCCAACTCTTCGAGATCCATAAATTTGATTGGTAATAATTTGATCGGTAATTAATGAGAAAGCTCGATCACCCTATGTTACCAATTATACTTGCTTAATTCTCGGTATCTGGAAGATTTTAAGTAAGTTACTTGATTTTTATGTAGCTTTTTCAACTTTTTTTGAGAGGGACACTTACTTTCCTAGGTCTGACTCCACTTCTGAGGAAGGGGCGATCGCGTCAGGCTCGATTTCACCCGATCCAGATTCGATGCCATAGGGGGCAGATGCCTCGGCAGCGCGGCGGGTTTCGCGGATGGGCTGAGGATAGGCAGGCGGCGCAACTAGCTCTAGCTGGGCGGAAGACTTAGGAGACTGACGACGGCGGCGCGATACCCCTTCTTCCGTGGTTTCTTCGGCAACCACTTCATAGAGCAGCGCAAATTTCTCTGCCTTTCCTTTGCGCAATACCCGCCCTAAGCGCTGGATATACTCGCGCGCCGACCCCGTACCTGACAGGAGAATGGCGACGCTTGCTTCCGGCACATCCACGCCTTCATTCAGCACATGGGACGCTGCCAGCGTTTTATATTTTCCTTCCCGGAAATTTTGCAGAATCTCGTGGCGTTCTTTGACGGGGGTCTGATGAGTGAGAGCCGGAATCAAAAATTCTTGAGAAATACGGTAAACGGTGGCGTTGTCATTGGTAAAAATCAGGATTTGCTCAGGATGATGCTTTGTTAGCAGCTCAGCTAAAATCCGCAGCTTGCCTTCGGTGCCCAAGGCGATCGCTCTGGCTTCACGGTGAGCCAACATAGCGCGTCGTCCGGCTTGAGATTGGGCGCTTGCCTGGACAAACCGCTGCCAGCCCTGCATGCTGCCCAGCCAAATATTCGATCGCTGCAAGAAGTCATTACGGATGGCAATCAGCTGATCGTAGCGCTGGCGCTCTGGCGGCGATAGCTCCACCTTGAGCTGAACAATTTCGTGGCGGGCAAGGGCATGACCCGCCAAGTCTTCTGCTGTGCGGTGATAGACGATCGCCCCCAGCAAGGTATCCAGATCAACGTGCCTGCCGTCCGATCGATCGGGTGTGGCGGTTAAACCTAGCCGATAGGGAGCGATCGCATATTCGGCAATTACCCGATTAAAGTCGCTGGGCAGATGGTGGCACTCATCGCAGATCAGCAGAGCATAGCGGTTGCCCAAAGACTCGGCATGAATGGCGGCGCTATCGTAAGTGGCAACTAGAATGGCGGTGCGATCGCGGGAGCCACCCCCCAATAGCCCAATTTCGGCATCGGGAAAGGTCGCCAGCAGATTGGCATACCACTGGTGCATCAAGTCGAGAGTCGGCACCGTGATCAGCGTGCTGCGGGGCGTTGCCTGCATCGCCATTTGTGCCAGATAGGTTTTACCTGCGGCAGTAGGCAAGACCACAACGCCGCGTCGTCCGGCTGCTATCCAAGCCGTCAAAGCCTCCTGCTGATGGGGATAGGGCGATCGCTCCATCTGGGCATTGAGCTGAATGGGGACAAAAGCTTTGGCTTCGTCGGTAAAGGCTGTCCCTTCTGCCTGGAGGGTTTCCACCAGCGCCCGATACTGAAGAGCAGGCACCCGAAACCGCTCAACGCGATCGTCCCATGTCGCAAAATCCACCCAGGCTTTACCGCGTGGCGGCGGGTGCAGCAGCAGAGTGCCGCGATCGAATTTCAGCGTCGGCGTACGGCTCATAGGGCTTCGATCGCAGTTTGCACGGCTGGAGCAACATTGGAAAGCAAGTTATACCCCGTCAGCTTTTCAATTTCGTCGATCGAGGTTTTAAAGTCCTGCCATTTGCGATCTTTGATGCCCTGCTGATTGGGCATATTGACGGCAATGGTGCGTGTCAAAGTCGTGATGTCCGCTAGCCCTAACCCAGAGCGATCGAGTACCACAATCACTTTCCAGGTGCTTGCCGGAACGGCAACCTTGCCGCGCCCGATGATCGATCGCTTGCCTTTTTCCCCGACTCCGCCTGTTCCTGCCGACCCCGCAACGATGTAAAGCTCTTTGCCTGTTCTGACTAAAGCTCGGCAGTAGCTTTCTAGCTGTTCCCAAGGCCCTCGATTGCTGTCGGCGGCTTGCGGCAGAATGTTGGTCATCAAAAAGGTGGATTGGCTGTCCTGGGGGTCACGATTGCGATCGGCTGCCGGAAGCACATGACCGCGATCGAAGCCACTGCCCGTGTAGTCGTCGGGGCTAACCTGATACCAGCCTTTAGGCAGAGAGGTGTCTGGTTCAAACTGTGGACGCGGCAGCGATCCTAGCCAGGTTTCGTTGAGCTGCCAGCTCACCCAGTTGGGAATGCCCTTATCGCGGTTGTAGGACAGAGCGTATTGAGGTCTAGAAATGAGGTAGTTACTGGGCGTAGAGAGACTGGCGATCGCCGCGCTAGGATTGCCCAACAGCAAATGGGGATTGCCGATGTTGCGATTGATTTGGCTAATAACCGTCGCGCAGCCGCTCAAACTCAAAAGGGCGATCGCGCTAATCAGCAGTCCACCGACCCATTTCCACCTCACCCCTGCCATAACGCCACCCTCTGCCGATCTCTCAATTCTCTCTGATTTCTGCTAATCCGCACCCAAATCCATCAGCACATTTACTCTCGCAGCAGTTAATCCTGAGACTGCTGATCGCTCCACTGGTTAATGCCGCGCCAAATTAGACCCACGACTAGCAGCCCCAAGCTCACCAGCCAGACTTGCCAATCGACCCAAAATGCCAGAAATAGACAGCCCCAAAAAACTAGCTGTGGGAAAAGTCGGGGATAGAGCCGCTCTTGCGCCGATAGTTTTAGAACGGCTAGCTGAGTAATGGCGCAGTAAATGAGTAGCGCAAAGGCGCTAAATGACCAGGTTGTTTGGACATCACCGACCCCAATGAAACCGACGATCGCCCCACTCACCGCCAAAACTGCCAGCGTCGGCGTGGTTCCGGCTGCATTAAAGCGGGCAAAGCTCTGGGGAATATCATGCTGTTCTGCCATAGATTGCAGCATTTGGGCGCAATCTAGCATAAGGTTGAGCAGCGTGGTCAGCAGCGCAGTCAGGGCACCGATTGCCACGATCTGAGCAATGCCTGACATCTCAAGCTGACGGGCGGCGATCGCCAGCGGCGCGACATAAGTTTCGACTGCGCCATCCAGGGTTTCAGCGCTTAGGGCTTTAAGGACAACGATCGCCACACCCCAGTACAGCAGCAGGACTCCACTGAGAAGCACCAAGACGGATCGGGGAATCGTGCGGCGAGGCTGGCGGACAGCGTGACTCAGGTAAGCCATGCGTCCAAAGCCAAAATATGCCACAAACATGAGAGCCGTTGCCTGGAGAATGGATGCGATCGCTCCCTCTCCACTGGTATCCCAATCTCTATTGATATCCCAATCTCCATTGACATCCCAGTCTCCACTGGCATCCCAATAGATGGGTAGGACGATCTCCCCTGCTGATCCCAACCCCGCTCCCAGAAAAATCAGCAGCGAAAGCAGCGTCACGAATACCATCAAGCGCCTTGAAAAACTGGCGTGGTGCAGACCTTGCAGCAAGATTAGAGTGAGTAGCGCGATCAGGAGCAGCGCGATCGGCATCAGCCATAGGGAATCAGGTTGGCCCAACACGTTCAGCAAATATCCGGCAAAGCCCAGCGCGGCAGTTGCCGCCGAAGCAACTTTCGCTAGCAGAAACGCCCATCCAGCCGTAAATCTGAGCCAAGGACTCAAATATTTTTGACTATACTCATAGGTACCGCTGGTTGCCGATCGCTGAACTGACAGCTGCGCAGCGTTGAGTTCGTTGCCTAGCGCCATGAGGGCAGCCATGATGACGGCGGCGATCGCTCCTGCCCCGGCAACATGAGCCGCGATGCCAATTCCGACGAAGACGCCTGTGCCCAAGATGGAACCTAACCCCAACAGCGTCAAATCCCGAACCCCAAATTTTGCAGCGCTATGGGCTAACGGCAGAGAAACCAAGTCGGGCGTGAGCTTTGGGGGCATGATGAAGATCTACTCGTTCATGTTCTTGTAGGTTGCAACGGCAGAGGGAGACACCCGATTGAGATACCTAAAAATCCAGTATTTAAAGATGGTGTCTAAAATGACGGGAAAGGTAGCAATAAACAAAAAATTAAAGTCGTGGCTTGCAGCTAAGCCTAAATGTTTAGAGGCTCCTTCTAGCAGCACCTCCCAGCCATGGGGTGAGTGAAACCCCACAAACATATCGGTGAATAAAATGATGATAAAAGCTTTGGCGCTGTCGCTGAGTCCGTAGACGACCTCATCCATGAAGCCCTTGAGAACCGCAATTTCGCGCTTGCTGGTGGCTATGACGATCGCAAAAGCCGCTAGCGCCAGCATATCCGAGAAGATATTTTTAATCGCATCTGAGCCAATACTGCGGTAGGCGGTTTCAATTTCTTCCGCCTTCTCTTTCACCCTCTCCAAAATTTCTGATTCTTCTTTAGGCTGAACTTTGCCAATCAGTATTTCAAAGCGCAAACGCTGTTCAAACTGCTGTAATTCATCTAATGCCTCTTCCTCTAGTTCGTAGTTGATAAAAACATCCGCGGCTTCATGCTCCGCTCTATAGCGATCGACAATAGGTCCAACCAAAAAATTCTTAGAAACTTGTTGAGTCAGCAAAGGCACGATAATTAGCAATAGCAAAAAACGGATAGCAATACCCGTTTTAACCTTCGATTGACGAAAGGTTTGAACCACCTGCTCCTCAGCTTCGGGATCAAGATCTCGCCGGATGCGATCGACCGTGTCTAGGATTGAGCGGGGCAGCACACCCGTCTTATCTGCGAGCAGCTTTTTGTCTGATTCGATATTCAGATTGCGTGCCGAATTAGAATCCGCCATTAAACTCGATCGATCGGCAGAATTAACCGCGATCGCTTTGGGTTGTCTGACGACAACAGGCGAGAGAGGATTAGTCGATCGGTTCTCGTAGCGTGCCAAAATCTCATCAATAAACCGCAATTTCTTTAGAATTAAGTTAGGTCGATCGACGACATTAAGACCTTGAAAATCGCTAGAGTTATCTTCTAGCTGCACCTCAGTTGTTGCTTGGCTGGAGAGGCGAAGAATGGAGCTACTCGCTTTAAATTCAGCTAGGCGAATTTTGATAATATCTAAGTTCTTTTTTAGCTCTGACTCAAAATAGCTTTGGGCACTACGGCTATAATTTCCTGAGTCAAAAGCAACTCTGTTGCCGCCAAAATGCGCATCCTCTAAACTCTTAATCAGAATAGCTGCATCGTAGGCCTGGTCTAGAGCACGCTCAGGTGTTCTCAAAAACCAGCGATTTGAGCTACGAAAATAGCTTCTGACAGAAGCCGCAAATGAATTCCTCATGTTTAAATCAGAATTGAATCAGAAGTTGTTGGCTCAGACAAAATTAAGTTAGAGGTCTAATATTAAGGTCTAATGCAACATCAAAATCACCCTTTGAAAAACCAGCCATTGAAGACTTAACTGGATGAGGGTCTGTTGCGATCGAAGGGCTGGGGCTGGGTGAGGATCAGAAAACTGCCCTTAGCTCTCCAGATTGTTGTTAGACGCTACCAAAAAAGCGCTGATGAAATATAGGTAAAACCTCTGTAAAGTACGTAGTATCATAGCAAATTCGTTGAAGGGCAATAGGTGTCTTTTGATTCTGTTTGGATTACTGGCTCTACTCGCAGCGGCAAAACCACGCGGCTGATTGAGCAGTTTTGCGTCTGGTCAGATATCAGGCGGGTAGAGGGTCAGCCGCAGGCGCGTCATCAAATTCCGCCGAGCATCCTAATTTTTGCAGCGATCGGCGATAATCGGCTGGATTTGACCAATCGGATCACGGCGGCAACAGACGGCAGGCACATCTGCGATTCCGCTACGCCTCTAGGCTTCTTTCAAGATGAAGTGCGGTTGTTTTATCCGCTTCTAGCTGAAAAACTAGCCGAGGCATTGCAGGTGCGATCGCAGTTTCCGGTGCGGCTGCGCCCGGAAACCGAACAGGAGCTAGCCACGCGACTCTGGCGATCGCTCCTCCTCAGCGGCAGACTGCGCCAAGAGGGAGTTAGCGACTACTTTATGGTGCGCCGTACGCTAGATTTACTTCAGCTTTGCGCAGTCAGCGGCACGCCCCACGAAGAAATTTCTCTTTTGCTGAAGCAGGGGATTCCTGAGCAGGAAGGTTCGCCTGAACTGTGGGATGCCATGGGCGAAGCGCTCCAGCACTGGTGGGAATGGTGCTTAGAACGAGGGCTGCTCACCTACGGCATCCTTACCGAGCTGTATTGGCGCTATCTGCTGCCGCATCCGGTGTATCAAAAGCATTTGAAGCAGCGCTACCGAGCCGTACTGGCCGATGATCTGGACGAATATCCAGCGATCGCCCGATCGCTCTTCGAGTTTTTCCTCGACGAAAACATTCCCTGCGCTTTCACCTACAATCCAGACGGGGCAATTCGTCTAGGGCTAGGCGCTGATCCTCTGTACCTGGCGGGCTTGCGCGATCGCTGTACCCATCTGGAAACTCTGGCACAAACTCCAGGTGAGAGTCTGGGAGTCACCTGGGGCGGGTTAGTCACCGCCTGGATTCAGGAACCTATGCTTTTACCGCAGTTGCCCAGCACGATTCAGACTCTGCAAACCCTCTCTAGAGCTGAGCTATTGCGCCAAACGGCAGAACTCATTGCCAACGGCATTGAAACAGGGCAGGTTCGCCCCGAAGATGTGGCGATCATTGCTCCCGGCATGGATGCGATCGCCCGCTACACCCTACGGGAAATCCTCAGCCGCAGAAATATTGCAGTGCGATCGCTCAACGACCAGCAGCCGCTTGCCAGTTCGCCGATTATTCGAGCATTGCTGACGCTGCTCGCCTGGGTGTATCCAGGGCTGGGTCGTTTGGTCGATCGGGAGTCGGTGGCGGCGATGCTGGTGCTGCTAAGTCAAGCAGCGGGAGACAGAGAGATGGGGAGATGGGGAGATGGGTGGGATAAAGAGCTGCCTGAGTCTACCCCTCGCCTGTCTGTTGTGCCGCGCATTGATCCGGTGCGGGCAGGGTTGCTGATCGATCATTGCTTTGTGCCTGATCCTCAACTGCCGCAGCTCTTGCCTGTGTCGGCATTTCCGCGCTGGGATCGGTTGGGCTATCAGGCAACTCAAGCCTACGAGGAGATTACGCAATGGCTGGAAACGCAGCGATCGCAACAGCAGCAGCATTTGCTTTCTAGCCCAATTGTCTTGCTCGATCGCGCCATTCAGAGATTTCTGTACGGCGGCAGCCATCTACCCTACGACCAGCTTGCTGCCCTACGAGAGCTAATGGAAACAACGCAGCACTACTGGGAAGTGGAAACTCGTCTGATGCAGGCTTCTGGGCAATCGCAGCATGGATCAGCTCAGAGGTCAGACCAGACCGATCGATCGATCGCGGAGTCTGTCGGGCAGTTCATTCAGCTTTTGAGGGACGGCACGATTACGGCTGATCCCTATCCTGTGCGTCCGATGGGCGATGCCAATCACGTTACCCTAGCCACCATTTATCAATATCGCAGCGATCGCCATGCCCATCGCTGGCAGTTTTGGCTCGATGCAGGTTCGCCCTTTTGGCTGACGGGAGGCGGGGCGCTGTTTGGTGCGCCGCTTTTCCTGCGCCACAGGCTAGGACGACTCTGGACACCTGAAGATACTTTGGCAATGGATCAGCAGCGCCTCCAGCGTCAGGTTTTAGATTTGCTGCATCGGACGGGCGATCGCGTCTATCTTTGCCACAGCGATCTGGCTACAGGCGGTCAGGAGCAGGCAGGTTCGCTTTTGAGTCTGGTGAATGCGGCAGTTGCGGTCAATTCTTGATAATCGGTAGCTCATTTATGTAGACGGAAACCTCGCCTGATTTAATTACGGCTGTCCGTACTGATGGAGCGATCGCAACGCCCTTAAAGAAACTTAAACTAATTTCAACAACTATCAAAAAGTTCCGATTAAGCGCTGCACGCAGGTCACTTCACCCGGAACTTGAAGGCTGATCTCCAGTCGTTGTACTTGCTTAGCTTACTTTAGCCTTAGCTCACTTTGGCTTTAACTAGCCTTAGCCAGTCTGTCTTTAGCCAGTCTGTAAAAGCTCAGCAGTTCAGCAGGTGCTTCTGTGTTGGAAGTCACCTGTTCTGAGAGCAATGCTTTTGCAAAGCTTGCGCTGCAACAAAATTCAATTTCATCTACAAGAAAATTCAATTTCATCTACAAGGACTCACACATGTTTAGCCCGACTCACTTACTCGTTACCCGCTCCAAAAAAACTCCCGTTCAGCTTGTAGCCAGCGAGAAGGGATTCAAAGTATTAACCGAAATCGAATGGCAGCGCGGCAGCGAACCTATGTTTGAACTGCGCTCTAGACAGGGGTTCTTCTGTCAAAACATCCCCGTAGTGGGCTACAGCCTTCAGCCGATCGCCCTGGATGTGGTTTATGCGTCTGGCGAACCTTCTACAACTTCGGCGCAATAGCATTCCATCGTAAGCTCTGGTTCGTTGCACGCTAAAGTGGGATGGCGGGTTCGATCGCCAACTTTTCACCTGCATCCCCCACTTTTGCCGCTATGATTGCATCTCCGGCTCCGGAGGCTCAGCCCCAGCCTAAAGCTCAACAAACAGACTGGCGGCTCTTCCGCATTGTCATTCCCTACGCCAAGCGCAACTCTCGACTGCTGGCGATCGCGCTTGTCCTCCTAATCCCGCTGGCGCTGGCTGGATCAATGCAGCCCATTATCATCGGGCAGGCGGTTGCTCTAGCCAAAAACGAGCCTGTGATGGGGTTTTTGAGGGGCTATGGTCTGGTAGATGGAGCCAGACTTCTGGTGATGCTGCTGATTTTGACCCTGATTGTCCAGCTTTCTCTGAGCGGCATTCAGGGTTACTTGATTCAGAAGGTTGGGCAGCGGATTACTGCCGACATCCGAGACGATCTGTTTAACCATGTCACTGCTTTGGCAACGCGGTTTTTCGATCGCACCCCCGTAGGACGGCTGATCACCCGCCTGACCAGTGACGTTGATGCTCTGGGGGACGTGTTTTCGACCGGGGCGATCGGCGTAGTCAGCGATTTGCTGACGATGGTGGTGCTCGTGATCGTCATGTTTAGCCTCCAGTGGAAGCTGGCATTGCTGCTGCTGGTGCTGCTGCTGCCGATCACCGGGCTGATTATTTACTTTCAGCAGCAGTATCGACTGGCGAACTACAAAGCCCGTGAAGAGCTGTCGGCGTTAAACTCGACGCTGCAAGAAAACATTGTTGGCATCAACGTGGTGCAGCTCTTTCGCCGTGAGCAGTTCAACTCACAGCTCTTTCGCACGATTAACCAGCGCTATGTCACCGAAGTCGATCGCACCATTTTCTTTGACTCTGCGGTGTCGGCAACTTTGGAATGGGTGGCGTTGGCAGCGATCGGCGCAGTGCTGTGGCTAGGCAGTCTATTAGTCTTGGGCAAGGCTCTAGATTTTGGGATTCTCACCTCTTTTATTTTGTTCGCACAGCGGTTGTTTGATCCTCTGCGCCAGTTTGCCGAGCGCTTTACTGCTATCCAAGCAGGGCTGACGGCTCTGGAGCGAGTAAGCGATATTCTCAACGAGCCGATCGAAATTCGGGACCCAGGTCAGGCGATCGGCTGGGGTGAGCAGGAGATGCAACGCTATCAGGTAGCGGCTTCAAAATATTCTGCTCCGGCGGCTATCTCCACTCCAGCCGTTTTAGCTCCTGGCGAGATCTGCTTTGATCATGTTTCCTTTGGCTATAAGGCTGATGAATTAGTGCTACGCGATCTCAGTTTCACCATTCGTCCCGGCGAAAAGGTGGCGCTAGTAGGGCCTACGGGCGCAGGCAAAAGCTCCATCATCCGGCTGCTGTGCCGTCTGTATGATGTTACTGAGGGGCGAATTTTGCTGGACGGTGAAGATATTCGGGATTTGCCTCAAGCAACGCTACGGCAGCGCATGGCGGTGATTCTGCAAGATGGCTTTCTGTTTGCCGGAGATGTCAAAACCAATATTTCTCTGGGTGAATCTTACTCGATCGACCAAATTCGCAAAGCGGCTGAGCAGACTAACGTGGCGCAGTTTATCGAGAATCTTCCCCAGGGCTACGACACGCAGCTACGGCAACGGGGCACCAATCTTTCGGGGGGTGAAAAGCAGCTCTTGGCGTTTGCTAGAGCGGCAATCCGCAGTCCCGGAATTTTGGTGCTGGATGAGGCGACAGCGAACCTAGATGTCAGAACTGAGTCGAAGATTCAGGAGGCGCTGGAAACGCTGCTGCAAGACCGCACGGCGATCGTCATTGCCCATCGGCTTTCAACCATTCGGAGCGTCGATCGCATCTTTGTTCTCAAGCAAGGTCAGCTCGTGGAGTCTGGTAGCCATGGAGATCTGCTGATACAAAACGGGCTGTACGCCAGTCTCTATCGACTGCAAATGTTGGAGGAATAGAGGGCAATGAGAAATAAGGAGTGAAGGAGTATAAGGTATGGAGGTGCGGAAATACACCCCAGTTTCTTATTGCTCTTTACTCCAACTCCCTTCTCCCTTCACAAAGATACATATATGGCTTAATGCAGCTTAGCTTAACGCAAAGCTTCTTTAGGATCTGCCTTGAGTTAGGTTAATACCTGAAACCTTACAGGGCTATTCATTTTGTGAGATTATGGCTCGTATAAGAAAAAACATCAAAAAAATTCTGATGCAAAAATTAACTTTTTTGGGTTTTGTCGGCGATCGATACATGTAGTTTCTTATACTAGAGTTAACCTTCGATGCAAATTCCTCGGCTCATGATGTTTCTGCTTGAGGAACCTGTTGCACTGGGGGCGCATGTTTATAAATCCCTGGTTAAATATTCCTGGTTAGAGAGGCAGAGATCGCGTGAGTCAATTTCAATTGGAGAAAATGCGGCGCTATGACGCAGAGGCGATCGCCCGCTACTATCGGGTTCGTCCTTGGCGGACTCTATGGCGAGCCGTCAGCGTGGTTTGGCTGTTTGCTGGCTTTGTCTTGGGCTTGAAGCAAGACGACTGGTTCAACCGAACTGAGGCAAAGAAGCTGAAGCGGGCGGCCCAACTCCGAAAAATATTAACGCGTCTAGGCCCCACCTATATTAAGGTCGGTCAAGCCCTCTCTACCCGTCCTGACCTCGTTAGAAAGGATTTTCTAGAAGAGCTGGTGAAGCTGCAAGACCAGCTGCCTCCCTTTCCGTCGGACATTGCCTTTGCCATTGTTGAGCGAGAGTTAGATCACGCGATCGACGAAATCTTTAGCCAAATTACGCCTCAGCCGATCGCGGCGGCGAGTCTGGGTCAGGTGTATCAGGCGCGGTTGCACACAGGCGAGGAGGTTGCCGTCAAGGTGCAGCGTCCTCACCTGCTGCCCGTGCTGACACTCGATCTTTACTTGATGCGATGGGCGGCACACTGGATTTCTCCCTGGCTGCCTCTGAACTTGGGGCATGACCTCATCCTCGTCGTTGATGAGTTTGGCACCAAGCTATTTGAGGAAGTGGATTATCAGAATGAGGGGCAAAACGCCGAAAAGTTTGCGGCAAATTTCTTGGGCGACCCCACCGTCAAAGTTCCTGCGATTTACTGGAAATATAGCAGCCAGCATGTACTGACGCTGGAATGGATTCACGGCTCCAAGCTAACGGACTTGCAGAAGATTCGCGACTCTAATCTCGATCGCGATACGCTGATCGAAATTGGTGTGACGGCTGGCTTACGACAGCTGCTAGAATTCGGCTTTTTCCATGCCGATCCACATCCCGGCAACCTGTTTGCCACCCCCGATGGGCGGATGGCATATATTGATTTCGGCATGATGGATCAGCTGCATCAAGAGGCTAAGGAAACGCTGGTCGATTCGGTGGTGCATCTGATTAACCAGGACTACGAACATCTTGCCCAAGATTTCGTCAAGCTGGGCTTTCTCACGCCAGGAACCGATATTCGACCGATCATTCCTGCCTTAGAAGAGGTGCTGGGAAATGCCCTGGGCGAAAGTGTGCAGGACTTTAACTTTAAGACCATTACCGATAAATTCTCGTCGCTGATGTACGAGTATCCCTTCCGGCTCCCGGCTAAGTTTGCTCTCATTATTCGATCGGTCGTGACCCAAGAAGGGCTTGCTCTCAGCCTCAACCCTGACTTCAAGATTGTCGATGTTGCCTTTCCCTACGTGGCGCGGCGGCTGCTGACGGGCGAATCGGCGGCTCTGCGACGACGGCTGATCGAGGTGCTGTTTAAGGACGGCAAGTTCCAATGGGAGCGGATGGAGAATTTGATTGCGATCGCCCGTTCTGATACTCACTTCGATCTGTTGCCGACTGCCCAACTCGGCTTACAATACCTCTTGTCTGATGAGGGTAACTTATTGAGGCGGCAGATCATCCTGGCGCTGATTGAAGACGATCGGCTCCACACCGCCGAGGTTCAGCGATTGTGGGATCTCATCAAGGACGATGTGAAACCTGCCCGTTTGCTAAATGCGGCGATCGGCGCACTCACAGAGTTTTCTGCCGAAAGAGCTGCAACGCTGCTGCCCCTTAACTTCATGTCATCCAAATCCCTCAGCTAATATCCATATCCCAGTCAAGGAGCTATTTGTGTACTACGATCCCCCGTACTTTTTATTGGTTGCTGGTTTGTTTGCAAGCATAACTTCGGGGCTAGCCTTTGACGCGACGCTGAAGCAATCTGTGAACGAGTGGGCGCGCAACCGCTCGACGCAGACGCTAGAAAATGTTCAAGGCTCTGCGCTCCGCCTGACGTTTCTGGGCATTTGCGCTGGCATCTGCGTCTTCCTGGCTTCGGGTGTCCAGATTTTTGGCTTCCCTACCGGAATTGCCTACGGCATTGCTGCTTTGCTGACGCTCATGACAGGCTTGCTAGTCTGGTGGCAGCTTGGCAAAAACTTGGTTCAACTCCAGCAAGGGGGTTCAAAAGCCCTTGATTTGGATTCTTTCGGCTGAATCCTGGTCTAAATTTACCTTTTTGAAAGGGAGGATCAGGCGTCTTCAGCCATCCTCCTTTTTTTGGGAGCGATCGCCCCAAAATGGTGCCTTAAGAAACTTATTCTTGAAAAACCTAGTCTAATTTCTAGCCAAAACAAAAAATTGAGTGATCTTTTATCCCATGGAAAAGCTTTCTTTTCAGACCCTCCGCTATTTATGGCTTGCTGGAGGCATCTGCTTCACGGTAGGGGCTATCCCAGCAATCGCTGTCCCTTCTTCTCTGACAGATACAGGTCTAACAGATACTGGGTTTCAAATCGCCCAAGTGTTGCCGGAGCCGCAGGCTACCTTGAAGCTAACGGGGTTTAGGGCAACGGTTAACCTGAGCAACCAGACCGATCGCCCCATTTCCTATGCGGTGGTAGGAGAAACTGCACCGCGATCGCTGGAAAAGGGCGCATCGGTGATGCTACAAAATCTACGCCTTCCATCTAGTCTGCTGCTGAGAGCCAACGATGACAGCACCAGCGAGAGGCTATTTTTCAACATTGGCGTAGCTGCGGGCGACACTGCTGGCGTATTGAATGTCACGGTCAAAGACGCAAACCCCAATGATGGCAACACTTCGGTCTACTTAGACACCAATGGCAAGGTGTACGTCGATTAGACTGACGCGGATTTAGAACGATCGTATTGCCATTGCCGCCCTGAGTATTACAGTGGTATTTAAGTAGAGGAGTGCGATCGCCTTTTGTAGTGGAAGAAGCGAGCAGTGGCTTGATGGGTTCTGCGCCAAAGTGACCAGTGCAGTACCTGTTCTAATGACCAAACCACCGG
>JAHHHD010000006.1 GCA_019359505.1 Drouetiella hepatica Uher 2000/2452 | reverse complement strand
GTGGTTTGGTCATTAGAACAGGTACTGCACTGGTCACTTTGGCGCAGAACCCATCAAGCCACTGCTCGCTTCTTCCACTACAAAAGGCGATCGCACTCCTCTACTTAAATACCACTGTAATACTTAGGACATTTTTGGTGGAGCGCGAAGCGCTCCACCAAAAATGTCCTAAGAGCCTATCCCAATACTTCTTGGTTAACGTTCTATCCCGCCTGAAATTGAAATTCCAGGCTCACAGCGAAAGCCCATTGAAATGGACTCCAGGTGCGACCATAAGTGGATTTCAGTCCGTTTTAACGGACTTTCGCCATTAGCAAGGGAATTGATTCCCTTGTGAACTGGAGCTTAACCAAGAAGTATTGCGTCCTAACCGCCTTGGCGGTTGCTATAGATCAGCGTGTCAAAATAGATTCAATGTTTCAAGACAGTTAGCCATGAATCCGATCGCTACTCTTAACCCCATTTCGACCGCCGATGATTTTGCAATTACCTTTGCGCCTCTCTCGTTTAAGGAAGTTTACGCTCTAGCTGACGATCCTGCCAATGGAGCTGTTGTGCTGATGAGCGGCATGGTACGCAACCAGACCGGGGGCAAACCCGTGATAGCGCTGGAATATCAGGCGTATGAACCTATGGCGATCGCAGTTTTTAAGCAAATTGCTCAGGAGATCCGCCAAACCTGGAGCGATGTCACCCATGTCGTGATTCATCACCGTACGGGCAGATTAAGCATTGGTGAAATTAGTGTTTTGGTGGCGGTCGGCTGTCCACATCGTTCCGAGGCATTTGCTGCCTGCCAGTATGCGATCGACACGCTCAAACAAAATGCCCCCATCTGGAAGAAGGAGTGGTACAACGAGCAGGACTATAGCTGGGTTAAATGCTGCTGAGGTTTAGCAGAAAAACCATTCCTAACTGCGGCACGATCACGACATGGCTGGCAATACCACCCATGGCTTTGTATTGGGCAGGGGGTACCGCATGAGTTGACGCGACAGGCAGCTCCGCGAGGATAGGCGGCTGATCAACTGCGATCGCACTCAGAGTTTTGCCAGAAGCCGCGATTACGAAAAACCGTCCAGCAGTTGAAGAGGCATCAGCAGAGGAGGAACCCAAAGCTGCAAGCATCGGGCGCAGATCCAGAACTTGCAGCGGCTGATTACCCAGATAGACCAGTTGGGTTGATCCCATGCCCTGTGTGAGCGCGGTTTTGTGGATCACTCGAAGAACGGTAGCAGGCGGGAGCGCCAGCCAATGATTATGAATTCGGAAGGCGATCGCTTTATGAAAATCTGGCTTGGCGATCGACGGACTTTGGGGTGGTGCAGTGACGGTGGGCATGGATTTCATATTTTGGATTTCATATTTTGGAGCCTAGAGCGATGGCACCAGATCTGGTGCGGCAACGAGACTGCCTAATGTTGCCAAAAGCTCTTCGGGAGAGTAAGGCTTGCTGATGAAGGCATTGGCTCCAAGCTCTGTCGCAAATTGACGATATTTGCCAGTACTGCGGGAAGTCAGCATGACGACGGGGATAGCTTGGAGGTCGGGCGTTTTTCGGAGCTGGGTCAAAAATTCAAAGCCATTCATTCGAGGCATTTCAATATCAGAGATGATCAGATGAACGTCGGCATGTTGCTGAAGGTAGGCAAAAGCCTCTAGACCATCACCTGCCTGGGAAACGCGGTAGCCTCGTTCTTGCAGAGTTCTTGCGAGTGTGTGGCGTACCGTCAGCGAGTCCTCGACCAGCAGGATGTGAATAGGGAGACTGGAGGTGGCGACAGGTGTAGTGGCAGGCATTAAAGGGTCTGAATGCTGGGCTGCGTCTTGGGAAGAGAGAAGTTGAGATTCACGAGGCAAAGATTCACGCGACTGAGATCTACGAGCCTGAGATCCGCGAAACTGTTGCAGAAGAAACGCCGGATCGATAACCAAAGTCAGCTGACTATCGCCCAAAATGCTACAGCCATAGACATAGGGAGGAGGCGCGATCGCTGTTCCCAGCGGGCGAATCACTAACTCCTGTTCACCAATCATTTGATCGACCTGTAGCCCCCATACGCCATCGGGCGATCGCATTAGCAAAATTGGAGAGTGCACATTACCTTGAGGCTCAGTTGGGTGCGAGTAATGGAGCAGTTCAGACAGAGCATAGACCGGAATTATCTGCTCAGCCTGATCAAGCTGCCAGTGCAAAATCATCTGCTGGTTTGTCTGACTCAACTGGTCAGCCTTGGGTAGAATCACCTGCTGAATAGTATTGATAGACAAAGCGTAGGTCATACCTCGGCTCTGGCAAACCATCAGCCGGGTAATGGTGAGAGACAGTGGCAAAGACAGAATAAAGGTAGTTCCCTGTCCTGGACTGGAATTAACGGTAACGGTACCTTTTGCAGCCTGAATTTGCGCTTGCACCATGTCCAACCCAACTCCCCGCCCTGATAAATCACTCACTTGGGCGGCGGTCGAAAAACCCGATTGAAACAGAAACTCCGAGAGCTGGGCAGGGGTAGATTCTCTGGCTGCTTCTGGGCTGAGCAGCCCGATCGCTCTAGCCTTGTCACGGACTTTCTGCCAGTCAATTCCTTGCCCATCATCCCGAATTTCAATCAGCGTTCGGTTGCCCTGATGATATGCATGAATTTGAATTTGCCCTATCTCTGGTTTGCCGCTAGCTCGACGGTGTTCAACGGCTTCAATCCCGTGGTCAAAGGCGTTGCGTACTAGGTGTAGTAGGGGATTGTAGAGTTTCTCGGCGATCGCCTTATCTACCAACACATGGGTACCGCTTAGCGTCATGTTCACAGGCTTATCGTGAGCGACGGCAAGCTGCTGTAACACCCGTGGAAACCGATTCAGCACATCGCCCAAGGGCTGCATTCGCGCGGTTGTCAGATCATCTTGAACGCTAGTGAGCAATCTTTTCTGAGCTTCGCGGGTTTGCCTCACGGTGCGGATTTGGTATTCCAGCGTTTCTCCCACCATTTCTAGCTGTACTGAATCATTAAGCGCCGACTGCACCAGCCTATGAAAGTCGGTATATCGATCCATCTCTAGGGCATCAAAGGAATTGAGCGCACTGGAGGTGAACCGTTGAGCCATATGCCCTTCATAGACCCCTTCATTGGACAGAGTCAAATCTGACCAGCTTTGCAGCTCGCTGAGGGTGCGCTGATGCTGTCTCAGGTAGCCCAAAAGTTCTTGAACACCTAAGCGAAACTGAGCATCCTGATTGGTTTGCTGATTTTGGTTGATTAACAGCTCACCAGCCAAGTGATCGAGGCGTTCGAGCTGCTCAAGGTTGACACGAATGACAGGGGTGGGATCGGGGGGAGAGGCGAGGGGTGGCGAGGGAAGGGGGGAGGGGGGAAGGGGGAGTGAAAGGAGTGGAGGGGTGGGATCGGGGGGAGGGGAGAGGGGCGGTGGGGGAAGGGGGAGTGAAAGTAAAGGTGGCTCGGTAAAAGGGGGCGCGATCGCTTCATGCTGAGCGATTTGAGGCTGAGCGATTTGAGGCTGAGCGATTTGAGGCTGAGCGATTTGAGGCTGAGCGATCTCTGCCTGAATCGTGGAGCTAGGCTCTAGCGAGATATCTTGAGGCTGAGCGATCTCTGCTTGAATCGTGGAGCTAGACTCTAGCGAGATATCCCCAAAAAGCACATCCAAAGTCAAAAGCGCGATCGGATCGGGAGATTCGGGGGCGGTAAAAGATGATGAGGTTGAACAAGGCGGCTGACTGAATTGTTTGAGAGCTGGAGAAGGTGATCCGCCCTGGGTGCGATCGCCCCTTAAAACGGCTGCTTGTCCCTGGCGGAAATCGGCTAAGGCCAGTTCAGCAATCTGCTGGACTCGATCGGGATGGGCAGCCAGAGCGGTCAAGGTCATCTCAGCAATTTCACCAAATCCACTGAGCTGTAAAGACTCGGCTAAACCCAGAAAAACCTCCGCTTCAGCCTGTAGCCGATGGATAAGGATGGGGGGAGGTTGAGTAAGAGCGATCGCCAAATTCTGCAAACGCTGCTCGACCCCGCTGGCAAACATGGATTCCACCATGTCAAAACCGAGTTCGGTAGAGGTAGGCATCGGCGGATCGTGGTCAAATAACTCCCCAAACTTAACTTGCAGCCGAGACAGAACAGTAGCCGATCGATTCAACACATCCGATTCATCAATTGATGTGCCCATAAACTCCGCCATTAGCGGCTCTCTCAAACACTCGTATGCCTGAAATAGCAGGGTTTCAACTTCAGCATCAATGACGATTTCTGGGTTGTACAGCGCCCTAAACACATCCTCCAGGACATGTGCTACTGATTTAACTGTCTCTAACTCAATGCTGGCAGCGGCTCCCTTGAGAGTGTGAGCCGCCCGCATTAAGTTGTGAACTTGAGCTGGGGTGCGCCCTTGTTTCAGATTGAACAGTTCCTGTTCGATCGTTTGCAGCAAATCGTTGGCTTCGGAGAGGAAGTTGGCGTAGTCTTCCTGACGAATGGTAGAGGTAATGGGCATAATCGGGGGTTTTGCAGATTTTTGCAGCAGTTTTTTGGCGGTGACAAGACTTACAGCTTGAACTGTTTAACGGTGGTTTGCAGGTCGCTAGCAGTGAGCAAAAGCTGCTGAAATGAAGTGGCAATTTGTTCGGTAGCGACAGAGCTTTCGTTGGCGATCGCCACCACGTCTGTCATGGTCTGAGCCACTCGCTGCGAGTCCTGGGTTTGAGTCTGGGTGGCTTGGGTGATGTACTGCACAAGCTGGCTAATCTGAGCAGTGGCGCTCATAATTGCCGTCAAGCTTTGGCGGGTTTCGTTAACTAGCGTGGTGCCGTTCACGACTTGCTCAATGCCCGTTTCCATGACCTGAGACACCATGCTGGTTTCTGCCTGAATTTCCTGAACCAGTTTTTCAATCTCAGTCGTCGCTTCTGCCGACTGCTGAGCCAGAGAGCGGACTTCATCGGCAACCACAGCAAATCCTCTGCCGTACTCGCCCGCTCTAGTTGCTTCGATCGCCGCATTTAGCGCCAATAGCTGGGTCTGAGTCGTGAATCCTGCAATTAGGTTTACGACCTTAGAAATTTTCTGAGAAGATTCGCTCAGGCGCTTAATCTTCTTGCTAGTTTCTGACACCGTCTGCCGAATAGCCTGAATTCCCTCCACCGTGCGGTTCATGGCGGTGTCGCCCTGCTGCACAGTATGGTTGGCTTGCTGGACGGCAGTTTCCACCTGTTGGGCACTGCTGGCAACAGCTCGTGTTCCTTCTGCCATGGTCTGAATTTGCGCTAGGGCTGCCGTCATCTGCTGCGATTCTTGCTGGGCACCTTGCGCTAGCTTGGCAATCTCGCTGCTATTGCTTTGAGAGGTATCGCTCATGCGGGTGGCGGCATCCTGCACCTGCAACACAATCTTTCGCAGAGATTGGAGAGTGTTGTTGTAAGCATCGGCGATCGTTCCCATCTCATCTTCTGTAATCGGCGCACGGACTGTGAGATCGCCCTCCAGAGCCGGACGTACTGCCATCAAAAGCTGTACAGCCCGCTGCTGAAGCAGCTCTTTGGAGGCTTTTTCTCTCGCTGCTGCCTCGGTAAGCTGCTGTGACTGCACCTTGAGTTGCTCGGTATATTCAGCCTGCTGGAGGGCAATACCCAACTGGTTTGCCACCTGCATCAGCAGATTAACTTCCCCCTCTTCCCACACGCGCGAACTGCTATTTTGAAAGGCAGAAAGCAGCCCCCAAAGCTGATTTCCCTGGAAAATAGATACTACTGCACAGGCTTTCACCTGATAGCCTTCTAGGGCTTCTACATGGCAATCGGTCATGAGCTTACGAGGAGCTTGAAGGTTGAGGTGTCCTGCTTCCCATAGCGTTTCGCCCAAATAAATGTCGTCCACAACCAGAGGAATATTGTGGCGAAATCTGCCGCCCTGATGTTCTCCAATGTAAGGATCTTCCCAGCCGCTGCCCGTCAGGCTAGGGTATCCGCCCGTTACTGACTCTGCGGTAAAGTCACCAAAGAAATCGGCTCGAAATTTGTAGATGGTGACACGCTCTACGTTTAGCAAACTCCGGACTTCTTGGGTTGCAGCTTTAAAGATGGCTTCAATATCCAGGGTGTTGCGAATCCGGTTGATGACGCGGGCAAGTGCCTGCTCCCGATCGATCGCCCTTTGCATTTGCAGAGTTTTTGCTTGGGCTTCCTCAACAAATTCTGTCTGTTGCAGCGCAATCCCCAACTGGTTAGCAATTTGCATCAGCAGATTAATTTCTGCCTCTTCCCATCGCCTTGTGCCTGTGTTTTGAAAAGCAGAGAGCAAGCCCCAAAGGTTCTTTCCCTGAAAGATGGCAACCACAGCACAGGCTTCTACCTGATAGTGACGCAAAGCTTCAACGTGGCAGTCGCTCAGGGGCTTGCGGGGGGCTTGAGCCTTCATCTGCCCTCCAGTCCAGAGGGTCTCGCCGATGCGAATATCGTCTACGATCAGCGGCTCGTTTTTGCGGAACCGTCCGCCTTTATGCTCACTAATGTAGGGATCTTCCCAGCCGCTGCCCACAAGTCGGGGGTAGTTGCCAGAAATTGTTTCTTCAATGAAATCACCAAAGAAATCGGGACGGAATTTATAGATGGTGACGCGCTCTACGTTCAGCAAGCGGCTGAGTTCTTGAGTCGTCACTTTAAAGATGCTCTGCACATCCAACGTGCTGCGGATTTTTTGGATAACGCGATCGGTTGCCTTTTCTCGCGCCATCAGTTTTTCAAGCTGAACTTCCTTAGCAGCAACCTGCTCAACAAATTCTGCCTGCTGGAGGGCAATACCCAACTGATTCGCAATCTGCATCAAGAGCTGAATTTCTACCTCTTGCCAGTTGCGTGTGCTGCTATTTTGGAAGGTAGACAGCAATCCCCAAAGTTTTTGCCCTTGGAAGATGGCGACTACCGCACAGGCTTGTACCTGATAGTGTCGCAAGGCTTCAACGTGGCAGTCGGTCAGAGGCTTACGCGGAGCCTGAGTGTTGAGTTGCCCCCCTGCCCAGAGGGTTTCACCCACATGGATGTTGTCTACAATTAGCGGCTCGTTTTTGCGAAACCGTCCGCCTTTATGCTCATTAAGGTAAGGATCTTCCCAGCCGCTGCCCACGAGTCGGGGATAGTTACCGATGACTGTTTCTTCAACAAAATCGCCAAAGAAATCAGGGCGAAATTTATAGATGGTGACGCGCTCTACGTTCAGCAAGCGGCTGACTTCTTGAGTTGTGACTCTGAAGATTGCCTGCATGTCTACTGTGCTGCGAATCTTGTGAATCACTTTGGCGGTTGCCTGTTCTCGTGCCGCCACTAGCTTAAGCTGCATTTTAGACTGAATAAACTGCAATGCCAGGGTGAGCTTAGCGGTAATATCGGTAAGCAGATAAATTTCTTGCTCTTGCCAAGCACGCACCTGCCGACACTGATGCACCACGAGCAGACCTTGAACGCGATCGTTAACCATGATAGGAATTGCCAGACTCGCCAGAATCTGGAACTTCTCGAGCAGCTGGCGGTGATAGGCAAACACGCGATCTGGGTCTTGACTTTGCAGCGTTACAAATTGTCTGCGGGCGTAGTCACGAACATTTTCAGCTCCAAATATCACAGCAGGGAGCTGCTCGCCTTGCATTGGAGTCCAGGCAGGGGCGATCGATTCAGTCAGAACTGTTCCTTTATTTTCAGTGTCGAATCCTAGAACGATTACCCGGTCGGCATGGAGGCGATCGCGAATTTCATTCACCATCATGGCAAACAGCTCGTCTTGGGTATCGGCTCGCTGCATATGTTGGGCGATCGCGCCTAGCCACTCTCGATTGGCGGCAAACTGCTGCTGGACAGTGGCAGAAAGCTGTCCCTGAAACTGATTCTGAACGACATGACCTAGCTTATCTAGGACAGCAGGCAGCTTGTCGAATTGATTCAGCTTTTCCACAATGCCAGGATTATTTGAGAGTCCTGCTTTGGTCAGTTCAATTTTGAATGCCGCCTGAGTTTTTTCCATCTCTTTACGGACAACCTGAATGACTGACAGCGCCGACTGAATTGCAGCGTTGGGATCAGGAGAATGTCCAACAGAGGCGTAGCTGGCAGGTTGAGCGGTACGACTGCCGTCACCTGCTCCATATCCATTGCCATTACCCGATGCGCCATGACTCGATACGCCATGGCTTGATGCACCATGACTCGATACGCCATGACTCGATACGCCAGACACGCCGCTATCTGGACTTTTGATGCTGTAGCCCTGAGAGCCATTGCCCTGAGAGCCATTGCCCTGAAAGCCATTGCTCTGAGAGTTATCTAGAGGTGGGCTACCAAAGTACTCGGCTGCGGTGGGAAGCCTCATAGGAGATGCAATTGGCTCTTCTGATGGTTCCTGAAATAAGGTAAACAAATCCTGATCGAAAAGTGGGGTGTTCACAGAAATAATCTCCAAAAGCAGAAAAAGTTAGGACAGTTAGGCAGCATGAACTTGCAATCGAGAATCAGCAATCAAGGCGTTGGCATCTAGAACCGGGCTACTAGAACGAACGAGGTAGCCTTGAATGAACGGCAGTAAAGTGGGTGGAAAGAGATCGATCGCCGCAGACTGAAGCTGTCTAGGGTTGTGGCTTTCAATGTCAATAATTTCAGGAACAATGAGTCCTAAGGATTTCCCTTGAGCCTGGATGACGATCGCCATCCATCCCAAAAACTGCTCTGAGTGATTTGCATAAGCGGCTTGTGACGAAAGCGCGTTCTGCTGAGCAACGCCTTGAAAGCCAATTTGCAGCCCTAGATCAACCAGCCACAGGATTTCTCCGCGAAAGTTGCAGATTCCCAGCACGGAAGTTGGCATATCGGGAACAGGCAAGATTCTCTGAGGATGTACTTTCATGACCTGCCGAATGCTGGCTAGAGGTAACAGCGCTGTCTCTGAACGGCTAAATGAGAATCGTAGAAATCGTAATTCTGTTTGATCGGCATCAACGGCAGAAATGGGCTGAATCAGAGCTGACAGATCTGCCTGCGCCTTCTGGTTCAGCCAATCTATCAGAGAAGTAGGAGCAGGCGATGGGCGATCGGGCAACGGGCGATCGCTGCTCTGAATTCCGCTCTGAATTCCGCTTGTCTGAGCCATAGCCTTTTGAACAGGTGCGATCGATCGCTCTTGGCTCCAGGCAATATGAGGTGTGCCTATTTGCCGACAGCTCACCTTCAAGGTTTTGAGGCTGCTGAGCTGTAGCCTCAAAACCGTACGATAAATGCTAGACATGAGCGGCTCTGGATTAGGAGCCTGAATTGCTTCAATGAACACATGTAGACCGCTGCCCTTCCAGCCTACCTGAGCCAACATCCTTTGCCGCTTGAGGTGGCGATTCATCAGGGTGGCGATCGCTCTCGCATCGCCCTGGTAAGCTAGCTGCAAGAGATGGGCATGGTTGTGGCTGTCATCTTGTGACTGCGCCATACCTATCTCCCTATCAGACGGCTGATGGTTTGCAAAAATTCCTGCTGATTGACGGGTTTCGGCAGATAGGCATCGGCTCCTAACATGTTGCCCCACATCTTATCTACGTCAGTATTTTTGGTGGAACACATGACGATGGGAATTTTGCTGGTTTCCTGGTTTGCCTTGAATTCGCGGCAAAGTTCAAAACCGCTCTGTCCCGGCAAGATCACATCTAGAACAATTAGGTCAGGTTTTTGCCAATTCAGGCAATCCTGCGCTTCTTCACCACTCTTGGCGCTGATCACCGACAAACCTGCCTGCTGGAGATATCGGGTAAGAATCTCGGATTCCGTCAAACTGTCTTCAATTAACAAAACAGTACTCATAGGATGAAATGCTCCGGTAACGGTGTATTGAAAGAAGCTGACGCTTTTGAAGTAAACGTGCAGCTACGGAATCGCAGAGGTTTCGCTCATGCCTTTTTGAAGAAGTAAGGCGGTAGTTTCACCCATCTCGTAAGTGTTCCCTGGAAAAGCAGGCTGCTCAACAAGAATGGATCTATCAACAGTGTTCTGTTTAGATGAAGTGACAGATGGAGTGGAATTGGGCGCTATGGAATTTGGTGCGATCGGTAAGTATTGACGGACGATCGCCAGCACCTTCTCTGTATTCACAGGCTTTGACAGGAAGTCGGACGCGCCAACTACCCTGGCACGCACTCGATCGACAATGCCGTCATTTCCCGTCAAGATCACAACCGGGGTATTTTTGAAGGCAGACATCCGACGAATCTGAGAGCAAATTTCGTAGCCGCTGGCGATCGGCATTACTAGATCTAGAAAGATCAAAGCTGGCTTGTTTTCCAACAGTAGCGGTAGAGCATGAACCGAATCCTGAACGCTCACATAGCGATAGCCAGCTGATGTCATGATCTGCTCCATTAATTTGCAGACTGACAGGCTATCGTCGATGCAGACAATCAGCGGGGCGTTAATTGCAGGAGAGACGGCTGTCGTAGGTGCCGCTACCGGAGGATTGGGCGTAGACACGGCAGCAACTGCTCCGCCTTCGGAGCAGCCGGGAGGCGGAAAGTCTGGCATTTGGCACAGCTCAATCAAGTCTCGCTGAATGTGAGGTGCCAACACACGGGTTAAGGTAAGCAACTCTTGCCCTGTGGCTTTCGCTAAGTCTCTCAGGGTTAGATCCCCGCGCATCAGCGTTTCTAGCGTCTGATAAGTTTTGGCGCTCACGGCTTGCTTCAAATCAGCCGGACGCTTAATCACGGGCACCGCATTCGGCGAATAATGCACCAGTCCTGCACTATTCCACTCGCTCCAAGACTGTCGCGCTTGCTCAAGCACTTGCTCTGCGCTAAGAGGTGCTAGCGGATCGCCAAACTGCTCCTGTTTGTCAGGAGCGTAGCTAATTTGCGTAATTTGCTCGCTAGCATGGAGCAGATCAAACAAGACTTCAAAAGCTGCCGTTTGAATGAGAGAGATTACTGTCTCACGTTTAATATGCTGCCGTTTAAGCAAGACCGATAACACCAGATACTCCCAGTAGCGCGGAAGCTCTTTTTCCTTGGGCTGAATAGCATTGGGGTGAATGGTAGGACAAAATTGCTTCATCAAGCGATGCCAGCGTCGAAATCGGTGCTCGCCCCCTGCTGTCCAAATTAACCGACCTAGTCGAAAGTAGAGACTCCACTGCCTTTCGTTGGCAGTCAGGAAATCCAATCTACCGCTAAATTGGGAGTGAGCAACACTTTGAAGCTGATTTGCCAATTGGGTAACAGTAATCCCTTTCACCGATCTCGAAACTTCATTTACACAATTCACCATAAGTCTCACCATCCTTGAGAACACACTGACATCCCTGATTTCTGCATGTCAGAATTGTTCTGATACCGATTAGGATTTGAGAACAAATCGAACATGGGAAAATGATTCAGAAGTTTCCAGATAGCGGATGCATTGTCGGAAAAGCGAATCAGGGAGGCTATACGCAATTGAAAGCTATAAACAGCCTATATTTTTCAGCACATTGCCTCAATCGTAATCCTGCGGAATTGTACGAAGGCGATCGCCCCCACCCTCGCTTTTCTCATGAATTTTCCGTGCTTGTACTTAAGCTTTGCCCTACGTGCGCTGCTGGTTTTACATATGAACTTTTTTGAAGAAGCGCTCTGTGTCCCTTTCAAAAAAATTTATACCTAGATTCAGCACCGCCCTACGTACTCTGCTGGATAGGGCTAGCTTGATGAGATTGCCATGCCTGTAAAGCCATGCTGTGAATCTCTCGCCAGGAGAGGTGGTTCTGCTGAGCTATCTTTGCGCAGTCCTCATACTCAGGTTGAACATTGACGATCGCCTCCCCTTTCTGCCAACGTGCGATCTTGATGCGAACCTGACCATAGGGAGTTTCTACGGTCTGAAACTCTCGCTCTAGCGTCATTCGCTGCTGAGTTCTGTATCGAATGCCCAGCGTTGTGGTTTCTCGAAAAATGATGGCTTGGCAAGTCTGCATCTGTTCTGGGTAGCAAATTACGGTCAGTAAGATTCCCGGACGAGACTTTTTCATGCCGATCGCTTGGGTAAAAACATCTAGTGCCCCTGCCGCCAGCATTACGTCAAATAAATAGCCGATCGCTTGTGGATTGAGATCGTCAATTTGAGTTTCAAGAACAGATACAGTATCTGAATCTGTAGAGTCTGAGGCAGATAAAGCGGTTGCTTTCGGCTGCTCTATACGTTGCTCAAGAGAATGCTGCTCAAAAGAATGCTGCTCAAGAGAACGCTGCTCAAGAGAACGGAGAGATTTTTGGCTTTCGCCAATCCACAGGCGCAGGATATTAGGAATTGGAAAATCGCGAGAACCTGCGCCCAAGCCCACATGCTGAAGCGTCATGGGTGGAATCTCACCAAAATGGGTCGCCAGTGTAGTGACGATCGCCGCTCCGGTTGGCGTTACGAGTTCGCGATCGATGCCGTTGCTGTAGAGAGGAACCTGCCGCATTTCCCAAAGCTTGAGGACGGCAGGAGCCGGAACGGGTAAACGACCGTGAGCTGCCCAAATTGTGCCGCCGCCCACGGGCAAAGCCGAACAGTAGAGGTGATCAATGTCTAGCCAGTCTAGCCCCAGACAAGTGCCGACAATATCGACGATCGCATCAGTTGCACCTACCTCATGGAAATGAACTTGTTCAGGGGCAATGCCATGAACTGCTCCTTCAGCCTCGGCAAGCCGACGAAAGACTGCCAAACTCCAGCTCTCAGCACGAGCGGGTAAGCCTGCCGATTTGATTAGGCGCTCAATTTCGGGCAAATGACGGGTAGCGGCATGAGCATGGGAGTGAGCATGGGAGGCTTCATGGGAATGGTCACGATCGTGTCCATGGGATGCTCCGTGTGAGTGGCTCTCTGAATGGGAAGGATTAACTGTGTGTAAATATGGAATAGCTTGGCTGGATTGTTTGAGAGGGGCGTTCTCATCTCCTCCCTCCTCGATACCATTTGCCAGCTCAACATGGACTTTAGTCGCCTGTTGTCCGTTCCGGTGGACTGGCTCTGCCCATAGCCTAAACTCATCCGTTATTCCCAGAAGCGCTAACTTCTCAATTAGATATTCCAGGGGCACTCCTCCATGCACTAGCGCTCCGAGGCACATGTCTCCCGCAATTCCGGTTGGGCACTCTAGGTAGGCAATTTTTGTCATGTTTATAGAGTCTTTATTTAATTAAAGTTGCGCCACTGAGAGGTATAACTAATACGCTGTAGTTTTCTATACGAGGTATGTTTTGAAAGAGCGTAGTCCGCAGCAAGCTTTCGAGCCACGCTTTCTCAAAACATACCTGATTTGGAACATTATCTGAAGCCTCTCATCGCAAGAGCAAGAAGGTTTTAAGGAGAGAATAATGGCTACTGTGCATCAGATCCATCCAGACAGCCCTCAAACGCGAACTGTTGATATTGTTCGAGATGCCCTGCGGCAGGGTGCAGTCATGCTGTATCCCACAGACACGGTTTATGCGATCGGCTGCGATCTCAACGCCCGATCGGCGATCGAGCGTGTCCGCCGCATTAAGCAACTCTCGAATGACAAGCCGCTGACGTTTCTTTGCCCTTCGCTTTCCAACGTCTCCGAGTATGCCTTGGTCAGCGACTCTGCCTATCGTCTGATTCGCCGATTGGTTCCAGGCCCTTACACCTTTTTGCTGCCTGCTACCAAGTCGGTGCCTCGGCTAGTGATGAACCCTAAGCGCAAAACGACGGGTATTCGTGTCCCTGATCACGCTATCTCTCAAGCCCTCTTGCAGGCGCTTGGCAATCCCATTATTTCAACCTCTGCCCCCAGCGCCTTAGAAACACAGGATAGCTATCTCTCTCCAGCTGAACTCTTCGATCATTTTGAAAAATTGGTAGACATTATTATTGATGATGAATCGTCGATCGGTTCTCAGGTTTCTACCATTCTCGATTTAACTGAAGTTGAGCCAGTTGTGGTTCGTAAAGGCTTGGGATGGGAGACGATCGCCGATTGGATCACGGACTCTGCCTAAGGAAAGTCGATTTACTCAAAAAAACTGCCCATACCACCTGAGAAACTGTCTACTCAAATAGCAAAATCCCTACCCCAGGACAAGAAGGAGGGATGAGTTCCCCAAGCCAAGCTCAACCCAAGCTCTTACTCTACTCTGAAGCTATAGTCGGCATCCGCACTAAGCTTCATCGCACCAAGGCTTTCACACAACAATTGCCGGATCAGGAAACCATTTGAAAAAGTGCCACAGCAAAAAGCGGCAATCCCCGTAGTTTGAATCTGCATAGGTGTAGAGAAAATACAGCGGGGCAGAAACAACTATCCGGATTTTGAGTTCTAAGGTCTTAGCCAGGCTCAATATCAAACTCGTTACGTCGTCAAACTTGTCGCTTATCGCTCGTTTTCGAGTTTGCCCCCTGCTGCTGTCGTGCACTACCACCTAGGCAAGCCATGAACCGTGAACCCATGAACTCCCCCAGTTCTTTTACTCCAACGTCACTCAGCGATAGCGATACCCGCTTTCGTGTATCGGTAGGGCTGCATATGGAAAATCAAATGACGATCGCCCCCACAGAACTAGATTCTGCTCCATCAGATGCAAGTCCGGTTGAAGCTGAAATCTTAAAGTTAGTTCAACTTCTGCTCAATGAATTTCAGGCAGAGCTACCCGCGCTATCGAACAATGTCCGAGCGGTGATGACTCGCATTGCCGTTGAGGTCGATCGGATTTGCAGTAAAAGCGATCGCATTCAAAGCTCTGGACAAATACAAACTTGGCAAATAACGCTTGCCAAACATCGATTACAGAAATGCCTCAGCTACTATAGCCTTGGCTCTCGGCGCGGCAGAGTCGATCTCCATAGCCACCTCAGTACGATGGTCTATCGCCATATTGTCGTTGGGCAATCGCAAATGGGGTTTTCGGCGCGCTATGGGCTGATTGAAGACTTTCTACAAGGATTTTACATTGAGGCTCTTAAAGCTTTTCGGCGAGAGAATGAGCTGACCTTAGACTATAGCCCCCGTACCCGCCTGGAATTAGCGGAATATATGGCTTTTACCGAGCACTATGCTAAACGCCGCATTAGTCTACCTGGACGGCGGAGCCAGCAGCTTGTGGTGCTGCGCGCTCAGGGTTTTGCCCACCGTCAGCCGCCTGAAACGACGCTAGATCTAGAGCTAGCCGTAGAATCTGCTAAAGGTGAAGATGCTGAAATGCACAGCCGATCGCCCGTCATGCAGCAGGTGAGAGAGCAGATGGTTGCTGATGCTGTTGATCCCACAGATTCGGTGGTGCGCGATCGCGTTATTAGCGAACTCACTGCCTACTTGCAATCTCAAGGGCAAATCGACTGCGTTAATTACCTGACCCTAAAGCTACAAGACCTCTCGGCTCCCGAAATTGACGAGATATTGGGGCTATCTACCCGTCAAAGAGACTATCTTCAGCAGCGCTTTAAATACCATGTAGAAAAATTCTCGCGATCGCACCGTTGGCAGTTAGTTCATCAGTGGTTAGGTGCCGATCTAGATCAAAATTTGGGAATGCCCCAGCAGCAGTGGCAGATTTTTACTCAGCAGCTTACCTCAGACCAGCAGCAGCTTTTGCAGCTTAAAGCCAGTAAGGCAACCGATCAGGAAATCGCTAAAGCGTTGCGCTGTACGGCTAAACAGGTGCATAAGCGATGGGTGCGTTTACTAGAGCTAGCCTGGCAAGCTCGAAATAGCAGCATGGTTGAGAAAGATAGCGGTACTGATAGTCCTAGTCTAGATAAAGATTAATGTTTATGATCCTGCTGCCCTAAAGTCTCTATCGGAACCCTGTAGACTAAAACTGCGGCTCTGAAATTGCAGACAACAGGGCAATTGTCGGCTAAGATTTACGAGGCAACGGATGTGCATTATTTCTCAGCATCTTGCTTTCGAGCAACGCTTTGGGGTGGTTGCTGACTTTATCTACCAGGCGTGGTCTCTACCAGGTGCATCTCTGCAAGAGAAGCGAACCTTCTTAAAATATGTCCATTTCATGCAATACAGATATTTGCAATACGGCGAAAACATGAGGGTTTCTGCTATTGTTTGAGCGATTCATTGCTAGAGGTGCACTCGTACACTTTGCTTAGCTGCGTTTCTTCCTCTATCTTTAGTTGGGTGCATCGTGCATTCTCATTCGCGGTAGATTCGTGGAAGAGAAGGCGATTTTGGCTCTTCCATACCCAGGTTTGAAATGCTATCCGGACTTTACATTGATAAAGGCATTTAGCAATAAGGAGCTAGAGAGTGACGGCAGGATTGGAGCTAATTCCTGGAACCCACATTGATGGTCGTTATCGCATCCAGCGAGTTCTGGGGCGAGGCGGCTTTGGGCGTACCTACTTAGCAGCAGACGATCGCCGCTTTGGCGATTTGTGTGTGCTTAAAGAGTTCGCACCTAGCAACCAGTCTGATCCCGTTGTTGCTCAAAAGCTTCGCGAACTGTTCCAGCGAGAAGCAACGGTTTTGCACAAGCTCAACCACCCTCAGATTCCGCGATTTTTTGCGGTGCTTGAGGAAAACGATCGCCTGTTCATTGTGCAGGAATACATCAACGGCAAAACCTATTGGCGCGTGCTTCAAGAGCGACAGCAGCACCGGAAAGCGTTTACGGAAGCCGAAATAGTTAAGTGGCTCAGCGATCTGCTCAAGGTTCTGGACTACATCCACGGAGAAAATATTGTTCACCGCGATATTGCTCCTGACAACATCATGCTGCCTCGCGGCAAAAAGCTGCCCGTCTTGATTGATTTTGGCGTGGTCAAGCAGGTGGCTACCCACTTTTATGGCATGAGCGCTATCCATCCCGATGGCTTGATTCAGGCTTCTGTCTCGGTGGGTAAGTTCGGCTATGCGCCCTACGAGCAGATTCGTATGGGGCAATGTTCGTCTAAAAGCGACCTGTACGCCCTAGCGGTCACGGCTGTGGTGCTGCTGACCGGTAAGCCTCCCAATCTATTGATTGATCCCCGATCGCTAGAGTGGAAATGGCAGTCTCAGGTGAGGCTAAATCCGCGTCTGGTGGAAATTTTAGAACGGATGATGGCAGAGAAGCCTCAAGACCGCTATTCTTCGGCAAAAGTTATCCTGCGAGATTTACATCTAATGAGTCGATCGGTAGCGGCGATCGGTGCAATCTCCGCTCACTCTTCCCGCAGTTCTCTACCCAACTATGGCTTGGGTGATGCGCTAACCTCTAGCCAAATCAGACATACAGGTATTCGGCTGGTATCGCCACCTCATAATTTTCCGGTGGCTCAAGGTGAGTTGGCACAGGTTCAATCTACGAATGGCGTTTCTGACAAGCTGGCGATCGGATTTACCCAGAGCCAGTCCACGCAAGCCACTCAATTAGTGGGATTGAATACTCCAACTGAAATTCAAGTCCAAACGCACTTGCTTGAGTCGGAAGTATCGGAAATGTACGCTTTCCATTCCAGTGCTGCGAGAGCTGCCCGTAGCACGATGACTCCCATTACAACTGCACCTACGACTTCTAGAGTGCTGATGAAACGGGACAAACAGCCTCACCGACCGCTGAAAAATATCTTGGCGCTGGGTCTTTTGGCTCTATTGCCGCTGAGTGGCGTTGTGGTAGGCGTGCGATCGCCCTATTTAGCGACGCTCTGCTACGCATTCAACAACTGCGCTGGGGATCAGCAGTCGGAGATCCGCTACCGTCGCGCGATTGAGCAGGCGGTGAGCGCTAAAACTCTTTCTGAGAACGCCCGCAATTTGTCAGATTTGCAAAGCGCTCGCGATCGCATGGCGGATTCATTGTCCCAGCTCGCAGCCGTTTCAGGAGGCAGCAAAGTGTATGCCGAGGCACAGCAGATTTTGCTTAGCTACCGCAGTACGCTTGAAGGACTGGAAACTCATCTTGAAAAAGAGAATCGATCGGCTCAGCTTCTAAGGCGGGCAGAGGCAGAAGCAGAGAGAGCCGCCGAGCAAACCAAGACGGCGAAGACGCTTAAAACCTACGCAGCGGCAGAGAGAGAGTGGCGGCGTGCGGTGCAGACTCTAAAAGCAATTCAGCCTGATACGTTTGCTTCTAGCCAGGTGTCGGCAAAGTTGCAGGAATATGGTGCGCGCTGGCAAACCGTGAGCCTGCATGTGCCAGATTCGCCTGAGCGAAGACAAACCTCAGAATGGTTGCAGTCTCGAATTATCCAGACGGCGGCTCGTCCCGCTCAGCCCTCTGGAGCGTCGGGAGCGATCGCATCGCCTATTCAATCTAGTCTTCAGGTAGATGCTCCCCTTATTAACAGTTCAGGATTCGTCAAGCAAACGCCCTACTCTCCTGATTCCATCACCAAGAACAGACCAATAGATTCGCCTCATTTTAATTCATTACCTGAGCTTCAGCTCTCTGGCAATTCAGACGATCGCTCTACTCGCTCTGCCCCTCGTCGAGAGGCAAATGTACCGTTGATTTCGTCCATTGACCGTTCTCGCAGCATTTTGCAGACGCTTGCGCCCAGAGCAGGATCGCAAGCTGCTCTCGCTACCCCCCTGTCTATCGCAGCCTCATCTGTAAGCAGTAGCCCATTTTCCAGCTCCCTTTCGACGGGTAGCGTCCCCCTCTCTGCCTTGCAAACTTTGAATAATGTATCGATCGGGTTGGACGGTGCTTGGATTAATCCAGGCGGAACCTATGTAGCAAACCTGGTGCTGGAAAACTATAGCGATCGCACCTTTGGTTTTGTGCCTCTGTTTGCCGAGGTTAGAGATGCTGGTGGTCAGGCAGTGCAGTCTAGGATTTTGCTGCGCGGCGTTCAAGATGGCATGGTCGAACCTGGCAGCAAGTTGAGAGGGCAGCTATTTCTACTGGATCGCCGCTGGAAAAACTCTGGCGGACAAAATCTGACGCTAGTTATTCGAGAAGGCACGAGCGGCAGCCGCAATTTTTATCTCCCCTTCTAACAATCTCTGGGAAGACTCATAGCATTACGTAATTGAGTTATAAAAAGGGCGTTGCTAGTTTTAGGAATGCTTTAAAAAGCAGGGTCGCGACGCGACCCTGCTTTTTATCCACAGAGCTAGTAATTTAGAGAGCTAGATGCCTAGCGCCAGAAAGCATATGGCTTGCGGCCTGCTTGAGCAAATCTGCCTTATCAGTTTGTTCCCAGGGAAGGTCTAGGTCGGTGCGCCCAAAGTGACCGTATGCCGCCACATCTTGGTAGAACCGCCCGCCCCGTTCCGCCGGGAGGGTGGTTAAACCAAAGGTTTGAATGATACCTGCTGGACGCAGCTCAAAGTGCTTTTTCACCAGATCCAGAAGGCGATCGTCGTCAATTTTTCCGGTGCCAAAGGTATCCACCATGATGCTGACGGGACGAGCTACGCCGATCGCATAGCTAAGCTGCACCTCGCATTTATCTGCCAACCCTGCTGCCACAATGTTCTTGGCTGCATAGCGACAGGCATAGGCAGCACTCCGATCCACCTTTGTAGGATCTTTGCCCGAAAAAGCGCCGCCGCCGTGGCGTGAATAGCCGCCGTAGGTATCTACAATAATTTTGCGACCCGTTAGCCCTGAGTCACCTTGAGGCCCTCCAATGACAAACTTGCCTGTGGGGTTGACCAGAAAGCGCGTTTGACTATCTGGCTTGATGGCAATATCTTCAAAAACAGGCAGCGCTACGGCTGTCCATAAATCTTCTCTGATTTTGCTTTGCACGGCAGCCGTATCAGTGATGCTTCCAATAGCTTCCGTATGCTGAGTAGATACCAAAATTGTATCAATGCCTACAGGCTTGCCATCTTCATAAATGACGGTTACCTGAGTTTTGCCATCGGGTCGTAAGTAAGATAACTGACCCGTTTTGCGGACAGCTGCCAGCTTACGAGACACTCGATGTGCCAAGCTGATAGGCAAGGGCATCAGTTCAGGCGTCTCGTTGCAGGCAAAGCCAAACATCAAGCCCTGGTCGCCTGCGCCGATCGCATCTAGCTCCTCTTCACTTTTTTGTTCACGGGTCTCGTGAGCTTTGTTAACACCTTGAGCAATGTCCGCAGACTGCTCATCAATTGCCAGCAAAACAGAGCAGCTATTGGCTGAAAAGCCGTTTTCGGAGTCGGTATAGCCGATTTCCGCAATTTTTTTTCGCACCAGATTAACAAAGTTAACCTGTGCCGAGGAGGTAATTTCTCCAGTCACAAGCACCAGACCTGTATTGACAACGACCTCAGCTGCCACGCGACTGCTGGGGTCGAGGGATAGTAAAGTATCGAGAATGGTATCTGAAATCTGGTCACAGATCTTGTCTGGATGACCTTCTGTAACGGATTCGGATGTAAAAAGATAACGACGAGCCAAGGAGATAACCTCGCTTTATTCTAGACGGCTGAGATAGATAGAACTTCTTGGAGAATGCATCCCTGCATATCAAATCTGCTGCTTCCAGTCAATGTGAAATACGCCCAAGAAGTCCATAATGAAAGGGCGGCTAGTTCTGGAGAATATCACACTTCTAATTTGTTTAAGGTAAACCAAGGATGTGGGTTGTACCAAATTGTATATGGAGTGAGTAAAGGATTTTTCTAGGTTAGGACTTCAATCTGAGCAAATTTCTCGATTTGCACGTCAGCTTGGCTCAAGCTAACGGCTGTAGACCAGCCTCCGGTAAATCCAATAAAGCCGATCGCCCCTAAATTACGAGCCACCTCAACATCCGTTGCAGCATCGCCCACAACTACAACCTCCTCTGGCGTCACTTCTAAAAAAGATAGAATTCTCTGAAGCAGAACAGGATCGGACTTACTTCTATACCCGTCAACGCCAAGCTGAATTTGAATATGGGGTGCGAATTGATAAGCCTTGGTAAAAGCCTCAACTTGATGCGTGCTATCAGCAGATAAAACAGCTATCTTCAAGCCTTTTACCATTAGGGTTTCCAAGAGCTGTGCAGCGCCTTCGGTTGGCGGAGTCTGCTCCGCCTTACAAAGCGAGTGCTTGTCCGCCTCGCTAAAGGCTGAGCGGACAATACTCAGAGATTCTACCCAGCCACGTCCAGTTTCGGCGACATAGGCGGCGGCAGCAACCTCATTCTCTTGGCGGGTACCCACTGCCGTCAATCCAGCTGGATCGATGCGATCGCCCTCTATCCCAAACGCCATCAGCAAAGGCTCCTGAACGCCAGGAATTTGAGCATCAATGAGGCGCGATCGCCGTTGAGCTAAATTGCGCAAAAAGGCTTCAGAGTTCGCCAAAGTTCCATCCTTGTCAAACAGAATGGCTCGGACGTTATTAAATTGGGTACCTTTACAGCGAATAGTTGCCAAAATTCTGAGTTTTTCCTGAGTTCTCTTTGCAGCAAACCCCAGCTATCTATAGAACTGCAAAAAGGAGGAGGATTCCCTTCTCCCTCTGCTTTAATCTACAGGTAGACGCGATGATTAACGCAATCATCGCGCATTACGCCTCCAGTTTATGCTCTGACTCCAGTTCGACCTCATCAACCGAGTCAACTCCATCGACTGACTCATCTACCTCAACGAGTGCATCCACATCAACCAATGCATCTTCATCAATTGACATATCCACATCGACTGGCTCTTCCGCCTCTTCCATAGCGCTAGGAATATCCAGTTCCTCATCCAGAACCTCTTCCTCTACCGCAGCTTTGGGCTGTGACTGCTGCAACATCCGTTCGCGATACTTTGCAGCCATTTCCTCAGCTTTGTCGTAGACAACCTGTGGATTCTTCACCATATCGCCAGGTTCAGGCTCTAGCTGCTTGGTCGAGAGTGAAATCCGTCCGCGCTCGGCATCTAGGTCAATAATCATCACTTTGACTTCATCGTTGACATTGAAAACGCTGTGAGGCGTATCAATGTGGTCATGAGAAATTTCAGAGATGTGCAGCAGACCGCTAACGCCGCCTATATCGATAAAAGCACCATAGGGCTTAAGACCGCGTACTGTACCAATCACAACCTCGCCGACTTCCAATCGGTTCATCTTGCGCTCAACCAGCGCACGACGATGGCTCAGAACCAGACGGTTACGATCTTCATCAACCTCCAGGAATTTCAGCGGCAGATCTTCTCCAACCAAATCTTCCTTGGGCTTGCGAGTGCTGATATGAGAGCCAGGAATAAAGCCTCTTAATCCTTCAATCCGCACAAGCGCACCGCCACGGTTTGTAGCGAATACAGCAGAGCGCACAGTAGCATCTTCAGCTTGCAGCTGCCGCACTCGTTCCCAAGCGCGCATATACTCGATGCGGCGAATGGACAGCGTGAGCTGACCGTCTTCATTCTCATCGGTCAAGATGAAGAACTCGCGAGTTTCGTTAGATTGCAGAACTTCTTCAGGTGTGTCTATTCGGTTGATAGACATCTCCTGGATAGGGATGTATGCAGCCGTTTTGGCACCAATATCAATCAGAGCGCCCCTTGGCTCAATGCTAAACACCGTCCCGGCTACAATGTCTCCAGGACTAAAATGATAGTCATATTTGTCTAGGAGAGCAGCAAAATCTTCGTGGGTAAAACCAATATCTGTTAATTCCTGATTGACCATGCGATGTGTTTCCTAGTGGCGATCTCCGTAGTAGTAGTTGTCAATTTCGGCGCGTAACCCCTGCGAACTTAATAGCACACAGCCTTGCACGACTAATTGCATCAATGCTGCCCGAGAAAATTTAAGCCTTACTCAATTTTTCAGACCTTAGAAGAACCATGATAACTTAATTTTGGTCGCGATCAAATCCTTCCTTAAGAGAAGACTCCTTTAGTCTTAAGAAACGAGGGGTTGATAAAGTTTTACCTGAAAGCTTGATTGGCAACCTTGCTAGCTGGCGCGAGACTTGCTCTCTAAGCATCTCTTAAACATCTGCCTCTACCTGACCATTCCCATTGGAACCACAGCCATCTGGCTATCGGGAGCAGAATCTGCTAGTTGGGTAGACTCCTTCAGGTGATTTAAAGTTTCCACAAAATCACGGATGCCTCGAAACTGCTTATAGACTGAAGCAAAGCGAATGTAGGCAACTTCATTCAATATGCGCAGATGGCTCAGAACCAATTCGCCAATCTCGCTGCTGGAGACTTCCCGAACCGCCCGTTGCTGAAGCTCAACCTCAATTTCATCCACAATATTTTCTAGCTGCAGGGGAGAAATTCCGGTTTTTTCGCAGGCCCTTACCATTCCCCGCAAGACTTTTGAGCGATCGAACGATTCTCGATCGCCGCTGCGTTTTACGACAACGATCGGCACAAATTCAATCCGCTCGTAGGTCGTGAAGCGGTGGGTACATTGCAAGCACTCTCGCCGCCGCCGTACGCTATGACCAGACTCGGCTGAACGCGACTCCAAAACCCGGTTATCTGGACATTGGCAGACTGGACAGCGCATACAGCAACACCCTCCGGGGATTTAAACATGCTCAAAGAGAATCACTGCCTTTTAAGGCGCGATCCTCATAACCATCATACTGCAATTGCGGATTGCCGTTAAAAATTGCGAACTGTGGTTAAAGGGCGATCGCTCCCTAGGTGCAATGAGGCAAAAGCGAAGTGCGCAGCACCTTTTAGTACCGCGCACTTCATTCACTTAGCACTTGATTCACTTAGCTCTTGCTTCGCTCAGAGAGCGAAGCTCAAAAAATTAGTCTTTGGTAATGCGGGGGGGTTCACGGAAGGCGATCGCAAAAAACAAAACACCAATTCCCAATGTCAGTACCAAAATGTAGGCAACAGCTTCCATAATCAGAAATCCTCGAAGACGAGTATGAACATTTCTTAAATCTTCGTAACCGACCTAGATTCAGCAGAAGCTCAACAAGCTTTAAGAACAGATCTAGCAGACCAGCTTCTCAGCCGCGCTAGATCTCTCTTACTCCCTAAGATAACTTAGATTGCTTCCTTACGTCGGGTTGTCTTATCGCCCAACTTCTGGAAGTAGCCCCATTCCACTTGCTCTTCAGAAAGGTCAGGGTCAATACCCGCAAACACGTCTCTGAACAGCGTCCGGGAGCCATGCCAGATATGCCCGAAGAAGAACAGCAGCGCAAAGCAAGCATGTCCGAAGGTAAACCAGCCCCGAGGACTCGTGCGGAATACCCCGTCTGAACCTAGTGTTTCGCGATCGAACTCAAAGGGTTCACCCAACTGAGCCTTACGCGCAAAGCGCTTGACTAAAGCCGGATCGGTAAAGACTTGACCATCTAACTTACCGCCATACAAACTGGCTGTCACCCCGGCTTGCTCAAAGCTGTACTTAGATTCTGCACGGCGGAAAGGAATGTCAGCTCGGATGATTCCGTCGCTGTCCACCAAGACAACCGGGAATGTTTCAAAGAAGTTTGGCATTCGACGAACTGTTAGTTCGCGCCCATCAGAATCTTTGAACACGACATGGCCATCCCAGTCCTGAGCAATGCCATCACCCTGCACCATTGGACCTGTTCTAAACAAGCCGCCCTTTGCTGGGTTGTTGCCAATGTAGTCGTAGAACGCCAGCTTCTCAGGAATAGCAGACCAAGCTTCGGAAAGACTAGCTCCATCTGCCACACTCGCCTGAACGCGGCGGGTGATTTCTTTCTGATAGTAGCCGCTATCCCACTGATATCGGGTGGGACCGAACAGTTCAACAGGGGTTTCCGCGCAGCCATACCACATGGTGCCAGCGACCACAAAGGCGGCAAAAAATACCGCAGCGATACTGCTAGACAGAACCGTTTCAATGTTACCCATCCGCAAAGCCCGGTAGAGGCGCTCAGGCGGACGAACCGTGAGATGGAATAGACCCGCAATAATGCCAACGATTCCGGCAGCAATATGATGGGCAACAATACCGCCCGGATTAAAGGGATCAAATCCTTCAGGTCCCCAGGCAGGGGCAACTGGCTCGACGTGACCCGTTAACCCATAGGGATCAGACACCCACATACCGGGGCCGAATACGCCCGTGAGATGGAATGCGCCAAATCCAAAGCAGAGCAAACCCGATAGAAACAGGTGAATCCCAAACATTTTGGGCAAATCCAGAGCAGGTTCGCCTGTGCGAGGATCTCTGAACAGCTCTAAATCCCAATAGACCCAATGCCAGCAAGCTGCCAAAAACAGCAGACCTGACAGAACAATCTGGGCGGCAGCCACGCCTTCAAACGACCAGAAGCCAGGATTGACTCCTGTTTCGCCAGTGACGCTCCAGCCAGCCCAGGAGTCAGTCACGCCAAGGCGCGCCATGAAGGGCATGACGAACATACCCTGTCGCCACATAGGATTTAGAACCGGATCGCTAGGATCAAAAATAGCTAGCTCGTAGAGTGCCATTGAGCCAGCCCAACCTGACACAAGAGCAGTATGCATCAAATGTACAGAGATTAGCCGACCTGGATCATTCAGGACGACTGTGTGTACGCGGTACCAGGGTAGTCCCATTGACTACGCTCCTCCTAAATGAATAAATTTCAACGATTCCTTCAGCCTTTTATTAAGGTGCCTAATACTGGTTAGACTACCAGATTAAGGAGCATTACATCCGATGCGATCGCCTGTCATTCATCTGTTTTGTCGTCATCACGGTGACTTGAAGCAGATAGAAATCCGAACCTTGTGCAGTTTGGCTGTAAGCTTGTAAAAATGAAAGTGTATAAAGAAGTGTAACCAGTGTGAGAGGCGATTGCAAGCACTATGCAAACAGGCTCCAAAGAAGAATTTCAGCAAGGCTCAGAACCCGAATTGAGTCAGCCAATTGAACCAGCCGATCCCACAGTTGAGCTATCTGCCGCGTCCCCAACTAAGCCAATGTCCTGTATTACGTTTGTTAAAGAAGATAAAGTGGCGTTTGCAGCAGAGGGAGCCAACCTTCGTTTCAAGGCTCTGGAGAATGGTATCGACCTGTACACCTTCATGGGCAAGATGATGACCTGTGGCGGCTACGGTCAATGTGGCACCTGCGTCGTCGAAATTGTTGAGGGTATGGAAAATCTCTCTCCGAGAACTGAGGTTGAGGATCGTAAGCTCCGCAAGAAGCCTGACAATTATCGGCTAGCCTGTCAGGCACTGGTGCAGGGAGCCGTGAGCGTGGTGACGAAGCCAGGCAAGTAGGCTGGGTTACTCGTTTTGTCCAAGTTGAGAGGTATTCTTAATCTTGGGAGTGTTTTGAATTCATTTCGGTAATTCAGTTATGCGAGGCTGATTCTAATGCAAGTTAATGATCTAGGGTTTGTTGCAACTATTTTGTTTGTTCTGGTTCCTTCTGTCTTTCTACTCATTCTTTACATTCAGACTGCTAGCCGCGATGGGACAAAATCCTAGTCTGAGGGCAATAACTAAAGTGAAGCGCTGGGGAAATTTCTCAGCGCTTTTTTGTGGCGACTTTGCGGCGACTTTGCGGCGATCGCCCAAAACCACAAAAAAAGGATGGAAAAGCTCCACCCTTAACAAACCGCATATTAAAGAAATCAGCGTCTAAACACTGTTCAGATTTTAGGAATCAGATTTTAGGAATCGTAGGTCTTTTTGCCAGTAAACTTGACCGCAGCTGGTTGAGGGTTGCTGCCAATATTACGGGCGACTGCATTCACCTTCTCGCGTCCGGCATTCACCTTTTCAGGGAAAACGCCGTCTGCTGGATGCAGGTACTGAATTTCACCACTGGGATAAACCCGGTAAATCTTGAAATCCTCGATTCTGGGCTTAAATTTGGTGCGGAGTTGACCGCCAAGAGCCAAACACTGCTCTTTGCGTGCTAAATACAGCAAGTTTTCACCTTGCCGCATAATGGCCGCACCACCTGTGGGCATTTCAAACACCTGTTCCTTAGAACTGGTCCAGGTGATCGCGTACTTTTCTTCTTCTTCGGCCTTGCTGAGGAGTCCGCCAGTGCTACCGCCAAACAAAGGCGTTTGTCCAGTAAGAGTTTCTGCCATGGATGTTTCTCTGAACATTTTTCAGGAATCCTACCATCGTGCCTGACCCCCGATCGCGACTTTGCTCTGAACTGTAACAGTTCTTCGTGAACAATTTTTTGAATCTGCTTCTGGGGAGTGAGGAGCATATCCAGAGAGAAATAGTCTCTCTTTAAATTTGTTATTCGCTGTTACTTTTTATTACTCAAAGTAAGGCATGAGTTGCAGCGAACCTAAGCCCAAATCTTCAGATGAAACCGATCGCGCCTCAAATAGCGCCAGCATATCGGCAAACTCAGGATTTCCTTTAGATGCGCCTGTGAAGCCTTTGGCAATGACTAATCCGCAATATCCCTTAACCTTTTTGCAGCGTTGATCCCACTTTTTGCGAGCTTGAATGTGAACTGGATCTGCCTCTAAAAATTCTCCAAACAGATGCATTTCGCCATTCTCAGTTTGCAGAATGCCAAGATCGTAGCGATCGCCCGAAATCGGATCTTCGCCAGGATTAAAGCAAATTGCTTTTAAGCCGCCAGAGGCTTTGAGGGCATCAATTAACGCTATGGCTTTGGGACGAGAGGTTTGAATCAAAATCACTGGAAAGCCATCGCCGCCTTTGGAGAACGTCACCTCTAAACTTTGATGAAACTTAACGTTAGTTCGTAGAACGTCTAACGTGTCCCAAGGCATTGCCCCTAGACTGTAAAACGAGTCTTCGGGAATCAGATCGCTACGTAGAATAGGCGATGCATCTACTTCCCACCCGTCCGCTGTGTCAGACGCAGCGGACATCTCAAACAGCTCTTCGGCGATCGCAGGTAAGGTGCAAACCTTGACAGAAATTTTTTGAGTCGGCTCCTTGGGATCGGGAATGCGATAGCGACTTTGAATTGACGGAAAATCTTCGGCAAGTTTAGAGAGGTGCTGCCGACAGAAACGATGCAGTGCATCCAGCGCCACCAACGCCACACGGGCTTCCTCCTCATAAAGCACAGGGCGCATTCCCTCTAGCGGATGCAAATTGCCAAAGGCGGGATACACGCCTGTTTCGGCAAAGAAATTGGCAAATTCGCTAGGGCGATCGTCTTCCTCCCAATCCTCTTCGTTTTGGTCAAAGGTAACAAATAGGCAGTCTTGCTCTAGAAAAGCAGATTCTAGATCTTCTGCTTCCTCTCCCGCCAACAAAACCTGCTGCCGAAACTTTTTTAAGGAGTCTAGCGATCGATACATCAGCAGCCCATATTCTACGCCCAGCATCCCCAAAATCGAGACATAGAGAGTGCCGACATCGCTATAGTTCAGCTCAATCGAGATAATTTTCTCTTCGTCGAGAGTTTCCCACGGGGCGTCGCGCCAAATCTGGCGGGTGATTTCTGCCATCGGCTGAATGTATTCGTCTGGCAGCTCTGGCGGACGAGTTTGCAACATCCCTTGCAATCCGTCAAAAAATTCATCAATCAGCGGTAGTTCAGGCGCGTACTCGACTACGATATCGAGATCCTGCAAGACCCCACGCAGAAAAAATTGCAGCTCTCGATCGCAGACAATAATTCTCTGAGGTCGAGCAGGCATGGCAGAGCCGTGAGGAAATTCCATGGCCTGAAGCAGCGTACGAACGATCGCCTCTTGCCCCACATCTGAAGGTGCCATATCCATAGCACGGACTAGCCCCTCGGTGCCATCCATCCAGATGATGCAGTTCCCGCGATCGCTGAACTGAGATTCTATACTGGCAGCCATTCCAGACATTAAGCCAGATGCCATTCCAGAGCCTAAGCCACCTAAACCAGATGCCAAGGCTCGGCAGTCGCCCTCCCAAATGCTAGGAACCTGACGCAATTTCTTGAGCCGCCGACGGGTAGTGCCACTGAGAGCAGTCATAGATAAAGTTGACGCGCGAAATGCGGTGATTCTGAACGGAGTAATTCTACTGATGCTAATGCAATCCTGACGGCTTGAGGGCAAAACCTGAAGATGAATCCGCTACTATCAGAGTAGAGATCAGCGAAATAGTGGGAGCTTTAAACACAAATGACCCAGGCAACTCAACAGACAACTCAGCCGCAACAGCGCGGAATCTTGATGTCTGATAACGCTCTACGCCATGTCCTAGCGCTACGGGATAAACAGGGCAAAGATTTATGCCTACGGGTGGGCGTTCGTCAGGGAGGCTGTTCCGGCATGTCTTACATGATGGACTTTGAAGACCCTAGCAATATCCAAGCAACTGACGAAGTGTACGACTACGAAGGCTTTAAGGTGATTTGCGATCCTAAGAGCATGTTGTATCTGTATGGGCTAATGCTGGACTACAGCGATGCCCTGATTGGCGGTGGGTTTCAGTTCACCAATCCCAACGCTAATCAAACCTGCGGCTGTGGCAAGTCTTTTTCGTAAAGACCGATTCTTCCTAACTAAACTCGGTATTTTGGATTAAGATTTGTTCCCAACTTTGGGAATGACTGAGCTAAAAGATGGGGCTGAGTGCTGTATTTGCGGTACTCTGATAGACCGTGACGTTTTTTAATCGATGGCTATGACTGAAGAGGTTTCTGTTGAGGATCTGTTTGATCAGGGTTTGGAGCGCTATCAGGCAGGTGAGTCTGTTGAAATTTTGCTGCCGCTGTTTAAAGAAGTGTGCGATCGCGCTCCCAAAACCAGTTCGGCATGGACTTGCTTAGCATGGCTCTACTTACTAAGTGACAAACCCCTTCAGGCAGTTAAAGCGGCTCAGAAAGCGGTAAAGCTGAACCCTCAAGACCCTCAGGCGCGAGTAAATTTGGCGATCGCCATGCTAGAAACTGACCAGAAAGGCGTGCGGCAGCACATTGAGTTAGCGGGCCAGATCATCATGGTGTCACCTGAGTTAAACGATGAGCTGAAGCAAAATTTTGAAGATGGATTAAGCAGAAAGCCAGACTGGAAAAGTCTAAACCGCGTAAAATCGTGGCTCTTTGAGGGGAAATAACTTAAAACTTCATCTCTAAAAGTAATTCTCTCTTAGTAAGTTAATGTTTGCTTAGTGCCTCAGCGGTTGATACTGCTGAGGCACAGGTTTTAAAGTCAGAGAATTGCGATCGTGTTTTTTTATGTATCCTATCTCACTATTTCGCAAGTATTTTTAACAGAAGGATCAGAAATCGAATGATAAGATTTGGTGAAGTCAGAGATTAGCTATGCTGATGGCTAATTTTTTTATCAACCATTTTAATATTGAAGGAGCTGGAGTCTATGCAAGGTCATATCGTTGATGTCAAACCAGATACTCGTAACCATAAGGGCTTTTTCATTGATCAAGGAGAATACAAATTCATGGGCGTTGATCAGTCTGGTTGGGCACTGATTTGCGTTGATGATGTATCTTGCCACTATATAGATCCAGATAATATAGAAAGCCTTGAAGAGCTGGTAGCAAGCTAGTTCAGCAGTTTTTTTCAAGTTTTAATAAGATTTTGTGGCTGTTCCTGATTGATGGTACAGCCATATTTTTTGATAGTCTAGATAGCATTAGCAACTATACGATTTTGGATAATGAAAGATAAATTTTTAGAGTGGTTGAACCTCGCTTTAATGGCGAATTTATTCCTAGTTTTGTTTAGCTTTTTTTGGCTGGCGATCGCTGTTATGGGTCACTCGTTTGGCATTTCGCTAGGACTCGATCTCTGGTATAAGCTCTGGGAACCTGTATTCACACCCGCGATCGGCATTTTAATGGGGGGCGCCATCTTGAGCGGCGTGGCAAGCTGGGTTAGACAACGCTTAGAGGATCGTCAGGCTCAATAGCAATCAAGATCAACAACAATCAAGACTAAGAATGACCAAGGCAGGAATCACTCAGATAGCTGAGGCAGTCCGGAACTTTTTGAGTCCTGAAAGGTCTGAGTGGACAACCTACATTGAATCTTTGAAGTAGCATGAATCTTTGATGGGATGATTCTTGATCTTCAGTGAGCAGCCTGTAAGCAGGCGAGACATCACGGTAAGATTTTACAGGAAAGTTTATAGACAGTCTGAACTCATACTGGCTCTCTAGCTTTTGCTCTGACCAGCCTAACTACCCCCAACACCTGGATGATCGATCTGATCTGTGAGAGCCAAGAATCTCTACCTGTTCCTGTATTACCTTCTGTAGGGAGTGAGCCTTCTTCAGACAGGCGAGGCGATCGCATTCTAGCCGCCATTGATGTGGGCACAAACTCGATCCACATGGCGGTAGCAAGAATTCAACCCAGTATTCCTGCTTTCACCATTGTTGCCCGCGAAAAAGCGACGGTGCGGCTGGGCGATCGGGACAAGACCACGGGGTGCCTGACGCGAGAAGCGATCGATCGAGCCATTGAGGCGCTGAAGCGCTGCAAAGAAATTGCCAAAAGCCTGAATGCTGAGGAAATTGTGGCGGTTGCGACTAGCGCTGTGCGGGAAGCCCCCAACGGCAAAGATTTCTTGCGTGAGATTGAGCGAGAAACGGAGCTAATTGTAGATCTAATTTCGGGTCAGGAAGAAGCCCGTCGGATCTATCTGGGTGTGCTGTCGGGCGTAGAGTTTGGCAATCAGCCCCATGTGATTATTGATATTGGCGGCGGCTCTACAGAGCTGGTTTTGGGCGATGGGCATGAGCCGCGAACGCTCAGCAGCACCAAGATTGGGGCAGTTCGGCTGACCTCAGAAATGGTCAACACTGACCCGATCAGCAATAGCGAGTTTAACTATCTACAAGCCTACGTGCGGGGAATGCTGGAGCGATCGGTCGGCGAGTTGCGGGCGCAGATCCAGCCCGGTGAAGAAATCCACATGATTGGAACTTCTGGGACGATCGCTACCCTCGCCACGATCCATGCCCGTGAGAAGCTGGGAGTGGTTCCGGCTCCTCTCAATGGCTATCAGTTTAGTTTGCCGGATTTACGTGAAATTGTTAGTCGTCTGCGGAAGCTCAACAATGCCGAACGTGCGGTAATTCCGGGTATGTCCGATCGCCGCTCTGAGATCATCATGGCTGGGGCGATGATTTTGCAAGAGGCAATGGCGCTGCTGGGTCTGGAAAACATTACTATCTGCGAACGCGCCCTCCGGGAAGGCGTAATTGTGGACTGGATGCTCACCCACGGCTTAATTGAGGATCGCTTGCGGTTTCAAGGCTCTGTGCGGCAGCGCAGCGTGATTAAAATTGCTCATAAGTATCAGGTGAATCTGGCGCACAGCGAACGCGTGGCAAACTTTGCCCTGAGCTTGTTTGACCAAACCTCAAAGATTTTGCATCCGTGGGGAACTGCTGAACGAGAGCTGCTGTGGGCAGCGGCAATTTTGCACAACTGTGGTCACTTCGTCAGCCATAGCGCTCATCACAAGCACTCCTACTATCTAATTCGCTATGGCGATTTGCTGGGCTATACGGAAGTAGAGATCGAAACGATCGCCAACCTAGCCCGCTATCACCGTAAGAGCACCCCCAAGAAAAAGCACGATAGCTATCGCAACATCACCAGCAAGAAACATCGCCGCGTGGTGGATCAGCTTAACCCGATCCTACGGCTGGCTGTGGCGCTCGATCGCCGCCAAATTGGCGCAGTCCAGCACGTTCGCTGCGACTATAATCAGGTCGCTCAAGAACTGCATCTGCATCTGCAAACCGATCGACCGGACAATGACTGCGCTCTAGAACTCTGGAGTTTGGATCTGAAGAAGCTCGCTTTTGAAACGCAGTTTGGCGTTAAATTAGTGCCAGTACTGGATGCTGTAGCTGCTGTTGTTTAGATTCTCACCACGGAGATTTTTGACATTGCTTAATTTGGGTATGAGTTTTTTGAAAAGGTGGCAGAGCGACCCTTTCAAAAAACTCATACCTGAAATCAGTAACACCAATTTTTCTCGGCATTGCGTCCTCAAAGTCCACAGTACGGACGAGAGAATGCAGAATGAGAAGGTAGGAGTCATAAAAGACAGCGATCGCCTCAATTCCAATTGGCGTTACCTTAGGTTAAAACACTTGCTAAATCGCCTGAGTAAAGCCCTCTAATGCCGCATGTGCCTGTGGAGTATTTGTATCGGCTAGAGCAAATTCAGTCTCCCGAGCGCAGATTAGTGGGAGATAAAGCGTTTTACTTAGGATTGCTCAAACAGCAGGGTTGCCCTGTGCTTCCAGGCATCGTGGTTTCGGCTAAAATGCTTCAGGCGTTTCTGGAAAAGATTGCTTGGCAGTCTCCAATGCTGACCGACTTACCTCACTCTTCGCTACATGTGAATGTGGAACAGCCTCAGCAGCTCCAGCTTGTGACTCGGCAGATTCGGCAAGCTATTTTGTCTAGTGAGGTGCCTGAAGAGTGGCTGGTGGCGATCGCATCGGCTGTCCAAGACTGGAGACTAGAGGAGAATCGATCCGGGAGAAATTTACTAGCAGAAAGTTCAGCCCTGATTTTTCGCCCCTCATTTACGCTGCAAACCCTAGATGCCACCGTTACCCATCGCACTGCCGGATTGCTGGAGTCACATCTGTGCGGCTGGAGTCAGGATGCAATCGCCTATAGCCTGAAGCAAACCTGGGCAGAGTTGTTTCGCGCCAGAAGCTTGCTCTACTGGCAGCGTCTAGGAATTCAGCTTCAGCACATTAACTTAGCTGTGCTAATCCAGCCCATTGGAGCGGCGATCGCTTCAGGAGATATGCAGATTTCCCCTGACTATCTAGATATTCGAGCCACTTGGGGGCTGGGACAGGGATTGATAAACGGCGAAGTCATCCCCGATCGCTATCGCATTCATCGGCAGACTGGATCTCAAACGCAGTCTTTAGGCAGTAAATCATATGCTTACACAATCTCTCTGTCGGAGAATCTGTTGGAGAATTTGTCTGCCGCTCACTATATCCGACTGACTACTGAGGATAGTGGATCTTCTGCTCAGTATGCCCTTACAGAAGACCAGCTTCAAAGCCTGAAGCAGCTCGCTGGGCAAGCTACCGTCAATCTGGCATCTGCTGCCAGCCTAGAATGGACGCTCTGCAAACTGCCCAAACAGCCGCCAGAACCTTACATTACTCAGGCAATTCCGCAGCTAACGATTGATCTAGACGAGGAAGGTCAGAAGACCGCAGCATCTGCTCATTTAGTAACTGTGCCGCCTCACTCATCCTTGCTAACCGGACTTCCTGCTTCTCGTGGGACGATCGCTGCCGTAGCCTGGGTTTGCCAGCCCGGTCAGGTCATTGCCCCAATTCCTAACCAAGCCATTTTGGTTACCTCCATGATTACCCCTGATCAGATTGCAGGATTAAGTCAGGTTGTGGGTATTGTTACAGAGCAGGGCGGTATGACCAGCCACGCGGCTATCTTGGCGCGGGAGCTGAAAATTCCTGCGGTTGTGGGGGTGCATCATGCAACTCAACAGATCAAGACAGGCGATCGGCTTTGGGTGAATGGCGATCGAGGAGAAGTGCGTCGGGTTGTTGGGGAGCAAGAGTTTTTAGACTATCAAGCTAAATCTAAATCTGAATCTAAGCCAGAATTCCTATCGCTCCCTCGTCCCACTCGATCCAAAATCGCGACACAGCTTTGGGTGACACTCAGCCAGTCAGGCTCAATTGCTGAAGCTTCCTGTGCCCTGACCGATGGCGTAGGATTGCTGCGGTCTGAACTGCTTTTGATGGAGGCGTTACAAGATCAGGGGCAGGGCGTGAGCAATCGCATTGCTGCCTTGGTCACGCCATTTGTGGCAGCGTTCTCGCCTCGCCCAGTATTTTATCGATCGCTGGACTTGCGATCGCATGAGTTTCCTAGCCTATCAGAAATCCCGGAAACAAATCCGGTACTGGGAATAAGGGGCACTTTTAGCTATCAGATTAATCCAAGACTATTTGATCAAGAACTGGCGGCATTGCGACAAGTTCAGCAAAACGGTTACAACAATCTCCGTCTGATTTTACCCTTTGTGCGGACTGTAGAAGAGTTTTGTTTTTGTCGTCAACGGGTTGAGCAGGCTGGACTGACTCAAAATCCAGATTTTCAGCTTTGGATTATGGCAGAAGTGCCTTCGGTATTGCTGCTGATGCCAGACTATGTGAGGGCAGGAGTGCAGGGTATCGCCATTGGCAGTAATGATCTAACACAGCTGTTGCTGGGAGTCGATCGCGATCACCCACGGATGCAAACCGCCTTCAACCCCAATCATCCGTCGGTGATGCGGGCGTTTCAGCACCTCATTCAAACAGCTCATCAGCTAGGAATTCCCTGCTCAATTTGCGGTCAGGCGGTTAGTCAATATCCTAAAATCATCGAATCGCTCATTCGTTGGGGAATTACCAGCATTTCGGTCGATTCAGCCGACTTAAGATGGGTGCGTGACGCGATCGCCCTTGCAGAGTCTAAGGCAGAGTCTAAAGCAGGTTTTAAAACTGTGTTGTAACTCCTAAACCAGAGCGAGTTGGACGAATTCTCACCGTTTCAGGCAAGCCAAGCACCTGCTGAATGGGATCTCTACGCTGTCCTGATCTAACAGGACGGTTTTGATTAATCGTTGCTGCTTGCTGACTGAGTTGCTGAGAGCGATCGCCCTTAGCATTCTGTGATGGAACTATTGACGTACCCAATTGTGAAGCTCTGGAAGAAGGCGCTGATTGAACTTCAGGCGCGACAGACCGCCCCACGGATGCACGCGAAGGCACATCTGCCCATGCACTATTGGCTAAAACCAGCGCTGTAGAGGATGACGCTAGTGCAATCAAAGCTGTAAATAATTTCATTGGTTGTCCTGCCCAGAACAGAGAAATTATTTACAGCATAAATAGCTGAAACTTGAATGGCGACCGAATTGCTACCGATATCGCTGAGTCGTCAATTTAAAGGCACTGCTAATTCATAAGTCTGGTTTTCTGGAGGGAACGCTCCCTTCAGAAAACCAGACTTAGAATTATGTCTATCTGCGCTTGGGTCGCTGATCTCGCTTTTCCTGATCTTGACGACGGCGATCGCGCCACTCCAGCGTGGTCAGATAGGCAACACCACCCGTGACGACCACCAAAAGCCCCAGCGCTAAAGTTGCCAGAACCGTAAGAAATATCGTGTCGGCGCTCATGCCTAGGATCTCTGACATACTGTTTCCTGCCGTGAAATACTGAAGCCTATGAACTAAAAGCCGTTACGACCCCAGATCACCATGGAGATCGAGAATGTAAACACGGCTAAAAGTCCTACCCAACCCAAAGACAAAATATCCATAGTTATGACTTCAAAAGTAGCAAGGTTTTTTGTATCTATACCTTCAATCATAATTTAAAGCTGTACCCTTCTTGCCCTACTCTCGATCGCCAGATTGGCTTTCTATCAGCTGCATCCTGGAAGAGTCCGAGCGATGTTTACAAATCGCTAAAGTTAGTAATATAAGGACTCACGAATCAAAAATTGCTTACAAGCCATATTCAGACAGCTTTTACGGCTTTGAGCCTCAGCGATCGGCTTTACTAAATATCTTCTTCTGCAACGATAGTTTATCCTCTAACCGAAACACATTCGTTAGGCTGGACGTACATCATCATTCCGCACTTCATCATGTCTGCACTGACGACCTCTCAACGCCTTAACTGGAAGACGATCGCCCTCTGCGCTCTGGCTTTCTGGTTCAGCGGTAGCCTCCTCCTGGATCTTGTCCTCATGCCCACAATGTATATGACCGGCATGGTAGCTGAGCCAGGTTTTGCAACGGCTGGCTACTCCATGTTCGGGGTTTTTAACCGAATTGAATTGCTCTGTGCAGCGATCGCCCTCACGGGAGTTCTAGCCCTTCGTAGTAGCCATCAGGCGATTGAACATTGGGCTGTGCCTTTGGCGATCGGTCTGCTGGGCATTGTTATGGTCTATACCTATGGGCTGGCTCCAGAGATGAGCGCTTTGGGCTTGCAGCTTAATTTGTTTGAGGTCACTTCTGAATTTCCTGCTCAAATGAACCAGATGCACTTTGAATATTGGGTGCTAGAACTCATGAAGCTCACGGGTAGCGGTCTGCTGTTAAGTCAGCTCTATCGCATAGTCCAGTAGCATCCCAGCATAACGTTAGCAATTACATGAAAGCTACAAATGAGAAAGCTAGAAACGAGAGATGGCTAGCAGTTGCTAACATAGCAATCCACTAGCCATCTTGGGCAATTAGCGGCAACTAGCCCAAGTCTACTTTAAAGATCTTGTTCTTTTCCTCTTCAGCTTTCGGAAGCGTGAGTTTCAGGATGCCGTCTTTGTAGTCTGCTTTTGTGTTGGTGTTTTGAACTCTAGCGGGTAAAGGGATAACACGCTGGAAGGAGCCATAGCGAAATTCTGTGCGCATCATTCCTCTGTCTTCAGTCTTGGCTGATTCTCTGCGTTCACCGCTGATAGAAACCGCATCAGCAGCGACTTGAATATCCAGGTCTTTTGCGGCTATCCCAGGTATCTCAAGACTCAGGTGAATTGAATCAGACGTTTCCTGAAGTTCTGCTGGAGGAGTAAAAGCAGACCGACTGCTTTCCCCATCTGTTGTGGTCAAGCGATCGAACAAACGGTTCATATCGCGTTGCAGGTATTCCATTTCTTGAAACGGTTGCCAACGAATAAGAGCCATAACAATCACCTTTGAACTCGACTTATAGCGTTTACACATCGTTCACCGATGTGCCTTTAGTGTAGTGAAGTCTCAGGATGTATAAGTTCGGTTTACTGGAATAGCATAAGTCGTTTTTTCCGAACAGGGTATGGCGCTGCGCGCTTAGATCCAATGGGTTATTTTTTGAGAGCCGCGCTCCGCGCGGCTCTCAAAAAATAACCTGTCCTAACTCAATCACGTAGTGCCATACTGAGTTAAATCTCAGATTCACGCTCTCACAGCAATTAGCCTTACTGCATTCGATCGATCGTCCGATACTGAATGGCTTCTGCGACATGAGCCGTCTGTAAGTTTTCGCTGCCCTCTAAATCAGCGATCGTTCGTGACACTTTGAGAATGCGATCGGTGGCTCTTGCTGACAGCCCCATTCTGCGAATTGCGTTTTCTAGCAAAATGCGGGTTGCATCCTCTAACCTACACCACTGGCGCAGATGCCGTCCCTGCATCTCGGCGTTGCAATGCAGCGTTTCGTTCTGGAAGCGATCGCCCGCCCTCACTCTTGCCTGCTGCACCCGTAGTCGAATATTTTCTGATTCCTCGCCTAGGCTTTGTTGCGTAATCTCTTCAGGCTTCAGCCGATTTACCGCTACCTGCAAATCAATTCTGTCCATCAACGGGCCTGAGAGTTTTGCCCAATACTGCTCTCGATGCCGGGGCGAACAGGTGCAAGGCTGAACTGTATCGCCAAAATAGCCGCAGGGACAGGGATTGGTGCTGGCAACCAGAGTGAATTTTGCTGGGAAGGAGACCGATTGCCTTGTGCGAGAAATGGTGACATGTCCGTCCTCTAACGGCTGACGCAGAAACTCCAGCACGTCCCGCTTAAATTCTGTCAACTCATCAAGAAATAGAACACCCCGATGTGCCAGCGAAATTTCTCCCGGTCGCGGAAAACTGCCGCCCCCCACCAACGACGGGCCGGAAGCTGAATGATGAGGGCTGCGAAAAGGGCGATCGCTCACCAGAGATCCCTTATCTTTCAGCAGTCCAGCGACAGAGTGAATTTGTGTCACCTCCAGCGCTTCCTCGAAGGTTAGCGGCGGCAAAATTCCCGGCAACCGCCTTGCCAGCATTGTTTTACCACTTCCAGGCGGCCCAACAAAAATCAGGTTGTGTCCTCCAGCAGCGGCTATTTCTAATGCACGCCGAGCTTGAGCTTGACCTTTAACATCCTTGAGATCAAGCCCTTGGAAGCGCGATCGCGCCAGTTCTTCCGCACCATTGATTCGTGTCGGCTGATGGTGGCTGGGATGATTGAGAAAATCTGCCACTTCTGAAAGGTGCTGAAACCCATAAACTTCCAATCCTTCGACTACGGCAGCTTCGCGAGCGTTGTCAATCGGCACAATCAGCCCTTTGATGCCAAGCTGATAGGCTGTGGCTGCGATCGCCACCACTCCTGCAACAGGTCGTAGTCCGCCATCTAAAGAGACTTCCCCTAAGAACAGGTAATCTTCCAAGAGCTGCGGGTTCACTTGTTCAGAAGCCGCTAAAATCCCGACGCTGATAGGCAGATCAAAGCTAGGGCCTTCCTTTCTCAGATCGGCAGGAGTTAGGTTAATGACAATCTTACGCATCGGAAAGGCATAGCTCGCATTTTTCAGCGCTGCCTTCACCCGCTCTCGGCTTTCTTGAACTGCTGTGTCGGGTAAACCTACTACCACAATTCCGGGCAACCCACCTGCAATATCGACCTCTACCCCTACTTTGATAGCATCAATTCCAACTAGGGCGGCGCTCCAAACTTTGGCAAGCATGTTTGTCGTACTCTATGGTGCAGTGCTTTCAGCGTCTAGAGTGCCCAATATAAGATATTGAAACAACAAAAAAGCCCTCAAATTGTTGTTTACAGCCAGAAAGAAGCAATTCTTATCATGAATTTTATTTCAACATGAGGCTTGCTGAGCTAGAAAGCTTCGATCACATAGGAAGGCTACGAGATAGCTTACGATACTTTCTAATCCCGATGAGAGCACGCTAATACCAATTTTCTGTAAGGCTGCACAGAATAATCTCCTTAACTGACTAGGGTTTCAGCTCCTCGTATTTTATGCAGTTTTATATAAAATTAGTATGAGCGGTTCAACTTGCCAATCCTATTTAAGTCACAAGAGAGCTGATACCAGTGATAATATGCTGTTATTGGCAAGGAAACACAAGAGGTGCTTATGAGTTCTTTTTTTAGCGATTGCTTAAAAATTCTAAGAGAAACTTTCAAAAAACCCTTCGACACAACATTACTTGTTCGCTCTAATTCGTCAAACAAAATTAATGTTTACGTAGCTAAAAAAGTGGGCAAGCAGAATAGCCAAGACAGTCAAAACCCAGAAGAAGAGCTTCTGCCACCTCAGAACGAAATTGTCAAAGTTCGTAACTCTGTGTCTATTGGACCTATATTCAAGCTGGCTTTTCTATCAGCCTTAGCCCTAACAATAGTTTCGTTACTCATTGTGACCGCAATCGCTATATTTTCTTCTAATCGTGAATTGTCCGAGTATCAAAAACAGCTCTTCGAAACGTGTTCTACTACTTGGAAAATGGGATTTGGAGCTATTTTAGGACTGATAGGAGGCAAAGCGACCTAAATAGTCAAGTAACTGAATAATGTGAATAAGGTGCTCAAAAATCTACCCAACCAACTTCTGCTCTGGTCTCCGCCTGTATGAATAGTAAGTTTCTCGTTGGGTCCATTAAAATCAATACGATATCTATTGATTAAGTCTCTACCAATAATTGTGACTTCTCCATTCCAAGCTCTTGCTGTTAGTGATATCTCGCACCCGTTGAAAACAACGGTAGTCCAATAATTTCTTACAATTAATTCACCACTTATCCCATTGATTACTTCATTACTCCCAGTTGGTCTAGCTTCAACTTCCTCTAATAAGCCTAGAGGTATGAGTGTTATGCACGAGCCTGTATCCAATAGAGCATTATCAATCAGAACCTTGAACTCAGGGTTTTCAATACTTTTCAGTTCAAGAGCTACATAAGGGACTGATGGGATCTTGGAGTTCACTCTACTGTATGAATAAGTGCTAGTTTTCACTGTGAATTTGTTTAACGAACTACTGAGTACATACAAGAACTGTGAACTCTACCAAACTTTAACAGATTAACGGTGTCCAAATGGTAAATTTGGGTTCTTCTTTAAGAACTTTTCTTACAAATAAAGGTCTTAAACCCATTGTCCCATAAGCAGTTTTCATTAGAGTAGCTTCATCATCGTGACTAAGAAGAACTAAGCCATTTTCAAAAAGAACATATTTGTTAGGATAGTCTTTAACCAGCTCAGGAAGCTTTTCCTTGAAAAGCTTAGATTGATTCTCAAGATAATCCTGCTCTTCTTTGTTTGAATAAGGAAGCTTATCTGAGGAATACGAATGGATAACGCTTCCGCGCACAGCTTGTGTAGTCGATTTGTTTAAAGAACTTACAATAAAGTTCAATTCTTCCATTCTTGATGGGTTGGCAAGCTGATGCACGTAATAACTAGAAGAGCTAGGTTGCAAAGGCTTGTGGACAGAAAGATTTTGATGATCGTGTAGTTTTATCTTGGCTTGAAATCTGCTTATTCCAAAACTCACAGGTGTAATACTTTTACACAATGGTGGAGGGACTTTAGCTTGCTGATATCCTGAAGCTTTACTTGCCAGTTCCTTGTCTGCCAGCGTTCTGATGGTATTAATACCCCACATAGTTGAGCCTTAGAATAGATTAATGACCTAGATGACTTAGTAAAGTTGCTGCTTGGTAATATATTGACGAGTACTGCGTATAAGTTAATTGCTGAATCAGATAAAGCGATAGTATATCGGCTAAAATGTATCCAAAGGCGACATCAAGAGTTTCGTCAAAAAAATCCACATGTCGATGGTCAAAAGATACGAAACCAAAAATTGCTCTGCCTGATTCAGTAGAAATGTTGAAGTGTGATACAAATGCCTCGTCTAACTTACCCGTCTCCAAAGACATAGGGATAACAAGAATAGATTTGTAGCAACTATCTAATGGAGGTTGCATCGTCCTCTGACTATTTCCCTCAACTACAACTATTTCCTTCCAACATTCACGCCAAGCCCTACTTGCATCATCTATTTCGTCGTCGTACAAGAAAGAGTTTCGGAAATCTGACTTGTTAAACTCTAGAACCTTCTCTTTGATAAGCCTTACATTTTGATATCCCCCGTTCTCAACACTTTCCGGAATATCATTACAAATAAAGTAGTCTGCACCTGCTGCAATTTTTTCAAATGCTGTATTGCCATCAGTAGATATGTTTAAGCTTTGAATTTGAAGTTCTGGGCGGCGAAATAAAACCACGAGCTGGTCGCCCGCAATGACTTTTACACAGACCCTTGGTAGTACAAACGATCTATCTTTAAAGAACTTCGCTACATAATCGAATGCAACCTCACAGGCGTCTTTGAACGTAGAGTACAAATACTGTTCTAACTGGCTCAAACTGTCAGCTAGCTTTTTTCCCAATACTCTCTTATCAGGGATAAGTGGAGGATTTGTCAGTTTCTTAATATTTTCTTCATTTCTGCCCACTATGCCTTCTAAATGCATCAGGCATTCCTTCACATCTTTGTGCCTTTCGCTTGCAATAAAAGTATGCTGCGATAGCCTAAGTTGGTTCTCGCTAATAAACTCATTCAGAAGAGCGAGAAGTTCACTTGTAGAAATGGTCATACAGTATACAGTGCTTGGTTTTCTCAAAGGCTTTGCGCAAAGTACGTGGATTTTAGGCGAAGTACACAATCTCAAGACTCTAGCTGTTAAAAATAACACAGAGCTAAAGTGCGTATGAGAAAATCCCTATATGTTCCCCATGAATTGGACAATAATCCTACATTAAAAATAACTTTGACTTCTGAGGATAATTATACAGAATACCAATCTGACTTTATCTGTATGGGAGTATGCCATAGTATACAATTATTTTTCCCTCTATAGAAAATTTAAACAAAGCATGACCACCATACAGCAAGCATTACAGCGATTTAATTATAAGTAATAGGTGATTATGTTCTCCCCTATTGTAGTTTCCAATGGGCATCAGGCATCGGGCATTAGGCTGTCCTTATTTTGATACCAATCCAATCGACTGCTTCTGGGAGTACCAATATGCTTACAACTGATCTCAGACTGCTATCTTAAGGACACTTCGCTCAAAAACAGGTAATCTTCTTGTCGCTGTGCGACAAATCCCGTTAGTTCACCTGCAATATCGACCTCTACCCCCACTTTGATGGCATCAATTCCGACTAGAGCGGCACTCCAAACTTTTGCAAGCATATTCTTTCGTTGTGCGCTTCGGCACAGGGCTTTCAGTGGCTAGAGTGCCCAATGCAAAAGGATGAAGCAACAAAAGGATAAAGCAACAAAAAAGCTCTCGAACTGTTGTTTACAGCCAAAGAGCTTCAAGCACTCATCGCAAATTTGAGAAGGTCAATCAATTTGCTCAAACCATGGCACTACAACAGGTCGCAAGGACAACATTGAAATGCTAAATCATTCTGGGCGAGCAGAGTTACTGTACCTACTCTCCCCTTAGAATTACAGCAAATGAGAACATTTTCGATTTCATTTTGTGAACTAAATTGTGAACTAAGTTTATGAGTGAGGCTTCTATGAGTGAAAAGGTAGACACTATCTTTGGCAAAATTATCCGGCGTGAAATTCCAGCAGAGATTGTCTATGAAGATAATCTCTGTCTCGCCTTCCGGGATGTTAATCCTCAGGCTCCGGTGCATGTGCTGATCATTCCCAAAGAGCCGATCGCCCAACTGTCTGATGCTGAATCTAAAGACCATGCTCTGATAGGCCATTTGTTGCTGACTGTTAAGCGTGTGGCAGAGCAGCTTGAACTTGCCAAGGGCTACCGTGTGGTGATCAACACTGGCGAAGATGGCGGACAGACCGTACACCACCTGCATTTGCACCTTTTGGGCGGTCGTCAGATGCAGTGGCCACCCGGATGAAAAGGGCGATCGGTTAACCATTAAATCTTAAGGAAAGTGAAAATCTGAGAAGATTGCTTTACAAATCTCAAAGAAACCGTTACATTAATTCCATGGGCGGAAAACCCTACATCATCTCAAGCAAATTTATCCAAGCACTCATCAACCATGACAACTACACTACAGCAGCGCGAAAGCGCTAACCTGTGGGCGCGGTTCTGCGAGTGGGTCACCTCCACCGACAACCGCCTCTACATCGGCTGGTTCGGCGTCCTGATGATCCCCACCCTGATCTCCGCCACCATCTGCTTCATCGTCGCCTTCATCGCCGCGCCTCCTGTCGACATTGATGGCATCCGTGAGCCTGTTGCAGGCTCCTTGATGTACGGCAACAACATCATCTCCGGTGCAGTCGTTCCTTCCTCCAACGCGATCGGCTTGCACTTCTACCCCATCTGGGAAGCAGCTTCACTCGACGAGTGGCTGTACAACGGCGGCCCTTACCAGTTGGTGGTTTTCCACTTCCTGATTGGCGTCTTCTGCTACATGGGACGTGAATGGGAACTTTCCTACCGTCTGGGTATGCGTCCTTGGATCTGCGTGGCTTACTCTGCCCCTGTTGCAGCCGCAACCGCAGTTTTCCTGATCTACCCGATCGGACAAGGTTCCTTCTCTGACGGCATGCCTTTGGGTATCTCCGGCACCTTCAACTTCATGTTCGTGTTCCAAGCTGAGCACAACATCCTGATGCACCCCTTCCACATGTTGGGCGTAGCAGGTGTGTTTGGTGGTGCGTTGTTCAGTGCGATGCACGGTTCATTGGTCACCTCCTCCCTAGTGCGTGAGACCACCGAGACCGAATCGCAGAACTACGGCTACAAGTTTGGACAAGAAGAAGAGACCTACAACATCGTTGCGGCTCACGGCTACTTCGGTCGGTTGATCTTCCAATACGCCTCATTCAACAACTCCCGCAGCTTGCACTTCTTGTTGGGTGCATGGCCAGTGGTGGGTATCTGGATGACGGCATTGGGCATCAGCACAATGGCATTCAACCTGAACGGGTTCAACTTCAACCAGAGCATCATCGACTCGCAGGGTCGCGTGGTCTCCACCTGGGCAGACATTTTGAACCGTGCGAACTTGGGGATGGAAGTGATGCACGAGCGCAATGCTCACAACTTCCCGTTGGACTTGGCTGCGGGTGAAGCGGCTCCTGTGGCTATCACTGCTCCTGCCATCAACGGCTAGAGGCGGGTCAGTCGGCTCCTGAGTTAGATTTTGAGGCGCTCTCCCTTGGGAGGGCGCTTTTTGATCTGTGTCTCTAAAAAGTTAATTTTCAAAGGCGCTTCGCGCCTTTGAAAATTAACTTTTTGGGTTTTGGGTTGCGCTATCCGCAACCCAAAACCTCGTCTACGATCTCCTGAAACTTGCAGTTAAACTCGCTGCACAGTCTACTGAGCCTCCTGTATCAACTGGGTTAAGAGGCTCAGTAGAGTAAAATGTTCACTGAAAGCTTTTAAGTTTCCACCTTCTCTTACGCTATGGCAGCTTCCGATCGCAAACCCATCTTGCTCGACTTTGAAAAACCTTTGGTAGAGCTGGATGCTCGTATTGCCCAAGTGCGAGAACTTGCCGAAGAAAATGATGTTGATGTCTCTGACCAGATTTTTCAGCTCGAAGCCCGTTCTGTGCAGCTTCGACAAGAAATTTTTGGTAGCCTTACTCCTTCTCAGCGGATTCAGGTGGCGCGCCATCCGCGTCGCCCTAGTACCCTCGATTATATTCAGGCGATTAGCGACGAGTGGCTTGAGCTGCATGGCGATCGCCGCACGGGTATTGATGACTTGGCGTTGGTAGGTGGTGTAGGTCGGATTGATGGCAGACCTGTTGTGATGTTAGGGCACCAGAAAGGCAGTGACACCAAAGATAATGTGCGGCGTAACTTTGGCATGGCATCTCCAGGCGGTTACCGCAAAGCCATGCGATTGATGGAACATGCCGATCGCTTTGGGATGCCAATCATTGCGTTTATCGACACGCCGGGAGCTTATGCTGGGTTGGAAGCAGAGCGGCTAGGGCAAGGAGAGGCCATCGCCTACAATTTGCGGGAGATGTTTCGGCTAGAGGTGCCGATTATTTGCACAGTGATTGGGGAGGGTGGTTCAGGTGGCGCGCTGGGCATTGGTGTGGGCGATCGCCTGATGATGTTTGAGCATTCTGTGTACACGGTCGCTAGCCCTGAAGCCTGTGCCGCCATTCTCTGGAAAGATGCTGCCAAATCGCCCCAGGCAGCTGAAGCCCTACGGATTACCGCCCCCGATTTGAGAGAGTTAGGGATTCTCGACCAAATTTTGCCCGAACCCATTGGCGGCGCTCATTCTGACCCTTTACTGGCTGCTGCCACGCTCAAGCAGGCATTGCTTGAGAATCTCCAGGTGCTGTCTCAGTTCTCTATCCAAGAGCGACGGGAGTTGCGTTACCAAAAATTTCGCAATATTGGCGTGTTTACGGAAGCTGCAGTTTAGGTCTGAGACTGCGTTGTGATACTTGCGTCGTACAACCCGATCTTGGAGGGTAATTATTCTTCTTCTCTTGATGCTTTAGGATCAAAGAGGAAATTTATGGCTTCCTCTTTATAGCTCCCCAAAGTCTGCACATTTAGAGAACGCAATCGCCAGTGCTATAATTTTCAAGTAACAATTGTTTACAATTCTTTAATCTTGATTCAGAACCACTTGTGAATGAAGGTTCAGCAATGATGCTTTGTTGATGTGGCACTTTTGTTGATGTAGCACTTTGTATGTCTATGAGAATTATCAGCTGTTCAAAGGCTTATCTTTCTCGATTGTTCAGGTGTTCTTAACCTGCATCACAGATCAGTAGCGTAGATTGGGTTCTTGGAGTGCCTAGGTTTCCCTAAAAAGCCTTTGGATTCCTTAAGTTTAAGCCAGTCGTCAACTGGCAGGTTGTTCTGGCGAATTCGATCGCTCTTCGGAAGGTTTCATGACAGTCTTGACTCAACATCGTGCTCTGATTACAGGCGCAAGTAGCGGAATTGGCAAAGCAACTGCTCTAGCTTTTGCCAAGGCGGGGATTGATATGGCGCTGGTTAGCCGATCGCGCACCGACCTAGAAAAAGTTGCCCAGGAAGCAGAGGGTCGAGCGGCAGTCTATCCGCTTGACCTGTCTGTCGTTGGTCAGGTAAAGGCGGCAGTGAGTGCGATCGCTGCCGAGTTTCAGCCGACCATTCTGATTAACAATGCTGGAATGGGCTACACGGGTGACTTGCTGGAAACTTCTCTGGAAGACTGGCAGCGGGTGATCGACCTTAACCTAACCAGCGTCTTTCAGTGCATTCAGGCAGTACTGCCTGGAATGCGACAGCGACATCAGGGCATGATCATTAACGTGACCTCGATCGCTGGACATCAAGCGTTTCCCGGCTGGGGAGCCTATAGCGTCAGCAAGGCAGGGCTAATTTCTCTCACCAAAATACTTGCCGTTGAGGAGAGAGCCAACGGTATTCGCGTCGTCAATGTCTGCCCCGGCTCTGTGAACACTCCCATCTGGGATACAGACACGGTGCAAGCTGATTTCGATCGCTCCAAGATGCTGACCCCGGAAGCGATCGCTCAGTCTATTCTTCATGCTGCTCTGCTTCCACCCCAGGCGGTCATTGAAGAAATCATCATCATGCCTAGTGCGGGTGCGCTTTAGGCATGACTAAGAATCTTTTTACGGATTCATATTCGTAGACTCATACTGACTTTCTCTTTGGAGTTTCATTCCGGTTATGACTATTGCTTCTAATGGAATCAACGGTGCAAGTAGTATTGGTGAGGAGCAACCCGAAAGCCCAGTTGCGCTTCAGCCTCGTCCCGATCGCGCCACAATTCAAGGTCGTGAAGCCAAGCCTCAGTCCCCTCCTCCAGTTGATCAAGAGGGCATGATGGGTGCCGTGCGGACTATGCTCCTAGGCGTGGGAGAAGATCCAGAGCGCGAGGGATTATTGAAAACGCCAAAGCGCGTCGCTGAAGCAATGCGTTTTCTCACAAGCGGCTATGACCAGTCGCTTGAAGACCTGGTTAACGGCGCGATTTTCGATGAGGGACACAACGAAATGGTGCTGGTTCGAGACATTGATGTCTTTAGCCTCTGCGAACACCATATGCTGCCATTTATGGGCAAAGCTCATGTTGCCTATATTCCTAACCAAAAAGTGGTGGGCTTGAGCAAGTTGGCGCGAATTGTGGAGATGTATTCTCGCCGTTTACAGGTGCAAGAGCGTTTGACGCGACAAGTTGCAGAAGCGGTGCAAGAAATTCTTGATCCGCGAGGCGTGGCGGTAGTGATGGAAGCCACCCACATGTGTATGGCGATGCGAGGTGTGCAAAAGCCAGGATCTTGGACGGTGACGAGCGCTATGATTGGCGTTTTCCAAGAAGACTCCAAAACGCGGGAAGAGTTTCTCAGCCTGATTCGTCACCGACCTGCCTTTTTCTAGGATAAATTTTCAGAGCGAACAATAGCACTATCTGCTCTGAAAAACCAGGTATGAGCTATGCCACTCTGCAAAATACTGCTGAAGTGTCCACCGATCGCCCCCTACCGAATGACACCGCGGTATTGTTGTGGAGTGTGAGGAAAGAGTTAAGCAAAAAGCTTCTGGGGTCGAAACATGGACAGACTCCCAGAAGCTTTTTTAATGCTGATTTTTCAGCCTATCGATCGCTTTAGTTGCTTGCCCAGCGCGATCGGCTCGGTGCGCCACAGCATTTCCAAATTTTTTGCCGGAATCGTTAAATACAGCACGTCGCCTACGCCTAAGTCAACATCCAGCAGATTCCAGCCGTGGGTAGTTTGCCGTTTTGTTTCTAGGTAAAGCGGCACAAAATCTGCATCCATTGCCACGTTCTTGATGCGCTTGCCGCAGAACGGGTGATCGAGCGTGATCACTGTGGCGATCGACACCCACAAAATTCCAGCCGTCATGCCGTTCCCTAAAATGCGACCGCCCAACGCCGCCGCCGCGAAGGACGGAGCTGCCAAGTCAGCCGGACTCAAGACAGCCTCAAACTCAAACACCTGCTGAGCTAAGGGCGCGAACTGGGGATTTTGGCTGCGAACAATCACCGGAATTTTGGGCGCAATGCCCTTTGCGGTCAGGGCAATTTCTAAATTTGTCACGTCATTGCTGGTAACGGTGATCAGGGCAGAGGCGCCAGCAAGCCGTGCGGCCTGCAACGTCGTATCTAGGTTTGCCTCACCATGAATCACAGGCACCCTGAGCGATCGGGCAACATTCAAAAATCGGTTGTTCAAGTCTCGCTCAATCACAACAACTTCGCAGCCGTTGGTTCGCAACTGCCGAATAATTTGTACGCCCACACCCCCCAAACCGCAAACCACATAGTGATGGCGATGGGGCACCCGTGCCGTGTTCCAAAACTGCTGAAGCCTTGTGCCTAAGACAAAGTCGTTGAGCAGGGCATAGAATAAGCCGATGACCGCTGCGCCCACTAGCATCATCACGACCGTGAAGATTTTAATGTCTAGAGGAGCCTGCTCCATCACGCCTTCATTCCCTCCGGCTCCGGTAATTAGACCCACAGAAAAGTACAGGGCATCGATCGCCGAAATTCTGGAGTTGGCGGTCGTGTAGGTGAGCGTTGCGGCAAATATGGTGAGCAGCAAGATCAGCGTAATCATCACGGTGGGCTGAACATGGCGCTGAAAATGCCGCAGTCCCAAAATAAAACCAAAAAACCTTTGATTCAGAGAGCTGTGTCGGGGTCGCATTTCGGGCTTGCTAGCGACAATGAGACGATCGCCCGTCTGCAAATGCTTGTTGCAGACCACTGCCGACACCAGATCCATTTGATTGTGGGCTGGCAGATAGTAGATCAACATTCGCGATCGATCTTCCCAGAGTTCGCTCAGCCTACGACCGCGCCAGGAATGGGTTTCGTCAATCAGCTCTTCATGGATCGGCCAAATTTGATTGAAGAGGCGCAGTTGACCGATCGCCCGATTGCCTGAGGCCGCAAAGGCAAACACCGGAGCCGCCAAAGCCGCGACGCTCATAGAAAAATGGTCGGGTAGGGTTTGGTCGAGACGATCGCCCAGGCTGGAATTGAACAAACGGTTAATGATGCGGATTTTGGGATTGAGGACGCGGGCTTGCGTCAAAGTCGCCAGGTTAAGCGAGTCATTATGGGTTGCCAGCACTAGCGTCTGGGCTTCTTTAATACCCGCCGCCAGCAGTGTGGCTGCCGAACCCATATCGCCAATCAAAATATCATCTCCCGGCATCTCGTGGTTTGAGAGAGGGCGATCGTGAATTCCTGTGACTTTGGCTCCCTGCTGCTTCAGCAAGCAAAAGACCTGGTAGCCTGTACGACCCAAGCCACAGACAATAATTCGGGGTTTCATAAATGAAGAGCAGTCAGCGCTATTAAAGCTGATCAGAAAAGCTGACCCGTAAAGCTGACTAGAGGCTTATTGTCAGTGACCCAAAGACTTGAGAACTGTAGCTGACAACACGGTGTTGCAAAAGTTAAAGAGCCTGGTTTGCGATCGCTCCCCTGGGGCACACTGATTGGGCATAATGACGATACTTTCCCATTCCCCCATTTTCTCATGCGTACTCCCTCCAAAGGTCGGATTTTGCCTAAGATCAGCACCATGCCGCGTCAGCAAACTGAGGCAGCGGCAGTCTTAGATCTGTATAAATTGGCGATCGAGAAAAATCGGCTTCAGCAAGAGCTACAGGATATCGAACTGCGGCGACTGCAAATTCTCAGCCGTCTGACGGTGTTAGAAGGTCAGGTTGATAGCCTGGAAGCTAAAGCTCACCAGATGCGTGACTCGATACCTGTGGACAGTTTGCTGCCCGTAGATGGTTCGCTGCCCAGAGCGCGATCGAAACCCTACCCGGCAGAAGAATTTGACCTGCTGTTTTTAGAATATTAGCTCTCTTGCAGAGTAGAGTCTTGGGGTTAGGTTTTGTGAGGCTATGCTCCACAAAACCTGATTTGCAAAAGGTCTATTGAGATCTACCGTTTGACATACGCCACCAGGGAAACCCCCAAGACGACCAATACAACTCCTGCGATGCGGGTTGGGCTTGCCGGATATTTCGCCAGTCCGATCGCACCATAGTGATCGAGGAAAAGGGCTGCAATCATCTGACCCGCAATGGTCAGTCCAAGGGCAAGAGCGGCTCCAATTCTAGGGGTGGCAAAAATGGTTGACCACACATACAAAGTTCCTAAACAGCCGCCAACCCACATCCACCAAGAGGTCTGAACAAGCGAACCCCAGGCAGGAACGGGATATCGCGCCAAGAAACACAGCGTGAGCGATGCCAATGTGCCCACGAGGTATGAAATAAACGTCACCTGCATTGGTTCTCCCACGTAGCGCCGCAGCACTGTGTTCAGCGCGACCTGAACGGGTAGAACCGCTCCGCCCATAAGAGCCGCCAAAAGATAAATTGTCCGCCCGCCCATCTTGAACTCTCCTGCTAATTTGTCTTGAAGATAAGATACTTGATGTCAAGATTATAGCTTTTATTTTGATGTCAAGATATCTAGTGTCAAGATATTTAGGCAATACAGCAATTTTCAATTGCATAGACTACAGTTATTTTTGTAGAAGCCCTGCGGAGCAAGGCTTCTACAAAAATAATCCACACTTAATCAAGCGCAAAGCGCTGTAAGTCAGAAATGGATCGTGATCGAGTCGATAAGATTTTGGCGGAGTGGCAGCGCGAGCGCCCTGATTTAGATGCTTCACCGATGGCGATCGTCGGACGAATGACGCGATTAGCCAAGCACTTAGAACGAGCGATTCAAGAAACGTTCTCAGAGTTTGGTTTGAATGTCGGCGAATTTGATGTGTTGGCTACCCTCCGTCGCGCGGGTCAGCCTTATCAGCTTTCACCCACCGCATTATTTAATGCGCTGATGGTTTCATCGGGAACCATGACCCACCGGATTGACCTCTTGGAAAATGCCGGATTGGTGAAGCGCATTCCTGCTCCTGGCGATCGGCGAGGCACTCTCATTGTCCTCACAGAGACAGGCTTTGAGCTGATTGAAAAAGCTGTCGAAGCTCACATTGCTAATGAACATCGCCTCCTCAGTATTCTGGATAAGTCAGAGCGTGAGTCGTTGACCCTTCTGCTTCGCAAACTCCTGCTGTCCTTTGAAGGAGAGTAAAGAATGCCTATTAAGTTTTGCAATATTAACCTGATAAAACTTGAACTTTCGATAGGTTAAGTAAAGAAGAGCAATACTTTCTTGCATTAGCTTTCTTACATTTTTCTTGCATTAGCTTGCATTAGATTGAGTGCCCAAGCCTAGTCAACAATTGAGTGCAAAAACTCATCAGCGGCAAAATCAGAAGCGGCAGCTTCAGCCACTGCTGGAAAATCTGCACGACGCGATCGCCCTGATCAACAATCAGGGCAACTTAATTGACGTGAATAAAAGAGCCTGCCAACTCTTCGGTCTGTCTCGTCGGGCGCTGATGAAGCGATCGTTCTCCTCTTTTCTGACCGCTTTTGAGCGTGAGTCGTTTGCTCAAAGTCTTCGATCTGGACAATCTTTGATCGGAGAACTCTGTCTATGCAGTGCAGATCGCGTTCAGCGAGAGGTAGAGTACAGCCTCACGCCAAATATATTGCTCGACTCCCATCTGTTGCTACTGCGCGATATTAGTCAGCGTAAGGCAGATATGGCGGCTGAGCTGCGACGACAGCGGCAGCGAATTGAGCTGTTCTCGGAAGTGACGCTCAAAATTCGGCAGTCCTTGCAGCTCAAAGAAATTTTGCACACCACCGTCACAGAAGTGCAGCGAATCTTACAGGCCGATCGCGTCCTGATCTACCAGGTGTTTGCCAACGGCACCGGGAAAACTATTAGCGAAGCCGTGTTGCCAGACTATCCCACCATTTTGGACTTAGAGTTTCCCGAAGAAGTTTTTCCAGAAACCTATCAACAGCTTTATGCTCAGGGGCGGGTGCGGGCGATCGCCGACGTCCAAGATTCAACCTTTGGGCTGGCAGACTGCCTGGTGGAATTTGTCGAGCAGTTCCAGATTAAAGCCAAGCTAATTGTGCCGATCGTCCAAGTCCATCCTCAAGCGCTATCGGATCAGAATCAGCTTTGGGGGTTACTGATTGCCCACCAGTGCAGCAGTCCACGCCATTGGGTAGAGTTTGAGCTGGAGCTAATGCAGCAGCTTGCCGATCAAATTAGCATTGCCCTGGCGCAGGCACAGTTTTTGGAGCATCTGGAAGAAGTTGTGGAAACCCGCACGGCGGAACTGCAAGAGGTAAACCGCAGCCTACAGCAAGAAATTACCGATCGCAAACAGATCGAGGCGGCGTTGCAGCAGAGTGAAGAGCAGTTGCGCCTGATCACGAATGCTATGCCTGTGCTAATTGCCTATGTGGATGATCAGCAGCGCTATCGCTTTAACAACAAAGCCTATGATGACTGGCTGGGGCAGTCTCCCGACGCGATTTACGGTTCGCATCTAGCTCAAGTTTGGGGTGTGGATTGCTATCCGCAAATGCAGCCGCAGATCGAGGCAGCGCTGTCTGGGCAGGTTGTCGCCTACGAGAATGAAATTGTGTTGAAGAATGGCAATCGCCGCTCCGTAGACATTACCTACATTCCGCACCGGGATGACCAGCAGCTTGTGAAGGGCTTTTTTGCGCTGACGAGCGACATTAGCGATCGCAAAGCCATTGAGCGCATGAAGGATGAATTTATCTCGGTGGTGAGCCACGAGCTGCGAACGCCGCTCACTTCTCTGCACAGCGCCCTCAAAATTCTGGCGACCGGACGGCTGGGCACGCTGTCTAATGAAGGGCAGCAAATGTTGGCGATCGCGGATGACAGCACCGAAAGGCTTGTGCGGCTGATCAACAGCGTTTTGGACTTGCAGCGGATTGAGTCGGGTCAGGTGATTATCGATCGGCAGATCTGCGATGCGGCAAATTTGGCAATCCAGGCAGCAGAAGCAATGCAGGCTTTGGCACAGCAGCATGGAGTGAGTCTGGTGACACAGCCCCAGAGTGTCTCAATTTGGGCGGATGCAGACTATATTTTGCAGGCGCTGACGAATTTACTCAGCAATGCCATCAAGTTTTCACCGCAAGGTAAAACTGTCTGGTTAACCCTAGAGCAGGGGCAGTCTGAAGTCATATTTCGCGTGCGAGATGAAGGGCAGGGCATTCCTGCCGATCAGCTTGAGCGAATCTTTGAGCGATTCCAGCAGGTTGATTCTTCCGATTCGCGCAAAAAAGGAGGGACAGGATTGGGGCTGACCATCTGCCGCAAAATCATTGAGCAGCATAACGGCAGAATTTGGGCAGAGAGTTTTCCTAAATATGGCAGCATTTTTTCATTCACTGTACCTGTTCTTGAATGAGTAGCATCTACATTCTATTTTCGTATCCTTTGCGATCGCCCCACCATCATGCTCTCCAAACGAGTCTTAATCATTGATGACGAAGAAACGATTCAAACGGTGGTGCAATTTGGCATCAAACTAGCGGCAGGTTGGGAAGTGTTGACCGCCAGTTCTGGACTCAAGGGCATTGAGACGGCACAAGCTGAACAGCCCGACGTGATTTTGTTAGACGTGATGATGCCAGATATGGACGGTATTGCCACGTTTAAAGAACTCCAAGCGCATCCTGAAGTTCAGAAAATTCCTGTCATTCTCTTGACGGCAAAGGCTCAGACGGCAGAAAGGCGTCAGTTCAATGATTTGGGGGTCAGCGGTGTGATTACCAAACCGTTTAACTCACTGGATTTGCCAGAACAAATTAGTCGAATTCTCCATTGGTAGCGGCAATGAAAATTTTGCTTGTAGAAGATGATGAGTCTCTGATCGCCCTGCTGACTCGAAGCCTAGTTGCCCAGCGCTATGTGGTTGATGCCGTCAAAGATGGCGAAATGGGCTGGAGCTATGGCTCTACATTTGAGTATGACCTGATCCTCATGGATTTGATGCTGCCTAAGTTAGACGGCATTAGTCTCTGCCAGCGGTTTCGCGCCGAGGGATACACGACTCCGATCATGCTGCTCACAGCTCAGGACAACAGCACGGCAAAAGTGCAGGGATTGGATGCCGGAGCCGATGACTATGTGGTCAAACCTTTTGACCAGGCAGAACTCATTGCCCGGATTCGGGCGCTGCTGCGTCGAGGCAGCACCCAGCCGTTTCCGCTGCTGACCTGTGGCGACTTGCTGCTCGACCCCAGCACTTGTGAAGTTAGCTATGATGGGCAGCCGCTGATCTTGACCACCAAAGAGTATGAGCTGCTGGAACTGCTGCTGCGGGATAGCCAGCATGTTCTGAGTACAGATGAAATTCTCGATCGCCTCTGGTCTTCTGAGAAGTTTCCCTCGGAAGCAACGGTGCGTTCTCATATTCGTCGGTTGCGCCACAAGCTGGTGGCAGCGGGTGCCCCTTCAGATTTCATTGCCACTTTGCATGGACGGGGATATTACCTGAAGGCGCTAGAGCCAAAGACAGAAGAGGCGACGATGCCTCACCTCAAAGGTGATTTGGCGGGCGATTTGGCAGGCGGTTTGGCGATCGCCAGCACCTCATCAGAAACGTCTCCATTCTTTCCCATCTCCCAGCCAGATTCCCAGCGGCAGTACCTCACCTTCCTCAACGAAACTTGGGCAACGACTCAGCCTAAGTGTCTGGCTCAAACTGAGATTTTGCTGCAAGCCGCCGCAGAGTTGCAGGGCGATCGCCTCAGTCACCCGCAGCAGGTTCAGGCGCAGCAAGTCGCACACAAGCTAGCGGGTACGCTGGGAGTCTTTGGACTTACTCAAGCCATGCACCTCTCACGCCAGCTAGAGCATTGGTTGGGCGAAACGCTTCACCCCAAACAGGCGGAGCTGATGCAGACTTTGGCGATCGCCCTCCAGCAGGAGATTAAAAACAATCGGACGATTCAAGCTCCTCAGATTGTGGGGAGAGTGCCGTTGCTGCTGGTCGTTAGCACCGATGCTAAATTCAATCAATCTCTGATGCCTGTCGCGATCGATCGAGGCATTCACATTAGAATTGCGCCAGAAATTGCGCCAGAAATTGCGTCATTGGAGCCAGCAGAGGAGCAATCTCCCGATGTCATCCTCTTTCGATTTCCTGACGGTTCGCCTAAAGATCCTGATCGATGTAGCACCATAGACGATCTTTGGAAAACGTTACAAACATGGGTACACCGTCATCCTGCGCTGCCAATTTTGGTAGTGGGCGATCGAAGCGAGTTGAGCGATCGACTCAAGATTGTGCGATCGGGTGGAAAACTTTTTCTAGAACCCTCAGCTGTTCCAGATCAGGTCATTTCAGCGGCAGTTCGTCTATTGCGTGGTTCTGACTCACCCGCCAGGGTGATGATTGTGGATGATGATCAGAATTGGCTACGAATGCTGCCAACGCTGTTGAAGCCCTGGGGATTTAAGGTCACAACCTTAGCCGATCCGCAACAATTCTTAACGGTGTTACAGTCCGTCATGCCTGATCTGCTGGTACTCGATGTCAATATGCCCCAGGTGAATGGGTTTGAACTGTGTCAAATCCTGCGCAGCGATCCCGATTGGCAGCGGTTGCCAGTATTATTTTTAAGTGTGCTAACTGATGCCGCTAGCCAAAATCAGGCTTTTACAGTGGGTGCAGATGACTATCTCTGTAAACCTATTATGGGCGTGGAGCTTGCCAACCGAATTCTTCGCCGATTGCAGCGGGTGCGGGCTTGGGCAGGCTAATTTGCGCCTTTGGTCGCTCGCTGCCCTGCACAAATTTTGCACGAAGAATGCGTCAGTGTAAATATTAATCCTTTAAGTTAAATAGCAGCATGTCGAAGTCTCTACAAAAGCCCACTCAAATGTCGTTAAGAAATCAGCAGCATCCCCTGATCTGCCGCTTGGCAGATTGCATTGAAGAAACCTGGCATCAGCACCTAGAGCTTTCCCCTTATTCTGTTCCAGAGGATTTGGGCTACATTGAGGGCGCTCTGGAGGGCGAACGGCTGGTGATTGAAAATTACTGCTATCAGGCTCCTCAATTTCGTAAGCTGCACTTAGAACTGGCTCAGGTGGGAACTGGACTAGATATCTTACATTGCGTTATGTTTCCCAATCCTGATTATGCACTGCCTATTTTTGGGGCAGATCTGGTGGGTGGACGCGGGGGTGCCATTAGTGCGGCGATCGCCGATCTCTCTCCCGTCAATGCCGATCGATCGCTACCAGAACCCTATCGTCAGGCACTCTCGACCCTGCCAACGCTTCAATTTTCGCAAGCGCGCGCCTTGCCAGAATGGGCAGACATTTTTTCAGAGTTTTGTCTGTTTGTCCGTCCGATGGGCGTGCTGGAGGAAGATATGTTTTTGCAGCGAGTGCGTGACTTTTTGACGCTGCATTGTCAAAACGCCAGTCTTGCAACTCCGCTCACTTCTCAACGGGAGATTGCTAGCGCCATGGCTGGGCAACGCTATTACTGTACGAAGCAGCAGCAGAATGATAAGACTCGGCGAGTCTTGGAAAAGTCTTTCGGTGCTGAGTGGACCGATCGCTACATGACTACTATGCTGTTTGACTATGCCACCTGAGTCGTACGCTTTGCAAAGCGCCATTTGGAAAACGTTATTTCAGAACCCAGCTCGCCACTCTCTTAATATTTTTTAATCAATTCTCCTTTTACGCTTCTAAATTTGCACAAAATTTGCACAAATAGATTGCTTTAATCAGGATTAGGTTCAAACCCACTGAGTAGATCAATCCTGTTGGGATGACGCTCTCCTTAAAAGTATTCTCCTGACGTTGCTATGACATCGCAAGCTCAACTTGCAGTGCAATGCTTCTTTACTCAAAATGATGGTGTTTAATTAACCTTCATGACTGGGCTTGAACCTTTTCTAATTCACACATCAACATGATTAGGAGATCTTGAAATGTTAGATGCGTTTACTAAAGTAGTTTCTCAAGCAGATACCCGTGGCGAGTACATCAGCGGTGGTCAAATCGATGCGCTGAAAAACATGGTGGCGGAAGGCTCCAAGCGTATGGATGTAGTCAACCGGATTACCTCAAATTCATCGACGATCGTGGCAAATGCAGCCCGCTCTTTGTTTGCAGAGCAACCTCAGTTGATCGCTCCAGGCGGCAATGCTTACACCAGCCGTCGAATGGCTGCTTGTCTGCGTGACATGGAAATCATCCTTCGCTATGTCACCTATGCAACCTTTGCGGGTGATGCTAGCGTCCTCAACGATCGCTGTCTCAACGGTCTGCGCGAAACCTACCTAGCACTGGGCGTTCCGGGGGGTTCTGTGGCGGCAGGCGTGAACAAAATGAAAGAAGCCGCGATCGCTATTGCCAATGATCCGAATGGCGTAACCCGTGGCGATTGCAGCAGCTTGATGGCTGAGCTAGGCGGCTATTTTGATCAGGCAGCATCGGCAGTCGGCTAGTCGTTGCTCTGATTTCTAGTGGTTCTGATTTTTAACGGCTTGTACTTTTCTAACTTGTTTTGTAACTCGCACATTTTTTGGAGGAATAACTCGCATGAAAACACCTTTAACCGAAGCGATCGCTACAGCAGATTCTCAAGGACGCTTCCTTAGCTCCACTGAAGTTCAAGTTGCGTTTGGGCGTTTCCGTCAGGCGGCCGCTAGCCTGGATGCAGCAAAAGGTCTGAGCGCTAAAGCTCAAACCCTTGCAGACGATGCTGCCAATGCGGTTTACAAAAAGTTTCCCTACACGACTCAGATGCAGGGTGCTAACTTTGCCTCAACGCCAGAAGGAAAGGCTAAGTGCGCGCGCGACGTGGGCTACTACCTGCGCATGATCACCTACTGCTTGGTTGCTGGCAGCACAGGTCCCCTGGATGACTATCTGATTGGCGGCATTGCTGAAATCAACCGCACCTTTGATCTGTCTCCCAGCTGGTACGTTGAAGCGCTGAAGCACATTAAAGCCAATCATGGTTTGAGCGGCGATCCTGCTGTGGAAGCTAATTCCTACATTGATTACGCCATCAATGCCCTGAGCTAGACTCGACTGCCCAGATCTTTAGCCGCTTCTGTAGAGGAGGTTTTCTAAAGAGCTGGACATATAGCTATCGCCAGTTTGCTTAGGACATTTTGGGTGGGGCGCTTCGCGCCCCACCCAAAATGTCCCCGTCCTAACCTCTAAGGCGGTTGCTATAGGTCTTTATCTGGGTAAAGTCTTCGCTTTCCTATTGAAATGCTCTCTTATTAAAACGATATGGAGATCAGTCATGACGAGTTCTACGGCAGCGACGCAGCTGGGATTTGAGCCATTTGAGGGCACATCTCCCGTTGAGTTACGGACAAATTGGACAGAGGGTGATGTGCAGACGGTGATTTATGCTGCCTATCGCCAGGTTTTTGGCAATGAGCATTTGATGCAGAGTGAGCGCCTGACCAGTGCAGAATCGCTGCTGCGTCGCGGCAACATTACAGTTCGGGATTTTGTGCGGGCGCTGGCACAGTCTGAGCTGTATCGAAAAAAGTTCTTTTATTCGACGCCTCAAGTTCGCTTGATTGAGCTGAATTATAAGCATTTGCTGGGTCGTGCACCCTATGATGAGTCGGAAATTGCCTATCATGTCGATCTCTATACTGAGAAAGGGTATGAGGCGGAGATCGATTCCTATATTGATTCGTTGGAATATCAAGAAAATTTTGGCGAATCTGTGGTTCCCTATTACCGGGGTTTCGCAACTCAGCGTGGACAGAAGAGCGTGGGCTTTAGCCGGATGTTTCAGCTCTATCGGGGCTATGCCAATAGCGATCGCGCTCAGGGTAAAAACAAGTCTGCTGGATTAATAAGCGATTTGGCGCGTAATGTTGCCTCTCCAGTGCAGACCGCGACCTTTGGTCGGGGTTTGACGGGTACGGCAGGGGGCGATCGCGGTCAGCTTTATCGGGTACGCGTGACGCAGTCGGGGAGCGGGCGGACTCCACAGGTTCGTCGGAGTGTGAAAGATTATCTCGTTCCTTATGATCAGCTTTCGTCTACTTTGCAGCGGTTGAATCAGCGGGGGAGTCGGGTAGTGAATATTTCTCTCGCGTAAGCGTTTAGCCTGAATTTCTCGCCTAAACTTGGAAGAGAGCCAACAGCCTTTGGGGTTTCCCCTACACCCCTAGCAGGGGATGGGCGCGTCCCCCACATACTCTCTGCATGAGGGTAGTCAGGGGTAAGGATTTTTTGTTGCGCGGGCTTCGCCCGCGCAACAAAAAATCCTTACTTAAGTACCGCTACCTGCATAAGATGGGAGATGGCTGGGAGAAGTCGCGTTGCATGGGTGGGGCAATCGGGCATTAATGGCTTGTAGGTTTGCAAATTAATAAGAGAAGGAGTTTATATCCGTGGCAATTACAACCGCAGCTTCCCGTTTGGGAACGACTGCTTTTAGCGAATCTCGTCCGATCGAGTTGCGTCCAAACTGGACTTCTGATGATGCCCAATCCGTCATTCGAGCGGTGTATCGTCAGGTCTTGGGGAATGATTACTTGATGCAGTCAGAGCGTTTAACTAATCTAGAATCTTTGTTCACCAATGGTCAGCTGACCGTTCGTGATTTTGTCCGGGGATTGGCAAAATCTGAGTTGTATAAGACAAAGTTTTTGTATCCTCACTTTCAAACTCGTGTGATCGAGCTGAACTTTAAACATCTTCTGGGTCGTGCTCCCTATGATGAGTCTGAGGTGACTGAGCATCTCGATCGCTATCAAACTCAAGGATTTGAGGCAGACATTGATTCCTACATTGACTCAGAGGAATATGAGCTAAATTTTGGCGATGCGATCGTTCCCTACTACCGAGGGTTCTCAACTCAAACGCAGCAAAAGACAGCTGGATTTCCTCGGATGTTTCGTCTCTATCGGGGCTATGCGAATAGCGATCGCGCTCAGCTCGGTGGCTCTAGCTCTCGTCTGGCAGGCGAGCTGGCTCGGAACAGTGTCTCTGCGGTAATCGCACCTTCAGGGAGCGGCAATGGCTGGGCTTACCAACCTTCTAAGCAGGGAGTGGCTCCTAACCGGACGTTTGGTCGCTCTTCGACAGGATCGACCGATCGCCTCTACCGCATTGAGGTCGCTGGAATTAGCTTGCCCAGATATCCTAAAGTTCGTCGCAGCAACAAAGAGTTCATCGTGCCCTACGAACAGCTGTCTAACACCCTCCAGCAAATCAATAAGCTGGGCGGTAAGGTTGCCAGCATTACCCTTGCCCAGTAAGACACTCAGTAAAAGCTCGCTCAGTAAGAACTCACTCAGTAAGGAGCCACCTCATGTTGGGACAATCCGCATTGACTAAAGCCTCTAGCTCTACTTCAGATGGCCGCATATTTGTCTATGAAGTGGCAGGGCTGCGGCAAAATGAGCAGACGGATAAGAATAGCTACGCCGTGCGCAGCAGCAGTACTGTTCTGATTCAAGTGCCCTACAGCCGCATGAATAACGAGATGCGCCGGATCACTCGCTTGGGCGGCAGAATTGTTGACATCCGCCCCCTATCTGAGCCGGAACCTTCAGCAGACATCTAGAGCTGTTTTTTGAAAGATCCGCCGAGCGGATCTTTCAAAAAACAGCGGGGTAGTCCTCAAAATGTAATGACTTTTACATGGAAATGAGTCGTTTTTCTAGGTTGCCTCGGTAGGTCTACTTATGCTACTCTTAGCGATCTGGGCTAGTGGCGAAGTGGTCTAACGCTTCGGTCTGCAAAACCGACATTCCCCGGTTCAAATCCGGGCTAGCCCTTCAAGCATCATCACCCTCTCAGAAGTTTGAAATCTGATCGGTGTCCCTGACAAACTCTAGTTTGTAGCGATACAAAGCCACAGGCTGCGGTTCACCCAAGAAGTTGCCGTTGGGAATGGTCTTGAAATAATTTGGATCTTGAGGAGAGAGGTAAATTGCGGTTACCTGATCTGCTTCAATTGCTATTGCATCATCCTCAGAAGCATCGGCAGAAGTATCAGCAGAGTGATGCAGATAGGCTGTAGTATTCTCCACTTCGTTGAAATAGAGTTGTGGCGTGCCTCGAAACTCTTGCTGAAACACTTCCGTGGTGATGAAGCGATCGTCTGTGGGCGCTTCAACTGCCCGTCCGATGACGGTAGAAATAAGCTGGCGTTCGCTAAACAAGGCTTCGGTTGATTCACCGCGCAGCAGCGTGATTTGGCGATTGGGGTTATTGGGATCAACTTTTACGGCAAGGATGGCGCGATCGCCCAGATAAGCTTTTGCCAAACTCATGCCGTTAAAGGCGCGATCGGAAATAATTTGCTTCCCTCCTCGATTTAGCACTAGCGAGAGAAGGGCATCAATACCTTTAGTTTCCGCCTCTATGAAGCGAACTTTGAAGGCGATCGGCTGATTCAGAAACTGGCGATTGCTTTCATATCCCGGCGTAACAATGTCGGGGGCTAGGGGAGCCGCCATACCCAAAAGCGTCGTTGTTACCGTCCAGTTGCCTTCAAACCACTCAGGGTAAACTAAATCTCCTCGTGAAGGCTGCACGGGAGGTTTACTCTGCCAGTTAGGATACTGGGACAGGCGAGCCGATAAGGGAGAAGCGGCTTGAGCGCTGATTTCGCTAAGGGCACTAATTTCGCTAATTTTGTAGGAACTAGAGGAATCTGCTTGGGCTATGCCACTACAAAATAGCCACAGCGCCAGCAAACTGGTGATCCAAACTATGCGCCATATCCATTTCATAAAAAGTTCTTTTCTAGCCAGAAAGTTAAGATATCTGTCTTCAGCAAAATTGCAAACATCGTAGAGCGCTACGGCTCCATCAGAATATTCATCTAATATTTACCCAAACTTGGTATGACGCACCACCAAATGCAGAGGTACTTCTTCAAGATGGGTCAAATGTTGTGCAATGCCTTTGGGATGGAGGGTGCGATCGCGCAGCAGGCTCAATTCTCGCCAAACAAGCTTAATATTGTCATGTTCTTTGTGCCAGAGCGTACGTGCGATCGCCAACTCCTCTAGAAGCCGACAAACATGAAACAGTCCTAGCTGATGATACAAATGTCCATCTGAAGGATAAAAGTTTTCGCAAACGCAGCAGAGCTTGCCCACTTCAACGGCAAGATCATACTCTTCCTGAAACTCACGCACGATCGTCTCAGCTGCCGTTTCGCCAAACTCAATACCGCCCCCAGCAAACCGATAAAATGACTCAGCTCGATCGCATTGCACCAAGAAAAAGAGGCGATCGTTGGCTTCTCGTCGGGCAATAATTCCAGCCGCTTTAAGGCTAAGTTTCTGAAGGTTCAGGTTCTGCATCTCAGGTTCAGTGATCCCTAACAGCTCGTCAACTCAAACGATTGGTCAATGATCGCGACCCTGTATCTTGCCCGTGATAAACCCACATGGGTTCAGTTTGTCCAGCGCGCTCAAATCCACATTTTTTGTAAAACTCGATCGCTTCACTATCGGCGACTAGCATTTGCTGATGAAAACCACGGTATTTTTCCATCAGCAGGCGCATAATTTCTGCGCCAATGCCTCCAGCTTGATACTTGGGATGCACAATCAGATGTGGAAAATAGACAACCAGATAACCATCGGATATGGCGTTGCCCAACCCCACCAAACGCTGATATTCCCATGCCGTCACCAGCGCATGGGAGTTGTGGAGCGCCTGAATCAACAGATTCGGCTTGCTAGCAGATGACCACGAATTGGCAACGTAGAGGGGCAAGACGTCGTTTAGGTCGGGCTTCTTGGTGTCTGAAAAGGTGATGGAGTCAAGCATTGCACGGATCTTCGCTTCGCTTTAGCTTACCTCACATTTTGCACCTAGCGGCTGAAACTGCAAGCCAACTGAATAAAGCTTATCGACACAGGCTGAGAGCCTATGTTGCTCATAATCTAATCAGTAAACCTACGAACTTAAAATTAAGCCAAGCTTCTAAATCTCAGTAAGATTACCCTTGAAGCAATCCGGCTTTCAACGTTAAATGGTCTTTCTGATTTTTAATCGGTATCCGGACTCTGAATAGTATCCGGAATAAACTATTTTTTTTAGAAAATAGTTCAAAAGGCAACTCATGGAGTATACTCTACGGGTGGTATTGGAATCCCTAGGTAAACGCTACATATAGTACGTCTAGCCTAGCATATCCAGTAGTATGTTTGCTCTTCTAGGTTTTGGACAACTCTACTACAATCAAAAATCGTTAGATTCAAAAGCTTTACTTAACGGTTGAGGAATGCTTTTTGCACCTAAAAGCTGGAAAGCAGGTTATCAGGCGGCTAAGGGAATCTTAAGAATCACTTTAGATTTCATTGATTTAATTTGAGGGCTAAATCTCCTATATTGAGCAGTGCTTGAGCAGTCCTGAATTCCTGAGGAGTTAGGGTAGGCGATCGCCTAGATAACTAAGAGTTATCGGTTTTATATCTATCTATATCGATTTAGGTGGCGCTTCCTGACACTCTCAGTTTGTTTTCAAGATTTGCCTTTTTTACGTTCCTGAAAGTGTTGATCTCAAACGGTTTCTGCTTAATATCAGCTTAGGCTTTTCATTTGAGAAATTTGATGTATACTGATGACTCAAATCGGAGAAGCAGAGATGTATTAGGGTGCAGCCTCTCAAGCAAAATGTTCTGGGATTTCCCTGTGGCTAGCATGGTGCAGTCACAGAAAAGATTCTAAAACTTTGTCTCATGAGGTTTTGCTGAACTGTCTTTTCTAGGGTGTTCCTGTTGCTTGGTCTTATCTCTAGTTAGCTATTTCTATCTGTGGTTGTCTTGTTTAGGGCACCAGCTTTAACTAACCAGCCCTAACTGAATTTTGATTAAACCTTAGTTGTGATGATGGAGCGTGGATTGTGAACAGCATTTTTTCAAAGTTGAGGGATTTCGTTGGACTGAACGATCCTGTTGACTATGAATATGAATATGCCGAGGTAGACGGCGAAGAATATAGAAATCTTTATCAAGAAGAGCATCCTCAGCCTGTGCAACCACAGCAAGAAGAGGAGCCTCGGCGACGCAGCGCCAGCAGCAGACTTCGGGATCGCAGCATTCTTTCTAGTGAGGTAAATATGGGTTCACCTGTGAGCAATGTAATCGGAATGCCCGGTGCGGCAAATGGTATGTCTGAAGTGATGGTGATGGAACCACGCACCTTTGAGGAAATGCCGCAGGTGATTCGCGCTCTGCGGGAGCGCAAGTCTGTGGTGTTGAACCTGACCATTATGGATCCTGACCAGGCGCAGAGGGCTGTTGACTTTGTTGCTGGCGGTACCTATGCGATCGATGGTCATCAAGAGCGGATTGGCGAAAGCATTTTTCTGTTCACTCCAAGCTGTGTTCAGGTCAGCACGCAGCTCGGCGGTATGGCGGATATTGCCATGCAGCAGGCTCAAATGCGCAATCGTCCCATGACTTCAACGCCCGCTTGGCCCGCAGAGCAGACTGCCCGCATGGCTTAGGTTTAATCGAGATCTTCGATTGGTTAGCGCTGGGTTTCTTGCAAGGTTAGCGATCGATCTCAGATCGATCGATCGCTCCTTACAAGAAACCCTTCAGTTTTTGGAGCTTGGAGGTGTAGTTGTCAGCAAAGCTTGGAATTATTGGGGGCGGGGTTATGGGCGAAGCCCTGCTGTCTCGCCTCATTGATCAGAAGACTTATCTATCTAGCGAAATCTTGGTGAGCGATCCGCAAGCTCAACGCCGAGATTTTTTGTCGTCTCAATACGGAATTGAAACCACATTTGACAATCAGGCTGCCTTGAGCGCAGAAACCCTGCTGCTTGCCATTAAGCCCCAGGCTTTTGATGCTGTAACGGCTACTTTACAAATCACGAAGACCGAACAAATCGTGCTTTCGATTTTGGCAGGTACTCCTCTCAGTCGGCTAGAGTCTGTATTCTCTGGACAGCCAGTAGTCCGAGCCATGCCCAATACGCCCGTCACGGTGGGTGCTGGAATGACGGCGATCGCCCCTGGCAAACACGCCCAGGCTTCCCATCTGCAAGTGGCGCGTCAGGTCTTTGCGTCCGTGGGTGAAGTGGTGGAAGTGCCTGAAGCTCTAATAGATGCCGTGACAGGGCTATCTGGGTCGGGACCTGGATATGTTGCCGTCATGATTGAAGGTCTGATTGATGGTGGAGTAGCGGCCGGATTGCCGAGGGCGATCGCCACTCAGCTTGCCCTTCAGACGGTTCGGGGCACCGCTGAACTATTGCAAACCTCTGGAATGCACCCTGCCGAACTCAAAGATCGCGTCACCAGTCCGGGTGGCACTACGATCGCCGGAATTGCCCATCTGGAAAGCGTCGGCTTCCGATCGGCTCTGATTGAGGCAGTGAAGGCGGCGTATCGGCGATCGCAGGAGTTGGGCAGTCCATAGGCTTCTTGCGTAAATTGTTGCGCGATTGTTGCGCGGCAGAGCTGCGCAACAATTTACGCTTTTAAATAAGGCATTCATGCAAGAAATCTAATGCGAAGATAAGGCAAGAGGATGAGTGAATGGCATGACGGACAGTCTAATTAATCTCCTGATCAAATTAGTGATCGCGATCGCTTGTGGCAGCATTGCCAACATCCTAGTGCCGCGACGCATTCCAGGCGGATTAGTGGGATTGATTCTGATTGGTCTGGCAGGAATTTGGCTCGGCGAGTGGGCATTTGCGCTGTTTAGAAAAGAATTTGGCATCAACTTTGCATTTCTTTACTGGCAAATCCAGGGGGTGTTAGTGGTTCCTGCCATCGTGGGATGTGCGATCGTGCTGTACCTCATCAGTGCATTCGTGCGCTGGGGTAGATTTGAATAAGCCACGCTCATCCAAAGACTTCACCATCTAAAATCCACAATCGCATGAAGCCCTATGGCAATTTATAACTCATCTGATTTTTACGCGCCTCAGTCTGAAGCTGAAGCCCTCCCTCGGATCACGCTATTCACAATGTTCCGGCTGGGGCTGTTTCAAGTTGGGCTGGGCATGATGTCGGTGCTAATCTTTGGTGTCCTGAACCGGGTGCTGATCCGAGAGCTAGGCGTTCCAGGGACGATCGGCGGTCTGATTCTGGCGCTGACGCTATTTGTGGCTCCAGCACGGGTTTGGTTTGGGCAAATGTCTGACACCAAGACGCTGTGGGGGTACCATCGCACGGGATATGTGTGGATTGGCGCAGTTTGTCTGGCGATTCTGGCAGCAGTCTCAGTGCAGGTGATGTGGCAGTTAGGCAGTAGCCTTCAGGCGGTCGGCTGGACAACTCCCACCTATCTCTGGACAGGACTGCTGGCGATCGTCTTTGCGCTGTACGGTCTGGCGGTCAGCGCTTGCTCTACGCCCTTCACCACGCTGCTGGTGGATGTGTCAGATGAGGACAATCGCTCTAAGCTGGTGGGCATGGACTGGTCGATGCTGATTGGCGGCACGATCGTCGGGGCGATCACCATCGGCGTTTTGCTGAAAAAGCTGACTTTGAATGCACCGATCGCCGAATTGCAGTCTTCCATCAATCGTCTATTTGCGATCGTGCCTCTTGTGGTAATTGGGCTTGCCTTCCTGGCGACCTGGGGCATTGAGAAAAAATATTCTCGATATGCCGCGCGGCTGGCAGCGCTCAATGCATCGGCAGCATCTTCAGATTTGGAGCCATCGCGCATCGGGTTAGGACGAGCCTGGAAAATCTTGACGGCTAGCCGCCAAACGCGCCTGTTCTTCACGTTTCTCTGTCTGATGACGATCGGACTCTTTATGCAAGATCCTGTCCTAGAAAACTATGGCGGTGATGTGTTCAGCATGGAAATTGGTGAAACGGCTAGCCTCAACGCATTTTGGGGCACAGGCACCTTAATCGGGCTGCTCCTTTCAGGCTTCTTGCTGACTCCGCGCATCGGCAAACGCAATACGGCAAAACTGGGTTGTCTGCTAGTGGTGGGTTCGTTAGTAGGCGTGGTGGGCTTAGGGTTTACCCACAGTCAGGCTTTGCTGAAGCTGGGGCTGCTGATTTTTGGTCTAGCTTCTGGCATTGTCACTACGGGTGCGCTGAGCTTAATGCTGGATCTGACGGCTGCCGCTACCGCCGGGACGTTTATCGGGGCATGGGGGCTGGCGCAGGCTTTTGCCAAAGGAGTTGCCACCGTGTCAGGCGGGATCTTGATTGATTTGGGTAAGCGGCTGTTTTCTGATCTGGTACTGTCCTATGGGCTGGTGTTTTTAGCGCAGGGTATGGCTATGCTAGCTGCCGTCTGGTGCTTGCGCCAGGTGGATGTGCAGGAGTTTCGCACGAGTGCCAGACAGGCGATCGCCAGCGTTCTGAAAGCCGAGGCAGATTAAACATGGACTGGAGTGAGATTCTCAATTTTGCTGAAACGGTGACCGATCGCGTCGGCGTTCAGCTCCTCAAAGACTTTGGGCACGCTCAGGCAAATGCCGTCGAAAAAACGGACGGCAGCCTGGTTACTCCCGCCGATCAGTGGGCAGATGCAGAGCTGAGATCGGCGATCGCTCAAGCTTTTCCCGATCACGGCTTTTTGAGCGAAGAATCAGAGCATATTTTCCCGGAAAACGACTGGTGCTGGGTGATTGACCCGATCGATGGCACCACCAACTTTGCGCGGGGGCTACCGCTTTGGGCAATTTCTCTGGGGCTACTCTACAAAGGCACACCTGTTTTTGGCTATGTGCATCTGCCCCCCTTACGTCAGTCTTTTCACGGCTTTTGGTGCGGTGGAACGGACACAGGCTCGGCGGCAAGCCCTTCGGCAGTCAATCCGGCAGTTAATCTGGCGATCGACCCTTCCCTCATAGACTGCCCCGTAGGTGCATTTCTCAATCATCAGCCCGTTCATCCTCGCCGCGACATCCCCTCTGGCAACCAATTTTTTAATATCTGCGCCCGCAGTACAGCCGTTTTGCAGCAACCTTTACCTTGCAAGGTTCGGATGTTGGGAGCCTCGACCTACAATCTGCTGACGGTGGCGGCAGGTATTTCGCTGGGCGGCGTAGAGGCAACCCCCAAAATTTGGGACATTGCTGCGGTCTGGGCGATCGTTAAAGCTGCGGGTGGATCTTGGGTTTCACTCGATCCAGAGCCGATTTTTCCGTTGCAGGATGGACAAAACTATGGCAGTCGAGCCTACCCTACGCTGGTGGTCAGCCGTGCTGAGCTGGTTCCTATTTTTCAGCCAATCGTACGGTTCTTGGGGAAAACATAGCCCGCCTTGGGGAAAACATGACCGCAGGTTGAGGCAGCTTCAGGAATTTCGCCTGTCTCAAAGCTGATGATGAAGAATTTTGTCAGGAGCTAGAATTGAAAAATAGATCAGACAGATGATTCCGTAACGTTCTGGCATCACAGACCTACAGGATCTACTGTCCAAAATCTAAAATCTAAAATCCAAAATGGTATGAGTTTTTCTGCCCTAGTGCCAACGCTCCTGGCTATCGTAATTCTGATTCTGCTTTACCTGCTGCTGCGAGAAATTGGGCGGCGCTCCCGATCGCCGAGAGGCACTTCAAGATCCGTTCGTTCTAGACAGCCACGATCGCCTCGATTGGGATCAGCGAGTCCTGCATCCCGTCGCAGACTTTTGAGGCTTGTGAATGGCAACGAAAAAACTGCGATTCGATTAGTATCAAACTTGAAGGAGACCCATCCTGAACGTAGCGAACAGTGGTGTTGGGAGAAAGCCATCTATGACTTAGAGAGAGACAGAAGAGCCTAGAAACATGGTGCGATCGCAAAAATACCGAAATCTCTCTCTCACCCTACAAAACTTCTGTAAGCTAACGATCCTCACCTTTAGCCTCATTAGTCTTTTGATTGGCTATCCAGTCGGTTACATACTGAATAATTCATGGGCCTGGGCTGATACCCTGCCGATCGAGACTGCCCCTGAGGTCGCACCTGATTCCAGTCGGACAGGCTTAGGGACGGATGCTATTTCTGCTGAAAAAGTGGGTCAATTTGTTCGGGCATATCTGCATGTAGTGACGCTGATTGAACAACGCGAGGGCGAAATTCAGGGTGCAGAAACCGATGCTGAATCTTTGCGAGTTCAGCAAGAAATCGAAGCTGAAGCGATGGGTTTAATTGAGGCTGAGGGGCTAACGCTCCAGGAATATATGCAGCTCCTGAGCTTAGCCAATATCGATCCAGAATTTGGCGATCGCATCGCGCTTCAGCTCCAAGAGGCGATCGATTAGGTATCTTTTAGGGGTAATGCTCTGGACATATTGATGTTTTTGCAAGGAGCGCTCCGCACCCCTTGCAAAAACATCAGCAACATATTTGAAACACTACCCTTTTAGGTATCTCAAAGATGCCTCTTGCCCATGACCCATCCACGCGTTCTTTGCCTTGGCGAAATCTTGTGGGACTGCTTGGCAGACCAGATTTCTACAACGGTCGATCAGGTGACATCTTGGACGCTCTATGCCGGGGGTGCCCCTGCTAACGTTGCCTGTGCATTGACAAAGCTGGGCACTTCGGCAGGGTTTGTAGGCTGCATTGGCGAAGATAGGTTAGGAGAACAGCTCGTCGAGCTATTGCAAGAAGCTGGGGTCGATCGCAAAGGCATACAGCGCCATGCGTCTCATCCGACGCGCAAGGTTGAAGTGCTGAGAAATGAGGCAGGCGATCGCCAGTTTGCAGGCTTCGGCGATCGCAATACTTCAGAATTTGCAGATGCCTTTCTTCAGGCGGATTTGATTCCTGCCGAGCTATTTGAGAATGCCGAGTTTTTAGTGCTAGGCACGCTGGGATTGGCTTATCCAGATACCGCTCAGGCGATCGCCCGCGCCATGGCTCTAGCAAAGCAGCATTCTCTCAAAATCGTGATTGACGTTAATTGGCGACCGATGTTTTGGTCAAAGCCGGAGTTAGCCAAGCCAATTATTTTGGCATGGGTTAAGCAAGCTGACTTTCTGAAGCTCTCAATCGAAGAAGCCGAATGGCTGTTTGACTCTACAGATGCTGGGACGATCGCCCGTTCCCTGGGCGCTCATTCTACAGGCAATGTGGGCGTGCTAATCACTGCTGGGGCACAAGGCTGCACCTACTATTTCAGTCATCCTAGCGGTGATCTAGAAGGTAAAGTGCCTGCCTTTTTGGTAGAAGTTGAAGACACAACGGGAGCTGGAGATGGGTTTGTTGCAGGGTTTGTTCACCAACTCTGTCAGCAAGGGCGATCGGCACTTTGTGATTCAGCGATCGCTGAGACGATTGTGACCTACGCTAATGCGGTTGGTTCGCTGACCACAATGAGGTCAGGGGCGATCGCGGCTCAGCCTACTGCGGTTGAGGTGAAGGCTTTCTTGTATCTCAATCCTGTTCTGTAGCTGTTTCCCATCAAGCTGCGGCTTGGCAAATTAAATGCCTCAACAGAATAATTGACCAAGCCCAAATTGTTGAGGGTGGTTCCTTGGCTCTTTGGGTCGTTTGTTTGTTAAGCAGCAGTTACGCTGTATGGCTTAGATTTATCTGCAAAAATCAGCCATATTGGCAGTTGTAAAATGTTTTGTAGTTTAAGCATTTCTTTAGAAGTTTTGCCCTATGACCGCAGATAATAGGCATTAAAGACGATGAACTCAGTAGAATCCAACATTTTTGGAAGTGCCGCGCGGCACTTCCAAAAAATACTGGGGGATATAGGGTTTGATCAAGGTATTGCTTAGCTGAAATTAAAAAAGTCGAAATTAAAAGAGTTAAATATCAAAAGCTGCAACTCAGCAAATGTAGGTTAGTTTTAATTTTTGGTATGTGAAGTAAGCCAACTCTGCATAAAGCGAGCCAACTATAAGTGAGTCAACTATTAGCATTCATTACCTTCTGGCAAAATAGTCTCAATGACTGGGTACGTCGAGAAATTATTGATGATGATCCATGGGATGAACAGATTTCAGATTTGCCAGACGATAAGGAGGAGCCAAAAACCTCTGCCATAGAATCTGTCCCTGAAGCTGACACACCTCAAGCTGACACACCTGAATCAGACATCAGCATGATTCACCAATAGTTGCGCTTCATCGATCGCAACTCTCTTTTATCGTTTGCGCCGCTTTTTAGCATCTAGATTAAGCGCATTTTGCCAGGGCATTGATTTGTCAGCAATATTTCTGACATACACTTTGGTCACAGCCCCATAGCGTTCACGCAAAATATTCTCTAGCCGTTCGCCAATTAAGTGGGCAACGCTCATAAATTCTGGGTGCAGCAGCAGATACAGACGGATAAAAAGCTGATCTCCGATAACACCTTGAGAGAAGACTTTCGGACAATCCGAAACTCCTTCGACTTGAGCTGCAATCTGAGCCAGTGTTTCTGGAGCGATCGCCATTTGATGCACTAAAGAGGGAATCTGCTGCTTGAGAATACGCCAAAGGCTGGGAGCCAGCATCAGCGTTAGAACGATCGTTAATAGCGGATCAAGCCAGAGGTAGCCCTGAGAAATCCCAATTAGCCCTGCCAACATTAGCCCGGTTAGCCACATGCCCTGCAAAATGTAATTGGCGCTATGGCGCAGTGTCGGGTTTCTCAGGGCAGAAGATTCATAGCGCTCAAATAGCACAAGACAAATATGAACGGCTACAACTGCGCTGAGCAAAAAAACTAGCGGTAAATCAACATTTAACTCTGGCGCTTCAGTTGAGGAGGCGAGAAAATCTCTGAAGTGAAAGAGGCAAATTGCCACCATGGTAAAGCCAATGAATCCCAAAAAAGCAGCTAGCAGCAGCACTGCTACCGTATGCTGCTGACGATGGGTTCGTAATGCTTGCCCTGACTGCTGCCCAGATTGCTGCATAGAAGCCGTCGCGCTCAGGCTGAGGAGGATGCTGAAGCAATCGAGGAGAGTATGCAAGAAATCTGCCAAAATACTGAGCGATCGGCTTGTCCAACCTGCCCAAAACTTCACTGCTAAGACCAGCAGCGTTAACCATAGCGTAAGGAATAAGACTCGATAACTTGCGCGATACTGACCCTGTACGTCACCCATGAACCAGAGGCTAGCACAAAAGCTACTCTTGCTTACAGGGGGAGAAGCCCTCATTCAAAGAAAAAGCGATTTGGCTGAGGAGCCTGCCCATTTTCTTCAGCCGAATTGCCATTCACTAGCCCCACCATAAACGTCCTAAGTAAACTGGCAACAGCTACAGCACCTACTCTAGCCCAATGGCTCAACCTTATAGCGATGATTTCCGGCACAAGGTGATGGAATCGATTAAGTCATCTCTGCCCGCAAGGTAAATCGGCTCTGCCCGCAGGGCAAATCGGCAAGAGCGCCAGCAATATGAAGAGGCGTAGCTATGGAAGAAGACTATGATTTTAGCCAGAGTAAACGAGGAGCGATCGACCCAGTTCCTGGAAAGACTCGCATCATAATCCAGTTGAATGACGAGTTTCAGCCTGGTTTCGTAAGCTAGTTCATGCGGCAGGTGGAAACTACCAAACCTTGACTAATGAAGCATTGCGTCAGCACATTTAGCAAAGCCGTGAACCTTTAGGAGCAACTCTCCGCAGAGTGATCTGAGAAGAGTTTGAGCGCACTAGAGGAGCCTATCGATCTCCTCTTAATCCATCCAGCCAATATCCACCTCGCTGATTTTGCCCGTAGACTTCTCAGAAGACATTTCTGGCAGAGAGCTAGGGAGCGTCGGAGGCTCCATCATTTTGCGGGGGGCAACTTCGTGGTTGGGGCGATCGCGTCCCGGCATGGGCACGATCCCCTGAGAAGTGGCTGGTCTGTAGCTTTCTAGACCTGGCTCTGGGGCTTTAGGCTGGGGCAAGGGCGTGAGTGCAGCACGAGCTGGGGAAGGCGATCGCGTCAAGGTGTGAGTAGCCGATGATTTAGACGCAGCTTGGGCAATCGGCTGAGAGGCTTGAGCTAAAGCTTTAGCCGCCTGCGCTTTCTGTGCCGCCTGCAATGTCTGATTTTCTTCCGAGAGCTGCAAAATTACGCTGCGGGCTTCCTCTAGCTCCGCTTTGAGCTGCTGAAGCGCCGGGGCAGATTTCGCTTCATCTTTCGCTTCTTTGAAAGTTCGGTTTAGCTCAATTTGGGCTTGCAGGTTGTCCTGTAGTTGAGCGATCGCTTGCTGCAACTCTTGAATCTGCTGCTGTGCCTTCTGTTGTTCGGCATCCAGAGCGGCTTGCAGTTGGGCGATCGTTCCTTCTAAATCGGCTGGCGCTGGGCTGTTGGCTGGCACTGGGCTGTTGGCTGGCACTGGGCTGTTAGCTGGCACTTTGGCAGCTTCAGGCTCTGGCGTGGGTGGCACACCTGTGGCTACTGTGGCTTCTGCCGCCTCCGTTGGCGCTTCTGTTGCCGCCTCTGGCAAGGCTTCTGCCCCTGCATTAACTTCCTGGGACTCTGCCGCTGGCTTTTGTGCTTCTTCCCGTAATAAATCTGACAACCGTTTCCGCGCCATTGCTGCCTCTACTCCTGTGATGGACTGTCGATCGCCCGTTACTCTATTGGTCTGAACTGCCTGGATAAACGCCTGGATGAATGCCTGGAAAATCATTTTTATCCATCTGCTGAGGTGCCTCACCCATTCATCCCTTTCTTCTCTATTGTCTTCCAAGTGGTGGTGCGCGGGTAATGATTTTTGTGGTGTGGGTAAAGCCTAGTACCACGAAAATCATTACCTTTTGAGGACTAACGTCTTCCAGTCTTGCCGGATTTCTTCAACTACCCGCCAATAATCTGCCTCAGCTTCTTTCTTATTTTTGCCACGCCATTGAAAAATTGATGTCCCTTCCAGGGCAGATTTCTCGTGGGCTTTGTAGGCGCGAATGAAGGCATTACAGACCGGAACGCCTACTTCTAAAAGCGTTTTCTGAGCCTCCAAAGCCTCTGCCAGACTGCGTGGATCAACGCGAGTCAGCAGCACCCGATGCGCTATACCCGAAGGAATAACGACCTGCTTAACGGTTTCAATCAGAGCAGACAAATCCATGGGTGCAGGTGGGCTAGGCAGCAGTAGATAATCGGCAACAGGCAGTACGGCGGCTAGGGCAGTGGAGCCGAGGGCGGGCGGTGTGTCCACAATGATCATTTGATAGTCTTCAATCTCCCGCAAATGCCCCAGCAGCAGAGGATCGATCGATTTTGCTAGGTCAAAGCCCATGCGGTTCTCGCTGCGATCGACCCACCAAGAGGCAGAACCCTGCGGATCGGCATCGACCAGAAGGACGCGATCAGTTTCTCCAAAAGCAGCCGCTAAGTTCACGGCGGTTGTAGTTTTGCCAACGCCACCCTTGCCGTTGAATACCACCAAGATTCTAGGGGATTTTGAGGGAAGGGGCGATCGCACCACAGAGAAACTCCTGCATCAAATCTAACGGGCAAATTCAAGGATATGCGCTGCGGTGATCTGGGGCTGCTCCAAATGCGGCACATGACCACATTGAGGAATCCAAACAAGCTGACTCTGAGGAATAGCTTGATGAAGGCGCTCAGCATCTTGAATTCCCAGAATCCGATCCTGCGCTCCCCACAAGATCAGCGTTGGCTGCCGAATCTCTGCCAGTCGGGTTTTGAACGATCGATAGCCGCCGCTTTGGGTAAAAGAAATGAGAGACTGCTGCCAGTTTGCCCGATCGAGATGCAGTGCGGCACACTTTAGAGCATCGGCTGAAGCAAAGCTAGCGTCATAGTAAGCCTTGAGGCTAATGTTTTGCCGAACTTTAAGATTCCGCAAAAAGGCGGTTGCCCATTTGCCGATCGGCTGAGTGATCAGCTTGCTCAGCGGAAATCCAGCGCTAAATCCGGCGCTGTCAATCAGCACAAGCTGCTTCACAGCTTCAGGATAGGTGAGGGCAAAATCAATTGCTGCCGCACCGCCCATGGATGCGCCAATGAGGACAACAGGCTCGTCAATTAGCGTTTTCCAGCAAGCATACAGATGGGCTTTGATGGCGGCAGGATTCACCGGAAGCTGAGGCGATCGCTCTGTAAACCCAAACCCTAGCAGATCGATCGCCCAAGTCTCACCTTGTGTTAATAGCGGCAAGAGTCGGCGAAACTCAAACACTGAGCTATCAAATCCGTGCAGCAACAGCATCGGAGATTTGCCCTGAGATTTTTTGCCTAGAGGCTGCTTGCCATGATGCTCCTTGCCATGATGCACATAGGCTGTGGCGATCGGGCTTTCTGTAAGAGGCGTAGAAATATCTTGATACTCAATCCGTTGGGCGATCGCAATGGATGCCGCTTCAGTGAGCTGATGGATCGGAAGAGAGAGCCGAGAGGTTGCCGTCATCCCTCCAGCGTATCAGGAATTTTTCTTCCACAGCCTGTTACTTTTCATAACCTGACACCAAGATTGCCTCAGTAGTTTTCAGGAGGCTTTACAATATTGTGACTTGAGGTTGCGATATTGTGACTTGAGGTTGCGATATTGTGACTTGAGGTTGCGATCGCATCTGCAAAAGCAGCCCGAAAAATCATCAAATTCCAGGCAGAGCAGGATTTCCCAGCTTTACCATTTCTTAAGAATTTGGCGCTTGTATCAAGCTTTAGATTCAGCGATTTCTATTAAGTTCAGACGATCGCTACCCCGATAAAATTGAAGCTGGGCATCTACAGACTTTCAGTTCTCTTCCCTCTTCAGCAGCTTAAGCCCGAAGCATGATCACCTCATTCACTCCACAGGGGTTGCGCCCTAGTTTCAAACGCTCCGATCTCAGTGTCAGACGACTTAACGAAAAATTTTGGTGGCAGTTCCTTCCGGCCGGGTTAGCAACCTTAGTTGTCATCGTTTTGCTTCAGTTTGGTGTTTGCCAGGTTATCGAAACAACTTTATGTCATGCGCTGCTGCGCTTCAAAGATCCCATTCCCGATCGCTTTCAAGAATGGCTGTGGCTGGCGCTGCTATCTGTTGGCATCGGTCTAGGAGGATGGCTGCCGCGCTGGCGGTTTCGCTATCAGCTCATGACTTGGCTCTCGCTGTGCCTCGGCTGGGGTGCCCTGAGCTGGCTGCTGGGAGCGAGCGGCTCTCAAATTCCGATGGCGGCTCCTATGCTGCTATTTGGCTTGTGTGGCAGCGCCGTCACGTTAACAGAGTCTGTTCGAACTTACGTGTTGCTGCGCCAGAGCGAAAAGCGCTATGCCCTTGCCCTGTGCGGCACAACAGAAGGCTTATGGGACTGGAACTTGCGCACCGATCGCATTGATTTTTCCCCACGCTGGAAGGAAATGCTGGGCTACGAAGCCCATGAACTTGGCGATCGCCCCACTGAGTGGCTTAGCCGGGTGCATCCTTCAGATATAGATGCGCTGAAACTCGCTCTTGCCGACCATTGTCAGGGGCAAACGCCGCACCTAGAGTGCGAATATCGGCTATTGCATCGCAACGGCTCCTATCGCTGGATGCATAGCCGAGGGCTGGTGGTTCGCAATCGCTGGGACAGGGTTGAACGGGTGGTTGGCTTTCAAACTGACACGACCGAACGCCGCGAAGCAGAGATGGCACTTCAGCGGACAACCTTTTATGATGCCCTGACGGAGTTGCCCAACCGAGTGGGCTTCATGCACCGATTGCAGCAGACGATCGATGATACTCAGACGCACTCAACTATTTCTTTTGCGGTGCTATGGCTAGATATTGACCAGTTCAAGCTCGTGAACAACAGCTTGGGGAATACCTTGGGCGATCGGCTCTTGGCGGCAGTAGCTCAGCGGCTGAAGTCGTTCTTGACGCCCGAAAATACCGTGGCGCGGCTGGGCGGTGACGAATTTGCAGTGCTTCTGCCTCAGATTCAGTATGCTCACGACGTGACCCATATGGCAGAACGGCTCCAGCAGCTGTTGTCGCTGCCGTTTAATCTGGATGGACGGGAGGTTTTCATCACCGTCAGTATTGGCATTGTTCTCAGTTCGGCACACTACACCCAAACCGAACCCTTGCTGCGCGATGCGGACACGGCCATGCACCGCGCTAAAGCTTTGGGCAAGGCGCAGTATCAAGTTTTCGATCGCACCATGCGAACCCGAATGCTGTTGAAACTTCAGCTTGAAAATGATCTGCGGCAAGCTATTGCTCAAGGCGAACGGTACGCCAACATGATGGGGATTGCGGCCGCTCCTCCAAGGCATCCAGATCACTGGGTGCCAGAGGCTTGTGCCGATCGCCTTGCAGCGTCTCCAGACCTATCGAGTCTCCATCAATCGAGTCTCCATCAACAGCTTCAAATCTACTATCAACCCATTCTCTGTCTCACCACCGGACTGGTCGTAGGATTTGAGGCTCTGGCGCGTTGGCAGCATCCAGAACAAGGATTTCTACCGCCTGCTCAGTTTATTCCTGTTGCTGAGGAAAGCGGGCTGATTATTCCCCTCAGCTGGTGGGTTTTGCGAGCAGCCTGCCGTCAAATGAAGCAGTGGTTGACGGTCTTTCCAGAGCAACGTTTCCTAACCCTCAGCGTCAATCTTTCTAGTCGTCAGTTTTCTATGCCTGGGTTAACGGAGCAGATTCAGCAAATTTTGCGAGAAACCGAGCTGAACCCTGCCAACTTGAAACTAGAACTCACCGAAAGCATGGTGATGGACAATGCGGCGCATGTCGTCGATGTGCTGTACCAGATTCGGGCACTAGGCATTCATCTGGCGATCGATGACTTTGGCACAGGCTACTCCTCCCTCAGCTATCTGCCGCGATTTCCAATTAATACTTTGAAAATTGATCGATCGTTTGTGAGCCAAATGGATACCTGTCTTGATAGTTTAGAGATCGTTCGTACTATTCTAGTACTAGCACACAACTTGGGAATTGATGTCACGGCAGAAGGAGTAGAAACCTCAGAGCAGCAGGATCAGCTTTTAGAGATGCAGTGCGAGTTCGGTCAAGGCTATTTCTTTTCTGAACCGATGGACGTGAGCGCTATTACTCAATTATTAGAGCGGCAGCAGCCATATTAGATCGTTACGTTAATCAGTAATCGGAGTGAAGCAGTAAGGTGGCAAGCGAAAAATCCGGCTGTCACCGGGTTCTTTGGGGCTGTCCATTAGCTGACCATTAGCTGTCCATATAAATGGGCACAGGACTATTTCACAAGATTTCCGCAGGGTCGCGATCGAGTAATTTTCAAAAACTTTACAAAACTTTACTTATTGAGGAGGTTCTCCCAAACATTCCACAGGGTTTCCACAGGTGATTCAAAGTTTTCCACAGGTCAGGGCAGAGTTTTCCACAGCGAATAACGGTACGACCTGCCCTGACAGACTTATTGGGGAATACGCTGCTTTCAAACGCCAATCCTCTTAAACCCACAGTTTTTATTAAGTTATGTAAAGTAAACTGCCCTCAAACCCTGATTCTATCGTCAGCCTACTCTGTGCCCTAATTGACTTACTCTCCATTTTGGCGCTACTTGCTTCTCTCCCCAATGGCGCAAAACGATGCGACCTACTATATTGAAAGCGCTCTGGCTTAAGCTATCCTTCCTCAAGCCCACAGGTCAACGGACAGGTCAAGGCTGGAGTTAGGCTTGGCGCTATTTGTCGCTGCTGAAGCGATCGAACTGCCCCGCCATTCACCCAAACGTTATTCGCCCAATAGAGGTTTCCATGCACGCAACCGTCAGCATCCTGGCAGAAATTCCCGAAGAACTCCACGAATCGCTTCAAAGCTACCTAGAAACCCATCCAGATTGGGACCACGATCGCGTGTTTTGCGCCGCGCTTTCCCTGTTTTTGTTGCAGAACGGCAGCAGCAATACGCCAGATGCCTCCCGTAGCTATCGTCGGGCTGCTAGGGTATATCTAGACACGCTGTTTAAGCACGCGGTTTAGGGCTGGCGAGCGAAACCTAACGACTTGTAAAACATTGACCGTCTGCGGTCATGAAGGGCGTAGAATTTTTCTGTAGCAATCCTCCAGTCATCCCTCTCAGCCATCGCAATCAGCCACCGTAAAAGTCGAGTACTCCTAATCCATGACATACCTCTGGTTTAAAGCATTTCATTTGGTGGGCGTGGTTGCCTGGTTCGCAGGCTTGTTCTATTTGCCGCGTCTATTTGTTTACCATGCAGAAGCCAACGAGCAGCCAGAAGCCGTTCGCACCGTGCTACAGCAGCAGTACCAAATTATGGAGAAGCGGCTTTACCGCATCATCATGACTCCGGCAATGGTGCTGACTGTAGCAATGGCGATCGGCATGGTGATTGTGTCTCCTGATCTGCTAAAGGAAACCTGGCTGCATATAAAATTTGGTCTGGTGGTGGTGCTGCTGGGCTATCATCACTTTTGCGCTCGTCTCATGAAAGAAATGGCGGCGGGTCGGTTTCGCTTTACCGGGCAGCAATTCCGGTGGTTCAACGAATTCCCGACGGTGCTGTTTGTGATTGTTGTACTGCTGGCAGTGTTCAAGAATAGCTTTCCCACCTCTGCCGCATCTTGGAGTGTGGTCGGTATGGTGGTGGCAATGGCGGCTATCATTCAGCTTTATGCTCGCAAGCGCCGTCTTGAGAAAGAGCAGATATCAGCAGGCTCTGGTGAGATGAGTGCAAAAGGTTCAGCCTAGAGCGCCCCATTCTTGTAGCGCGATCGCCACGCCTTTTCGCAATTCTTCATTTAATAAGCTGTCTTGAGCCGCAAGTTCCCGAAGTCGTTTCTGGGCAATTTGCGGCTCAGCTTGTTTTAAAATGTGCTGTTCTAAGCTATCAGGCTGTTCTAAGCTATCAGGCTGTTCTAGACTATCGAGCTGCTTGAGAGCCGCGATCGCATGGAGCCTCACGCTGGCGCTGGGTTCTGCCAAGAGCTGAATCAGTGTTTCCAATGCCTGGGGCTGTTTGAGCTGTCCCAAACTGAGGGCGATCGCCTGTTTGCCTCGGTCGGTTTGGGCGATCGGGTGTGCCGATTGCAGCAGATTGAGGAGAATCTGAGCAGCCTGTGTCTTTGCCTCCTCGGACTCCACACGCCCCAAAACGAGGATTGCCTCCTGGCAGACGGACGAATCGCTGTGCAACAAAAACTCCTGAAGGTGATTAAGAGCCTCAATGCTACCAATCCACACTAGAGAGCGAATGGCTTCGATTTGCAAAGGGGCAGGAGCATGAAGCGATCGCAATACTGCAAACAGAGCCTCGGTAGAAGACTCGGTGCCAATGCGTCCTAGAGCAATTGCTGTCTGCTGACACACCTCCAGATTCAGATCCCACAGTAGGGGCTTAAGGCGATCGGCTAGCTCGTTTTTACTATGCAGCGCGGATTGCAAGCCCAGTGTCGTGACTGCCGACTGGCGCACTTTGGCATCGGTATCTTGCAACGCCAGCAGCAGCGCCGCAGAAATTTGGGGATGTTGAAAATGGCTGAGAGCTTCGATCGCCACTATACGCATAGGCGGAGACTCATGCTGCATTGCCTCTAGCAGCGATGGCACTACATGAGGATGGCGAATTTGCGCTAAAGCCTGAATTCCCAAGCCATAGGTCGAGGCTTGGGTAAGCAGGGTTTGCAGAGGGGCGATCGCTTCTACTCCCATTTGGGTCAGGGCAGCAGTTGCCACCCCAGCGATTTCTTCGTGGTCAGTCGTGCGAATCAGGTTAACTAAAACAGCAACTGCCTCTGGATGCTTCAGGTTGCCTAATATTCGAGCAATGAACCAAGTGAGTTCCCAATCCTCAGCTTCATCTTGCAGCAAATCGACCAGGGGAGCGATCGCCAATTCACCAAAATCAGGAATCGCTTTGGCAATATCCCATCGGCTCTGAAAGTCCCCTAGCTTCAGGCGGACTAATACAGTCGATAGATCAGCAGATAAATCAGTCTTGCCAGCATCAGACATGGGCTTAATTTAGAGTCTTGGAAATTAAGGGTTGGAACTAATAGTTTGTCAGCTCAGTACGCGAATTTAAATCTATTGCTTACAAACGGAAGTTCTGTATAAATGCAGTTCTTGTATGGCGAATATGCACAAAAAGTATACAGCTTAGTTTTTTGTAACTATCGCTACGAACTCAAGTCTTGAATATCTTTAACCTAACAACAAATCGGATCAAGACGTGCGATCGCCGTGCCAGACCAGGAGAACAACCGCCGTGACTAGTGTGATAGCTAACCAAGCTGCCAGCCTTAATAAGTTTGAAAAGCTCAAAGTCGAGAAGGATGGACTGGAAGTGAGGCAAGAGCTTGAGCATTTTGCTCAAGTCGGCTGGGAAATCATGGATGAGATCGATCGCGATCATCGCCTGAAGTGGTTGGGCATATTCTTTCGCCCTGTCACTCCCGGAAAGTTCATGATGCGATTGCGGCTACCCGCAGGGCTTCTGACGGCGCAGCAAATGCGGGTTCTGGCAGAAATTGTCCAGCGCTATGGGGAAGATGGCAACGCCGATATCACGACGCGCCAAAACCTCCAGCTCCGGGGCATCCGGATTGAGGATGTGCCCGACATCTTCCGTCGCCTGAAGGCAGTCGAGATGACCAGCATTCAGTCGGGTATGGATAATGTTCGCAATATCACAACCTCGCCGATCGCCGGACTGGATGCCGATGAGATGATGGATGTGCGTCAGTTGGCTCGACAGGTGCAGGATATGATTACCAGCGGTGGCGAAGGCAACCCGGAGTTTTCTAACCTGCCCCGAAAATTTAATATTGCGATCGAGGGGGGGCGAGACAACTCCATTCATGCCGAAATCAACGACATTGCTTTCGTGCCTGCTTTCAAAGATCAGCAGTTTGGCTTCAATGTTTTAGTGGGTGGATTCTTCTCAGCCAAGCGCTGCGAAGCGGCAATTCCAATGAATGTCTGGGTGGCTCCTGAAGCGGTGGTGGCTCTCTGCCGCGCCATTTTGGAAGTGTACCGAGATCACGGTCTGCGCGCCAACCGCCAAAAATCTCGCCTGATGTGGCTGATTGACGAGTGGGGTCTAGAGAAATTTCGCGCCGAGGTCGAGCAGCGGATCGGTATTCCTCTGGCAACCGCTGCCGATAAAGACGAGATGGACTGGGACAAGCGCGATCACATTGGTGTGTTTCCTCAAAAGCAAGCTGGGCTGAGCTATGTGGGACTCCACATTCCTGTAGGTCGTCTGTTTGCCGACGATATGTTTGAGCTAGCTCGACTGGCGGAAGTTTACGGCGATGGTGAGATGCGCCTGACGGTTGAGCAAAATCTGGTAATTGCTAACGTTCCAGATTCTCGATTGGAGGCGTTGCTGCAGGAGCCGATTCTAGAAAAGTTTTCGATCGCCCCGACTCCCCTAATGCGATCGCTAGTGTCCTGTACGGGTTCACAGTTCTGCAACTTTGCTTTGATTGAAACCAAGAATCGGGCGCTCGCCCTGATCCGAGAGTTGGAATCTGAAGTAGAGCTGACTCGCCCGGTACGCATTCACTGGACAGGGTGTCCTAACTCTTGCGGACAGCCCCAGGTTGCCGATATTGGTTTAATGGGGACAAAAGTTCGCAAAGAGGGTCAAACGGCTGAAGGCGTTGATTTGTTCATGGGTGGCAAGGTAGGCAAAGATGCCCATCTTGGCACCTGCGCACAAAAAGGAATTCCCTGCGATGACCTGAAGCCTGTGCTCAAAAATTTGCTGATTGAGCAGTTTGGTGCTCACAGCAAAAGCTGAAGTTCTTGACGGTTCTAACACCGTTTTTGAACGATAGGCATTCTCACATTCTCCCCCTGCTCGACTCAGGCATAGGTTCCCTGATTGCCCAAGTCGAGCCTCGCGCAACACACTATTGAACTTGGAAGCGGTAAATTATTCATGTCAAAACTGACCAGACGCAATTTTCTAGCAACTGCTGGCGCTGCAACTGCGGCAACAGCCTTTATTCACGGCTGCACTTCCACCACAACCAATACTTCTGCTAGCCCCAGCGCTGCGGCGGGTGCTTCTCCTAGCCCAGTTTCTAATGGCGCTGTGCCTGAAACCGCAACGGCAAAGCTGGGATTTATTGCCCTGACCGACTGTGCACCTTTGGTGGTTGCGCTAGAGAAAGGCTATTTTGCCAAGTATGGTATGACCGACGTTTCTGTGGGCAAGCAAACCTCCTGGGCTGTTACCCGCGACAACCTAGAGCTAGGCTCAGCCAATGGCGGTATTGATGGAGCACATATTCTGTCGCCCATGCCTTACCAGTTTGCTTCAGGTAAGACCAAAAACAATAAGCCCTTGCCGATGTACGTTTTGGCACGGCTCAACACTGACGGACAGGGCATTTCTCTCTCCAACGAGTTCAAGGCTCTGAAGGTGGGTGCCGACAGCTCGCTGCTAAAACCAGTGATTGAGCAGCGTAAAGCTGCGGGTCAAAAGTTCAAGGCGGCTGTCACTTTTCCAGGCGGTAACCATGATCTGTGGACGCGCTACTGGCTAGCGGCTGGCGGCATTAACCCTGAAACGGATGTAGACATTGTAGTAATTCCGCCTCCGCAGATGGTCGCCAACATGGAATCGAAGACCATGGATGCTTTCTGCGTCGGCGAGCCTTGGCCCGGTCGTCTGGTGAGCAAAAAGCTGGGCTACACGGCAGTGACAACAGGTGAGATTTGGAAGGGGCATCCTGAGAAGGCTTTCACAATGCGGGCGGACTGGGTAGACAAGAACCCAAAGGCGACCCAAGCGCTAGTGATGGCGATCCAAGAGGCACAGATTTGGTGTGATGACGATGCCAACAAGCAGGAGATGTGCGAAATTCTCTCAAAGGATAAGTACGTCAAAGCTCCGGTCAAAGATATTTTGGAGCGATCGAAAGGCAACTTTGACTTCGGCGACGGGCGCACTCTAGAAAAGAGCGACTTGCTAATGAAGTTCTGGCGCGAGTCGGCATCCTTCCCCTTCAAGAGTCATGACACCTGGTTTGTAACGGAAAACATGCGCTGGGGCAAACTGCCTGCTGATACCGATGTCAAGAAGCTGGTGGATGCCGTTAACCGCGAGGATATTTGGAAGGATGCGGCTAAGGCGATTGGTCAGTCTGCGGCAATTCCCGCAAAAGATACGCGAGGAGTCGAGAGTTTCTTTGACGGCACCAAGTTTGATTTCGAGAAACCCGCAGACTATTTAAAGGAACTCAAGATCAAAAAGATTTAAGAGTTCATGTAGGGACATGACAATGCCATGTCCCTACTTTGAAGACCGTAGCTTTAAAGACCATTGCGTTGAAATGAAGACCGTAGCCTAGAGAAACGATTTGACTTCACAAGTCACCTTCGCAAGCTCCTTACACAAGCCAACACCAGGAAGTTTGATTCATGACGACAGCTCTTTCTCGACCCAGTCCTGCCTCCAAGACCTCGGTGGCATTTGGCAAGATCTGGCAGGCTATTTTCCCCCCGGCGCTGTTCGTCGGAGTGTTGCTGACCGTCTGGCAATTACTTTGTTTCAGCGATGACTCGGCATTGCCTAGCCCCATCAAAGTGATTGCTCAAACGTTTGATCCTTATCTGACCAACCCATTTTTTGATAATGGGGGAACAGACAAAGGGTTGGGGTGGCAGATTCTGATTAGCCTTCAGCGGGTATTAATGGGTTATGCACTTGCCGCCATTGTGGGCGTTGCCGTGGGTGCCGTAGTGGGAGGAGTTCCCTTTGTTCGCAAGGGTCTTGACCCAATTATTCAGGTCTTGAGGACGGTTCCTCCCCTTGCCTGGATGCCTCTGGCGCTGCTGTTTTTTCAAAACAACGATCGTGCTGCTATCTACGTCATCTTTATCACGGCGGTCTGGCCAATCATCATCAACACGGCGCTGGGCGTGCAGCAGATTCCCAGTGACTACAAAAACGTAGCGCGGGTTTTGCAGCTCTCTCTGCCAGAATATGTGATGAACATTTTGGTGCCTGCAACGGTTCCTTATGTGTTCTCAGGTCTGCGGATTGGTATCGGTTTATCTTGGCTTGCCATCGTTGCTGCCGAGATGTTGAAAGCAGATGGCGGCATCGGATTCTTTATCTGGGATGCCTACAACGCAGGTAACGACAACAGCACAAGTCAAATCATTTTGGCGATCGTCGTTGTGGGTCTGGTGGGACTGCTGCTCGACAAGATTGTGGCTTGGGTCGGTCGTTTAGTGGCTCCCGGCGAGCAGAGATAGTCAGCAAAGCTTTGTCCTCGCAAAGCAGACAAAACCACAGACGGAACCTACGCCCTTCATTCATTTTCTCTTCTATGTCTACTCCTGCATTCGTTGAAATCGATAGCGTCGATCGCATCTTTTCTCTCCCAGGTGGCGGTGAATATGTGGCGATTAGAAATATTGACCTGAAGATTCAGAAGGGCGAATTTGTCTCCCTGATTGGTCACTCGGGCTGCGGTAAGTCTACATTGCTCAACATCATTGCAGGTCTTGATCGCGCCTCTTCAGGAGGGGTGGTTCTGGAGGGCAAGGAAGTGACTCAGCCAGGACCCGATCGCATGGTGATCTTTCAGAACTATTCGCTGCTGCCTTGGCGAACGGTGCGGCAAAACATCGCTTTGGCCGTCGATGCGGCTCTGAAGCATCTCCCGAAGCAGGAGCGGCATGAGATTATTGAACATCACATTGACATTGTGAATCTGCGCCCTGCTGCCGACAAGTTTCCCCATGAGCTGTCGGGTGGCATGAAGCAGCGGGTGGCGATTGCCAGAGGTTTAGCCCTGCGCCCCAAGCTATTGCTGCTAGATGAACCCTTTGGGGCGCTAGATGCCCTGACGCGGGGCAACATGCAGGAAAAGCTGATGCAGATTTGCCAGGAAAATGAAGTCACGGCGGTCATGGTAACCCATGATGTGGATGAGGCGCTGCTGCTGTCCGATCGCGTCGTCATGCTGACCACTGGTCCCGAAGCCCATATCGGTCAGATCTTGGAGGTGGATATCCCGCGTCCGCGCCGTCGGTTAGAGGTTGTGAATCACCCCACTTATTACGCGATGCGTAATGAGATTGTCTATTTTCTCAACCAGCAAAAGCGGGTATCCAAACGGGTCAAGGCAGCACCCGCAGTCATTGCTGCGAACGGGCTAGAGAAAATCAACTTGAACATTGGCTTTATTCCACTCACCGACTGCGCCCCGCTGATTGTGGCGCAGGAAAAGGGCTTTTTCAATAAGCATGGTTTAGAGCAAGTCAATTTAGTGCGAGAACCCAGCTGGAAGTCAGTCATGGAAGGCGTGGTGTCCGATCGCCTGGATGCAGCCCAAATGGTTGCCGGGATGCCGCTGGCGCTGACTCTAGGGGCAGGGGACAAAACACCCGTCCCCATGATTACGGCAATGGTGGTAAGCCGTAACGGTAATGCGATTACCCTCAGCAAGAGCCTCTATGACCAAGGCGTGCGATCGCTTGCCGACCTGAAAACGGTGCTGTATCAGACCCACGATAAAAATCATGTGCTGGGCATGGTGCACCCCACGTCGATGCACAACCTGCTATTGCGGCACTGGCTGGCTTCAGGCGGTATCGATCCCGATCGCGATGTCAGCCTCAAAATGATCCCGCCCCCCCAAATGGCGGCAAACTTGAAGGCGGGCAATATTGATGGCTACTGTTCTGGGGAACCTTGGAATTCTTACTCAGTACATGAAGGCACAGGCTTTGTCATCCAAACGGATATGGATCTATGGGCAGGTCATCCAGAAAAGGTGCTGGGCATCCGGGAAGACTGGTCAGAAAAATATCCCAAGACCCATATTGCGCTCGTCAAGGCGTTGATTGAAGCTTGCGAATATTGCGACGATCGCCGCAACCGAGAAGAGGTTTTAGAATTGCTCTGCCGCCCTGAATATTTAGGAACTGACCCAGTTTTTACCCGCCCTGGCTTCATCGATCCCTACCAGTTTGGCACTGACCAACCGCCTCAGCAAATGCTGCGGTTCAACCAGTTCTTTGTCGATAACGCCAACTTTCCTAGTCGGAGCGAGGCGCTGTGGATTCTCACTCAGTTCGCGCGCTGGGGTATCACGCCTTTCCCCAAAAACTGGATTGAGGTGATCGAACGAGTCCGCCGACTGGATCTGTTTTGGGAGGCTACGAAGCAACTAGAGCTGCCTAGGAGCGAACCGTCTCGTCAGCCTTTTGCTCTATTTGACGGCGTGATGTTTGACCCAGATGACCCCATCAGCTATATCGAAAGCTTTGATATTCGCCACGACTATCGTGTTGTGGAAATTCCGCTAGATGCCGCTATCTCTGAGAAGCTGAAGGTGGCTTAGGACTCTAGGAATTTTTGTCTTCCACTTGTGAATTTTTAATCTGCTCATGTCTGCTAATCTCTCTGACCCCACGCAACCTATGCAAATCCTTGATAGCAAAACTTCAAGTGGTTCTCCTAAGCTCGAAACTGGATCGTTTTTGAGCATCAAAAATGTCTCCAAGGTTTATCCAACGCCTAGGGGCCCTTACACCGTTCTGGATGGCGTTGATCTGGAGATTCAGGAAGGGGAATTCATTTGCCTGATTGGGCATTCGGGCTGCGGCAAAACGACGCTGCTCAATATGGTGTCTGGGTTCGCAACGCCGACTACCGGGGAAGTGCGAGTGGGCGATCGCCTCATCACCCAGCCGGGGCCTGATCGGATGGTGGTGTTTCAAAACTACTGTTTGCTGCCCTGGAAAACCGCCTACGAAAATGTCGATCTGGCGGTCAAGGCAGCTTTCCCAGACAAGCCCAAGGCAGAACGGGCGGCTCAGGTGTGGGAGCATCTGGAAATGGTGGGATTGACTGAGGCGGCGACCAAGCGTCCGGCGCAGCTGTCGGGCGGTATGAAGCAGCGAGTGGCGATCGCTCGTGCCCTGTCTATCCGGCCTGAAGTGCTGATTATGGACGAGCCGTTTGGGGCGCTAGATGCCATCACAAAAGAGGAGCTGCAAGAGGAACTGCTGAAAATTTGGCAGGATCACCGCTGTACTGTGCTGATGATTACTCACGACATTGACGAAGCGCTGTTTTTAGCCGATCGCATTGTCATGATGACCAATGGCCCTGCGGCAAAAATTGGCGAAATCATAGACATTCCTTTCCACCGCCCTCGCAACCGAACCCAGGTGATGGAAGATCCTCGCTACTACGAGCTGCGTAACTATGCGCTGGATTATCTCTATCGCCGCTATGCCCATGATGACGATGAATAGGCTGAGCTGAGCCATTTTTGCAGCTTCGCTCCTGATTTCCCCGTCCTTCATCTCTCTGAAAAGCCAATGACTGCCCCCATCAAAACCCTTTGCCCTTACTGTGGTGTTGGCTGTGGTTTAGAAGTTTTGCCTGTAGAGGATTGTGCGTCTGGCACCTCTAAAAATCCCAGTTTGAGCCAGGGTCAAAAGGTTGAGAAATGGAAAGTCCGAGGCGATCGCACCCATCCCTCCAGTCAAGGCATGGTGTGCGTCAAGGGAGCGACGGTAGCGGAGCCGCTGAACTGCGATCGTCTGCTTTATCCTATGGTGCGCGACTCCCTAGATGACGAGTTTCGGGTCGCAAGCTGGGATGAGGTGCTCGATCGGATCGTCAATCACATGCAGAAGGTGCGCCATACTAGCGGAGCAGATGCCCTCTGTATGTATGGCTCTGGTCAGTTTCAGACTGAGGATTACTATGTTGCTCAAAAGCTGATAAAAGGCTGTTTGGGCACCAATAATTTTGATGCCAACTCGCGCCTATGCATGTCTTCGGCGGTGGCAGGCTACGTGCAGAGCTTGGGTTCAGATGGGCCACCCTGCTGCTATGACGATCTGGAGCTGACCGACTGTGCCTTCATCATTGGCGCAAATATGGCGGAATGTCACCCGATCGCCTTTAACCGCCTTCGCAAGCACCACAAGCAAAATCCTCACGTCAAGATGATTGTGGTTGATCCGCGCGCTACGCCAACGGCGGATGTTGCCGATTTGCATCTTGCTATCCATCCGGGCAGCGATATTGATCTGCTCAACGGCATCGGGCATCTGCTGCTGAAATGGGGAGCGATCGATGTGCCCTTTATCGATGAATGCACTACTGGTTTTGCAGAGTACGCCAAGGTGCTGGAGCATTACCCGCCTCAGCGAGTCGCCCACCTCTGCGGTGTCCAGCCGGAAGACGTGGAGGCAGCAGCTCGCTACTGGCAAGAGGCGCAGCAAATTCTTTCGCTCTGGTCAATGGGCATCAATCAGTCCAGCGAAGGCACAGCAAAAGTGCGATCGATCATCAACCTGCACCTGATGACCGGAACGATCGGCAGACCCGGCTCAGGGCCTTTTTCCCTCACCGGACAGCCCAATGCTATGGGCGGACGGGAAGCAGGTGGCTTGTCTCATTTGCTGCCAGGATACCGATCGGTCAAAAATCCGCAGCACAGAGCCGAAGTTGAGCAGTTTTGGCATTTGCCCAATGACCGTATTTCTCCTTACCCTGGGCGATCGGCATGGGAGATGATCACAGGATTAGAATCTGGGGCCGTAGAATTTCTTTGGATTGCAGCAACCAATCCGGCAGTCAGTATGCCAGACTTGGAGCGCACTAAAAAAGCGTTGCGGCGATCGCCTCTGACGGTCTATCAAGACGCTTACTACCCTTCGGAAACCGCTGCCTATGCCCATATTTTGCTGCCTGCCACTCAGTGGAGTGAGAAAGCAGGAACCATGACTAATTCTGAGCGTACTGTTACCTATTGCCCTGCTTTCCGTAGTCCTATGGGCGAAGCTAGGGGAGACTGGGAAATTTTTGCTGAGGTGGGTCGCCGTCTGGGATTTGCCGAGCAGTTCCAGTTCTCGTCTTCGGAGGACGTGCGCAGCGAGTTTATTCAGCTGACGCGCGATCGCTTTTGTGATCAGACGGCGCTCAGCCATGCCTACCTTCAGGAAAATGGGCCGACGCAGTGGCCTTGTCCTGTGGACGGCGAACCCACCCAGCGCCTTTATACCGATCGCCATTTCCTTACCCCTGACGGGCGCGCCCGCTTCGGAGCCTACCATTCCAAAGGTCTTGCCGAACCGCCTGATGACCAATATCCGCTAGTGCTGACAACGGGTCGGCTATATGGACATTGGCATACTCAGGCTCGCACAGGCAGAATAGAGAAGATTCGCCAAATGCACCCTGATCCTTTCGTGGAGATCCATCCGCGAGATGCCCAGAAGCTCGGCATTGAAGATAAGAGTTTAGTCGAGATCCGCTCACGTCGAGGGTTTGTCTACTGTCCGGCTGTGGTGACGAGAGCGATCGCCCCTGGAACCGTTTTTCTGCCCATTCATTGGGGTGCGCTTTGGGCAGATCAGGCAGAGGTCAATGCCTTGATGCATCCAGAAGCCTGTCCTGACTCACTAGAGCCTGAATTGAAAGCCTGTGCAGTTCAGCTTGCACCCCTCCGCACTACCTTTCCTTCTGTCCATACTGCATCTACTGATTTATGCAAGACCAGTCAACTGATCCCTGCAATTAGAGATGTTGTTCATGACTAACCTTAGCAAATTCCCTGTTTCTGCTCAGCTCTTAGATTACAGACCTGAGTTAGCCAAGCCTGAGTTAATTAAACCTGAGCTAACCAAACCTGAGCTAGCCAAACCTGAGTTAACCCAGCCTGGTTCGCCCAAGCTCTGCAACAAGCCTCTCAAAGCGAGTCCTTTCGAGAGTTTTAGAGATCCAGCAACAGGTCGTTGGATTAATTACTTGCCCGATCTCAAAACTGATTGTAGGAGTGAGGCGATCGAATCTGCTCTGCTGGCTTTACAGATAGCCGCGCAGCCTGTCCTGCCTGTACCTCCCCCCGCGTCTGAGCTAGAGCAACCCATTTCTGGGTTCGATCGGCTGTTGCTTAAGCTGAGATTAGCAGTATCAAAATACTCAGCACTTCAAAAACTTCGCCCGTTAGGTAAGCCTTTAGTTTCGGCTCTTAGAGCTACTGGCATCGTACAAACCATCAAAAAATTCTTCACCGTATTTTGGGTGCTGGCTCGTTAACAGCCGTGATTCAAATCTATTAGACCTCTCGCAAATTAGGATTTTTGGATTGGAGGCGGGGGTGCAGCCCCCGCCTCCAATTTGCAAGAGAGCAAGCAGCTTGAAGCATTAGGAGTAAACCTGACATGACTATTACTGCGATCGAACTGCCGATGGAAAAGATCATTGAGTTTGCGATCGCTGACCCAAAACGTGGCTAAATTCAGACTCAAGAGAGAGCGATCGCCTTCCAAGCAGCAAGTTTTGAGTTCAGAACCGCAGTAACCGCCCTGCAAACAGAAAACTCCGAGCTTGGAAGTGCAACGATCGCCCTGCAAACAAGAAACTCCGAGTGTCAAACAGAAAACTCTTTGGAGGGTTGGGGAGCTAAATACCCCGCAACCACACAATCCTCGATCGCCTCTTCCACAAAACTCCACAGCTCCGGCGTGCCCTCCGCGACAGGCTGCATCCGCTGCAACACGCGATCGCTCGTGATGCCATGCAGTTTCCAGGTGCCGCCCTGGGTTTGTTGGTTGAGCAACATGGGTTCGATGCGATCGAGAGCCGCCGCAAACTTTGCCGAGGGGGTTTCCCGTAGCTCAAATTCGTCCCAGAGCGATCGCATTTCTCGCCCCAGGTCATCCGGCAATAGCCCAAAAATTCGCTCTGCCGCCTGAAGTTCGCGATCGGCTTTGTCCTGATTGGCCTGAAGGTCATAGCAAAAGGTGTCACCCGCGTCGATTTCTACCAAATCGTGAATCAGCAGCATTTGCAGCGTGCGCAGCAGATCAGCTCCCGGCAGCGCATATTCTGCCAGCACCGATGCCATAATCGCCAGATGCCAGGAATGCTCGGCGCTATTTTCTCGCCGCGACCCGCCTGTGATGAGCGACTGCCGCAAGATTTGCTTGAGGCGATCGATTTCTACAATGAACTGCATCTGTTGCTGAAGGCGATCGGGTTGCATGGGTGAGGGGTGGTTGGGGAAAGGGGTGGATGGGTGAGGAGGTGGATGAGGAGTGGATGGGGATGGAGTGAATGGGGTAGGGGAAATGTCATCCACCCATCCACCCATCCACCCATTCCCCTCTCCCGTACTTTTTCTACTCACTTTGTAGAGATACCCGATCGCCCGACTCAGAACGCCCTGGATTAGAATGTGACTACGTGTGGATATCAATTCGCGGACTCAGGAACGATGGGATTCTTTGACTCAGAAGTAGTTCAGCAAGAAGCTAAGAAATTATTTGAAGACTACCAGTCTATGATGCAACTGGGGTCAGGTTATGGCAAGTTCGATCGGGCTGGCAAAAAGCTCTACATTGAGCAGATGGAGTCTGTGATGGAGCGCTACCGCATCTTCATGAAGCGGGCGGAGCTGTCTGAAGACTTTATGGCGCAGATGAGCATTGAGCAGCTTAAGACGCAGCTCAACCAGTTTGGAGTCTCAATGCAGCAAATGTTTGACCAAACTAACCTGACGCTGGAGCGCATGAAAGCTGAGCTAGAGCGGCAAAAGTAGGGATTGTAGAAAAGACTGCGCTGATATACCCATTACTAAATCTGATTACTAAATCTGAAATATACGTTTGAAGCGGATGGGTCAGTGACCCATCCGCTTCGCTTTGGCTAGTTCGTTTTGTGGCTCGTGACCCAGGGATTACATGCCCATCATGCCGCCCATACCACCCATGCCGCCCATGCCGCCCATGCCACCCATGCCGCCCATGCCACCCATGCCACCCATGTCAGGCGCACCGCCGCCAGGAGCGTTCTTCTCAGGCTTTTCGACCACCAGCACCTCAGTTGTGATCACCATGGCGGCGATCGACGCAGCATCCTGAAGAGCCGATCGCACCACTTTCGCAGGATCGATGATCCCGGCAGCAATCATGTCCTCATAGACACCCGTTAAAGCGTTGTAGCCAAAGTTGAAGTCCAAAACCTTGACTTTTTCAACGACGACCGCGCCCTCTGCTCCGGCGTTGTCGGCAATCTGCCGCAGGGGTGCTTCTAGAGCGCGAGTGACGATATCTACGCCAATCTGCTCCTCGGCATTGAGGCTAGGCTTGATTTCCTGCACCTTTTGCGCCAGATGCAGCAAGGTCGCGCCGCCACCCGGAACGATGCCTTCAGCAACCGCAGCTTTGGTAGCGTTCAGAGCGTCTTCAAGGCGAAGCTTGCGATCCTTCAGCTCAGTCTCGGTTGCTGCTCCCACTTTGATCACGGCAACGCCGCCCACGAGACGCGCCAAGCGCTCTTGCAGCTTTTCGGTGTCATATTCTGAATCGGTTTCAGCCAGCTCCTTGCGGATCTGGGCAATCCGCTTTTCAAGTGCTGCTTTATCGGGTGCTTCGGCAACGATCGTCGTTGTGTCTTTGGTAATTGAGATTTTGCGCGCATTGCCCAACATTTCTAGGGTGACGGCATCTAGGCTCAAGCCAATCTCTTGAGAAATCACCTGACCGCCTGTCAGCACGGCAATGTCTTCCATGAAGGCTTTGCGACGTTCGCCGAAGGAGGGGGCTTTGACAGCAGCAACGTTTAGTACGCCGCGCAGACGATTCACCACCAGCGTTGCCAGAGCTTCGCCCTCGATATCTTCAGGAATCAGCAGGAGGGGCTGGCTGGAGCGAGCCACTTTTTCGAGCACAGGCAGCAAATCCTGAATGCTGCTGATCTTTTCGCTCGTCAGCAAAATCAGCGGATTTTCTAGTTCGCAGGTCATGCGATCGGTGTCGGTAACAAAGTAGGGGGAGACATAGCCGCGATCGAACTGCATCCCTTCCACCAGCTCCATTTCGGTGTAGAGCGACTTCGACTCTTCCACCGTAATCACGCCATCTTTGCCGACTTTTGCCATGGCTTCAGCCACCATTGCTCCCACTTCCGGGTCGCTACCCGCCGCTACGGCAGCGACCTGGGCGATCGCGTTGCCTTCCACAGGCTTAGCCACTCTGGCAATTTCGTCCAGGATGACAATAACGGCTTTCTCAATGCCCCGGCGCAGGTTCACCGGATTGGTGCCCGCCGCCACGTTCTTCAGCCCTTCGCGAATCATGGCTTGTGCCAGCACGGTTGCAGTGGTCGTACCGTCACCCGCCAAATCTTTGGTTTTGGAGGCTACTTCCTGAATCAGCCTTGCTCCTGTGTTCTCCAGGGGGTCTTCTAGCTCAATTTCTTTGGCGATCGTTACGCCATCATTAATGATTTGGGGCGCTCCGTACTTGGCTTCCAGCACTACGTTACGTCCTTTGGGTCCTAGCGTAATCCGCACTGCGTCAGCTAGGGCATTTACACCTCGCTCTAGTGACTGACGCGCTTCTTCGTTGAACACAATAATTTTGGACATATTTTTTCGCTCATAGTTCTCCAATGTTTGAAATTTAGCACTCTAAGGGCGAGAGCGCTAAGAATTGGTAGGGTGGAAATCCGAACTGGGCAAGGGGGGATGGCAAGGTTAAGAGCGCGATCGCTGATTTTCAAGATCCAAAATCGCAAGATACTGCCTCAGCCAGATGTAGCGTAAGCGCTAGATTTTTTAGGCTGAAATCTGCTATCTCATTTACATACAGCCGCATTTGTTTGAAAGGTTTGTGCTGCAAATCCTTCAAACAAACAGATTTTCGGAGGCAAGGATGCGTTTACAGGCGGGATGTCAGCTTTCCTATGAAACCAATGCGCCAACGCCGCTGATTTTTATGCTCCGACCTCGGAGCGGTTCAGGACAGTGGGTTGCCAGCGAAGAATATTTGCTCATGCCTAGCGTGCCTGTGGTCGAGTACACCGATGGTTATGGGAATTTGTGTCAGCGGCTGGTGGTGCCTCCTGGTCGGTTTGAGGCTCGAATCTCGGCTTGCGTGGAAACTGCGGATACGATCGACGTCGATCCAACTGCCCCCTATGTCCCAGTAGAGCTATTACCAGAGAATACGCTTCAGTTTCTTCTGCCCAGCCGCTATTGCCAGTCTGACCTGCTGGGAAATTTGGCGATCGATGTGGTGGGAAACGCAGTTCCGGGCTATGCCCAAGTTGAGGCGATCCGGAATTGGGTTCACGAAAATATTAAGTACGAATATGGCACCAGCAACGCCTCTACGTCGGCAGTAGACACGGCTGAAAGTCGCATTGGGGTCTGCCGGGACTTTACCCATTTAGGGATTTCCCTCTGCCGCAGCCTCAACATTCCGGCGCGGATGGTGGTGGGCTATCTCTATCAGCTTGACCCAATGGATTTACACGCCTGGTTTGAGGCTTATGTGGGCGATCGCTGGTACACTTTCGACTCGACGCAGAATCAGCCGCGCGGCAACCGGATCACGATCGCCTACGGTCGTGATGCGGCGGATGTCGCCCTCTCAACCCAGTTTGGGGCAATGCAGCTTTTGGATATGAAGGTGTGGGTGGATGAAGTCTAGCTGTCGCCAGTTTGCTTAGGGTTGCAAATTTGACGCGATGTGCAACTTGGTCTGAAATGTTTTGTAGGGCAGACATCTTGCCCGTCCGAATCTGGGCAGGCAAGATGTCTGCCCTATGCAGATCAAGATCTTTAGAAAAAGAGTCGCACATCGCGTAATACCGATTTAAATGAATTTGTGGGCACATCAAACCTCAGAAGGGGCTTGGCAATGCCAAGCCCCTACCGGGATCTGTCGCGGTTCCAATTCAAATTGGTTTAATTTAGTAAAACAAAATAATTTTTTGAAAGGTTCGCGCGAACCTTTCAAAAAATTATGGGGAAATTTGAGAGGCGAGATCTATAGCGATATTAGGCGATCGCGTAGGATTTCAGCCTGCTTCTCGGCTTCTGTCAGGGCATCGCGGGTGCTTTGAACGACGGCAGCGGGGGCTTTATCGACAAAGTTGGGGCTGCTCAAGCGCTGCGTCAAAGCCTGAATTTCAGCTTCTACTTTGCCTAAATCTTTTTGCAGTTTGGCTTTCAGCGCGTCCATGTCCACGACACCCGCTAGCGGAATCAGCACCTGGATAGTGCCGATCACCCCCGTAATCATCTGAGCTGCCGACTGAGAAGGCTGGAAATGCTGCTCAGATATGGGTTTCACAGGGGGCTTAACGGCTGCTTGGCGCACTGGAACCACGGGAACGGGCTTTTTATTAACAAAGACATCCCACAGCATCTTCAGCATCACGCCTAAATAAACCAGAGAATCTAACGTGAAGTAGATGAGCGTGAGCAGTACCAGCATGACGATCACAGGGCGATCGCGCCAGCTGTCGGGCGATTGCTCCATCTCCTGATGCCCTGACTGAGCCGCAGGAATGGCTGTGCTAGGAGGCGCGATCGTCAGATGTTCGACTTTTGCCAAGTCCTGAATGTAGGATTGACCGGAAGTGAGGATATGGCGCTCGCGATCGCTCTCCGATTCCAGGAAGGCTTTCACCTTGACTGCGGGCTTAATATCCGCCTCAGCTCTCAGGTTGCGGATGGTGCGAATCGTTTCCATCAGCAAATCAAACTGCTGCTCTAGTTCGGCATCAATGAAGTTAGAATCTGCTTCAGGATAGGATTGCAGCGCTAGATACTGGGTGTCCTCCGTCTGCGTTAAGGTATGCCAGATTTCTTCGGTGATGTGGGGCATGAAGGGGTGGAGCAGACGCAGCGTGCCCTCTAGAACATGGGCAAGCACCTGTTGTGCCGTCCGTTTTGACGCAGAGCGATCGCTTGAGTCTGGCTGGAGCCGCGATTTGGCGAGTTCGATATACCAGTCGCAGAAGTCGCCCCAGATGAACTCATACAGTCCTTTTGCCGCTTCGCCCAGACCGTAGCTGTCGATGTCTTTGCGGGTTTGCTGGATCACCTGGTTGTAGCGAGAGAGAATCCAGCGATCGCTTAGCTCCAGACCCTCAATCTGGGATGAGGCTTGCGGCTGACCCAGCTCAGCCGGGGTTTTGCCGTCCAGGTTCATCATCACAAACCGGGAGGCGTTCCACAGCTTGTTAGTGAAGTTGCGGGATGCTTCCACCGATGCCGATTCGTCGGTTTTGCGGTTATATTCTAGACGAATATCTTGTCCAGCTCCGGCAACTTCCCGAATTAGGGTATAGCGCAGGGCATCGGTGCCATAGCGATCGATCAGCAGCAGCGGATCGATGCCGTTGTTGGCAGATTTGGACATCTTTTTGTTGTTCTCGTCCCGCACCAGCCCATGAATGTAGACGGTTTTAAAGGGCATCTTACCCGTGAAGTGCCCTGCCATCATCGTCATCCGGGCTACCCAGAAAAAGATGATGTCAAAGCCCGTCACCAGCGTTGTCGTGGGATAGTAGGTGGCTAGGTCAGCCGTCTGCTGCGGCCAGCCCATGGTCGAGAACGGCCATAGCCCCGACGAGAACCAGGTGTCTAGCACATCTGGATCTTGAACGAGCTGCACCGAATCGCCCCGCTCGTTACCCCACTGAGCGATCGCCTTCTCCCTTGCCTCAGCTTCGTTTTGCGCCACCACAAACGGCGTACTGTCGGTGATTTCGCCGCCCGTCTGCGCCACGTCATACCAGGCCGGAATCTGATGCCCCCACCAGAGCTGCCGTGAAATGCACCAATCCTTCAGGTTCACCAGCCAGTCTCGATACACCTTTGTCCAGCGATCGGGCACAAACACCGGGTCGTTCTGAGCATCCAGAAATTCCAGAGCGCGATCGGCTAGGGGGCGAATTTTGACAAACCACTGGGTTGAAAGCAGCGGCTCGACGGGAACCTTGCCGCGTTCGCTGTAGGGGACGGTGTGCTTGTAATCCTCAATTTTGACCAGGAAACCCTGCTCTTCCAGGCGCTTCACTACATTCTTTCGGGCGACAAACCGATCCTGTCCCTGGAAATCTCCGGCATTCTCGTTGAGGGTGCCGTCTTTGTTGAGGATGGTGATCATCGGTAGATTGTGGCGTTTGCCCATCTCAAAGTCGTTGGGGTCATGTGCCGGAGTGACTTTGACGCAGCCTGTGCCAAAGCTAGCATCTACATACTCATCAGCAATGATCGGAATCTGACGATTCATCAGCGGCAGCGTCAGGGTTTTGCCCACCAGATGCTTATAGCGATCGTCTTCTGGGTTCACCGCCACCGCCGTATCGCCCAGCATCGTCTCCGGTCGGGTGGTGGCAACCTCTACAAAGCCCGTGCCATCCGTCAGCGGATAGCGGAAATGCCAGAGGCTACCATTCACCTCTTTGTTCTCCACCTCCAGATCTGACACTGCCGACTGACTTGCCGGACACCAGTTGACCAAATACTTGCCGCGATAAATCAAGCCCTCCGAATAGAGCTGAGTGAATGCCGTCAGCACTGCCGCCGAAAGCCCTGCATCCATGGTGAAGCGTTCGCGCGTCCAGTCTACCGAGACTCCTAGGCGGCGCAACTGTCCGGCGATCGTCCCACCCGATTCTTCTTTCCACTGCCAAGCCTTTTCGAGAAAAGCCTCTCGTCCAATGCTATCCCGCGTCTGTCCTTCAGCCTTCAGCCGCTTCTCCAGAATAGTCTGCACCGCAATACTGGCGTGGTCGGAGCCAGGCAGCCACAGAGTGTTTTTCCCCAACATCCGGTGATAGCGCACCAGCGTATCAATCAGGGCACTCTCGAAGGCATGCCCAATGTGCAGGCTGCCTGTAACGTTGGGTGGCGGAATCACGACGCAGTAAGGTTCGCCGCCTTGCTCAGGGTTTGCCTTAAACGCCTGGTTGTCTTCCCAGGCTTTCTGCCACTTGGCTTCAGAGGTGGCAGGGTCATATTGGCTGGCGAGGGCAGGGATGGTTGCAGTCATGGTGAGAACGGGAAGCTACGGGGACAAAGCGCTTTGAATGTACGTAAATTCTGGCACGTCGAGGGAGGGAACTGCCAGAGTTCAAGGGTTTATTTTTGGGAGTGAAGAGATGGGGCAGATGGGGCAGATGGGGCAGATGGGGATGAGTAGATGGGTAGATGGGTAGATTGAGGATGAAGCAAATATCAAATTTGATAGATACCCCCTTCACCCCCTCACCCATCTACCCCTTCACCCCCTCACCTCCCCTACAACCCGTCCATTCAGGAAAGTCCGGATTCTGACGGGCTTCTAACGGAAATCGATCGCAATTCTTCACGAGCTGGCTGGCTTCGCTCTGCGCCACGGTTTGCCATTCTTGAATCAGGGCAGGCGGGATGCGTAAGACGATCGCCTCTTGAGCAGTTGGGACTTCTAGCCGCAAGGTCTGATCGGGGAGCTTGGACAAGACGGCTTGAAGTTCGTACTGCCCCACGCTCTGCCCGACACTGGGCTGGGCAGATATGGCAATTTGACTAGAGCGATCGGCGGCTGACCACACTTGACCCTGAACGTTACTCAGCAGAATCGGCTGAGGATGATCGATCGCCACGCTGCCTGGAAAGGCAACCAGCCGTAGGTAGATTGCCTCCTCTGGCGCGTTAGGCTGCACTCGCTTGAAGGCGATTACCTGCCAGCTCTGTCGATGCTGATCGCGCAAGGTGCGCCGCGACTGTACAACGATCGCCCCTGCATCGGCAGTGCGGAGAAAGCTTGCCAAGGCGGGAGCGCTGAGGACTGTAAAGCTAAGCAGAATGATGAGAGCGATCGCCATCCCTTGAGAAAATCGCTTGAGAAAAGCCGTCATATGATTTCCAGAAATATCCGCTAGGTATAGCAACCGCCAAGGCGGTTAGGACGGGGACATTTTTGGTGGGGCGCGAAGCTCCCCACCAAAAATGCCCTAAGCTAAACTGGCGATCGCCACAGAGTCGCCTCAATAGAATTGTCGCTGAATTTAAGCTGTCGTTGATATTCTCAACTAATATCTCTACATTGGTGTTTATGTGAATTTGTGCGTCTAGGGGAATATCTCTGTGGCTAAGCAACGCCTCCCAAAACGTGAGCTAGCTAGCTCTGCGCCATTGTCGCCGCAGGAAAAGCTTCAGGCACAGCTCAACTCTTTGCTCAAGCAGGAAAAATATCGTCAGGCGCTAGAGGAAATTCGCAAGGCGCAGCGTACCCAGCCTGATGTAAAATTTACGCCCTCAGAAGCCGAAATCTGGCTACTGAGAGGCAAACAGGAGTTTCAGAAGGGCGATCTTAAGCAAGCTGATCCGTCACTTCGTCAGGCGTTAGGATTGGGGTTGTTGGGTGAGTCTCACTACTGGCTAGCAAAAACGCTGCTGGCAGCAAATCGGCTGGATGCGGCGATCGCCCTCATTCGCCCAGCCTTTGAAGCGGGCACTTTGCCCAAGGACTACAGCATTTGCTACGCCAAGCTGCTGCTGCTGCAAGGCGACACCGCCGCCGTTGAACAGTTGTTGAGTCAGCAGTCAAAGCGGTTTCCGGCAGCGCAGCAGCACTGGCTGCGAGGCGTCCTGGCGCTGAAGGCAGAGCAACCGGACGTGGCGTTAGCGGCATTCCAGAAGCTCAAGCGTCCTGTAACTCCGGGCGATCGCCCCGCAATCTGGCAAGTTTACACCCAGCAAATTCTGAAAAATTGGGATGCGGCAGCCGCTCAACTGGGTCTGAAATCTTCAGCACAATGGGCGTTTTCCTTTGGCAGACCCGCCTATACTGAGCATCCGCTCCTGCACCGACTTGCCCTGCTGCAACACCTGGAAACCGGGGAGCCGCCGATGGAACAGATTTTGTTCAATCAGACCAATCCGGCTTTCAGCGGAACGGCTGAGGTGGCTCACATCCTGTCCCTGCTGGAAGATCTGGGTAAGAACAATTCCCATGAGGCAGCTCATGCCATGCTGAGACTCGATCGCCGCTCTAGCAAATTTCCAGAAGTAGCAGTCCTGCGTCCGGCGCTGTTGGCGATGGCGGGAGAGCAGTCTATGACTCAAGGCGAGGTAAATTGCGCCGCAGAGTTTTGGCAGCTCTTGCAGCAGGAGCAGCCTTTTGAGCCGCAGTTGGCGGTGAATCTGATGAAAGTCCTGGATCTGAATGAGGATTATCAGGCGCTCCAGCGATTGTTGACGCGCATCATTAAATGGCTAGAGCAGGACTTTAAACAAAATCCGCAAAGCTGGTCGGACGATCGCCGCAAGGCAACGCTTTCCTACGCTCACTGCCGTCTGGCGGATACCTGGATGGCTTTAGGGAAGCAGCGTGCCGCCCTAGGAGAACTGCAAACAGCAGAGCGGATTGATCCTCAATCGCCAGAAGCGATCGGGCGACGAGGGCTAATCGCGGTGCTAGAAGAGCGCCACGACGAGGCAACTCAGCTCTTGACCCAGGCGCTAGAGGGGGGCTGTCGCACGGAGGAAATTTACAGCGTTCTAGTAGACACCTGGAAGACCTTGGGCAACTCAGCTGCCGCGCTGGAAGTCCGTCGTCGCTTTGGCAAAAAGTTTGGCGATCTCAACCCCGAAGCCGATGTTGAGGTGCTGCCTTGGGTAGAGGCGCTGTCTACCCGCAGCTACCCGCTCTTTAGTCACTTAGTCGAAAGTCACTCAGCTCAGGCAGGTAGCAAGCTGAGTTCACCTTTACGCGCCTGTCAGATTTTTGTGGAGGCAGTTGAGGGTGAACCTAACTCTGGGGGCAATGTTTCGCTGAATCAAGCCCAAGCCGTTCCTGAATGGGAGGCGCTTTTGCAAGGTTTAGCGGCTCCAGAGCAGGTGCAAACGGTGGAGGCGATCGCCCTCTCTTTGGTGCTTTTTGCCAAACGAGAGAAGGGCATAGCTGCTCTCATCAGCCAATATACGGTGAAGCTGATTGCCCTGGGCGACCAGCAGCCCGCCGCCCGAACCGCCAATCTCGTCGTCCTGGCGCTGAAGGAACGCGACTCGAAAAAGCTGCAGCTTCCCCTCCAGTCCTATCTGGGCATCCAGCCGCAACCCGGCAATGCCCTAGCGGAAATTCAGCTACGGGTGCGTCGCTTTGCCAATAATGCCCAAGCCCAGGTTTTACGTCCCTTCATCGAAACCGCCCTCGGCAAAGAACCGCAAAATCCGCTGCTGCTGCTGGCACAAGCAACGACTTACCCTGCCTATTCACCCAGCTACGAGAAATTTAGACAGGAAGGCTTCGAGATCGCCCGTCGCATCCAGGACAAATCTCTGCAAGCCTTCCGCGAAGAGGAGGCATTCCTCACTGCCCAGGAAGCGCAAGAATTTCTGCCTGATCTGGATGCCTTCAACCCTATGGGCATGGGAAATATAGATAAATTGCTAGAGGACATGATTCGCAAGATGTTTGGCAGCAAAATGTCCCCTGCTGAACTGCAACGCATGCTGCCCGAACTCAAGCGTATGGTGATGAATGACATGCCTAGCTTTGGGAGCGAGGATGACGAAGACGACAGCTTCGGCTTTGGCTTCCCTTCTGGAGGATTGCCCTCCAGACCCGGAAGACGCAAACGCAAGTAACCCCAAAACCCTCAGCCGCAAAAATTCACCCAGAAAATCCAAACTCTAAAATGCTTTCCCCCTACGATCGCCTTGCCATCCCCCTCACGGCAACTCCTGCCGAAGTCAAAGCCGCCTACCATGCCAAGCTGAGGGAGTTTCCTGCCCATCTGCATCCTGAAGAATTCAAGGAAGTGAGAGCCGCCTACGAAACGATTCGCAAAGGCGGCGCGTCTGCCGATGACTTCTTCTTTCTGGTGCGTCCCCTCGACGCTAAGCTTGATCCCTCGGCTGTGGAGGCATTGCGGCAACGGGCGATCGCTCAGCTCCAGGTCAGCTGGGAGGAGATGATTCGGGAAACATTTTGAGTGCCGCAGAGAGAGCAGCCTGTAAAATTACGAAGATTTAAGCTCAGTAGACGCTCAGTAAAAGCTCAGTAGAACATGATGGATCGACAGACTTTAGCTGACAAATTCGACAAATTTTTTGACCTGCTTCAGACCGAACCCCCGGCACCGGATTACCTGGGGGAAGCCCCTGAAGCGATCGCCTCCTTTGATCCTGCCCTGTTTGATCCCTACCAGATGGTGGCGGAGTGGATCGCGCTACGCCATGAGGTCAAGCAGCAGGGTAAGCTCCTGCAATCCAGCCAAAACACGCTACAGCAGTCGCTAGAAGGGCTTCAGGCAGAGCGAATAGACCAGCAGCAGAGGCTAAAGCAAACCCAGGCGTTGGCTGAAGCTGAATCCAAAACCCTATGGCGCGATTTGCTGGCGATCGTCGATGCTCTCGATCAGGCAAATGCCCATTGGGAAACGCAGATTGCTGCTCAAACCCTCTTGGTGCAGAAGGATGTAGTTCCTGCCCAGACTCCTCAACCTTTTTGGCAAGTATGGCTGCAAAAGTTGATCCAACCTGAGCGACCTGAATGGAATCAACCGTCAGATAGAACAACGGCTGACTCGTTACTCGATATCTTAGTGAGCAATCAGCAGGGGGTAGCTTTGATCAGGCGATCGCTGCTCGATCTTCTCCGGCAGCGGCAGGTCATCCCAATTGAGGCACAGGGACAGCCTTTTAACCCGCAGATTATGTATGCTGTTGGACGACAGGAAAGTCTCTCTCCAGAAAATACTGTGATTCAAGAGGTGGTGCGCGGCTATCTGTGGAAAGATCAGGTTTTGCGTGAGGCGCAGGTCATTGTGGCGGTTAAAAAGGCATAGCAGTCAGGAAGGCACAAGGAAGCACAACTATGGGTAGAACGGTTGGCATTGACCTAGGAACCACCAATTCTGAAGTGGCGATCGTCGAAAATGGACAGGCGCGAGTCTTGCCGGGAGAAGAGGGCGACCTGATTTTGCCGTCTTGTGTCGGATTCAGCGACACGGGCAAGCTTTTAGTCGGGCGGGATGCCCTGCGCCAATACGCTGCCGCTCCGGATCGCACAGTTCGCTCGATTAAGCGATGGATGGGCACAGATCACAAAACCACCTTGCGAATCGACAGCGCCTCAGACGAGACCCGCGAGTATTTACCTCACGAAATCTCGGCAATGATTCTCCGGGCGCTGAAGCAGCGAGCCGAAACGGCGCTGGGCGAAGAGGTAACACAAGCGGTGATCACCGTTCCGGCTTATTTCACCGATGCCCAACGCCAAGCCACCAAAACGGCTGGAGAAATTGCGGGCTTAGAGGTGCTGCAAATTATCAACGAGCCGACTGCTGCCGCCCTCACCTATGATTTGCGATCGGATGAAACCGAGCAGGTCTTGGTGTATGACCTAGGGGGCGGCACCTTCGATGTGTCGGTGGTCGAGATTACGGGTGAAGTGACTGAGGTGCTGGCAAGTCATGGCAACAATCAGCTTGGCGGCGATGATTTCGATCGACGGCTTCAGCTTCATCTGGCAGAGCGGTTTCGTCAGGCGCACGGCATTGATGTTCCCGAAGATGCCGTAACTCAAGCACGGCTGTTAAGGGCGGCAGAACAGGTCAAAATCACCCTCAGCACCCACGGATTTGCTCCGGTGCGGGAGGCATTTTTGGGCAGTAAGGGGAACACGGCGCTGCACCTGGAAGCCGAAATTTCCCGATCTGATTTTGAGGAGCTATTGCGTCCGCTGCTGGAGGAAACCTTGGAGGCGATCGATCGAGCGCTGGCTGATGCCGAATTAGATCCTGAAGATCTCGATCGCATTATTCTCGTGGGCGGCTCTACCCGCATTCCTTTGGTACAGCAGATGGTAGAGGAGCACCTAGACCAGGCTCCGGTGGACGGTGTTCAGCCTGATCTCTGTGTGGCGCTGGGTGCCGCCCTGCAAGCTGGAGTGCTTGCAGGTGAGGAAGTTGAGTCTATTTTAGTGGATGTGATTCCCCACTCTCTGGGCATTTCAGCAGCCGTTTCAACCCCGATGGGCATTATGCCGGGATTCTTTAGCGTTATCATTCCACGCAACAGTGTCGTACCCGTTTCTCGATCGGAGATTTACTCAACAATGAGCGATCGCCAGACTGCGGTAGAGATTGAAATCTTCCAGGGCGAGAACGAAATTGCCGAAGAAAATGTGCCTTTGGGTTCCTACAAAGTTGAAGGCTTGCCGCCCGGTGCAGCAGGCAGTATTCAGATTGAGGTACATTTTGACTTTGACATCAACGGGATACTCACCGTTACCACCACTGAGAAAGGTAAGGGACAGCAGGGAACCCTGGTTGTCAATCATGGTGGGATTGAGCGGTTGTCTAGCCATGAGCTGAAGCAAGCCAGAGCTGATCTAGATGCGCTATTTCAAGATGGGTTGTTTCAACCTGATGAAACCCTCCTCTCCTCTGCTGCCTCCGATGTAGAGGACGACTCAATTGATGTAGAAACATCAGAAACAATCCCGATCGCCCCCGAACTGGTTGCCTTGCTCACTCGCGCCCGACAGGCTCTAGACACTTTGGAGGGTGAGCAGGTTGAAGAATTGCAGGATTTGCTGGATGACATTGCAGAAGCGATCGCCGACAGCGAAACAGAATTGATCGCCAACCTTCAAGAAGAGTTAGCAGACTTCCTCTACTACGCCACTACTCAAGACTCCTAATTTCATGAAATGTCCCGTTTGTCGTGCGCTCTACCGTCCGGCTTCTGCCACCGCTGAGGCAGCGCAATCCTGCCGCCGCTGTGGAGTCAATCTCTCGCCGCTGATTCAGCTTCACGATCGAGCCGTCTGGCATCACCGTCAGGCGATTCAGGCGTTCAGAGCCGGAGACTATGCTACGGCGATCGCCAGCAACAATCAGGCGATCGCCCTCTGGTCTAATGCCGACTTTCACGCCTTTGCCGGACAGCTATGGGCGCTGCAAGGAGAATTTCCGCAGGCAATTGCCGCCTGGAAAGCAGCACAGCAGATTGATTCTCAACAGGCGATCGCCCATACAGCGCTGCAATATTTAACCGAATAAACTTCTTGCAGATTAAAGTTTTGGGATTAGGTTTAGTAGGGGCGCAGCTCCTACTAAACCTAATCTGCAAGAGGTCTAATAACCTCAAAAACATCCACAATCTAAAGCTGCCCTTTAGCCCTCACCTGTTCATAGAGGATTTCAGCAGCGGCAAGAAAGGAGTTATCTCGATGCCAGAAAGCTGGAAAGTCGCCCTGTTTTTTCATGGGAATCCCAGAAACCAGCGTCTCCGGCAGGGGTTCAATAGTTTGAGGCAAGCGTTTGGTACCCTGCCAGAAATCGCGTAGTTCTGCAGGGGCAACAGCTGGGGTGGCTTGCGGTCGAGTGTAATAGGAGATGGCGATCTGGGGCGATCGCTGTGCCATTTGCAGCTCGGCAGAGAGAGCTTGTCCTAGGGGCGACTTGACTAGCTCTTCGTGCAAAGCCTGTCGAGATAGCCCCCGCAGCTCAAACAGCAGGAACGGATCGCGATCGAGTTCAGCCGCCACCAGATAATACACTCCGGCAATGTGCTTGCAGGGATTGCCATAATCTGGACAGGAGCAGTCGGCATCAAAATCTTTCTCGCTGTGGGGCAGCAGGTGAAGTCCTAGCTGGGCAAAAGTGTCTTCGATGTTGTCCGGAATTTCATTGAGCAGCAGCCGAGAAATGAGGCTCGATCGAGAGGCAATTAGGGCGATCGCGGCTGCCCATTTTGCGGTGCTGATCGGCTGAAAGTCAATTGTGGTAGTGTAGAGCGGCTCTTTATACACGCCAAAATAGGGATTCACCGAGCCTCTGACTTTGGCAACAACCGAGCCGTCTTGGATGGCAAAGCTGGTAACTCTACCATTGTTAGCGTAGGAACGTCCCCGGCTTAATCGTCCGGCATCGGAGACTTCTTCCAGTGCCTCAATGAATTTCTTCCCCCACCAAGTACGACTAAATTGACTCATATGATGATACTCCTAATTGATCCTAACAGTTCTCCTGAACGCGCTATTTTCAATCTCTCGACGTTATTCCAGGATGGCGGTTTTGTTAAGCGCGATTAGTTTCTTGAAAGCATTATTATCGAGTTCGGTTAACCATGATTCGTCAGCTCCGACGATCGATCCAGCCAGCTTTTTCTTGTCCTCAATCATTTCATCAATGCGTTCTTCCAGAGTACCCATAGCAACAAATTTATGGACAAAAACATTCTTTTTCTGCCCAATCCGAAAGGCGCGATCGGTCGCCTGATCTTCTACCGCTGGATTCCACCAGCGATCGAAATGAAACACATGGTTTGCTTTTGTTAGAGTAATGCCGACACCGCCCGCTTTCAAGGACAGAATGAACACAGAAGGCTCTGTTTCGGGGTCTTGAAATTGAGCAATCATCTGTTCCCGCTTGTTGCGCGCAGTGCTGCCTGAGAGGTAATAGGTGTTGTAATGACAGGTATGCCGTAGATATTTTTCTAATGCCTGACCCAGTTCGTTAAATTGGGTAAAAATTAGCATACTTTCCCCTTCATCGATCGCTTCCTGCACCATTTCGCTCAGGCGGGTAAGCTTGTGCGATCGCTCTGGCGTGAAGTCGCTACCGTCCTGCAAAAACTGCATCGGATGGTTGCAGATTTGCTTCAGCTTCGTCAAGGTCGCCAGAATTAATCCTTTGCGCTGAATCCCTTCTACTTCCTGAAGCTGGGTATCCACATCTTTGACGATCGCCGCATAAAGAGAAGCCTGTTCTTTCGTCAGGTTGCAGTACAGCTTTTGCTCTACTTTATCCGGCAAATCCTTAATGATAGACTGATCGGTTTTTAGCCGTCGCAAAATGAAAGGCTCCACCAATTTCTTTAGCGTCAGGGACTGCTGCGGATTGTTACTTTTTTGAATTGGCAGCTCAAAGTTACGGCGAAATTGCGTCTGGTTGCCCAAGTAGCCTGGATTGAGAAAATTAAAAATTGACCAGAGATCGAGCAGACGATTTTCGATCGGTGTTCCGGTTAACGCCAGCCGATGGGGTGCCGTCAGCTTCAGGATGGCTTTGGTCAGGTCGGCTTTGGGATTTTTGATGTTCTGCGCTTCGTCTAACACAATCCGGTGCCAGTTGATTTCGCCGAACAGCTTGATGTCCTTACGGGCTAGAGCAAAGGAGGTAATCACCAAGTCATGCTCTCGGCAGGCTTGCTTAAACTCTTTGCTGTCCTTCGCGCGTTCCGTTCCGTAATGCACTAAAGTCTGAATCTTCGGCGCAAACTTCTGAATTTCATGATACCAGTTGCCGATTACTGAAGTAGGTGCAATCAGTAACGTGGGCGGTATTTTTGTCTTGCTTTTCTGAGCAATTTCCCGTTCTTGGAGCAATCGGGCAATCACCTGAATTGTTTTACCCAAACCCATGTCATCGGCAAGACAGCCGTTTAGCCCCAGATTCTCCAGGTATTGCAGCCAGGACACGCCTCGCTTTTGATATTCTCGCAGTTTCCCCTGAAGCTGCTTAGGATTGTCAACAGGCTGGAGCTGACTTTTATCCTCTAGCTTTGCCAGCATATCCGAAAGACCGCTCTGGCGATCGACCTCCAACTCCAAACTGTCATCTCCTGCGGTGAGCTTGAGGAAGTCCAATAGGCTCAGCTCTGGATTTTCTTGCTGCTGGGTCTTCCAGAACTCCAGCATTTGCTTCATTTTGTCTTGGTCTAACTCCATCCACTGTCCGCGAAACTTGACCAGGGGCGTTTTAGCGCTGACCAACTGGTTCCATTCCTGCTCGTTAACGGGTTCACCGCCGATCGCCAATTCATACTGGTACTCTACCAGGCTCTCAAACGAGAAATATGACTTCGCTTTATCCTCGCCCCCCGTCAGCGATTTGCCCTTGGCTTTGAGGCGCACCTTGGCGCGCTGCCGCCCTTGGGGTGTCCACCAGGCTGGAACAATCACCTTATAGCCCGCGTTTTCCAGCACCCATGCCGATTCTTTTAAGAAGGCAAATGCCGTCTCCAAATTGAGCGTGATGCCCACAGGCTGGTCGGTTTCCAATCCCCGCCAAAGGTCAGGATAGATCCGCGCCGCGTAGCCCAGATTCATCAAGAGCTGCCGTTCAAAATCTTGCCCCATCTGCTTCTGAACTTGTTTTTGCTGATTGGCGCGCATCCGCCAATAGTCCTGTAAAGAGACCCTCAGAGAGGGATCGCTTTTGGGCGCAACCTGAAACTGCACCTCCCAAGGATCGTTGGGCTTTGCCGGATCTTGCAGATGAAAACAGAGATAAAACGGCAGATTGGACTGGGTGCGGACAATGCGATCGCGCCACCCTTGCCACTGCTGGTAAAGTTCTAGATATGTGGAAGGAACCGCAGGCTGACCGCTGCGTTTCAGACAGTCAAAGAGCAGTGAATCGGCAATGGTTTTTTCATACGCCTGTGTGGTGGGCGTGTGAGTCACAATATCAGTCAGCAAACACTCGGAAAAGTGGCGCAACAGGGTAGCGCGATCGTAGAATTCGGGTGTGTCGCGGGATTCCGCAAAACCCGCGACACAGGCAAGCGGCATATACTCGACATGCTGCTGAATGGTGGATTCGTACTCTTCTCCAATAAATTCCCAGCCGGGATAGATCTCAAAGGAATTTGTGGGTGCAGATGATTTAGCTGAGCTTTTGGCAGAAACATCGATCGTTTGGGTGACAGCCCGTGGTTTTGCCAGGTTGGCTCGCGGCGATCGCGTAGTTCTTGTAGCGGCTTTAGCGGATGTTCTAATTTTGGCGGATGTCTTCGTTTCCGCCTTCGCTTTCGTCTGTGCTGATTTTGAGGCAGATGATTTTGAGGTAGATGATTTTGAGGCGGCTGATTTCAGCTCCAATTCTCGGTATTTCAGAGCAGGAATATATTGATCCTTGAAAATAATTCGCTTGAGCGCCTGCGTGTAATGAAACCAAAACAGCAGATCCGCGCCTAGCTGAATGTCCGTTAGGTTGTGGATTGCCAGAAAATGTAGGTCGTTCAGCAGGCTCACAATATTGTTGACGGTTCCTCCCGTTCTGGCAGAAGCGATCGTTTGATAGCAATCAACCTGCCAATATTGCAACTCAAAGGATTCGGGTAACTCTGCTTCGAGGTAGCGAGAAAGCTCCAGCGAGGGCAAAGGATGGTTGGCAACAGTCGGCAGCAGAAAATATTGCGGCGAAATCAATTCTTCCAGCTTACGATAGCCCGGTGGCTGAATGCCCAGTTCTTGAGTCAGTAGCAAGGCTAAATCGGCTTTAAAGAGCTGATTGGGATGCTGTTGAGTCGGCTTGCGAAACTTTTTGCTTTCAGTCGTTTCTACCCAAAGATAAAACGCGCCACCTTGAACAAACGTTGATTCTGATTGAGGAATCCAGGTACCGTGAAGAATTTTCATAGCGAAAAGACGCTTTGAAAGGGTTGCTTTTCAGGGTACCAAAATTTTCTAGAACATAGTGCGTTTTGAAGTATCGGCAGCTCGCAAATTAGGGTTTTGTGGCGCGCTCCGCGCGCCACAAAACCCCAAAAGCTGGATTTCAAAGGCGCTCTGCGCCTTTGAAATCCAGCTTTTGAGAGATATTAAGAGGACTTTGCAATCTAGCAGCACCCAAAAGTGCTTTACGAGCAGTAGGACAACGATCGTCCCGCCAATCGCTCTAGAATCTGCTTCAGCGCCATCGCCGCCCAGTCGATATCTGCCTCGGTGGTCTGTCGCCCTAAGCTGAGTCGGATGCCTGATTTTGCTGCGCGATCGCCATATCCCATCGCCTTGAGAATCGGGCTAGGAACGAGCTTGCCGCTACTGCATGCCGAACCCGCGCTAATGCCGATGCCTGCTAGGTTCATTTGCCGCACGAGGGTTTTGCCGCTGACCCGCTCTCCATCCGCATTACACAGGTAAAAACTGGCGTGATGAGGCAACCGATGGAGGCGATCGCCCGTGGGTACGAGTGCCGTCACGTCAGCGAGCTGATCAAATAAGCGATCTCGTAGCTGTATGAGTCGTGGTGTTTCGATCGCCATCTCCTGAGCGGCAAGTTCGGCAGCGATGCCAAAACCCGCGATGATGGGAACTGCCTGAGTGCCAGAACGGAGGCTAAATTCCTGTCCACCTCCTCCCAAAAGAGGCACCAGATTGACCCCAGGACGCACGTACAGCGCACCTGCACCCTGAGGCCCATAGAGCTTGTGGCTAGATAAGGACAGTAAATCGACAGGCAAGCGCTTCACATCAATAGGCAAGCGTCCGGCAACCTGAACGGCGTCAGTGTGGAAGAGTGCCCCATGATCGCGGGTGATTTGTCCCAGAATGTCGATCGGTTGCAAGGTGCCCACTTCGCTTTGTCCATAAATGATGGAAACCAGCACCGTGTTGGACTGTAGCGCCGCCTTCAGATCGACTGGGTCAATTCTCCCCTGGGTGCTGACAGGCAGACAAGTCACCTGCCAGCCCCAGCGCTTCAGCAGCCGGGCAGGTTCAGCGATCGCAGAATGCTCGATGCTGGAGATGATCATATGCTGCGGGGTATCGTACTGCCGCGCTACGCCCATGATCGCCAAATTGTCAGATTCTGTGCCGCCAGAGGTGAAGACGATTGCCTCGGCACTAGCATTAATTAGATCGGCAACCTGCATCCGGGCTTGCTCTAGCAGGGTGGCAGCCTGTCCGCCCCAATGGTGCAGGCTAGAAGGGTTGCCCCACTCTTGGGTCAAGGCTTGCTGCATGAGGGCGATCGCCTCAGGACGAGTGGGGGTAGTAGCGCTGTAGTCTAAATAAATTTGCATGATGCCGCCCAACAGCAAGACTTCATCTTCAAGCATAGAGCGTCTTTTGCATTCTTATTGCTTTAGTGGTCTTTATAGCGCTACGCGCTCAGATCCAATGAGTTATTTTTTGAGAGCCGCGCTCCGCGCGGCTCTCAAAAAATAACTCGTCCTAACTTACATTACGTAGGGCTATATCAGAGCTGAGCTTCAAGGTCATCAAGTATTCGTCGTAGAACTGTCCGTCTCTCGAAAAAGTCTCCTGTTCGGTGCCGTAGATGTGGAAGCCCAAGGACTGATAAAGGCGGATTGCTGCCTCCTGTTGGGTGACAACAGTTAAATTAATTCTTCTAATGCCTGGAGTAATGCCTGGAGTAATGCCTGGAGTAATGTCTGGAGTAATGCCTGAAGTAACACCTGGCGCGATCGCTGCCCAGCTCAACGCCTCGCGAACCAGCGCTCTACCGCAGCCCTGACCGCGAAAGGAGGGAAGAACATACAATCCCCCTAAATAAGCCCGGTGCTTCTCGTTGAGCGCTGAATAACGAGAAATCCGGACGATGCCAATGAGTTGCTCATTTTGAAACGCTCCGAAGAAGCAACGATCCTCGCTTTCCTGAAGTCTCACAGCAGTCTCGGAAAGATTTGGCTCGCCTTCGGGGAGCGAACCGAAAGCGGGTGGTTGTTCATGAAGCGCTCGCAGACGCACGGAAAGGTATGCCTCGGCATCGGCGGGAGTGAGGACGCGCGTCGCTGGACTGATGTTTTGCAGAAATTTCATGTCTGACACAAGCAGCTTAATTCAGGTTATGTTTTGAAACGGCACCCTTTATCGATTTGCAAATGGGTATTCCTCCCTTCGTTCTAGCTTCGGCTTCTGCCGCTCGGCGGCGACTCCTGCAAACCGCTGGCATTACGCCGATCGTCTGGCCCAGCGATTTTGACGAGTCTCAAATTCAGATAACAGATGCCGATGTCTTAGTCAGAACCTTAGCACAGGGAAAGGCGGGTGCTGTAGCCTCTCAATTGACAGATTCCCTGATTATGGGCTGCGATTCTGTGTTAGCGCTGAATGGCGAAATTCACGGCAAGCCCGCAGATTCCGCAGAGGCGATCGCCCGATGGCATAAGATGCGAGGTCAGGTAGGAGAGCTTTATACCGGACATGCGCTAATTGACCAAGTGCAGCACCGAGTGTTAGTGCGTTCGCAGATGACGCGGGTGCATTTTGCTGAGGTGAGCGATCGCCAAATTGCCGCCTACGTTGCCACTGGAGAGCCAATGAGCTGCGCCGGGTGCTTCGCGTTAGAGGGGCGTGGCGGCATGTTTGTCGAAAAAATTGAGGGTTGCCACAGCAATGTCATTGGCTTGAGTTTGCCCTTACTGCGGCAAATGCTGGCGAATTTGAGCTATGACGCGGTAGATTTTTGGGTGTAGGAGCGATCGCGCCATTGCTTTAGATGCTTAGCTTGAGATGCTTAGTCAAAAAATTTACCGAGTTTAGACAAAAATGTCGTATTTTTACTTAAGATGGCTTAAAGCAAGGCGTGTTCTTAATTACAGTCATTAACTTGACCAACTCTTTATTGTGTCTTTACGCAGTCGTTAGAACTACGGATGTTATATTTCCTTTCAGGGCGGGACAATTTCTATTAGTGTTTCAACTAAATAGTGTTCTGAGCCAGTGATTGTTCTGAGCCAGTGATTGTTCTGAGCCAGTGATGTTTGAGCCGATGGCGTTTTAGCTGAGCTTGTTTGGGCGATCGATTCAAGCGACAGGGAACTCGCGACCTTTGACCCATGGACTTGCCAATGGATTCATCAGTGCCCCAACTGGATAACTTGCGCTCCTCACCCCAGCATCAGACTTATCTGGGGCAAATCTGCGGGTCAGATCGGCTGTTTCGCGATCGCTACAAGATCTTCCGCACCCTAGGACGCGGCGGATTTGGGGTGACGTTTCTCGCGAGAGACGTTGCCCTACCCAGCAGCCCTCTGTGCGTCATCAAACTCTTGTGCCCTAAAGTCAGTCATCCCATGGCGCTTCAGCGCGCCTGCCAGCGATTTGAGCGCGAGGCTAAGATTCTCAGCCAGTTGGGCAGCCATGCCCAAATTCCCCGCTTGCTGAATTATTTTCAGGTGAATGGCGAGTTTTATCTGGTGCAGGAGTATATCAAAGGGCGGACTCTGGCGCGTGAAGTCAAGATGAAAGGATCGCTGTCAGAGCGAGAGGTGAAACAGTTTCTTTGGGAAATCCTGCCCGTACTGAGCTACGTGCATGAGAATAACGTCATCCACCGCGATATTAAGCCCCCCAATATTATTCGCTGCCAAGACGACGGTCGCCTGGTGCTGATTGACTTTGGAGCCGTCAAAGAGCATTTTATCCGTATGGGAGAAAGCACCCAACGCGCCACCACAACCCACTTTGTGGGCACCCTGGGCTTTGCTCCACCCGAACAGTTGGCTTTGCGATCGACCTATGCCAGCGATATTTTTGCCCTGGGGGTGACCTGTCTGTATTTGCTGACGGGCAAGCCGCCGATGGAGTTTGACTACAATCCGGCGACGGGCGAAGTCAATTGGCAAGCGGCAGTTCAGGTCAGCGATCACTTTAGCAAAGTCTTGGATAAGATGCTGAAGGTTTCCTGCCGCGATCGCTACCAAAATGCTGAAGAAGTGCTGCGGATGCTCGACCTAGAGCCTTACCTAGACTCTCTGGCAGACTGCATGAACAGCACGCCGCTGGGTGTCATTGCCGAAGAAGAAATCCCAGAAGGCTATCTATCGCCCATTATGCGAACGGCGATCGCAATTCGTCAGTGGCGCGCCCGCCAAAAAGTGCGCGATCGCCGTAGCCAATCTAAGTCAGAAGAGGTCATGCTACGTCGGTAAAAGGCAGGAATCGCGAGCCAGCCGATGCTTCAGACTTGCTAATCTTTGTCGATCGCCTTTCCCCAATACATGCCGATCGCATTCAGCGATGGATTGTCGTGCGTCTACTCTCTCAGGCTCGGCATCAAGACCTAGCGCGGTTTTACAAATGCTCCGATGCCGAGGGCTATTGTCAGGTGATGCGGCAACTTTACTCCAATGAGAAATTTGAGGTGATGTTTGACCCTTCAACAAGCGAGAATGGTATAGTGCTACGCGATTAGATCCAACGAGTTATTTTTTGAGAGCCGCGCTCCGCGCGGCTCTCAAAAAATAACTCATCCTAACTCAATTACGTAATGCCATATTTCATAAGTAGACACAGGAAACATGAGTTGGGTTGTTGCCACCTTTTATAAATTTGTGCGGCTGTCTGACTTTGCCGAAATCCGATCGCCCCTACTCAACGTGTGTCAGGCGCAAAACCTGCGGGGGACAATTTTGCTGGCGCAGGAGGGGATCAATGGCACGATCGCCGGATCACGAGAGGCGATCGACTCTGTGCTGGCCTATTTGCGATCGGATGGGCGGCTGTCGGATTTGGAACATAAAGAATCTGTTGCGGATACCTTCCCATTCGATCGGATGAAGGTGAAATTAAAGCGAGAAATCGTGACGCTAGGACTGCCCGATGTCGATCCGAGTGAACAGGTTGGCACCTATGTTAACCCTCAAGATTGGAATGCCCTGATTACCGATCCAGACACCGTTGTGATTGATACGCGCAACGATTATGAAGTGAAAATTGGCAGCTTCCAAAACGCGCAAAACCCTGAAACTGAGTCTTTTCGGGATTTTCCCACCTATGTACAGAACAATCTGAACCCGGCTCAACACAAAAAAGTGGCTATGTTTTGTACGGGGGGCATTCGCTGCGAAAAAGCCTCTGCCTATCTCTTGTCGCAAGGGTTTCAGGAGGTCTATCACCTCAGAGGCGGCATCCTGAAATACCTTGAGGAAGTCCCGGCTGAAGATAGCCTCTGGCAAGGAGAATGCTTTGTGTTTGACCAGCGAGTTGCTATTCAGCATGGGCTAGAGCCAGGAACTCACGAAATGTGTCTAGGCTGCGGGCACCCCATTTCTACAAACGACAAGAATTCTCCTGCCTACGAAATTGGCGTCTCTTGCCCAGACTGCTTTGCGGAACTGACTGAAGAAAAGCGATCGATTCGGCGATCGGCTTGGAAGTCGCGTCAAGCCAACGGTCATCCCCAAAGCCCTTTTTAGTGCAATAACCAGGGCAGCGGGGAGACTTTACTTAGCGACTTCTATGCTCTCAAACCTCTAGGAGCCAATTACCTTTTTGTAAGACGGTGCATCCAAATATGGTCTTCTCCTTCGGGCGAACATTTGTTTTGAATAAGCGCACTAGAGTAGTGGAGGTTTTTCCCAGAGCGATCGTTACGGTACCCTAGCGATGTCCATTCCCCAAAGGGATCATTAACAAAAAAGCCGTAGGGATCATAGCCTCGTACCACAACAATATGTCCGAAGCTTGTAAAATAACCGTGAATAATACAGGGACGACCTTCTGCGATCGCTCGACGTAGATCAGAAAGCGTGCCCCGGCTGATAAAATCATCAACTAACCCATAGGAACGAGCCATCACGGCTAAATCATTAGGGTCCCAGCGATTTAGATTATTGTTTTGCATGTACAGATACAGCTCATCCTCCCATTGCCCAATATTGGTCTTCCTTTTAACTTGAAAGTACATCATTGCCATGGCAAACGAGGTCACATTACAAGCACCTGTTGGATTGAATTTATTATCAAGCTGACTTCTGTGAGGCATATTAAGAGTTTTAGAGATCGGCAACCCATCTGGATTAAGTGAAGGTTGGGGAACCGGAATGATTTGAGGCTGCTGATTGATAAACTTTATTTCAGTTACGGGGACATACCATGTGTTGCGCGGAGGATCTCCCAAGAATTTATCAAACAGAGCAACTTTGAGATGATTCTTTTCAACCGACCAAGACAGAAGCTCAAAGACTGTACCCGCTGAAACCGCAACTTCAGAACTAGAGAGCGGCGAACTAGAGATTGGCTTAGGGTCTGGCGTTTGCTTAAAAAAAGTATTGCGAATAACTCTCACACTTGAAAGTTTAATCAGTTGAATATCGGGTATGTAGACGCACCAGGTATTACGGGGCGGCTCTCCAATAAATTTTCCCAGAAGTGCGATACGTAGATGACTTTGATTTAAGAGTTTCCAAGAATGAATATTGAAAACTGTACCTTTCTGTATTGTAGTTTTATCGCTGGATGGTAGTTGTACTGCGTCTTCAGTGGTCTGCTTGAAGATTGTGTCTTTGTTAACTTTAAGCTGCATTGAGGTTCTATCCTGGATGTAGAAAAGATAAAAGAGAGAAGATAAAAGGCTGCAAAAATCATACTTTATCGATCTCCCTAAAAAGATAAACGATAGTCTCTCTTGTGGATGATGGAGGTTCTGAATTCTAAACCTAGCATAGTATCACACACTACAAAATACTCCATTTGCACTCACTTTGGTTTGCAAAATGGTAGGAGGAAATCATGGTACTAGGACAGCACAAACGGGCCGTGGGAACATTTTCAAGCCACGGAGATGCAGAGGCAGTTCTGCGTGAGTTGAGAGATAGCGGATTTCCAATGGATCGGGTATCGGTTGTAGGTCGTGATATCGATCGCAATAGCGAAATTTCTGGAGCAGAGGCAAGCGATCGTCTCTCTGATGCTGGCCGACGCGCAGCACATGATACAGAAGCAGGCACAGGTGCAAAGACAGGTGCAGTGGCAGGTGGCGCTTTAGGTGGGTTGACTGGGCTATTAGTGGGTCTTGGTGCGCTGGCTATTCCGGGTATTGGGCCAGTCATGCTAGGTGGAGCAGCAGCTACGGCTTTGGCTACCACAATTTCGGGTGGAGCCATTGGAGCTGCCGCAGGAACCCTAGTAGGTGGTTTAGTAGGTCTGGGAATTCCTGAAGATCGGGCGAAAGTGTACAGCGATCGCGTTTCCCAAGGCAGTTATTTGGTCATGGTTGAAGGTTCAGATGAAGAAATCCATCAGGCTGAACTGATTTTGAGTCATCGAGGCATCCAAGACTGGGGTGTTTATGAGTCAAATGCCAAAGCACGCGACGCTGCGTACCCTGGCGGTACCCTCTACTCTGATGGCACCCCCTATGCTGATGGCGCTCCTGTTCCTGGCAGCCATGACCCGGCAACCCATCCTGCTGGCACTCTCTATCCAGAAGGAACAGATGTTTCCAATGCCAATCGTCGTAACTTGGGCTAGGAAGCTTTCAACTCTGCATACACAGTGCTCAAACAAATAGTGCTCAGACAAACAGTGCTCAGACAAACAGTGCTCAGACAAACAGTGCTCAGACAAACAGTTGGAGAATCAAAGATATGAAGAAAATCGTCCCGTTCCTATTGAGTGGATTTTTGATGGTAACTGCTGCGGCTTGCAGCACTGCTAAGACAACTTCAGATGCGCCCAATTCCACAGACAATAGTGGACAGGTTCCGACAGCCCAGGGCGCTCAAACTGCACAGGATGATGCCCAGAATGACGTTCGTCAAAGACAGCTTGATTCCGATATTCGCTCCCGTGAACAGCGGAATAACGCCACTGGAGGCGACGCAGATCGGGCAGATGGCGATCTCGAAAGTGAGGTTCGCAGTAAGCTTGAAGCCAACATTCCCAACAGTAAATTGGCTGTGGATGCTGAAGATGGAGCTGTTGTTGTTTCTGGAACAGTTCAGACTCAAGATCAGCTAGACAAAATTGAGCCTCTGGCGAAAGAAATTAAGGGTGTTAGCAGCGTTGCAGTTAAAGCAGTACTGGCTCCCGCTCAGTAGAGGTCAGAATGGTTTGACACAGGTGCAAGCCAGAGTTTAGTTAAATAAGAAGCAGGAGGATAATCGTTCTCCTGCTTTTTTGGCTTCTGACTCAATATATTTAATTGGAACTTACTTGACATGGCTGTTCCAATTAAATATATTGAGTGAAGAGCGACTGAAAATGCTATGCCCCCATGCCTGATTCGATCGCTCCTAGAGATTCAAAGTAGCTTAAAGCCTTAGTCTTGCTGATCTAGAGCATGGGGTTGTGAGTCGGGGTAAGGTACCCCGACTCACCGCAATGTGCCCTAATTCTGCAATGCTGAAACTTTCCAACGACGATGGATTTTGCAACTGAATCTCTATGACCATAGCCTCATGGCTGCGATAGTCGCGGCGGTGGTCAATTTTAGACTTTTTCCAATCTTTTAAGGATTAATTATGGCAGGACTTGACTCAAAAACTTATCAAGCGCAAGACTCTTTTGCAGCCGATAATCATGCGATCGATGCTTCTCATTCAAGCGATTCTAAACAGCAGTCGAAAGGCTCTTCGTTGCTAGAATCTGATTTAAACAATAGCTTGAACCAATCTTTTGGTTCTAATAAAGCGAGTTTGTCAGAGGATAATCATGACCATGCACCTGTAACGAATGGTCAATCGACCCATATCTCGCTAGACGGGCTTGACTCTATCAAGGCTTTTGATTCTGGTCAGATTGCGAAAGTGAAGACAGCGACAGATCTAGTAAACCAAATCGGTGGTAATTTGGGCGATCTGCTAGATCCAGGTGGCGGCAAAAATACGGTGACTAGCGCCCGTGGAAATGACCTCATCTTTGGAGATGGAGGTGGATTTAATACCATCACGACTGGTGAAGGAAAAGATGCCGTTGTTTTAGGTAAAGAGACGACTAATCGTATCTTCGACTTTGATCCCACGCAGGACAAATTTGTTCTGTCGGGTGGTTTAAAGATGGAAGACATTCTGATTACTCAGGGCAAAAATCCGGGTAAAGGTGGGCTTGATCAGCCAACAGACAGCGAAAACAATGCTCTCATTATTGACAAGAACGGCGGACATATCTTGGGTGCATTGACTTTTACTAAGGCAGAAACTTTAACTGCACAAAACTTTGCTCAGATTGATGATGCTAAGGTAGTAGACTTCGTCAAAAATGATGCGGGATTTGCAGAAGCTAATGGACTCAAAACGCAGCAAGGCAAGGGGCAGATTAACGGCACCACTCAGGATGATAAGTTAGTTGGCGGTGCGGGAGATGATTTCCTATATCTGGGTGATGATAGCTTTAGCGTTACCCCGGTCAGGGCGACTTCTGGTGCGAATGAATTCCCGTTCAAAAACGATAGCCCTGGCACAACCGATCTCACTGCTGAGCTAAAGTCAGGTGTGCTTCGCATCAATGGAAACTATCAAAATTTTGATGGAGCGCCTCTCTTTAGCCAGGGTGAAACGGTCATTGATCCTAAAGCGACCATTCTGAATGGCTCTGATCCAGTATCCTTGATTAACGGTTTCTTGAAGGTTCCACAAGACGTAGAAGGCAACAAAATTTCTGGGACTCACCTGCACTTCAGCCCTGCTGGTGACGATCGCGGTAATTTCGCAGATGCTACTGTTGTGCGGTATCTAACTAATACTCCAACTGATGGTAAATCAGGTACGGTTACGGGTGAATTTGAGTTAACTCCAGAAGAACAGGCTGCATTCTTGGCAGGTAATTTATACACCAACCTACACACGAATGTTGATACCGACGGCGATGGAAAAGCTGGATTTCCAACCGGGGAAAATCGGGTCAACTTCAACAAGAATGATATTCAGTTTGACACCTGATACAAGACCAACCATTGGGGTATCGCAGGCTGGTTGCCGTAAATAGAGGCGAGCGGATACTTCTACTTACGGCAATCTACCAATCTACATCTGAGTAAAAAGGCGAGAAGGTTAAAGGCTTGACCGAAAAACTGTAATCTAGAATTTTGACCCTCTAAGTTTTCAGAGTTGAAGAGCTTAGAGGGTCAGGATTTTAAACTCGCGGCTATTCATGCGATCGCTGCCCCTATTTAAAAAATTGCCTCTACCTTGATCAAGATAGACTTGACCAAGGCAAAGGCGATCGCTATTTGACCTTGAAACGCGTCACTATCAAAAGCACTCAGACTTATGATGCAGAAGGTTCTTCTGTTTCAGTTTTAGTCGCAGCTTCAGGCTCAGCTTCTTCAACAGCAGCAGCTTCCATAGCCGCAGGTTGTTCAGTTGCAGAAGCAGCTTCCGTCTCAGTTTTCTCAACCATGCCTTCAGTTTCGGTCACAGGTGCTTCGGTCACAGGTGCTTCAGGTGTAACCACTGGCTCTTCGACCACAGCAGCTTCAGCTGTAGCTTCGGCTATGGGTTCAACAACAGGTTCTACCTCAGCCGCAGGTTCTACTTCAGCAGCTTCAGCTACGGGTTCAGCGACCACAGCAGCTTCAGGTTCAGCCACAGGTTCTACTACGGCAGCTTCAGCTACGGGTTCAGCGACTTCCATGACCTCTTCAGCTACCTCTACCACAGGCTCTTCCTGGGGTTCAACGATCGGTTCTTCAATCACAGGCGGCTTAGCTTTAGAAGGTCGGGGACCACGCATCAGAGCCATAGCGGCAGGGGGCTTGCTCACGCCTTCTTCATCTCTTCGGCGATCGCCTTTCCCTTTCCCTTTAGCGCGATCTTTATCTCGATCATTATCCCGACTGGTAGTGCGATCTCTGTTGGGATCTTTGTTGGGCATCGGCACAACTCTCTTGGGAGGCGCTTCAGACGGCTCTTGTCTGGTCTCAGGTGCCGCAGATGTTTCGGTCATCTCAGATGTTTCAGCCACTGTCTGCCGTTCAGACTTCTTAATTGGACGCTCTACCATGTCTTTTTCTCCTAACAGACTAATCTGCTGTTAATCAATATTGCCAACCCGTTGCGATCGTAACAACCCAGTATTCAAGCCAAATATTTTATAGATGTCATGTGGATTAGACAACTTGCTTGCCGAATCCTTGCTGAACTATCCAATTAATTTTATTTGTCAAGTCCTATTGAGTATCGATACCCTGAATGATGATCGCATAAAAATGTGAAGTTATCTAAATCTTTTACGTAACAGTTGCTGTCAATAGTTCTTTAAAGCTCAATCTTTAGAGGCATTTGCACTCATAAAGATTTGTTTCATCCCTGCCACTTTTGAGCATGGCTCATGAGCTGTTTGTTTCTCATCACTTCGGGGAATACTAGGGTGTAGTTACTGACTCTCTTACTAAATAAAGTTAAATTTGCTGCCTGTGTCTCTGTAGGCATTGGGCAAAATTTACAAAATTTCTGATGTTTCATCTGTTATTCGGCAGATCTGGCAGCTTCAACTCAGGTGTCTAATGATACTTAATCCTGGGTTTACAAATGCCATGTCTGTTAGTTTTTGCTGTCAACCTCTGTAGTTTTTTTAACTAAGTAATTTCCCTGACTGAGGATAGGTTTATGAATTGCGCGATCGTACCCGCTACTGCTTTAACAGACTCTTCTACTCTCAATCCCTCTCTTGAGCAAACTGCCGCATCTTTAAGCTGTGGTGCAATGCTTCAATACAAAGCAGCAGTACGATCGCCCCATACGCTCATCATCATTGATGCAGGCATCGATAATTATCTGATGCTTGCAGACGGCGCTAGCAATCAGGCGGCTCTAGTGATTCTGGATCTGCACCAAGACGGAATTGCTCAAATCACAGATGCACTGTGCCGTTATCCCGATATTTCTAGCCTACATCTCTTCTCTCACGGTTCTCCCGGCACGCTCTATTTGGGAAATACGGAACTGAGTGGGTCGATGAGCCGCCATGCGGCTCAACTACGAAGCTGGCTTCAGGTCGGTAGCACAGGAAGAGTCAAAGCAGACTTCCAAATTTTTCTTTACGGTTGCAACGTTGCTGCTACCCCTATTGGTGCTCAATTTCTCCAACGCTTGCATCACCTGACTGGAGCCACCATCTATGCTTCCGAGACTCCTACAGGTCATGTCTCTGAGGGCGGCAATTGGCATTTAGAAGTCTGCATCCCGACCTCTCATGCTGCCTGTGCATTGCCCCAGATTCCTCTCTCTCCTGCAACACTTGCCAACTATCCCAGCGTTTTGGCTCCGGGCGATCTCGACACCACGTTTGGCACAGGCGGTACAACCACGCTTGACTTCAATGGCGGTTTTGACCAAGCCAAGAGCGTAGTGGTGCAGCCAGACGGCAAGATTGTCGTAGCAGGCGTTGCGTTCAACGGCACCAATAATGACTTTGCATTGACGCGCTACAACATCGACGGTACGCTTGACACCAGCTTTGGCAGCAGTGGAAAAGTCATCACTCCTGTGGGCAGCGGTGCTGACCAGGGACACAGCGTGGTAGTGCAGTCAGATGGCAAGATTGTCGTAGCAGGCGTTGCGTTCAACGGCAGCAATAATGACTTTGCATTGACGCGCTACAACGTCAACGGCACGCTTGACACCAGCTTTGGCAGCAGTGGAAAAGTCATCACTCCTGTGGGTAGCGGTGCTGACCAAGGATACAGCGTAGTAGTGCAGTCAGACGGCAAGATTGTCGTAGCAGGCGTTGCGTTCAACGGCACCAACGACGACTTTGCGTTAACGCGCTACAACGTCAACGGTACGCTTGACACCAGCTTTGGCAGCAGTGGAAAAGTCATCACTCCTGTGGGCAGCGGTGCTGACCAAGGATTTAGCGTAGTAGTGCAGTCAGACGGCAAGATTGTCGTAGCAGGCGTTGCGTTCAACGGCACCAACGACGACTTTGCGTTAACGCGCTACAACGTCAACGGCACGCTTGACACCAGCTTTGGCAGCAGTGGAAAAGTCATCACTCCTGTGGGTAGCGGTGCTGACCAAGGATACAGCGTAGTAGTGCAGCCAGATGGCAAGATTGTCGTAGCAGGCGTTGCGTTCAACGGCACCAACGACTTTGCGTTAACGCGCTACAACATCGACGGCACGCTTGACACCAGCTTTGGCAGCAGTGGAAAAGTCATCACTCCTGTGGGTAGCGGTGCTGACCAGGGATACAGCGTAGTAGTGCAGCCAGACGGCAAGATCGTCGTAGCAGGCGTTGCGTTCAACGGCACCAACGACGACTTTGCGTTAACGCGCTACAACATCGACGGCACGCTTGATACCAGCTTTGGCAGCAGTGGAAAAGTCATCACTCCTGTGGGTAGCGGTGCTGACCAAGGATACGGCGTGGCAGTGCAGCCAGACGGCAAGATCGTCCTAGCGGGTCAATCCGGTAATGATTTTGCAGTTGTTCGTTATGCGGGTGATTCACCTGCCGCTCCAACGATCGCCAGCATTACCGCAGATAGCGGGACTGCGGGGGACGGCATCACCAACGACAACACGCTAGTGATTAGTGGTAAGGGCGTTGCTACTAGCACGGTACAAGTCTTCCGCAATAGTACGGCGATCGGTACAACTCTAGTGGATGCTGCGGGCAATTGGTCATTTGATGCCACGGGCACCACGCTGCTCGATGGAGCCTATGCCTTTACCGCCACGACAATGATATCGGGAAACACTAGCCCGATGTCTACGATTTATAACGCCACTATAGATACTGTGATGGCGGCACCTGTGATCTCAGCAATCACAGCTGACAGCGGTGTGGCAGGGGATGGCATTACCAGCGATAATACGCTGATCCTATCGGGCACCGCTGAGGCAAACAGTACGATACAGGTATTCCGGGATGCGACTCTGCTGGGTAACGTCACAGCCAATGCAGCGGGCAACTGGACTTATGACTCAACTAGCATTCCTCTAGCAAATGGAGCCTATGCTTTTACCGTAACAGCCACCGATGCGGCTGGAAACAGCGCCAGTTCTGCGGCGTTTAACGTCACGATCGACTCCCTTGCCCCAGCGGCTCCCGCTGTTGTGACCATTACCACGGACAGCGGAAGTGCGGATGGCATCACCAACGACAATGCCCTGATTTTGACGGGCACGGCCGAAGCCAACAGCACCGTCACCATTTCTCAAAACGGCACGGCGATCGGTACAGCTACCGCCAACGGCACGGGAAACTGGACGCTCGATCGCTCTGCCACGACGCTATTGGATGGCAATTACACCTACACCGCCACCGCCACCGATGCGGCGGGAAATGTCAGCCCTGCCTCGGCTAACTTTCTGGTGACGGTGGATACGGGACTGCCTGCGGCTCCCGCTGTTGTGACCATTACCACGGATAGCGGGAGTGCGGATGGCATCACCAATGACAATGCCCTCATCCTGACGGGCACGGCTGAAGCCAACAGCACCGTCACGATTTCTCAAAACGGCACGGTGGTCGGCACGGCTCTCGCCAACGGCACGGGAAACTGGACGCTCGATCGCTCTGCCACAGTGCTAGCGGATGGCAATTACACCTACACCGCCACCGCCACCGATACGGCGGGAAATGTCAGCCCTGCCTCGGCTAACTTTCTGGTGACGGTGGATACGGGTCTGCCTGCGGCTCCCGCTGTTGTGACCATTACCACGGACAGCGGAAGTGCGGATGGCATCACCAACGACAACACCCTGATTTTGACGGGCACGGCTGAAGCCAACAGCACCGTCACGATTTCTCAAAACGGCACGGTGGTCGGTACAGCTACCGCCAACGGCACGGGAAACTGGACGCTCGATCGCTCTGCCACAGTGCTAGCAGATGGCAATTACACCTACACCGCCACCGCCACCGATACGGCGGGAAATGTCAGCCCTGCCTCAGCTAACTTTCTGGTGACGGTGGATACGGGTCTGCCTGCGGCTCCGGCTGTTGTGACCATTACCACGGACAGCGGAAGTGCGGATGGCATCACCAACGACAATGCCCTGATTTTGACGGGCACGGCCGAAGCCAACAGCACCGTCACGATTTCTCAAAACGGCACGGTGGTCGGCACGGCTACCGCCAACGGCACGGGAAACTGGACGCTCGATCGCTCTGCCACGACGCTATTGGATGGCAATTACACCTACACCGCCACCGCCACCGATGCGGCGGGGAATGTCAGCGCCCCCTCGGCTAACTTTCTGGTGACGGTGGATACGGGTCTGCCTGCGGCTCCGGCTGTTGTGACCATTACCACGGACAGCGGAAGTGCGGATGGCATCACCAACGACAATGCCCTGATTTTGACGGGCACGGCCGAAGCCAACAGCACCGTCACCATTTCTCAAAACGGCACGGCGATCGGTACAGCTACCGCCAACGGCACGGGAAACTGGACGCTCGATCGCTCTGCCACGACGCTATTGGATGGCAATTACACCTACACCGCCACCGCCACCGATGCGGCGGGGAATATCAGCGCCCCCTCGGCTAACTTTCTGGTGACGGTGGATACGGGTCTGCCTGCAGCTCCGGCTGTTGTGACCATTACCACGGACAGCGGAAGTGCGGATGGCATCACCAATGACAATGCCCTGATTCTGATGGGCACGGCTGAAGCCAACAGCACCGTCACGATTTCTCAAAACGGCACGGTGGTCGGTACAGCTACCGCCAACGGCACGGGAAACTGGACGCTCGATCGCTCTGCCACAGTGCTAGCGGATGGCAATTACACCTACACCGCCACCGCCACCGATGCGGCGGGAAATGTCAGCCCTGCCTCGGCTAACTTTCTGGTGACGGTGGATACAGTAGCTCCGATCGCTCCTGCCATTACTAGCTTCAGTAACGATAGTGGCATAGTAGGCGACAGCATCACCAACGACAATACGCTGATTTTAAGCGGCACTGCTGAAGCTAACAGTACCGTTCAGGTGTCTCAAAATGGAACAGGAATTGGTATCGCTGCTACGAACGCGGTAGGCATCTGGTCTTTTAACCACACAGGCACAACTTTGACGGATGGCAGCTATACCTTTACTGCAACTGCTACCGATGTCGCTGGAAACATTGGCAATCCTTCAGCAAATTTTGTTGTTACTGTAGACACAGCAGTTCCCACAACTCCTATCGTAACGGGTGTTACGACTGATACGGGTATTGCAGGAGATGGCATCACAAAGGATTCTACACTTATCATCAACGGCACTGCTGAAGCCAACAGTAAAGTGCAGGTGTTGCGAAACGGTGTTGCGATCGGTACAGCTACCACGAATGCATCTGGCAATTGGGCTTTTGATGCAACAGCAACCTCCCTCGCCAACGGTGCTTATGCCTTTACCGCTCAAGCCACCGATGCCGCCGGAAACGTCAGCGCTATTTCTGCCGCTTTCAATGTCACGATCGATACAACAGTTCCGGCTGCACCTACGATCGCCACTATCACGACCGACAGCGGTATTGCGGGCGATCGTGTCACTAATGACAACACCTTGCTAATGGCAGGTACCGCCGAAGCCAACAGCAGCGTTGAGCTATTCCAAAATGGCACTGCCATTGGCTTCACATCAACCAATGGCACAGGCAATTGGACGTTTGACTATACGGGCACGACTCTGACGGATGGCGCTTACACATTCACCGCCAGGGCAACCGATGTCGCGGGCAATGTCAGCGCCGCTTCGGCAAACTTTGCGGTTACTGTTGACACGATCGCCCCATCCATTCCTTCAATTACAGGCTTTAGCACCGACACAGGTAGCCCCGATAGGCTGACGAGCGACAACACGCTAATCGTTTCGGGCACTGCTGAAGCCAACCGAACCGTTGAGGTCTTTCTGGACAGCGTCTCTCTTGGCACCATTAATGCCAATGCCACAGGCAACTGGACTTTTAACTACACCGCTACCCCGATCGCCGATGGTGTCCATAATTTTACGGCTACAGCTAGAGATCTAGCGAACAACGTTAGTGGACTTTCACCAGCCCTGACGGTCACCATTGACACGATCGCCCCAGCTGCCCCCGTTATCACCACCATCACGGATGATACGGGTAATCCCACCGATCGCATTACCACCGATACCATCCTTCTGATTAGCGGCACTGCCGAAGCCAACAGCAGCGTTCAGGTTTTCCTGGGTGGTACGGCTATTGGCATCACTTCTACCAACGCCAGCGGCAACTGGAGCCTTGATACCGGGATTCCGCTGGCGAACGGCAATTACAGCTTTACGGCTCGCTCAACCGATGCCGTGGGTAACGTCAGCGCCACCTCAGCCACCTTTAATGTCACCATTGACACAATCCCGCCTGCTGCCCCTGCAATTGCAGCCATTACCGCCGATACCAACCTGCCTGGCGATCGCATTACTAGCGACACGACTCTGATTTTCAATGGCACTGCTGAAGCCAATAGCACTGTCCAAGTTTTCCTAAATAGCACCGCCGTTGGCACTGCTGTCACTAACGGTACGGGTGCCTGGACGTTTGACTATACGGGCACTGCTCTAGCAGATGGAACCTATGCCTTTACCGCCAGAGCCATTGACATAGCGGGAAACACGAGCGCTGCCTCAGCCGCCTTTAACGTTACGATCGACACAACGCTGCCCGCGACACCGACGGTCACTAGCATCACCACCGATACCAACCTGCCCACAGACGGCATCACTAGCGACAAAACTCTGGTGATAGGTGGCGCTGCCGAAGCGACAAGTCTGGTAACCGTGCTGCTCAATGGCGCTGTCATTGGCACTACCACTGCTGATGCAGTCGGCAAATGGTCTTTTAACTATACAGGGACAACTCTAGCTGACGGAAGCTACGCTCTGACTGCCACCGCTACCGATGCGGCAGGCAATACCGGGGCAGCTTCCGCACCCTTTAACGTCATAGTGGATGCGATCGCCCCTCCTGCGCCCGCTGTCACTAGCATTACCACCGACACGAACCTGCCTGACGGCATTACCAGCGACAAAACTCTGGTGATAGGTGGCACTGCCGAAGCCAACAGCACTGTTAGGGTTTTCCGCAACGGCGCTGCCCTGGGTACGACGATCGCGAATGCGACGGGCAACTGGTCGTTTGATTATACGGGTACGGTTCTGGTGGATAGCAACTATGTCTTCACGGCTTCTGCCACCGATATTGCCGGGAATATTGGCATAGTTTCCGCACCTTTCAATGTCACAGTAGATACGATCGCCCCTGCTGCTCCTCTGATCATTAGCTTCAGCGCTGATACAGGCGTAGCGGGAGATGGTGTCACTGGTGACAATACTTTGGTTTTGACGGGTACTGCCGAAGCCAATGGCACCGTTCAAGTCTCTGATGGCGGTACCGCCATTGGCACGGTTACAGCAGATGCAGCGGGAAACTGGACGTTTGACTATAGCGGCACCCTCCTCACGGACGGCAATCACAGTTTCACGGCAACGGCGACAGATGCCGCCGGAAATCTCAGTGCTGCCTCTACTCCGCTGGCGGTTGTGGTGGATACGATCGCGCCTCCTGCACCCGTTGTGAGTGCTATCACGACTGACAGCGCCACCCCAGCAGATGGCATGACCAATGACAATATGCTGGTGATTTCGGGCACTGCTGAAGCCAATAGCCAAGTTCAGGTGTTGTTAGATGGCAATGCGATCGGGATTGCCACCACGAACGGTACAGGCAACTGGACATTTGATTACACGGGCACGGCGATCGCGGATGGCAATCACGCCCTGACTGCCACGGCCACCGATGCTGCCGGAAATCTCAGTGCTGCCTCTACTCCGCTGGCGGTTGTGGTGGATACGATCGCGCCTCCTGCACCCGTTGTGAGTGCTATCACGACTGACAGCGCCACCCCGGCAGACGGCATTACCAATGACAACATGCTGGTCATTTCGGGCACTGCTGAAGCCAATAGCCAAGTTCAGGTGTTGCTAGATGGCAATGCGATCGGGATTGCCACCACGAACGGTACAGGCAACTGGACATTTGACTACACGGGCACAGCGATCGCGGATGGCAATCACGCCCTGACTGCCACGGCCACCGATGCTGCCGGAAATCTCAGCGCTGTTTCTGCGGCACTGAATATCACGATCGACACTGCCTTGCCTGCCGCTCCTGTTGTAGCTGCCATTACCGACGACAGCGCCACCCCGGCAGATGGTATTACCAATGACAATACGCTGGTCATTTCGGGCACTGCGGAAGCCAATAGCCAAGTTCAGGTGTTGCTAGATGGCAATGCGATCGGGATTGCCACCACGAACGGTACAGGCAACTGGACATTTGATTACACGGGCACGGCGATCGCGGATGGTAATCACGACCTGACCGCCACGGCCACCGATGCTGCCGGAAATCTCAGCGCTGTTTCTGCGGCACTGAATATCACGATTGACACTGCTCTACCTGCCGCTCCTGTTGTAGCTGCCATTACCGATGACAGCGCTACTCCAGCAGACGGCATTACGAACGACAACACGCTGGTCATTTCGGGCACTGCGGAAGCCAATAGCCAAGTTCAGGTGTTGCTAGATGGCAATGCGATCGGGACTGCCACCACGAACGGTACAGGCAACTGGACATTTGACTACACGGGCACGGCGATCGCGGATGGTAATCACGCCCTGACTGCCACGGCCACCGATGCTGCCGGAAATCTCAGCGCTGTTTCTGCGGCACTGAATATTACAATCGACACTGCCTTGCCTGCCGCTCCTGTTGTAGCTGCCATTACCGACGACAGCGGTGCGCCCAACGACTTTATCACCCAAGATAATACGCTTATCCTCGATGGCACGGCCGAAGCCAACAGCGCCATTCAAGTTTTTCTTGATGGAGGGGCGATTGGTACGGCTACGGCTGATGCCACTGGAAACTGGTCGTTTGATTACACCTCAACCCCCTTAGCCGACGGCAGCTATGCCTTCACCGCCACCGCCACCGATGCTACAGGCAACACTAGCGTGGCTTCTGCGGCACTGAATGCCACAATTGACACACTGGCTCCTGGTGAGGCGATCGTGAGCGGTATCAGCACGGATGCAGGTGTGGCGGATGACGGCATTACCAATGACAACACCCTGATCCTCAACGGTACAGCCGAAGCCAACAGCCTAATCGAGGTCTTTCGAGACAGTACATCCATTGGCACTACTATCACTGACGCGACAGGCAAATGGTCATTTGACTACACAGGCACGCTTCTGACAGATGGCACTTATGCTTTTACCACGACAACTACGGATGTTGCTGGCAATGTCAGCCCGATCAGTACCGTCTTTGATGTCACGATCGACACGGTTGTTCCTGTGGCTCCCACTATTATCGATATCACGACCGACAGCGACATACCTGGAGACGGCATTACCAATGACAACACCCTAATTTTGGGCGGTACTGCTGAAGCCAATAGTCAGGTGGAAGTCTTTCAAGATGGAGTGTCCATGGGCACCACAATTGCTGATGGCGCTGGAGACTGGCTATTCGACCACACCAGTACGCCTTTAGCCGACGGTACCTATAGTTTCACCAGCAAAACCATGGATGCGGCTGGCAATATCAGCGCGGCTTCTACGGCATTCCTCATCAAAGTTGATGCAGCCGCCCCAGCTGCCCCTGTGGTAACGGCTATTACCGATGACACAGGCACTCCCGGAGATCGGATTACGAACGATAACCGACTTATCATCAGTGGAACAGCTGAGGCTAATACGACCGTTCGAGTCTACCGCAATAGTTTTTCTCTGGGCACAACCACAGCCGATGTCAGTGGCAACTGGGCGTTTGACTACACTACCATTCCCTTGGCTGATGGCTCTCATGACCTCACCGCCACTGCCACCGACACAGCAGGAAATATCAGTCTGGATTCTGCTGCGTTTACCATTACTGTCGATACGACTCCACCCGCTTCACCTGTGATTGTCAGCCTTAGCGCCGATAGTGGCATTTCTGGCGATCGCATCACCAACGACAATACGCTCATCCTGAACGGTACTGCCGAAGCCGATAGCACCATTACGATTTTCCAAGGCAGCATTGCTATAGGCACTGCCCCAACCGACGCTAGCGGCAGTTGGGCATTTGACTACACAGGCACGGTGTTAGCCGACGGTGCCTATAGTTTTACTGCGACAACAGCCGATTCAGTGGGCAATGTCAGCGTCTTCTCTACTGCCTTTGATGTCGAGATTGACACAACACCCCCCAGCTCTCCCATTATTTCTGGGTTTGATACCGATAGCGGCATAATAGGCGATGGTATTACCCGTGACAACACCCTATTATTCAGTGGAACAGCCGTTGCTAACAGTACGATCGCCATTCTTCAAGGTGGCACAGCTATCGGCACAACCACAGCAGATGGAGCTGGAGACTGGCTATTTGATTACGCCAGCACCCCCTTGGCAGACGGCATCTATGGTTTCACGGCAACGACCCTGGATGTGGCTGGCAATGTGGCTAGCAGTCCGGCACTGACAGTAGAAATTGACACGACATTGCCCACGATCGCCTTAAGTTCACCTGCACCCGCCGATGTCAACGCGCCTTTCACGGTCACAGCGACCTTCAGCCAGGGGGTAACAGATTTTACGGCAGCAGATCTGGCGATCGGCAACGGTAGCGTCAGCAACTTTACCCCTGTTTCTAATACCACCTATACCTTTACGGTGACTCCGGCAGGCAATGGAGGTATCACGGTCGATGTGGGAGCCGGAGCCGCTCAAGACATTGCAGGGAATGATAATACTGCTGCTGCTCAGCTTAGCCGCACTTTTGATAGCACACCGCCTACAGCGCCTGTCACGTCTTTGGCGATTAGCAGCGATACCGGATTCTCGAACAGCGATGGTATTACGAAGAACAATGCTCCTACCGTCATGGGTACCGGAGAAGCAGGCAGCACGATCGAAATCTTTACTGGAACAGTCTCTTTAGGTACCACTCAAGTAGATAGTTTAGGCAACTGGAGCTTTACACCCAAAACTCCGTTGGCAGACGGCAGCTATAAGCTCAGCGTTAAAGCAACGGATAAGGCTGGGAATGTTAGCCCAACTTCTGGCGACTTGAATCTACAGATTGATACTAAACCTGCTACTAGCTTAGTGCTAAGCGTCAGCCCGGATGCCCGCGATAGCACGATCGATCCATTGGTCGGTACCCTGACTTTACGCTTTAGTGAAGCCGTTGCTAATTTTGACCTCAGCGACCTGAAATTTAGTCGTGACGGAAGTTCTATTCCTCTGACTGGAGCTACGCTGACGACTCTCGATAACATCACTTGGACATTGGGTAATTTGCAGCCTCTGACTGTATCGGACGGCAAATACAGCCTCTTACTCACTTCCAGCAATATCATCGACATAGCGGGTAATACTCTGACATCTGACACCGACACTGGCTGGATTAAGGGCAAAACTGGCATCGCGCTACCCGTGATTCAATTTAAGGGCGGCAAGCTTGGTCTGCGACACAAAGGCTCCAAGCGATCGGAGACTATCAAAGGCAGCTATGACAACGATGTTCTTCGGGGCGGAGATGGCAACGATCGTATCTTCAGTGGCTACGGTGCCGCGAAGTTTGGGCGAGATATTTTAGACGGTGGCGCAGGAAATGATCAGCTCTATTCTGGCGCAGGTCGAGATATCCTGAATGGCGGCAGCGGCGATGATGCCCTGTACGCTGGAAAAGATAATGATCAGCTATCGGGCGGTATAGGCAACGATCGTCTGCTAGGTCAAGGAGGTGACGATGTGTTGGTGGGTGGCGCGGGTACTGATACCCTAGTGGGCGGTGCTGGCAAGGATACTTTCGTCTTCAATAGCGTGGCAGATGGCACAGATCTAATCACTGATTTTGAGAGTAGCGATCGCATTGATCTAAGAAAAATCTTTGCCCAGCCTGCTTTTGCAGGTGGCACACCGTTTGCGCGCTTCCATCAGTTCACGAAACTGGTACAGGTTGGCAGCAGTACAGAAGTGCAAGTTGATGCAGACGGCAGTGGTAAAGGTGATCAGTTTGCGACGCTGGTGACATTGCAAAACAAGTCTATGGATACCATCAGCTCTACACAGTTTGTCATTATCTGATGTAGCTTTGCCTAACGCAGCTCTATCTGACATAGACTTCTATTAATACCAATTTAAGACCCAAACAGGGCAGATAATTTTTGAGAGCCGCGCAGTGCGCGGCTCTCAAAAATTATCTGCCGCCTCATCAATTTAAATTGGTATAAGTTCTTTATAAAGCCTCTAAAATGCTGGACATAGCACAGCATTTTAGAGGCTTTATAGCATTTTTAAAGGATAGGGCGATCGCAAAAAATAAGTGCCGTTACAACGATCATCATATTGCTTGAGCAATCAGTTCATCAAAACTTCAAGATAGAATGAACGATTTCTTCATCGAATCTGTGATTAGCTAAAAGTATGAGCCTTCTGGTGCCTATCGTTGTTCGTAAGAATTAGAGTTTTATGAAAGGGAACACTGTTTTTCTCATCGCCTTTGTTGCTGGTGTAGTACTACTTGTGGGGCATGCTCAATCTCGATTTGATACCTGCAAGCAACAGCGTCAAAAAACGATCGAGTGCGTATTTGAATTTGAATAATTTTTGTGAGCAGAGTGTCAACCTCTCATATCAGACCTGCTTTTTAGAATTGATTTATGTTTATCGATGCTCACGTTTACAAAAAAGGAGGCAGATTAATTGCCCCCTTTCTTGTAATGCTATCTTTTGCTCCTAAGCCTCTCGGCGATCGCTATAGCCAATAACTGCCACCTTATGGCGATAAACTAATTCTGCTCCATACCATCCTGTAATTCCTAGTAGAGATGCCACAATTAAAGAGAGAACTAAGCCAATAGGAACTATTGCATCAGCTGGATCATTCCAACGCAGCAGCCAATTGATCAAAGTTAAAGTTAAGGCAGCAACATTACCGATCATATGCGCCCAACCTGCACGCCGTTTGCGAACGCGATCGATTTTTACAAAATCTAGCATTCCAGAGAGAGCAGCTACAAGACCGCTAACAAACCCTGACCCAAGCAACCAAAGCGATGCTCTTGCCCAAAAAGCGTCTGCTGTTAACCAATAGCCTAAATCCGTACCCAAAGCTCCCACTAAAAATGCAAGCGGGAAAGTAACAATTAGGGGATGGAGGGGATGACCTGCAACTGCAACAGTGCTGGGAATGCCGCTATCTCGATATTCCTCTTCGTTACTCTCAATCAACGGTGGTATGTTAGGAGTCTGTGTCATGGTCTTGCCCCAGATATTAAGTTGACTGAATTCTCCAAGAAACAGAGAATTTCTACATCTCTCCCAAGGGGTAATCGCTTGAGAATTATCGAAAAATAGCAGCATATCAAAAATCAAAGAAGAGAATTGATATAGATTTTCTCCTTGATAACTACTGATCCATTTGAGCAAATTTTTTCTTGAAAAGGCAAGCCTAAAGCGCTGGAAACTGATCAATAACCGACGTTGCCTGAATTACTAATTTGCCCTTCCTGACATGCAGTTCTTTAAGCCAAAACGTCACGCCTTGAATATCAAAATTGCGGAACTCTAGCAGCTCCATAATTCGTTCAAACAGAGCTTTCGCAAGCACCAAAGAAAGACCTTGACCTTCTGCAGAAAGAATTTCTAGCGCAATCCGCTGTCCATTGTCTTGAAGGGAAGGTTTTGCAATCGCTGAGAAGCTTATCTTCTCTGAAGAATTCTGCTGAAAAAGATCAGCTTTGATAGATAAAGCATTATCATCCAACAAACTTACTTGGACTTGTTGAATATCGATCGCCCTTGATTCTCCATCTATGTGTATCTCTACATTTTGCATTCTGCTATGCAAGTACTCTGATGCTAGTGCACGATTTAGATCAGTTTCTGTCAGGACGAGTTGAGCTTGGGCATCTGTAGATTGTGTCAACTCAACTTTGCCAAATGCTAGGCTAATCGGGTTTATCTCAACGCTACTTGTGCTTACCTCCACCGATTCCATGCGCAGGTCTTGCTTCATCACTAGACCCGCACCCGAAATAGCCACAGAGTCAACTTTACCCTGAACTAATTTAGCTGGATCAGTCCGGATCACTACATCTAGCTTCTCTGCTTCATCAAGTTGGCTATTGATGCCTAACTCTACAACTTTGCCTAGCGCTTTTTCTCCCAAGTCGGGCTTATCTTCTGTCATCTAAAATGTCTCAGTTAGAGTCAAGGAATGAAGTTCAAAAGCTCCTTATCTGTGCAAACACAGACTTTTATAGGATGTCTTTCTCTTACGTTAACGATCGCCCTCCACTTTTCCCTCTAGCTAAAGCTGTATTCAACAGGGCTTACTATTTGAATTAGAGAGTATGTAGCGTGATCGTTGTTTCTCAACAAAGGTTATCAACCCTACCTTGAGATAGATAAACTTTAGGATTAAATGTGGCTGACTAATAATTGAGCCGAAGTATTCAAGTATTTAAGCCAAAGCTTGCGCTAAATGCTTTGGTAAACAAATTTGAAATGAGCTGAATTTGAGAAAAAATATGACAGAAGAATTTAAGAAGGGCGATCGCGTTGAGTGGGAGACATCGAATGGCAAGACCGTTGGAGAAATCAAGAAGAAGCTGACGCAGCCAACAGACATTAAAAGTCATCATGTTGCTGCCTCTGAAGAAAATCCGCAATATCTTGTAGAGAGTGAAAAGACGGGCAAAGAAGCGGCACACAAGCCTGCATCGCTTGAGAAGTCGGAAGAATCCTGAGTTAGACAAGAATCGCTGCTTTATACTTAGCAGAGCTTAAGAAGTTAGAGAATAGGAAGAAGCTTGATTCTTGTAAATCAATGATTCATACCTCTGGATGGCACTTAAAAGAAATGGCATTGACACATTTTCCTTCAGCATATCTTTTAGTGTCTCATGGCAGCCGCGATCCGCGACCTCAAGTTGAGATGGCACGTTTGGCAGAGATGGTGGCGCAGCAGCTTTCGCAAAACGACTTGATGAAGGCTGGAGGGCAATTGCCTACAGCCTCGATTGTGGAAGCAGCCGTCTTAGAGCTAGCTTCGCCTCTTCATCAGCAAATTCAGCAGTTTGCCGAGCGTGCCGTTACTCTGGGCTGCCAGCACCTATACATTGTGCCTATTTTTTTGCTGCCAGGAGTACATGTGGTGGAAGATATTCCGGCAGAAGTGGCGATCGCTGAGCAGAAGTTGGAGGGCAAGATCGCGCTTGAAATCTGTCCCTATCTCGGTAGCCATCCCCATTTGCAAGAGTTTTGGCTTGATTTCGCTTCTGGTTTTGGCATTCCTGAGCAAGGACGAGTTTTGCTGGGACATGGAAGCCGCCGCGTGGGTGGAAATCAGGCCATGGAAGCGATCGCAGCTCAGCTAGGGGCTTTACCTGCCTACTGGTCTGTTGCTCCCAGCTTGCCGGATCAGATTCATCTTCTGGTGGGTCAAAGCTGTACTCAAATCGATATTCTGCCGTACTTCCTGTTTGAAGGCGGCATCACTGATGCAATTGCTCAATCTGTTCAAGAACTAGCTCAGCAGTTGCCTAACGTTGATCTACGGTGGACTCCGCCTAGGGGTGCGACGGTAAAGCTAGCTAGCTTTGTGGTTGAGGCGATCGCCAAATCAAATGAAGCCTTCAATACGGTTCGCGAATCTGCTAGGACGTAGCCTATATTAGAAGTCTTCAGTCTATTCCAGAGTTTTACATGCAGCATTTTTTAGGGAAGGTGTACCTGCTGGGGGCAGGACCGGGCGATCCGGGCTTAATGACCGTTAAAGGGAAAACGCTTCTAGAATGCGCCGATGTCGTAATTTATGATGCGCTGGTTAGCCCTCAAATTGTGGCAATGATTAATCCCCATGCAGAGCAGATTCATGCGGGAAAGCGGCGGGGACGACACTCGCTGGTACAAGATGAAACGACTCAGCTTTTGATTGAGAAAGCTCAGACTCATGCGATCGTTGTACGGCTTAAGGGTGGCGATCCGTTTGTCTTCGGGCGGGGAGGTGAAGAAATGGAGGATTTGGTCAGGGCAGGTGTCCCAGTCGAAGTCATTCCAGGCATCACCTCTGGTATTGCTGCTCCTGCCTATGCCGGAATTCCCCTAACCCATCGTGCCCATAGCTCGTCTGTAACCTTTGTAACCGGGCATGAGTCGGCGGGCAAATATCGCCCTGCGGTCAACTGGAAAGCGATCGCCCAAGGTTCTGAAACGATCGTCATCTACATGGGCATCCACAATATGTCCTATATTACTGCCCAGCTCTTGCTGGCAGGGCTGGCGACCAATACGCCGATCGCCTTAGTGCGGTGGGGTACCCGCGCCGATCAGCAGGAATTAGTCGGAACACTGGGCAGTATTCTCCATCAGATCGAAGAGTCAGGCTTTGAGGCTCCGGCGATCGCGGTGATTGGCTCTGTGGTGAGTCTGCATGAAACCCTGTCTGAATGTCGCCCGGTCGTATCCTAGCCGCTCGGAGATAAGGGTGCTAACCCTCGTCTGGCAACACATCTAGCCAGACTTCATTGCTGCCCTGATGCACTGTTTTTACCCATTTCAAGCGTTTTGGACGAATAGACATCCGGGCAGTGGTACTGGCAATCACGGGCATCCAGTGCAGCATATAGAACGCGCCAAACAGCGTGTGGATCAGCGTCATCAATACCGATAGCGGGATGCGTTTGCGGCGACTCTCCTGTCCTACAATCCGGGTACGCCTCATGCCGACAAACATACCCAGCATCGAGAGCGTCACCGTGAGGCTGGTGACAGGCAGCAGCATCGGCGAAGAACTCCGAGCGATCGCCATCACAAAATCTGGCACAGCAGCCGTGGGCAGCGCATACTGCGTCAGCCAAAACAGAAATAGATCGGTAGTTTTGCGCGTTCCCAGACGGTTACGGACAATTAGCCGCCAGTAGTCGAGATAGCGCTGGTAGCCACCCTCTGCCCAGCGATTGCGCTGGTGCCACAGTCCTATGCCCCGCGTCACGCCTTCCTCGCCCACTGCCGGGTGCAGCAGCAAATCAATATCCCACTGATCGAGGTGCAGCCGTAGCGTTAGATCTAGATCATCTGTGATGGTTTCCTCATTCCAGCCGCCGCAACGCTCTAACGCCGATCGCCGGACAAATTGGCCGTTGCCGCGCAATTCACCAATGCCGCCCAGAGCAATCCGCCGCTGCTGAATAAAGCTATCCAGCGCCATCTCGGCTTCCTGTCCGCGTGTCCAGAGATTGGTAGAAGCATTGGCGATCGCCTTTCGCACCTGTACTGCTCCAAGCTGCGATCGCTGGAACATCGGCACCACCTGCCGCAGCAAATTACTGGGCACATGGGCATCGGCATCAAACACAGCAATGATTTCACCCTGCGTTAGGGGCAGCACCTGATTAAGTGCCCCCGACTTGCCGCCACCGGAGCTGGGCAGACGGTGAACAACGTTAAGCTGCTGATATTCTTGAGCCAAACGATCGAGTAGCAGCGCCGTGCGGTCAGTGCTGGCATCGTCAATGATCCAAAAGTCGTAGCGGCTGGTGGGATAATCCAAATTGCAGAGGTCTTGCACCAGCGATCGCACCACTGCCTCCTCGTTCTTTGCGGCAACCATCAGCGAGACATAGGGATAGTCTTCTGGGTCGCCCGACAGCGGATCGATCGGCAGCAGAGAGCGGGCAAAAATCAGCCGCAGCGCATGAATGCCCATGACTGTTGTTAACCCCAGCACGAGCCAATAGCCCCAGGCAAATAGGTGCAGAGCGATCGTGCTGCTCCAGATAGCGGTAAGGGCGATCGCGGCTTTGCGTCTGCGCCCCTCTAGCCCCTGTAGATAAGGGCTGTTATCTATCTCACTTTCTGGATCAGAGAGAAACTCAGACCGGAGTGAGCTGTTTATCGGACTGTTCAGCGGACTGTTTGGAACGTTGCTTAGCGGATCGTTGGATAAATCGCTTTCGCGCCAGGAATTCTCCGGCATAGGTCATTTGATTAAGGAACCAGTATTTGTCTAAACCCTTGAAGAAGCTAGGGATGAGGTAGCACCACACCGTACAGCCTTCGCAGACTGACAGTTTTCCCTGAGATTGGCGGTAGCTCTCTACCACTTCCGATTCGCGGTACATATCGTACAGCTTTCCTTCAATGGCAAGTCCGGCTTGGGCAAAGTGATAGCAGGGCAGCAGCAGCTCATCGTTGGGCGAAATTGCAATTACTGCATCTACCGCTTTGCATCGGGGATTTTGGGTATCGTTGCCACCCGCTTCAATAAATGCAAGGGCAGCCTTATTGTAGCCAACATTCCGATACTGTCTGGCGGAAGCCTCGATCGCCTTTACCAGTTCGGGCGTGGGATTTTTCTTGTTGTTGTAATGCTCGTGAGCCGTAAATGCCGGATTGAGCCAGATCCGTGCGCCCAGCTTCTCACCCAGCTCTGCCACTTCGCCGATGCGGGTAAAATTTTGTGCAGTGACGGTGTGATTCAACACCGGGAATTCGCCCAAGGACTGAGCAATCTCGACGGATTCTACCAGTGTGTCAAAGATTTTTACGCCTCGCGACTGGTCGTGGGTTTCGGCATCGCCCCCATCTAGCGAGAAATTGAGGAAATCCACCAAACCCTGCATCTCTTTTGCCCGCTTAGGGTAAAGAATCGTGTTGGTGGTCATGCTGGTCAAAAATCCCTGACGCTTAGCCTCGGCAAAAATTTTGTCTACGTCCGATCGCAGCAGCGGCTCACCCCCCGTAAAGTCTATGTACTTCACGCCCAAACGTTTGAGGTCGCGCAAGTTGTGCTGAATGGTTTCAAAGCTTGCTTCTTGCTTCGGTTCTAGCGCCCAAATATCGCAAAAGTGGCAACGGGCATTGCAGCGGTAGGTCAGGTAGTAATTAGCAACAAGGGGGGGCATAGGCATCTAGAGAATTGGCATTCGCACTGGGATTTGCACTGGAAACAGTTTACCAACCTGCGATGAGTTTTAATGCGATCGTAAAGAAAAGATGATTAGAGCGGATAGAGATAAACTATGTTACGTCGCCCAGTGTTATGGCTATCGCCAGCTTGCTTGGGACATTGATGGTGGGGCGCTTCGCGCCCCACCATCAATGTCCCCGTCCTAATCGCCTTGGCGTTTGCTATACGTCGCTCATATCGCTCATATCCACTCACGCGAGATTTCTCCGAGATTCCTCCATGGCAACTATTAACGACAACTACCTTAAGCTCAAAGCAGGCTACCTATTTCCCGAAATTGCCCGCCGAGTCAACGCCTTCGCTGCCGCCAACCCAGAGGCAAACATTATTCGTCTCGGCATTGGTGATGTCACCGAGCCTTTGCCAGAAGCCTGCCGGACTGCCATGATCAAAGCCGTTGAGGAGATGGGCGATCGCGCCACCTTCCAGGGCTATGGGCCAGAGCAGGGCTATGCGTGGCTGCGGGAAGCAATCGCCCGTCACGACTTTCAAGCTCGCGGCTGCGATATTGATGCCTCAGAGATTTTCATTTCTGACGGCTCTAAGTGCGACTGCGGCAATATTCTCGATATCTTTGGGGCAAATAATACGATCGCCGTCACCGATCCGGTCTATCCCGTCTATGTCGATACCAATGTTATGGCAGGACATACTGGAGAAGCAAACGATCGCGGCGAATATGGCGGTTTAGTCTATCTCCCTATCTCTGCTGAAAACGGTTTTACGGCAGAAATTCCTAGCCAAAAGGTAGACCTCATCTACCTCTGTTTCCCCAACAATCCTACCGGAGCCACCGCCAGCCGCGCCCATCTGCAAGCTTGGGTAGATTATGCTAAAACCCATGGCTCTATCATCTTCTTTGACGCAGCTTACGAGGCTTTCATCACCAACTCTGACCTGCCCCACTCGATTTATGAAATTGAGGGAGCCAGAGATTGTGCGATCGAGTTTCGCTCTTTCTCTAAGAACGCCGGATTTACGGGTACCCGCTGTGCCCTGACGGTCGTGCCCAAAACGCTAATGGGCAAAGCTGCCGACGGCTCTGAGGTGGAGGTATGGAAACTCTGGAACCGCCGTCAGTCTACTAAGTTTAACGGTGTATCTTACATTGTTCAGCGCGGCGCAGAGGCGGTCTACTCTCCGGCAGGGCAAGCACAAATCAACGCGCTGGTCAGCTTTTATATGGAAAACGCCAGAATTATCCGCGAACAGCTCACTGCCGCCGGATTCCAGGTTTATGGCGGAGTCGATGCGCCCTATGCTTGGGTACAAACGCCTCATGGGTTGACAAGCTGGGACTTTTTCGACAAGTTGCTGCATGGCTGCAACGTGGTTGGTACCCCTGGCTCAGGATTTGGTGCTGCCGGGGAAGGCTATTTCCGCATTTCGGCATTCAACAGCCGCGCCAATGTCGATGAAGCAATGAAGCGGATCACCTCTAAATTCAAGGCTGACTAAGATTTAGCATAGCCTTTAGAAAAAGTAGAAAAAACGCAGGGGTAGATGTTTGTCTACCCCCACTCAAAGCTGCCCCTACTCAAAGCTGCACAGATGCTGGCTGGCAATCGCCAGCCATACCTGGTTCATCAACATAGACCAAGTTCGCTACTTGGGGGCTATCTTATTCTGGCTTTAATGACAGGAAATAGTAATGACTGCTATTGATGCCATTCTGGAAGAGGGATTTGGGAGCAAGGAAAACTAGCGATCGAAGGCTATTGCAAAGCTTCTCTGCAATAGAAACAAAATTGCCAAATCAAAAAGCGCCCTCCTTTGGGAGAGCGCTTCGAAATCTAACTCAGGAGGTAGACTGACTCGTCTCTAGCCGTTGATGGCAGGAGCAGTGATAGCCACAGGAGCCGCTTCACCCGCAGCCAAGTCCAGAGGGAAGTTGTGAGCATTGCGCTCGTGCATCACTTCCATCCCCAAGTTCGCACGGTTCAAAATGTCTGCCCAGGTGGAGACCACGCGACCCTGCGAGTCGATGATGCTCTGGTTGAAGTTGAACCCGTTCAGGTTGAATGCCATTGTGCTGATGCCCAATGCCGTCATCCAGATACCCACCACTGGCCATGCACCCAACAAGAAGTGCAAGCTGCGGGAGTTGTTGAATGAGGCGTATTGGAAGATCAACCGACCGAAGTAGCCGTGAGCCGCAACGATGTTGTAGGTCTCTTCTTCTTGTCCAAACTTGTAGCCGTAGTTCTGCGATTCGGTCTCGGTGGTCTCACGCACTAGGGAGGAGGTGACCAATGAACCGTGCATCGCACTGAACAACGCACCACCAAACACACCTGCTACGCCCAACATGTGGAAGGGGTGCATCAGGATGTTGTGCTCAGCTTGGAACACGAACATGAAGTTGAAGGTGCCGGAGATACCCAAAGGCATGCCGTCAGAGAAGGAACCTTGTCCGATCGGGTAGATCAGGAAAACTGCGGTTGCGGCTGCAACAGGGGCAGAGTAAGCCACGCAGATCCAAGGACGCATACCCAGACGGTAGGAAAGTTCCCATTCACGTCCCATGTAGCAGAAGACGCCAATCAGGAAGTGGAAAACCACCAACTGGTAAGGGCCGCCGTTGTACAGCCACTCGTCGAGTGAAGCTGCTTCCCAGATGGGGTAGAAGTGCAAGCCGATCGCGTTGGAGGAAGGAACGACTGCACCAGAGATGATGTTGTTGCCGTACATCAAGGAACCAGCAACAGGCTCACGGATGCCGTCAATGTCAACCGGAGGTGCCGCGATGAAGGCGACGATGAAGCAGATGGTGGCGGAGATCAGGGTGGGGATCATCAGGACGCCGAACCAGCCGATGTAGAGGCGGTTGTCGGTGGAGGTGACCCACTCGCAGAAGCGTGACCAGAGGTCAGCGCTTTCGCGTCTTTGTAGAGTAGTTGTCATGATTAATTAGTGCTTTGTCGAGAAATGTATTTGGACAGGTATCTATGAGGTTCAATATAGGCGGTTTTGTTAAGGAATGTAAAGAGAAATAAGAACAGATTCACTAATGCAATTCATAGGTAATGCTTATGGTCAAAGTTGATACTGCAGGTTTTTGTGAGGAAGCCGACATTGACTAAAGGCGTAGCGCTAACCTAGAGGGATATGTAAGGTAACGATCGTACAGTTTCGAGCTAGATACCTGCATTAGGGTAAAGAAGCCGCACTTCTTGACCTGGTTGGGCATAGGAGATTAGGAAAGCTAATTTTTCGAGATGACGTCGCTTATGCAAGATCAACAGCAGACTCAAGAGCCGCCCCAAATGCCGTCCGTGTTGCAGAACTCAGTGGTGGTGTTCTCCAGGAATTACCTGCCTCTAGCGCGGGTTAACATTAGACGCGCTGTAACGCTATTGGTCAATGGTCAGGCAGAGTCGCTGGATTTTAGTAGCAGCAAAGTTTGGCAGGTTCGATCGCCCAACTTAATCCTGTATGTGCCCGAACATATCCGGTTGACTATGGGTAACCCTGAGCGGATTTGGAAAGTACCGCCTGTCAACCGTCGAGAGCTTTTGCGCCGAGACAATCACGTTTGTCAATACTGCGGCAGCGCCAAAAATCTGACGATCGATCATATTATTCCTCGATCCAAGGGTGGCTTGCATACTTGGGACAACGTGGTTACTGCCTGTGAAACCTGCAACAACAAGAAGAGCGATCGCCTCTTATTTGAGACGGGCATGGTTCTAAAGACAAAGCCCAAGGCTCCGATGCATCCAGCGATCGCTTTTGCAGAGCAGTTTTGGCGGGAGCAAGAGCAGTAGATATAGGCTCAAGTAGATCGCAAAGTCTCCGCTCTGGTTGTTCCACCAAGGATGTTGAGCAAACTGCTCATGAGCAATGGGACAAGCTGCTGAAGGTTATAGCGCTACGCGCTTGGATCCACATGAGTTATTTTTTGAGAGCCGCGCTCCGCGCGGCTCTCAAAAAATAACTCGTCCTAACTCAATTACGTAGGGCTATATCTACTGGGCGATCGCTAATATCTCTAAAAAATGGACAATGCCCTTCCGTGGTGCCATTGCTTAAGCCCCTACAGCAGATCAGTTGTGCAGATTATTTAATCCACGATCCTAAGAATGAGGAGAGGGAGGGATCGCTCCCTCTCCCCCCAACTTCATAGCGATCGAGCCTTACATTGCCATTGCATCAGGTCACAATCCTATTGCAGAGGGTCGCATTGGCATTGCAGCAACTTACATTACTATTGCATCAGGTCACAATGGCATTGTACCGGGTTGCAGTGGCATTGTACCGGGTGGCAGTGGCATTGTATTGGGTTGCAATGGCATTGTATTGGGTTGCAATGGCATTGCAGTCGCGCAACAAACTATAGGTGCATCGCATCCATTGATATGACGCAGAAACGCATTGAGGAACGGACATGAAGGCTTTAGTGACAGGGGCGACAGGATTTACCGGATCGCATCTGGTGAAGGCGCTCGTCCAGCGGGGCGATACGGTGGTGGCATGGGTGCGCCAGAGCAGCGACCTGAGCCGATTGCGGGGCTGCGAGGTTGAGCTAGCCTATGGGGATATTGGCGATCGCTCCGCCCTTGAAACCGCCATGCAGGGAGTTGATACCGTCTTCCATGCGGCTGCCTATGTCGAGTTAGGCATTGTGGATGCGGCAAAAATGCAGCAAGTTAACGTTGAGGGCACTCGTGCCGTGCTGGCAGCTGCCGAAGCCGCAAAGATTTCCAAGCTGGTTTATTGCAGTACGATCGGCGTGTATGGCGATACGCAGGGCAAGGTGATTGATGAAACCTTCCAGCGCACCCAGACAGGGTTTTCTTCGGCATACGATCGCACAAAGTATCTGGCACAACAGCTTGTCGATCAAGCTGCCGCTCAAGGTCTGCCCGTAGTGAGCGTTATGCCTGCTGGCATCTTTGGCTCCGACGACCCGCATTTTGGCAAAGTGCTGGATGCGTTTCTTCAGGGCAAGCTCAAAGTTTGGGCAGGGGGCGATCGGATTACGGGCTTTGTCCATGTCGATGATTTGGTAACGGCGATGCTGCTAACAGCCGAGAAAGCGCCCAATGGGTCACACTACATCATTTCGGCTGGGGAGCTTTCTACCCGTGAGATGTTCAATTTTTTGAGTCAGGAAACAGGTGTTCCTGTGCCGCTAGAAGCGCCAAAGCTCCTGGTGCGTCTGGCTGGAAATCTGCTAGAACCCCTCGGTCGTCTGTTCTCCTGGCAGCCGCCCATCAGCCGCGAACGGGTGCATTACATCTACGATCGCTGTGTGCGCATTGATGCCGCCAAGGCAAGACGCGAGCTAGGCTGGCAACCGCGATCGGTTGAGGATACCCTACGAGAGTCGTTGAAGCGGTAAATGAGGGGCCATACTGAAATTCGCAACTCAGTTAGTACATTTTGAGTACATTTTGAGTACAGTTAGGTACGGTGAATTCAGTCCTTAGCTCAAACTGCTCAGCTTTAGTATGGAGAAACGCATCTTAGGTTTAGATCCAGGACTGGCAATCTTGGGTTTTGGGGCGGTTTTGTGCAAAGCCTCTCAAGGACGTGAGCAGCCAGAAGTGGTGTCAACTTTGGACTTTGGGGTGATTCAGACCCCCGCCCATACCGCGACAGGCGATCGCCTTTGCATGATCTATGACGACCTGCATAGCCTTTTAGAGATCGTCAAGCCCGATCTGGTATCGATCGAGAAGCTGTTTTTCTACAAAATGGGGAACACGATCGCGGTGGCACAAGCGCGAGGCGTGGTGATGCTGGTGTTGGCGCAATATCGCGTCCCGTTTGTTGAATTTACGCCAGCCCAGGTAAAGCAGGCGCTGACGGGCTACGGCAATGCAGACAAAAAGGACGTGCAGGAAGCCGTCGCGCGTGAGCTAAATCTCCCTACGATTCCCCGACCTGACGATGCTGCTGATGCTTTGGCGATCGCGCTAGCGGCATGGTTTCAGTGTTAGGTTTTTAGGCTAAGTTTCAGACGAGGTGCTCAAAAAATTACAGCAACTGTGCAACGTTTTCGTAGAGTAATGCGATCGGGCACGAAAGATTAATACTAGAAAATTCGATCGTGTCTCCCGCTCGATAGACTTGCGGAATCCACAAGTTGTCATGGCGGTGGAACTGTTCAACTAAAATTTGGTTTTGATGAATCAGAACATATTCTTCAAGTTCTGCAATTGTTTTGTAATTAGCAAATTTCTCACCTCTATCGAAGGCTTCTGTTGAGTCGGATAGCACCTCAATAATCAGCTGAGGATGCAGAATAAAATCTTCGCTGGAGAGGCGATCGCGATCGTCGTAAGTGACGGCCAAATCAGGATAGTAGAAGAGATTGAGCGCAGGTAAGCGAACTTTCATGTCCGTGGCATAGGAAATACAGCCTGTACCGCGTAAATGATTGACAAACAGGGCGGAGAGGTTGCCTGTCACAATCACGTGTGCTTTGCTTGCACCTGCCATTGCCACGATTTGACCCTGAAGATATTCATGTTTAATGAGGCTAATCCGCTCAATTTCTAAATATTCTTCGGGTGTGAAGTAGGCATAGCTTTTACTAGCTGTCATTACCTGCGTTCCTGTTTTTTGTATAACTCAGAGCTTTTCTTGTAAGGATTTTAGGTATTCTTATGCTTATTCTAGCGACTAGTAGCAACTCAGAAGTAGACGAAGTAAACATCGTTTAATTCTCGCGCGATAATCTTGCGAGAATTAAACGATGTGCTTCATGCAAATTTATGTGCAGTCTCATACTAAATTGGTATTAACTCGCTCTAAAGCTTACTCCGAAAGTCAGAGCTATTATGCAAAATAATGGTTTATGGGCAGCGCTCCAGAGCTGGCATCTCCAGATATCATTTTCATCCCCGTAACGTCGATCATTAAATCTCGATCGCGTGAAAAACCGCTCTGATGATCGTTCACACCCAGAAAAGTCTTACGTTGCCATTGCAGTAAAACCGCTTCGTTGGCTGCTAACTTTTGTTTTCCAGGCGTTGACGGATCTTTGTCAGCAAAGGCATTGCGTAGCGCGTTCCCCAAACTGCCGCTCTGTTCACCCGCATTGAATAATTTCTTGGGTAAATCGATTGTCGTGAGATTGTTGTCAAAATCTAGACAAATCCGATCGCCCGCTTTAGCGTCAAACCTGATAATCCGATCGGTTGCTTTGGAAGTCGATTTTGCCAAAGCTTCGGCTTTTGTAGCACCCGCATAAATAAAGCGATCGTTGCCTGGAGTTCCGGTCAGGCGATCGGGTTGGGAGGTTCCCGTGAGTTTGTCGCTGCCCGTGAGTTTGTCCAGTTGCGTCTTACTGCGAGTGCCGCTGCTACCTCCACTAAGACCGACCGAGGCTTGAGGCTGCGAGGCGGATTGCGAGGTCTGCTGAACTGGGTGCTGAGCATCCGAAACAGATTCCGTTGCCATATAATCAGCTGCAAAGCTGACGCTGATCTGCTCAGGCTTGTCGCTCAGCGCAGCAATTTGTCCGCCTGTGCCCAGTCCAGAGTCGCTACCGTTGGGGTTATAGAACAGGTTGCCCGTAGCGCGACTGTAGCCAATCACCGCTGCGCTGGCAGCAACGTCTTCATCGCTGGCGGCTATGGCAAACGATCGCCCTGCCGTAAAGGTGTTGGGATCTAAGACAATTTGATCCTGTCCAGTTTCAAACTTCAAAGAATCTACACCCAAGTCTTCGGGCTTAAATTCATTCCAGGAGTCGAACAGATACACATCTTGACCTGCGCCGCCATCCAAAATGTCATTTCCTGCACCGCCCAAGAGGATGTCGTTCCCAGCGCTGCCCAAGAGGATGTCGTCACCATTGCCGCCTGCTAGACGATCGCTGCCCATGCCGCCCTCTAGGTTATCATTGCCGGATTCACCATGGAGGCGATCGTCCCCTAATCCTCCCTGCGCCTGATCATTGCCTGCCCCGCTCAGCAGCGTGTCGTTGTCGTCGGTGCCGTTGAGGATGTCATCCCCGATCGTCCCCCGCTGAAAGCTGCCGACCTGGATACCGGAAACTGGCTCATTCCACCAGCGATCGTGGGTATTGATGAAGTTCATCAAGGCATCGTATTTTGGCGAACTGACCTGATCGACTTTTTCTAACGCGCCCCAGCTGCCCCACTTGCTAGAAGCATAGACATCTACAAAGGGATTGAATAACGTGCCGCCAGCCTGCTTCCAGCCTTCGAGGAGCTGTTTATAAAGCTCTCCCATTTCGGGACGGCGATTCAGGTCTGTAAAAAATTGCGTCAGCTTGGAATCATTCTCTAGACCGCTAATGCCGACTAGATGCTGTCCACCTTCGTAAGCCACCAAATTTAGCCCATGCTTTTGGGCAACATCGGCGTGATATTTGAACCGATCGATCGCATCAGCCACAGAATCATGGGTGGGCAACAAACCGCCCGACTGTAACTGCTGGAAGGCTTTGCTAAATCCGCCGTCAGGTTCAGAAAGCCACGATCGCACCACGTCCACATTTTCGGGCGTACCCAGATCGCCGCCAAAGTAGCCCGTAATCGCATACTCATCCACCGACTTGTAGGCTGGCTCATTGCCCTCTGCCACCCAGGCAGGCGTGTTGAGCAGCGGTTCTTCCAGCCCTCTCCATGCCGACTGGGTACTCATCACCGAAACCACTCGATCTTGAGCATCGCCAAAGGTATCTTTCCAAATCTTTGACATTTGCGCCGTGCGCATTCCGTACCACTGCATCCAGCCGCCGCCACCCGCTAGGTCTTTGCCCCAGCGCTTTTCAGCCTGATCCTGCGCGTAGTGAGCCTGGGGAAATTGCCAGTTCCAAACCTCGTTGGAAAACTCGACATGGACTTTGAGGCTGGGATCAAGATGGTCACGCACATATGCTGCGAACTGCGCCATGTAATCATCTGTGGCGGCTACAGGCATATTAAACCAGGGAGAGGTTCCGGTTTCGTTGGCGAGTGCCACCATTATCTCTACAGGCATCCCTTTGTCAGTCCAGTTAATGTCGCTAGGTTTAGGGCGATCGCTCCAAACGCCTTGTCCAGTGCTGTTAGTGTGCATCCAGTCCATAAAGCGCAGCGTGCCAAAGGACTTGATATTGTCAACAAATTCTGGATTGAACTGTGCGCCCAGTTCTACGAGCGACAAGTCCTCTTCGTTGTAAATCCGAATGTTGCGGATGTAGTCTCCCGTTTTTTGAGGATCGGTTTCGGTAATCTTGAGATAAATACCGTTGCCTCTGCTGCTATCCACTTGCAGCACATCTCGACCCGTCACAGAGTCAGATTCTATTTTGGTAGCATCAAAGCTATAGTCAATCTTGCCTGTGCCTTCATACATCACCACATAGCGACCTGAGCGATGGACATTTGCCATATCTCGCGTCAGCAAAGTGGCGACCTTACTGTAGGCTGGAGCATCTGTAGTGTCGGACTTTGAGACGCTGGGAAGCGATCGCACCCACCCATCTTGATCAAGATCTAGGCGCTTCCCTTCATCGGTATCCCATTGAGTATCGCTTTGGGTAAACCAGCTCCGCGCAGTCTTAAATAGATCGATAAGCGGCAGTTGTGTAGAATAGTAAGTGACTTCTCCCAAACCAATTCCCAGGGACTTGTTCTTTGTAGAAGATTCCGACATGATGAAATTTCCTGGGTTAATTTTCTGAATGAGTAGGCAAATTTCGCTGTGCATCTAGCGCTCAGCGTCGATTTGCGAAATAGCGGCATTGGAATTTGTGGCAGAGAAGGCATCAGCTCTCTGCTGAGACTGAAAATTTTGGCGCTCATGCTTGTGCAAGCGAGCGAGGAGATGAGATACAGGGCGAACTGCGCTTACAGATAGAGGCTATTACTGTCGCCAATACGAATCATTCTTGGAGACAGAAGTAGACAAAAATCAAGACAAAATAAACCGCAACAGATCGTTCTTCCAGGATAAAAATATGATGTCTTAGCTACCTAAAAAGTCGTAGAATAAATTCATTCTGAGACTTTTCTGAAACTAAAAATATCTATAGGTAGATGCAGATGTAGGCAGATGCGAAGGAACGTTCTTCCTTGAAAATCTGAATTCAGAACGGGCTATTTCTGAATCGGCAATATTTCATAGAATCTACTGACTCATGCGCTTTTATTTCGATTCCATGAATCCATAGCTGTAATATATGAAATTCTGGTGAAGCCTCAATCCGTGCATCTGACGATTTCTACGATCGCACTCACCCCGTCAATTAGTTATTTGCCTCAGCAATTACCGAAAAGGGCAGCTATTCAGACATAGATGAATAAAAAAAGAGGATGATGAAAGCTCTGTGGAGCAAAGCTTTCATCATCCTCTAATTAAATTTAGAATACCGTCACAATGAACTGCGTGTATTCCGCAGATCTTCCGTCATCTCGTCAGAACTTTACTTTATACATCTGAAATAAATCGCCCTGCTGCTGCCTCACAATTTGGGCACCCGACGCTTTAATTAGCTTTTGCCAATCCTCCAGCGGCTCCAAAAACACCTCAGCGCTGAGGTAGGTTTCCAGAATTGCCCAATTTTCCGCCATTTCAGTATCAGGGGCGATCGCATCAAATACGAAAAATCCCTCAGGCTTGAGGACATGCTTAACGGCTGCCAGCACATCTGCCCAATAGCTGAGGGGATAGTAAAAACTGAAGCCCGTGGCAATCACCAAATCAAACAGATTCTTCTCATAGTTCAGTTCGTGGGCACCTGCGAGCTGAACGCCTTTGAATAGCTTGGAGTTGAGCTGAGAACCCCTGGAAGTCAGAAAATCACGGGCAACAGAGCTAATTTCTTGCCCATAAAATTGGGCTTCCCACTCTCGCCAAGGGTAGATCATAAAGCTGAACCCACAGCCCAAGTCGAGACATTTCTGCTGCTTTTTAGGTTTCGCCAAGTCCCAGAAAGGCGAGGCAATTTTGCTGGTAAGTGACCCAGCCATCCACTCTTGAAAGATCGGCATGGCTTCGACTTCGGGCGGCAGATTAAAGGATTCTTTGCGGTACTCTCGATTAAACCGCAGAGCAATGGCATCTAGCTGAGTTGCCCAGACGCTGGAGCGATCGCCCAAAAACTCCGATAGCTGCCTATCGCCCTGACCCTTATCCTTTGCCATCCCAATGTCCTTAAAATACGCTTCAATACTGCACGGGCTGCTTTTTGAAATATCACGCACCCGCTGTTGCTACTTTAGCCGATCGCGCCTTTCATCCGACTGAGCACCTGCCAAAGCTTGAGCACCGCCTCATGGACAGCGCTCAAGCTTGATGTAGCTCTTCACAAATAGCCTTCACAAATAGCCTGCGCAATTAGCCTTTCAGAGCTTTAGTGAAGTTTTGTCGATAAGGCTTAGAAAACATATAGATCGGCCAGAGTAGCGACAAATGAACTTTTCCCTGGCTAAAGTTAGTACGATTGAAGCCCGTCCAAAACTTCCAAGCTCCGCCCACATAGACTACAAGTGCAACAAGCCCTAGCAAAGATCCCATTTAAACCTCCCAACAAATTTTGACTCTAACGGCTCAATCTTTACTCTCAGTGTAAGTTAGCAAACTGAAGTGTTGCCATAGAACAGACGTTGCAATTGAAGCTTTGCTCTATGGATGCAGTTTTCAAAATGTATTTCTCAAAAAATACCTAAGTTAGCGTTTAAGCCTTGCAAATAAATATTAAGAATTTTTTTGAATCAAAGCAGCGATCGTCATACAGCTTTGAATCCGGTTTTGAAAGGATTGGGTTATTCAAGAGACGCTCCATGACCTTTTTAAAAAAATTAACCCCTCATTTGGAACACTGCTCACTACACGCGATCGAATATGAGACTAGATTAAAAGAAGCTGAAGTAAATCAGGCGCATCAGCGATTCTGGACAGTGATTTTGGGCATCGGCAAAAACGGAGTCGGGAAGGAGAATTTATGAGAGCAGTGTTAATGGCAGGCGGGTCAGGAACGAGGCTAAGACCGTTGACCTGTGATTTGCCCAAGCCCATGGTGCCGATTTTGAACCGTCCGATCGCCCAACATATTATCAATCTGCTGCGGCGGCACGGCATCACTGAGGTGATTGCAACGCTACACTACTTGCCTGACGCTATGCGGGACTATTTTCAGGACGGCAGTGAGTTTGGCGTACAGATGACCTACGCCGTCGAAGAAGATCAGCCCTTGGGTACGTCCGGCTGCGTCAGAAATGTGGCGGAGCTGCTGGATGACACTTTTGTGGTGATTAGCGGTGATAGCATTACCGACTTTGACCTAACTGCCGCTATTCGGTTTCACAAAGAAAAACAGTCGAAAGCCACGCTAATTCTTGCCTGTGTCCCTAATCCGATCGAGTTTGGCGTAGTAATCACCGATGAAAATCAGCGCATCCAGCGGTTTTTGGAAAAGCCCTCTAGCAGCGAAATTTTTTCGGATACGGTCAACACAGGCACCTATATTCTAGAGCCAGAGGTCTTGGATTATCTGAGTGCCGATCAGGAAAGCGACTTTTCAAAAGATCTCTTTCCGCTGCTGCTAGAAAAAGGCGAGCCGATGTATGGCTACGTGACGCAGGGCTACTGGTGCGATGTGGGTCATCTGGATACCTACCGCGAGGCGCAATATGCGGCGCTCTACCAGCGAGTCAAGCTAGACATGGATTATATGGAGCGATCGCCCGGTCTATGGGTCGGGCAAAACACCTACATCAATCCTTCGGCTCACCTGGAAACGCCCGCTTTGATTGGCAACAACTGCCGCATTGGGGCGCGAGTCCAAATCTCGGCGGGTACCGTCATTGGCGATAATGTCAGCATTGGAGCCGATGCCGATTTGAAGCGCCCGATTATTTGGAATGGCGTGATCGTAGGCGAAGAGTCTCAGCTCATTGCTTGCGTAGCGGCAAGAGGCACCCGAATCGATCGTCGGGCACAGGTGCTAGAAGGCGCAGTGGTTGGCTCCCTCTCGACCGTTGGGGAAGAGGCGCTCGTTACGCCCAATGTGCGAGTCTGGCCCAGCAAAAAGATCGATCCGGGAGCAACCCTAAATATGAATCTGATCTGGGGACACACCGCACACCGCAACTTATTTGGTCAGCGGGGAGTTTCGGGTCTGGCAAATGTAGACATTACGCCAGAGTTTGCCGTCCGGCTGGGAGGAGCTTATGGCTCAACGCTGAAGCCTGGTTCTCACGTCACCGTCTCCCGCGACCAGCGCCCGATCTCCCGCATGGTGACGCGATCGCTAATTGCAGGGCTAATGTCGGTAGGCATCAACGTCCAGCATTTGGAGGCGACCTCTATCCCGATCGCCCGGACTGCCGTGCCGACGCTGGCAGTCGCAGGAGGTATCCATGTGCGGGTTCACCCCGATCGCTCCGATCATTTGCTGATTGAGTTCTTTGATCAGAAAGGGATCAATCTTTCTAAGGCGCGGGAGAAGAAGATTGAAGGAGCTTACTTTAAAGAAGACTTCCGACGGGCGCAAATTCAGGAAATCGGCAACGTTGTCTATGTGCCGCAAGTCACCGATCTCTACAGCGCCAGCTTCGAGCGTCATCTCAACGCTGAGGCGATGCGGAGCAGCAAACCCAAAATCGTCATTGACTATGTTTACGCCTTGTCAGGGGCAGTCTTGCCGCAGCTGTTGGGCAAATTTGGCTGCGATGCCGTCGTGTTAAACGCTAGCCTTAGCCAAAACATTCCCTCTAATGCCGATCGCGAGGTGCTGCTGAGCCAGTTGGGGCATGTGGTGGAGGCGCTGAAAGCAAGTCTCGGAGTCCAAGTTTCCGCCAACGGAGAGCAGCTCATTCTAGTCGATGAGTCGGGCAGTGCCATTCGGGGCGAAATGCTGACGGCGCTCATGGCGCACATGATGCTGATGGAGTATCCCAGAGGCATGGTGGTAGTGCCCGTCAATGCCTCTAGCGCTGTTGAGCAAATTGCTCGGCGGCACGACAGCAGCGTCATTCGCACCAAAGCCAACCCCACGGCGCTCATGGAGGCTTGCCACACCAACGCCAACGTTGTGCTAGGGGGCAGCGGCGAAATGGGATTTATCTTTCCGCAAATTCACCCCGGCTTTGATGCCATGTTTTGCATCGGTAAGCTCATTGAAATGCTGTCGCTGCAAGATCGCGATCGCTTCAATATGCCCCGCACCTTGGGTCAAATTCGCTCTGAGCTGCCGCGTGTCTCGCATCGAACGCTGACGGTTCGCTGTCCTTGGGCAGTCAAGGGGGCGCTGATGCGACACCTAGTGGAAAATAACCCGGTCGAAAATCTGGATCTCACGGATGGCGTCAAGATCTTCAACTCTCAGCACGATAGCTGGGTGCTGCTGTTGCCCGATGCTGGAGAACCGCTGGTTCATCTCTATGCCGATAGCCACGATCGCGGCTGGGTAGACGAGACGCTGCGAGAGTATCGATCGTTTGTGCAAGATTTTGTCGATCGCGATCATGGCTTAGACGAGAGCCAAATGCAGATGGAGTAGGCGATGGCTGTCCGGCTAAGGTTTGGACTAGCTTCAATACTTCATGTTAAAATAATACATATTTACTACTCAAGTCGCCGTCTGAAATTTGCGGCGATCGCGCTCTAGAATTTATCTAAAAATCTAGGAGTGCAGCTACACTAAGAAACTTAATTAGCGAAATTAGCGAAACTTAATTAGGAAGCCATTGCGCTGAACCCACCTGGAGATATCTTATGAACAACTGCATTTTGATGGCTGAAGTCATTCAAGATCCTCAGCTCCGCTATACGCCTGACAACCAAACGCCAATTGCCGAAATTGTTGTTCAGTTTCCCGGCATACGCGATGAAGATCCGCCCTCAACGCTCAAGGTCGTGGGCTGGGGCAACCTGGCGCAGGAAATTCAGGAAAAATATCATGTGGGCGATCGCGTCATCGTTGAGGGTCGGCTCAACATGAATCGGATCGATCGTCCAGAGGGTTTTAAGGAAACTAGGGCTGAACTGACGGCACAGCGAATTCATCTGATTGGTGCAGATTCTAGCCTAACGACTTCTGCCGTCACTCCTGCCTCTACGAGCGCTTCTAGCCCTGCCCCAACGGGAACTACCTTCACGCCCAGCGCCGCCCCGACCAGCGTGGCGAAAACCAAGCCTGCTGCCAAACCTATGGGTGCTCCCGCCTCAGAGCCAGCCAAATCGCCTGCCTACTCAGGTTCAAAGCCTAGCGCTGACCAGGTGGATTACGACGACATTCCTTTCTAAATCTAGTGTTTAAAAAGTAGCGAAACCTCTAGATGTAGAGTAGGATCGCATTCTCATAAGGTTTTAGCCTCTAGCGGTGGATCATGATAGCTGTCTTGCAAGCCTCTGGCTTCAGGCAAACCTGTCAGACTGCGTTGGCTATACCGTCACACTCTACATCCGTGAAACCGAGGCATCACTCATGGTTCAAGATCTCGAACGTACTCGCCTAAACGACTCACCTAGCCCGTCTCCCGCAAACCCTTTTCCAGAATCAGCTCCTGCTGCCAACCCCGTATTTTTTAGAACTTACAGCCGTCGTGGAGAAAAGGCGGCGAACGTTCGAGAAACTTGGGAGGAGGTGTGCGATCGCACTCTGCGCGGCGTGGTCGAGCTAGGCAACCTGACGCCCCAGGAAGCCGAATTAGTCTCTCGAATGCAGCGACAGCTCAAAAGTCTGCCGTCGGGTCGCTGGCTTTGGGTGGGCGGCACAGACTGGATCGCCAAGCCCGAAAACTTCTCTGGTTCCTACAATTGCACCAGCACCAACGTGGTGGACTGGCGTGCCTTTGGTCTGATGATGGATCTGGCAATGATGGGCTGCGGTACTGGAGCCGTGCTGGAACCCAAGTATATTGATCAGCTCCCGGTCATTCGCAATCGCCTAACGGTAGAAGTGACAGGTGCGATCGGCTCTGCATCTCCAGAGCTGCGTCGAGACACAACTGAGGTCAGCTTTGCCGCAAATCAGGCAACGATTCAGGTCGGAGATAGCCGCAGGGGTTGGGTCAAGTCCTACCAGACTTTACTAGAGCTTTCGACAGACGATCGCTTTTCTGGAGAAGTGCAGGTCTTAATCGATCTGAGCCAGGTGCGTCCCGCAGGAGAGCGACTTAAGGGCTTTGGCGGCGTGGCAAATCCGGTACGTCTGCCCCAGCTCTACGAGCGCTGTGCCGCAATTTTAAACAAAACGATCGGGCGCAAGCTAAATGCGATCGAGTGCTGCTTGTTGATTGACGAAGCGGCAGCTTGCGTAGTGGCCGGAAACATTCGCCGCAGTGCCGGAATGCGACAGTTTGACAGCGAAGACCAAACGGCAACGACCGCAAAAGATAACCTCTGGCAGCAGGATGCGGCAGGCAATTGGAGCATTGACCCCGAACGAGACGTGCTGCGGATGGCAAACCACACGCGCGTTTTTCACCACAAGCCAACGCTGCAAGAATGCACGGATGCCGTGCGGAAGCAGTTTTACTCAGGCGAAGGAGCAATTCAGTGGGCAGGAGAGGCGATCGCCCGTTCCAATGGCGATTTGCTCACCAGTTCAGCTCTAAAGACAGATTTTCTGCAAGCCTACGGGCAGGGCAAAGGCAAGCAGTGGCTAAAGGCTCACTCGCCCCAAATATCTGACCAAGAGCTAGAGCATCGGCTAGGACGCTATGGGCTAAATCCCTGCGGCGAAATCCTCGGAGAGAACTTCCACTGCAACCTGTCTGAAGTGCATCTGAATCAGCTTGATCCACTTAACTTCAAGGAGCAGGAGGAGGCATTCACGGCGGGGGCGCTCTCAGTTGCCGGGTTGCTGAACCACCAGTTTGGTGAGCCTCGCTATCAGGAGTCGCGTCTGCTCGACCCGATCGTCGGCGTGTCCTTCACCGGACTCTTTGATTTCTTCGTTCATGCCTTTGGCGCTGAGTGGCTGCGCTGGTGGGAAGAAGGTCGTCCAGATACGGTTACAGGGCTGCAATTCAAACAAAAAGAGCAGGAATACCTCAGCCGCTGGAAAGCAACCGTGCATCGTGTGGTTTGGGAATATTGCGATCGCCACAACCTGCGTCGCCCCAATCGCTGCACTACCGTTCAGCCTGCCGGAACCAAGAGTCTGCTGACGGGTGCAAGTCCAGGCTGGCATCCGCCCAAGGCTCAGCGCTTCCTGCGTCGCATCACCTTCCGCAAAAACGATCCGGTGGCGATGGCTTGCTACGACTACGGCTATCGGCTGATTCCCTCTCAGTCGGATAAAGACGAGAACGGTCGATTGCTGGATGATGCCTTTGATCCGCGCTGCACCGAGTGGCTGGTAGAAATTCCGGTAGAAGTTTCCTGGGCGAACCTGCCGGAAGCTGACCAAATTGATATTTCCAAATTCTCGGCGCTAGCTCAGGCAGATTTCTATATGCAGGTGCAGAAGCACTACACGGCTCACAACACCTCGGCAACGATCGAGCTGCGGGAAAACGAAATTGACGGGCTGGCGGCTCGGCTACATCAGGCGATTCAATCCGATGAGGGCTATATCTCAGCCGCTCTGCTGGCTCGGTTCGACGATTTGCAAACCTTCCCTCGCCTACCGTTTGAGCCAATTTCTAAAGTAGAGTACGAGCAGTTTTCCCAAGAGGTGCTGATGCGCCGCCGCACGGATGATTTCCATCAGGTTCTCAGCCGCTACGACTCAGGTGAAATGTTTGAGGCGGGTCCGGCGGGTTGCGACAGCGACAAGTGCATGCTGCCAGAGAAGAAAGGGTAAGCGAGATCTAGGCGCTAAGGATTCAGGTGCTAAGGATTCAGGTGCTAGGATCAGAGCGATCGCCCTATACACGCTATAAAAAGGAGCTTCGGAATGTTTTTGGATGAGCTAACGCCCGTATTTAGAGAGTTAGTCGGACACCCTGTAGCGTTCTTGGGAGGTGTCGTTTCTGGGCTTCTACGCCTTAATTTATCCGAAGATCCGGTCAGGAGTTGGCTGGATCATCAATCTGGTTCGCGATCGTACTCCTCGACTTCGAGCGGAGCGACCAACGGCAAGAATGGCCCTCAGTCCATCTCAATCGATTAATTTAGCGCCAATAGATGGGCTTTGACATGGGGCTGAACGAGTTCAGCCCCATGTTTACGCTGAGCCTGCTGTACAAATTTGTCAAACCAAACCTTTTCAAACTTGTCCTGCTCAAAATTTCCATGCATCGTCTTGCTCAAAGGCTGCATTTAGCAATTCATCTTGCCATCCTTCTACCTGAAGGCGTAGCCGTAGGGCAGGATCTTGCGATGAGGTTGCAGATTGGTAGAGTTTGCCAATTGATCGCTGGTAATCGGCGATCGCGCAGTTCCAGTCTCCTCGCAGGTGATAGGTGCGTCCACGTTCGGCAAAGATATGACCTTCTAAGCGGCTCAGGCAAAGGGCTAGATCGAAGCTCTCTAGGGCGCGATCGTACATTTCTAGCTCTCGGAAGGTGATGCCCTGATTGATCCAGGCGCGCACATTAGCAGGATTAAGATCCAGCGCGATGTCGTAGTCCAGGATGGCTTCTAAATATTGCCCCTGGGATGCGTAGTAGTTGGCGCGGTTGTTGTAGGCACTATCCAGACGAGGGTTTAGCTCAATGGCGCGGTTGTAGTCGGCGATCGCTTCCTCGAACAGCCCGCTTTGAGCGTAAATTAATCCTCGATTGCTGTGATCAATGGCGCTCTTGGGGTTGCGGATTAACAGTTCGCTAAATAAAGCGATGGCTTCTGCGATGCTGCCCTGCTGAGCTAGCGATAGAGCCTGCTGCCGAATCACTGTGTCATACTCAACTGAGCTGAGCTGGCAATCTGAAGACAGGCGATCGATAGCTTTTAGAGGCTTAGATTGCCACCGTTTTTGCGGCTGACTGCCGGAATGCTGAGACTTTGAGGCAGCGCGGCGATTGGTTCTTTTGCTGGGGTCAATGAAAGAGCGAGTGTTCATGATCGTCCTTACAGTATCTACACCCCATGGGGGCTTTTGCTTGCGACGCGCTGACTTAAAGTGTTTGTAACCTAGGGTGTCTGTAACTCAAGGTGTCAGGGACTCAAGGTATCAGGAACTCAAGGTATCAGGAACTCAAGGTGTCAGGCGTTCTACTTTTTGCTATCTCTGGCTATATGTCACTTAATAAGGTGTCTGAATGGAAAATGTTAGGTTGAAAGTACTGAAAAAACCGGGAGAAGGTGAAGGAATTTTTTTGGCGGTTCGATGCTTCCCAAAAGGCGATCGCTCTACAGACAAGCGAGTTGCAGAGTTATTTCGTTTACTAATGCCAACCTCAACCTGTTTCAGTAGTATTGCGGAAAAACTCTGCGGAGTTCATGAATTTCCTGGAGAATGTGAAGAGATATTGATTAAGGCGAGATGAATTTTCAAAAGCTTGCTGAAAACTGCTTTTTCAGGTAAGTGCATTCGTGGCTCAGGCCAATATCTCATCTCTTTTGGCTCATCCATCAGAGATTTTGTAGGGTCTGCCATCTATCTGATTAAATGAGCTTATTTCACAAAACTTTATTATTCATGCTCTGTACCTTATACTGCACAAGGGTGACTGCGTAAAGGAGTGGAAATATCATGGTGTCGGAGGCAATAAAGCCCCTGACTGTGCCGAGAGAATTCTTGGGTCCGCCAGGTAGCCTAAACCCAACCCTGCTGCTGTTCTTGACGGCAGTTGCAATGGCGATTGCATCGACGGTGGGATACTGGCTGTGGAATTTACCGGGATGGTTCTGTTTTTGCATTAACACGATCGCTTTGCATATCGTCGGCACCGTAATCCACGATGCCTCACACAATGTGGCGCATCGTAATCGGGTGATGAATGCTGTTTTGGGGCATGGCAGCGCTCTGATGCTGGGCTTTGCGTATCCTGTGTTTACGCGGGTACACATGCAGCATCATGCAAACGTCAATGACCCAGACAATGATCCCGACCATTTTGTCTCAACCTATGGGCCTCTATGGCTGATCGCGCCTCGTTTCTTTTACCACGAGGTGTTTTTCTTCAAGCGGAAGCTGTGGCGTAAGTTTGAACTGCTGGAGTGGTTTTTGAGCCGATTGGTGTTTGCGACTATCGTCTTTCTAGCGATTCGCTATGACTTTGTAGACTTTTTGTTTAATTACTGGTTCTCTCCAGCGCTGGTTGTAGGTTTGGCGCTCGGTCTATTTTTCGACTACTTTCCGCATCGTCCCTTTCAAGAGCGCGATCGCTGGAAGAATGCCCGCGTCTATCCCAATCCTGTTTTGAATGTGCTGATTATGGGGCAGAACTACCATCTGATTCATCATCTTTGGCCTTCAATTCCTTGGTATAAGTACCAGCCTGCTTATGAGGCCACTCGTCCTTTGCTAGATGCTAAGGGTTGTCATCAGTCGCTAGGGGTTTTTCAGGGCAAAGCTTTCTGGAGTTTTGTCTACGATATTTTCTTAGGCATTCGCTTTCACGGTCATCACTCTGGTGATTCGCCGGGTGATCAAACAGACCAGCCGGAAGTTTAGAAGGGCGATCGACAAAGGTTTTGATGGGTGGGCAATGTCCACCCTTTTTTATGAAAACTTTGGGCAATCACCGCCCTAAATGGCTATCTGCAATAATTGGGATAGCTGGTATTGCTGGTTTTATGTATGAATTTTTTTGAAAGGGGCGCTCCGCGCCCCTTTCAAAAAAATTCATACATAAAACCAGCAACGCCAGATAGCTGACTCGGTACTCGTCTAGAGCTAAATCATGTACGACACCTACGACAAAGATTTTTATCGCTGGACGCGGGAGCAGTCTCTGTTTCTAGGAAATCGAGACTGGGAGTCATTAGACGTTGAGCATTTGATTGAGGAAATAGCCAGTTTGGGCAAGCAGCAGGAGAGAGAATTGGAGTCCCGGCTGCGGATTCTTCTGGCTCATTTGCTCAAGTGGCAGTTTCAACCCGATCGCCAGAGCAATAGCTGGAGAGCCACAATTCGGGAGCAGCGTAGCGCGATCGCCAGACATCTACAGGAAAATCCCAGCCTGAAGCCTTACTTACCAAAAGCTTTTACCCTGGGTTTTGAGTACGGCTTAGATTTGGCGGTCAGAGAAACCAACCTGAGCTATGACACATTCCCCTCAGAGTGTCCCTATTCTCTGGAACAGGTTTTGGATAGCAGTTTCCTGCCCTAGAGTGGTTCTGTCTCCGAGAGAAAACGTTGGGTCGCGGTCCATCATCATCCTTGCACTGACCATCATCATTGCACTGACAATGAGCCTACTCCTGAATCACGGACTTCGATGCTACAGAGATCCCAACTAGATCTTGAAAGTGATAATTGTCCCACAAGCTGGCAAAGTCTGAATCAGTCTTTACTCTGGTCTTATACCTGGGGTAATACGCAATCGAAATTTTTAGATTCTCTAATGCCAGATCGGGCTGATCATGAAGCAGATAGTAATACGCCTTGCCATAATAGCCGTTGCCATAATCTGGTTTAATTTCAATGCTCTTATTGAGTTCAGCGATCGCCTCTTCATATCTTTTCAGTTTGAGCAAGACGTATCCTCTGTGATTACGGGCACGATAGAAGCTGGGTTGATTGGCAATTAATCGATCGTATATTTCTAGGGCTTCAGCATATTGCCCCTGAATGTGTAGCAGGTAGCCCCGTTCAAACCACATGAGGGAATCGTCGGGTTTCAATGCCATGGCTCTCGTGCTGGCTGCCAATGCCTGCGGATATTGCCTGAGCCTGCGCAACGCCTTAGTCTTTCCATGCCATGCTGCAAATAAATCGTCAACATCAACGAGGGTTTTACCGATCGCCTGATCGTAGGCATGAATTGCTTCTGCATAGCGCCCTGCAAAGAATAAAGCATCTCCCTCTCGCACAAAGTCATTGATGCACAGATCTAGACTCGAACTTTTCGACTTCAAGTGATCCAACTGCTCCGTTAGCGTTTCAATTTTCCGTTTCTTTTCGTCAGAGAGTTCGTCTTTTGAAGTGGCGACGAGAGTAATGCTAGTGATTTGCTGAAAGATGCGGTCTTTTTCTCGCTCTACTTCTGTTGCAGCGCTTTTAAGCGCTTCTAGCTGAGTTTCAAATTCGGTTTTTAGCTGATCGATTTCTGCCTGAAATTCACTAGCTTGCTGCTGCACTTGTCTAGTCACAGCTAGGGACTCCTGCCCCAACTCAAGCATTTGTTTCTGAATAATGAGCGTCTGCTGCTTTAACTCTGCCTGTACCTGAGCTTCAATTTCTTTTCGGATCTGCTCGTCCATTTCTTCGCGTAGCTGTTGAATAGCTCTTTGACGAGAGAGATATAGCAGCACCGTGGCAATGATGGGCAGCACTGTCAAAATTGCCAGCAGGACATTGAGCAAAGCTGTAGTGTGATTGAAAGCGCGATCGACTTCTTCCTGAACCACCTTGCGCATTTGCAACTCTTGCTGCAAGTCCTGCATCCGGTTCGCTTCCTGTAGGCGTTGCGGCTGCTCTTGAGTCGAGGGAAGAGTTACCTGGGATACAAGCTGAGATGGGCTGCCCTGCGCGACAACCGCCGGAAACCCAATCCAACTAGCTGCGACGATGCCAATCAGTCCAGACCCTATATGAACATGTCTTCTCATGTACAACCCGCCCATCATGTACAACCTGCCCATCTTCGATGCGTAAGCTGATTTTAGTGCGATCGCTCCTATTGAGTGCCCGTTGTCGCAGGATCGGCTAGAGCTTTATCCCTCTTTTAGACCTGTCACTTAGAGTGTCTAGAGTTACACTGGATTTAGAGCTGTTGTTTCGTCAGACTCGCCCGACAGAATGGGTAGTTTGGCTGAAGACAATGCGCCGAGCTGTAGCAGATTGCAAAAGGCGACAGAGAGAATATGAAGCAGGCTGAGGGTAAAGTTTTGATGGGTACGCTGAATAAAAAGGGGAAGCGCCCCCTGAAAAGCTCCCTGGTGACTGGAACGGTGACGGCAGTTTGGCTGATGCTCCAGGCTACGCTGATCAGTCCGCCCAGCGTGGCGCAAACTTCGTCTCGTGAGGGCGGGCTGACCTATAGTTCGCTGGTTGAAAAGATTGAGGCGGGAGAAGTTGCGAAGGTGGCGATCGACCCGGTGCGGGGAGTCGCAGAGGTGCGGCTGAAGAACCAGGCGAAGGACAGCGCCACCCAAGAAGTTGTTTTGTTTGGCGACAGCAATCCTGAATTAGTTGAGGCTGCCCGTAACAACAATGTCGATCTGGAAGTGCAGCCCTCGACTGATGGCGGCACGGTGGCTTGGCTGATTACCCACGGTCTGCTGGCGTTTGTGCTGCTGATGGCGCTGCTGATGTTCTTGCGGCGAACGAATAATTCTTCGGGTCAGGCAATGAGCTTTGGCAAATCGAAGGCACGTTTTCAAATGGAAGCCAAAACAGGCGTGATGTTTGATGATGTTGCCGGAATTGAAGAAGCTAAGGAAGAGCTGCAAGAGGTCGTTACCTTCTTGAAGAAGCCGGAGCGATTTACGGCTGTAGGGGCGAAGATTCCTAAGGGCGTGCTCTTGGTGGGACCTCCAGGTACAGGAAAAACCATGTTGGCTAAGGCGATCGCCGGAGAGGCGGGTGTCCCTTTCTTCAGCATTTCCGGCTCCGAATTTGTGGAAATGTTTGTCGGAGTAGGTGCCTCGCGGGTGCGCGACCTGTTCAAAAAGGCAAAAGAGAACGCGCCCTGCATTATTTTTATCGATGAAATTGACGCGGTGGGGCGGCAGCGCGGTACGGGGATTGGTGGCGGCAACGACGAGCGAGAGCAGACTCTGAACCAGCTCTTGACCGAAATGGATGGCTTTGAAGGCAATGCCGGAATCATCATCATTGCAGCAACCAACCGTCCAGATGTCTTGGATTCGGCGCTGCTGCGTCCGGGTCGATTCGATCGGCAGGTGCAGGTCGATCTGCCCACCTATAAGGGTCGCTTGGGTATCCTGGAAGTTCATGCTCGCAACAAGAAGCTTGATCCCAGTGTGTCTTTAGAGACGATCGCCCGCCGTACGCCCGGTTTTTCGGGTGCTGAGCTAGCTAATATGCTCAACGAGGCGGCAATCTTAACGGCACGTCGGCGCAAGGAAGCTGTGACTCCGCTAGAAATTGATGATGCGATCGATCGCGTCACTACGGGCATGACCCTAACACCGCTCCTAGACAGCAAGAAGAAGCGGCTGATTGCCTACCATGAGGTCGGTCATGCCCTGCTGATGACGCTGCTCAAAAACTCTGACCCGCTCAATAAGGTGACGATCATTCCGCGATCGGGCGGCATTGGAGGCTTTGCGCAGCAGACCTTTAACGAAGAGATGATTGATAGCGGTCTGTACACCCGCTCCTGGCTGCTCGATCGCATCACGATCGCGCTGGGCGGACGCGCCGCCGAGGAAGAAGTGTTTGGCGATGCCGAGATTACGGTGGGAGCTAGCAACGATATTCAAGTGGTGGCAAACCTAGCGCGGGAAATGGTGACGCGCTACGGTATGTCTGAGCTAGGACCTTTCGCTCTAGAAAGCGGCAATAGCGAGGTGTTCTTGGGGCGTGACTGGATGGCGCGGGTGGAATATTCTGAAGAAGTTGCGACCCAAATTGACCATCAGGTGAGAGCGATCGCCGTTCGCTGCTATGGCGAGTCTCGTCGTATCATCCGCGAGAACCGGGAGCTAATGGATCAGCTAGTCGAGATGCTGCTGGAGCAGGAAACGATCGAGGGTGAGCAGTTCCGTCAAATTGTGGGACAACACACGACCTTGCCTGAGAAACAGCTGATGGCAGCGCAGGTTTCCTGATCTTTACAGCAACCGTCAAAGCAGTTAGGACGGGGACATTTTTAGTGGGGCGCTTCGCGCCCCACTAAAAATGTCCTAGGCAACTGGCGACAGCCATAATCTAACTTTCGTGAGCGCTCTCAATAGATTGAGGGCGCTTTTTGCGTAGATTAACCCAGCCTACATCCACGCAAAATCTGGGACTCAAAAGTGCATAGCCTGTTCATTTAGACAGGTAATTTGGACTAATTGATGGTATTTTTTTGAAGGTTGGCGATCGCGCCTGTTCATAGAATCAGACTTCTAGTTTCTGTAGCGAACTACACAAGCGATGCTATCCGATGCTTCTACGCTTCACATAGCCTGAAAGCTAGATTTCTAGCTTAATGTTCTGTCCGCTTAGACAACGTAGCGGTGTAGCGGATAGTATTAAGTCGCGCTCTAGTCAGCCTAGATTTAAGTAGATTTTGATTTAACCTTCGTTCTGAGGACTATCATCGTGCCTGAAGTAACCCACCCCGCCCACAAAGCTGGTGATTTTCTAGTTGACTATGAAGAAAAAGTTTTTCCGGATGTAAAGGCAGATCCAGGTGAGAAAGCGCTAGTCACGTTTCACACGGTTGCCTTTGAGGGATCGATCGGGTTTGTAAACCTACTGCAAGCCACTCGCCTCCTGCGGAAAGGCTTTGAAACTTCGATTTTGCTCTATGGGCCAGGCGTGACGCTGGGCGTACAGCGCGGTTTTCCGAAGCTGGGAGATGAAGCTTTCCCAGGGCATCAGAATTTCAACAATCAAATCAGCAAATTCATCTCGGAAGGCGGCAAAGTCTACGCTTGTCGATTTGCATTGCAGGCGCTCTATGGTCATGGTGAACCTTCGCTGATTGAAGGAATTCGTCCGATTAGCCCTCTGGATGTGCTGGATTTGGTGTTACTGCACCGTAAGGATGGCGCGTTCATTCTGGATACCTGGACACTGTAGTTTGTACCTCTAGAAATTTTGTACTTCTAGAAATTTTGGATTTTGGGTTGAGCTAAGATCCAAAATCCAAAATCATCACCCGTTGAATTGATTGGGAAAAGAGCATACAGTCAGGAGAAGCTCCATGAGCGATTCACAGATAGTCCGGGCGGCAGCCGTGCAGATTAGCCCTGTGTTGTTTAGCCGAGAGGGCACAACCGAGAAGGTGCTAGAGGCGATCGCTAAAGCCGCTCAGGCAGGCGCACAGCTTGTGGTGTTTCCAGAAACCTTTGTGCCCTACTACCCGTATTTTTCGTTTGTGCAGCCCCCTGTGCTGATGGGCAAAGAGCATATGCGGCTCTATGAGGAAGCCGTTGAGGTTCCCAGCGCGGTCACAGATGCGGTAAGTCGAGCGGCGCGATCGTACAAAATTGTCGTGGTTTTGGGCGTGAATGAGCGAGACAACGGCTCGATTTATAACACTCAGCTTGTGTTTGATGCCGATGGGACACTGCTGCTAAAGCGCCGCAAAATTACTCCGACCTACCATGAGCGCATGGTTTGGGGACAGGGCGATGGTGCAGGACTGAAGGTGGTAGACACGGCAGTGGGTAAGCTGGGCGCTCTTGCCTGCTGGGAGCATTACAACCCTCTAGCGCGGTTTGCCCTAATGGCACAGCATGAGCAAATTCATTGCGCTCAATTTCCTGGCTCCATGGTGGGACAAATCTTTGCCGACCAGATAGAGGTAACCATTCGACATCATGCTCTAGAGGCGGGCTGCTTCGTGGTCAACGCGACCGGGTGGCTGTCTCCCGAACAGATTGGGCAGGTGACAGCCGATGAGAAATTGCAGCGGGTGCTGACGGGCGGTTGCTACACGGCCATCATTAGCCCTGAGGGCGTGCCGCTCTGTCCGTCCATTACCGAAGGCGAGGGAATGGCGATCGCCGATCTAGATTTTTCCCTGATTACCAAGCGCAAACGCATGATGGACAGCGTCGGGCATTACTCTCGCCCCGACCTGTTGCAGCTCCAGATGAATGCTTCTCAGTGGTCGGTCGCTACGGGCATCGATCCAGCTCCCGCTGCTGCTGAATTGCTGAGCCAAGGAGCATCAGCGCCAGCGCCGATCGAGCCGACCTACCTGACCCTAAATCCCTAATCCTCGCCCTCTAGTCTTTCGCCAAGTAAACCTGGTAGTTCTCTAGAGATTTTGGATTTTAGATGAAATCCAAGATCAATAGGTTTATGCTCTGCCTCATTTCTGATCCTCTATTTTCTCTGCAATGGATAAACAACATCTGATTACGGAACTGCAATCGCATGGTCTGAAGCTGGTTGAGCAGGAGGTAGGAGCCGCAGGACGAAAGGGCGGAGCGGGACCTTCTGATCACAAGGCAGTGACGATCGAAGGCACAACGGTGATGGTGCCGATTTTTACAGGAACTGCCGCCCGATCGCCCTACACAGCAAAATTGGATTCTGGTGCAGGTTCACAGACTTTGCACTTGCAGGAAGAGGCGATCGCCCCTATCAGCTTTCCGCAGCAGCCGAAGTTCTATGGTCTAGCCACAGCAGAGGGAATTCCTTATTGGAAGATTGCGTTACTCCACAGCCAGGATGTCCTAGCGACCACGGTGTTGCAAACCTGTATGCGCTACATCGATACCGAAAGCGCCTGTCAATTTTGCGCCATTGGTCAGTCGTTGGAGGCAGGACGAACGATCGCGCGTAAATTGCCCGCCCAGCTTGCCGAGGTGGCTGAAGCTGCCGTGCGGCTAGACGGCGTGAAGCACATGATTATGACGACGGGTACGCCCAATACCACCGATCGCGGAGCAGCTTATCTCACCGAGTGTGTGCGCGTCGTCAAGCAGCGGGTAGACCTGCCAATTCAGGTTCAGTGTGAGCCGCCCGATGATTTTATCTGGTTCGATCGTCTCAAAGCTGCTGGAGTAGACAGCTTGGGGATGCATTTGGAGGCCGTTGATCCAGCGGTACGCGATCGGATTATGCCGGGGAAAGCGACTGTTCCCGTAGAGTTTTACTTTCAAGCATTTGAAGCTGCCGTGCAGGTCTTTGGCTGGGGGCAAGTTAGCACCTACCTGCTGGCAGGCTTGGGAGATAGTTTAGAAACGTTGGTGGAAGCTAGCGATCGCTTGATTCAAATTGGGGTCTATCCGTTTGTAGTGCCTTTTGTGCCCATCAGCGGCACGCCGCTTGCTGCCCAACCTGCTCCTAGCAGCGAGTTTATGTACAGCCTCTATCAGCAGGTCAGCGCTTTGCTCAATCGGGCAGGCATGTCTTCAGCAGCCATGAAAGCGGGATGTGGCAAGTGTGGTGCCTGTTCGGCGCTGTCGACCTTTGAGCAGCCGACACCCACAAAAGCCCTGAATCTCTAAGTTCCTACTCTATTTTCTTCCATGTCCAGCTGTTCCTATCAATTCAAGCTTGCGGTAACTCCAGCAGAAATTGCCGCCTACTTTGCTCTCCGCCAAGCCATCTTTGCTGAAGAGCAGCAGATTTTTCAGGGAAATGATCTAGATGAGTGGGATGCGATCGCCTATCCTATTATTGCTGTTGCAACTGTTTTGCAGCCGCCGGACTCGCAGCAGCCTGAGCAGCAAAAAGTTGTGGGCGTTGTCCGCATCTATGAAATGGAGCCGGGGCTTTGGTATGGTGGCAGGCTAGGCACCCATCCGGAGTACCGTAAAGGCTGGCGAATTGGCAAAGGCTTAATCGAAAAGGCTGTCACCACGGCAAATACTTGGGGCTGTAACCAGTTTTTAGCAACTGTGCAGATGCAAAACGTGCGCTTTTTTCAGCGGCTGCATTGGCGATCGCTTCAGGAAAAAACTTTCTGCGATCGGCTGCATCATCTGATGGAAGCTGATCTTGACCATTATCAGCCTCTCTCTTTGCCTGATGCAGAACCTCGCCCAGCCCTTCCTCTTTGGCAAGCCGAACGGCACGAGGCGCAAGCGTGTTAAGTCAGCTCATCACAAATCTACGGCAAGCTTTGGGCATCTTGCAGAAGCAGGACATTCAGGTTATATCTCAGGTCATCTCTGAGGCTGCATCCCGGCAAGACCTGTCTGCTGCTCAGCTTGGAGATGACTGTGCGGCCATTCCCGACGGAGACGGCTATCTGCTCTTAGCCGCCGAGGGGATTTTGCCGATGCTGGTAGAGACAGAACCCTGGTTTGCCGGGTGGTGTGCCGTCATGGTAAACGTCAGCGATATTTATGCGATGGGCGGACGACCGATCGCCGTCGTAGACACCATCTGGAGCCAGTCGCTTTCCCAGAGTCAGGCTTTGCTGGCAGGAATGCGGGCAGCTTCTCAGACCTATCAAGTGCCGATTGTCGGTGGACATACCAACTGCCATAGCGTTTATAACGCTCTGTCTGTGGCGATTTTGGGGCGATCGCAGCGGCTCATCAGCAGTTTTGGTGCCAGGGCGGGCGATTGCTTGCTGATGGCGATTGATCTACGCGGCAAAGCCCACCCTCAGCATCCTTTTTGGAATGCGGCCACAGAGGCTGACCCCGCAGAGCTGCGACAAGATTTAGCGATTCTGCCTGCTTTGGCAGAGTCGGGGCTGTGCGATGCCGGGAAAGATATCAGCATGGGGGGTGTGGTGGGCACATTACTGATGCTGCTAGAAACTTCTGGCTGTGGAGCAGTGCTAGATTTAGACGCAATTCCCCATCCAGATATGCCTCTGGAACGGTGGCTTACCTGTTTTCCGAGCTATGGCTTTTTGCTCAGCATTCGTCCTGAGCAGGTTACTGCCGTGCAGGAAAAGTTTCATCAGCGAGACTTGACTTGCGCGATCGTCGGACAAATTCAGCCAGGGAGAAAGCTCAACTTGCGACTACAGGGCGAAACTCAGCTCTTTTGGGACTTGCAGCAGGAGCCATTAACAGGCTTTTCGCCCGAAATACCTCCAAAGGCGCAACGATGAGCGACAGACTTCGAATTGCGCTACTCACCTACGCCACAAAGCCCAGAGGCAGCGTTGTGCATACGCTGGAATTGGCGGAAGCCCTGCATCATCTAGGACATGACGTTTGTATTTATGCTTTAGATAAAGCGGATGACGGAAAAAACAGAGGCTTCGATCGCCCTCTCTCCTGCAAAGTACAGCTCATTCCGACTGCTCCTGTCAGTGGAGATATCGATCGCCTTATCCAACAGCGGATTCAAGAATTCGTTGATTTTCTGACTTATGAGCCTTCACCCTACGACTGCTATCACGCGCAGGACTGTATTAGCGCCAATGCTTTGCTACAACTGCGGCAGCAGGGGCAAATTCCGCACTTCATCCGGACTGTCCACCATATTGACGAGTTCAACAGCCCTTACTTACAGGCTTGCCAAGAAAAATCGATCGCCGAACCCAACCTATGCCTTTGCGTCAGTGCCTACTGGCAAACTCAACTGCTTCAACGTGGCATTGATGCCCATCGAGTAATCAACGGCGTAGACACCGATCGCTTTACGCCAAGCCATCTCACCCCTCAGAACATAGAGGCTCTGCTTACTCTGAAACAGCAGCTCAGCCTATCCGGAAGCCCAATATATCTGACCGTAGGCGGCATCGAACCCCGCAAAAACTCGATCGCCCTGCTGCAAGCCTTCGCCCAAACCCTGAACCACTTTCCCCAAGCGCAGCTTGTAATTGCAGGTGGTGCAACGCTATTTGACTATCAAGACTACCGCGATCGCTTCTTCGCCGAAGTCGATTGGCTGGGGGTCAGCAAATCTCTCGTGTTGCCAGGAGTAGTTGCCGAAGCTGACCTACCGCTGCTGTACCATGCCGCCGATGCCTTTGTATTTCCTTCGCTTAAAGAAGGCTGGGGGTTAGTCGTGATGGAATCGATCGCCTCAGGCTTACCCGTCATTACCTCACGGCAGCCCCCCTTCACCGAGTTTTTGTCAGAGCAGCAAGCACTCATGGTCAACCCAGAAGATGTAGGCGCGATCGCCCAAGCCATGATCCAGGTGATGCAGCCTGAGTTAGCAAACGCTTTAATTGCTGAAAGTCAAACCCTTTGTGACAGCTACACGTGGAAAAGCTCTGCCAAAATGCATATAAAAGCCTATCGTCAGCTACTAGAAGTATCGCAAAACCACTAGCTCAAAACCCAAAACCAACCATACCCAAAACCGACTATGCCCGAAATTCGTTTCCAAATCCAATGGCCCGACGGCTCCCAAGAAACCTGCTATTCGCCCTCGCTCATAGTCAAGGAGTATTTCACGCCCGAACAAAGCTACCCGCTAGAAGACTTCGTAACACGATCGCGCACTGCATTACAGATTGCCAGCGATCGCGTCAAAGCCAAATATGGCTATCCATGCGGTCTAGCGTTAGGGCAGCTAGACGAAATCGAGAGCAAAGCAATTCAGTTTCACAATTTACCTCAACCGCAAGTTCAAGTCATCCGCTTCATCGAATAGAAACGCCCGATCGCCTCACCGATGCAAAGCGATCCCTTCCTCCCACAAAACGCCTCATGCAGAGGGGGTGTGGGGGACGTGCCCGTCCCCTGCTAGGGGTTTGGGGGAAACCCTCAAAGCTGTTTGGTTCTCACCCACACCTCAAGGACTCCTGCCAGTTCAATTTGATGGGTGTTCCTTAAGAGGCAAGGGTTTTTAGTGGCGTGGGCAAAGTCCACGCCACTAAAAACCCTTGCCTAAACACCACTACCATTCGATAAAGGGAGAGGTAGTTTTTGAGCGTTACCCTCCATGCAATCCTCAAAAACCACCTGCCTCGTTCGAGTCTTAAATGAGCATCAGCTCGCCAAATACTCACGAATATCCGCTCTACGCTTACGCAGCTTAGTCAACGCCTCCCGCTCAATCTGCCGTACTCGTTCGCGGCTGATATTGAGGCGATCGCCGATCTTCGCTAAAGTCAAAGCCTGACCATCCTCTAAGCCAAACCGCAGAGACAGAACCTCTCGCTGCTGAGGCGTTAAATCCGCCATAATTTGCTCTAGCTCAGAACGCAGAGCCGATTGAGCCGCAAACTCCTCTGGCGATGGTCCTGTGTCTTCCAACAGCTCTCCCAGCTCTGTATCCTGATTGTCGCCGACCCGTAAATCTAGCGACAAAGGCAAGCGTGCCCGCTCCAAGTATTCGCGTACCTGTTTAGGGGTTAACTCCAGCTCCGCCGCAAGCTCCGCCGCAGTTGCAGCTCGCCCATACTGTTGAGAGAGCAATCGCTGAGCTTTCTTAATTTTGTTTAGCTTCTCTGTAATGTGGATTGGAAGACGAATCGTGCGACCCTTTTCGGCGATCGCCCTTGTGATTGCCTGCCGAATCCACCAATAGGCATAAGTCGAAAAGCGATATCCCTTGGTGGGATCAAACTTCTCAACACCGCGCTGCATCCCGATCGTGCCTTCTTGAATCAGGTCAAGAAGATCGACATTTCTCTTAATGTACTTTTTAGCCACAGAAACTACCAGACGCAGGTTGGCTTCCACCATTTTGCGCTTAGCATGTTCACCTTCAACAATGAGCTTCTCTAGCTCCCCAGTCGGGAGGGTTGCAAACTCTGCCCACTCTTGCAGCGTAGCAACGCGACCCATCTTATCTTCTAAAACTTCTTTCCATTCGTGAAGCTGTGCCAAGCGGCGCACCTGCTTACCGTAAAGAATCTCCTGCTCATGGGTTAGTAGCGGCACCCGACCAATCTCTCGGAGATAGGCGCGTACTAGGTCAGCAGAGGTTGAGGTAGTCTTCATAGCGCGTCTCTAGCTGTGGAGGAACTGATTTAGAACAAATGTACTATGATATGGCGATATTGCAACCTAGCAGTGTATGTAACGGACAGTGGGCTTGAAGGGGCAACACATCTCTTCGTATTTACCCTGCACTTGACGGGTAAATCCTTCTAATGAAGTGAGAGTCTTAGTCTTTCAGCAACCCCATTTCTCACGAGACAGGCATATCTCTCATAATCGTAACATCATTTTACAAATAAAGTTACAGTTCTACAGGTAGAGAATTCTTCTGTCTCGTACCCCCTCTAAGCCCAGAATACCCTGCTGATCGAAAATCAGAATGCATCCTGAGGAACAAAATTAGCCTCCATTCCTTTACATTTTCTGAAAAATGATTAGCGTAAACATTAAATCTTCTTAATATTGCTCAGCTTCTTAATCTTTGGCGTTTAATAGCTCTGTGATGAGGTAGCTGCAACTAAACCTGCTCGTTATGCTATCTTGGGTAAGGACTCGGATTTATGCGATTGCAACGCCCAAACTTTGTCAGGACCGGAAGGTAGCAGCAATACGGGATGCTTGTAATAGGCGTAAACTCCGGGTCTTTTGCTTTTAAGCCATCGCCCCAGCCTCTGCGGAATTCTCGCTACAGCAAGTGTGGAATTCTACATAGGCAATCGCCCAAATTGCTCCTATGCTGAAGGCTATGGCACTCTGACATGAAGGAGTCTGAGTTAAGATGGCTAACTTTGGAGATTTAGTACAAAAAGCTTTTTACCTAGGTGTAGGCGTTGCATCCTACGCTGCTGAGAAAGCAGGGACTACTCTGGGAGAGCTGCGATCGCAAGCCCAGAAGATTGCAGATGAAATGGTGGCTAGAGGCGAAATGACTGCCGACGAAGCTAAGCACATGGTTGACGAAATGGTTAGTCGGGCGCAGAAAGATGCGGTTTCAGGGAATGCGGCTGCCACACCTGAACCTCGACGCATTGAGATCCTAGACGATGAAGTTTCAGTAGATTCACAAGCTGAAGATTCACAAGCTGAAAGCCGAGTTGCCGGATCTCCTCAAGCTGACAGTCTGCGCGATCAAGTTGCCAAGCTTCAGGAAGAACTGCGGCGGCTAAAACGAGACTAAGTAACTAAAACCGCGATCGCTTCACCTCAAAATCTAAAATCCGAAATCTAAAATCTAAAATCAAAGCTATGGACGGTTGGCAGCAAGACTGGATGAAGGCATTGGAAGCTGTGACAGAAGGCATCGATCAATTTTTTCAGGACGTCGGCAAAGGCGTTGATGAGGCGGCCGATGTGCTCTTGGAATTTACCGAAAAAGTTGCCGAAGAGATAGAGCAAACCCTTGCCCCCTTTGAGGAAACGGTAGCTCCCAATATCGATCGCCTGGATGACCAGCTCACCGAATGGTTTGATCCGCTGCTGCAAATGATTCTGGGCTTTGAGGCGACGCTCGATCGCGCAGCTGAGCCGATTACTCATACCGTAGAGCCGCTGATTAATCAGCATCCGCTTTGCGTTGGCTGTCGGCACTATCATGGTCAAGTTTACAGTGGCACGATGCTGGTTTGTGCCATGCATCCTTATGGCATTACCGACGGATCAGAACAATGCCCTGATAAAGAGACGTATTCCTGGTCTTTTCCACCTATGAATCGATCAGATGATTCTAATGACAATTTTTAAGCTTTAGTGAAGCGCACTAAACTCCCCAAAGTTTTCCGGTTGCGGTAAATTTATCTGCGTATAAAAAAGAGGTAGATGCACCCTGATTACTTGCCCCTGGCTTAAACCAGGGGCTTTTTATTGTTTGGTAGTCCTCAAAAAATTGTTATGGCAACCGTCTTAGCGGTTAGAGCGGGGACATTTAGGGTGGGGCGCGAAGCACCCCACCCTAAATGTCCTAAGCAAACTGGCGGCAGCTGTATCTGAATACCACTACTTATGGTCTATCCGGGGCGTTGGATCACCTGCTCTAGTAGGCGACGGCGATCGCTCAGACTAATGCCCACCACTCGAATATAGTTTTCAGGATGTTCGCTCAAGCAAGCTTCCAGAGCGGCAATGGCTTCTGCACCGTTGCCTTCAAACATGCCGTAGCAGTTCCAAGAGTTGGTGCGAAAGCGGCGCTGATCGACATACTCAATTCCTAGGCGATGCCCCTGCCCAAGGATTTGATTGACCTGCGTCACCATTTCAGCCGTAAGCTGAGTGCTGGAAGGCTGTCCCGGTGGCGAAGTGGCAGGAGCAGCGGAACCATTTACAGGTTCGGGACGAGACTCAGTAGTTTCTCCCAGCTTGCGATTGAAGTAGAGAGCCTTATTGTATTCCTCGGCAAGGCGCATATCCTGAACCCGCCTTTGCTCCTCCACCATTTGTTGCCCGACCTCGATCAGGTGCCGCAAGCTAAAATCAGGCGATCGAAATTCTGGCGGCGCTTCGGCGCTGTTGACCACCCGTAGAGAGATGCGATCGATCCCCACCTCATCGACCAACCTTTGCACCTGCTCGTCATAGAGGCGCGATCGCAATGCTCCATAAAAATCGATTGACTGCTCAGGAAACGTGTCAACCAGTCTTTCAATATCGGCATGAGCCACCTCGTTCACCTGGAAAATACCGCTGACGATACCAATGCGATCGTCGCGGTTGGGTTCCCAGAAAAATTTATCCATGCGTCCATCTCGAATCAGCGGCGCATATAGGGTCGAGAGGTCATTGCCCGTAACGATGATGGGAATTCGCTGAATTGGTGAAGAGTCGTAGCTGCCCGGAAGCTGCACGTTCGTCGGATTATCGGCGATATTCATCAGCGTACCGTTTACCAACTGTGTGTTGATCGTGTACTGCGTATACTGATCAACGCGCCCTGCCCCCGCATCAATGTCATTAATCATCAACACCGCCATCTTGCCGCGCACTTTCACTAGGTCGGCTGCCTCTCGATAGCGGAGCCGCACTAGACGTGCCGGATCTCCTGCGTCGGGGCTTTCCAGCTCTCCGGCAGACATATGTACGACTTCGACACCCATGCGATCGAATGCCAGCTGGCACTGGAAAGTTTTGCCCTCTCCCTTGCGACCATGCACGCCCAAGAGCAGAGGCACCTTCACGTTGGGCAAATCAAGGTAGTTTTTCGTGATGTGAATCGCCAGCTTGTTGAGGAAGCGAGGGGAAATGTAGAAGCTCATAGGAAAAAGGTGCGGTTAAAAAACAAAAAGGAGGCAGGATATCCTACCTCCTAGTTCCCAAGGGATTCAAATCAACGAGTCCAAAAAATCAAGACCCGCAAGATTTATCGCTCAGTAGTCATCACTTAGTAGCGGTAACCAGTGTTGGTACCGGGCTTGTGAACGATAAAGCTCATCACCTGACACTGCTTCACGTTGTCGAAGGCAACCACGCGAATGTAGCAGTTGGGGTAATCAGTGCGGCACTGCTGCACTTCGCTCAGTACCTCTTGGGGAGCTTTGCAATTGAACATGGGCAGCTTCCACATCGTCCAGTAGTAGATTTGAGCTGCCGCATCTTCGTTGAACTCGATGCAGGGGAAATACCCTTGATCGATCGTGTATTGGATCTGACGCGCAATTTGCGCATCGGTCAGGGGAGGCAAATAGGAAAAGGTTTCGTACCGCCGCTCTTTGGGTAAAGTCTTCATGGATGCCTCTATGCGTTGTAAATTTTAGATTTTGGAGTCTTGTTTGGGATTCTTAGAGCCTGAATCTTAAATCCTGAGAAAGTCAGCGATCGCCTTCTAGCTCATTCGACTCCGGATGCAAATCACCTAAACCTGAATCAGAAGCTGGATCAACTTGCGTCATCCGCTCCAATTGCTGAGCGCGCTGCTGCATATTCGCTTGCTGAACGCCTGTACGAAGCATCTCTGGCAGGTAGTCCGCCACCTGCTCGGCAATATGTTCACGCACGGTCAAAATCCGAAAGGCGAGGCGCTGCTCCTCTTTAAAGAGAGCCTGCAAGTAAGCCTCCCCGTTCTGAATGCTTTCCCGCTCTGTGAACTTCCGTAGCCAGTACGATCGCTTCGGCTCTGTTTCATCCAGCTGCGCCATCACAACCCGTAACGCCTGATACGTCAAATAGCTGATCAGCGTCTTAGACGTATCTTTCGCAATCTGCTTCAGATCCATGGGCAATTTTGAATTTTAGATTTTAGATTTTGGATTTTGGATGGGTGGAAATCCAAAATCCAAAGTCCAAAGCTGTTTGCAAAATTGCAATTCGAGTAAAGCTGCGCCTAGATGGTGTCCTGTGCCTCGAATTCAAACTTGATTTCTTTCCACAGTTCACAAGCCGTTGCCAGCTCAGGAGACCAGCGGCAAGCTTCACGCAGGATGTCGCCTCCCTCACGCATCAAGTCACGACCTTCGTTACGAGCCTGAACGCAGGCTTCCAGAGCCACGCGGTTAGCCGTTGCGCCCGGAGCATTACCCCAGGGGTGACCCAAGGTGCCGCCACCAAATTGCAGCACAGAGTCGTCGCCAAAGATTTCTACCAGCGCAGGCATATGCCAAACGTGAATACCACCCGAAGCAACCGCCATCACACCCGGCATAGAAGCCCAGTCTTGGGTGAAGTAGATGCCCTTAGAGCGATCTTGCTCAACGTAGTTTTCCCGCAGCAGGTCTACAAAGCCCAAGGTGACAGCCTTGTCGCCTTCCAGCTTGCCCACAACGGTACCCGTGTGAATATGGTCGCCACCCGACATCCGCAAGCACTTTGCCAGAACCCGGAAGTGCATCCCGTGGTTTTTCTGACGGTCAATCACGGCGTGCATAGCGCGGTGAATGTGCAGCAGAACGCCGTTGTCGCGGCACCAGTGAGACAGCGTGGTGTTGGCGGTGAAGCCTGCGGTCAAGAAGTCATGCATGATGATGGGCATCTTGAGTTCTTTCGCATACTCAGCCCGCTTGATCATCTCTTCGCAGGTTCCAGCCGTACAGTTGAGGTAGTGACCCTTCACTTCGCCTGTTTCAGCTTGCGCCTTGTGGATAGCATCAGCAACAAAGGTGAAGCGATCGCGCCAGCGCTGGAACGGCTGGGAGTTGATGTTTTCATCATCTTTGGTGAAGTCTAGACCGCCGCGCAGACACTCATAAACTGCACGACCATAGTTCTTCGCAGACAACCCCAGCTTGGGCTTGATGGTGCAGCCCAGCAGCGGACGACCGTACTTGTTGATCAAGTCGCGCTCAACCTGAATCCCGTGGGGAGGGCCTTGGAACGTCTTCAGGTAGGCTACGGGAATCCGCAGATCTTCCAGACGCAGAGCTTTCAGAGCTTTGAAACCAAACACGTTGCCGACGATCGAGGTCAGCATGTTGGTGACAGAACCTTCTTCAAACAAATCCAAAGGATAAGCAATGAAGCAGATGAACTGGTTGTCTTCACCGGGAACGGGTTCGATATCGTAGCAGCGACCCTTGTAGCGATCGAGATCCGTCAGCAAGTCCGTCCAAACGGTCGTCCAGGTTCCGGTCGAAGACTCAGCGGCAACGGCTGCCGCCGCTTCTTCGGGCGGAACTCCGGGCTGAGGAGTCACTCGGAAGGCTGCCAGAATGTCGGTATCTTTGGGCGTGTAATCGGGCGTGTAGTACGTCAGGCGGTAGTCTTGAACCCCAGCCTGATACCCAGCTTTGGTCTGGGTCTTTGTTTGCGAATAAGACATGGATTTCCCTTCCTGTGAATCAGCGAGAACCGAACATAGAAACCCTGTCCTGCCCGCAACCAAAATGGTTAGGCAGGAAAGAGCCGCCTTGGACGGCAACTTACAACTGGCATTTAAGTCCGTAGGAGCCAGAGCAACAGTCTGACTGGCATTCTTTAGCTTATCTTAAGACTGTCCCCTGTTTCGTTGGGTTATTCCAAAATATATCAGGAAACTGATAAGTCTAACTTTGAATCTTCTTGTCATCTCTATAACTATGCTTTATGTTTCATAACAGAAAGTAACGTTCTGTCTCAGATCGTGAAAGTTGATTTTTTCGGCAAGATTTGTGCTGGTGCAATGTCTGCCAGCGGAATATCTGCCAGCGGAATGCCTGCCAGCGCCATCCCTTAATCTTTTAGCGCCAGTAGCGTTTGCCTTTCCAGAAAACCCCCAGAACCACGCCAATCATCTGCGTTTGGCTAAGACTTACCAGAGTTAGCGGCAGAGCTTCTGCCAGAACTGTGACCTTGAGGGCGATCGCTACAATTAAGCACAAGATCAGTGCCCACATGATGCCCGTATCAATTCGCAGATTGGCATAGACAATTTCCAGCAGATAAAGCCCTAAAGCGCCCACGCCTACGCCGATCGCCAAGGTAACAATCAGCCCCAAGGGCGGTGAAAGCAGCGTGATCAGAACCTGCTGCACGAGAGGACTGCGGGCTAGACCAAATCCTATAAAAAACTCCATGACAAAGATCCAGATGCTGGTCAGAACAGCCGTGATCATGAGAGAGATCCAAGGCAGTCTAGAAAGCCGTCGGAGTGGGTTGCCCATTGCCGAAAAGTTATCCGGATTCAGAGAATAGCCTTGATTTTAGCTTGGGTTTGGCGATCGAGGCTGAGCGATCGGTTGTTTAGTTTCAATTTAAGAACTTTGGCGCTACTCAATACTCACGCCACGAACGGTTTTAGGTCTGGCGCGACCGACTAGCGGCGCTTCCTCAATTTTTCGAGCAGCAACCTGATGGGCTTGAAAATGCTTTTGCCACATGGCAGGCGCATCCAGAGTTTCGCCACCATGCTGGGTGAGCCGCTTGCGAACTTTGCAAAGCACAGGCGTATTCACGCAGACACCCGCCACAATAATTTGCCCTTTGGTGAGGGCAGGCAGTTCCTTAAGCAAATCTCGCCCTGCCGCCTCAACGCCATACTTCAGGCTATCCTGATCCACTGGGTTAACGATCCGCATGATGAACTGGCTCATGCACTGCGACAGTACGTCTGAGTCAATCTTTCCAGGTCGCTGCGTAATTAGCCCCATGCCCAGCCCAAACTTACGCCCTTCGCTCAAGATTGTCCGAATCACGGCTTTACAGCGAGAGGGTTCATGGGCAGGTGCAAAACGGTGTGCCTCTTCCAGCAGGATAAAGACCGGGTAAGGCAAATAGTTTTCGCTGTCTCCTGCATCGACTAACTCTCGATGGGTGTTCATCCGTGCCTGGTTAGACTGCCGCAATACCGCCGCACAGATCACCTGCTGCTCTTCCTGGCTGATTTCGTTCATTTGCAGCACCGTGACCTGCCCCGGCTCAAACAGGTCGCGAGGGGAAACCGTGTGTTCAATCTGGTGGAAATAGTCCGATCGCTCTAGCCTTTCCAGCTTCCACTCCAGCGCTGGAGCCGAGGAGCCAAGCTTTTCGTTGCCATCATCATCGCTTTGGGTGTCCGCTTCGCGTACCGCTGAGATTAGATCTTGAATGCCCCAGCGATAGGAGCCGCGCTTGTGTCGCTGAAGCAAGCGATAGGCTTTGTTGAGAATAGACTGCTGGCGATCGCTCATGTCGGGCAGCAGCGTCAAAATATCGGCATAGTCTAAGGATGAGACGCGAATCCGAATATCTTCTGGTTTAAGAATTTTTACCTTGGGTGCATAGCCGTCTGCCGCCTTAAAGTCTGGATGCCCTCGCATATCGGTCAAGGTGCCGTACTCGCCGTGGGGGTCAAAAATCAGTACGGCGGCGCGGTTGTGGGGCAGCATCAGTTCCTCCACCAGTACCCCTGCCGTATAAGATTTTCCAGAACCTGTCCCGGCCAGAATCGCCATGTGGGTGCTAACTAGCTCTTTCACGTCTAGGGCGATCGGCACGGCTCCAGGATCTCGCAGCAGCAAAGCCCCAATATGCGCCGACCCGACCTGACCGGGCTGCTTCTTATTGAGAATTAGCCGCAACATACTATCATCGGCAAGGTAAACCTTCGCACCGGGATCAGGCGTTTTCCGGGGGTTCATGAATCCCAAGCCAGGGTCAAAGTAGCCAATTACATCGACGGCAACCTCGTAGATTTCTGGATTGGGATGGGCAAATCCTACCAGCGCTGCGATCGTCTCTGGGCTAATCTCGGTGTCGGCGAAAATGCGGTCAGGCAGATGCTCAATCAGGCAACGCGCCGAAATCTTGCCCAAAATTTTCAGCGTTTCAGTGCCTCGGATTTCGTAGTAGACAAACTCGCCAATCTTGACATGGCGATTGTCTGCCGTGATGAACACATATTGGTTGCCATTCTCTCCTGGCCCTTTTACCGTGCCGATTGTACAGGGAGAAGCTGGAGAAATGAAGGCGGGTGTCATATGTCTCAACTGTATCAATTGAAGTGTGTCTGCCAAAATGCAAATTTGCCAAAAGGGCTAATCTGCGGAAGGATATCCGAAAGCTGTATCTAAATTTATCTAAAGGTAAAGAATTCGTATTGAACTGCTGAGTGAGCGATGTTGACACTACTGAAAACCAAGCCAAGACTAAGCAAAGTTCAAAGTAAACGTAGAGAATTCACGGATACTGTTCGATTTCTAGAGCGTGTAATCTGTAGCCAGTTGGGTCAGAGCAGCAGAACGAATGCACTAACCCCACAATCATAGGGATTAATCCCCAATTCGTCACAGTTTTTTACGCGTCAGTCCGCCATGTCACGAGAAATGGAAGCCAATCACCTAGTCCAAGCAAGACCTTCAGGGAGCAAGCCTGTCGGTTCAGGCACAAGAGGTTCCATCGGAGGAACATCGCCACTGGGTTATTCTCCCAATTCACGCCCATTCTCTCTAGAAACTTCTCCGATGCAGCAAAAAGTGGCTCAAATTAGACCCAATTTGGAGCAGCACTTGACTCAGGCTATTTCGACTAGCAAGAGTTCTCAAGCCGCTTTGGTGAGTTTATCTGAGACGATCGGCAAAACTTTCCATGCTGAGGGGTGCGTGATCTTGCCTCAGCCCAGTAGCTCCACGACCTTCCCCTACTGGCTGGCTAGCGGCTTCAGAGACGGACAGCTTCGCGATCACTTACTGGATTTGCTGGCGCATCTAGTCAACGAAACAGACTGGATCGATCAAGAGTTTCTAGCGATCGCCAATCTACAAGCCATCGCTCCGGGCTATGACCTTCAGCCTGACCTGCGATCGAAATCTATTCTCATTGTCAGCACGCAATTTCAGGGTCAGGTGAATGGCGTGATTGCCCTCGTGCAGTCGCAGCCCTATGTTTGGACAGAAGCCGATGTAGCGATGATTCAATCCGTGGCTCCCCAAGTAGCGATCGCCATCTCCCAGGCTCATTTGGAGCATCAGCTTCAGCAGCAGGTTAACTATCAGGCGCTGATTGACCAACTCACCAACGCTATCCGCAATGAGTGGGATCTAGAGGAAATTTTCAGGCTGGCGGTTGAAGGCACAGCTTCAGCTCTAGAGGCAAATCGCGGGATGCTGCTGCTTTTTAAATATGCTGACCCGCTGCACAAAAGCCGTAAATTGGAGGGCGTTCCCAAAACTAAAGCTAACGTCTCGGCGGAGTGGTCTCGACTAGAGAATGCTAATACGGCTACCCCGCTCAACAGTCCCTTCTGGGCATCTGACTGCTACATCTGCCAACAGGTGCTAACCAGCAAGCTCAATCCGGTGATCATTCCGGCAGGTGAAACGCTGGAGGCTGGGAATGCAGGCATACCCGATACGGGTCAAGCGATCGCCCCCATATTCAATCTGCAACCCTCTGATGCGCTGCTGCTTGTGCCTTTAGAAAATCAGGGTACGGTACTGGGCTGTCTGGTGCTACAGCAAGCGCGCCCGCGCCAGTGGTCGGCTCAGGAGCTATCGTTTGTAAAGCTGGCAGCAGCGCAGATCAGCACAGCCATTATTCAAACCCTCACCCTGAAGCAAATTCAGTCTGTGGTGCAGGAGCGCACTTCTCAGCTTCAGCGCAGTCTGGAGGTTCAGGCAAGGCTTTATGAAAAAAGTCGGCAGCAGGTCGAGCAGCTGCGGCGGCTCAACGCAGAGCGAGAAGAATTCCTCAGCACAATTAGCCATGAGCTGCGCACCCCCCTGACCAGCATGACATTAGCGATTCGGATGCTGCGCGAGGCAAACTTGCCTGCCGATCGCCAGAGCAAGTACCTGGATATCTTGGAGCAACAGTGCGCTCAGGAAACAAATCTGATCAACGATCTGCTGGCATTGCGCAAGCTAGAGGCGAATCCGACTCATAGTTCACTTCAGAAAGTGGATATCCGCTATCTGATCCAGGGCGCAGCTCAGTCTGTCGAGGCAAGCTGGAGCGATCGCAATTTAAATTTGTCGCTCAATTTACCCGAAGATGCCGTGACGATCTACACCGATCCAGATAGCCTCAATCGAATTCTGCTGGAGCTACTGAGCAATGCTAGGAAATACTCGGAACCCGGCAGTACGGTTGAGCTAAATCTAGCGTACGACAGCCGTTCGCGTCAGGCGGTTTTGAGTCTGTGCAATAGGGGCGATGGCATTTTGCCAGAGGTGTTGCCCCACATTTTCGACAAGTTTCGGCGGGGTGATGGGGTGACACAACGCGCCATCCAGGGAACGGGGTTGGGGCTAGCACTCGTCAAAGGATTGGTGGAGCATCTGAACGGAACGATCGCCGTCACCAGTCAGCCTCAAACCGTTGGCTCTCTCTGGGAAACCTGTTTTACCCTGACGCTGCCCCAATCTCCTGAAGGGATTGTCTAGGCAACTTGCCTGAATGACTTGCTTGACTGACTTGCTCAAAGATTTGTAGGCTAGGTGAGTATGAATACCGAACTCGATCAATGGATGACTCAAGGCAAAAGAGCGGAAAACGACGATGAAATCGCCGAAGCTTTTGATCTGCCGTCACCTGACTTCTGGTTATCTGAGTCGCAGGGCGTAGAAGTTCAGACCGATCGCGCTGAGGGTAGACAGCGCCAGATCTCTGCCAAGATTCGGATTCCCTACTCGATCGAGCAAGTTTGGCAGATTTTGACAGACTACGATCGGCTGGCAGACTTCATTCCCAATCTGGCAAAGAGCTGCCAAATTGACCATCCTCAGGGCGGCATTCGGATTGAGCAAGTTGGAACACAGTCGCTGCTGAAGCTCAAGTTTTGCGCCCGTGTTGTGCTAGACATGGTGGAACAGTTTCCGCACCAGCTTGATTTCTGCATGGTGGAAGGTGATTTCAAGCAGTTTTCGGGGAGCTGGACGCTTCAGCCCGTAGCTGCCGGGGCAGGCTTTTGTACAGAACTTTGCTACATGATTGTAGTGCTGCCGCCTCGAACCATGCCTGTGAGCTTAATTGAGAACCGACTCAAGAGTGGCTTGGTTACTAACTTGTCTGCTATTCGCGATCGCGCCGATACTTTATTTGGCGCTCCTAAATAACCTTACTCTTCTACGCGATAGCCCAACTCGCTCAGGCGAGTCCGAGACTGTCGCCATTTAGGCTGGACTTTAACAAAAAGCTCAAGATAGACCTTGCCCATGACCAGCTTGCTAATCTGCTGGCGGGCTTCTGTGCCAATTGCCTTCAACATACTGCCGCCTTTGCCAATCACAATTCCCTTCTGGGAATCTCGCTCGACGTGAATCGTGGCAAGGATACGGGTAATGTCTGGATCTTCCTCTACCTGGTCAATGGCGATCGCCACTGAATGCGGCACTTCCTCGTGGGTGAGCAGCAGAATTTGTTCTCGAATTAGCTCACCCATGATGAACCGCTCTGGCTGATCCGTCACCAGGTCAGGCGGGTAGTAGTAAGGTCCTGGCTCTAGGCGATCAATTAATTGAGTTTGCAGGTCTTCGAGTCCATCCCCCGTCAACGCCGAAAATTTTACCGTTTTCCAGCTTTGCTCGTTGGCGAGATGGAGATAGCTCTGATCGATCCAAGGAGAATCTCCAGGCTGCCGATCGATTTTGTTAATGCCTAGGATAATCGGAACGTCGGTACGGGTCAGCAGTTCGACAATAAAGCGATCGCCACCGCCCGCCTCTACAGTGCCATCTACCACAAACAGCAGCACGTCTACCGAGCTGATGGCAAGACGGGCGTTTTTGACTAATACCTGCCCCAGTTGATGGTGCGGCTTATGAATTCCCGGCGTATCGACCAAGATAATTTGGGCTTCTGGCGTGGTGAGAATGCCCCGCAGACGATTCCGCGTGGTCTGGGCAACGGGCGAGGTAATGGCAATCTTTTGCCCCACCAAGTAGTTCATCAGCGTTGATTTGCCGACGTTAGGACGACCGATGATGCCCACAAAGCCGGATTTGAAGCCCGGTGGGGCGATCGGAATCAGCGTGTTTTCTGCGTAGTCGAAATTCATGAACTACAGATGCAATGGGAATCTAACCTGAATGTCAATCTTACGATCGATCGCCAGCATCTAGTCGCCAGTCTCTAATCGCCAGTTCCTATAGGATACCCAACACATATTCCCCTTGGTTGACAGCATGATTAATCGATACGTCGTACACAATGCCCGATTGCTCTGCACAGATATCCAAAATCGTCGGCATTTCTGGGCTAAAACCCTCACCAGAGCTTTTATTGAAGCTGAGGATCTGATAGAGCCGCTGTCCGGCTTCGACGGTTTTCCCTAGCGCTACACGAGACTGGACCATGCCGCCAACGGGCGCATAGTATTTCTTCATTTGGCTGCTGGAAACCAGCTTCATGGCGGCAATCGAGGGCATAGGCGCAGGGGCAGCCGGAACTCGCAGAATTCCCTTTTGCAGCAAATAATTTTTTACCGCCTGAACGCCGCGATCGACGGTTGCCGTATCGATCTGCATCGCCGAGCCTAGCTCCAGTGTCCAAGCTTCAATGTCAAACTGAATTTTGCGCCCCAGCTTGGCAAAACAGTCTTCAAGCGCCAGCCAAGGCTTCATGAACGCCTCATCGAAGGCTCCGCCTGCATACTCGTCTAGCAAAATGCCGATCGGCAGCATAAACAGACGGGCGCTAGTTTGACGGTTCTGGAAATAGTAAAAATAAGTCAAACCCTGATCCGAAGAGGTATGTAGGTCGATGACGTAGTGGGCATCTAAACAGAGCGACTGGAGCAAAAAGCGGTAGTGATCGGAGAAGGGCTTACTGCTGGGAGCCTGTAAGGGCGCGGCGAGTTTACCAAAGCTGGTCTGAATCCGATCGCGGTAATTCTGTTCAATGGTGAGGCGATCGCACTCCATCTGCGATTGGGCAAATGCCGTCAATTCCTCTGCGCTCGGCTGATATTCCCAAAAGATACGATTCCAATTTTCGCCGCTGTAGGGATCAAACCGCCCTGGAGAAAAGTGATGGCTGCGCTCGTTGGTGCCTAAGGGATTGCAGAGCGGCACTAACCAAATCTCCCCAACAAGCTGAGCCAACTCTAGCTCAGACAACCATTGAATAAGCTGATGGATAACGGCATTACCCGTCAGCTCTGAGCCATGGAGATTTGACTGCAAGTAGACTTTTCGTCCCGGCTTTTCACCCACAAATTTATAGATTTGTAAGGAAAGGCGATCGCCAGAGGCGAGCTGAAGCAGAGGCAGAGCGGTGATAGTTGGAATCATTAAGCTTTAGAATCATCAAGTTTGGGAATCATTAGAGCAGATGTTCTAGCACAACTTCTAGGGCTTGTCCTAAATATCCCTCTATGATCGTTGAAGATCACTTTGTATAACGCTGTTCTCTACTTTTAGGTGCATCGTCAATGTCCCTTTGTTCTGGACTAAAGAATCTGCTGATTGCCGATGAAATTGTTGCTGTGCATGTCGATTGATACGAGCACGATAGATCATGCCAGTCTTCAGCAGCGCTGGCAGCAGCTTGAAGCAGATATCCCGCGGGTGATCTTAGATTCGCCCTATCGATCGCTAGCAGAGCCGCTGCTGGACTTCATCCAAGATTATGAGGCGCGTCATCCCGGCATTTTCTCTACCATCATTATTCGGGGCTTCATTACCCGAAACTGGTGGGAGAGCTTTTTGCATAACCAAACCTCAGTTTTTCTAAGACTGGGCTGCGATCGAAGAAAAGTCGCGTGGTGACAACGGTGCGCTATTGCCTGTAAAAGAGTTCCAGTTTGCCTAAAAAAGGGCGCATCCGAGATGCGCCCTTTTTTAACCTATGAACGAGCGAGTCTTACACGTCTTGTTCGCTGAGTTCTCGCGTGATGTAGTCAAAAGGCTGATCCACCATGGTTGTATCGCTAATTCCTGCGGCTGCAACCTGCTCTTTGACAATGTCTTTCATGATCTGGATGCCCATGACCGTAGGCCCGATCGGTACGCCCAATGAGTTATAGGTTTCTCGCAAGCCTTGCAGAACGCGCTCGTTCAGCACATCCATGTTGCCCGCCACCAGCGCGTAGCTAGCGTAGCGAAGATAATAGTCCATATCTCGCAGACAGGCGGCATAGCGCCGAGTGGTGTAGGCATTGCCGCCTGGACGAATCAGTTCAGGAACATCTTCAAAGAGCTGGAGACCCGCCTGTTTGACGATCGCCGCCGCGTTGCCGTTAATTACGCCTGCCGCCTTCACCCTTGCCAGCCCTGAGTTGAAGTAGGATTTCAGGTCATCCATGGCGTTTCGATCGAGGTATCGACCTGTGCTGTCGTAGTTCTTAATCAGACTGGTCACCGCATCCCGCATGAAATCTAATCTCCCAACAGCTTACTAATGTGTGAATTCTAAGTATTTTCTGTCTTACAGCGTTGCTCTTCAGTTTATCACGATGCCCTTACCCAATTTGACCCTAGTAAACGGCTCTGCTTGTCAGGATTTATTAAGCACTTTGTCCTCACCAAGCGCGATCGATCCTGGAAGGTAGGGCACTGTGAACGATATCTTCTCATACCAATTTAAGCCCCAAGCAGGGCAGATGATTTTCGAGAGCCGCGCTCCGCGCGGCTCTCGAAAATCATCTGCCACCTCATCAATTTAAATTAATGAGGTGGCTTTATAAGTGACGTTTAATTTTTGAGCCTAGAGTTAAGTTTGGCGCGATCGCCTCAAATTTAGTAGCCATATATACAAAATCCAGATTGAAGCTGTACATATGATTGTTCAGCCTAACTTAAGCCTCAGCTTTGTAAGGCGGCTTACTAAGCCAATAGACCTTTTCAGCAAAGGCTTTTGAAAGATCCGGGTTGCCCGTAGTAATTGCCTGATCTACTCCTAGAGATCTAGCTTTAGATCGCAGTTACCATTCGACCTTCCTTTATCTCTTCCCCTGTCCAAGAAGCGCCGCAACTAGTTAAGGAGTAAAGAATGCCTGAAACTGCACAAGAAATCTTGACAATGATTGACGAGCAGGGCATTGAACTGATTGATCTCAAGTTCGTTGACCTGCTTGGCATTTGGCAGCACTGCACATTTCACAAAAGCCTGATCGACGCAGATTCTTTTGTGAACTCTGGCGGTGTCGCTTTCGATGGTTCCAGCATCAAAGGCTGGAAGTCCATTCAAAACTCAGACATGGCGATGGTGCCCGATCCTACCACTGCCTGGATGGATCCCTTCATGGTAGAACCCACCCTCAGCATGGTGTGTACGATCGTCGATCCGCGCACGGGTCAGCTCTATGAGCGCGATCCGCGATCGATTGCTCAAAAGGCGATCGATTATCTCATCTCTACCGGAATTGGCGATAAGGTCTACTGCGGTCCTGAGCCAGAATTCTTTATATTTGACAGCATCGAATACGGGCAGTCGGGGCACGAGAGCTACTTCTTCATCGACTCAGATGAAGGAAACTGGAACTCTGGCAAAGAGGGGAGCTTGGGTTACAAGATCGGCAAGAAGCGTGGCTATTTCCCCGTTGCGCCTTCCGATATGCTGCAAGACATCCGTACAGAGATGCTGCTGACCATGGCGAGATGTGGTGTGCCGATCGAAAAGCATCACCATGAAGTGGCTGGGGGCGGTCAGTGTGAGCTGGGAATTCGCTTCTCAGACTTGGTTCATGCCGCCGATTACGTTATGACCTATAAGTACGTGGTCAAAAACGTGGCGCGCAAGTATGGCAAAACTGCTACTTTCATGCCCAAGCCCATCCATGATGACAACGGCACCGGGATGCACTCCCATATGTCGATCTGGAAGGATGGACAGCCCTTGTTTGCAGGCGACAAGTATGCGGGACTGAGCCAAACGGCACTCTGGTTCATCGGCGGTCTAATCAAACACGCTAAGTCGCTGCTGGCATTCACCAACCCTACGGTCAACTCCTACAAGCGGCTAGTTCCAGGATTTGAGGCTCCGGTTAACCTGGCCTATTCTGCCGGAAACCGCTCGGCATCCATTCGGATTCCCCTCTCTGGCACCAATCCCAAGGCAAAGCGCCTAGAGTTTCGCTGTCCTGATGCTTCTAGCAATCCTTACCTCACTTTTGCTTCTATGCTTTGCGCCGGATTGGATGGCATTAAGAACCAAATTGATCCCGGCGAACCCTTAGATGTAGACATTTACGAAATGTCTCCTGAAGAGCTGGCAAAGGTGCCCAAGGCTCCGGCAAACTTGGGTGAAGCATTGGCAAACCTGGAAAGCGATCACGAATTCTTGACCGCAGGAGGCGTTTTCCCTGAAGACTTTATTTACAACTGGGTCAAGATGAAGATGGATGATGAGGTAAGACCCCTCAGCAAGTTGCCGCATCCTTACGAGTTTGAGCTGTATTATGACTGCTAATCTGCACAACTACTAGAAGGTAAGACTGCTGATTTGCAGCTTTCGGCAAAATCTTGAAGCTTGAAGAAAAAGTGCGCACAGTGTGCGCACTTTTTTTGCGCAAGTTTGTACGTAGCCTGATTTCTAGGAATCAGGCTAAAGGAATACTAAATTTCGTAAATTCGGTCGCCCTGCCTCAAAAAAGTAGCTTAAAATACAGAATATAAAGCAATCGTTCATCTCTTTTAGCAACTTTTCTAAAATCCAGAGAGGTTCTGATGGAGACGGAATTAGGGGAATACTCCCGAAGGAACGCGCTTACTCAACAAGTAACGAGTTCAGGAGCCTAGTATGACGACTACTTTCAAATATCACGGCGCTGATTACAGTCTCGAACCGACCTCCTCTCCAGAATCTAAGAGCGATCGCCCTATTCAGTATGGAGGACAAATTTATACAGGTGAAGGCGACAGCTCATTTGTTCAGCCTGTAATGGGTTTGGTGTATCACGGCATTGCCTATCGCACGACCCTGAACGAGGCACTTGAGGCGACCGAGGCAACGCAATCCGCGAACAATCGACCGATCAAGCCTGTTCCTGTTCACTCAAGATTGTCTTCGCCGACTACCTCACGGGGGGCAAACCAACTGCACCGTCGGCAGCAGCTGCAATCTTTGCAGCGACGGATGGCAATTGCCAGAGCCAAGGGCGATCGTCACCTCACCCTTCAGCTTCAGAAAGAGCTAGAGGCTTTGACCGAAGCCAAGTAAAGATAAAGACCGTGTTTCCCTAGGTTGTGATGCTAGTTGTTGACGATGTCGGGTAACTAAGGTGGGGGCAATTGCCCCCACCTTAGTTCTTTAGGGGCTAATTTTCTCAAGTCCAAGTGGGGATCGCTAGAAACAGCCCTTGTTGTTTAAGAAATTATTAAAACTATCCATCCTGAAAATTTAGATCTCTGCTGCTGAATGCCCCACTCCGTAAAGCATTTTCAGCTATGGCATAGGTCATAGGCTCTCAAGACATAGCAGTGAATTGGTTTAAAGTGCGAATAATTCGATCGCACCTCAGCAAAATACTGCATGTCCTCACACAATCTAGAGTCCCTCACTTCTCACCTCGAACGCCAGACTGAAAAGCAGATTAAAAGCAATCGAGGCGCTAAATTCGACGCGTCAGACAAGTCGGGCAATGCAGCGATTTATGTAACGGTACATGGGCATTTCTACCAACCCCCCCGTGAGAACCCTTACTTGAATGCGATCGAGCGTCAGCCCAGCGCCGCCCCCTTTCACGACTGGAATGAGCGAATTCACCAGGAATGCTACCGTCCTAATGCATTTGCGCGGGTGGTGAATAGTCGAGGAGAGCTGTTGGGCATCGTCAATAATTATGAATACCTCAGCTTTAACATTGGCGCGACGCTCATGAGCTGGCTGGAGCGTCACGATCTAGAGGTCTATCAGCGAATTTTGGAAGCCGATCGCCTTAGCGCGGCAAGGCTGGGCGGTCATGGCAATGCGATCGCTCAGGTCTATAACCACATCATCCTGCCGCTGGCGAGCGAACGAGATAAGTACACGCAAATTCGCTGGGGGAAAGCTGATTTTCGATTGCGGTTTGGGCGAGATCCAGAAGGGATGTGGCTGGCAGAAACGGCGGTTGACTATCCTACCCTAACGGCTTTAGTAGCTGAAGGAATTAAGTTTATTATTTTGGCTCCTTCCCAAGCTCAGCGCTGCCGCCCTCTATCTACGGCTGAGCATCCTGATCCTGCTTGGCTAGAAGCTGCGGATAACCAAATTGACCCGACTCAGCCCTACCGCTGTTACTTGCCTGAGGCGGCAGAATACATTGACATCTTTTTCTACGACGGCCCCATCTCGCGAGACATGGGGTTCAACGATGTGCTGAGCAGTTCCCATCAGCTCGCAGAGAGAGTCGGTGAGGCTGTCCGTCAAGATCGCCCTTCAGCGCAGCTCATTTCAGTCGCCACTGATGGCGAAACCTTTGGGCATCACCGAGGCGGCACTGAAAAAGCCCTGGCTTATGCCTTTACTCAAGAGTTTCCCGATCGCCGTTGGACGGTGACAAACTTTGCTCACTACCTCAGCCTTAACCCGCCTACCTGGGAAGTAAAGCTAAAGCCTGTCACATCCTGGAGCTGTTCCCACGGGGTCGATCGCTGGCAGGATAACTGCGGCTGTGGCGGCGGCGGCAACTGGCACCAGAAATGGCGAAAGCCGCTCCGGGAAAGCCTAGACTGGCTGCGGGAGCAGCTCGTCAAGGTCTATGAAGAAAGCGGCAAGAAGCTGTTTCGAGACCCCTGGAAGGCGCGAGACGAATATATTCAGGTAATCCTCGATCGCACGCCCAGCGTCACCAGCCGTTTTTTATCACAGCATCAAACCCACAGACTCAGCGTTGCCGAACGGGTGGATGCCTTGCGGCTGTTAGAAATGCAGCGTCATGTACAGCTTATGTATACGAGCTGTGGCTGGTTCTTTGACGAACTCTCTCGTCCTGAGGGCACCCAAATTTTGCGCTATGCGGCAAGGGCGATCGAGCTGGCAGGAGACGTGTCGGGCATTCAGCTGGAGAAGGGCTTCATTAAAAGACTTTCCCTGGCTCCTAGCAACGTGACGGAGTTGTTTCAAAACGGTGCAGATGTTTATCGTCAGCTGGTGCTGCCGTCCCAAGTCAGCCTGGAGCAAGTGGCAGCTCACTATGCCATCCTGTCTCTCCTGGGCACCCGCGATCAGCATGTCTACTGCTACGGCGTTCACGCATTAGATTATCAGATGCAGAGGCTAGGAGCGCTGACTTTGGCGATCGGTCAGATTCAGCTTACCTCTGAGATGACGCGAGAAACTAGCCAGATGGCATTTGCGGTGCTGCATCTAGGCGGCTGGGACTTTCACTGCTGTGTTCAGTCTTTTACGGGTAGACGGGCGTATAGCCAAGCCAAAGAAAGTGTATTTAATGCTTTAGGGCAAGCCAGCGCTGCCCAAACTATTCTGACCATGAGCCGGATTTTTGGCAGTCAATCTTTCAGTCTGCAAGATCTATTTGCTGAGGAGCGCCATCGGATGATGCATCTGCTCAGCCAGGAAACCCTGACCCGGCTCGACCAGCTCTACACTCAGGTCTACCGAGATAACTACGGCATTCTCATGGCATTTCATCGAGATGGGCTAGAAGTGCCCCAGGAACTACAGGTGGCGGCAGAGATTGCCATCAGCCACCGCGCCATTGACTCTTTGCAGATTTTGGAGCGGGAGACTAGCGATTTTCCGTTCAACGATCCACAGCTTTGCCACAGCCACTTAGCAGAGCTAGAGGCGATCGCCCACGAAGCCGATCATCTGCACTGCCAAATTAAAATGCCGCAAATTAAGCAAATCCTGGAGCGGCTGATCTGGCGATCGCTCTGGTCAATCTTGTCTGACGCTGAACTAGATGCCCTGGATCATCTGGACTGGGTCAAGCGATTGATTGAACTAGGAGAGCGGCTACATCTGCCATTGGCGCTCGATCGCACTCAGGAGCTATACCTCAGCCAGTGGCACCGCCAAGAATCGCTGCAATCTCAGGCAGAGTTCCTAGCGCTAGGTGAGAAGTTAGCGATCGATACAAGCGCGTTCTAGATTCTAGATTTATGGCAACCGCCAAGGCGGTTAGGGCGGGGACATTTTGGTGGGGCGCGAAGCGTCCTACCAAAATGTCCTAAGCAAACTGGCGACAGCCAAAATCCAAAATCTAAAATCGACTCATTGCTTTCCTAATTTCTCAACACTTTCCAAAACGGGCAGGAGGCTCATCTTGAGCGCTTCCTTTGGAGAGAATCTGCCCATTAGCCCATAGCTCACTAAACCTGCATACTCATACATCACCAGTCTGGCTCTGTCTCCTCGGCTTAGGTCTGGCGAACCAGAACTCGGAACCGGAATGACGGTAAAGCCGAAATTTTGGAAGGTGAGCTGCGATCGCAGCATATGGGGCGCATCTGTGACCAGCAAAATTCGCTTGACGCCCTGCGGCTTCAGCACTTCTGCCGTGAACTTAGCGTTCTCATAGGTCGTGCGAGAACAACCTTCTCCCGTCAGATCTTGCTCAGGAATTCCTTTGTTATGCAGTTGCTCAACAATTTTAGGCGCATCCTGAATGCCGCTAGCAAAAATCAGCGGCGCTCTTTTCTCTTCCCAGAGCTTAGCCGCCGCCTCAACCCGCGAAGGATTCAGCGATTCTCCGCGCCCCAAAACCACGACTGCGTCAGCAGCCTTGCCAGAGTCATGGGGAATTTGCTTCACCAGAGCCCGTTCGGCAAGCCGGACTGCTGGGGGAAATAACACCATCAAGTAGACCAGTGCTGAAGCAAAAACCAGCGATTGCAGCCAGCGGCGACCATACCGACGCGGAATGAAGCTCAGTATTTGAAACAAAACTAAAAATAAGGGCAGCACCAGAAACGGCTGTGTCACCCAGCTAGATACCCATCCTTTTGCGGGAAGCCAAGCGCTAGTCTCAATGGAGCAGAGGGCTGAGTTTATCATGGAGGCGACTAACATAAGAGCTTTCCTCAACTAACGACAAACACACGTCCTGCATCACCAGGACGAGCATAACAAAGCTGACGCTTAAGATTTGTTGCAAGGCGATCGTTCGACCATAAAAGTTTCGTGAAGATTTGACGATCGCAGTCCCAGCATTCCAAACACCAGAAGCGGTATAGCGTCAAACTTTTAGCCCTTTTGAAGGCAAAAATATGTTAAAATTTCAGTCAAGAGCAAGCAACTTCGTGGCGGTAACTTTAAGGCTGAGTCATGGGATTTAGCAACTACCCAAGCGCCTTTCCTACAGGGTTATTTCCGCAAGACCATCGGCTGAAAGCTCAAACTTTTGGAGTTTCTTAAATTACTATGAGTATCCCTCAAGAGCGGATTGTTCCCACAGATTTGCGGAATGAGATGTCCCGATCTTACCTGGAATACGCCATGAGCGTTATTGTGGGGCGTGCGCTACCGGATGCGAGGGATGGCTTGAAGCCTGTCCATCGACGCATTTTGTACGCCATGCATGAGCTGGGGTTGACTCACGATCGCCCTTTCCGTAAGTGCGCCCGCGTAGTGGGGGATGTGCTGGGTAAGTATCACCCCCACGGCGACACCTCCATCTATGACGCTCTGGTGCGGATGGCGCAAGACTTCTCTATGCGGATGCCGCTGATTTCGGGGCATGGCAACTTTGGTTCGATCGACAACGATCCGCCCGCCGCCATGCGATATACCGAATGTCGCCTCCATGCGCTGACGGTCAACTCCCTGCTGCGAGATATTGAATCCGAAACCGTAGGCTTTACCGACAACTTTGATGGCTCTCAGCAGGAGCCTTTAGTGCTCCCGGCACGAATTCCGCAGCTTTTGCTGAACGGCTCGTCGGGCATTGCCGTGGGCATGGCAACCAATATTCCCCCCCACAACTTAGGCGAGCTGCTGGATGGGTTGCTAGCTCTGATCCAAAACCCTGAGATTACCGACTTGGAGCTAATGGAATACATTCCAGGCCCCGACTTCCCGACGGGCGGTCAAATCCTAGGCACCAGCGGTATCCGGGAAGCCTACACAACCGGACGCGGCTCCATCACCATGCGGGGTGTGGCGACGATCGAAACCCTGGAACAGCGAGGTCGTCCCGATCGCGATGCCATCATCATCACCGAGCTGCCCTACCAGACCAACAAGGCATCGCTGATTGAAAAGATCGCCGAGATGGTCAACGAGCATCGGCTAGAGGGTATTTCTGATATTCGGGACGAGAGCGATCGCGATGGAATGCGCATCGTCATCGAACTGCGGCGCGATGCCTACGCCAGAGTCGTGTTGAATAATCTCTATAAACAGACCCCCGTCCAGGCAAACTTTGGCGTGAATATGCTGGCGCTCGTGAATAGCGAACCGCAGCTTCTGAGCCTGCGTCAGGCGCTGCAAGTTTTCCTAGATTTCCGGGTGGAAACGATTACTCGGCGCACCCGGTACGAACTCCGCAAGGCAGAAGATCGGGATCACATCCTGCAAGGTCTGCTGGTAGCACTAGCCAATCTAGATCAGCTGATTAGCATTATTCGCCATGCGGCAGATACTGCCACCGCACGTCAAGAGCTGATGGCAGCCTACAGCCTGTCGGACACTCAAGCTGACGCCATTTTGCAAATGCAGTTGCGGCGTTTGACGGCGCTAGAAGCTGAAAAGATCCAGAAGGAGCATGAGGATCTACAGCTTAGAATTGCCGATTTGCAGGATATCCTGGCGCGGCGAGAGCGAATTCTGCAAATTATTCACACGGAGGTGACTGAGATTCGGGCGGCTCACGTTTCCCCACGCCGCACCATTATTGAAACAGCAGATGGTGAGCTGGGCGATATGGACTTGATTGCCAATGAGCAAGCCATCCTCTTGCTGACTGAGCAGGGCTACATTAAGCGGATGCCTGTCAGCACCTTTGAAGCCCAGAGTCGAGCTACGCGCGGCAAAGCTGGCACCCGCATGAAGGAAGATGACGGGATTCAGCACTTCTTAACCTGCAACGATCACGACAGCATCTTGTTTTTCAGCGATCGCGGCATTTCCTACTGCCTCAGAGCCTACCAGATTCCTACAGCTTCACGAACCGCAAAAGGTACGCCGATCGTGCAGATGCTGCCGATTTCCCATCAGGAAAAAATCACCTCCATCATTCCGGTGTCGGCGTTTACCGATGACGAGTATCTGGTGATGCTGACGCAGAAAGGCTTTATCAAAAAAACCGAGCTTTCTGCCTTCAGCCATATTCGCGCCAACGGTCTGATCGCCATTTCCTTAGAGGAAGAAGATCAGCTTCGCTGGGTGCGTCTGGCAAGGGCAGAGGATAGCGTCATGATTGGCACCCGGCAGGGTATGACGATTCACTTCCGCTCAAATCATGAGCAGTTGCGTCCTCTAGGCAGACCTACACGCGGGGTGAAATCAATGGCGCTTCGCAAAGGGGATGAGCTGATCAGTATGGACATCCTACCGAGTCAGGTGGTTGCCAGCATTGCCGAAAGCGAGGATGCCGAGGTCGAGGCTGACTCTGAAGAGCTAGAAGTGGATGAACGGAGCCAAGGCCCTTGGGCGTTGGTAATCACCATGGGAGGCTTGGGTAAGCGGGTTCCGGTGGGGCAATTCCGGCTGCAAAGACGAGCTGGACTAGGGCTACGCGCTATTAAATTCCGCAAACCGGGCGATCGCCTAGCTGCCCTACAGGTCGTGAATGAAAATGACGAAATCATCATCGTCACCAGTCGAGGCATCATTATTCGCCAAACCGTCAACGCGATTTCCTGCCAGTCACGGGCGGCAACCGGGGTGCGGGTACAGCGATTGGATGAAGATGACGCGATTGTTGGCATCGCTTTGGTGCCGCCTTCAGGGGAGGAGACTACGGTGGACGTAGCGGTCGAAGGGACAGAGGGAACGGCGATCGAGATCCTAAATCAACTGATGTCTAGCACAGAGCCTAATGGGGAGCCTGATGCAGAAGCAATCGCAGAAGAGGGTCTTGCAGAAGAAGATGTCCTGGAAGAAGGAGAAGCCGATATTATCGAGCCTCTGACAGAATAATATCCAGACTCTCGGCTGCAATCTCATAGGGGCTATTGATGATCTGGCGACCGCCTTCATTCGTCCAAATGGCGATCGTCAGATCATGCACAGGCAGGTAGAGCAAAATTGAGGAAAAGCCTGTAGTGTTGCCCGTTTGCCCCCAAGCTTCTCCCCAAGACATCAGCAGATGCCGGATGCCAAACCCATAGCCGCCCTTGCCATCCTCAAGGGTCAACATTTGCCGCAGTGCGTTGGGGTAAAGCAGGGCATTGTTTGAGCCTGAATTCTCTATCCTTGGGTTTTCTATAAAGAGCGCCTGAAGAAAGCGTGTGAGGTCGGGCGTGTTAGAAACAATGCCGCTGTCACCCAACCCCAAGCCCATATTAATTAAGGGCTGGGTGACGTTCTCTAGCTTGCCATCGCCGTCCCAATCGTCATAGCCCTGGGCAAATCCGCCCGGAATCGGATCATGTCGCTCTAAAAAAGTGTTGGTCAGCTTCAATGGCTTAGAGATGCGATCGCGCAACACCTTTGCCAGAGGTTGACCCGTCACCTGCTCTATGATGATTTGCAGCAGCAAATAGTTAGTAGAAGAATGAAAGTAGACATCTTTAGGGACTGCCAATTCTCGCTGGGGTAGAAACTCCAGAACTTTTTGAGCCGTCCACTCACGCTTGGGATTCGTCAGCACCGCCTGCTTAAAAGCCTGCGGATCGGGTTCTGCTAGACTACTCGTGTGGTTGAGCAACTGTCGCACCGTGACAGACCTGCTGTTTTCTAGCTGAGCCATAACGGCTTTGGGCAAATAGGCGCTAATTTGCCCATCCAGATCCAGGCTGTCACTTGCAGTCAGCTGAAGGCAAATGACTGCAATAAATAGCTCAGTCAAGTTACCAATACGAAAGCGATCGGTGGGCTTGAGCGAGATATCTGACTTGCGATCGCTGACTCCAGCAGCCCCCATCCATACGCCGTCGGACGTGGCAATATGCAGCACTACGCCGGGTAGCTCATCATCGCCAACGCTCTGGTCAAGCAACCGCTGCAACCGACGCGTCACCTTGGGCGGAAAAGGCTGGAGCTTGCCCTGAGTCCGAGCTGCCGACCAGGTTTGTAAAGGTACAATCGCCCTTTCTATAGTCTCCTGACCCATGCAACCTGTCAGAGCTAATGTGACCACAAGAGATAATGTAAGAAGAATGGCGATCGTCAAACTCTTAACCTTGATCCGCTTTTTCAGGCGATCGCCCATGACGTAATCCTGTCTTTATGGTGAATGAATAAGCCTAACGACCGCACCTGTAAGTAACTCCTGAAAAGTATAGCTGTCGCTAGTTTGCTTAGGACGTTTAGGGTGGGGCGCTAAGTGCCCTACCCTAAACGTCTCCGTCCTAACCGCCTCGGCGGTTGCCATAGCTCTAATGTCTCCAATGTATAGTGATTTCAACGCAGCAGAGTGATTCCAACGCAGCCTCAAAAAACTAATGCTTCCCCTCTATATCGCCGCTTTACAACAGAATGGCGGCTTCTAGTGGCTCTGAGCAGTGGCATCCTCATGGGTCTAACCCCTGCTCCAGCTAATCTATGGATGCTTGCTTGGGTAGCGTTGGCTCCCTTGTGGATATTGGTGATGGGAACTGAAAAGGTCAGGTTGAGGCGCTCTTGCAGCTATGCTCTGGTTTGGGGGATTGGCTACCATGGGCTGGCACTGTCTTGGATTACCGGACTGCACCCGCTGACTTGGATGGGCGTACCCTGGCTGGCAAGCATAGCCATTACGATCGCTTGCTGGATCATCGTGACGCTTTGGGGTGCGGCGATCGCCGTGACTTGGGCAGCAGGCGTTAGCCTTTGGCTGAGTTGGAGCCAGCAGAGTACAAAGAGGCAATCGCCCTTCAGTCGTATCCTGATTGGCACTGCCCTATGGTGCGCTGTAGAAGCGTTTTGGAGTCAGGGAATCTTGTACTGGACATCGCTGTCCTACACGCAAAGCCCTCACAATCTGCTGATTCTGCATCTAGGACAGCTTTCGGGAGAGTCGGCGGTCACAGCAGCGATCGTACTGGTGAATGCTTGCCTCGCCGAAGCCTGGATCTCCCTGAAGCTGAGAAACATCTTTCAGGCGCGGGTTCTGCTGCTGGCAAGTCTGCTCAGCCTGGTTAGCCTGCACCTAATAGGCTGGGGGCTATACCGTCAGCCGATCGCCAATTCTCCCGAAGCTTCGCTGAAAGTCGGCATCATTCAGGGCAATGTGCCAACGCGGATTAAGCTGTTTGAACAGGGTGAAAAACTGGCGATCGATCGCTATGTTCAGGGCTACAACAAGCTAGTAGATGAAGGCGTAGAAGCCGTCCTTACGCCGGAAGGCAGCTTTCCCTGGCTGTGGGTTGGGCGACCCAATCAGGCTCAGAATCCGCTCTATCAGGCGATTCGATCGCGGGGCGTACTGGCTTGGGTAGGGACAGTTGGCATACGCCAGAGCAACATTACCCAGACGCTGTTTACCATCACCGGAGCCGGGGAAATCTTTAGCCGCTATGACAAGGTGAAACTGGTGCCCTTGGGGGAATATGTGCCGTTTGAGGCGGCGTTAGGGGGCTTCATTGGTCGGCTCTCGCCCGTAGGAGCCTCAATGCTGCCCGGAGATCCTCATCAAACCTTAGATACGCCGTTTGGACAGGCGATCGCCGGGATTTGCTATGAATCGGCTTTTCCTGAAATCTTTCGGCAACAGGCGATCGCAGGCGGGCAGTTCATCCTGACTGCCTCCAACAACGATCCCTACAGTGCCGCAATGATGGCACAGCACCATGCCCAAGACGTAATGCGCGCTGTTGAAACCGATCGCTGGGCGGTACGAGCCACCAATACTGGCTTTTCGGGCATTGTTGATCCCCACGGCAAAACCCAGTGGCTCTCAGGCTTCCGCACTTATGAAACCCATGCTCATACGATCTATCGTCGCCAGACTCGTACGCTTTACGCAGAGCGGGGAGATTGGCTGATGCCGCTGCTGGTAATTGGGGCGATCGGGGTAGGGGCGATCGGGGTAGGGGCGATCGAGATAATGGGCGATCGACAATAGCTCTATCGGTCGCTCTACTGCTTTTCCACCTTATAGACATGAAAATTGCTCAGCACCCCTGCCGTTTCAAAGTGATAGCTGGGTAGCGAATCACCCAAAAAATCGGGCAGGAGTTCTCCAGGGACTAGATCGGTCTTGTAAATGCTGAGGAAAAGGAAGTTTTGGCGCTGAGTATTGGCGGAAACTAGGTTCTGAATTTGAGACTGATTGGACTTAACTAGAGAATTGCAGGGGGCTTGGAGGGCAATGCCTGCCTTGGAGCAGGTGTCTTCCTGCAAATATTCACCCAGCTTTTGAGCTGCAAATTCTTCGTAGGCAGTCTGATCAGGATTGGTAATGGCTGTGGCGGCTGCCAATCCCAACAGCACCAGTCCGAGCAGTGAGGCAGTGAGCTTGAGCGGAGTCATGACGATCGCGGTAGTAGAGGGCAGTGGAATGTTCGATCGTTGCAGATCAAAGTTATGGATAAATTAATTCTGCGTAGGTCGAGAGCTTAAACAAATGGGAATAACTTAGGGATATAGCACCGCCAAGGCGGTTAGGACAGGGACATTTTTGGTGGGGCGCAGCGCCCCACCAAAAATGTTTTAAGCAAACTGGCGACAGCTATAGCTACAGAGGCAAAGGTTGATTTTACTCATTTCAACAACGTAACAGAATGTAAAAAAAGAAATGGGTCAGGCTCCAGCAGACGTATCATCACTGCGAATATTATTTACGCTCGAATGATTTTGCTCTCTGACTGTTTGATTAAGAGTTAAGAGCGAAGTTTTGTCTGGATGTGAAAACAGTTTTTTTGTTGTCACAAAAATATAAATCGATTAAAGTCTAGCTACACCTGTAGGACTCCAAGAATGGTATACACCTCAACGTCAGAGCATCCCATGATTAGCCCCCTTGAACCGATGGATTTTTCATCGCTGCTTGATCCCTCGCTGCTCCAAACCGCTCGCCAGATTTACCGAACCTATTACGAAGTTCATCCCGAACAGGTTCGCCGCCCGATTGGGATTGCGATCGATCGGAACAACCATCGCGGTAAGCTAATCTTCGGACAGAAGCCTATCCTATTGCCCAAAGAGTGTTTTGTCCCCCTCAGCCAAATTGAGTCTGGGCTGCTTTAATGAGTTTTTCGTTACGACCCAAAATTTAGGGCGATCTATATTTCAGGCAGATATGGGCAATGGGATTGCCTTGGGGATTGACAAGGGCAAAAGCTGGGGGTTAGTTTTATGGCACCAAATCTATCTGCCATGACAAGTCTGCCCTGACAATTGCTGAGTTGATGCGGTATCTTTCCGAGCACAGAAACGGGCAGGAAACTTTCAGGGCCGCATTGGAAGTTTTGATGAGTCGGCGTAACCCAGCAAATCGGCAGCATTATCCTTTTAATCTTGCTAATCCTGAGCGTGAGGTCAAGCTTCTTTCTGGGAAAAAGCTCGATCGGTCTGAGCATTCATTACTGGGCATTCATTTGGTTACTTACCGAGATATCGAAGCTGCCGCCGCTCGATTACAGGGGCAAGCAAACCTAACGCCCGTGATCACCTCTCGGACGGTGAACGATCGCACCCGCAGCCAGGTGTTTTTTAAGTGCGAGAACTTTCAGAGAACCGGATCATTTAAGTTTCGGGGAGCCTACAGCGCTCTATCCAACCTGTCCCCAGCGCAAAGGCAGTGTGGCGTTGTCACCTATTCCTCTGGCAATCATGCCCAGGCGATCGCCCTTTCTGGCAAGTTGCTGGGAATTCCTACGGCGATCGTCATGCCTCAAGATGCGCCGTTGGTGAAGCAGGAGGCAACGCGGGGCTACGGGGCTGAAATTATTTTCTACGATCGCGCCAGCGGCCAACGAGAGGATTTGTGTCGGCAGCTTGCCCAAGAGCGTGGTGCTGTCATCATTCCACCATTTGATCATGTAGACGTGATTGCTGGACAGGGTACAGCTGCTCAAGAGCTGATTCAAGCAGTGGGCGCGATCGATCTGCTGCTAGTGTGCTGTGGGGGCGGAGGCTTGCTGTCGGGCTGTGCTATTGCTGCAGATGCCCTCTCGCCGGGATGCCGCGTCATTGGCGTAGAGCCGGAAGCCGGAGATGACATGACGCGATCGTTTCAAACCCGCACACTGCAATCGGTGAGCCACCCTAAAACGATCGCGGATGGGGCAAGAACGCTCCGTCCCGGCGAGCTAACTTTGCCGCTGGTTTTGCGCTATGTGCAAGACATGGTGACAGTTTCGGATCAGGCATTGCTGCGATCGATGTTCTTTCTCTGGGAGCGGATGAAGCTGATCGTAGAACCAACAGGAGCACTGGCAACTGCTGCCCTGCTAGAAGGAATTGTCAGCGCGCCCGATCGCCGCATTGGCGTAATCATCAGCGGCGGCAATGCCGATATTCAGCAGCTTGCCCACCTCAGAGCATCCTAGAACGCCTGAATCCACTCCATGACTTCGTATTCTGTCCAGATGCCGTTTTGCCAGTAGGGGTCAGCTTCCACCAACTGACGTGCAGCGGTTTCATCGGCAGCTTCGTATACACCAAACACGCGAGTCAAATCTTGGGTTGGTCCGATCGTCACCAAAGAACCTGCTGTCTTTAGCTCAGTTAGGCGATCGAGGTGAGCCTGACGGTAAGGAGCGCGTTTTTCTAGAACATTGTTGCAGTAACTACCCCAAAGCACATATTTAGGCATAGGTCTCTATAAAATTAAAGTAATTCAAGATATATAACCGTAATCATCGGGCTTAGGACATTTTTGAGGGCGCTCTCCGCGCGCGCTCAAAAATGTCCCTGCCCTAACCGCTGTAAATACAGCGATAAAATCGCCTCAGCTTCTCAACTCCGCCTGGAATTTCTCCTCCAGCACTTCCCGCACCTTCTGCTGAATCGGGTCAACATCTTGGTCAGTCAGGGTGCGATCGTCCGTCCGGTAGACCAACCGAAACGCCAGACTCCGCTTGCCCTCTGGCACATTTTCACCCTTATATTCATCAAATAGCGCTACAGATTCCAGCAGCTTGCCTCCCGCATGTTTAAGGGCACGCTCGATCTCGGCAACCGAGAACTGGGTGGGCGCAAAGAAGGCAATGTCGCGATCGGCAGCCGGATAGGTAGAGTAGGAATGAAACAGCGGCACCAGCACCTCATCTCGCACCATGTGATTGACGATGGCTTCCAGACTTAGCTCAAACACATAGACCGCATCAGGTAAGCCGCGCTCTTGGCGAATCTGGGGATGGAGCTGACCTAATGTGCCCAAGCGGTTGCCGTTAATCCACAGAGATGCTGTGCGTCCAGGGTGCAGAAGCGCATTGCGGCGATCGGGCTGATATTCCACATCTAGCTTCAGCCGTTTGAACGCGCTTTCTAGGATGCCCTTTGCTTCAAACCAGGTGAGCGGCTGCTCTTTGCCACTCTGCACCCAGCGCTCCTGAACAGGATCACCGCCCATAATGCCCGACACTAGATCCGTTTCGTCTAGCCCGTCTTCCTCGCGCCAAAATACTCGCCCGATCTCAAAGGCATTTAGCGCGCCGTTGCCCTGCTCCAGGTTGTACTGGAAGGCATCAATGAGCGCCGAAAGCAGCTCGGTACGCAGGGCAGAATATTCCACAAACAGCGGATTTGCTAGGGAAACCTGATTGTCGGCTTCGGCTTTCACCAGAGAATAGTGCAGCACTTCCGTCAGACCCGCCGCCCGGAACGCGGCATGAATTTTGCGCAGAGCCGCCGCCTCATCGGGCAAGTATCCTGCTTCACTCTTATCGGGCAAGGTGTCGCAAAAATTGTTGTAGCCGTAGAGCCGCGCCACTTCTTCGATCAGGTCAATCTCGCGTTCCAGATCGCGGTAGCGGTAGGGTGGAACCGTCACCGTCCAAACGCCTTCACGGACAGGAGCCAGCTGACAACCCAATGCTGTCAGGGTTCGTTCTACGTCGGCAGCAGTTAATTCGCCAATGTCTTCTTCGGTTAGCTCGTCGGCTTTGACCGATGGGTTGAGAATCACCAGACCTAAGACCTGATTGACGCGCTCTAATCGCAGCTCGATCGCCCTAGGTTCTTTTGCTAGACGGGCATCGTCTACTGCCTGGATGCCAACTGTACCGCCTGCCAGTTCTGTAATTAGCTGGAGCGCTCGCCGACCTGCCGTTTCTAGCGCCGCTGGATTAACACCCCGCTCATAGCGGGCAGAAGCTTCAGTGCGCAGCCCTTGAGAACGAGCCGATCGCCGGATTGCCACGGTATCAAAGATCGCGGCTTCCAGTAGGATATTTTGCGTGCTAGCAGAAACCTCCGTTTCTTCGCCACCCATAACACCTGCTAGGGCTACGGGATGGTCATTGGCGGTAATTAGCAATGCCTGGTCTTGCAGCGTTCTCACCTGGCTGTCGAGGGTAGTTAAGGTTTCGCCGGAACGGGCAAAACGCACGCCGATCGCCAGATTTTCACCTGTTGTAACTCCACTTGTCCCCACTCCAGAAAGGCGATCGTAATCAAAGGCATGAAGCGGCTGTCCCCATTCCAGCAGCACAAAATTAGTGACATCCACGACGTTGTTGATCGGTCGGGTTCCAGCAGCCAGCAGCTTGCGTTGCAGCCAGAGGGGGGAAGGAGCGATTTTGAGTCCGGCGATCGCGGTACCCATATAAATCAGACAGGCGATCGGCTCAGAGACTTTGACGGTGAGGGTGTCGCCTTGAGCTACCGGAATTTCGGGCACATCTGGCAGTTTCAGCGCTCCGCCCGTTAGCGCGGCAACTTCGCGGGCAATACCCACCATGCTTAGGGCATCGGCTCGGTTTGCCGTCGAGGTCAGATCCAGCACGACATCATCCAGCCCTAAATAGGGTCGGGCATCATGTCCAGGCTTCAGGTCGGGCTGCAAAAAAATATGAATGCCTTCAGATTCCTTGGCCAAGCCTACTTCAGCCAGGGAACAAATCATCCCTTCTGAGGGCACGTCTCGCAGCTTACGGGGCTTAATCTTCAGGTCGATTTTGGGCAGGTAGGTGCCCAACGTCGCCACAGGCACAAAGATATCGGCACGGACATTTGCGGCTCCACAGACGATCGTCGAAGGTTCTGCCGCCCCAATGTCCACTGTGCAGACGCTGAGCTTATCAGCATTGGGGTGAGGTTCGCGCGTCAGGACTTTGCCAATCACTACGCCATCCGCCCAAGTGCGGCGATCTTCAATCTCTTCCACCTCAAACCCTGCCATGGTCAATGTATTTGCCAGCTCCTCAGGAGTGAGGGTGAAGTCTACCAGTTCCTGTAGCCAGTTTAAAGAGATCCGCATTGCGCCGCCTGTGTTCTGTCGATCGAGGGTAACTTGATCAGAGGTGATTTTCTCACATCTTGCTAATTCTATCGCTCTATGGTCAGTGGTTCCATGGGGGAGGTCGCTTGCTTCTTCCAGAGTAGGCATCCGTTAGAATTGGAATACCTTTTGCGATCGCTCCATGTCTCTCGACTCCCCTATCGAATTTCAAGACTCCTTTGATGTCATCGTCGTTGGAGCCGGACACGCAGGCTGTGAAGCGGCTCTCGCCTCTGCGCGGCTGGGCTGCCGGACGCTGCTGCTCACCCTCAACCTCGACAAAATCGCTTGGCAGCCCTGTAACCCTGCCGTGGGGGGGCCAGCAAAATCGCAGTTGACTCACGAAGTAGACGCTCTGGGCGGCGAAATCGGCAAAATCGCCGATCGCACCTATCTGCAAAAACGGGTGCTGAATATCTCGCGAGGGCCAGCAGTCTGGGCGCTACGGGCACAAACGGACAAGCGAGAATATGCGGCGGTGATGAAAACCCTGATCGAAAATCAGGAAAACCTGTTCGTGCGCGAGAGCATGGTTACAGATCTAGTCCTGGGCAAGAATCAGGAGGTTGTGGGCGTTGAGACCTACTTTGGCGTGGCGTTTGAATGCAAGGCGGTAGTGCTGACGACCGGAACTTTTCTGGGCGGCGTGATTTGGGTGGGCAACAAGTCCATGGCAGCCGGACGCGCCGGGGAATTTGCGGCGATCGGGCTAACGGAAACCCTTAATCGACTGGGCTTTGAGACAGGACGGCTGAAAACAGGTACCCCGGCAAGGGTCGATCGGCGATCGGTGGACTACAGCCAAATGGAGCTTCAGCCGGGAGATGCTGAGGTGCGCTGGTTCAGCTTTGATCCAGAAGTTTGGGTTGAGCGGGAGCAAATGCCCTGCCACCTGACCCGCACCACCCCCGAAACCCATCGGCTCATTCGCGAAAATCTGCACCTATCTCCTGTCTACGGCGGCTGGGTGGATTCCAAAGGTCCGCGCTACTGCCCCAGCATTGAGGACAAGATCGTTCGGTTCGCTGATAAGGAATCTCATCAGATTTTTATTGAACCCGAAGGACGAGATATCCCGGAACTATACATCCAGGGCTTCTCAACCGGACTGCCAGAAAGCCTTCAGGTGCAGTTATTGCGATCGCTCCCCGGTCTGGGAAACTGCACGATGCTGCGTCCGGCGTACGCCGTGGATTATGACTACCTCCCGGCAACCCAGTGCTACCCGACGATGATGACCAAAAAAGTCGAGGGGCTGTTTTGCGCGGGGCAAATTAACGGCACTACGGGCTATGAAGAAGCTGCCGCCCAAGGTCTAGTTGCCGGACTCAACGCGGCTCGGCTCTGTCGCGGACAGGAGATGATCGTCTTCCCCCGTGAACACAGCTACATTGGCACCTTGCTAGATGACCTCTGCACCAAAGATCTGCGAGAGCCATACCGCATGCTGACCTCGCGATCGGAATATCGGCTGCTGCTGCGATCGGACAATGCCGACCAGCGCCTCACGCCTTTGGGGCGCGAAATTGGGCTGATTGACGATCGCCGTTGGCAGATGTTTAGCCGCAAGCAGGAAAACATTACTGCCGAGAAAGAGCGACTGTACTCTACTCGCATTAAAGAGCATGAGCCGATCGGACAGCAGATTTTCGCGGATACCCAACAAGCCATCAAAGGTTCTGTCACCCTAGCCGACTTGCTGCGTCGTCCCGGCATTCACTATGTCGATCTCGATCGCTACCAGCTCGGCAATTCTGATCTGACTCCTGCCGAACGGGATGGGGCAGAAATTGACATCAAATACTCCGGCTATATTCAGCGGCAGCAGAACCAGATCGATCAGATCATTCGGCAAGCCCACCGATCGCTGCCCCCTGACCTGGACTATATGGCGATCGGCACTCTTTCCATGGAGTCGCGGGAGAAGCTGTCTAAGATTCAGCCTTTGACGATCGGACAAGCCGCCCGAATTGGAGGCGTGAATCCGGCGGATGTAAATGCGCTGCTGCTTTATTTGGAGATTCGATCGCGTCCTGAAACCCCTCGGCAAACGGTTACGTCCTGATAGGAATTGGAGGATTAAAAGCTAGATTCCGGCTTCAGAATTTTGACGCTAAAATTCAGGATTCCATTTTCTAGAGTTGTGTTATGATTCTGCCCTAAAGTTCCAAACGAGGCGGCAGATTGCCACAATCAGTTTGAACTTACTCCTCTTACTGACCAGGCGATCGCGTATGTCTCAAACTAGCTCCTCCCAAGCCCCTGTCCTTGACACCCCGAAAGTCACCTCTTCAACAAGCCAGATGCCGGACGCTAACTCTGATCTAAATTCCGTCATGCCTGAAGATGAAGGCGATTTTGAGTCGGTAGCCGATCGCCTGATGGATAAGCTCTTTGCCGATGTCGATCGGATGCTCGATCGAGATATTGATCTTTTGCCTGAGCCATCTGTACAGTCGCCCTCTCTCCAAGCGGACACAGCTTCCTTTCAGTCTGCTGAGCCGCAAAGTCTGGTAATATCGCCCAAGCTTTCTCCACGCCCATCGCTCTTAGAGCAGGCTGAAACTAAGGAGGAGCTGTCCGACCTAGCAGAGCTGATGGCAGAGGTTGAGGAGGCACCTCAGAATCGCTCCTACGACAAGCTGCTGCTGAGCCTAGTGGTGGTTGCACTGGTGGCGGTAGGTGGGGCGTGGTTTTACTTCCGCAATCGCCTGACTCCTGCCGTTACCGTTGTGCCGCCTTCGGCAACTCAGATTCAGTCGCAAAAAGACCAGGAGTTTCTGGACTACGTGAGCCGATCGCTCGATCGCCTAGAGCGAGATGCCAAAGCTCAGCGTCAAGCCGCAACGATCGCCGCTGCTGCTCCTTCCCCCAGCCCTAGCCCCTCTACAGTGCTAGAGCGAGTTTACATTCCCATCTACCAGTCGCCTGTTGCCGCCAGTCCAGCGCTACCTGCTGTTCCGCAAACCCTTCCTCAGGCGCTTCCTCAGATTCCTCAAATCGGCTCCCCAACTGCGCCTCAAGTGACTACTGCCCCTGCGACAACCCCAAACATCACATCGGCTGCAACCCGTGTTTTGATCGGCGTGTTGGAATTGGGCGATCGCTCCGCAGCCTTATTTGAAATTGATGGTGCGCCCCAGAGAATTCAAATCGGCGAATCGATTGGGGGTAGCGGCTGGACGCTAGTTTCCATCAAAAATCAGGAGGCGATCGTGCGGCGAAATGGCGAAGTGCGATCGATTTACGTGGGGCAAAAGTTTTAGGAGACCATTAGATTCAGCGGAAGTAGATTCAGCGGAAGTAGATTCAGCGGAAGCAACCTTGGTTGAAGAGCAAACTTAAAGCAATCTTCAGTTGCATAACCCCCCTTAACCAAGCGCAAAGCGCCGGAAGACCATGAAATTTTGCAAGGTTGCAGACATTATTGACTATCAGCATCCTGACTTTGAAGCAGCAGAGGCTTTGCTGGCATTAGAAGATCGCAACCGTAAAACCTGGGAATATCTGCAAGTTTATACTGGGCTACAGCAGTTGGGGCTACTCAATGGAGAATCAATTGCCTTAGGTTTAGGTGTTGGCACAGAGTCGCTGATTTACGCCTTTACTAACGTTTGCCAGAAGGTAGTTGCCACAGATCTATACAAATCCCAGAACTGGTCTACCGCTGCCCTATCTACCGATGCAGTGTATGAAGCTAACCCGTTTCCCTATCAGCGCGATCGGCTAGTCGTTCAGCATATGGACATGACTCAGGTAGAGTACCCAGACGCAAGCTTTGACTTTGTGTGGAGCTGCTGCTCTATTGAGCATGTCAATAACTTTCAAGAGCTGCACAAAGTATTTCAGGAGATTCATCGCGTCTTGAAACCAGGGGGTATTGCTGCCCTGACCACAGAATATAATCCCACTCAGCAGCACAGCTACGAGCCTAATATGCTGTTTACCGATCAACATTGGCTCGATCGCTGGATGACTGGCGCTGATCCTTTAATCCGAGGTCTTGACCTGCTCGACTCGATCGACTATACCGCCAGTCCTTCACCTGAGAATGCTCCGGAACCCCTCAGAGCGCCACGCCACGCCATTGCCCTCTACAGCCGAGACATTGTGATTACTAGCATCGCTTTCTTTTTACGAAAGCAAGGAGAGTTTTCGCAGCCTTATCATGAACAGTGGCTGCCAGTTGCGGTGCAGCAGTATCTCGCGGGCTGCGATCGGCAAATTGCAAGAGATTTTCAGGGAGCAGAGCTTCTGCTGTCCCCATTGTCAAAAGATCTGTTGTTATCCCCCAGACTTCGCGTTGCTGCTTGTCATCGGCTGACGGTGGCGCTGAAAGAGCAAGGCAAAGATCAAGAAATTGTTGCCGTCCTTAAAGATCTAATTCCGGCTTGCCAGCAGACTCAAGATCCCAACCACCTGCTGCCTTTGGCGCATCAGTGCAAACGGGTTGGGCTATGGGAAGAAGCAAAGCTGTTGTATGAACAAGTTGAAGAATTAGCTGGCTGTGCAGACAACCAAGTCGTGCGGAGTTTCATGGGTCAAGCAGACTATTTTGTCCATCAGGGTGATCAGCACACTGCGCTGACGCTTTTAGACAAAGCGGCAAGCCTGCCCTTCATCGAACACTCAAAGGAAAAGCCGCACCTGTATTTTCGTCGGGCTTCTTATTTACAAAGGCTAAGGCAGTTTGAGGAGGCGATCGACACCTACTCTCTTGCTAAAACCATGACGGGTGATACAGATTTTCAGGAAAAGTGTAATCTACGCATCGCTAAATGCCAGCAGGAGCTTAAGCCACCACCCCCTAAGCCGCCTGTTGAACGCAGGAATAAGCTGAAAGCGATCGGCTCTCTATTAAGAGGGTTGTTTAATCGCTGATGTATCCGTAATCACCGGGCTGAGGGCATTTTTGAGGGCGCGCTGAGCGCGCCCTCAAAAATGCTCCCGTCCTAACTTCCGTGAATACAGCTACATATCCGACGATCGAATGATAGAGTTTAGTCCCTTGTGTACGATAAAAACATAGATTTTTCAACGGGAGTAGCCGCTATGGGGTTGTTTGAGGATTTCAGCACATTTTTAGAGATGCGGCTAGAGGAGTTTCTTCGTAGCAATCCTGATCTGGAGCTAATGGCGCTAGAGGAAAAGCTGAGGGAACAGGAAGAAGAAACAATTCGTCTGTTGGCGGACTTGCGTCTACGAGAAAAGAAAATTCAAGACGAGATTCTGGCGACAGCCCAGGAAGTCCAACGTTGGCATGTGCGAATTGAAAAAGCCAAAACAGCACAGCGGCTAGATTTGCTGAAGCCAGCAGAAGAACGAGAGGCGGCTTTATTGCGTCAAGGCAACCAGCTATGGGGGCAAATGGAGGTCGTGAAAGGTCGGATTAAACAGGCGGCAGAACTACATCAGCAAATCCAGGCTCGCAAGCAGGAAGTTAAAACGAAGATAGTTGAGGCTCAAGCTCAGGCTCAGGCGGCAAAAGCTTCGGCATCTCAAGCAGCCGCTTCTCAGGCAACTGAGCAAGTTGAGCAAAAGTGGCAAACTTCAGGATGGAATCAGAACTACCGATTCGATGGTTCAAGCGCTGATCCCCTTGAGCAAAAGTTTAAGCAATGGGAAACCGAAGAAGAGCTAGAACGGCTCAAACGTCAGATGGGACGTTAGCTCATTCAGTCAAGCTATCTAGAGCTTTCCACAGGCGACCCAAAGTTTTCCACAGGCTTTGGGCAAATTTTTCACAAGATGTTGCCCTGTCTAGAGAAGACCTGTGGAAAACCTGTGGAAAACTCTTAAATTCTTAACTATAGCTGTCGTGAGCCTGCTTAAGACATTTGGGGTGGGGCGCAAAGTGCCCCACCCCAAATGTCCCTGTCCTCACTGCCTTGGAGGTTGCGATACCAGAGATTTAAGCAACGATCTCTCGCCTCTTCATTCCCATTCGATCGTTCCGGGCGGCTTAGAAGTGATGTCATACACAACCCGGTTCACGCCACGCACCTCGTTGACAATGCGATTCGCCACAGTTTCTAGTAAATCGTAGGGCACTCTTGCCCAATCTGCCGTCATGCCATCTTCGCTCGTTACAAACCGCAGGACGATCGGATAGGCATAGGTACGCTGATCACCCATTACCCCAACACTGCGAATAGGCAATAGCACCGCAAAAGCTTGCCAAAGCTCATGATACATTCCGCTGCGGTTGATCTCCTGGCGGACGATAAGGTCAGCATCCCGCAAAATATTGAGGCGCTCGACCGTGATTTCACCAATGATCCGGATGGCTAAGCCAGGGCCTGGAAAAGGCTGACGACGCACGATCTCGTCAGGTAAGCCGATCGATCGCCCCACATTACGCACTTCGTCTTTAAACAGCTTGCGTAGAGGCTCGATTAGCTTAAACCGCAGATCTTTAGGCAGTCCACCCACGTTGTGATGGCTCTTGATCTTGACTGCCACCCGTTCGCCCGTTTTGCTATCTGCGTTGGTATCAGCAGATTCAATCACGTCCGGGTAGAGTGTTCCCTGTGCCAGATAGTCAAAGGGGCCTAACCGCTTTGATTCTTCCTCAAAGACGCTGATAAACTCATGGCCGATGCGCTTCCGCTTCACTTCAGGATCGGTGACTCCAACGACTTGCGCCAGGAAGCGATCGCGCGCCATGACGTACTCTACAGGAATGTGAAACTGCTCCCGGAACAGCTTTACTAGCCGCTCTGGCTCGCCCTTGCGCATGAAGCCTTGGTCGATAAACATACAGGTTAGCTGGTCGCCGATCGCCCGATGCAGCAAAAAAGCTAGCGTCGAGGAATCTACTCCGCCCGAAAGCGCTAGCAGCACTCGCTTGTCGCCCACCCGCGCCCGGATTTCTCTTACCGCCTCTTCGACAAAAGCATCAGTTGTCCAGGTCGGCTCACACTCGCAGATGTGATACACAAAATTGCGAATTAAAGCCTGACCCCCCAGAGAATGCACGACTTCTGGATGAAACTGAACGCCGTAGAGCTTACGGGCATGATCGGCAATGGCAGCTTGGGGCGTGTTGTCAGTATGAGCCAATAGCTCAAAGCCTTCAGGCAGGTGGGTCACAGAGTCTCCATGACTCATCCACATCACAGCATCATTCTCTACAGACGTGAGTAGATCAGTAGCATCATTGATGTGCAGTGAAGCCTTTCCATATTCGCCGCGCTCTGCCCGTTCTACGCCGCCACCCAACTGCTGCACCATAACCTGCATCCCATAGCAAACGCCTAGCACGGGGATACCGAGGTTCCAAATTCCCGGATCGCACTGAGGGGCGCCAGGGTCATAGACAGAGCTAGGGCCACCCGAAAGAATAATGCCTTTGGGACTCAATTGCCGCAGTTGTTCGATCGACGTGCGATAGGACAGAACTTCTGAGTAAACCTGGGTTTCACGAATTCGACGGGCTATCAGCTCAGAATATTGAGAACCAAAGTCCAAGATGACGATCATCTGGCGATCGAGCCTGGGGGTAGATGAAGTCTGCGGGGGGGTTTCAGTTTGGAGAGTCACCGCTGAGTCCTGATGTGAGTTCTAAAGGGATGAATAAACATATCAAAAATCTGGATGCTAAAAGATTAAAAGAAGCAATCAAATGTAACGAAATTTAGATATTCTACTTAGACTAGCAAACCTGGAGAGAGATTAACAAACTTTAGGGAAAAGCGAATCCCCTATTGGACTACGAACAATAATTTGGCGATCGCGGTCAAATAGAATCGAACCTACTGCGACTGCGCGATCGCTGTGAACTTTAATGTAGGCGGCTGCACGCTGATCAATTTGCTGAGCGATCGCACCATAGACCCACTCAACCCAAGCGCTATTCAATTCACGCAAATGTTTCAATGCCGCTTCTGTGGTCGGGCTAGCCAGGATGAGCTGCACTTCTGCCGTAGGTAATCCCAGATTAGCGCAGTGCGCCGCCAGGATTTCTTGCCGTCCATCTGCAACATGATGATGGGTGTGAAAGATGCCACCCGCTAGCTTAATCAGCTTGCCGTGATAGCCAAATAGCAGCACTGACGGAACGCCCTGCATTCCAGCTTCCACGAGCAGCGGCCCCAGCCAATTTGCCGTTTTCACGAGACGATCGGGCCGAATGCCCAGTTTTCGAGACAAATCCAGACCATTCTCGCCAATACAAAAAACTAGGCATTCGTGCTTTGCTTTGTTTTGCAGATCCTGCCGAAAAATCTCCAGTTGCCCTGGTGCGCTGAGGGGCTGGGCAATGCCTGAAGTGCCCAGCAGCGAAAGACCTTCGACTACTCCAAAGGCAGCGTTTGACGTGCGCTCTGCTAAAGCCTTCCCTTCGGGCAGAATGATTGTCACCTGCAAGGTTTCTCCCGATCGCAGGTGTCGCCCCAAATTTTCTTGCAATAGCCGTCGGGCATAGGCATAGATGGCGGGCTGGTCATTATGCTGCCCCAAACCTTCGCCGCCCTGAATGGCGATCGACTCCTCTTGCCCAGCCACATTCAGTGCTACTAACGCCCAAATGGGGGTGTGTCGCGTCAAATCCAGATTGTCGCCTGGATCGCTGCGGGTAATGGCAAGCGCTGAGTTAGGGCTGAGTCTGGCAACTTGTTCGATCGCAATGTCTACGGTCTCAGATGGCTCTAGGAGATCAATAGAGACACTGTTCAGTCCTATGGGTAACTCTTGGTGAAGATGATAGAGGGCAGCGATCGCCGCCGCGCAGGCGAATACAGGCAGCGTATATCCCGCACGAGGAGACGGATTTGAGGAAAGCGTCACGGTAATTCACCGAACTGCGATCGGTACCATTCTAACAGAGCTTCTGCCGCTTCAGCTCTCTGGCGTTCTGCCTCAGCTCTCTGGCGTTCTGCCTCAGCTCTCTGACCCAATTCCAGGAAAGTGAGAAATTTTTGTCCATCTGGGCGGTAGATTTCCAATTCCTCTTGTCCAATTAAAAACCGAATTCTCAGCAGAGGGCTGACCCAATTCAGCGGGTTTTCAATTCCCTCAAACTCAATCCCTTCTGAATCTCCGCCAGCCTCAGTTCCAGGGCGAAACCACCCCGTTAGCTCAACATCATCTGGATCATAGACGTAATATTCCTGAACGCCATAGCGCTCATAGAACTTAAACTTTTTCACCATTTCGGCAAGGCGATTGCCCGGAGAGAGAATTTCAAAAACGACTTGGGGGGCAACATTGCCCTCTTCCCATTGCTTGTAGGAACCGCGATCGCCCTTCCCTCTACCCAAAACCACCATAGCATCGGGCGCTTGGCAGATGGTGTTACTGCCTTGAACCGGGTACCAAAGCAAATCACCCGCCACAAAAACATCGGGGCGATCGGCAAACAGCAGCTCTAGGTTTTCCTTAATGGTGACGATCCATCGGAATTGTTTGGTGTTATCCGACATAGGCTGACCGTCGCTATCTGGGTAGGTGATGTTGGGTTGGGAAACGGCAGTCATAGGCTTTGGGGATCGCCATTAGAGGGTAAGGAAGAGTCATGTAGATTATTCTATCGAATTCCTTTCGGGGCTAATCTCACGCTATCTCGCTAAGATCAAGTCAAATCTTCGATTCTTACCGCCGTGAACCCTGTCGTTGACTATCTTCGGATTAGCTTGATCGATCGCTGCAATTTTCGGTGTCAGTACTGTATGCCCGAAGGCGCAGAGCTAGAGTATTTGCAGCAGCAAGACGTGTTGACGCATGAAGAGCTGCTACTGCTGCTGCGAGAGGTATTTATCCCTACAGGCTTTACTCGCTTTCGGCTAACAGGAGGCGAACCGTTGCTGCATCCGAAGGTGGTAGATTTGGTGAGAACGATCGCTGCCTTTCCCGAAACGCAGGATCTGTCCATGACCACTAACGCCTTTAAGCTGGCAGACTTAGCGCAGGATCTTTACACTGCCGGACTGCGCCGCATTAACATCAGCCTGGATTCGCTGGAACCCGAAACCTTCGATCGGATCATCGGCAACCGAGGACGATCGCGCTGGCAGCAAGTCTGGGCAGGCATTCAAGCCGCTCATCGCGTCGGTTTTGATCCGCTCAAGCTAAACGTAGTCGTAATCCCTGGCGTAAACGACCACGAAATTCTCAATCTGGCGGCGCTCAGTATCGATCGCCAGTGGCATGTGCGCTTCATTGAGTTTATGCCAATCGGCAATGCAGAGCTATTTGGCGACAAGGGCTGGATTGACTCAGAAGATTTGCGGCAACAGATTCGCAGCCAGTGGGGGCTGACTGAATCCCAGGTGCGCGGCAATGGGCCAGCTGACGTGTTTCAAATTCCTGGAGCGAAAGGTACTCTGGGATTTATTAGCCAAATGTCTGAGTGCTTTTGCGATCGCTGCAATCGCATGAGGCTCTCAGCAGACGGCTGGCTGCGTCCCTGCTTGCTAAACGAAATTGGACAACTCGATCTGAAAACGGCGCTGCGATCGGGCATATCTACCCTAGAAATCCGTCACCAAGTTCAAGAGCTGCTTGCCCTCAAACCCGAAATTAACTATAAGCAGCGAGAATCTGGCGCAAGTGGTGAAGCTTATGCTAGAACGATGTCTCAGATTGGGGGCTAGATAGGAGGGGCGCCCAGAAGTATATCTTTCGCCAGTTTGCCTAGGACATTTTGGGTGGCGCACGAAGCGCGCCACCCAAAATGTCGCTGTCCTAACCGCCTTGACGGTTGCCATAACCATAAAAATAAGCTCCCTGATTTGATTTTCAAGGAACTTAATGAATTTTTAGATGTCGCATCGCAGCCGCGCAAATGCAACTTGGGATTGTAAATTTAAGACCGTAAATTTAGAAGCTGCAAGCCAGAAGGCTTGCATCCAAAAAGATTTAAGCTTGGCGAGAGTAATACTCAACCACCAGCAGTTCATTGACTTGCAACGCAATCCACTCGCGCTCAACTACGCCATTGACCTTGCCCGTCAGCTTGCTCTTTTCAAATTCCAGATGGCTAGGCAGGTGAGCCAAACCCGGAAATTGCAGATTTGCCTCTACCAGCTTACGAGAGCGATCGGTATCCCGGACGCCAATCACATCTCCCGGACGGCATTGGTAGCTGGGAATATCAACCACACGACCGTTAACCGTAAGGTGACCATGGTTGACCAACTGACGTGCTCCCGGAATGGTAGGAGCCATTCCCATACGGAAAATGGTGTTATCCAACCGCATTTCCAAAAGCTGTAGCAAAACTTGACCTGTAGAACCTGCCGCCCGCCTTGCTCTGCGCACGTAGCGAAGCAGCTGTTTCTCAGATACGCCGTAGTTGAAGCGAAGCTTTTGCTTCTCTTCTAGACGAACGGCATACTCTGATCGCTTCTTGCGAGCTTGACCATGTTGACCAGGGGGATATTCCCGCCTTGCAGTCTTGCGCGTCAGACCGGGTAATTCACCCAAGCGGCGCACAATTCTGAGGCGAGGACCTCGATATCGCGACATCTAACTTCCTCTCTACAAAAACTTGCCCAAAGTTATTATCTTAGTCGATATAATCTGAACCTTAAAGATTCTATCAATTAGATTTAACTATTAGTGTGACTTCCATCAGTTTTAGCGATGGTTGGCTTTAGCGATGGTTGGCAGGTAAATGATCTGCAAATTAGATTACATCATTACTCTGCCAGTTGTTTATGCTAGCATTGTTCTCTGGCAGATATTCTTTCGGCATAGACATTGCAGCATTAGAAGGCTCATGCGAGTTCTGCTGCGTCGATACGTAGAGCTTCACGTAGAAACTGCGTCTAAACGAAATTTTTACAACCCAACTCATTTCAAAAAAGGCTGAAGGTGCTATGAACCAACAGGTTGCTCACCCGATGGAGAAATTCCAGCGTCAGGTGCGATCGCTCATCCAATCTAAAGTAATTAAACCCACGGACAGGCTTTGGAAAATTGCCCTGCTCTATGGGGATGATTGGAGCTATTGGAAGAAGGAGTTAGAGGACTTTGAATTTACCATGCAGGACTCGATTAGCGATTTGCTAGATGTGGAAACCTGGGAAGACAGCGATTAAGGCTTGGATTAAGCCCAGACCTAGTGGCTAACCAGACTTAGTGACCAAATTGGTGCAGGTCAGGGCGGACTTTAGCTCGAATAGCGATCGCAGTGATATTGTCATGCCCATTCTGCTGATTTGCCAACTCAATGAGCTGATGAACTCCCTGCTCCAAATTGCTCTGTGAACTCAGCAATGGCTCCACATGGCTCTGCCAATGGGTTTCCAAGAGATTGTTGTCGGTCAGTCCATCCGAGCAGAGCAACAGCAACATATCCTCATTCAGCTCCAGGAAGCGAATATCCGGAATGACAAAGTTTTCGTCGCGCGGCCCCAGAGCCTGAGTCAGTTGGTAAGCATCCGGTCGCGCATAGGCAATTGCAGGCTCCACACCGCGCTGAATTTCTCTTTGCCCTACCTCATGATCAACTGTGACCGTTTCCAGACCTTGACGACGGCTAAAGCGGTAGAGGCGGCTGTCTCCCACATGGGCGATCGCGGCTTCTGTATCCTGTACCAGCACTAAGACTAGCGTTGTGCCCATACGTCCACTGCCCGATCGAGAATTTTGCTGATTCAGATCATAAATTGCCTGATTTGCCTGGTGAATAGCTTCGCGGATGCTCTCCTGGCTGGGCAACTTGTCTTGCCAATGTTCAGCAAAATATTTCTGAAGCGTTTCCACCGCCAAGGCGCTAGCCACTTCACCGCTGGCATGTCCGCCCATGCCATCGCAGAGAATGTACAGCCCTTTTGCTTGGAGCGATCGCCCTTTAGAACTCTCTATTTTTTTAACTTCAGTTTGAATGCTGAAGCAGTCCTCGTTGTGATCACGCTGCCGACCAATGTCTGTCAGACCTGCATCGTCTAAACTAGCCAGTCGCATGGGCAGCACAATGGTGGGAGAGTCGTCAGCCTCCGGCACATCCTCATTAGGAACCGTTGGTTGAGCCTCAAGATCATCCTCAAGATTATGCGGTTCAGAACCTGAAAATTCTGAACCCGGAGATTCAGAGCTTTCCTTGGAAGGCAGATTCGTCGGAAGAGCTTGTCGTGCCACATTTGGGCTGCCACTAAACAGCGCTTCGCCATTGAGAGTTGCGTCGTCAATCATAAAGGGATTGAGGGGTTCAGGGGGACTTAAAGAAACGGTAGCTGGGGGAAAATTGACTTGAAGCGTCGTCGCGATCTCTCCGATACGCGATCGCAATTGCTCTAAAGAGTTGACAATCCCTAGCTCTAAATCACTGTAGAGCTGTGCCAAGTCTCCGCGCTGGGTGCGCTGCGATCGCTGGAAGAGGCTTTGCCATAGGCGCCCCAAGTCTCGTAGCTGTGGGGGCTGTTCGGGGCGATCGGCGTACAGCCTCTGTAAGCACAGCAGCGAATCCTCATCAACCCGCAGGTTATCTAGCACCAAAAGGCTCTGACAACAGTTCCCAGACTGCAAAGCTGCCCACAGCTCAATCATTTCATGCAGCCAGTGCAAAAGCTGTATCGGCAGCACCTGTTCATCTCGCCAGAAGTCGAGCAAGAGGGGCAAGCTTGAGCGATCTTCTAAGAGTAAAACTTGAAGACCTTCCTGCTCCCAAGCATCATGCAATTGGGGTAACGGTAAGGCTGGGTAGCGTTCTTGCAACTCTAGGTAAGGCTGGGCGATCGTCGGAATTGCCGTTAAAGCGGATAAGGGAGAAGAAATTTCTGGGAGCGATCGGCTCAGATGCCAATCCTGACCTCTGAAGGGCGAAACCTGTAGAGGCTGACAGTCCAAAACTTTTATCTCTGCTTCTGTGCCGTCTACCTTCTCTGGCAAAGGCGCAAGTATCTGGTAACGCTGCTGAATGTCTAAGTATTTTCCGTTGGGTAAGACATAGCTCATCTGATGGGCTGAGGCAACCTCGTCCGCAGCAGCAGTGCTTACGGAACCCCCTGAGACTAAGAGTCGATCCAACCTGAGCGGCTGTAAGGAGCCATTCTGTCCATCATGCTCTTGAGTGAAAATAAGCAGCGCTTTCCAAAAGGTGCCAATGGCGGTACCGCACTGCAGACAATAATCTGCATCAAATACCGCTGTAGCCTTGCAGGTAGGACACTTTTGCTCAAGCAGTGATTCGCCACATTTTTGACAAAATTTGTGGGTATCGGGGTTTTCAAACTGACACTGAGGACAAACGAGCATTTAGGAACTTCCTCAACTCCCAACAGAAAAGCCTTCTCTGTGCTCTACCGAGTTATTTTATGCTGAGCAGCTGATGAACAGACAATTCACAGATAATTCTGAGTTGATTCCCATCAACTTCTGCACCAACCTCCGCATAGATTACACGATGGAGCCACAATTTTGGATCTGGTGTAACTCTCTCAGAATGCCCAAACTCAGAGGCTAACGCTCAGGCAATTCCCTCAAGGCTAACGCAAGTTAACTGCGAGATTCAGTCTAATCCTGGGATATTTACTACTCCTATTCGCTTCCTTAATCTGCCTTAATCTGTGGGAGAATTTACGACGCGGTAGATATGGCAACCGCCAAGGCGGTTAGAAGGTTCTAAGTAAACTGGCGACAGCTATATCTCTGAACTTGAGTCTACCTGAGACATAGTAGACTCAGTTAGCAGTAAACCGTGCTGATAGGTCGCCCTGCTTTGCAGTAACTTCAAAAGTCGCTACGGACTTTCCCGATTTCTGGCATTTGCTGAAAACAGAGTAAGACGATACTGTCTGTGTTGAGCAATGGTTCATAATTTGCTGTACCGCCATTCATAATTATCGCATCCATAGATTTATGTCAGAACTCACTCAGACTTTACTGGTCGCTAAGGCGGCTAAAGGCTTGAGCTTTTCAGACTTAGAGAGCGTTCTAGGTCTTAATGAAGTTTGGATCGCAGCCTTATTTTACGGTCAAGCCAGCGCCTCAAAGGAAGAGGCTGAAAAGCTGCTGGATGCCCTAGGGCTAGGTCATGAGTGGGTTTCAGGGCTGATGTCTTATCCGGTTAAAGGATTGGGACCTATCGTACCTACCGATCCACTGATCTACCGCTTTTACGAGATCATGCAGGTGTATGGGATGCCTATCAAAGAGATTATTCAAGAAAAATTTGGGGATGGCATCATGAGCGCGATCGATTTCACTCTAGACATTGAGAAAGAGGAAGATCCTCGGGGCGATCGCGTCAAAGTTACCCTCAACGGTAAATTTTTGCCCTATAAGAAGTGGTGAGCCTACATCAGCCCCGCATTAGCTCCACATTACAATAGCCTCTTTGACAGACATGAGCTTCTTGCGACTTGCGTGAGTTAGAAATTTGGCTCATGATTCTGAATCTATACTTAAATTCTGGGAGGTAGTCAGTATCTTTTTTAACTGAACGGCAAACTGCTTAGGGCAACACTTTCTAATTTATCTCGCTTTTTTGGACTTGCTTAGGCTCCTGAGTTGCAAATAGGTCAAGCTTTTGGGTGTCAGAAAGACGTGATGGGGCGTGAATTTACGAATGTAGCTCTCAGCAAGTTTACGTAGTGAGTATTTTTACTGGTATCAAAAACTTTTTTGTGTGGTAAATTGGTTACATCTTCACAGCTATATTACGAAAGATTCAAAAACCTTCATCGAAATTTTTACTAGCAAGATATCCGCAAACGGTGAAGGTAGGCTTAGTGGACGTGAGTGCAGTGTTTGTAGAGAGTGCGGGTAAAAGCTGAATTTCTTGAATCAGGTTGGCAGAATGACAATGGGGCAGACTACCTCAACTTCACTGTTTAGAGCCATTCCACCGGAAAGGGTAGGATTGAGCGGAGAGTACGATCACAATGGTTTAGCAAAGCGGGTTTCTCTGACCCTAAGCCGCACTTTTGAGCCTGATGAGATCGGCGGGTTGCGCCTTAGCCAACGAGGCTCAGTAGTGGTTCTTGTCGGAGATATTTCTAGTCAGCAACTGCTCATTCGGCTGGTGAATGTTGTAATGAGCATAAGCGGTGCTGCGGATGTAGAGATAAACGGGATTGGAGTCGCCGATCGCCTTACCGCCTATCTCAATAACCCCTCTAGAGCTTCTTTGCATACTCTGCTCAAAGCATTGCGCAAAAGCTAGTCCAGTCTTATGTCAGGTGCAAAAGATGAGTCAGGTTGCCTTGCATCAAGAAAGTCATAATCTAAACAGCAATTGCCTCAGAAGATTTGAGAGATTTTGCTGATTTCTTACATTTCGGAACCCGGTTTTTACCGTTAAATAACGTACTGATCTCAACTTTGCTCTCAAACTGACTGCCCTACGAGGTCTTTGTCAGCGATCGGCAGCTTTGGATTCAGTCAGAGCGGCTCTTCACCTATCCTGCTCCGATATCATGGTGATGGCTTAGCCTCGATATCATGGTGATGGCTTAGCCTATACTCTTTGCTCAAGGTCGGCAGAGAGTATGGGCTAATTGATCAATCTGGCCAGCACATAGAGCAATATAGCCCTACGTAATTGAGTTAGGGCGAGTTATTTTTTGAGAGCCGCGCGGAGTGCGGCTCTCAAAAAATAACTCATTGGATCTAAGCGCGTAGCGCTATATTGCAAGGTCGAACCCAGGAAGTGGCTGTTCTTTGGAACGGGTGGCTACGCCATAGCATCTTTGTCGCCCTTCAGGTTGCCCTGCCCGACTCGTGCGACAAAGATGCACTTCAGCTCAATTGATGAGGCTGACGCACGGCTCAACCATTAGCTCTCAGGCCTTACGCAAGCCCTCTAGCTGTAGTGCATTTTTGTTGTGTGTGGTGGGCTGCGCCCACCACACACAACAAAAATGCGTAAGTCCTAGCTCTAATAAAAGCTCTAATAGACATTAGCTCTAATAGACAAATCCTGAAGATTGTCTAAAAATTATTTCTAAATTACGTCGGGATTAAGAAGTTCATGCGTAACATAATGCAACAGATCCTTATAATACGGAGATAAGCGACTTTAGCCCCTTCTCGCACATAATCATCAGCACCCGCTCTAGGCTGTCCAGCATGAACGTAGCAGCAGATCTTCCCACCGACATTACCCTACCTGAGTGGCTTCAGGGATGTATTATTGAGCAGCGATCGCCTCTCACCTGTGATGGCAGTCCTTTAGCCTCGGAAACAACGCTGCTCTGTCAGGCCTTTGAGTTTGCCTACTGCCTGCATCAAGGGCAGAAACGCGCCTCTGGAGAACCCTACATTGCTCATCCGGTAGCGGTTGCTGGGCTATTGCGCGATCTGGGCGGCAGCGGTGCCATGATTGCGGCGGGTTTCCTGCATGACATTATTGAAGATACGGATGTGACGGGCGAAGAAATAGAAAGCCGCTTTGGGGTAGAAGTCCGGCTGCTAGTAGAAGGCGTGACCAAGCTCTCTAAATTTAATTTTTCCAGCAAAACCGAGCGGCAGGCTGAAAACTTTCGCCGGATGTTTTTGGCAATGGCGCAGGATATTCGGGTGATTGTGGTCAAGCTTGCCGATCGCCTCCACAATATGCGCACTCTGGAGCATCTGCCAGATGACAAGCGCCGCCGCATTGCCCTAGAAACCCGCGAGATTTTTGCGCCGCTGGCAAATCGTCTAGGGATTGGTCGCTTTAAGTGGGAGCTAGAAGACATTGCTTTCAAATATCTGGAGCCAGAAGCCTACCGGGAGATGCAGGAGCTGGTTGCCGATAAGCGGATCGATCGCGAAACCCGGCTAACGCAGGTGGCGGATACCCTACGCGATCGCCTCCAGCAGCTCGGCATTCACTGCTCAGAAATCAGCGGTCGCCCCAAGCATCTCTACGGCATCTATCACAAGATGCAGCGGCAGCAAAAGCAGTTCCAAGAAATCTACGACATCGCGGCAATTCGCGTCATTGTTCAGACCAATGATGAATGCTATCGTGCCCTAGCCGTAGTGCATGATGCTTTTCGCCCCATTCCTGGTCGCTTCAAAGATTACATTGGGTTGCCCAAACCCAATCGCTATCAATCGCTACATACGGTCGTGATTGGTACAACGGGCAGACCGATCGAGGTACAGATTCGCACCCTAGAAATGCACCACATTGCCGAATATGGCATTGCTGCCCACTGGAAGTATAAAGAGTCGGGCAATTCCAACGCTAAGCTCTCGACTGATGACGAAAAGTTTACCTGGCTGCGGCAGCTGTTGGAATGGCAGAGTGACCTAAAGGATGCCCAAGAATATCTAGAAAGCGTTAAAGACAATCTGTTTGCAGATGATGTCTATGTGTTTACGCCGGGTGGCGATGTGGTGGGGTTGAACCAAGGTGCAACTCCGGTAGATTTTGCCTACCGCATCCATACCGAGGTGGGAAACCGCTGTGCCGGAGCCAGGGTGAACGAGCGCATGGTGACACTAGATACTCGTTTGAAGAACGGCGATATTGTAGAAATCATTACGCAGAAAAACGCCCATCCGAGCTTGGACTGGCTGAACTTTGCGGTGACAACGGGCGCGCGCAACCGGATTCGGCAATGGTACAAGCGATCGAACCGCGATGAGAATATGCTGCGGGGGCGAGAAATGCTGGAAAAAGAGTTGGGCAAAAGCGGCTTAGATGCGCTGCTTAAGTCTGACCCGATGCAGACCGTAGCGGAACGCTGCAACTATGCTTCTCCTGACGACCTGATTGCGGCATTAGGCTATGGCGAAATTACCCTGAATCTAGTTGTCAATCGCATCCGAGAGGCGGTTAAAGCCAAGCAGCCGATCGCTCCGGCCACCCATGAAACGCTGCTGCTCCCTTTGCATCCCTCGGTTAACCATTCCTCTGTCAGTCATTCCTCGGTGCGCACTAAAGGCTCGCCGATCGCCGGGGTCGAGGGGCTGCTGCATAATCTAGCTGGATGCTGTAACCCAGTTCCGGGTGAAGCCATTATTGGCGTGGTGACGCTGGGTAGTCGAGGTATCTCGATTCACCGTCAGGGCTGCCACAACACCGACAGCATACCGGGCGATCGCCTGATCCCGGTGAGCTGGAATGATGCCGACAGCCGCGATCGCCGTCCGCAGACCTACCCCGTCCAGGTGCAGATTGAGGTGATCGATCGCGTGGGTGTCCTTAAGGATATTTTGTCTCGGCTCAGCGACTACAATATCAACGTTCGCAGTGCCCAGGTCAAAACCTTCCCCGCACAGACTGCCACCATTAGTCTTGGTATTGATATTCTCGATCACGCTCAGTTAGAGCGGACATTTACACAAATCCGCAAGATGAGTGACGTGATCAAGCTCCGGCGCGTCAGTCAGGCAGAGCAGGAGAATGAGGAATAGTGCTTTCAATCCATGCCCTCTCACATCTTCCTGCTGACGCGGGTTTGCACCTTTCAGCAAGCGACCGAAAACAAACTTCTGAAACGAATCGACGCGGGTAAAGATCACCGGAACGGTCACCAGCCCTAGCAGGGTTGAAGTTGTAATCAAGAACTCCTCTGCAAGCAGACGGAGTATGCACAGCCAACTTTTTTTGCTTATGCTTACGCCCCAAGGGGCGAGGAATTGACCCTTGACGAGATTAATACCAATTTGAATTGGAACCACGACAGATCCCGGTACGGGCTTGGCAATGCCAAGCCCCTTCTGAAGTTCGATGTGCCCACAAATTCGTTTAAATCGGGATAAATTGGTGACTCTGTAGCTGGTTTAGGGAGGTATAGCGCTACGCACATACGTTAGGACACTCTTTAAAGGCAGCATCAACGCAATCTCGAAAGGTATCAAACTCATCCCATCGCTGTCGCATCCAATTCTTTAGCACGCTCCACCAGTGTTCAA
>JAHHHD010000059.1 GCA_019359505.1 Drouetiella hepatica Uher 2000/2452 | reverse complement strand
GCGTTTGCGCCCAGTCCTCCTCGCTAATCTTCTCAATCGGGTTAGGGACGTTTTCGCTCATTTCGTCACCCTATCAGTTACCTCTCATTTTCTCAATTACGATTTGTCAACCCCTTGAACGATTACATTCCATCAATGACCTCCAAAAAATATTGTTCTGGCAACTTGAGTCTCTAAAGTCACTCCTGCTAGATATCAAAGCTCTGCCTGATTAGCTATTCGTAATATCTAGATGCTGAAGATTACCTACGCATAAATAGCGACTCTTACGCACTTTGGGTAAAGCTAGGTATAGTCGTGGTCGTCGCTTGCCTCAGCGAGGGAATTGGGTTTCAGCGCACTGCAAGCTTTAAAGTACCAGTTGTTAGAGCGATCGGTTCACGTCTATGGCGAGGCTTTGCCAAGTCTGGCACGGTTGCTGCTTGAAAATAATAAGTTGGGTTGATCCGTGTCACCTGGCGATGCACCCCTACCAAAAACAATTCGGTTCTCCTCTAGTATTAGTTCTGCTGTAGAGGGATAATGAATATAGATTGAATAACGTCTTTATGATAGTAAACTCTAGCTGTTGCGTCATAGTGCTAAGCCAACAGCGGCAGACTCTCCAGCACTGCAATCGGGTGAAGAATACGCCAGATGTATGCAGCCCAGTCGTATCGAAGACCTGCACGGTCGTTGAGAATGGGCGCGTCGTAGTCAAGCCAATATCTGATGAGAGCGAACCGTGTGAATTAGCAGAGTAGCTGCCTTTACTCTAGCGGGACAACGCTGTGAAAGCAGTTGTAATCCAGGTAGCGATGTCCATCCTGGGTGTCGTGGAAAATATCGACAAACCTGTTGTTCCACAGTACATCTTGGGCAGCGTAGATATGGCGGGCATGAATGACCTGCATCACGGTTTCATCAAGTCCGCTGAGGGAAGCCACGATCGTCACTTGCTGAGTTTTTAACATTTCGTTTGTGACTCCATAGAGCGGGCTATTTTCATCGATCGGATGCATGATTGTCCAGCTGAGCGTAAAGCTAGGCGTGCGGCTTCGTGTTAGCTGCAAGTCATGAAACCGCCGCATGGATTGTCCTTCTGCGCTAACCTCATTGCGCATGAGATAGACTTGGAGCTGAGCCTCCAAAATCTGGTTACGGCGCTTGTTTCCAGTCCGAAACATCAAGGTTGGAACGCCGTCATAGGCAGTAATCACGGCTACCTTACTAAAGACAACCCGTGCAGTCGGACGGGAGAACCGAGCGAAGGCTAGCCCTGTTAACAGAGCAATGCCAATTAGACCTGTCATGGCTTCGATCGTGACAATTGTATTGGAATAGAATGTCTTGGGGTACATGGCGCCATAGCCAATTGAGGCAAGCGTTTGCACACTGAAGAAAAAGGCATCAATAAACGAACCAGGTCGAGCATTGGCAATGCAATCTCCGCCAGCCAAGTAAGCGATCGCAAATATCGCATTTGTCCCAGCATAGGATAGCCAGATTAGGGCAACGAAAGCAGACCAGGGAACCGTTAGCAGCATGTGGTAGGGATCACGCCAGTAGGAGTACCACTGGTTTAGCCCAGCAATCTGAAACCGTCCATCCTCAACTTTGATGTGGACGCGAGGATAGGGGCGCTGCTTCTTCAATCGTTTGTTGAGCAGTTTCATAGGAAATCCATCAATAAGATGAGTAAGTTTAGGTAAGGACGAATCACCATTCGACCCTCATGGAGCTTTTGAGTAATAGTGGTACTTTACCAAGTAAATTCTAGATTAGAGAGATTGAGGGAGATGCAACCTCTGTGCTGAACTCTAGAAAATTCAAGCCTCATCCCTTCTACAGTTGCCGCAAGTATCCAGGTGTAATCTATTGAACAGCGATTGGCATAGCGCCAATTCAGCGCATGGGGTACCTTATATTCATGTGTAGGGAGCGGCATCGTTTCATAGGTTTTTCCTGTAGGCTGATAGCGCCAGTTCAGCGCATAGGGTTTGCAGTAGGTTTGCAAGCTTTTGTTGCCCCGTGCTAACCCGAATAGAGCTGCAATGCTTGTTGGATTAGAGTAATCTGGTGCCTGGGGATTGATATCAAATGTGGTAATTCTCATCAAAACCCCTCCTGCTATCCTTTTGCAAGCTTTTGTCCTGTACTGAAATTTTTCATACATTTTTAAAACCTTTCACGCAAGCTTGTCCTAGCTTTCAAAGCTAACCCAACTCCACGTCAAGTTTTGAGACCCATGAGGAGCTAGATATGACAAAGCTAGGACAGGTTCGTGTAAGCCGTACAAAAGCAATCCAAAGCCTTTTGGATGAAATTTTAGTAAAGGATGCTAGCAGCAATAGTTTGAATGGGGGATCTGGTAACGATGTCATCTTAGGTTTAGCTGGGGACGATCGCATCTCTGGCGGTCGAGGCAACGATGTCTTGCTGGGGGGGCAAAATAACGATCAGGTGTTTGGCGGGCAAGGTAACGACTTCTTGTTGGGTGAAGAGGGCAACGATCAACTCCAGGGTGATCAGGGGAGAGATTTTCTAGATGGAGGAACGGGTAACGATAGCCTCTTGGGAGGCGATGGCAGAGATGTGCTAGTGGGTGGTGCAGGAGGAGCAGACACGCTCACAGGCGGCAGCGGTGCAGATGCTTTCGTCTTTGCAGGCGATGTTTTTGCAGGTGCTACTCCAATTCCTGCAGGAACAACGGGCATTCAATTTGTGAATCAGCCTGATGTCATTACGGATTACGCGATCGGTCAGGATCAGTTCGTCTTCAATGCTAAAGACTTGAACATCAATAGTCTAACTTTTCAGAAGGGAGTGACGACTCAGATTGCCGCAGATGGTAACTTTATCATCCAACTTGATCCCTTTATTAATGCAGCAACGGCGGCTCGTGCTATCGCTAACAACCCTACTATCACGGCTAAAGAGGGCGTATTCGTTTACTTCAACACAACGCTAGGAATTAACCGCTTGGTGTACTCTCAAGACCTTGCAAATGGAGGCAATATCAGTATTCTGGCAAATCTAACCAATCAATCGGGAGAGTCTGGCATCGCCAGCTTGAATAATTTCACCACTAGCGATTTCAGTCTGACTTAATTCTCTTTAAAGCAAGCTCTGCAACTTCTCAAAGAAGTTACAGAGCTTGTGTATCGTGCTGAACGTTTGATTTCATGTGGCAATAGGTAAAAGCAGCGTGACAATGGTTCCTTTCCCCAACTGACTCTCTATTTGCATTCTGCCGCCTTGAAATTGACAGACCTGCTGAGCGATCGCCAATCCCAATCCCATTCCACCCCTAGGACGGGCATTGTCACCCCGATAGAAACGTTCTGTCAGCCGTTGCAGGACATTGGTTTCAATACCTTTACCCTGGTCTTGAATCTGAAGGGGAACATAGCGCTGCTGGTCGGTTTCAAGGGGAGGCAGCACTTTGAGGCTAATGACTTTGCTCTCAGGCGCATACTTAATGGCATTGTCGAGTAAATTCAAAACGACTTGTCCGGTCAATTCTGGATCAACCCAGACAGGGGCTTTCGTAGAAGTGTCGTGAAGTACCAGTTCTAACCCGGCTTGAGTGGCGAAAGGCTGCATTCGATAGAGACATTCTTGGGCGATTGCCACGGCTGAGACAGCTTGAGGATAGACCCGCAACTGTCCGGCATCAGCTTTGGCGAGCAGCAATAATTGTCCGACCAGACGAGCCAGGTAGTCTGTTTCACGACAGGCGCGCTGTAAATAAAGCTGCGCTTTCTCGCCCGTTACTACGCCATCTAAAATGGCTTCTAACTCGACGCGCAGAGCCGCTAAGGGGGTACGTAAATCATGGGAGACATTGGCAACTAGCTCACGACGAGCGGTTTCCTGAGCCTGAAGTGCAGACAGCGTTTCCATCAGCTTGGCTGCCATTTGGTCAAGTGAATAGCTCAATTGCGCCAGTTCGTCCTTGCCCTTGAGGGCAGAACGAGCCTGATAATCTCCCGCTTCCAGACGTTGTGCCTGATGGTGCAGCACTTTCAAGGGTTTGGTTAAGGTTCGAGAAATTAACAATCCGGTGGCAGTGGCAAGAGTGGTAGCAGCGATCGCCATTCCCATCACCAATCCCTGCACCTGTTGAGCAAACCGTTTAGGACGACGTAGGGGCATGGCAACATAGACTGCCCCCACAATTTGAGCTGTATCTGGATGACGAATTGGAGCGGTGCTATAGAGCCACCAGCGATAGTTGGCGACGGTGGGAATCCAAAAGTTTCCAGCCTGCGGTTCTCCGGCAAGGGTTTTGGGAATCAAATCTGGGGGAAGTTCGACTAAATCAGCGTCTTCTACTCCCTGACTCATCAATCGGGTTATGGTAGAAGCATTGAAAATCGTGACATGCACTCTCGCCTGTTGGCTAGTCAGATCGGTGAGTTGGCGAACGGCAGGAGAACTGTTCCAATGGCTAGGAATTTGCATTGCTAAGGCATCGGCTTGCTGCCGCAGCGTCGTCTGCGCTTCTTTAACAAAAAACGTTTCTAGAGCCGTACCTAATGTGAGCCATAATCCAGCGAGACTGCCCAGAGTGACGAGCAACAGCGTCAACGTCAGCCGGGTTGAGACGCTTCTTAATCTCATCCTTCGTTTCCTCGAAAACGATAGCCAACGCCCCACACGGTTTGAATATACTCTGGACGAGAGGGATCTAACTCAATTTTCTCCCGCAGCTTGCGAATGTAAACATCAACGACTCGAGTATCGCCTGCAAAATCCAGTCCCCAGATATGTTCCAATAGCTGTTCGCGAGTATAAGCTCGTCCTGGACGATCGGCGAGCTGTGCCAGTAAGTCAAATTCTTTGCCGCGTAGGTCTAGCAAGTCACCATTGAGAAAAGCATGACGTTGATTAGGATCGATCGCAATTCCCCAGGTTTGTCTTACCTCCCGATAGCCTGAGCTATAGGCCCGCCGCAGTAAAGCGTTGACTCGCGCTACCAACTCCTTTGCACTGAAAGGTTTGGTTAAGTAATCATCGGCTCCAATTGCCAATCCTTGGAGGCGATCGCTCTCCTCTGCCCGCGCCGTCAGCATCAAAATGGGTACAAAATATCCCAATGCTCGGACTTCTTGACAGACTTGAAATCCGCTAATGTCGGGCAACACAATATCTAGCACGACCAGATCGGGGCGAAAACACTGTACCTGAGCTACGCCCTCTGTGCCATTAATGGCGGTTAAGCAGGTCAAGCCCTCTCGCTCAATATAGAGCTGCACAGTCTCACGCAAACTAACATCATCTTCAACAAGCAATACTGTGGTCGCTACAGGCATGGGGATCGTTTTTTAGACTTCATCAAGTCACCTCTTAAGTTTCCACCATAAGTATTAAAAATCTATGAATCTGCCAAGGTAACCCTGAAAGCCCAATCTTATGCAGCTTTTATTCATTTAAAAAGTCTAATTCCTAATTCACAAATTTTTAACGATTTTCTACAACGATGATAGGCAATCTCTTCGAGGAAGTCAGCCTAATGAATAGGACAACTGCTACAGAGAAACTCAAACGGCAAAACACAGCGTTCAAATCTTTAATGATTTTGCATTGGCTTATGGCAGCTTTCATTTTCTTACTCTTTCTCACGGGTGTTTTTGTCGCGCACTTCAGTCAAGTTGGTCTTTTAGCTAGGTTAAGCCCCTTCCTTCATCAATCGTTCGGGATGCTGTTTCTGATGCTGCTAATCGCCAGAATTTTCTTACTATTACGGTTGCTTAGGTATAAGTATTCAAGACGATCGCCTAAGGTCACGCCAAACTGGCTAAAAGCCACCATTTTACACAGTAGCTTGTATTTTTTTATGCTGATAGCTCCCCTAAGCGGCTTCTTCCTACGGAATTTCATTGGTCTAGATACCACTCTATTGGGCATCCCCCTACCGTCCGTTTTTGTTTCTGATGACAGGTGGGTGGAGCTAACTAGAGACTCACATTTCTGGTCGTCCTATATCTTCCTGGTCTTTATCTTTCTACATGTTCTGACTTACTGGAAAGTTGTTTGGATAAACGTGAGAAGGCGCTTCATTGACTTAAGGAAAGCTTCCTCCAAAAAAGAATCATGATTTTCTAGAAACCAGAGTTCAAACCATGAGAAATTTAGAGGCTCGGCAACCTTCAAATAAGACAGTAGGCGAGCAATGTCACTATGAAGGCAAAACATGCCCTCAGGAGAAACAGCGATCGGCTAGAAAAGCACCTTGGCAGGAATCGGATTGAGGCACGATCTTTGCCAAAGTCGGAATACGTCGCGCTGCGATTAGGGCTATGAAACGTCCAAGGCCTCGCAGAATCTCATTGCCATTCCATCAGTTTCTGCAATACGTTTTCGCAAAGCTGAAAGGCTTGCTTGGGCGATCGTCACAATTCGGTGTGTAAACGAACGTTTATACACCAATCCCATCATGCCTAAACGGGTGTTGTAAATGAGAAAAAGATTTGGCGCAATGAGCAAATGACTGGCACAGTCTTGCAAAACTAGAGCTTGCTACTGTCTCAAGCGTCGAGTCTGCTTCCCATCGCTGCTGCTCACGCAGCAAATCTCAGGTCATTAGAAAGTAGCATCTTGCCCTAGAGAAGCTTGATAGATTGCGCCAGTGATTTACAAATTGTGCCAAATCTTTTGCTCATTCATATCAGTCGTTAAACTATCGCCATTTTATTGCTGAGTTCGATATTTGCCACTTAGCTGGCAGTTTCTTGTTCAGTACCATACCAGCGCGCAGCCAGTTCGTAAACATGATCGAGGATCCTCGATAATTCTTTACCGCGCTCCGTGAGTGTATATGTGACTTGGGGCGGAATTGAAGGTTCGTAGTGACGATGAACAAGCTCAATTGATTCCAAAAGTCTCAACCGCTCTGTTAGAACTTTTGTGGAGATGCCGTCTACTTCTCGTCTCAATTCACCAAATCGCAATGCTCCATTGATGTCAAGCATCCAGATAATGTAGATCGTCCATTGTCCTGAGATCTGATTGAGTAGAATCGCTAACGGGCAGTATTTAGTTTCAGGCATGTAAGCTTCTTAATTTCTCTGTAGAACCTTAGTTACTTTTTCGTTTCTACTTTACTTTAGTAATCTTTTTTCCTATTGTCTAGCTAGATAAAGACTGAAATTTCTAGTTGAGGTGATACGACAAGTATTTTTCACCTTCAAGTGTCTCTCGTAGTGATTCAAGTCCTTGCAACTTATTGCTTACAACTCATCGCTTGCAATTTATAGTTCTGTCCTGACTATTTTGGGGATCTTTACGGTATGACCACAACCCTCAATTTGCTTTCACCCGTGCAAGTCGGTTCGTATACTTTACCCAACCGCATTGTGATGGCTCCCCTAACCCGCTGTCGGGCGGGAGCTGGAAATAGACCCGTGCCTATGAATGCTACATACTATGCTCAACGAGCATCCGCTGGGCTGATTATTAGTGAAGCCACTCAGGTTTCCCAGCAGGGACAGGGCTATCCCAATACTCCAGGAATTCACTCGCCAGAGCAGGTGGACGGATGGCGGCTAGTGACTGATGCCGTGCATGAAAAGAACGGGCGGATCTTCCTGCAACTCTGGCATGTAGGGCGGATTTCTGAGCGATCGTTCCAACCCAGCGGTGCATTGCCCATCGCTCCCAGTGCAATCGCAGCCGCAGGGTATGAAACTCCGCGATCGCTGAAACTAGAGGAGATTTCTGGCGTTGTCGAAGACTATCGCCAAGGAGCAGCGAATGCTCTAGCTGCTGGATTTGATGGGGTTGAAATTCACAGCGCCAATGGATATCTACTCGATCAATTCCTCCGCGATGGCACCAACCGCCGCACCGATGCCTATGGTGGATCAATGGAAAACCGCACCCGCCTGCTATTAGAGGTTACTGAAGCCGTCATTGATGTTTGGGGTGCCAACCGCGTTGGCGTTCGTCTTTCTCCTGCAGGCACCTTCAACAGCATGTCGGATTCTGATCCCAGAGCATTATTTACTCACGTAGCGGGTGTCCTTGATCGCGTCAATCTGGCGTATTTGCATCTAGTCGAACCCCGTGCCGATGAAGAGGATGCTGATCCAAATCTGGCAGAACTGACGGTTCGCTATTTCCGGTCTATTTACAAAGGCATCATCATCTCTGCCGGGGGATATGATCCGGAACTGGGACATGCTGCGATCGCCGATGGTGATACCGATTTAGTCGCGTTTGGCAGACTATTTATCTCCAATCCTGATCTACCTGCTCGCATTGAACTCAATGCTCCACTAAATCCCTACGATCGCTCCACGTTTGAAGGGGGTGATGCGCGAGGTTACATTGACTACCCAACGCTAGACTTACAACCTGTATAGTTTGTGAACAGTTTTTATGGATGATCGCTTCCAATAGCAAGTAGGAGACTATTTTGACCCCCTTAACGTCCTATTCACCCATCACGATTGATTTCACTCCAGAGGCTCCTGCGTCCGGCAATCTGGATGTGCAGTGGATTCATGGCTCTATCTCACCAAAACACAATACCGATCCCGACATCCAGATTCATGCTTACAACGAGCACACCTACATCCTGCGGCAAAATATGGCGGTGCACTATGAAGCCCCGTTTATGTTTCTTCTGTTTGGCAACGATCGCGCCATTTTGCTTGACACGGGTGCAACGCGATCGCCAGATTTCTTTCCGTTGCGTCAAACCGTCGATGCATTGATTGAACAATGGTTGGATAAAAATCCCCGTCCATCCTACTCACTCGTGGTTGCTCATACGCATCTACATCGGGATCACTTTGAAGGAGATCCGCAATTTGACGATCGCCCCAATACAGAGATGGTAGGACACAGTTTAGCGGCTACCCGTGAGTTTTATAAATTTCAAGACTGGCCCAAGGATGTTGTGCCGTTTGATTTGGGTGGGCGAGTACTGAACGTCATGGCAAGCCCTGGGCATGAAGATGCTGAAGTTTCCATCTACGACCCCTACACCCAACTCCTCTTTACCGGAGACTTGCTCTACCCCGGTCGTCTCTATATTCGTGATTGGGATGAATTTTGCGGCAGCATTGACCGGATGATTGCCTTCACCGATACTCACCCAGTGACACACTTGCTGGGGTGTCATGTGGAGATGTCGATCTACCCTCGCTTAGACTATCTGATTCGCACCAACTACCAACCCTACGAACGTCCGTTACAGATGAGCGTGAAGCAACTGCATTCTGTGCGAGATGCGATCGCTCACGTAAACGGTCGGCCAGGAATTCATGTATTTGATGACTACATCATTTACAACGGCATTCCCGATCGCTACTTCAGTTACGAAAACATGGACCCTAGCGCAGCCCCCGGCGATCTCCGTCCAGCTTGAACAGATTGTTTTTTCTACACTGTTGCTAAGTTTTAGGGAATTAAAATCATGGGTCAATCTGGTCGCCTCATTCTACCTCGACGAACGGTCATTCGCGGGTTACTCTCGTTTGGAGCCTTTGGGCTAACGTCCCAACTTTGGACAGGATGCACCAACTCATCACCCTCCTCTGGCGAATCTGCTAGCCCAACGGCTTCAAGCAATGAGCCAATAACCATTGGGTTTATCTACGTCGGACCTAAAGATGACTTTGGGTATAACCAGGCTCACGCAGCCGCAGCTGCCAGCATGGCTAGTGCATTTCCCTGGATCAAGCTGGTTGAGGAGGCTAGCATTCCTGAAACAACGGCTGTGCAAGAGACGATACGAAATATGATCGAGCAGAACGGAGCCAAAGTCATCTTCCCAACGTCCTGGGGTTATTTCGACCCTCATAGTTTGAAGCTTGCCCAAGAATATCCCGACGTGCAGTTTCTCCATCCCAACCATCCACTTGACCCATCCAACCCCAAAAATATTGGCTCATACTTTAGTGCTTTGATGGAGCCTGCTTACCTGACTGGTATCGTAGCAGCATCTATGTCTAAGACTGGAAAGCTAGGGTTCGTCATCCCCAAACCCATTCCTGTTGTCTTACAAGAAGTCAATAGCTTTACATTGGGTGCGAAAAGTGTAAACCCGAATATCATCGTTCAAGCTATTGTTACAGGAGATTGGTCGCTACCCATCAAAGAGGTAGAAGCGACCAATAGTTTGATCGATCAACAAGCCGATGTCATTATCACGCGGGTAGATAGCCCGAAAGCTATCATTACAACGGCTGAGCAGCGCGGAGTTTATAGTTGTGGCTATCACGTCAATGAGCAAAGCATTGCACCTAAAGGATTTCTCACAGGAGTTGAATGGAATTGGGGGCAAATCTACAAAAACTATGCTGAGATGTTTCAGAACGGTAAAACATTGATGAATGGTGGGGTGCCACAAGTACTTGCAGGTGGGCTCAAAGAGGAGTTTTCCAAAATTTCAGGCTATGGTGCTGCCGTTAGTCCTGAAGCTAAGGCAGCTGTGGACGCAGCGAAGCAACAATTGCTTTCTGGAAAGCGAACGATTTTTAAAGGAGAACTCAAAGACAACAAGGGAAATATTGTGATTTCAGCGGAGGAGGCATATAACCCCAGAGATCCTCGCATCAACTCAATTGACTGGTATGTAGAAGGCGTAGAAGGGGCTAGTTAATTTCACTTTTTCAAACCCCTAACTTGTGCAGGAGCGGTGCATGTTAGGAACCTAATTATGCTTCTGATGACGACTATCCCAGCACAGGAACGATTCGAAATAGCAACATTTATGTTATCAAGGGGCAACTTCATGTTTATGAGCCTGACACTACAGACTTTTTCCAACAGTTTGAAATTGAACAAATTGGCTCTATCCAAGTGAAGTAGCATTCTCTTTAGGTAAGTATGAATCAAAAGCAGGTGAGTTGGTCTCGTCGTGAAACCCTGAGTTTGTTGGGTGGTTTTATGAGCAGTTTAATCATCGGGGGATGCACTCGAACGAGATCGTTGGCCGAAGCACCTTTAGCGTCATCGCATGAGAAGCAATCTTCAAATACATTAAGGGTCTCAGAGAGTTTATCTGCCACAGGCTTACCCGATTCCATAGCCGCTCTATTTCAGGAAAATCAAAATCCAGACACTGTCTTTATGGCTTTGATGTCTGCTGTGGTAGATGAACTCCGGTGCGATCGCTGCTTCTTGTTTATCCGCGACCCACAACGACAGCGAACCCGCATTACTCACGGCCACAGTCGAGACTCTCGCTGGCCGACGATGGTTCAATCTGATTGGAGTCAAGAGCCTTCAAACCTGAATGCAAACGATCCATTGACGTTGTCAGCCTATCGGTCTTCAGAGGCTCACTTTATTAAGGATATTGAGACCGCCCCACCAGGAACATTGGACATCAACCTTGAGCGATCGGTATTTAGACATCGCGCCTTAGTTCATGCTCCTATCTATTATGAGGGGGAGTTTTATGGTGTTTTGGAACCCTGTGTGTTTGAAACACCGAGGGACTGGACAGAAAGCGATCGTACCCTTATTTATGGACTGAAACAAGTACTGGGAACTTGGGTGGTGCGTTATCTACAGCAAGCAGTGTAAGATTACATCTCTTCCATCGTTCGCAAAAAGTTCAATGTTTTGAACTTTTCTCCGTTGTCTATTTGGGAAGTGGTGGGGCGCTGCGAGTTGAGAAATAACTTTCTATCACCGATAATTTCAAGCGCAGTTTGTACAAATTACGGCGCCCTCCGGTTGCGTTGCTGTCATGTATCTGTTCTCTCCATCGCATAGACTTACAAGTTGCTTACAAAAAAGTAAGTACTTCCCAAACAGTAAGTGGAAGTCTACAGTAACGTAAAGATGTAATTCTGACGAAGGACACCCAAAATGCAGCTAGAAAAAGCAGCTTCGGAGGTCAAAAGACGCTGGAACGGATCTGGTTCAGACTTTTCAGCTTTTCCCCATAGCTCATCTCCCTGGAACAGGTATTGAGCCATGTTTAATTATCGTATAATTCAAGCATGATCTTAACCTCAAGATGAACATTGAAAACAACACGATTTTAGTCACCGGCGGCTCAACAGGAATTGGGTTTGCTCTTGCCGAACAGTTTTTAGCAGCAAACAACAATGTGATAATTTGCGGAAGGCGCGCAGAGGCATTACTAGCGGCAAAGCAGAAACTTCCCAAATTACAAATTCGCGTTGCCGACTTAAACAATGTTGACCAACGCAATAGTCTAGTTGAGTGGACGATCGGGAATTTTTCGAATCTAAACATTTTAGTTAATAATGCCGGAATAGAGCGTGAGTTCCGAGTAAAAAACTCAAGCCTTGCCGATGATTTTCTAAACGAGAATGAAATCGAAACAAATTTGACTGCGCCAATCCATCTGACGTTTTTATTATTGCCGCAGTTACTGAAACAAAGAGAGGCTGCAGTTATCAACGTTTCGTCTGGACTTGGATTTGTGCCGATTGCGGTAATGCCCATTTATTGCGCGACGAAAGCCGCGATGCAGTCTTTCAGCAAGTCGCTTCGTTATCAGCTCAAAGAAACGAACGTTAAGGTTTTCGATGTTGCCCCGCCGCTGGTTGAAACCGAATTACACGAAAAAGTGGGAGCGAAAAGCAGCCAGCCAAAAGGAATTCTGCCCGAACAGGTTGCTAAAAAAACTCTGCAAGCCATCAGAAAAGACAATTATGAAATTGCCATCGGATTAGCCCGAGTTTTACAAATAGCATCTAAAATAGCTCCGAGCCAAATGTTCAAAATAATAAACCAACAGGCATCTGGGGAGTGAAACACCGCAATAACAAAGCGCAGCCCAACTCTACATCATCAACGCTAGTACAGGTGGTTTTCTCGGCTCCGCAAGAATCCATGAAAAGTTGAAGAGAAACCGACTTCTTGAGAAAGTGCGTGACGTTTACTGTGCTGATAGCATAACAAGTTGTTGCACCGGAACGCCGCAAATTTCTCGGCTGAATGTTCAAGCCTGTGTCCAGTGAACTTGGTCGTTGGACTGCTTAAGAGCTTGGTTAGGAAGCCTATTGAGGTCACCTGCCAAAGCTTGGAGTAAAGCGGCACGTAAGCTGATTAGTTTTACTGATGTGCTTCTGGAGACCATAGCGATCGCTGCAAATGTCTATGCAAGTACATAGCCACACAGACTTCCTAATGCCTTCAGTAAAAAAGATTTCACTATTGGTTTACAGATAATTTACGAAAGCTAACGAAACTGAATATTGTCAAGCCAATTGAGGCAATTAATTCAGTGAAGAGGTTATCTATGAAACGCATTCTTGTCAGTAGTTTGTCCGTTTTGACTATTTTAATGGCTGGTGCTACTATTGCCCAAGCGCAGAGTGTTGACACAACCCCATTCAATTTATTCAATTTAGCCCGCAATGGCTATTTCCAAGAGCAAGGAATCTCGAGTTTTAGTGGACTCCATGCAGCAGCAGAGTCAGGAAAAATTACAGCCGAAGACATCATCCAGGCTGCTGTGCAGCAAAATCGGCTATCGTCAGAACATCTGAACGATGCAGCGTATATTCGATCAGTTAGGCGCTTTCTAAGTGACATGAATGGAGATTAATGGAGCTAGCTTTTTTTGGTTGATGAGCTATCTTTAGCTCTACTAGATTGGGCAGAAAAATCTGCGTCATCTGTTTGGATAGTTCCGAGAATTATCTCACTCTCATACTACATCTCTCAATGAGGATTGAATACTCGCCCAGGCAAAACCTAGGCGAGTATTTCTTTTTTCTAGATGGACAGAAACATAAAAAAAATTTTATCAATAGTTTACTTTAAATTTATGAAGCTCCTGGATATTAGGCGATAGAACGCAAACGCCATTAGGGTTAGCTAAGCTTAAGGAGGCATTCGATGAGTTCTCAATCAGGTTCGCAAACCCCGACTGCTCAAGCTACCAAACCCCAATCCAGATTGAATTCAGTCTTCAAGCATTTGTGGTCGATGCATTGGTGGATGGCAGGCTGTTATTTGCTGTTGTTTGTCGGGGGCGTTTGGATGGTGCGGATGCCAGAAGATACAGGAGCCTTGCAGGGCAACGCTTACACTCTGCACAAATCAATTGGAGCGTTGACGATGGCCTTATTGACCTGGCGAATTTTTATTTTGCAGCGAGTTTGGTGGCGAAAATATACCCGTCGCTCACCCAAATTGACAGGCGAATGGATTCGCACATTTCTGTTACACACTGCAATTTATGTATTCATGCTGGCAGTACCCCTGAGTGGATTTTTCCTATCAAATTCTTACCAAAGTGGCAATGTCCCTTTTTTCTGGTTGACGTTGCCAGATATTTTTCCTGAAAATGCGGCGGTTGTGGAGCTAGCGCGAAGTTTACACTTCTGGATGGCTTATACGTTTTTAGGATTTATTGTGCTGCATGCGATCGACCAACAAAAATATGTGCGATCGCTCTGGCGACGCAGTATCCAGGCATTGAAAAAAGTACCGTTCAGTTAACCGGATCAGAAGCGAGATTGCTCATGGCTTAACTCACACCTCGCTCTATCAGATAACATATGGGAGATCGGCCTTAGCAGATGACTCAGGCAGCTAGAAAACCAAGCGAAAAATTAGGGTTCTGTGACCATACAGAGGGTTCATTCATGCAACCAGAAGCAGCCCAATTTCTGAGATTGTTAGAAATCTCGCGATCACGCCAGTTCAGGAAGTTGTCATGATATCTGTAACCACTTTTAAGCAGTGGCGGCAATGGTTCAACAGCACCCGTCCTCGAATTTTTGTCTGGTACTTTTTGCTGACCGCCTTTTCCAGCGTAGCATCCATCCTGGCAACCCATCACATCCTCTATGAGCAGATTCGGGATCAATATCGGGAGGACAAGTCTCGCCAGATGGGGGGGGAGCAACAGATTGTGTATCAGCAGCGTGCCGATGTAACCGTTCCTATAGACTGTACTAATCGTGCGTATCAAGTGGTAGATGGAGCGGTGTTGCTGATTATTCCAGCCACGTTAGGCGTCATGGCAGTGGCAGCGGCGATCGCCTGGACAACCGCAGGACGAGTGCTGGCTCCCCTGCGATTGTTGACCCAAACCGCGCAATCGATCACGGAATCTGATATGAAGCAGCGCATTGTTGTAGAGGGGACCGATGAGATTGCTAACCTGACGACCACATTTAATGAAATGCTGGATCGGTTGCAAATCGCCTTTGAGAGCCAGCAGGAGTTTTTGAAGGATGCCGGTCACGAGTTGCGAACGCCAATTACGGTGATTCGTGGCTATCTGGAAACCCTAAAATATCGCCCAGAACAACAGGAGCAGACCATTGCCTTGGCGATCGACGAACTCGATCGGATGAATCGGTTGGTGAATGATTTGTTGCTGTTAGCCAAAGCCGAACGCCCAGACTTTCTTACCCTGAAATTGGAAGAGCTGGACTGGTTGACGGAAGAGCTATATCTGAAAGCTTGCTCGATGGCAAATCGGCAGTGGAAGCTGGAATCAAAGGGGTTGAGTCCGATCCGGGTCGATCGCCAGCGCATCACCCAGGCAGTGTTAAATCTGGTGCAAAATGCCATTCGCCATACCCAATCGGGTGACACAATCGCCCTGGGATCATCAGTACGCGAAAACTATGCCTACCTGTGGGTGAGAGATACGGGAGAGGGCATTGCTCCCGATGATCAGGCTAGGGTTTTTGAACGCTTTGCCCGCGCCACTAATCACGAAAATCTGGGCGAAACCCAGGGTGAAAATCATGGGTTGGGGCTGGCCATTGTGGAAGCGATCGCCCAGGCACATGGTGGAGGGGTTGAACTCTCCAGTCGTCTAGGTCAGGGTGCTACGTTTACCATTGTCATACCGCTTGAGGCGATTTCCGACAGGGCTATCTATGAATCGGATTTTGATCATCGAAGACAACCTCCGCATCATCGACTTTTTGGAGTCCGGGCTACAGGCGCACGGCTTCACGACCATCGCCGTTAACACGGGACGCGAGGCACTGCAAATCAGCCACAGCGGAGATTTTCATCTGGTGATTCTCGATTTAGGACTGCCAGATCAAGATGGGCTGACTGTCCTCAAAGCCCTCCGAGGACAGGGGTACACGATTCCAATCGTCGTTCTTACCGCACGAGATGGCGTTGAACATACAGTTGCCGGATTGGAAAAGGGCGCAGATGACTACATCACCAAGCCCTTCAGCTTTGAAGAATTGCTCGCCCGGATTCGGGTTCAACTCCGCAACCACCTGCCCCGCACTCAACCCCATATATCTTTGCAAGTCGGCAACATTACCCTGAATTTGTTAACCCGTCAGGCATGGGTGGGCGATCGCCCTATCGAACTCTCAGCACGAGAATTTTTACTTGCAGAGTTTTTTCTCCGTCATCCGATGCAGGTGTTGACGCGAGAACAGATCCTCGATCGCATCTGGGGTTATGACTACGACCCCGGCACCAATATTGTCAACGTCTATGTCGGGCATCTGCGGAAAAAGTTAGGGGACGAGCGCATTGAAACCGTTCGAGGTGTGGGATATCGGTTATGCATATAAATACTTGTAATTGTTTTTATCTAACCACTTAGAGTCCTTCTGCAAAACGTCCTTACAAAATTTACATGTTCGGACAACAACGCCTCAAACTATTCAACCAGCGGACACCAAGAGCAATGAATAGTATAGTCTCTAAATTGCGATCGCCTCGCAAACCGCAACGCTATATGTCGTTCATCACAGCAATCACACTGATCGCATCCCTGATCATTGGCTGTGAAACAAGCGTGCAACCTCCGCCAACGGTTGTATCTTCACCAAACCAGGAGACGATCGTTGCTACTCCCACCGACACTGTGCAAGATCGGTCAATAGTTCTCGTTCCCGCCGGGAATTACACCATTGGTTCAGACGAGACTGAAGATACCCAACCCGTTCATCAAACCTCCCTCAGTGCCTTCCAGATCGATCGCTATGAAGTGACCAATGTTCAATACGCCGAGTTTCTTAACTCGCTAAATATCCAACTCCTCCAGGATGCTGCATCTGGAGAAATCCGCTCCAGTGATTTGCCAGAAGAGGCGATTCCCCTGTTGATTGAAGGATCGGAAGAAGGTAGTCAACAACCCCTTATTGCCTTGGATGATGAACATACTCGCATTGCCATTCAAAATGGGCAATTTGTTCCTCAATCAAGCTACGAAAACCATCCCGTTACAGAAACCACCTGGCATGGGGCAAATGAGTTTTGCGTATGGCGTGGAGCAAGACTTCCAACCGAGGTTGAATGGGAAGCCGCCGCACGGGGTTTGGAAGGACGCATCTACCCCTGGGGAAATGAACCACCAACCCCTGATCGAGCAGTATATAGTCGGAGTTCTGGCGAGACAGAACCCATCGGAACCCATCCTTTAGGTTCAACCCCAGACGGTGTTCATGAGCTGGCGGGGAATGTCGCTGAGTGGACCAGTACTTTGTATCAACCCTATCCTTACAACTCGGATGATGGGCGTGAACAGCGTGATAGCGTGGGTGAGCGGGTGACTCGTGGCGGAGATCACGTCTTTAATTCTGCCCCGGACGAGTTAACTGCTTACTTTCGCACCGGATTTTCACGCGCACCAGATCGCGGACATCGCCACATTGGATTTCGCTGTGTTCAGACCTTATCCTAATGGGTATTCACGTTCTCAGCCAACTATTGTTGGGATTGCGTTGAACTCAGCGGAGCAGTCACCCACTCCGCTGAGTTCAACGCAATCCCGAGATCACTTGTTGGTACTGAGTGCCTGAAGAATTTCTATCGACAAACAGAAGTTCCAAACTCAGTCTGCTGATATTGGGTTTGCCCAGTTCTTACAGCCATCTGCAAAGCAGGCAGTGTAAACAGGTAATCTCGATCGCGCACTTGGATATGACAGCCAATACAGGAACTTTGGCTGTCAGAAACCAGCGAACCCGAAGGACTGTACCAGGTAGACTGCCATCCGCCGCTATTGCTAATATTCCATCCCTGCCGCTTCTCTCGAACAAACAGGTTGTTGAGTTGAGTCGGAACCAAGCGATTGCCATCACCTCTTCTTACAGAGTAAGTTTCCATCACGATTACCGCTCCGTTGGAAACTGCTTCACTGGCTTTCAGTCTTTCCAGCGATGGGCGATCGATGTACATCTGTCTGACCACGCCGCTATTTGGACAGTCAACCGTCGCATAATGCACAAATTGCTGTCTGTAGTTGCTTGGAAATTTAACTGCCGCTGCTGCCGCTGATAGCGTTCGAGAATAACCTCCATCGGCGGCAAGTGGCGAATAGGAAGTGGTGAAATGAGAGAAGGCGATCGCCACACCAATGGACACGACAAACAGCAGCAGTCCGGAAATCCATGTTGTGAGCTTCATGGTGATTTCTACGGCACAAGAACAAGTGAGTGTGCGCCCCGTGTCACCGGGACAGCATAGCGAGTTTGTACAAGTACTGGCTGTGGGTTGAGCGGGTCGGCAGCAATGCGCCAGAAATCAATCGATCCACCTTGAATGCGATCGTCAAAATGGTCATAGTTTGTCACTGCGAGATACTGGCTCGAAGCGTCAAAGGCAGCAGCTTCAGGCAAAATACCGTCATAGGGATAATCGGCAACATGGTTTAGCTGACCTGTCTGTGGATCGAGCGTAATTAAACTCAGCGATGAGAACCATGTAATGCGCTCGTCGTCATACGGTAAAAAGCTGCGCTCCAAATTCGTCGTCACTACATAGCGACCGTTTGGACTGATCGCGAAGCCTTCTGGACTCACGCCCGTCGTTGCCCGTGACACCAGTGCATGGCGCGGAGAATCATCTGCCTGAGTGCCTGCTTCCAGCCGAATGCTCAGCAAACTGCCGCGTGGCGCTTCATTCCATCGCCCTTCCACATCCGCTCCCCAATACAGACCGTTGACGATCAGGTGACGACCATCTGGCGTAAACCGCGCAATGAAAGGAGCTTTTTCGACTTCCACTACATTTCCCCAAGATTCAAGAGTGCCTTGACTCGTCAAGCGGGCAAAGGACACCTCCGCAGTGGTTGAATTGACTAGGGCTAACAGGTCTTGAGTCGGATGCCACTCCGCATGAATCAACTCCTCTCCACTCGACACGCTTGCCACTTCAGGAAAGGTCGGTTGTCCTAACTGCCCAGCCCGAAATGGGATGAGCGCTAATGGCGTTTCTGTTCCTGCACCGTTGGGGTGAAAAGTCACTGCAATCAAAGAACCCTCTCGGTTGATGCTGACAGAGGTAGGACGCTCCCCCAGCGACACTTCCTGCACTCGCGTCGGGCGAGTCGGATTGCTTAAATCAAAGACCGAAAGGCGATCGCCCTGCTGAAGATCTGAAAACCGTTGGTTTTGCCAATCGCCCTCTGGTCGAGGTCTAAACGTTTCCACCACCACTGCATAGCGACCATCGGGTGTCACGGCAACCGCAACGGGTGGACCTGCAACGGAATTCGTCGCTTCTGTTTCATAGGCGCGTAAATCTCGAACGTGCCCACCTAATGGAATGACGCTCAGCGCATCTTCGCCTTCTCGCGGACCCAAACGACCGTCTACATAGGCGGATGCCAGCATATCGGCATCTGAAATTGAAACTAAATAGCGTCCTTGAAAGTTTATTGGCGCAGCGCGATCGAGCGTTTGGGCGATTGCAATTCCAGGAGTCATCGTCAAAGCGGACAAGCTCAGGGCTAGTAGTTTTCGATACATAAAGTTATGTCTTGCTAGGTAAAGTGAAACACTCATTTTACTATACAACGAGTTTAGACCAACGTAGTATTGGAAAAGTTTAGAGCAATCATAGACAAAAATAAAACGGTCGTTTTACTATGGGACTTGAACAGTATCGGGCTGAAGTGAGCCGCCAAAAGCAAGAGGCAATTTTGAATGCTGCTCTCACGGCTTTTCTGGAATTCGGCTACGACCGCACAACAATAGATTACGTCGCCCAAAAAGCTGAAGTTTCTACGGCAACCCTGTATAAACACTTCTCAAGCAAAGCAGACCTATTCGGCGGTATTACGGCGCAGGTCTGGAGAACAGACCACATCAGTTCTACGCCTGTGTCATCAAGCTTGTCTCCACAAGCAGCATTAATACAAATTGGTCAAGAGTATGCTCAACTATTGATGAGTCCTAATATTCAGCCACTGTTCCGGGTCATTATTGCAGAGGCTTCTCGTTTTCCGGAGCTAGGCACTGAGCTTTACCACCGAGGTAAGGAGCCATTCCTCAAACGTCTTCATGCCTATCTAGAGACACAAGTTGTTCTTGATAAGCTAGTTATCGCAGACATTCCATTGGCAAGCCGTCAATTTCTTGGCATGATCAATGACATTATCTTTTGGCCTCGATTTTTAATTATGAATTTGGAAATTGGTGAAAGTGAGATTGAGAATGTCATTATCAATGCTGTGGAGACGTTCTTGGCGCGTTATGCGAAAAGCTGGTAGCAGTTTGAGGTTGCCGAGTGCAGCGATCACAGCCCAGCAATCCCAATGCACCGGAACAAAGTCAAGCGATCGGTGAGTTGCAAAGGTTATCTATGTCCGGTGATTGGGGTCGTTAGACCTCACGACAAACTGATTAGAGTGAATGGGAACTCAGGAATCAAACGAGGCGATGTCCGCTGTCAACATGAATCACCTCCCCTGTAACTGTTCTACTGTTCATCAGAAAAATTACTGCTTGGGCAACTTCTGCTGCTGTGGAGAGGCGCTTAGATAGAACTTGAGTGGCGACCCTACTAAATACATTCTGCTTTTCCTCGCCAAAAATATCATCCCACATAGGGGTATCAGTCCAGCCCGGAGAAACTGCGTTGACTCGGATAGGAGCTAATTCAAGTGCCAATGCTCGTGCTAACTGTTCAGCAGCGGCAGTCGCAACAGCCGTTGCCCAAGCCCCTGCGACTGGGCGATCGGTAGATAGCCCCCCTGTGAACGTCAACGATCCAGTGCCATTCATTTTGGGTACTGCTGCCCGCACCACATGCACCGATCCCCAGACGCGGGTATCGATCGCCTGCCGGAAATCAGCCATGTTGCCTTCTAGGATATTGCCCCCCACAAAGCTCCCCGCTGCTACGTACACATGATCAATCGGTGGCAGGTCTGCAAAGGCTGCACTAATGGCGGTTTCATCGGCAAAGTCAGCGATCGCAGTCTGCACCCCATCCAGTTGCTTGGCAGCCTGATGTAGTTTTTCGGCATCCCGGCTAATCAGGGTTACGGCTGCGCCCAGCTGCCTGACAAGATGTCCGGTTGCCAGTCCAATGCCGCTGCTGCCACCAACAATCACAACATGCTGGTTTTCTAATGTGTTCAAGCTCATAGGTTTCAGTGCCTTTAGGCAATAATGGATCAATCAAAACTGGCTGGCGACAGGCATGAGGTAGTGCGCTCGAACGTAGCGGCTAAAGGCTTAGCCGTAAAGCTGAGGTTGGCTGATGGCAAAACTCCTGTACAGGGAAGTGGCATCACAAAATCATGAACCAAAGCGACTTCCCCTTGGCGCTCGCTCTTTCGTTTGAAACTCCAGCATCCATTGAGGATACTCGACGGGTAGCTGACTCGCCGCATCAATGGCAGAGAGTTCATCTGCTGCAAGCGCTAAGTCAGTCGCCAGCAAGTTATCTTGCAACTGCTCTACAGATTTGGCACCAATGATTACGCTCGTCACCTCTTTACGGCTGAGGAGCCATGCCAGGGCAATACGCGCTACGGAGCAACTGTGGCTCTGAGAAATCGGCTTCAACACCTCAATAATCTTGAATGTTCGTTCCAAATCAACGGGCGGAAAGTCAAATGTGCTGCGTCTTGCACCCGCAGGATAATCTTTCTCTCGTTCAAACTTACCGCTCAGTAGCCCACCTGCCAACGGACTCCAGGGTAAAATACTCAACTGCTGATCTTGAGCCAGCGGCATGATCTCGCGCTCTAGATCACGACCCGCCAACGAATAGTAGGCTTGCACCGATTCAAAGCGATGCCACTGATGTTTCTCAGCGATCGCCAGCGCCTTCATAATTTGCCACGCCGAGAAGTTGCACAAACCGACATAGCGTACTTTACCAGCGGTAATGGCATCATCGAGCGCGCTGAGCGTTTCTTCCAACGGGATGACTGGATCGAAGCCATGCACCTGATACAGATCGACATAGTCGAGCTTCAGTCGTTGTAGGCTGCGATCGAGTGCGTGCAGAATGTGGTGCCGTGTTAAGCCCACCTGATTGGGAGCAGAACCCAAGCGTTCGCGGACTTTCGTGGCAATCACCAACTCCTCGCGAGGCAACGAGAGCCGATGTAACACTTCACCTACAATCTCTTCAGACTGCCCATTGGAATAGATATTGGCAGTGTCAATGAAATTCACACCCCTGTCAAACGCCAGTTTGATTTGTTCAGCAGCGGCTTCAACACCCAGATCCCCAACCACTTTCCAAAATCCATCGCCACCAAAGGTCATCGTGCCGAGACAAATTTCGGAGACGTAAAGCCCAGCACGTCCTAGCAAGCGATATTGCATTGAGTTTAAGTTCCCTCTAACGCCAATGTTGTTTAACGTTGTTTCTTGCCTTCGAGCAGACCCGCCAAGCTTTGTTTAAAGCTCTCTCGCTGACTCAAGTGACTTAGCCACGCCGCAGTTTTGGGTCGTGCATGAATCAACGCCGATCCTTCTTTCGTCATGTTGACGTAATCGATCATCGCCCCAGTGATGATGTCTGCCAAACTCAATGCATTGCCAATGAGAAATGTATCTACAAGCTCCTGCTCAATGACATCCAGATATTGTGCGATCGCGTTCGCTGAGTGTTCCACAAGCGTTTCATCCGGTTCATTGCCCATAATTGGAAACATAATCCGTTGCAGGAAAAGTTGCATGACCCCGACTGGATAGAGATAGCTGCTGGAAATGCCAATCCACTTCCGCATTTGCGCTCGTGCTTTGGGGTCAGCAGGCTGCAAAGAAGCTCCGTCAAACGCCTCGTCAATGTAGCCCAAGATTGCCGGGGTTTCGTAAAGCACAAAATTTTCTTGTTGCAAGACAGGCATCTTGCGAAAGGGATTGAGCCTGACGTATTCGTCAGTGGCAAGATGGTCAAGCCCAATTTCGTTGTAGTGATAATCAGCCCCTTTCTCAATCAAAGCAATGCGCGCCGATCGCACATAAGGGCTAACTGGGAATCCATACAAAATCAGTTCACTCATGAGTGTTATTTGGAGGCAGGTAATTTTTCTTGAGCATTCATTAAAATTGAATACTCGTTCAAGATAGCGTCAGAGAAATTTGCTTGTCAAGACCCATCTCAAAATTACTTGAGGCGAGGTGAGGAAATGGCCCTTAAAGCACGTACTCACAAAGGTTTATGCATATAAAAAATAACGCAGGCACGTTGCTGTCTACGGTAATTTCAGTATCAATTCTTGAAGGATCGTTCAAAAGACTCAGAATCTAAGCGTCAAAACCTATGTCTGAACTCATGAACTAACATGACCTAAGTAGGGCGATTGCTCCTGTAACAATGCTGTTGAGCGTCTGAGTATCACGGCGCATTCGCGCTACCGCCAACATACCTACCACAGAACCCAGCAGGGCTTTTGCAGTCACATCTACATCAAAAGATTTTGGCAAATTCCCATCGAGTTTAGCTTGATTCAGATTTTGGCGAAAGAATGACTCAATTTCGTCTAGTCGATCTTCGATAATGGCGATCGTGCCAGGTGAGTGAACTTCCCGCTCCATTGCCGTGTTGATGATCAAACACCCTTTTTGTTTTGGGTCGTTGGTCATGGCTTCAGCCAAATGCTCAAACCACTGCTTAATGCACTCTAACGGTGGGCTGTGGCGTGGCATGGAAGCACGAAAAAAATCTTGAGTATATTTGCGAAGTGCCAGCTGAAACAGCTTTTCTTTATCGCCAAAGGCACCATACAGACTTCCAGGCTGCACTCCCGTGGCTTGCACCACATCTTTCATGGAGGTGTTGCCATAGCCACGCTGCCAGAATAGGTTCATGGCGATCGCCAAAACCTCATCTATATCGAACTCTCTTTGCCGAACCACAAGACAATTGAACTCAGAAGTTAATTGATGTACTTAATCACCATACACATTATTGAATGATCAATCAAGTAAATTGTATTAGAGTTGGGTCTAACCTAGCGATGCAGCCATCAGTACTGACTTGATCGTCACAAAATCTTGACTAAACTGGCGCAGGGCATTAGTCAGCTCAGTCATATCATTTTCCTTGCAAAAACGTTCGTTTACGCATTGATAGGCTTCGATCGCTCAATAAGAGCCTATCCGAAAACTAAATTTCGCTAGAATGTATACAGAGTGGCTATTTCAGGGCTTGATGCGTGATGGACTTTACAGAGATTCCCCCCTCCTACCGCATCTCTGATGAGGTTTGGCAACGGATCAGTTGGGCCATTCCGTTAGAGCCACCTAAGCCGAAAGGAGGGCGACCGAGAATGGACAATCGTCAAGCCCTAGATGCGATTTTCTATGTCCTACGAACTGGGTGTCAATGGAAAGCGTTACCTCGAAGTTTAGGGGCATCGAGTACCGTTCATGATCGATATCAGGAGTGGGCAGGTCAGGGTGTATTTGAGCGAATGTGGGAATTAGGACTGGAAGAGTATGCCCGAAAAGTGGGGATTGATTGGGATTGGATGTCGATGGATGGAGCAATGGTCAAAGCGCCTCTAGGCGGAGAGGCAACGGGAGCCAATCCCACAGACCGAGCGAAGTCTGGCACCAAGCGGAGTGTTTTAACCGATGGTAAAGGCATCCCCCTGGCAGTGGCGATCGAGGGAGGGAATCGCCATGATATGAAGCTAACTAAACTGACCTTAGAAGCTCAACGGATGATTCCCTCAGACACGGAAGTACGCAACCTTTGTTTAGATAAAGGGTATGACTATGATGAGGTGCGAGAGCTTGTAAAGGCATGGGGATATGTCGGACATATTCCCTTCCGTGATGAGCGCAAACAGATCATTCATGATATTCCCAATTACAGAGCAAGGCGATGGGTTGTAGAACGGACACACTCATGGATGAATCGATTTCGGCGATTGTTAGTTCGTTGGGAGAAATATAAAGAAAACTATCTTGGGATGATCCATCTAGCTTGTGCATGCATTGCAATAAGAGCGATTCAGGTTTTCGGATAGGCTCTTAGTATTACAGTTGTAGATAATGTAAGCTAGTTTTCAGTCTACCTGGAAAATAGTCATGTTTGAATCGGACAACCCATTTCTCACAGGTTCAGCCTTAGAAGCCTTGTCAGAATGGAGCAATGTGCTC
>JAHHHD010000005.1 GCA_019359505.1 Drouetiella hepatica Uher 2000/2452 | reverse complement strand
CCGCTATTTTTGGGGGAATTACTAACAGAATCTATCCCCAACCCGCATTCTGACGTTGAGCTTGGTGTGAGTGCAACCATCCTCAAAGCCAGACATAGTCTGTTCTGCAAATTTTCGGACAAGTCTATTTTAACCATGCCTGAAAAATAATTAATGACTATCCAGTCGTTTAGTATGATGAATGGCTCTACCGTAAGCGGACGGACTATCACTTCGCTATGCTTCGCGGCTCGGTTTCACTCATCAGCGCCCATTCGGACTGCTGTACCTCATGAGTCTCAAGGGTGGGGAATTGACCCGTAGCGATTAAGAAGCTTGAATTAATGTTAATTCTTCAAGGCATTGTCGCTGATATCTCAGATGGTTCCTTAACTCAAGCTTCAGCTCAGTAAAAAGCTTAAGCAACTGACCTAAACAAGAATTCAAGCAGCCTAACCACATATTCAACGTTATATGTGCTGGATAAACACCTATCTTGTCAGGATTTATCCAGTGCATTTGCGTGTTAACACCTGCTTCTTAGGGAATTAAATAGAAAATTTGCGGTCTAAGTCTGGGTTTTGGGGCGTTATTTGTCATACGTGAGGGTTAATCCTGGAGAGTGGGGTGCTTATTTGTTATTTGCACAATAGCACCTCAAATGTCGGCATTCTCCCTCACTTGCCAATACCGCAACCTCCCTCCCCGTTTACCCGATCGCCCCTTCCCCAACTCTCTATCCCAAAAACACAAACAAACTTGTGCCAGAAAGAGCTTGACGATCGCCCCTTCTCTCCTATATTCTTATCCGCTAAGGTTGCTTTCTCGTATTCCTGCGCCAGCAGCCTTAAATCACCCAAAAACCTCTGGCGAGGTACGAAGTAGCTGTAACTACGACATACCTCTAACCTTACAGACCGTGTAGGCAGTCCGTAGGGCTTAAGCTAGTGTAGCTTTCTGGTTACACTCCTTGGCGCTACTTGTTAATCGATCGTGAGTAGCCATGTTTTTGGGGTTCCTTCTCGTTTCGCTTTGCAAACGAGATCTCTACAAGCGAACCCAAAACACAAAGGAGTAAATAACATGACCGGAGAATTCAATTTCTTCCAGCATCCCGCGTTGCAGCCCGAAGATAATCCCAGTCCCGAACGAGAACTCATTCGTGTGATTATCTTTGCTTCACGCGACGCGGTAAGAGCGACGATTCACGAATCCCATGTGCGAGGATTTCGGACGATCGATACTTGGAGTCCCTTGTTACCTACCCCTGACCCACTGAAATTTATGGCGATCAGCACCCACTATCGCCCGACCAACGACTAAGAAAGGGCGATCGCCCAGATGTAGCGGATGGATGACAGCACCCGTCCTCCGCTACTTACTCAATTTTCAGGATATTTTACTCGATCGCACCCCACAAAAACTTCCTGCTCCCGCCGTCTAGGCTGGGTTTTATTGGGTTTCGTTAGACTCAGCCCACTGTTTGTCTGCAAGTTCCTATAGAGTTGGTACAAGCAAACTGGCGATCGCTACAAGTACCGCTACCGCGAAACTATTTAAGGTTAGCTAAGTCTCGGTTCAGGTAATTCTACTTCGTCATAAATTGCTGCTAGAGAACACTGAAAGTCAATGCTGGTGAAGTGAACCAAAACTGATTCAGCATCCTGAATAATATCATCGGCAAAGTAAGCCGTTAATTCCCACTTATTTTGACTATTTAATTGAAAGCTCTCCACCCCCATTGTCTCAGCATTGACTAACACATACTCTTTGAGGGTTTCTAGTCGCCGATATTGCCTAAATTTCTCTCCGCGATCGTAGCCTTCTGTCCCTGGCAAGAGTACCTCAATAATTAGACAGGGATACTGCACCATCGTCTTAGCTTTGACATCGCGATCATCACAAGTCACCAAGACATCTGGGTAGAAGAATGGGCCGCTCTCACTCAGTCCCACTTTCGCATCCGCCATACGAACTTTACAGCCTCGACCTTTAAGGTAGCTTTTCAGGAGCGTGGTCAAGTTGACAGCTAAATCGTTATGCGGCAAAGTCCCTCCTGTCATAGCATAGGCTTCGCCATGGAGATATTCATGGCGAAATGCCTGTTGCTCTTCCCACGCAAGGTACTCATCGGCTGACATAAATAGGCGATCGGTGCTGGCGAGCATTGGGGAACCTCTCGACTAGGATAGGATTCTATTTCCAGTGTATGGGGTGAGGGAAAGGCTAAGCTCAAGTCTAATATTGCTCATGCGCTGGCGATCGGCCTATCTATAAAAGCTGCATACCCCTGAGTGAAGATTGTTTACCCACAGACGTGCTTCTGTGGAAAAAGCGGCACCTTAGTTTTAAATCCTGTTAGCTTAGAAGAACACAGTGTCCAGGCAAGATTAAAAGATATACTTCTTCAAGGATTTATTAGCGTTCTGTGGCAATGTTGCATCTGGCTCAGGTAAAGAAAAACCTTGAGGGCAAGGTAATGTTACGGTTGCTTGCTCAGCAAAAAGCCGAGTATGCATGGCTTTTATTGCCTGAAGAAAGCGATGTTCTTTGGGCAAATGCGGCAGACTGCATTGAAGGGGCGCTGGTTCTCGCTGAGATTTCTCCAACTCAACAAGTTCAAGACATTCAGGACGTAACCTCCTGGGTTTTAGATATTGTTAAGAAATATCTCAGTACGGGCATCACGCCTGAATTTTTGCAAGAAGAGGTTCAACGTGCCGAACAGTGGCGGCAGTCTCTCACCCTACAGAGCCAGGAACTAGGTAGGCGCGCGCTGGAAATGGAGGCTCGTCGAGACCAGATTCAGGAACTCGAAGAAAACTTAAAGCAGGAAAGGAAAAAGCTGGAGCTAATGGAACATCAGCTTAAGGCAGATATTGCCGGGGAGCTGTCAGAGGATGTCTGAGAAGTGTAATTTGCTACCCGAACCGCCCCCTAAATCCCCCAATTCTGGGGGACTTTGAATAAGAACTGGTTCGAAAGTCCCCCAGAATTGGGGGGTTGGGGGGCGAATGCAGAACATTTGATACTTTTCAGATATCCTCTCAGACCCAGATGCACTTGCCTGAATCAACGATCCGGTGCAGAAGCCCGATAGACAGTAACTTGATGAAGAGCTGTAAGCAGCTTGGCTGGGTAGCAGGCTGCTTTAGCGATCGCTTAATCAAGCACTAGCCCAAAGCCTTACTTAAAGCCCTACTTATTGATCCTTACCTTCACTGCTGATGAAGCCTCGTTTCACACGATCTCGTTCTGTTCAACCTCGATTTTTCAAGACATTGAAGCGATCTGCTGTTTTGGGGGTAGGGGCGATCGCCCTTATTTTCTGTAGCCTCATTTATGCCTACAAAATTGAGCCGAATTGGACGCAGATTGCCTATGTTCCTATAGAGATGCCTCGGCTGGCACCCGCCTTTCAAGGCTACCAAATTGCTCAAATCAGCGATGTTCATGCCGATCGCTGGATGACTCAAGATCGCTTGCAGCGTATCGTCAGGCTGATCAATTCTCTTCAGCCGGATGCGGTTGCCCTCACGGGTGATTTTGTGACGCGCGATGCCGATGTTTATGAATCTAGCTTAGTTGCAGCCTTTAAGGAGCTAAAGCCCAAAGACCTGACTGTTGCTGTCTTGGGCAACCATGATCAGTGGACAAGCCCGGAGGTGATTCGCAGAATGCTGAAGCGCAGCAATATCGTGGATGTCAGTAACTCTGTTGCGACTGTTCAACGCCAAGGCAGCCTCCTGCATCTGGCGGGCGTAGATGATGTCTGGACACAGCACGATCGCCTTGACCTAGTGCTCAACCAGCTTCCCGCCGCAGGAGCCGCCGTTCTCTTGGCACATGAGCCAGACTTTGCAGACACCAGCGCTGCCACCGGACGGTTTGATCTGCAAATTTCAGGTCACTCTCACGGCGGACAGGTGACATTGCCCTTTTGGGGCGCACCTCAACTGCCCCCCTATGGCAAAAAATATCCTTCGGGATACTATCGGGTCGGCAATATGGTGCAGTATACAAACCGAGGGATTGGTATGGTGAGTCCACGGGTGCGGTTTAACTGCCGCCCTGAAATTACAGTTTTTGTGCTGCAAACGAGTCGCGCCAAAGCCTAAATTGCCTTGTATGGCGCGACGCGCTCAGATCCAATGAGTTATTTTTTGAGAGCCGCGTGGAGCGCGGCTCTCAAAAAATAACTCGTCCTAACTCAATTACGTCATGCTACGGAAACTATTGCAGACACTATCGATAAGCTTGAATAGACTCCACCTGAAGCTGAAAAAATCCGGGTTGAAAATGCGGGTTGAGCGCACCGTCATATTCAAATTTGCTTAGCATCAGCTGCATGGCCGTGATGTGATTGGGAGCGATCGCCCTCCCCTCCACCGTCTTGGCGCGAAATACGGGAATCATAGCCGAGAAGGGAGCCTGAATCGTCACCCACTGATCGACTGAAGTATCAAATGAATAACAGTAGGCGATGCCATCCCAGCGATCTTCTGTCCGCAGCATAAATTTGTAGCGATTGCCATCGCCTTTGACTCGAAGTTCAATCCCTGTGTATTCAGACAAATCCAGAGGCGGCTCAAAGTTGCGAGTGCGGACGGATGCAAACCCCCCGGAGTTGGCGATCGAAACTTGCCCTGAGAAAGAGGCGGCTGTGGAATCAAACTGAATGCCGCTCTGGCTCACGCCCCCCATTACCACATCATCCAGTGCGCCCCACACCTGTGATAGTTGATCATGTGACTGATTAGCAGATTGCGTAAAATCAAAAATCAGGCGATGGGTGTCCGAACGATTCATCATAGGAAATAGGGCTTCAAGGTTGACTTGAGGATTGGGACGATTGCCAAACCACTGCTGGAACCAATCTATATTGCTGAGAAAGGGAATGGCGCCAAAATAGGAAAGCGTCTGAACAAACCTGCCCAGATCCCACTGACCTGAAGGGCGCGGGTTGAGATCACGCTGGCTAGGGGTTGGCTGAGAGTTTTGTTGACTCATGAGGAATAATGGATGTGAGGTTGTCTCTGAATAGTGCGGGTAAATTTGCTGATGCATCACCCCCTGAGACACTATTATCTAATTCTGGAATATTTAGCTCTGGAATATCTAGTTCTGGAATCATATCCATTCTTAGACTGACTTCCAAAAATATCCGAAATGCAATTCTCAGCTCAAGATCTAGGCAGGGCAAGATCTATGACCTCATCACAGAAGCTGTCGGCAGGTCTAGCGGCGCTCAAGCAGAAAGATTACGCAACAGCGATCGCCCAACTGGAGTCGGTCGATCCGTCTGAGCCTCACACCGTCCAGGAAAAAGCTCAGGCAGCACTGGTCAAGGCTTATGCTCAGACGGGGCAGGTGAATCGCGCGATCGCCCTCTGTCAAACCCTAGCCCAAAGCCCTAATCCACAGGTTCGCGATTGGGCTTCGCAAACCCTGAGTCATCTTTCTCAGCATTACTCCAGCAAGACGGAAGATGAAACCGGGTTTGTGCCGCTCAATTCTACGCCAGGGCGATCGCTCGATCAGCATGACCCAACTGGATTTGTGCCGTCACAAACTTCTCAGGATCGAACTTCTGAAGGCTCGAATCACCCTCGTAGCCAAACTCCTAGAGAAGTGATTCGGCGTAGCGTGGCGCTTCCAGCCGTCCAGTCTTCAGAAGCCCAGTCTTCAGAAGCCCAGTCTTCAGAAGCGCAGCCGCCAGAAGCTCAAACTGTCGTAGAATCGCTGTCTATTCCCTCAGAAGCTCTGGTTCTTCGATCGTCGCTGCCTGTGCCACCGCCCGCTACAACCTGGAAAAATGCTGCTAGAGCGCAAAAATGGGGTAGCTTAGGCACTGTCGATCGCTCCACCCTATGGGCTGTTACTGCCGGGACAGCGCTTGCCCTAATGTGGGTAATTCGCACCCTGCCCATGATGATGCAGGACAGCCTCTACTGGATTTGCTTCCAACTTGCGGCAATGACTCCGCTGAAGCAGTTTGTCTTTTGGGTGACTCCGGCTAGCGACCCGTGGCTGGGGGTCGCGATCGCCCTCCTCCTCTTATTTGCCGTCTCTCCCTGGCTATTGGATAAGCTATTGCAGCAGTTTTATGAGCTGCGATCGCTGAGGCTTTCAGCACTGGAATCCCATAGCCCTGAAGCCGTGAGGCTGCTCAAGCGCGTTTGCCAGCAGCGTCGTCAGCCGTTGCCTACGCTGGGCCTGCTGCCTACCGATGCCCCTCTGGCGCTGACCTATGGCTATCTGCCCCGCAATGCACGGATTGTCGTCAGTCAGGGATTGCTCAGTCAACTAGAAGATGAGGAAATTGCCGTCATCTATGCGGCTGAACTCGCCCATATTGCCCACTGGAACTTTGGGGTCATGTCCTGGCTGACGCTTGCGGCTCAGCTCCCGTATCTGCTCTATTGGCAAGCCTCAAATTGGGGAGATCGCCAGAGCGATCGCGTTCTACAAAGCCTTGCTGTCTTGGCTTCTGCCTTCGGCTACGGGCTTTTCTGGATCTGCCGCCTCCCTGGACTGTGGCTGTCTCGACTGCGGCTTTACCACAGCGATCGCACCGCATCAGAGCTTACGGGCAATCCCAATGGGCTGACGAGAGCGCTGCTAAAAGTGGCGATCGGCACAGCTCAAGTCATTCAGCGTTGGGAACACACGAGCTTTTTGTTGGAAAGCTTTGAGCCACTGACTCCCGTTGGATATCGCAGTGCCTTAACCGTGGGCAGTCTGTATTTGCGGCAGTCGGCATCGCTGGAGTGGGATCGCAGCAATCCCTATCGCCGCTGGCTGTCTTTACTCAATGCCCATCCGCCGCTGGGCGATCGGCTTCAGCTTTTGGCGCTCTATGCCAAGCACTGGCGGCTGACCCCAGAGCTAGATGCACAGACCCAAAACCAGCAGACCCAAAACCAGCAGACCCAAAAACCAGAGGCGAAAGCACCTTCAAATTCTCAACGCAGATTTTTGCTGCAAGCCGCTCCATTTGTGGGCAGTTTGGCAGGGCTGGCGATCGCGCTCATCCTTTGGCTGTTGGGCGGGCTGGCAGCTCGACTCAACTGGCTAGAGTTGAGCTGGCTCTGGGGCGATCGATCGGTGTTAATTGGCTCGATGCTGATCGGCTTCAGTATCGGTATGTTCACTCGAATTAATCTCTTTTTCCCAGACATCAAGCGATCGAATCTCTCAGTTAATCCCTCTCTTGTAGACCTGTTGCAATCTGATGCTAGCTTGCCCATAGACAGTCAGCCGCTACGTTTGCAAGGCAAGCTTTTGGGGCGGCGGGGTTTTGCCAACTGGCTACATCAAGACTTAATGCTGCTGACTGAAACAGGTCTGATTCGATTGCACCACACCTCGCGCTGGGGATTTCTGGGAGATCTGCTGCCTCAAAAACTGCGTCCTCTAGCTCTTATGAAGCATCCGGTGACGGTGACGGGCTGGTTTCGGCGAGGCGCAACGCCCTGGATCGATGTCGATACGATTCAGGGAAAAGGAGCTTTCTTGCAAAGCCAGCACCCGCTCTGGTCAACAGCTTTGGCGATCGCCTCAGCTTTGCTGGGTGCCTTTATTATCGTCCGGGGTGGTGCTTAAGCAGAGCTTCTCTACCTTTAGAGTGATTTTACCTTCGGTAAAACTAATTACATTTCACTCCTCAGATTGATTTGCTCGGTAATCGTCTGGCGGTAAAACTGTAGAGTGAAAAGCAGAAGAGTATGGTTGGGTTAAGAAATTAGCTCGACGAAATCTCGGTCAAATATGGTATCAGCCAAACAGTGGAGCGAATCGATGAAGCTCAGAAGCATATTAAAAAGAGCAGCCCTAATCGGCTGTGCTTTACTGGCGTTCTTAGGTCTACAGACAACATCTTTAACGGGCGGAGTTGCGATCGCGTCTCCTCTAAGCCAAATAGTTGCAGATAATCACATCAGCGGCAATGCTCCTAACGACAGAGCAATGGTGAACAAAGTTAAAGAGGATGTTAAATCAGCATTCGATAATGTTGCTGGCTCTGGTTCAGCAAACAGAATTGAAGGAAAGGCTCAGAAGGACTACGGTACCGCCCAGAGAAACTTGGGTAACGCCAAGAATCAAGTTCAGGGCGCTGCTAAGCAAATCCAAGGCAATGCTAAGCAGGCTACTGGCAAAGCTCAAAATGCTGTAGAGAACGCAACTGAAAGCGTTCAGGATAAAGCCAGTGACGCAATTGATGCGGTCAAAGATTTTTTCAATAAGTAGTAGTTCAAAATAAATTCTGGAGTAGTAGAAATGAATTTCACCAAAGTCAAATCAATTTTTTCTAGCTCGATCCGCTTTGTGGCGATCGCCTTTGCCTGCACGCTCATTCTGTTTTCCAACGGGGTTCCTGCTTTCGCGGGTGGCACACCTACCGATCCTCGTGAAGGCTCTGCTCGTCTAGATAGCCTCCAGCAGAAAGCTGAAGAGATTCTCCAGAAGCCCCCCATTGGCATGAAGGAAACGCAAGCTGAGGCAAACAAAGGTATTAACGAGATTCAAGGAGACTCCGACGCAAATGACATGAGCCGTCCTAGCAACTCTCGTCAAGTTAAGTCTGCCGCAGAGAGAGTTACGGAAGCGTTGGAAAAGGTGACTGGCAAAGAGTAGGTTATTACTGAAATCTGCAAGGTCTATTGGGTTGGATTTAATAATTAGCTCATAACGGAGAGACATAGCCTAGCTATGTCTCTCCGTTATTTTTAGCTACAGCAGCCTTGCTGAGAGGGCGGCACATCCAGCGCCGGATTGGCGGTGAAAAAGCCTACTGGCTTTAGCATGAAGCCAGAATAGGCAGTCGGCATTACCGGGTGATCTTCAGGACGAGGAATATGGTGATGTCCAAAGACGTACCAAACCACGACATCCCTATCGGCAATGGGGCGATCGGCTGCTGTCCACTTGGGCAACCCTTCACCTCCAGGGTGCTGATTGGGGTAATCTCCTGCCGGATAGCGTTCCGAGGCTTCATAGGGTGTTACCCACAGGTGCTTGGTCATAAAGCGGGCGCGATTGAGGATAGGGGAATCCGGGTGGGCGAAGGGCAAAACGTTTTCACCCGGAATGATTTTGTAGCCGACAGGTTGCCCCAAGCGATTATGAACAGCAGGGTTGACGACTTTCCAGTAGCGTGCCGAGAGCGGATTAACGATTCTCTGTGCCGATCGCTCGGTTTCTAGCAGCTCAGATTTGGCGAAGAATGCATTGCCGTAAGGATTTGTTTCTCCCATAGGTTCTGCTTCTGAGTTGACTTCGTATACCGAGTTGTTCACGCCATCGATATCAAAGTCGAGTCGCATTCCAAAGAAATGCTGGTGGTTAATAGCATTCAGTTCTGGAGCAACCACGGTACCAAATTTGGGGAAATCGGACAGCGCTCCGCACAGCAAAATTCCTGTTAGCTTGATTTCATATTGAATTGTGCCATCCTGATAGAAGTACCAGAAAAAGCCGTACTCATAGTTATCCACCGTGGCAATGAAGGAGAGGACAAGCCGACGCGATCGTCTCACCTCCACCGCATCAATCCGCCAGTCCGTATGCTTCCAAAGCATGCCATAGTCTTCTTCATGCAGGCAAATCGCGTTTTCTGTGACCGATACCTCTCCCCGACTGTTGGTGAGAACGCCATCAAAGTAGTGGATCTCCCCCACACAATCGCAGCCCAATGTCAGGGAATTGGCTAAAACGCCTACGCCATGTTCGCCCAGGTCAAAGGCATTTTTGCGGAAGTGCTGCACGCGCGGATCGCCGTAGGGCACCACCATTTCTGCCATAGAAGCCCGGTAGAGAATCGGACGCACTTTACCTTGCTCTTGCCCCTGATCTTCGTAGCCTACCTGATAGAGAACTAGCCCTTCGCGGGGTGTAAAGCCAACCCGCAAATCCCACTTTTGCCAGCGAATGTGATGTCCGTCTACCTGGAAGCTGGTGCCCTGCGGCTGTGTGATCTGTAGCAGCTTGATGTCTTGCCGCATTTCTGATGCAAACTTCTCGCCATATTCGCTAGGTTCGGGCGGGATGGGCACCACGCCCAAGTCTTCAATACGCAACACCTGCATGGTGTTGAGGTCTACAACTGGAACTAAGCCATCGATCGGACGAGCGTAGAAATTGCCGTCGGGTGTTGCTCTCAAATAACACAAGCAGCGCGACAGTCGAATGCCTTTTTCGTCCTCAAAGCCAAAGTTGCCGATCGCCCAGGGATCGACCACGACTAGCGCTAAATCTGTAATCCCCCGCTTGTTTATGGCTTTCACAAACTCTGGATGCGCCTTGACTGCCGCCTCGCACTCCACCAACTCATCCGGCATGATGTTGGGCTGCACGTTGGGAATATGTGTCCAGGACACCCCCTGCTGCCGAGTTAGAGAGACGATCGCCTCATAGGTGTTGCCCGTGGCATTGTCTAGCAAGATTAGGAAGGCTTGGCGATCGATCGCATCACCGGGCTGAAAGCTCAAGACTTCTGCCTTGGGCGGTTCATGCAGCGTAACGCAGGGAAAGCGAAACTGATTGCTAACATTTTTTTCGCGCCGGATAATTGCTACAGCAGCTTCCACTTCGGCGACGGTCAACGGTTCTAGAGGATGGGTTGGCTGAGAGTGGGGCGATCGGAATAGCTCAGGAGTAGTCATAATCAGGGATTATTAGAATCAAGGGTCGTTATCAGCGCTCTGGTGCAGGAGGCATAAACTTTACCATGGCACATGAAGGCGCTCATGATATTACAAACTGTAATATTTCATGCCTACCTCTGGGGCATCGCGTTCAATAGGAGAACAGTAGGAAAACGGCTCAGAATCAGAACAATTTAGGAATAATCTGGGTTCTCTTCCGTAACCCCGCCGTTCTGTTATGGCTGTCGCCAGTTTGCTTAGGACATTTATTTATGCGGAGCGTTCTCGCCCCGCACAAATATCCCCGTCCTAGCCGCCTTGGCGGTTGCTATATGTCATAATCTCCTGAGATTACTCTGGGAGATTCGTTTAGTGTCAGACATCTTCGTTATGCTTCGCAATCAAGACAACATTGCGTTAACGTCGATCGACGGCATCCCGTTTGTTACTTTATTGAGGCAAAATGAGTGGACTGTTGCTGAAGAAATTGTTGAGCTAATTTATGCCGATGCTGGCTTTGATGACTTACCGTTAGGGAAATACATTGTGGTTGTACGGCATAAATCTGTGGAGCCGCTAGAGGTGAAGTATGAAGTGACGATCGCAGATGAAGATGAGGTCGTTTTCTTGACGTTCGTGTATCTGGAGCCAGAGCGCGTTTTTCTTAAAGTTAGTGCTTCCACAGAAATGAGGTTGTAACGCATGACAGCTAAGGTGATTCCGTCTAGTTCCATTAAGGCATTTCGCTATCGGGTTCATGCCTTAGAGCAGCATCTCTGGAACGAGAAAGACCCCACCCGCCGCGCCAATTTGGCTCTCCAACTCGCCGATGCGGCTACAACGCTGGCACGGCTAGAAATGTGTGCTTCTCAAAAATCTCAGCAAGAAGATTTGCCCTGCTAGGTAATGCCCTGCTAGGTAATGCTAGCTGTCCACCAGCATCCTGCTTTGCAACTGATGCAGGAGTCGGGTTACTTTCGCCAAATCCTTGTCACCTGCCGATTTCTCTACGCCACTTGAGACATCAATGCCGTCAGGATGGATCTGACTCACAGCCTCCAAGACGTTATCGGGTGTGATGCCTCCAGCTAGCAGCCAAGGGCAAAAAGGGCGAAAGTGCTTGAGACTGAGCCAATCTAGCGTTCTTCCGGTACCGCCATACATTCCAGCATGGGAGGCTTGAGGATCGAATGCATCTAGCAGCAAGGCATCGATCGCCCCTTCATAGCTCTGGGTTTGCTGCAAAGTTTCGGCGCTCTGCACCCGCAGGGCTTTGATGATTTCCGTATGGGGGAGCGCCTCACGCAATTTCCGGCAAAACTGAGGCGACTCGCTGCCATGAAGCTGGACGGCGCTGAGCTGACCGATCGCCGCTGTCCCAACAATTTCCTCGATCGCGGCATCCACGAATACTCCAACGCGATCGATCGGACTCGTCGGCAGATTTTCCACCACAGCTCGAATTTGTTCTGGGGTGACGTAGCGGGAAGACTGCCGTACACAGATAAATCCCAGAGCGGTTGCACCCAGTTGGGCGATCGATCGTCCTTGGTCAGGCTGAGTAATTCCGCAAATTTTAATCCGCATGAGTTAGAGAGTTTGTGAAGATTTCACCATAGCGCGATCGGTAGCTTATTGTGTTGATCCATCTTCTCCCAAGACTATCAAACAGTCCAATTTTCTAGCGCTAATCCTGGCACTTTTTCAAAGTCGCTGATATTTCGAGTGAGAAGCACCAAATTTCTTGAAAGCGCGATCGATGCAATTCTTAAATCCATGGTTGAGACGCGCACTCGTTGCTCTCGTAATTCATTGAAAATTGCGATCGCCTCTGCATCAAGCTGTAAAACTGGAGCCGCTGAAAAGCCTTGGAGCGTCTCTAGTAAAAGCGTGTATCCACGGATTACGTCAACTCTTGTCCGGGCGCGATTGATGAAATTGTGAGCACCCAATATCTGTTCATGAAAGCTGATAATAGACAAACCAAAATCTGCGGCTGGAAGTTGAGAAATTCGAGCTGCCAGATTCTTAAAATCTGAACCAGAACGGCGCTGTAGAGCACTGATGTGGTCAGTGTCTAGTAGATATCTCACGTCAGATTATTATGCTCATCCATGGGTTTGTCAGCTTGACGAAAAGAACGCCCATACTCTGAAGCCTCCAGAAAGGCAGACTCATCAGAGATAGAGCCAATCAGGTGATCAAACCAGTTGATGGAAGTGGGCTTAGCAGCAGATTTCTGCTTAAGGTCAGCAACTTCCTCTTCAAGCATTGCCAAACGCCGTTCAAGCGTTGCTTCATCTAGCATGATTGTTTTCTTTAACACTACGTATGGCAACCGCCAAGGCGGTTGGGACGGGGACATTTTTGGTGGGGCGCACAGCGCCCCACCAAAAATGTCCTAAGCAAACTGGCAAAAATTGAACAAAGAAGACTATGTACAAGAATGAGTTGAATATTTGTATATATTACCTTAGCTGAGCAAACTTCTAGCTCCTCTTTCAGGTGTGAATTTTTTGAAAGGGTTGCTCAGCAACCCTTTCAAAAAAATTCATACTCAGATTATGCAATGTCAAAAGTTACTCCGGTAGCTTGTACTGTCCGACAATGCGCTTGGCGTATTCGGGCACATGCGCCTCTAGCTTCTCTGGATGGTGACGCTTGACGTACAGGTAGTTGCGGGTGAAGTGAGAGTCGATCGAAAAACGCGCATATTCCAAGCCTTTAGGGCCAATTTTTTCGATGACCACGCCCATGAGTTGAGCTGCCCACATGGGTAAAGTTACGCCTTTGTCGTAAGCGGGAATGCTCTGCTGCACAGCGTTTTTACGATTGCCCTTCGACATTACAGGCTGGGTTTCAATCTGATCCATTGCCAGATCCAACATTTCCTGACCGCGATCGTTTCTCACGACAATCCATTGCCAGCCAAAGGGTGCGCCCATGTATCCTACGACGAGGTCAGCGAGAGAATTAACGTAGTCAAAACAGCTCATACAGGAAGGCGCGAATACATCCTTAAGCTGATTTGTTTTTAGTCCAAAGAAAGGCACCGTTTCCGTCGAGCCATCTTCGTGTTTGAAATGCACTCGAAAGTCCTGCATGAATTCATAGTGAACTACCGTAGAGGGCGATCGGCTAGTGGTGTCTAGAAACTTTTGTAGTCCTGCACGGGTAACATTATCGACGCAGGGCGTTCCCAAAACATAGAGCTTCTCTAAGCCTAGCTCTTTCTCAACTGCCCTCAACGCCTGAATTTGGCAACCCACGCCAATCACCAGTAGCCGCTTTAAGCCCGATCGCTCAATCTCTTCCAGCACCGACAGATTGGGCGAGAGGGTCGGCTTGTTCACCTTTGCCGCCAAAATTTCCTCTGGAGTGCGGGCGATGACTGGCATCGGCTGAAAGCGATCATCCTCAGTGTTCTGGACGCAAACGACTCCTTCTACCAGACCGCGATTCAGCATCTCAATGGCGATCGAGCTAACGATGCCCGTCCATTGCGCCCCAGCGATCGGCTCCGTTTTTCGAGCGGCAATCATGGTCTGACTCACGCCAAAATACCAGTCGTCTTCACTCGCCAAATCGCGGCTACGCCCGTGAGTCTGCTCCTCTAGCTCCGGAATCTGCTGGTTGAGAAAAGCGCAGGCTTCCTTCACGTAATGCACGTAGTAGGTATCGCACAGCCCACACTCGCTGCACAGCTCTTTGGCAGGGCGACGGCTGCTAGGCTTCAAGGCTTTGGCTTTTCTATGTCCTAGCTGGGGGTTATTCGGAGAATTAGGCAGTGCAGAGGTCATGCGGGTAAGGGAATTTGCGATCGGCTCCTGCTAATCACCATACCGCAATTGGGGGAGGGTGTGAGGATCAGTTTTTACCTGTGCGCCCTACCCTAGCAAGCGAATCTTAGTTTGCGTCCTGCACCGGAATTTCAACGACAAATTCCGTTCCCTTTCCTGGTTCAGACTGAAAATATAGTTTGCCTTGATGTCGCTCTGTCACGATTTGATGGCTAATGGACAATCCTAAGCCTGTTCCTTTGCCAACAGGCTTAGTTGTAAAAAATGGATCAAAGAGTTTGGCTTGAGTGGATTCTATAATGCCCGATCCATTATCCGAAATTGAGACTTTAATCCGATTGGACTGGATGCGATCGGTATGAATCTGAATTTTAGGGTTGAGTTTCGCCTGTCCGGCTGAACGAGGTCTTCTCGCCCCTTCTTCTAGCGCATCGATCGCATTTGCCAGAATATTCATAAACACCTGATTGAGCTGCCCCGGATAGCATTTGACGAGTGGAAGTTCACCATAATTTTTAATAATTTCAATATCAGGACAGCGATCGCCTAGCTTCAAGCGATGCTGCAAAATCAGCAGCGTACTATCCAATCCATCATGTATATTTACTTCCTTATATTCCGCTTCATCTAGTCGGGAGAAATTCCGTAGACTTAAGACAATTTCCCGAATTCGCGTTGTGCCAACCTCCATAGATTGCAGAGTTTTTTTGAAATCTTTCGTCAGGAAATCTAGATCGAGTGCATCAATTTTATCTTGAATAGCGGGTGAAGGCTGAGGGTAGGAGTTCTGATACAAATCAACCAGATCAAGCAACCCGTTCGCATATTGATTCGCAAACTGAAGATTTCCATGAATGAAGTTCACTGGATTGTTAATTTCATGAGCCACACCTGCCACCATTTTTCCCAAGCCCGACATTTTCTCAGTTTGAATCAGCTGAGTTTGTGCTTGCTTTAATTCCTGTAGCGCTGCTTCCAGCTGTTGAGCTTGCACCTTAAATTGGCGTTGTGATGCTTGCAGAGTTTCTGTATCTTCCTGAATGGTGGCTGCCATCCGATCGAATGCCGTTGCAATCTGTGCCAGTTCATCTGAGCCTTGTAGCTCTACTCTGGTGTTTAGCTCTCCTTGGGCAAATTTCTCGCTGCCCAAAACAAGCTGCTTTGCCCGACGAGTCACAATTTGATCGAGTAAAATTCCTACGACAATGCATAACAGCGTTAGGATACCAATCAGTTCGGTTGATTGATTCAGGGCATCTGCAATCGATCGCTGGACTAGCTGCTGCAAATCATAGTCCAAAATGATCACCCCCACATTGCTAGAGCGCAGTTCCCCCGGTTTGCCCGGTAGCTGAACCGGATACACAGCCCGAATCCGGGTTTGATCTGAGCTGACGATCGCTTCCCCTGCCAGCTTTTGGCGGACTTGCTCAGCAACCGGAACTAGCTCGGCAAGTTGGGTCATGCTGAGGGACTGCTGGCGAAGTTCATAGCGCGACGCATTGCGAATGCGATTAGTGGAATCGCAAAACAAGGCTAAGTCTAGGTTAGTATCCCCTGCCAAGCGACTAATCACCAGCGAAATTCCTTCTGCCTGAGCATCTTGGATATCCGATCGGCGATAAAGATATTCCAGGAGCTGAGCCGTAGTTGATGCAGTCAATCTGGCATTGTGAGTCAGTTCGATTTCTGCACGCTGCCGAGCCAGATCAACTTGTCGTTGAAAGGAAAAGCTGCCCATCACACATCCCATAATTAATAGAATGCCGGGAAGAGTTAGGCGCAGCGAAAAGGGAAAAGCTTTCATCGCAAAGGATCTACTTTCAGTAAATTGTAAAGCGTTCCATCACTCATTTGTTCCATTACTAATTTATTGATTGAATGCGTATAGATTTTATTGAACGTAATATAGCTCAAATGTTTGAAAAGGATCAGCTCTCCATTGACCGCTTAGATTTCCCAGAGTAAAGGAATTTAGGCGGCAGTTTGGGTGGCAATGGGCACTGTGCAATCTTCTACCTATCGATTCAGTCTATTCGACAGATTTAACAAATTCATCGTTCAACAATTGCTCAAGAGATGGAAGCCGTTTCAGAAGCTTTTTACTGATCATGAATTTACCTAGCTGCTCTGTTCTTTTAAGTAAAGAAGCATCCGTTTGACCGAGTAGAGTCAGGTTAGCTTGCAGATCTGGAATTTCTATTAGCTTTAGAGACTCAGTGAATTGTTCTGGGGTAACTTGTTCTCGCAGTGCCATGCGGCGATCGGCATCTTCAGGATGCTGCTTGCGATACTCTAGCGCCCGGAACCAGCCTTGAATGAGTTTTTCCATCGTAGCCTTGTGAGGCTTGAGCAAGTCTCGACGAGTCACCAGTACATCCACCACTTCACCTGGGATTTTCGAGCTGTCAAATAGGATTTTCGCTCCGAGTTTGAGCAGGTTCGATCGCACTGGTTCAAACGTAACCACTGCATCTACTACACCCTGTTTGAAAGCTTGCTCATGCTCTGAAACACCCAATGACACAATTTGAACATCGCTTAGCTGTAGTCCAGCTTTCTCTAAGACACGGGTGAGAATGTAGCCGCCCAGCGCGCTAGATTCAACGCCAATTCTATGCCCTTTCAGCGCTTGTAGGGTTGAAATTTCGGGTCGAGCCATTACCACATCAGCACCGCTGGAGAAATCCATGACGAGCACCGCCTGAATATCTGGATTGGTTTCGGACAGCAGCAACGCCTCATCCATTGTCAACCCAGCCGATTCAATGTCTCCATTGCGGAGCGCTTGAGTCACCTCTGTCGCAGAAGGGTAATCCCGCAGTTTAATCAACTGATCTGGATAGTAGCCCAAATCTCGCGCTAAAAACAGAGGCTCATATCCCGGCCAAATGACTGCACCAACGCGCATAGGAGCTTGCGGCTGCTGAGAGCAACTGATCAAGATGGCAACTAAACAGGTGGCGATCGCTGTTAAGACAGGTTTAGCAGATTGCCTCACCCAGCCAAGAAACCCAGAGCAAGAGCGTTTCATAGCGACTTAAAAATAATGAGATACGGTTAATATTCCCAAACCTGAGCAAATTAGCCAATTGCTTCATCAGCAGTTTGGATTGCAGCAGTTTAGATTGCGCTGCTGCGATCGCAGCGGAGATCCGCTCCGTATGGACAGCTGACAACAATCTGCACTACGTCCTAGACCTTTATTCCAATCCTGCCCGAATGGTTCAGGACGGGTTAGGATTATACGAATATCAAATTTTCATCCAAAACATTGAGGCGAGTTGATAGCACTTCTCAAAGCCGACTTTTCCCCGTTTGATGACTTTCCTGCCCACGAGTATCGGTTAGCTAACGGGCTGACGCTGATTTATCAACAACTGCCCGCCTCGCCCGCAGTCGTGGTGGATGTCTGGGTACGTGCTGGAGCGATCGCTGAACCTGATGCCTGGTCAGGTATGGCACATTTTCTAGAGCACATGATTTTCAAGGGAACCGATCGCCTACCGCCCGGTAAGTTTGATCAAATCATTGAGAATCGCGGTGGCTTGACGAATGCCGCTACGAGCTACGACTATGCCCACTACTACATCAATACGGCAGCTTCTGATCTGCCTGAAACGCTGCCTTGCCTTGCCGATCTGCTGGTGAATGCCGCCATCCCTGATGAAGAATTTGGGCTAGAGCGCGAGGTCGTCTTAGAGGAAATTCGCCAGTCGCAGGATGATCCGGACGGGCTGGGCTTTCAGGCTTTGATGGAAAGTGTTTATCGACAGCACCCTTATGGTCGTCCGATCTTGGGTGATCCCGAAACTTTGATGGCGCGATCGCCCGAAGAAATGCGCTGCTTCCATCGCGCCCATTATCAACCCGAAAATATGACGGTGGTGGTGGTCGGGGATGTGGGTTGGGAATCGGTACGAGAGGAAGTGGAGAAATCCTTTAGCTTCGGTTCACCTGCCGTCTGTCCTCGTCCCACGATCTGGGCAGAGCCGCCGATGACCGAGATCCGGCGACAGGAGCTTGCTTTGCCTCGCCTAGAGCAAGCCCGACTGCTGATGGCTTGGGTGGCACCCGGAGTTGAAGACATGCGAACTGCCTACGGGCTAGATCTGCTGTCAGTGCTGCTGGCTGGAGGGCGTACGTCGCGCCTAGTGCGGGAACTGCGAGAAGCGCGACAGCTAGTGCAGGATGTCGGCAGCGGCTTCTCGCTGCAACGAGACTCTAGCCTATTTACAATCACCGCATGGCTGGAACCACAGCATTTGGGGCAAGTGGAGGCAATTATTGGCGATCGCCTCGCTGAGCTTGCCGCCGTTGCCGTTAGCGAAACTGAGCTAAACCGCTACAAGCGGCTGTTGTGCAACGATTACGCCTTTTCGACTGAGACAGCAGGTCAAGTTGCCGGACTCTATGGCTACTACAGTACGATCGCCCAAGCCCGTCTATCAGTTCGCTATCCTGGAGTGATTCAGTCATTTCAGCCGGAAGAACTGCGGCAGTTGGCTTGTCAATACCTTTCGCCACTGCGCTATGCTGCCACGGTGCTGCTGCCATCCCTTCACTAATTTTTTATTGAATCCATGCCTGTAAAGCATAGCGTCGCTCATTTGTTGCAAAATCGCACGGTTCATCGAGCGGTTCTTGAAAACGGTATTGTCATACTGACGGTGGAGAATCCGGCAGCCGATATTGTTGCCGGACGGATCTTCGTTCAGGCGGGTGGACGCTATGAGTCGCCTGAGCAAGCCGGACTCTCGCACCTGATGGCTTCGGTGATCACCAAGGGCACCGATCGCCTCTCTTCTCAGGAAATTGCCGAGCGGGTAGAATCCGTAGGGGCAAGTCTGGGAGCCGATGCCGCCTCCGACTACTGCCTGATGAGCCTGAAGACCGTTTCTGCCGACTTCGCCGAAATGCTGGAGCTGATGGCAGAAATCATGCGATCGCCCTCTTTCCCCACCGCCGAAGTTGAGCTAGAGCGCCGTCTGACGCTGCAAGGCATTCGCTCAATGCAGGAACAGCCCTTTTCGATCGCCAATAGCCAGCTCCGGCAGATGATGTACCAAAATCATCCCTATGCTTTGCCCAGTCTGGGCACTGAAGAAACGGCAAGCCAGCTGACTCAAGCAGATCTACAGCGCTATCACGCCACTTATTTTCGTCCAGAGAACTTAGTCTTTAGCATTGTTGGACGCATTGCCTCTGAGGAGGCGATTGGTTTAGTCGATCGCTTCTTTGGCGATTGGCAGCCCTTGCAGCTCAACGCACCTGTACCGCCGCCGCACTTGCCTACCCTCATGCCTTACCCCGATCGAGTTGTGACGGTGCAAGAGACTCAGCAGGCGATCGTCATGTTGGGATATTTGGCGGTAGCGGTCAATAGCCCCGATCATATGGCGCTAAAGCTGCTGAATACCTATCTAGGCAACGGTTTATCCAGTCGGCTGTTTGTCGAACTGCGAGAAAAGCGGGGCTTAGCCTACGAAGTTTCTGCCTTTTACCCGACTCGTGCGGATGTGTCGCATTTCGTCGCCTACATGGGCACTGCGCCTGAGAATGCAGCGATCGCCCTAGAGGGGTTGCGGCATGAGGTCGATCGGCTGCGCACCACACCTCTGACTGACGACGAGCTGCAATCGACCAAAAATAAGCTCTTGGGGCAGTACGCGCTTGGCAAACAAACAAATGCCCAGATTGCTCAAATCTTCGGCTGGTATGAAACGCTGGGGCTGGGTATCGACTTTGATGAGCGGTTCCAGCAGCAGGTCGCCGATGTCACGGTAGAAATTGCCCAAGAAGTCGCCGATCGCTATTTCATTGAGCCGTATGTGTCGCTCGTTGGCTCCGAAAAAGCAGCAGAACTGGCGGCAAAAGCAGCTATTTAGCTTCTTGTTATCTTAGCCCTGCGATCGCAGTAGAAATTCTCTACTTGCTAGGCGCACCTGACAAAGCCGTTGTCACACCCAGACCCATGTACGTGCTTCCGGCAAAATACTTCTGGAAGCGCAGAAATTTTGTGCTGCGCTTGAGCCACTGCCCGATCGTCCCAGCCACCAGCGCATACATGCCATCGCTACAGCTTGCAACCCCGGTAAAAATGCAGCCCAGCAGGATTGCCTGTAGCGCCACAGATCCTTTGGCGGGGTCAATGAACTGAGGCAGAAATGCCATAAAGAACAGAGCTGGTTTAGGATTGAGCGCATTAACGATAAATCCCTGGAGAAAGATGCGCTTTAAGCTGGCAGTCCGTAGAGTTGCGGTGAATTGAAGATGGGAGCGATCGCACAGCTGGCAAATTCCTAGATAAATTAGGTAAGCGGCTCCCAAATATTTGACGATGTTGAAGGCCAGCACTGAGGAGAGGAGTAGAGCTGAGAGGCCCAAAGCAGCAGCGAGAATGTGAACTAAATCGCCGCTGGCAATACCTAACACGGAGACAATGCCCGCCGTGCGTCCTTGATTGATGCTGCGCGTGACAATGTAGAGGACTGCGGAACCCGGCGTGACAGCCAGCGCCCAAGATGCAAACATAAACAGAAGTAGGCTGGACGGTTCGGGTAGCAGCATATGATGTTCAAGGAGAATATCAGGCATGATCAGCGAACTACAGAGTTTAATGGACGATCGCTTGAAGGTGACTTCATCTCAAATCGCCGCATTCTGCCAGCGGTGGAACATTACGGAGTTGGCTCTGTTTGGCTCTGTACTGCGAGATGACTTTCGTCCCGATAGCGACATTGATCTTTTGGTCACTTTTGCGCCTGATCCAGTTTGGAGCCTGTTTGACTGGGTGGATATGAAGGAAGAGCTTGAGGCAATGTTGGATAGGAAAGTAGACATTGCAGATAAGGAAAAGCTGAAAAATCCTTATCGGCGCTACGAGATCTTGAGAACCTGTCAGGTGCTCTATGAAAGCAAATAATCGTGACGCTGGCTCGCTATGGGATATGCGGCAAGCTATAGAGAGAATTCAGGAATTCACAAAGGAGCTCTCCTATGAATCTTATCTAGAGAGCCTGCTGATTCAAAGCGCAGTTGAGAGGCAGCTTGAGATTTTGGGTGAAGCCGCTCGTAGAATATCAGACGAATTTCGACGATCGCATCCAGAAATCGACTGGCGGAGAATCATTGGGTTACGCAATATCTTAATTCATCGCTACGATGAAATTCGTCAAAATGCAGTTTGGGCTGTTATTGTCGCAGAACTCAAACCGCTTTTGTCTCATTTGAATCCTCTGATCGTGTCTTTACCAGATACTGAGATATCAGATAGTGAGCAACCTAATGCCCCGCCATGCTGTGGCTAATGGCGGAGAAATCGGCTTTATCAATATCGCTCTCGTAGGAGAACTTGCCGCCGCTGATCACGAGCAAGCGATCGCTCAACTTTAAGAGTTCATCTAAATCTTCGCTGACCAGCAGCACCGCCACGCCGCGATTGCGAGCTTCAACAATCTGCCCATGAATGAATTCTACGGCTGCAAAGTCTAAGCCGAAGCAGGGGTTTGCCGCAATCAGCAAATTAATGTGTTCAGAGGAAAGCTCGCGCGCCAAGACGGCTCTTTGAACATTGCCACCCGAAAGGTTGCTGATGGGAGTTTCGGGCGAGGGCGTTTTGACAGAGAACTGCTTGATCAATCCCTGCGCCGTATTGCGGATAGCGTTGAGAATCAGCATCACCCCTTTTGCCTGAGGGGGGCGATCGAACGTCCTTAGCGCCATATTTTCAGCAACGCTCATGTGGGGCACACAGGCGTTGCGGAGCGGCTCTTCAGGGAGGGCAAACACCTTGTGGCTAAACATCTCGCCACGCGTGGCGGTGTAGGGTTTGCCGTTCACTAGGATTTGTCCTGAAGTGGGCGATCGCTGTCCGGCAAGCACCTCTACCAGCTCTTTCTGTCCGTTCCCAGAGATTCCGGCAATCCCGACAATCTCGCCGCTCCGAACCGTCAGACTCAGCCCATTGACGGCAGGTAGCCCGCTGTCTTTAATGGCGTGAATATCCTGCACCTCTAGGACGGGGGCAGCGTTCTGGTGTGCCACCTTGGAGACGGGTTGAGCCTCTCTCCGCTCGCCCATCATCATTTCCGCCATGTCGGATATGCTCAGATCTGTGACAGAGCCACTTCCGGCAAACTTACCTTTGCGAAGGACAGTGACTTCATCGGCGAACCTTGTCACCTCGCGAAATTTGTGGGTGATGATTAGCACGCTAAGTTTACCTGCCGTCACCTGCTGCCGGATAAGCCCCAGCACCTCGTCAGCTTCATCGGGGGTGAGGACAGAGGTGGGTTCGTCGAGAATTAAGATTTTGCTCTTGAGATAGAGCTGTTTCAGGATCTCCAGCTTTTGCTTTTGTCCAGCAGCCAGCTGCGAAATCGGCAGTTCTAGCGGCACCTGAAAAGGGGCGTTCGCCATAAAGGCGCTCAGCTTATCCTGTTCGTCTTTCCAGTTAATTAACGCGGGGCTATCAATGCGGGACAACACCAGGTTCTCTGCAACCGTCATTGCCGGAACAGAGGTGAAATGCTGATATACCATGCCTACCCCGTAGCGCTGTGCGTCTCTGGGGCTGTCGATCGTCCGAGAATGCTTGTCAATCAACACATCGCCGCGATCGGGTCGGTAGAAGCCCATGATGCACTTTACCAGGGTGCTTTTTCCGGCACCGTTTTCTCCGAGCAAGGCGTGAAAGGTGCCGGGTTTGAGCAGCATGGAAACGTTGTCTAGGGCGACTAATTTGCCGAACTGCTTAGTCATGTTGACAACTTCGAGTTCGGGAGGAGCTTCGGTTTCGATGATGAGGGGGGTGGTGACGGTGGTCATAGTGGGTGAATAAGGGGATGGGTGGATGGGTAAAGGAGGGGATGAGAGGGAAGGAGGGGGAGGGTGACTATAGGGTTTGTAGGGCTTTGAGGACGGCAGGAGAATCGGCGACAGCTCCAAATACGCCGCCCTGCATCGTGACCATTTTGAGGGCAGCGAGGTGGTTGCCCAGATCGGTGGCGGCAGTGCAGTCGGAGAGGATGAGGCATTCGTAGCCGCGATCGTTCGCATCTCGCATCGTGGTGTGGACGCAAACATCGGTGGTGATGCCCGTGAGAATGATGTTTTGGATGCCTTTGCCCTTGAGCAGCAGATCGAGATCGGTCGCGTAGAAAGAGCCTTTACCGGGCTTGTCGATGATTGCCTCGCCGGGGAGGGGAGCCAATTCTGGGATAATCTCCCAGCCCGGTTCGCCGCGCACCAGAATCTTGCCGCAGGGACCAGGGTCGCCAATGCCAGCCCCCATCTGCCGCGATCGCCAGCGCTTGTTTTCCGGCAGGTCGGCGAGGTCGGGTCGGTGCCCTTCGCGGGTGTGCATGATGGGGAAGCCGTGGGAGCGCATGGCTGCCAGCAGGATTTGGAGGGGAGCGATCGGCGATCGGGTCAGCGACAGGTCATAGCCCATCTTGTCTACATAGCCACCTTCGCCGCAAAAGTCGATCTGCATGTCAATAATCAGCAGGACGGTGTTTTGCGGTCGCAGATCGCCGTTGTAGGGATAGGGGTAGGGATCGGCTTTGATGAATAGTCCCATTTAGCTCCAGGTTGCTCTAGTGATGAGTCAAAGACTCTAGTGAATTTAGTCGAATAAGAGTTGGCGGGTGGATGGGTATGGATGGGTGGATGGGTGTGGATGGGTGGATGGGTGTGGATGGGTGGATGGGTGTGGATGGGTGGATGGGAAACCCTCATCCCTTCATCCACCCATCCCCTCATCCACCCATCCCCCTAATTCGCCACGTCCACTACATGTAATGCCTCTCCTTCGTAGGTGCGATCGGGAGCCGGAAACCCGCAGGAGGTGCCGTCCTTGTAAATGACCTGATCTTCCCAGGGCAAGCGATAGTGGCCCTGTACCAGATCTTTCATATAGGTGTAGGGGCAGTCTTGGGCGCCGCCACTGACTGCCGTGTAGCCGCGATGTCCAAACTGGTAGATATTGTTCTCAACGCTCCAGTGATTCCGAGCTTCGCGCACCAGATCGGGGCGCAGCTCGGCAGTAATGATTTCGTCGGGGCGGTGGCTGCCCATGACCAGCGGCACGCCATCAAAGTTGACGAACATACCCTCGCCCATGGAGTCGAAGCTGCCGTCAGAGCCGCACATACAGACGGAGGCAGTGTAGATCAAGTTACAGAAAGCGTTTGCCTGGTTGGTAATTTGCCAAGAGTGCCGAATGGGCGCGGTGTAGCCCGCCGTGCGGATCATGATTTCGGCTCCCTTATAGGCGCATTCTCGCGCCATTTCGGGGAACATGCCATCATGGCAGATAATCAGGGCGATCGTGCTGCCGTTTGGGCCTTCGCAGACCGGAATCCCCAGATTTCCCGGCTCCCAGGGTTCTACGGGCACCCAGGGATGCAGCTTGCGATAGTACAGCTTCAGTTCGCCCTGGTCGTCAATAATGATGCCGCTGTTGTAGGGATAGCCATGGGGATTGTACTCCATGATCGAGAAGCAGCCCCAGATACGGTTATCGCGGCAAGCCTGCTGAAAGGCGCTGACTTCTGCCCCTTCCAGCCGACACATAATATCTGGATTGGTATCCATGGACAGCCCATGCAGGGAATATTCTGGAAATACCACCAGATCCATAGTCGGCATATTGCGCCTTGCCTTGGCAACCATGGCGCAAATGCGATCGGTCTGAGCGGCTAGGTCATCGGGCGTGACAACCGTAGGCAACTGTAACTGTACTAGCCCCAGCACCACGCCGTTGGGGGATTTATTGAGTCCGCCGAGTCCGCTCACAGTTTTTCTCTCCCGTTAAACCTAGCGTTGTTCTTCACTGTTGACTGTTTGTCTCGCAACTCTGATGTTCTGATATTCACCGTTTCACCTTTAAGCTTCGCCGTTGATACTTTGAGTTTCGTCGCCGATACTTTGAGCTTCGCCGTTGATGCTCTGAGTCTCGTCGCTGATACTTAAAGGCTCACCGTTGATGCTTTAAGACACATGATGCCATAACACATATTGCAGAGGCTCTAAGATTCACTGCTGACCTCTTCGTAGCCCTTCAGGTATCTGTACCCAAGGCTCCAGGGGCACCTGTGAGCGATCGCTTCGGTGAACAGGTAAAAATCATGATCATCAGCGTCAGAATGTAGGGCGCAGCGTTGAACAGATAGTAGCCCTCTTTCAGCCCGACCGACTGAAGAGCTGGCCCTAGCGCCTGTGCTCCGCCAAACAGCAGCGAAGCCCAAAGGCACTGAATCGGATTCCAGCGGGCAAAAATCACCAGCGCCACCGCCATCAAGCCCTGACCGCTAGAGATCCGCTCTGTCCATAGCCCTGGATAGTAGAGCGAGAGCGACGCACCGCCGATACCTGCCAAAAAGCTGCCCGCAATCACGCTGAGCAGGCGCACCTTAAAGATAGATACCCCCATGGCTTTGGCAGCATCGGGGCTATCCCCCACCGCCCGGATAAACAGTCCCCAGCGGGTAGATTTAAAGAACCACTGCATCAGCGGCGCAAGAATTACTCCCAGAATAAATAGCGGACTAATTTGCAACGCCGCTTCTACTGCCGGGATACCGCTCCAGGCTCCTAGATCGATCGTGGGTAGCTGCGCGGCTTTGGGCTGAATAAAGGGTTTTCCAAAGAAGAAAGCCACGCCGCTGCCGAAGATAATCATGGCGATGCCTACCGCCACGTCGTTCACGCGAAACTGCTGCGACAGCCAGCCGTGAATGACCCCCAGTGCCGCTCCAGCCAATCCGGCAGCCAGCACGCCCACCCAGGGCGATCCGGTTAGGTAAGACACACCATAAGCTGCCATTGCGCCCGTCAACAACGTTCCTTCCAAACCCAGGTTGATTTTGCCGCTCTTCTCCGTCAAGCATTCGCCCAAGCTAACGAACAGGAACGGCGTACCGCCCCGCATGGTGCCCGCCAGAATCGCCAACGGCACACCCCACCATCCCAATGCTGCTTCAGTTGCCATAATTCAGTTGCTTTACTCAGTGGATTGTTTAGGTTCTGGCTACCCGTTTAAGCCAGGAGCCAGGAGCCAGGATTCAGCATGAACTTCATAACTCCTGACTCCTGACTGCCTTTAGCTAATCACAACAGGCTCTTGTCCAGGGCTAGAGGGCGGGCTAGGCGGACTGACCACCAGCGGCTTTTCCTTAAACCAGGGAATCTTGCCATAGAGTGAATCGCTATACAGCACCGCCAAAAAGACGATGCCCTCAAACATCAGCACGGTGGCATCAGGCAAATTGTGCGCCCGCTGCAAAATGCCGCCGCTTGCCAGAATGCCGCCCACCAGTAGAGAAATGAAGATCGCCGCCAGCGGATTATGCCGAGCTGCAAACGCCACCAAAATACCGCCGTAGCCATAGCCGACGTTTAGCGACTCATTAGCACTGCCCTGAATTGCAGCAACTTCCACCATGCCCGCCAGTCCAGCGCAAGAACCCGCCAAAAAGCAAACGGTTAGAGTGAGCTGACCTACGGGCAGCCCTGCAATCCGCGCCGCTCGAATATTGCCCCCTGCTGTCCTTGCCGCAAAGCCAAAGGTGGTGCGCTGAATCAGAAAATAGGCGATCGCGCAAGCCACAATGCCATATAGCAAGCCCCAATGCACCCGCGTACCGGGAATTTGACCCAACATAACTGCCTCTGACAGAGGAAAAGTTGAAGGCTTATTCAGGGAGCTGGGGTCACGCATGGGGCCACCCACCAGATGGTTGAGCAGGGCGATCGCCACATAGTTCAATAGCAGACTGCTAATGGTTTCATTCACGGCGCGGTAATGTTTCAAGGCTCCCGCCGCCATGATCCAAAGACCACCCGCAATCATCCCGGCGATCGCCATCGCGATTTGCGACAGAACCGGAGGCAACGCCGTACCCATTGCCAAACCGATCGAGATTGCCGCCAATCCGCCTACCACCAGTGCTCCCTCATTGCCAATAATCACCAGACCCAACCGGGCGGGCAGGGCAGTGCAAAGCGCCGTCAGCATCAGCGGAGCCGCCCGAATCAGCGTATTCTGAAATGTCTGCCAGCTTCCAAACGCCGACTTCCAGATAGAGCCATAGACGGCAAACGGGTTCTGCCCCACCGCCGCACAAAAAATTCCAAATAGCAGCAATCCTGCCAAGATTGCGCCAAAAGACAAACTAATCGATTCAAAACTTCTACGCCAGCTACTCATAAGACTTATCCTCTAGCCGCTCTCTAGCTCCCGTTAGCTCCCGATCGATCCCAATACACCCTCAACTAGATAGTTCATCGTTTCCAGCTTGGGGTCTTCCTGCTTCATGGATTGTCCCGCAGGAATGATTACCGCGCCTTTGTTGTCCTTCAGTTCGCCCTTATAGATCACCAAGCTGCCGTCCTTCAGCTTTGCCTGCGCCGCATCTGCTGCTTTTTTGGCTTCTGCACCGACCGCAGGGCCATAGGGCGAGATTTTGCAGAACCCATCTTTTAGGCCGCCTCGCAAGATATGAGGGATGCCGCCATCCGACAGTTTCTTACCCGCATGAACTTCTTCAGCCACCTTAGAGTAGATGTTTGTCCAATCCCACTCAGCTCCGGTCAAATAGCCTTTCGGAGCCAAAGCCGACTGGTTGGCATGATAGCCAGAGGAGTAAATACCGCGCTTTTCTGCCGTTTCCATCACCACCTTGGGACTGTCTACATGGCAGGTGACCACATCAATGCCCTGATCTGCCATGCTGTTAGTCGCCTCTGCTTCTTTGATTGGCTCGGCCCAGTTGCCTGTAAACACCACTTGAGTCGTGATGCTGGGCTTGACGCTGCGTGCGCCTAGGGTAAAGGCATTGATGTTGCGGAGCACCTGTGGGATTGGCTTGGCTCCGACGAAGCCCAGCTTGCCGCTCTTGGAAGTTAGCGCGGCAACAATGCCAGCAATATACTGAGATTCGTCAATATAGCCAAAGTAGCTGCCAATGTTTTTCGGCGTTTTGCCCTCCTGATACAGCCCACCCGCATGGAAGAACTGGACGTCAGGATACTCAGCCGCCATCTTGAGAATATGGGGGTCAAAATAGCCGAAGGAGGTAGGGAAAAGCGCCACTGCGCCATCAATGTCAATCATGCTGCGCATGGACTCAGCAACGGCAGAGGTTTCGGGCACATTTGCCTCCTCGACCAGCTTTGCCCAAGGAAATTTCTTTGCCATGCCAGCCGCACCTTCCGCATGAGCCTGGTTGTAGCCATAGTCATCTTTAGGCCCAACATAAATGAAGCCCAAGGTCGTTTGACCTCCCCCAGCAGCGGGGCTGCTCGCGCTCCCTTCAGGACTGGCGCTAGTGCTAGGTGTAGAGGCGCAGCCTGTCCCGTACTTGGCGATGCCAAAGGCACTGGTAGCGAGCAGACCTCTAAGAATTTGGCGACGTGACAGGCGAACAAACCTTCTTTGACTCACTTCCTCTACTCCCTTATGTTGATTAACAATTTGTTATGGAATAATTAAGCTCTATGCAGAAATTATCGGATTAATTGAGCGATCGCCCCTTTCTTAAATGGCTGCATTAGCTTAACTTTTGTGTCGTTTTTGTCTGTCAGCTTTGCTGCTTTAACAACGACCTGCCTTAGAGGCACGAGATAAGGCATCTAAACCATGCCTCATGACTGAAACCGTTCAGATTTTTAAGCCTTAACTTTTACTCCTGTACCAAGGTGTACTAAAGAGATTTTTTTATCCGTAACTGACAATACTCTTTTAGCAGGATGACAGTCTTCTAAATTTAAGTTATGTACCTTTTCACGGTTTCCAGACCTACTAAAATTTAGACCGCCCAGGCAGCAGACATTTTCAAAGTATCGGGGTTCAAATCTGTAAAAAGACGAGATTGTGGTGTAAGATTTTTGTCATTGAACTCAATGCTGCCTTTTCTCGTGAGCAGCAAATAGTTAGGGCACTAATTTGTGGGCTTGCCGCTGTAGCCACTGAAATAGTTAACTCTTCAGGGTTTCGATTATCAACTGCTTTTGTGGATCAGAATGTCTCAAAGACTTGAAAACCTCCACTGCTCGTAACGCAAGGTTCAAAAACAATGCCTGGATTGCTGTAGAAACACCGTTTTGCACTAGGTTCCCTTGAAGTGGCTTGCAGTGAGATAGGCATCTCTTCATGAACCTGCGGCAAGCTGTGTCTTTAAAAATCGCGGCAGAGCGATTGCTCTCCCCTTCCCAGAACAACCGCTTCCTGATTTCGACTACATTTTGCTTCTACTGAAGTTTGAAACTCTTAATTCCTGGAACCTCGTTACCAGAATCCTCCTACCCAATTGTGGCTAATGGCGAAACCTAGCATTCCTCTGTCCAGTAACAGTCAACCCAATAGTCAACCCAATAGTCAATCCAATAGTCAATCCACTCGCCTCATGCCAAGACTGTCTGCCCCGCTGATTAGCACAACGCTTTTGCTTTCAGTCTTGGTGGGCTGTGGTAGTGCACCCACTGCCCAAGCTCCTCCGCCTACCTCAGTGCAGCTTCAGGCAGTTGAGACCAGCACAGTGCAAGAAAGCTCTGAATTTGTAGGCGCTTTGGAAGCCCAAAACCGAGTCGATCTGCGTCCAGAGGTAGACGGTCGAATTGTTCAAATTCTCGTTTCGCCCGGACAGGCTGTGGCTGCGGGTGAGCCGATCGCTGAACTAAAGAGCGATCGCACTGAGGCTCAGGTCAGCGGCGCGACTGCTGACGTCGGTGCTGCCGCAGCGGCTCGCGGTACGGCGGCAGCTCAGTTACAGGCTGCCCAAGCTGACGTAGAAAAAGCTGAGGCAGATGTGGCGCTACAAAACACGCAATATCGACGAACGGCGGCTCTGGTGAGCGAGGGCGCACAGGCGCAGCAAACGCTTGACCAGGCTGCTAATCAGCGAGCTACGGCGCTTGCAGCCCTCAAGGCAGCTCAAGAACAGGTGCGAGCCTATCAGGCGGCGCTGGCTGAATCAGATGCCAGACTTTCTAGCAGTCAAGCAGCTCAAGATGTTGCTACAACCGACCTGAACAACAACTTGGTGAGAGCGCCGATCGCCGGAATTGTAGGCAACGTCCCGGCAAAAGTGGGGGATTATGCCCAGACAGACACCACCATTACCAGCATTATTCAGAATGGTGCGTTAGACCTGAATCTCTCTGTGCCGATCGAGCGCACGGTTGATCTGCGGACAGGTCTGCCTGTAGAGCTACTCGATCAGAACGGTAAAGCTCTGACAACGGGGCGCATTACCTTCGTCTCTCCAGAAGTGAATGCTACCGACCAAGCGGTGCTGGCAAAAGCTACTTTTCCCAATAACGGTCGGTTAAAAGACGGTCAGCTCGTCCGGGCAAAACTTATTTGGCAAACGGCTCCAGGTATCTTAGTGCCGACTAATGCCGTGACGCGAATTGCCGGACAGACTTTTGTTTATGTTGCAGGAACTAGCGCCGCCGAGGCACCCGCAGGAGAAGCAGCTCCACAGCAGTCGCCTACAGGCGAACCGCAGCAGGTGGCGCAGCAGCGGCTCGTTCGTCTAGGCGATATTCAGGGCAATAGCTATCAGGTGCTAGAAGGTCTCAAGCCGGGAGAGCAAATCGTGGTTTCCGGAATTCTCAATCTCCAGGATGGTTCCCCGATTGCGGTAGCGCAGGCTCAACCCGCAGGGGCGCAAAAGGCTCAGTAGAAGGCTCAGTAGATCGACTCACAATCCTCTATCATTCCCCCTTTGCCCATGTTCGCCGATTTTTTCATCAAGCGACCGATTTTTACCTCGGTCTGTTCCATCATCATTCTGCTGTTGGGAGTCATTGCTGGACTGACGCTGCCGATCGCCCAATTCCCCGACATTTCGCCCAAGCAGGTGGTTGTGACCGCCAACTATGCCGGAGCCGATGCCGAAACGGTGGAGAGTGGCATCACTAACCTGCTAGAGCAGGAAATCAACGGCGTGAAAGGTCTGCGGTATATGAGTTCTGCCAGCAGCAGCGACGGCACCAGCCAGATTACCGTCACCTTTGATGCTGCCCAAGACCCGGATATTGCCACCGTCAACGTCCAGAACCGTGTGTCTCGCGCACAGGCTCGACTGCCCGGACAGGTGGTACAAACCGGAGTCACCGTTAGTCAACAGGAAAGCAACTTTCTGATGGCGGTGGCGCTCTACACGGACAATGGCGAGTACGACAACCTGTTTCTCAGCAACTATGCCGACCTCTACATTCTCAACAATCTGAAGCGGCTGAATGGGGTAGGCGGTATCCAAATTTTTGGAGAACGCAAATACGCCATGCGCATCTGGCTAGATCCGAACCGTCTAGCTAGCCGAGGGCTAACGGCGCAGGATGTCAGTCAGGCAATCCAAGAGCAAAATATTCAGGTGGGGGCTGGACAGCTGGGTCAGGAGCCTTCAGCTAGCGATCAGGACTATCAGCTCAGTCTACGAGCCGTCAGCCGCCTTAAGGATGCCTCAGAGTTTGAAAATATTGTCCTCAAGACCGGGGAAAGCGGCTCTCTGGTGCGGCTCAAGGATGTCGGTCGAGTGGAGCTAGGCGCTGAGAACTACGGCACCGACTTGACCTACAACAACCTAGAGGCCGTGGGTCTAGGGGTGACTCAGCGCCCCGGCAGTAACGCTTTGCAAACCAGTGAAGCGATTCGGGAAGAAATGGAGCGGCTAAGCGAAACCTTTCCACCCGGCATGAAGTATGCGATCGCTTTCGATACCACCATGTTTGTGGAAGCTTCGTTAGAAGAGGTTGTCATTACGCTGATCACCTCTTTTTTGTTGGTGGTGCTGGTAATGTACATCTTTTTGCAGGACTGGCGGGCAACGCTAATTCCGACGGCTGCCATTCCAGTTTCGCTGCTGGGGGTGTTTTTGTTCACTAAGCTGTTTGGGTTTTCTATTAATACCCTGACGCTGTTTGGCCTGACCCTAGGAACCGGGATCGTCGTGGATGATGCCATCGTCGTCGTGGAAGCCGTTGCCTCAAAAGTTCAAGATCGGGGGATGCATCCGCTTCCGGCGGCCATTGAAGCAATGCGAGAGCTTTCGGGCGCGGTGATTGCCACTTCGCTGGTGCTAATGGCAGTGTTTATTCCGGTCGCATTCTTCCCTGGCACCACGGGCGCAATTTACCAGCAGTTCGCCCTGACGATCGCCTTTTCGATCGCCATTTCCACCTTTAATGCCCTCACCCTGTCCCCGATGATGTCAGCGTTGCTGCTGCGCCCTCGGCAGGAAAGCCATTCTTTCCTGGGCAGATTCTTTGACGGCTTCAACCGAGTTTTCGATAGAATTCGGCGCGCCTATGAGCGATCGCTCGGCTTTTTAGGGGGAATCCGATACATCATTTTGGCAATCTTCATCGCGTCTTTGGGTCTGACGGCGTGGCTGTACGGCGTTGTCCCTTCAGCCTTCTTGCCAGAAGAAGATCAGGGCTATTTCATTACGATCGTTCAGGCTCCCGAAGGCTCTTCTTTGAGCTACACCAAGAAAATTCTGGATGAGGCTTCCGAAACCGTGCGAACGCTGCCTGAAGTGGCATCTAATTTTGCGATCACGGGCTTTAGCTTCACAGGCATTTCGCCCAATCAGGGGATTATGTTTACGTTGCTGCAACCTTGGGGCGATCGCAAACAGGCGGCTCAGGAAGTGAAGGCGCTGATCGGGCAGATTCAAATGAAATACTTTGGCGATACCCGCGCCCGCATCTTTGCCGTGAACCCTCCCGCGATTCAAGGTCTGGGCAACTTTGGCGGCTTCCAGATGGAAATGCAGGATCGGCGGGGCAACTTGCCGCTCGATCAGTTTGTCGGCTATCTCTATCAGCTCATGGGAGCCTCGAACCAAAATCCTAACCTCAGCGGGGTCTTTAGCACCTACTCGGCTGGCTCACCGCAGTTGCTCGTGGAGGTGAACCGCAACCGTGCCAAAGCCCTGAATGTGGGCGTAGATACCGTATTTGAGACCTTGCAGACTTTTCTCGGTTCTCAATATGTCAATGACTTTAGCCTCGATCAGCGCAACTACCGGGTATATATTCAGGCGGATCAGCAGTTCCGGTCTAAGCCCGATGATATTCAGCAGCTTTACGTGCGATCGGCTGATGACCAGATGATTCCGTTGAGCAATCTGGTGACCATTACCCCGGCAACCAGCGCTCAGACTATTACCCACTACAACCTCTACCGCTCGATTTCGGTGCAGGGCGCAGCGGCTCCCGGCAAGAGTTCGGGGCAAGCTTTACAGGCGATGGAGGAAACTGCCAGACAGATCTTTCCGCCCGGCTTGGGCTATGAGTGGACAGGCACGGCGCTAGAAGAAGTGGAATCGGGTGGTCAGGCGGCGCTGATTTTCGGCATTGGATTGCTGATGGTGTTTCTGGTGTTGGCAGCTCAGTATGAGAGCTATGTTGATCCGATCATTATTATGCTGACGGTGCCCTTAGCGGTTCTGGGTGCCCTGATCGGACAGTATTTTCGAGGCTTTGCCAACGATGCCTACTGTCAGATTGGTTTGGTAATGCTGATTGGCTTGGCGAGTAAAAACGCCATTCTGATCGTCGAGTATGCCAATCAGCTCCGAGAAAAAGGCTTGAGCATTACGCAGGCGGCGATCGAGGCTTCTCAAGATCGCTTGCGTCCCATTCTGATGACGGCGATTTCGGGTCTAGTGGGCTTCTTTCCGTTGGCGATCGCTACGGGTGCTGGAGCTGCCAGCCGTCAGTCTTTGGGAACTACCGTCTTTGGAGGATACCTGTTTTCCACATTCCTCAGCCTGTTTTTAGTTCCTATTCTGTACATCATTATTAAGGGTCTGAACGATCGCTTCTTTCCGCCTAACAAAGATCGCCAAGAACAGGAGCGACTCATGGAACACGCAAAGTAAATTTCCTACTCTACGGAATCTGAAGCGTGGCTCATCTCAGCGTGCTAGATTCGAGTGGGCTGAATTTGGGGCAACCTAAACAATCCCTTAGAATCGCGTAAAAAATAAAGCCCAAGAGTTTTTTGGAAGTGTCGCGCGGAGTGCGACACTTCCAAAAAACTCTTACAGGTTAATTAATTTGTGCTCCTTAAAGAGTTGAGTGGCAGAGAAATTAGCCAAAAGACGGATGGTGGAATTTTAAGAACAGCCAAACAATAGCTAAAGCTCAATTTTTTCTGTCGCACAACCCTGACCCACTCGTCCCTCTTACTTTTTTATGCCCTTTCCCAGAGCTAGCGGTATTCTGCTGCACCCCACCTCTTTCCCCAGTCGGTTTGGCATTGGCGATTTGGGCACTGAAGCCTATCGTTTTATAGACTTCTTAGCTGCCAGCGGACAGCAAATCTGGCAGATTTTGCCGCTAGGTCCTACAGCTTACGGCGATTCGCCCTACCAATGTTTCTCGGCGATCGCAGGTAATCCCATGCTGATTAGCCCTGAAATTCTCTGCGGCAAAGGGCTATTGACCGAAGAAGATTTCAATGACTTCCCAGAGCTGCCTCTGCGGGTTGACTTTGGCTGGGTGATCCATGTCAAAACCCTGCTATTGCGCAAAGCTTCCGACAACTTCAAGGTTCAGGCAACGCCCGAATGGCACCAGGCGTTTGAGGAATTTTGTCAGGGTGCTGCGGACTGGCTGGATGACTATGCGCTATTTCGTGCGGTCAAAGATGCCCACGGCGGCGCGAGTTGGAATACTTGGGATGAGACGATCGCCCACCGCAAGCCGGAGGCTCTGGAGCAGTGGCAGCAGCAGCTTGTTCCTCAAGTCTTCTTCCACAAATTTCTGCAATTTGAGTTTGCTCAGCAGTGGGCAGATGTAAAGCGCTATGCCAACGAGAAGGGCATCCAGATTCTGGGAGATCTGCCCATTTACGTAGCGCATGACAGTGCTGAAGTTTGGGCACATCCAGAATATTTTTGCCTTGACTCAGAATTGGGTACTCCTTCGCTGATGGCAGGTGTGCCGCCTGATTATTTCAGTCCCACCGGACAGCTATGGGGTAACCCAATCTATGACTGGGAGCGGCTCCAGCAGGACAACTTTAAATGGTGGGTGCAGCGATTTCAGGCAATGCTTGACTGTGTAGACCTGATTCGCATTGACCATTTCCGAGGCTTTGAATCTTACTGGGCGATCAAAGGGGGGGAAACGACCGCCATGGATGGTGAATGGATGGTGGCTCCGGGCGAGGCGCTGTTCCAAGTTTTGGCGGAGCAGCTTGGCGTGTTGCCCATCATTGCCGAAGATTTAGGCTTTATTACGCCCGAAGTCGAGGCGCTGCGAGACCAGTTTGAGTTTCCAGGGATGAAGATTCTTCAGTTTGCCTTTGACTCTGATGCAGCGAATCCCTATTTGCCGTTTCATTACCTTGCCAACACGGTTGTTTATACCGGAACGCATGATAATGACACGACAGTGGGTTGGTTTAATGCCCGTAGCTCTGAGGAGCAGCACAAAGTCTGGCGATATCTGGGCTGTGGCGATACGCAGGAAATTCATTGGGAGCTAGTTCGCCTTGCCTTCAGCTCTGTTTCTAATCAGGCAATTGTCCCTCTTCAGGATATTCTCGGCTTAGATACCCGATCGCGAATGAATGCGCCGGGTCAAGCGATTGGTAATTGGGGCTGGCGCTATGAACAGGGTGCCTTGACCGCAGAAGTGGGCGATCGCCTCCGAGATCTGACTGAGCTGTATGGGCGATCGAGGCAGCCCCATCTGCACAGTTGAAGTCATAGCTGTCGCCAGTTTGCTTATGACATTTTGGTGGGGCGCGAAGCGCCCCACCAAAATGTCCCTGTCCTAACCGCCAAGGCGGTTGCTATATCTGTTGCGTCCAATATCAGGATCGTGACGCTCCAAATTACGGCGTGTGAATTACTATAGTTTCCACGGCTCACCTGTAAGATGCGGCTGAGCGATCGCTGCTCTAGCTCATTTTTTTCGTTCCTCAATCCTCGATATCTACCTCCTACGCTACATATAGGAAATTTAATACAAAAGAACCTAGCCGAATCCTACATCTAGTGCCATCATAGTAGCGTCATGCCCGACAGACCGCACCCACAGATCTTGTATCCGTGGGTGCATCTCTAAACAGGGGATGGCTCAACGCTTCAGAAGTCAATCGCCGGGTTCAGAGACTATGCCTTATTTTTTGTCCGCTGCTAAGCTTCAAAGCTACTATCGCTGTCCTCAAGCCTACTACTTCCGATACGAGCGTAAGGTAGAAGGGGCAGCGTTCTATGGCTCAGCCATTATGGGCACTTCTCTGCATCAGGCTTTGGCGCAGATCTACCAGGATTGGCACTACCAAGATGCAATTCCCCGGATGGACTGGATCGAATACTGTTGGAGTCAGCAGACGAAGGATCTCACCAGCACCCAAATTAATGAAGGTCGGGGTATTCTGCGGCGCTACTATTACGCCTACATCGCCAATCAGTCGGCAATGCGCAAGCCTGTAGCGGTGGAGGGCAAAATTCAGGGAACGCTGCGCACTGAAAATTTAGAGTTTGTGTTGTCAGGACGATACGATCGCCTCGACTATCTAGACGATGGGCTAGAGCTAATCGACTATAAATCTGCCAAAGAGGTCGAGTCGATGGAGCCTGACGAAGTGGATTTGCAGATTGGTCTGTATTACTTAGCGCTAGAGCAACGCTACCAGCGGAATTTGAAGCAGTTGAGCTTACTCTATCTGCGGACAGGCGAAAAGATTTGCTTTCCGGCAACTGTCGAGCATCGCCAGCGCGTCGAAGCCGTGATTAGCGACCTTGCTGTGGAATTGCGCCAGGATCAGCGTTGGCTTCCCTTTCCGGGTGGACAGTGCGATCGCTGTGCCTATGCCCGATATTGTCCTGCAATGCGTGCTGAACCTGAACCTTTGCCAGAGGATGCCAAGCCTGAAGCAGGGCTACAGTTGGTGCTGAGCATCTAGAGAATTTAACTTAGAGAGGGCTTCAGCTATGTGCGGCAGATTTACCCTGACCCAATCTCCTAGCGCGATCGCCTCCGCCCTCGGTTTGCCGGATCTCCCAGCCTTTGCGCCTCGCTATAACATTGCACCGACTCAGCCCATTGTGGCAGCCCGCATGGCTCCTAACAAAGCTGAACCAGAGATGACCCATCTAACCTGGGGCTTGATTCCCAGTTGGGCAAAGGACTCAAAAATAGGGGCAAAGCTGATTAATGCTAGAGCCGAAACCTTGAGTGAAAAGCCTTCATTTCGTTCTGCTTTTAAGCGGCGGCGCTGTCTGGTGATAGCAGATGGGTTTTATGAATGGCAAAAGCTGACGATAGGCAAGCAGCCCATGTACTTGTCTTTAGATCGGCAGCCCTTTAGCTTTGCCGGACTTTGGGAGCATTGGCAAAGTGCTGACGGCAGCGAAGTGGAGTCTTGCACGATTATCACCACTGAAGCCAATGATTTGATGCGTCCGATTCACGATCGTATGCCTGTGATTCTTGCTCCGCAGGACTACGATCTATGGCTTGATCCTCAGAGTGGTAGCGATCGGCTCCAAAGTCTGTTGCGTCCTTACCCGGCTGCAGAAATGAACGTCTATCCGGTGAGTGCTCAAGTTAACAATCCGCGCAACGAGGATGCTAACTGCATTGTGCCAATGGCATCTCAGGATTCTGGAGTGATTGTCTCTTCTGTTGCCCCGATTCAAAATTCCAAATGACAAAAGTCCTGCTAAAGCAAGTGGTGTCTTGGCGACGGGCAATATTCTCTTATCTTTCAGTTGAAAACCATCAGACTGGCTCTGATGATTTTGGTAATGAAATTGGCAGCCAAGTAGCGCGATCGCTAATCCTAAAAATCCTAGCGCTTTACCTTTGCGAACAGAAAGGCATTACTACAGCAGGTCAACTGCAAGCTATGCAGCAAAGTGACTCCGGTTTTATTGGACTTGTCCAGCTTTGGCAGAACACAGAAATTCCGTTTGGCTTTCCAGAAGAATATGAGATTGTCAACCGCCTGCCCAATCACCTCCTGAGTCAGATATTGGGTAGCTTATCCGTACAGCGAGATCTTCCGATCGCTTTTTTGGGACAGGTTTACGAAGCGCTGTTACAGGAAGATTCGCTAGGACTTTCCTCTCATGATCGCAAGCTAAGCGATCGAAAATCGGGTGGGATCTACTACACGCCTGAGGCGATCGTCAGCTACGTTTTGCAGATGACGTTAGGTAATGTGCTGCATACCAACCCTACAGCAGCGATTACCCTACTCGATCCAAGCTGTGGCTGCGGTGCATTCTTGCTGTCTGCTTATCAATTTTTGCTGGATTGGCATCTGCAAATTTATTGCTCAGCGATCGAGCGCCGGGGAGAAAATCACAATTTGCCCGTTGAGCAAGGGCTAGAGGGTCAGTGGCATCTGACGCGATCCGAGCGAGAGCGACTTTTGCTGACGCATATCTACGGCGTTGATCTTGATCCACAGGCGGTCGAGATCACTAAACTAGGGCTGTATCTTTTGCTGTTGAAGGGCTTACCCGATCGCGCCCCTTTACCCGATTTAAGCGACAACATTCAGTGTGGTAATGCCCTGATAGAGTCTGAAGGGCATTCAGAAAATTCTGGTTTAGAGCAATCAATCCTCTGCGATCGCCCATTCAACTGGCAGCATACCTTTCCAGAAATTCTGCGATCGGGGGGCTTCGACTTGGTAATTGGGAATCCGCCTTATCTGGATTCGGAGAGCATGACGGCTCACCTGCCCAGATGGAGAAAATACTGCACCGCAAATTACCAGACTGCCACCGGAAATTGGGATCTGTTTTGCGTCTTTATTGAAAAAGCTTTAGCACTCTGCAAACCGGGCGGATTCACAAGTTTAGTGGTGCCCAACAAGCTGGCTTCGGCAAACTACGCGGCAGGGGCGCGATCGCTCCTGGTGCAGCAAACTAGCCTCCTGACCATTCGGGATTACTCCAACGTTTCTGCCTTTCGGGCTGCGGTGTATCCGCTGGTTTATGTGGCTCAGAAGCTCGATGCTCTACAGAACGCTACACCGACAAAATCGATCGCCTATGAGCGAATGCAAAGCCTAAATCAGATTGGCTTAGTCGGAAAACTCTTGCTTAAATATGCCACGCAGCCTTGGCAAATTGGCGGCATGGGACAGCAAGATTGGATCGATCGTCTCCAAATCTTGCCATCGCTTGGAGCCATTGCCCAAGTCACTGGAGCTGCCACCGTTGCAGAGGCATATGCACTTCAGCCCTGGATTCAAGACAGCGCCGCGATCGTTTCCGGAGATCTACGCTTGGTGAACAGCGGCACGATCGATCGCTACTGCTTCCTGTGGGGCAAAAAGCCGTTGCGCTACCTAGGGCAGATCTACCGCCATCCCATTCTGGCGGCATCCCAGATTTCGCACCTCTCTGCTCAGCGAAAACAGCAGGCGCAGCAGCCCAAAATTATTGTGGCAGGTCTATCTCAGGTGCTGGAGTCTGGACTAGATGAAGTTGGCTCAGTTTTGGCGGGCAAGTCTACTTCAGTCATTCGGACAGTTCAGTCCAGTTTTCTGGATTTACGCTATCTCTTGGGCTTACTCAACAGCCATTTGCTCAGTCTGTACTTTCAGAGCTGTTTTGCTGGAAACTGTCTTCATGGCGGATATCTGCGGATCGGCGTACCCCAACTGCGGCAGTTGCCCATCTGGGTTCCTGATCTGGCAGACATGAGCGATCGCCAGAGCTATAACCAGCTGATCGATTGGGTGAGCGATCGCCTATTTCTACAGGCTCAGTTCTATACCTGTGAGGCACCTAATTCGGTGAAAATTCAGGCTGAAATTGATGGCTTAGATGATGAAATCGATCATCACGTCTATAAGCTATATCAGTTGAAAGATGCTGAGATTGATTGCTTAATACAATCTAAAAAGCACTTAATACAGTCCAAAAAATGCTTAATACAGTCCAAAAAACACGCAAAAATTTGACTATGAACTTCCTTCGCAGACTGGCGATCGCTCTCTATCGTATCTTTGTTGGCTCTCCGGCTCGTCTTAGACCTAGGGTAAGGCGATCGCAATTCTATGAGCCTAAGTTTGAATTAAATAAGACCTATGAATATGATAGTTTTGATGACCAAAATGAGTTTGATAGCCAGGATGACTTTAATACAAAAGCGATCACTAGCTATTTAATGACGCACCCCTATCCGTTGCAAACTACCCATTACACCTCATCATATAAACCTGGCTATTGCCCACAGATGCTGCAGTGGAGAGGTGGATATGATGAAGATTATCAAGATGAGTATGAAGATGAGTACGACGAATATGAGCTAGATGACAGCTACGGAACTGTTGAATACCGCTTTGAAACCTTTGGCGGCGATACGTTTATTGAATATAGCTATGAAGGAGACTTAGACGAGCAAGAAATTGTTCAAGCCCTGAACTGGCTATGGACATCTTCTGTCGATCGCTCCAACCTCGATCGCTCCAGTGTCTTGACCGGAACCCTCCGAATGCCCATGCTGCCCGGTCGACCGATTGGCTTACCTTACCTTAGATAAAGCTCACCAGAAGATAAAACTCACCAGACCACGCTCAGTGTGCCTTACTCCCGCGCCGGACGATCCAGTAACTAATGGACAGGGTGAGAATGGCGATCGCCAATGCCATCAGCTCATTGCCCGTTGATTTGCTGAAGTCAAAAATAATGATTTTTCGCGCCACCGCCGTCAATGACGTAACCACCACTAGCTCTAGCTGCACTCCATGTTGCTTGAGATAGGCAGTGATATTTTCCAGCACTTCAAGAGCAATCAAAACATTCAAAAACAGCCCAAAGATTTTAATTAACGTCACTGTCGAGAATTTATCGGGGTCTGCCAGCACATTATTGAGCAAAATTTCCTGTCCAATGAATAGACAGAGTTCCACGACCGCTATTAAAAGAATGGCAACCATGGCGATCGACAGCACCTTGGCAACCAAGGTCTCAATCTTTTTCAGCACAGCCAAAAAACTCTCGTCACTGCCCGTTTGGGTAATCGATCGCAAGAAGTTTCGCACGGTATTGTAGAAATACAGGTCAAATCAAAGCCTGACTCAGGCAATCTTGAGCAATAATATATCTGCTAGAGCTGCCTCAATTCACCCGTCCCTAGAAAACTCCAACGATACCAGGATCGCTCCCTCCATGCTTGAAACCCTCGATATTAAGCGCGAAGTTGAATTGCTCTCTCATCGCCTGGGTAAAACTCAGGAGTATCTTTGACGTTCCGGCTCTAACCGCAAAAATTCAGGATCTAGAGGAGCAGGCGGCTCAGCCTGAGTTTTGGAATCATCAAGAAACTGCCCAGAAAACGCTGCAAGAGCTAAATGACCTGAAATCTAATCTGGAACAGTTAGACCAGTGGCGATCGCGGCTAGAGGATGCCAGAGCCGTGCTGGAGCTTTTGGAGCTAGAAGCCGATGAATCGCTGCTCCAGGAAGCCGAATCTGACCTCAGCAGTCTGGGACGCGAACTCGATCAGTGGGAACTACAGCAGCTCCTATCAGGAATTTATGACCAAGGCGGCGCGGTTTTAACCATCAATGCCGGGGCAGGTGGCACCGATGCCCAAGACTGGACAGAAATGCTGCTACGCATGTACACCCGCTGGGCAGAGCGGCAGGGCTACAAAGTCCAGATGGCAGAAATTTCTGAGGGTGACGAAGCCGGAATCAAGTCCGTGACGATCGAAATTGAGGGCAAGTACGCCTATGGCTACCTTAAAGCCGAGAAAGGCACCCATCGACTCGTGCGCATCTCGCCCTTCAACGCCAACGACAAGCGCCAAACCAGCTTTGCAGGGGTGGAAATTATGCCCATCCTCGACAACACGATCGATCTGGTGATTCCCGACAAGGATCTAGAGATTACCACGACACGATCGGGCGGCAAGGGCGGTCAAAACGTCAACAAAGTCGAAACAGCGGTCTTAATCAAACACATCCCGACCGGGCTTGCTGTGCGCTGTACCGAAGAGCGATCGCAGCTTCAAAACAAAGAAAAGGCTCTGGCGCGCCTCAAAGCCAAGCTTTTGGTGATTGCCCAAGAGCAACGCGCTAAAGAAATTGCCGATATTCGAGGCGACATGGTGGAAGCCGCCTGGGGCAACCAGATTCGCAACTATGTTTTTCACCCGTACCAATTGGTGAAAGATCTGCGCACGGGCACCGAAACTACGGCGATCGGCGATGTCATGAATGGCGAAATCGATTTGTTCATCGAAAGCTGTTTGCGCCAGGAAAATCACATGGTGGATAGTCCATAGAAGCGGACAGTCCATAGAATCAGCCTAACTTTTGTGATTCATAGCCTTCAAAAATGCTGATAGCGCCTGATCTTCACCCGCGTTGACCTCTCGGTCGAGTAGCGCAATGCCTACTGCCTTGGATAGGGCGATCGCCGCCACATCAGCATCTAGCTCTTCCGTCAGCAGATCTAGAGACTGTGGCACCTTAGCAGCTGATTTGATGCCCAGCAGCATCGGCTCCTCAAAGCCTAACGACTGCAACTGAGGGTAAAGCCCTTCCCAGTCCAAATCATGCTCTGGATCTCCTACCTGCACCATATAAGCCATCAGCCTTTGCAGCTTCCGCTCTTGCTGCGGGGTTAGGGCGGTCGCCTGAGATTTTTCAGGCAAAGATTCTGTTTCCTCCAGATTAGAGAGAATCTGCTCCCAGTCATGACCATCACAGGCATCAGGCTTGCCAACGGTCAAAGAGAGCTGAATTTGATTAGAGGTGGTGCCCAAGTCAGTCACCTTCGCCTGCACGCCCAGAAAGCCAAGCCACTGGGCAACTGTAGCAATCAAAGTCGATCGCGTTGCCTGACTATTTGCCAATAATCGCAACTGTGTACGAACCATCGGACGCACAATTTGTGAAAGCATAGCAGTAAGAAGTTAGATAACGTGATTAGAGAACAAAAGCCATAGCCTACACCTTAGAATACTGGAGCGATCACCGTTGACAGTTTTGCTACCAGAAGATTTCGCAATTGATCTAGATTGTGTCTCCTCAGCAAATTTCTGTCAGCCTTATTTACTAGCCTCACCCACTAGCCTCAAAGAGAGGCACCGCTTACAATGACCATACCGTTTGCCGCATGATATCTTTGACCACGATATATTCTTATCGACCTGTGGTAGCGTCTGCCTTTGTTTCTGGGAACAATCTAATTTGTAAGGCAACTTTCTGAATCAGCTATGGCTAACTCCTCGTCCAGACGCGCCCTAGTCGTCCAAAACAACTTTTCCCCCTTCAGCAACAAGCTGGTTCAGGCTGGCATCGTCAATGTCGAGCAGATGCAGCAGGCGCTGGTTGAAAGCCGAAAAACAGGCAGACCGCTAACTGATGTGTTAGCGATGATGACAGGTCAGCAATTGCCGCCCGATCTGCTTCGTCAGTATAAGAAACAGCAGCTATTCGAGCTAAAGATTCTCTACGGCGTTGAATCACTCGATCCGGAAATTAGCGAGATTAACGGCAATCAGCTCAACCAACTCATTGAAACGCTGATTCCGGTCGATATCTGCCGTCGCTATCGCCTCATTCCGCTCTCTCGCACGGACACCGACCCGGCATTTGTGCTAGTCGCCATGGTCGATCCAGATGATCTGGCAGCACAGGATGATCTTAACCGTATCTTGCGTCCTCAAAAACTCGCGCTTCAGCGGATGGTCATCACTGCAGAAGACTACCAGCGGCTCATCTCCCAGTATCTAGATGACCAGGTTGAACTTCAAAAGCAGGCGGATCAGCAAGCCAAAGTTGATGTTAAGGGCGACATTGAGAACCTAGAATATCTGGAGCTAGAGGAAGAAAGTGAAGATCTAGAAGCCAACCTAGATGCTGCGCTCCAAGATGCAGATGCTGCGCCGATCGTCGCTTTGGCTAACAAAATTTTGGCTAAAGCCCTCCAGGAAGGCGTATCTGATATTCATATTGAGCCACAAGAAGAGTATCTGCGCATTCGCTTCCGCAAAGATGGCGTTCTCCGCGAAGGGCTGGAATCCCTACCCAAGAAAATTATTCCAGCTGTCACGGCTCGCTTCAAAATCATGGCAAACCTGGACATCGCAGAACGCCGGATGCCTCAAGACGGACGGATTCGCCGCCTGTTTGATGCCCGTAAAGTAGACTTCCGGGTCAACACTCTGCCCAGCCGCTACGGCGAAAAAGTCGTGCTGCGGATTCTAGACAACTCTGCCACCCAGCTTGGTTTAGATAAGCTGATTACCGATCCTGAAACTCTGCAAATTGTTCAAGACATGGTGGCGCGTCCTTTCGGTCTGATCCTGGTGACAGGACCGACGGGTTCCGGAAAAACCACTACCCTCTACTCAGCGCTGGCAGAACGCAACGATCCGGGGGTCAATATCAGCACCGCTGAAGACCCGATCGAATATTCTCTGCCCGGTCTGACCCAGGTACAGGTAATTCGCGAAAAAGGCATGGACTTTGCCTCGATTCTGCGGGCTTTTCTGCGGCAAGATCCAGACGTGATTCTGGTGGGTGAAACCCGCGATCGAGAAACCGCTAAAACGGCGATCGAAGCGGCTCTCACCGGACACTTGGTCTTAACCACGCTGCATACAAACGATGCCGCTAGCGCCATTGCCCGTCTGGATGAAATGGGCGTAGAGTCCTTCATGGTGTCCAGTTCTCTCCTCGGCGTACTGGCACAGCGGTTAATGCGGCGAGTATGCAGTGAGTGTCGCATCCCCTATTCTCCCACTCTAGAAGAGTTGGGACGCTTTGGTATGTCCGCTTCTGGAGAAGCAGACGTCACTTTCTACAAAGCCAACACCCTGAGCAACGATGAAATTCAGGCTGCAAAAGAGAGCAATTCGCTCTGCTCAACCTGCAAAGGAGTAGGCTACAAAGGGCGCTCTGGGGTCTACGAAGTGATGCGAGTCACCGAACGTCTACAAACTCTGATTACTGAAGGCGCACCCACCGAGCGCATTAAGGAAGCAGCCGTCGAAGAGGGCATGAAGACTCTGCTTGCCTATAGCCTCAATCTGGTGCGCCAAGGGGCAACGACTCTAGAAGAAGTGGAACGCGTTACGTTTACCGATACAGGACTGGAAGCGGAGCTGAAAGCAAAGCGGAAAACCTCGCTGACCTGCCGCTGCTGTGGTGCAGAGCTAAAGCAAGATTGGCTGGACTGTCCCTACTGCACAACTCCCCGATTCCAAGATTAGGCAACCGCCAATCGTTCGCGCCAGCATTAATCTATTTCAATCAAGACCCCGCTTAAGGAGACAGCAACATGGAGATGATGATCGAAGACTTGATGGAGCAGCTAATCGAGATGGGTGGCTCCGATTTGCACCTGTCTGCGGGGTTGCCGCCCTACTTCCGAATTAGCGGTCATCTCACTCCGATCGGCGATGAACCTATGACTTCAGAGCAGTGTCAGCGGCTGATCTTCAGTATGCTCAACAACACGCAGCGGAAGAACCTGGAGCAAAACTGGGAGTTAGACTGCTCCTACGGCGTGAAAGGACTGGCGCGGTTCCGGGTCAACGTCTACAAAGACCGAGGTACCTATGCTGCCTGCCTACGGGCGCTCAGCTCCAAGATTCCTAACTTTGACAAGCTGGGCTTACCGGACGTGGTTCGAGAGATGTCTGAGAAACCCAGAGGTCTGATTCTGGTGACAGGACCGACGGGTTCGGGTAAAACCACGACGCTAGCCGCCATGATCGACCTGATTAACCGCACTCGCGCCGAGCATATTCTCACCGTTGAAGATCCGATCGAATTTGTCTATGAACCCGTCAAGAGCCTCATTCACCAGCGTCAGCTCGGCGAGGACACCAAGAGCTTTGCCAACGCGCTGAAGGCGGCTTTGCGGGAAGATCCAGATATCATTCTGGTGGGTGAAATGCGAGATTTGGAGACGATCGCCCTTGCCATCTCTGCCGCTGAAACCGGACACTTGGTGTTTGGTACGCTGCACACCAGCTCGGCTTCCCAGACCGTTGACCGGATTATTGACGTGTTCCCTTCAGAACGACAAACTCAGGTACGGGTGCAGCTCTCTAACTCCTTGGTTGCGGTATTTAGCCAAACGCTGGTTTCTCGCAAAAACCCCAAGCCCAACGAATTTGGTCGGATTATGGCGCAAGAAATTATGGTGATCACGCCTGCTATTTCTAACCTGATTCGGGAAGGCAAAACCTCTCAGATTTACTCAGCAATTCAAACAGGCGGCAAGTTGGGGATGCAGACCCTCGAAAAAGTGCTAGCTGATCTGTATAAGGCAGGGACGATCTCTTTTGAATCTGCCATGTCTAAAACCTCTCGCCCTGACGAGTTGCAGCGTCTCATTGGCGGTGCTCCTGTTCCGCAGGGCAAACCCGGTGCTACTGCCGCCCGATAAATTCTCCCGATAATCTTCCTAATGTCTCAGTTGAGATCAGGTGAGATAGGATGAACGGCAGGGTTACAAGCCAAGATTGCTGCAACGGATTTGAACAACGGGTCTAAGAAACGGGTTTAAAGTATGCCTACCTATCTTGTTCGCGCTAGAGACACCAAAGGAAATGCTCGCCGGGAGCGAGTCACCGCCAATACGACCTCTGAAGCACGGGCAGCTCTGCGGGAGCAGGGGCTGTTTGTGCAGGAAATCACCGAGGATATGGGGTTGCTGGATCGCCTCAGCAAATTCGACCTCAGCGAAATTTCGATGGCGATGACGAGTGTGTCGATTAAAGACAAAGCCATTTTCTCTCGCCAGTTTGCAGTGCTGATCAATGCAGGCGTAGCCATGGTTAGAGGGCTGGGGGTATTGTCCGATCAGTGCCCTAACCCCAAGATGAAGAAAGCGCTTCAGGAAATCAGTGCGGATGTGCAGCAGGGCACGAACCTGTCAGATGCTATGCGCAAACATCCAAAGTGCTTTGATGCTCTTTACGTCAGTATGGTGCAGGCGGGTGAAGTGGGTGGGGTACTAGATGAGGTCATGAACCGTCTGGCAAAGCTGATGGAAGACGTGGCTCGTCTGCAAAACCAAATTAAGTCTGCACTGACTTATCCTGTCGTGGTGGGATCAATCGCCGTTCTGATCTTCTTAGGCATGACCGTTTTTCTATTGCCCATCTTCGCGGATATTTTTGACAAGCTGAATGCGCCTTTGCCCGCATTTACGCAGCTGATGATTACCATCAGCAAGTTTCTTAGAAGCTTTTACGTGGTATTTTTGGTGGCGGCTGTTGTCATAGTTGTGTTTGCCTATAACCGCTTCTACAGCACTGATGTGGGTCGGCTAACGATGGATGGTGTCTTCCTGAAAATGCCGCTGTTTGGCGATCTGATTCAAAAAACCGCAACGGCTCGATTCTGCCGTACTTTTGGAGCCTTGTCGCGATCGGGCGTACCGATTCTGACGGCTTTGGAGATCGTGCGAGATACTGCCGGAAATCAGGTGATTGCTAATGCCGTGGATGAAGCCCGCAAAGAAGTTCAGACGGGCGGCATGATCAGCTTAGCGCTGCAAAAGGAGCAGGTGTTTCCTGGAATGGCGATTCAAATGATTAGTATTGGCGAGGAAACAGGTGAAATTGACACCATGCTCATGAAAGTTGCCGATTTCTATGAAGATGAGGTGGAGCAAGCCGTGAAGTCTCTGACTAGCATCATGGAACCACTCATGATTGTCGTGTTAGGGGGGATGGTTGGTTCGATTCTGGTGGCGATGTACCTACCTATTTTCTCCATCATGGATGCTATCAAGTAGGGCTGCATCTTTATCGATCCGCTTACAGCGCTTTGCGCTCGGTTAAGTATGGGTTATTTTTGTAGAAGCCGCGCGGAGCGCGGCTTCTACAAAAATAACTGTGGTTTATGCAATTGAAAATTGCTGTATGACTCCTCAAAAATCTCACTACGAAGAAATTCTCGCCGATTGTAGTGATCATCTAGGGGCGATCGCTCTGCTAAAACAGTATCGCTCCTATCTGGAAATGATTCCTAGTATGCGTCGCCCTAGCGAGAGCGTCATTACGATTCCGCTGCCTCTAATTCGCGTTCGCCAGGTGCCTCCTAGCGGGGTTGGTATTTCTACGGGAGAAATGATTCGTCTGCCCTGTGATGTTGCCGTTCTGATGTGCGATCCGGAATGGAAGATCAAGACGGGTGCGGAGATATTTGTGTTCATTCACCGTCCCGACGAAGATTTTTCTGATTTGCTTAGCCGCTGGCGACAAACCCAGATGCATCTGGATAGAGGCTACGAATGGATGATGCCTGATCGCCATCGTCACATTCTCAGCGAAGGTTCAGATGAGGTGCATCCGCTCTTTGTGCTGTTTGCCGAGACACCTGAGCGAATTCAGCGAGGGTTGCGGGGAGCTTGCCTACCGTTTGTTGTTCAGATGGCTATGGAGGGTGACAGCGAAGAGAACCCTTTTGGTCTAACGGATGCGCTCTCATCAGAAATCTTTGGTCTAGATGAAATTTGACAAAGTTTGAGGCAGAATGCTTCAGATCTGGATCAAGTGCATAAATTAATAAAATGTAACAACACCATCTTGTGGAATTTGTAGAAAATTTCTACTGTAGGAGACAAGAATTCCATTTGTCCAAAAGCCTGTATTTGGCGCAAGGCTGAGCTTTGAGGGGTAAAATCAGCCCTGAGCCTGGTCTTTTTCTCTCTCCACCCTAAGAAATAAACTTGAAACTCATAAGGTGAATAACTCAAAACTTGCCTTGACTGCTTCGTGAAGTTAAGCGAAACTAACTGAATAACTGGAGTCTAGCCTCACTATTACACTAAGTTTGTTTACGTTTTGACACGGATTGACTCATTAGATTGAGTTCGATTACGCGATCGAACAGTAAATAGAGCTTTGGTTCCGGGCGATCGATGCTCAGTTAGATGATGAGTTAGTGGACTGGTAAAACTTTTGAGAGCTAGTCGAGAAGCATGGAAACGCTAGAGTTCATCATTTATCCCGATGGTCGAGTTCAGGAAAAAGTCACAGGCATTGTAGGTGCCTCCTGCGCCGAGGTGACGGCGGCGATCGAAGCCCAGTTGGGTCAGGTCGTCAGTCAAGAACCCACTTCTGAATACTTTACTCAGCCGCTTCAACAAGCTGCATCGGTTCAGTCCATAGCCGCTCAGGTTCAGACTAGCTACAGCGATTGGTCATCTCAGTAACCCACCTGATTTTTAGTTCTTTTAATTTTTAGTCCTTTTATAAGACCCAACCATGTCTCACTTTAGCCAGATTAAAACTCAAATTCGGGATCTCACCGCTCTTCAATCTGCTCTCACCGATTTAGGTATTCAGTGGAAGTCCGGGCCTCAGGCTGTGCGGGGCTATCGTGGGCAGACTCACATGGCAGAGATTTTGATTGAGCAGGAAAACGGCTACGACATTGGATTTAGCCATAACAACCAGTCCTATGAGCTGGTTGCAGACTTGCAATACTGGCAGCAGCCTTTGTCGGTTCAAGGTTTTCTCAATAGCATTACCCAGCGCTATGCCTACCATACCGTGATGCAGGAAACGGGTCGTCAAGGCTTCCAATTGGCGGAGCAACAGCAGCAGCAGGATGGTTCAATTCGTTTAGTGCTGCAACGCTGGGCGGCATAAATTTCCTCTGCTACTTTACTGAGAGATGGGATTGAGGGTAGTCCTCAAAAAGTAATAATTTATTGTTGTGGGGCTTCGTCCCCACAACAATAAATTATTACCCCAATACCACTACCGGGTCGGGAACTGAGTAAATGCGGCTCAGCTTCCGACCTTCTATTTAGCTAATCAAAAATATTTGCTGAATCTAAGCCCATGAACAGTTTTTCACCTTCTCCCAGTGCATTCCCAGAGCCGACGGGCTTTGAGCCAGAGTTAGGGGGTAGCTTTCGGGACGCGCCAGAGCGGACGGGTTTTGAGCCAGAGCTAGGGGGCATCGTTCGTCAGAAAGGGGTTTATGTGGATGAGCCGACCTGTATTGGGTGCAAACACTGTGCACACGTGGCACGCAACACGTTTTACATTGAGCCAGACTACGGTCGTTCGCGGGTGATTCGTCAGGATGGAGACGTAGAAGATACGATTCAGGAGGCGATCGATACCTGTCCGGTAGACTGCATTTACTGGCTAGATTACACTGACCTGAAGCGGCAGGAAGAAGAGCGCAAGTATCAGGTGATTCCGATCGCAGGTTTCCCTGTGGACAAAGCGATGATTGCTGCAGAACAACGGCGACAAAGGCGATCGCAGCAGAGTAAGTAGTTTCAGTGGATCGCAAATTAGGGTTTAGTGGCGCGCTCCACGCGCCACTAAACCCTAAAAGCTATATTTCAAAGGCGCTCTGCGCCTTTGAAATATAGCTTTTAGGAAAAATAAGAAGACTGCTTTAGGACAAGTTCAGCGGATCGACATCGATTGTTAGGCTAACCGCCATTGGACAGTAGGATCGTAGCTCCGTTAAAGGGGGGAATGAGGGGCGATCGCTCAAGCCTTTTAGGAGAATTTGCCAGCGATAGCGACGAGCCACTCTGCCGATGGCAGCCGCAGCAGGTCCCAGCACTTCGTAGCCCGCTTCAGGGTTTGAATGTTGGCGCAGGTGAGCCGCGATCGCCTCTGCGGTTTGGCGAACCGTTTGCAAATCCATTCCGCTTAGCCGCAGCAGCACCAAACGTCCATAGGGCGGATAGTGGAGCGCCTCACGATACTGCAATTCTGACTCTGCAAATTTGGCGTAGTCCTGGCGCACAACTGCCTCAATCACTGGATGCTGGGGCGAGTAGGTTTGCAGAATTACCCGACCGGGTGCTTCGCCCCGTCCGGCACGTCCTGCCACCTGAAGCAAGGTTTGAAACGCCCGTTCGCTGGCGCGGTAGTCGGCAAGGTGCAGCAAGCCGTCAGCAGACACTGCGCCCACTAGCGTTACCTGCGGTAGATCAATGCCTTTGGTCAGCATCTGTGTGCCCACCAACAGATTTGCTTCCCCAGCGGCAAATCGCGTCAGCAGCGCTCGGTGGGAGCCTTTGGCGCGGGTTGTATCGCTGTCAAACCGCAGGCAGCGCAACTCTGGCAACTGTTGACTTAGCTCTTCCATAACGCGCTGTGTGCCGCTACCAAAATGCTTCAGGTAGGGCGAAGCGCAGACTGGGCAGGTTTCGGGGTGCGTCTGTCCGTAGCCGCAGTAATGGCAGCGCAGCGATTCATATCCCCCCGATCGCGGCTGATGGTAGGTCAACGACACATCGCAATGGGGGCATTCCATGACGTGACCGCAGCTCCGGCAAGAGACAAAAGTGCTGTGTCCCCGCCGATGAATGAATAAAATTCCCTGTTTCTGATTCTCTTGTAGTTCTGTTAAGGCTTCCTGGAGCGATCGGCTAAAGATCGATCGGTTGCCCTGGCGTAGCTCTTGGCGCATGTCCACAACCTCGATCGGCGGCATGGGGCGATCCTGCACCCGGTGCGGCAGAGAGACAAGCAAATGAGGCGCTGCTCTTCTCTCTAGATCTGCTGTTCCAGCCGCCACCCAGCTTTCTAAAGACGGCGTGGCGGAACCCAAAATTAGCGGACAGTTGGCAAGCGCGGCGCGCCATTGGGCAACCGTGCGGGCGTGATAGCAGGGCATGGGCTGATCCTGCTTAAAGCTGCTGTCATGCTCCTCATCTAGGACAATTAGCCCTAGGTTTGCCAGCGGTGCAAAGATGGCAGAGCGAGTGCCAATCACCACCTGCGGGGTAGCACTCAGCATTTGTCGCCAGGTGTCGTAGCGTTCACCCTCTGAAAGGGCGCTGTGATAAACACACACATGCTTGCCAAATCTTGCTCGAAAGCGATCGGTCAACTGTGGTGTTAGCCCAATTTCTGGCACCAACACCAGCGCCGATTTGCCTGCCTGAAGCAGGGGAGCAATTGCCTGTAGGTACACTTCAGTTTTGCCCGATCCCGTCACTCCATGCAGCAGCACTTGCGTAAAGCTCGTCAGCGCCTGAATGGTTTCCAGGGCGTGAGCTTGGTCAGGCGTTAGGGCTTTGGGACGATCGGATTGAGGTGCTAAACTTGATTCCAGCCGCAGAACTTCGCGGGGCTGTAGGGTGACACAGCCCTTTTGCTCCAGCCCTTTCAGCACTGAGGAACTCACCTGGCAGAGTTGCAATAGCTCCTGAAGCCACAGCTCGCCGCCCTGCCGTTTCAAAACCTCTAGAATTTCGCTCTGGCGTGGGGTGAGGCTAACCGAGGCATCACCGGGATGCGCTACTAGCGTAACTGCCTGTCTCTGCTTAGGTTTGACGGCAGTTGGAGGCTCCAAATAGCTTTCGACCCACTGCCGCTGGATTAAATCTCGCAGACCTCGACTGGCTCCCATCACCTGCCGCTGAAGATATTGCCAGGAATAATTGCCCTGCTTCTGCGATCGCAACAGCTCTAAAATTTTCTGGGCAGCGGGCTGGAGAAACAGATGCGCCTCAGCCGGAATTGCCTCTGGCTTCAGCCGGATACGACGCTGCGATCGTCCCAGAAGCCCTGGCGGCAGCGCTACCCGAATCACCTGCATTAGCGAGGTGTGGTAATGGTCGGCTACCTGATGCAACACCGTCCAGTAATCAGGCGGGAAAAACCCGCGACTCACGACCTCTTCGACTAAGCGAATTTTTTGGGATGCTAGGGATATGGGCAGCTGGGTCAGGATGCGAATGGCGATCGCGCCCACCTGCTGCGTTCCAAACGGCACGCTCAGAATATCTCCGGGCTGAAGGGCAAGTTCTTTGGGCGACTCATAGGTATAGAGATCTTGCACACCGCCGCAGTCTACCAAAACCTCAACCCACTGAGCGGGAGGCGACTGAGCTGGAAGCGTTGCCATAGGATAAGCGCGATCGGGTTCGGCAGCGATCGGCGAAATGTGCGTTGAAGAGCGGTGAGTCAGAACTAGCGAATCAAAATACATCTTGAATCAAGACCGTGGATCAAAATCGGAGGTCAAAGCTGGCGAATTGGGCGAATGCAATAGCTGTCAGGAGAATGAGTACATTCGATCGATCGTTAATGTCCCAAGAGTGTAGCCTGTCTTTGCCACAACTGCCAGGTTGATTTTGCCAAGGCATGGTTAAGTTAAGTTAATTTCTCTAGACGATCGGCTGATGATGTGGATAATCTTCATTACCTCACTATTCTGTTTTTCACCTCTGCTTTCTGTCTTTCAGCTTTTGACAGAGTTAGCAAAGATGAAACGATGGAAATGAGATCAGGTGTTCCTGCACGGTTACAGGTTGCAAAGCTTTGCTCTTTGAAGGAGTGCTGCTTCCAAGATGGAAGTTCTTCTCTCTGACATTTGGCTATGCGCTGCTACATTATAAATGCTGTTTTGGCTAACACAGCCGAAATTAGGATTTGCTCAAGCAGTGCAAGCCATGGCTTCTGGCAAATTGAAGGGATAAGTCAATCCAATTTGCATTTCTATCTCAGATAGATTGCATTTAATGGAATGATGCATTACTCTTTAGCTGGATTACCGAAGGCTGAAGTATTTAGGGCATGACAAGGTTACTTAGGGCATATCAGAACTAATCAACTCGTGATCCCATTAGGTCAGTCGGGGATGGCGTTTTATTGACTTATTTCAGCTGCACATCTCGTTTGAGAGCAGTTAAATCTGTGGGTTCAACCAGAGGCTAGACGAGGTTCACTTAAGCCAACTTTTAGGCTGGCTTAAGTATGTTGATCTTTGAAAAATCGTCAACGAACGCTAAGTCTAGCAAGTGAATTGTCTGAAGATAGAGTTGAGATACTCAACTGGATAATGCTTGGGTTCAAAGGCTGAACATCAGGCTGCTTTAGGCATGGGACGTTTTATTTGAATGGATTGATTAGGACTTCAGGTGTGCGTCAGATTTTTAGGCAAACAATTCTAAAGAAATTCAGTGATTTAAGTTTTTGCAAGTAATTCCAGACAGCCCTGTGCTAAATTCCGCGGTGTGTTCCTGATATTTTGATTAACAGCTCATTGACAGTTTATTGATTATCTGTTTACTTATTAGCAATTCGATAGCAATCGATCGGCTACAGGGCGCAACCTAGTCTTTATAACTGCTCAACGAACATTATTAACAATCGTAAAACTGTAGAAAATGAAAAGTAATTCCCTCATAGATTCAACAGATCCGGTTCACTTGATGTCTTTGTCTGAAGACAATTTGTTTAACCTATCTGATTCAGATTTTCAGGGCAATCGCAACTCAGGCGATCGCACTGATAGCGATATGGGTGTCATGGCAGAGTTTGGCTTAGATAGCGAACTTGCAGACTTAATGGCAAGCCGAGATTCAGGCTACCGAAAAACAATTACAGATGATGCAGTAGGCGCGTTCTTTAAAGAAATGGCGCGATATCCGCTCCTGAAAGCAGACGAAGAGGTTGAGCTTGCCCGTCGCGTCAAGTTTCTCGCTGAAATTGAAAGACTTCGAGAACGTCTTGCGCAAGAACTCGATCGCCCTCCCATTAAAGCCGATCTGGCTAAAGCTCTGGAACTTAACGAGCGGCAGCTAGAGCATCGGCTCTATCTTAGCCGTGTCGCCAAGCGGAAAATGATTCGCTCAAATCTGCGGCTGGTGGTGTCGATCGCCAAACGCTATCTCAATCGCGGCGTCCCGTTCCTGGATTTGATCCAAGAAGGGGCACTAGGGCTAAACCGCGCTACCGAAAAGTTTGATCCAGACAAGGGATATAAGTTTTCCACCTATGCCTACTGGTGGATTCGTCAAGGTATCACCCGAACGATCGCTAACGATGCCCGCACGATTCGTCTGCCGATTCACATTGTCGAAAAGCTGAATAAGCTGAAGAAAGCCCATCGGGAACTACGCAAAGACCTCAACCGTAACCCAACTGAGGATGAATTAGCTGCGTCGCTGGATATGACAGCTGAGCAACTCCGGAACCTGCAACAGGTACGACGGCGATCGCTCTCCCTCAATCACCGCGTCGGCAAAGGCGAAGACACTGAACTCATGGAGCTGCTAGAGGATCACAGCACGCAGTCGCCTGAAGCTCAGATGAGTGAAACGATGATGCGTCAAGAGATCTACGCGGTTTTGGGTGAAGTGCTGACTGAGCGTGAAAGAGATATTATGGCGCTCCGCTATGGTCTGACCACAGGCGAAACCCACACCTTGGAAGAAGTGGGCGGTATCTTTAACCTTTCGCGTGAAAGAGTGCGGCAGATCCAGACTAAAGCCATGCGTAAACTGCGCCGCCCGCAGGTAGCTGCCCGCCTAAAAACATGGCTGCGCTAGGGGAAGCTTTTGTAGAAGACTGCTTAAAGAAAAGCACTCGGACAAAAGTGTTCTACTAGAACTCCTTGCCCGAATGCTAATCGATCGCAACGTAAAATTGCAAAGTCAATGAGACGATCGCCTACAGGGTAGCCATCTCTCGATCTTGAACATCCTGACAGTAGGTTTCAAACACACCATCTAGAAACTTCCACAGCGTATTGGCTGCTGTTGCCGCGACTTCCAGAACTTCAGTCTGCTGCTGTTCTGTCTGCGCAAAAGATTCGATCAGGGTTGCAGTTGATTCAGCGTGGTAAACATCTGCCACCTGATGGACGCTAAAGAACTCGTAGTCAGCAGGATTTTCCATGCCATAGAAGCGCTTCAGGCCATCAATTTTGACAGCAGCAACTTCAGGGATTTGCGATTCATAGACATAAAGCGCTGCCAGACCCGCATAAAAAGGTGAGTTCAAGCAAAGGTGGCGGAAGGTGGAAATCAGCTCAGCCGTAGTTTCAATCTGCGGCGTAGCCTCTAGCTCAGGGGTGCTGCCTAGCGCGATCGCAAAATTCCGCCATAGCGCCGGATGGTTTTTCTCGCCCTGCTCTTCACCGACAAGATTCTCTAGAATTTCTTGCCGTACGGTCAGATGGGGCGTGTTGTAATGAACGGCGCTGATGTAAGTCGGAAACGCCAGCACATGATGAAAATACTGCTCAGCGTAATGTCTGAGATGGTCACGCGTTAGCTTGCCTTCCGTCCAGGCTTGGTAAAACGGATGCGTCAGCAAGTGCTTTTGGGCAACGATCGCATCTAACTGTTGGCGAAGGGTGATCATAAAAACTCCCAGCAAGAAAAAATGGGCTGATTGCATTATCTCAAATTGATCCCGATTGGTGATAGTTCTGTAAACGAGTTTCCTGTGATAATCTCAAAAAACTTTTGAGAGGCTTTTCATGCTGGATACCCCTACTTTCACGCTGCGACCTGCCCAACCCGACGATGTGCCGACGCTGTTTAGCTTAATTAAGGCATTGGCAGACTATGAGAAATTGACCGATCAAGTGACGGGCAGTCAGGCGTTGCTGCACGAGCATTTGTTTGGCGATCGTCCCTGCATTGAGGCAATCCTGGCATTTTCAGCATCAGCTAAACAGCCCATCGGCTTTGCCCTATTTTTTACCAACTACTCAACTTTTTTGACCAAGCCAGGGATTTATTTAGAAGACCTATTCATCTTGCCGGAATACCGCAGTCAAGGCATTGGCAAAGCGCTGTTAGCCTATTTGGCGAAGCTGGCAATCGCGCGAGACTGTGGACGACTGGAATGGAGCGTCTTGGATTGGAATCAGCCTGCGATCGGCTTCTATGAGCGCATGGGCGCCACAGTTTTGCCCGACTGGCGGATTTGTCGCGTCACCGGAGCGGCGATCGCGGCGCTAGCAGAGCGTTAACTAGCCAGAGCGTTAACTAGCCAGAGCGTTAACTAGCCAGAGCGTTAACTAGCCAGAGCGCTAACCCAAAGAATCGCCCTGGGGATAATCAAAACTCGGAGAGTATAATTAAGAGGAATGTAAAATTATGTAAAGATTTCTCATGAGCCAATTGAGCCTAGAGCAAATTGCCGCCCAGCTAGAGAGCGAAAACTCCCGCGATCGCATGGTGGCTCTAGCTTCCCTCAGAAATGTGTCTGCTGAGGATGCCGTCCCCCTGATCAAAAAAGTTTTACAGGATGAAAATCTGCAAATTCGCTCAATGGCGGTGTTTGCTTTAGGGCTAAAGCCAACGGCAGACTGTTACCCGATTCTCGTCAACCTGCTGGAAGCTGACCCAGATTATGGCATTCGTGCCGATGCGGCGGGTGCCCTAGGCTATTTAGAAGATTTGCGCGCCTTTGAGCCGCTGTCGCGGGCTTTCTACGAGGATACAGATTGGCTGGTGCGCTTCAGTGCTGCGGTGTCTTTGGGCAACCTCAAAGATCCACGTGCCCATGATGTCTTAGTACAGGCTTTAGACAGCCAAGAGGTGGTTCTGCAGCAGGCGGCGATCGCGGCGATCGGCGAGATTAGAGATACATCAGCCGTTGAGCAAATTCTGCGCTTCGTTCAGTCTGAGGATTGGCTGGTGCGCCAGCGTCTTGCTGAAGCCCTAGGCAACCTGCCCGTTCCCAAGAGTCTCTCGGCGCTGAGATATTTAGAAAAAGATAGCCATTCTCACGTGTCGGAGTCTGCTCGGCTTTCACTGAAGCGATTGAAGGAAGAGGGCGTGAGTGAAGCCTAAAGGAGGCAGGCATAAGCTGTAGCAGTTAGGCAGCATCAATAGATCTCAAATTAGGGTTTTGTGGCGCACTCCGTGCGCCACAAAACCCTAGAAGCTGGATTTCAAAGGCGCGGAGCGCCTTTGAAATCCAGCTTCTAGGGAAAATAGAAAGACTTTGCGATCTGCTGAGCATTCAGGCAATGTTTTTTTGTGGTGTGAGCTTCGCGCCCCATCACAAACATCCCTGTCCTAACTGCCTTGACGGTTGCCGTACCGCAGTTAAAAACCGATGCAGTTAGAAACAGATACAATCAGAAGCGATCGCAGCTAGCGCTTTTGGGAGTTTCAGAGATTGCTTTTAGCTTATTTATCCGCCGCTTTGCCGACCTTCTTCCTGGCTCAATTCTCCTCTCCAGGGCCGATTCTGGTGGATTGGGGATTTCTAACTCTGCGATGGTACGGGTTACTCATTGCTTCTGCTGTGCTGATTGGGGTGAGCTTGTCCACCTATCTGGCAAAGCGACGCGGCGTGAACCCCGATTTGATTGGCGATCTGGTGATTTGGCTGGTGGTAGCCGCCATTCCTGCGGCACGGCTGTATTACGTGGCGTTTGAGTGGAAAAGCTATGCTCAGCGTCCAGAAGAAATTTTTGCCATCTGGCACGGCGGCATTGCGATTCATGGCGCAATTTTGGGTGGGACGATCGCCACCCTGATTTTTTCGCGGCTGAACAAAGTTTCTTTCTGGCAGCTTGCCGATCTGGTAGCGCCCTCTCTAATTTTGGGACAAGCGATCGGACGGTGGGGAAATTTCTTCAACTCTGAGGCGTTTGGTCGTCCAACAGATTTACCCTGGAGACTCTACATTCCCCCGGCTCAGCGTCCGCCAGGATACGCCCAGTTTGATTACTTTCATCCCACGTTTCTGTATGAGTCGCTTTGGGATGTGGGGGTATTTGTGCTGCTGATGACGCTGTTTTTTCGAGGACTGCGGCGCGCCAAAGGAGATTCGGTCATGCACCCAAAAGTTGGCACTTTGTTCTTGGTTTACCTCATTGTCTATAGCTTGGGGCGGTTTTGGATTGAAGGACTGCGGATGGATAGCTTAATGTTTGGTCCTATCCGTACTGCGCAAGCCATCAGCCTGATCGGTGTATCGCTTGGAACAATCGGGCTGATCTGGCTTTATGGATTGCGTCGCCCTTTGCCAGATCTGACGAGAGATGAAGAGAGAAGGAGTGGAGCGATCGCCGATTCTGATAAAACTTAGGGAAAAGGCATCTGGTTCTTGTTGAAAAAAAACCCCAGAGTTTCCTCTGGGGCTTGAATCAGGGTGCATCTACCATCCACTTTTACTCAAGATTCAGGAGATGTCCGGATTCACTTAGGCAATTCATGAATCCTTTAAATTTCTTACCGGATTTTAGAAGTTTCTACGGATTTTAGTTTAAGAACGATCATTGCCCACATCAGCATGTCGTTGAGATTACGTAAATGCCATTGCTAGAGTCAGTAAATTTTGTGCCGCCTCTATACATTGTTGGAGCTGGCCCCGGTGATCCGGATCTGTTGACCGTAAAAGCGCAAAAGCTGCTGGTACGGGCAGATGTAATTTTGTTTGCCGACTCTCTGGTGCCCCGTGAAATTTTGCAGATGGCGCGTCCGGACGCAGAACTAATTCCCACGGCAGACAAGACTCTAGAGGAAATTTTGCCGCTGATGGTGGAGCGGGTGCGATCGCAAAAACTCGTCGTTCGCCTCCACTCAGGCGATCCGAGCCTCTATAGCGCCGTGCATGAGCAGATGCAGATGCTGGCGGCAGCAGGTATCTCCTTTGAGGTGGTTCCGGGCATCAGCGCCTTTCAGCTGGCGGCAGCAAAGCTTAAGCTAGAGCTGACTGTGCCGGGATTGGTACAGACCCTAATTTTGACGCGGATCAGCGGACGGACGCAGGTGCCCGAAGCCGAAGAGCTTTCGGCGTTGGCGGCTCATCAGGCAAGTCTGTGTCTTTACCTGAGCGCCAAGCATGTGCAGTCGGCTCAAGCCAAACTGCTGCTGCATTACCCGGCAGATTTGCCGATCGCCATCTGTTTTCGGCTGGGCTGGTCAGATGAGAAAATCCGGATTGTGCCTCTGAGCCAGATGGCGGCTGTGACGCATCAGGAAGATCTGATGCGCACCACGCTGTACGTGATTAGTCCGGCAATGCAGGCTTCGGCAGCGGGGGAAGGGCGATCGCATCTCTATAGTCCTTCCCACTCTCACCTGTTTCGTCCTGCCTAAGCTCAAGTTGGCAGCGGGAATCATGTAGCAACCGCCAAGGCGATTAGGACGGAGATATTTTTGGTGGGGCGCTTCTCGCCCCACCAAAAATATCCTGAGCAAATTGGCGAAGCAGCGCGAATAGCTTCATCCAGCACCGCCCACAATTTCATCCAAGAATCGTTCGGAACATTGGGGTTTAAGCGGTAGCTGTAGGGTAAAGCAAGTGAGAGCATTAGCACTTCTCACCTCAATTGAACCATTCAGGTGCTCAACCAGGTGTTTCACCAGCGCCAGCCCTAATCCGGTGCCGCCGTGTTTCCAGCGATCGACACTAGCAACCCGGTAAAACTTCTCAAATAAGTGGGGCAGTTCTTCAGAGGGTAATTCTACGCCTGAGTTGCAGACCTGAACTTGTAGAGTCGTCTCATCAGCCTGGGCGGTAATTGTGATCTGCTCATGGGGCGGCGTGTATTTGCAAGCATTGTGAAGCAACTCCATGAGAACACGTTTGAACTCACTTAAATCTGTGGTTAAGACAGGTAAATCTGGAGATAAGTTAATATTCAGGCTCTGTTGCTGCTTTTGAGCGCGGTCTTCAAAGAGTTCTACGATCGAGGGCAGCCAAAAATTCAGATCAATGCTCTCTAGCTCCAGTAATTGCACACCTGCTTCCAACCGCTGCAAGTCAAGCAGGTCATTAATCAGGGTTAGCTCCTGGGTACAACCCTCGTCCAGGATCTGGATGTAGCGATCTAAGCGCTCGTCGTGAATTTGCTGTTGATTGAGGCTGAGCTTCACCATCTGGATCGCCATTTTGATATTGGCTAAGGGCGATCGCAATTCGTGAGAGACAGTGCTCAAAAAATCATCTTTCAGCTGACTAATCTGCTCTAGGGTCTGTACCTGCGTCTGAGCGGCCTGATAGAGCTGAGATTGGCGCAGGGCGATCGCCGTGCGGATGCCAATCTGGTGCAGCAGACTCACTTCCCAAGACTGCCATTCACGCGGGGCATGATTTTGGTATGCCGCAAGTAAACCCCAGAGCCGATCGTTCAAGAAAATGGGGGCGAGCGCATAGGCTCTCACCTGAAACTGCTCCAATATATCGAGATGGCACTGGCTATGCCCGATTGTGTAAATGTCATTAACGGCGAAGGTTTCGTTGTTTTGATAGCGTCCGCCCTGATGTTCTTGCAGGTAGGTATCCTCCCACAGGGTGTAAATCCCCTCTCCCACGAGCGGTAACCACCCTTCCCCTACCGACTCGGCGACAAAGCGCCCACTCCAATCAGGGGTGAACTGGTAGATGGCAACCCGGTCGGCTTGTAGGGTTTGGCGAGTTTCGTCTAGCACCGTTGCCAGAATGTCTTCTAGATCAAGCGATTGGTGAATATTTTGGATAATCAACCGCAACAGGCGCTCCTGTTCTGCCTGTTGTTGCAGCGCCTGAGTGCGTTCTTGCACCCGCTGTTCGAGTTCCTGGTTGAGGCGTTGGAGCGCCGCTTCTGCTCGCTGGCGTTCGGCTAGCTCTAGCTGGGTCTGTCGATAGAGATCGGCTTGATGGATGGCGATCGCCACCTGATTTGCAAGCTGCTGCAAGAGCTGAATTTCGTCCTGCGACCACTGCCGAGACTGTTCACACTGCTGGGCAATCAGCAATCCCCAGAGTTCTGTGGTTTGGATGATGGGCACAATCAAATTTGCCCGAATCTGAAACTGTCTGAGAAAGTCGGCATGACAGGACTGGATGCTGCCATCGTCGATGTCGGCGATCGCCCGAACTCGCCCCTGAAAATACTGTTGAGTGTAATTTGTGAGAAAACAGGGGTCATGAATATCCTGTCCTCGCAGGGACTGCCATCGCGCATCGACCGACTCTTGCACCACATAGCCCTGATCGTCTGTTTTGAGCCTGAACAGAATGACGCGATCGGTCTGTAAAACCTGGCGCACTTCGGTCACGGTCGTGGTCAGAATTTCATCGAGATTGAGCGATCGCCGAATTCGCTCTGTCACCATACGAATCAACTGCTCTCGCTCGGCAGTTTGACGGAGTTCGATCATGCCCTGCCTTCGCTCTGCCCGGATTTGAGCCTCGCGCACTTCTCGTCGCACCGCCTCTGGCAATCGAGCCAGATTATCCTTCATCAGATAATCATGGGCACCTGCCTTCATCATGGCGACTGCTAATGTTTCGCCGATTGTGCCCGACACCACGATAAATGGCAGGTCGATCTGACTGTGTTGAACCACCTCAAGTGCTGCTGGCGCGTTAAATCCGGGCAATCGATAGTCTGAGATGATCACGTCCCAGGAGCGAGTATCCAGGGCGGCTCGAAGCGCGATCGCCGTTTGCACTCGCTCCCAAATCGGGTTGAAGCCGCCGCGCCGCAGTTCTCGCAGCACAAGCAGAGCATCATCCTCTAGATCTTCAACCATCAGCACATTCAAGGGTTCACTCATGGATCACAACCCTTCGGGTAACGGTTCGTTAATGAGCATCCAATACAGCCCTAGTTGGCGCACCGCCTCTGTGAAGGGGTCAATTTCAACAGGCTTCCGCACATAGCTGTTAGCTCCCAAGCTATAGCTATCCACGATATCGCGATCTTCGCTTGAAGACGTGAGTATGACTACGGGTAACAGTCGGGTGCGTTCATTAGCTCGAATTTGCCGTAAGACTTCCAACCCATCAATTTTAGGGAGTTTCAAATCCAAAAGCACCACGCTAGGCAACGGTTCTAGACTAAAAACGAGATCTAAAGCTTCTTCCCCATTGCGCGCCACAAGAATTTCGTTGACAATCTTGCCGCGCTGAAGCGCCCGAATGGTGAGACGTTCATCATCGGGATTATCTTCAACCAGTAAAATGACACGCAAAGCACACATAGACTAGGCTCTCGCCCTCGTAAATGGACTGATGGTGAAGTAAATTGTGGCACCTTGCTCCACGGCAGCTTTTGCCCAAATTTGACCGCCATGCCGATGGATCACCCGCTGAACCGTCGCTAGACCAATGCCCGTGCCGGGAAATTCATTGGTATTGTGCAAGCGTTGGAAGACCCCAAAGAGCATGGAGGCGTAGTTCATATCAAACCCTGCGCCGTTGTCGCTGACAAAACAGACGAGTTGTCCATCCTGCCTAATTATGCCAAATTCAATGCGGGCAGAAGAACGGTGGCTGGTAAACTTCCAGGCGTTTTCCAATAGGTTGCTGATGACGACGCGCATCAAGGTGAGGTCGGCAGAGACGATCGCCTCTGGAGCAACGACAAACTCTACCTGACGTTGGGGATCTGAAGCCCGTAATTCCTCTATCTGCTCCTGCACTAATGCACTGAGGTTAACCTCCACGTACCGTATTTCCGATCGGGAGATGCGGGAGAGATTCAACAGATCCTCAATCAACATACCCATGCGCTGAACATTGTGCCGAATGCGATCGAAATAGTCTTTGCCCTCTGCATCAAACTGATCGCCATAGTCTTCCAGCAGGGCTTTGCTGAAGCCATCGATCGCCCGCAATGGCGATCGCAAATCATGGGACACCGAGTAAGCAAAGGCTTCTAATTCTTGGTTAGAAGCTTCTAGCTGAGCTTGAGTGTGCAAAAGGGTTGATTCATTGAGCTTGCGATCGGTAATATCCCGCACGATGCACAGTACTTGATGCTCGCCACACAGGACAATACGGGCTTCTTCATCTCGAATTTCACCTCGAATTTCAAACTGGTATTCATAGACCTGCGGTTCGTTGGTTTGCAGGGCTTGCTGGATGTAGTGCATTCGCTCTTGAGCTAGCTCATAGGGAAGCACATCATAGATATTGGCTCCTATTTGCTCCGGCAATGACTTGGCTAACTTCAGGCTTTTGCCGCTGCCCAAGGCATTGAGATAGGTGCCATCTTGATCAATCCAGATGATTAAATCAGGGATGGCACTCATTAAGGCGCGATTGGTGGCTTCGCTTTGGCGTAGAGTCGCTTCGGTTTGCTTCAGTTTTGTAATGTCAACATGACAGCCAATCATTCGTAAAGGTTGACCAGAGGCATCCCATTCAATCACTTGCCCCACGCAGATCACCCAAACCGTTGAGCCATCCTTGTGTCGATAGCGCACTTCGTTGTAGTAGGGGAGCTTGCCGTGACTCTGGACATGGCGATCGAAACACTCCAGCACTCTGGGTAAATCGTCCGCGAAGAGCAGGGTTTGCCAGGTTTCTGTCGTATTCGGCAGATCATGATCTTCATACCCAAACATCTGCTTCAGTCCTGGACTCAGATGTGTCACTTGGTTCGGTATATCCCAATCCCAATATCCTGCTAAAAGCGTGTCGAGCAGGGTTTCTAGCAGGGTTAGCTCAAAGCGCAGTTTCTCGGCCTGTAATCCTGCCTGTAGGCGATCGGCTTCAGCTTGTTTGAGATCGGTAATATCTGTATGGGTGCCAATCATCCGGAGAGGATTTCCTTGCTCATCCCAACTCACGATCTTGCCAATGGATAGCACCCATTTCCACTCACCCGTCTTAGCGCGCTGACGGAATTCAACGCGATAATCGTCCCGCCTACCCGTGATGTAATCTTCGTAAACTTGATGCACAGTGGCGAGTTCATCGGGATGTAGACGAGCGCTCCAATTGGCGTAAGATTCCTGAAATTCCTCTAGGTCATAGTTCAGCATTTGTATGTACTCTGGGCTGACAATAACCTCACCTGTTTTTAAGTTGAGGTCGTAAAGCCCTTGATTGGCAGCTGTTAACGCTAGGCGCAGGCGTTCTTCACTGTTTTGCAGAGCGGCTTCTGCCTGTTTGCGTTCCGTAATGTCTCTAGAAATGCAGAGAATCGACTCAATCGTTCGCTGATCAGACCACTCTGGGGCGATCGCCATTTCAAAAAAGCGAATCCCATTTAGCGTGGGAGACGAAAACTCAATCACCTGCTTTTGTCCGGTCGCCAACAGCGCCGCTGCCGCCGCCTCCCAAGCGTCCACCATAGGCTGACTCATGCCCATGTCACGGCAGGTTTTGCCCAAAAAAGCTTCTGCTGCAATTCCAGTGATTTGAGTGAGGGCTGGGCTGACATAAAGATGACGGAGCTGCAGATCAAATCGCTCAATGGTGTCAGGAGAATTCTCTACCAGGTTTTGATAGCGCTGTTGCGATATAGCTAATGCGGCTTCAGCAGCTTTGCGTTCGCTAATTTCCAATGCCACTTTAACGGCTTCCAATTCGCTAAGGGTAGGCAGGGCAAGTGCTTGAGGAATCACTGGAATCAAGGCTGATGCAGTCGTCAAGGAGGCGATCGCAGTGACAGATTTTAGCGCCCCTGAAGCCCAATAGATTGGGTGCCAGAGCGTCCAAATCTCCATGACGTGAGTTAACCCACAGGCAACAATGAAAACTCCAAACAGTTGAAAAAGCCAAGGATAGGGTAAATCTCGACGTTGACGCACAAAGTAGAGCAGCGCTACGGGAATCGAGAAATAGGCTAAGGCAATCAGTCCGTCAGACAACACATGTAGCCACACCAATCCAGGTTTCCAGAGATAGCAATGCCCATGAGGAATAAATGCCAAAGTGCCAAAATTGCCGTGAAGTTCCAACATATTTTGCTTTCCTATGGGGTTGCTTATGTGTCGTTGCTTGGAAGTCCTACAAGATTGACTTAGACAGGCAAAGAGCAGAACGACTTCAGCTCCTTGTTCAGGCTTATAGCGCTACGCGCTTAGATCCAATGAGTTATTTTTTGAGAGCCGCGCTCCGCGCGGCTCTCAAAAAATAACTCGTCCTAACTCAATTATGTAGGGCTATACATACTGTCTGGGCTTGCATACTGTCTGGGCTTACATACTATTGTGGGCAGGGACTTTGCCCCCGCCCACAATAGTCACATAATACGTAAGATGTCTACATAGCTGACATGGACGCGATCGCTAGCCCACTCCTTCAACATTTTTTTGGTTGTCAAAGCTGACTAGAAAATTGCCCTCTGGCATACTGCTGCGCAAAAAGCGCAAATGCCCTTCGGCATCCGAGCGACTGCGAAACCGAGCAACTATGTTTTTCTGAACTGCGTTTTTCTGAACTGCATTGATTTGAGTGGCAGGCGACAGACGCACAACCGCCCAGTGATTAAGACGATCGCGGTAGGATGTCGAAGTTTTCGATGCTAAGGCGTCCAACGCTAGAGTAGGCAATGGATTATCAGAATCAAGGTTTTGTGGCATGATACTTTCTATTCCGTTAAGGAGTGGGGCGTTAACGAGTCTCTTGGCGGGGATGCGTTAGCGCCTTTTACCTATCATTGAACCTTGAAAGCATAAGCAATGTCAATTTGTCAACGGTAAAAGCTCGGATATAAAACTCAGCTGTTTTGCGGTTTTCTGCCCAAGTTTGACCTCCAAGTAGACACCAAGCGGTAATTAGGCATTTGTTAAGATTTCGCTTCGAGTGATTCCAGACGGCTGCGCAACTCCTGATTGTCTTTTTTGACCTGCTCCAGATCCTCTTGAAGCTGAGAAATCGCTTGATCTTGTTCCACCGCTTTCATCACTTTTTGCACCGATTCCTCTGCCAAGCGCCGCACCCGTCCGTCGGGCGTTTGGTCTGCCAGAGATTGCAGAATGCCGATCGCTTTCGCAGTTTCCATTTGTCCTAGCGCCACGACGGTAGAAACCTGCGTAAGGAAAAATGTCTCCCGTGAAAGTTCGCTAAGGCGATTGAGAATCCGCTCTAGATTGACATGGGTTTGCCCGGTAGAGATAGCTCCCAGCGCTCGAATTGCCGATAGCCTTAAGGGCTGAGGCGTACCTGCGGCAGTATATTCCAAAATCAGGTTCAGAGCTGCTTCAGAGGTTTTGAGCTTGCTGAGTCCGGCGATCGCCCCCCCTCTGACCATCTCATTCCAGCCCGATCGCGTTTGCAGCACAGACTGGTAGAGCGCCAAGGCTTCTGGCTCTTTTGAAGCATTTGCCCCAGTGACGGCACCCAAGCCCGACAGCGCGGCAGACTCCGTGTAGTAGCTGGCATCTCCTTTTTCGGCAATTTCTCTTAGCGCCGCGTAGCTTGCCTCTGTTTTGAGGGAAGCTAGGGCATCGATCGTTGCCCGTCGGACTCGCGCCTCTGGGTCGTTTAAGCCTTGCAGCAATCCCGTCAAAGCCTGATCGAGCTTCACGGAGGCAAGCTGCTCTGCAACCTCAGCTCGGACTCCCCAAAGGCGATCGTTTACTAGAGCCTCCGCAAGGGCTTTAACTGCCTCAAGCCCTCCTTTCTTGGCAAGTGCTTCAGCCGCATAAATCCGCGAAACCGGGTCGGGGTCTTGCTGTAGCTGCGCCTTCAGCTCGGCAACTGGATACTCTAGCGTCACGGTTTTTAGCGTGTGGTTGCCGACATCAAAGCTGACAAAGTCTGGCTTTTGCTCTAGCGGAAAGTAAAAGCTCTGCTCGCGCTCGTGAATGCGAACGGTAAATGTTTTGAGTTGAGGATGAGTCTTTTCTTCAGATACCTCTGCATAGCCAAAGCCAATCGGAATTTTGAGGTCAAACCGTCCGCTCTGAGTCGTAGTATCGCCGTCTTTGGCTTGAGTTTGGGTAACGGTTAGCTTGGCGAGGTTGCTGTCCCCATCCCAGCTATAGGCAATCTTGTAGTCGGGATGTCCGCCCCGGAAGACATATTGATCGAACAGAAATTGCAGGTTGCGTCCGGTGACTTTCTCGATCGCCCGCAATAAATCGATCGTTTCTACCGTTTTGTGGGCGTTTTCCTGCACGAAGGTATGAATCGCCTTGAAGAACAGCTCGTCCCCTAGCTCGGCTCTCACCATGTGATAGACGCAGCCGCCTTTTTCATAGAGGTGGCGATCGTATAGCTCGATCGCCTCTCGGTAGACATGGGTGACGATCGGGCGACGGTAGCGGGTGCTGTCTTCGGTCAGATAGTTGCGGGCAATGCCGAGGCGATAGTATGCCGCCTCTTCTGCCCCGTACTCTTGATCGATCCATAGCACCTCGGAGTAGGTCGCCATGCCCTCTTTAATCCAGGCGTGCGACCAGTGCTTAATCACGACCAAATCGCCAAACCACTGATGGGCTAACTCATGGGCAACTAGCGTTTCAGAGCTGCGATTGTCGATCGCCGCCCGTGCGTCTAGCAAACAGCGATCCATTAACAGCGTCGTGGAGGTGTTTTCCATGCCGCCAAAGATGAAGTCGGCGACGCAAACCTGGGCATATTTGGGATAGGGGTAGGCGTAGCCAAACGCCTGACTAAAGAACTCAATCATCTGCGGCGTTTTGCCCATCGTTCGCTGAGCATCTGCTTCTCGACCTTTTTCGACGTAGTAGGTGACGGGTTTGCCCTGCCACTCGTCTTTGAGTTCGGCAAAATCGCCCACTGCCAAGGTAATTAAGTAAGTCGGATGAATCTGCTGCTGTAGCCAACGATAGATTTTGGTATCGCCCGCTTCCCGGACTTCCACTAGCTCCCCGTTGGAAATCGCCATTAGCTCTCTCGGCACCTGCACCTGAATTTCTGAAGTGCTGAGCTGTCCCGGATAGTCGAAACAGGGAAACCAGTAGCGCGAGTCCTCATCTTCGCCCTGCGTCCAGACCTGCACGGGCTTTTGAGGATAGCTTTCGTCAGGCGCAATGAAGTAAATGCCGCGCTGGGGCTGCTCTACGTGATAGGCGATCGCCAAAGTCAGCGCTTTTCCGACAGCGGTTGCGTCTTTGAGCCGTACCTGAAGCTGCTCCCCGTCATACTCAAAATCTTGCGACACCCCTGCTATTTGCACAGACTCAATGTGCAGATTGACGGCATCTAGCGTGAGGCGATCGATGCCGCTACGAACCGGGTTTAAGCGGATGCTGCAAGTGCCACGATAGCTTTGCTGAGGAATATCTAGCACTAAGTCTAAGAAAATATGCTCAACCTGTCCGGGGCGATCGGGGTTGTAGTGGGGCTTTGCTCCGGGTAGCTCAAAGGATTTGCGTCCGTTCATGTTTGTGGAATCAATCTGGTAGATATGCGACATTCGGGACTCACTCTGGTGTTGGGGATTTTGAATTCTATTGAATGAAATTTTATCGAAAAGCTTTCGCCCAAATGTTGCACCCCTGCACATTTGGGTTGTTCGATCAGGCGGTTTACCTGAACCGACTTAATTCTAGCTGAAGCGATAAATGACCAACGGAAAAGCGCTTAGGCTCGGCTTTTCGCAGGATGCGTCATAATTTAGGGCGCGTCACAACTTAGCGCGTCACAATTTAGAGTGCGTCACAGCAATTCACAGAGCGCATCACAGTGGCGGAGCAGCTCTGCAACTGACCAGGCCTGCGCGATCGCCCCCTGCGGCAGATGGGGCGGGTCGCCATCAAACATTTCAGAAATAGAGTCCAGACAGCCCTGATTCTGGAAGTGATTGAGCAGCGGCTGCCAGTCTATTGGCAATGGCTCAGTGGGATAAAAGCGCTGCCATGCGCGGATAAACGCTCCCAAAAGCCAGGGCCAAACTGTGCCCTGATGGTAAGCCCGATCGCGCTGCCAAATGCCGCCTGCGTAGCGCCCAATGTAATGCGGATCTGCCGGGTCGAGTGAGCGCAGACCGTAGGGCGTGAGGAGGCGATCGCGTGCCGTTTGCAACACTCGCTTGCCCATGGAGTCGGGGAAGCCGCAGTGCTTTAAAGACAGGGCAATCACCGCATTGGGGCGAATGCTGACATCGGGGATGTCGTCGGGGGCGATCGCGTCGTAAAGATAGTCCTCAGCCGGATTCCAGAATTTCTCTAGCGATATCTGCACTTGCTGAGCCTGGTCGTTAAAGCGGCGCGCCTGGTTGCTCAGCATAGGAGCTTCTATGTCAATCACCAGATCTGATTGCAGCAATCGGGTTGCCCATTGCTCTGCCCAACGGAGCGCCGAATACCACAGCGCATTAATTTCGACGGCTTTTCCGCGTCGAGGAGTAACGGGTTTGTCTGCGACCACGGCATCCATCCAAGTTAGCGCCAGATCGGCGGCATCCCAGGTGACCAGTCCATCAAAGGCATCTACCCGAATGCTGTACAGGGTTCCCGCCATCAGGCGTTTGTAGATACGCCAAACCACAGGATATTGTTCTGCTAGAAAGTCCCAGTCTTCAGTGGCATCTAGATATAGCCCTAGGGTTTCAATCCACCAAAGAGACGCATCCAGACTGTTATAGAAAGGCTTCGCGCCAGCATCTGGGAAAGCGTTGGGGATCAGCCCCTCCTGACAATGTTGTCCAAAGGTTCTCAGTAGCCCTTTTGCCAAGTCAAACCGTCGTGGGGTGAGTGCCAGTCCTGGCAGCGCAATCAAGGTATCTCTGCCCCAGTCATTAAACCAAGGATATCCGGCAATGACGGTGGGATTCTGAGTGGAAGCGCGATAGACCACGAAGCGATCGCCCGCCTGAAGCAGCCTTTGCCACAGCTCAGTGCTCCGCTCATTTTGACTGCCGCAAGATGTATTCTGAATTGCCGCAAACGCGGTGGTTAGACGCTGCTGCTCGGTTTGAATGGCCTGCTCAAAAGTATGCTCTTGCAGCGTCTCGTGGGACGTCTCGTGGTTCGGACGAATATAGGCTTCCAGAGTGATCGATTCGCCCGGTTCCAACGAAACCATTAAGTTGCCAGGACAATAAAGATCTTCTTGATCCGCCAGTCCGCGTCGCGTTTCTTCAGGATAGCGGTATCCCCAGTACCAGGCATCATCGGAGTAATAGTCGCCCTTTGTCCAGCTCAATTGCCAGGATGTACCCCTCCAGTCCAGGCGCTTGGCTTGCAGCAGCAGTCGATGAGATTCGATTAGCTGTGCAAAATGCACTCCGGAGTCAGCACGTTGCTGCGTGTGAAAAATGCGATCGCCAATCAAAGGTCGCAATCGCAAAGTCGCCGTTTTGTCACCCTCATAGCAATAGTGAATCAAAATTCGGTTGTCAAACTGGGCATTGAAGGGCGGTAGCGGGCTGGCAACTAACCCATGGGGCATGATCAGACGGCGGCAGACTCGCCAGTGATTTTGTCCCCAGATCCAGGTGGGTACAGGAGCAGCTTGAAAAGACTGCAAAAAATGATACCCAGCAGGGGCGATCGCGCCTCCTGCCCAGAAATTTGTTCCCAACTCAAATTCGCGTCCGGCAACTGTTAGGCTGGCATCAATGTGGGAGAGCAGTAGCGTCCTCTGACCCGGCGGCTCCAAGGCGGCAACTAGCCAACCATGATAGGTGCGAGTGTGGGCATCGCAGACTGTGCCACTCGCAAAACTCCCAAGCCCGTTTGTGAGTAGCCACTCTCTGGTATCTAACTCATCCATTTGACTATGCGGTTTGGCTAGCGATTTGGCTATAGGATTCAGTGTACCCATCCAATACTCAGTATAGATACTAACCTCTTACGGTTCAGCATCTATGCGATATTGTGAGCTAAAAGCTTGCCAATCTTCAGCATTCCAGCTTACACCTACACTCAAAATTGAGGCAGTTCTCAACCTGTGATGATTTTTATGGGGGTGGGCGAAGCCCACCCCCATAAAAATCATCACAGAAATACCAGTGCTCAAATTGGTTAGAGGCTCAGAATTGATTCAATCAATTCAGGAATTTCCTTCGTCTTCAGGTAACGGGCTAGATCTATCGGCTTTACCCGATTCACAGGCAACTGCTTTGAGCTTGCTGTAAAAATCTAGGGGTGACACGGCAGCAGGAATGAATTGATGAATTTTTTCTGGAGAGGATTCATCAATAGCAGATGGCTCGGCTGAAGGTGGCGCTTGATTGGTAGAAGGTGGCTCGGCAGAAGATAGCTCGGCAGAAGCACCATCGATCGCCAGTTTTGCCCATTTCGGTTTATCAACTGCCTCAAACTCTGGCACAAGGCTAAAGGCTTGAATGGGTGCGTCCTTCGGCAATGGATAGAAGGGGGTGTCATTTTCAAAGCTGCGCAGCTTCAAAAAGGCGATCGATTCCTCTGAGGAAAGCAGCTTGAGGCGATCGCTAAAAGGCTGAATAGCGCTTGCCGCCAGATCTGCTGCAGGTGTCGCTGGATCTGTGAATGTCAGCAGATCGGCTTCGGCTTCATCGGAGGAGGGATTTGCGGCAGATACCGCGATCACATCGACGATCGCAGAGAATTCCTCTGGTGCGTAAAGCTCTGGCATCAACCCTTGATTCAATTCGCTGATCTTAGGGTCAGTATCGCTGCTTTCTTGTGTGTCTCTAATTTCTGTATCTTTAATTGCTTCAGAAATTGTTTCAGAACCTGCGGTCTGACCTGCATCATTCTTGGCAAGAACGCTAACTTGAGCGTGAGTATTCGACGCAACGGCTGTCGAATATGAGAGGAGATTTCTAGAAAAGTGTCCTCTGATCATTCGCTCAAACTCATAGTTGAAGTGATAAAAGGGCTGTCCTCGTCGTTGCCAAAAACGCAAGATTTGTTCAACAGAAACCGCTTTGTATCGACCTTGATAAAGCGCCTCAACCAAAGACAACCGAACCCAATTTGCAGGATATTGCGCTAGCCAATTGAAGACCAACTGCTCAGCGGTAAGTCCACCTAGGTCGAAGCTGAAGCGTTTTAGCAATTCCGCTACTTCAACAGCAGCATCTTGAAATGAATCTTGCATGACAGGCGCATGGTGAAATCTTCTTCCCCAATTTTGCACATTTAATCCAGGGATGACCAGCAATATCAAAAGGCATTGCTATTTCAACATGATTGTCTCCCAACAGGATCGTCGCTGGCATAGTAGGATTTAAACCTGGGAAACCCATCAATCGCTTACTATGACCGCAACAGACCCTAAAACTGACGACAAAACGATCGTTCGAGAATATTTCAACGCTACAGGGTTCGATCGCTGGCGACGAATCTACGGCGATGGCGAAGTGAACAAGGTTCAGCTAGATATTCGCTTAGGGCATCAAAAAACGGTGGATACTGTTTTAGGCTGGCTCGAAGCGGACGGCAATCTGCCTGAGCTAACTCTCTGTGACGCAGGATGTGGCGTAGGGAGTCTCAGCATTCCTTTGGCTACCGCAGGGGCACGAGTCTTTGCTAGCGATATCTCCGAGAAAATGGTGAACGAAGCTCAGGAGCGCGCTCAGGCGGCGCTGGGGCAAACTAGCAACCCTACCTTTGCGGTACAGGATTTAGAAGCTCTGGAGGGCAAATATCACACGGTAATCTGTCTGGATGTGCTGATTCACTATCCACAAGACAAAGCAGCCGAAATGATTAGCCATCTCTCTTCTCTGGCGGAATCTCGACTGATTCTTAGCTTTGCTCCTAAGACGCTCGCCTATACCCTGCTCAAGAAAATTGGCGACTTTTTCCCAGGTCCCAGCAAAGCTACCCGTGCCTATCTGCATCCAGAAGCCAAAATTGTAAAAATTCTGGAAGCTAATGGCTGGAAGCTTGAGCGTAATGCTATGAACAAGACCCAATTCTACTTCTCTCGCTTGCTGGAAGTGAGGCGATCGTAGGTTGCTTATCTTGAGCCAGATTTATATTCCAACACTTTCACCATGATCATTCGCATATTTCTAACGATCGCTGCCATTCTAGGCGGCACTTCAGTAGCGGCTGGAGCCTTTGCGACTCACGCCCTTAAAGATCGGCTCAGTGAACGGGCGATCGAGATCTTTGAAACGGGCGCCCGCTATCAGATGTATCATGCCCTAGCGCTGCTGCTGGTGGGGCTACTGCTCAGTCAAGCAGAAGGTCAGTCAGAATCGGGGCGATCGCTGTTGACCTTCACAGGATGCGCTTTTATGGCGGGAGTTGCCATCTTTTCGGGGAGCCTCTACGCCCTCAGCTTTTCAGGCATCAAGTGGTTAGGGGCAATCACGCCCCTAGGTGGACTGGCGTTTCTGCTGGGCTGGGGCAGCTTGGCGATCGCGGCGTGGGGTTACAAGTAGTTTGGTTACAAGTAATTTGGTTATGAGTAGTTTTGTTGCTCTGCTCTTAAAGAATGTTGAGCCGGAAAACCTGGCTCTTTTTTGTGGAAGTCTTGCTAGCCCTGGATCTTAGGCAAATTTTGCTAGATCGCCCCCTGTCTTCGGAAGTTAAGTGTTTTTGCAGCCTGATGCTGAAGATTACCTGCTGCCCTTCAATAGAAGAAGACCTAAATGGGCGCGATCGCGCAGGTGAATCTGTACTTATTTAGAACCTGCTTGGAACCCGCTCAAACCCTCCTCAACATCGGTTTTTCCAAAATTCCGCACTTCAGGTTTGATGTCAAGGCTTAAAGACTATGAATCTTCCTCCTCAACTCACACAACTAATTCTGAGCTTTTATCGAGAGGAACCCTCTCAGTTGCAGAAACTCCAGATCCTGCGTGCCTGCAAACTCTCAAGACGATGGCGAGTGTTTCAGATTCATTGCGCCACCCGCGAAATTGCCGAGGCTCTGGCAGAGGCTATAGATTTACTGAGACAGCCGATCGCCCAATTACGTTTGGCTCAGCAAATTAAGATAACGGTCAACGGCAATGCTTTCGCTACCTTTGCAGTGAATCCGGCAACGTCAAAGTCTAGAGCCTCAATCCACAAATCCTAGCGCCAAAACGCTGAACAGTAGGACATATCCGACCAGGCTAAAAATCCCGTAAGCGCTGCCCAGGATTGTGAAGATCCGGGCAACGCGGCTGTGGGATCTGAGTAGTCGAATAGCGGCTCCCCCAACGACAATTCCTAAGACGATCGCCAGATTGGATACTATCCCTAGCCATCGCGATAGGTCGATTTCACGACCTGCGCGGTAAACCATGCCGCCCAATCCGGTTTGAGCTAGACCATAGGCTAAGCAGCCCAAGCTAACCCCTGCAAACATTTTCGTCAGCGTATTTGGATCGAGCCATGCGGACAGAGCGGCTAACAAGCTAGCGGCGATCGCAATTCCCAAGACAATATCGTTCCAAGTGGAGTCAGAAATCTGCGATAGAAAATGCTGCTGCCGCAACGCCTGTAAATCTACATTGCTCAAGCCCAAAGAATCTTTGACGACCACATTAGGTCGATTGCCTGTGGCAAAGTCAAACCAGACTTCACAAGGGACGGCTTTCCCTGAAAAAGCAGCCTGACAGATGATGCCCTGCGTCTCGAAAGCTCTGTAAGGCTTGGCGTGAGTCAGCGTCATCGCTAACGAGCTATTTTGAATAGTTGTGGTGCAGCGATCGATCGTCTGACCCGCTGCCTTTTGGGAGGTGCAGGTAAAGTCATAGCCCATAATTCGCAGACCAGTGCGGTTGTTTTGCCACAGGGACACGCTGGCAATTGGAGTCTCTACCCAGGCAGGTGCAACCCGAACCATCAGGCTGCCCAATACAAGCAGCAGCAGGAGCAAACACCCGATCGTCATCCTCAACAGAAATTTTGCGGTTCGATTCGGGATTCTTCGCATAGCTATATCTCAAGCGATCGCTTTGATCGACTCTGAGGCTATCTTCTAAGTTCCATCAATGTCATTTGCTTAAGACATGTCATTTGCTCAGGACATTGAGTAAGGGCGTGGAGTGCCCCACTAAAATGTTGCTATTCTGCCTGTGAGTACGTCTACATCACTATCTAGACGGGGCTATAGGGCGAGTGGGAGAAGTCGTCAATGGTACAATTTGTAGGCGTTGCGACACGCTGGTCATGCCGCCATCTCGAATGATGACTCCCGAAACCCACAGACTTTCGGGCTTGATGGGCGCACGACCAACCTTAAACAGTCCGCCTGAAGACAGCAGCTCTAGCTCAACTGGCGTGGATTGAAGATAGCCCGATGCTTGGATTGGCTCCTCCATCGCCGCGCCCAAGAGAAGCCGATCGCCCAAGGGTTCAGCAACCACGGCATCAAATTCATAGGATTGACCAATCCTGACCTGTTCTGGAAGGCTGACCGTGACTGTGGGAGGTTGCTCACCTGAGGTTAGCTGGCTACGCTCGGCTAAGATTTCCTGCTGGACAATTCTTTGATTCTCAAAGCGCTGACGCGAGGTGATGGTTGCCGTCAGGCGCTCGGTTTCTATGGCACCCTGCCGGAGGCGGGTAGGAAGCTGGGTAGGTGCCTGAGCAGGCGCAGTGGCGATCGTTGTCGTGGTTTCAACTACAATTGCATTGCCGTCCGATTGCCAGGAGTTGAGCTGGGTTTTATAGGTCAGGTTAGGATACTGTTGCCAAAGCCGCTTCAGCGCATCCTGGAGCGTGGCATAGGTCAAACCATCGGCATTTCTGAAGTCTGGACTGTAGAACATCATGACCTCTTGCAGCTTGCCCTGACTTGCGGCTGCGTCGATTTGTGCCAAGGCTTGCAGTAGCTCAGGAGGAGCGTCAGCGGGTGCCGTAGGCTGTGCTGCTTGCGCCTCCACCCGTCCAACCCCGATCGTCATGCCCAGCAACAACATCGGCAGAAGGCTAACAGCCCGTCGCCAACCCCCACGAGATCGGGAAGAAATTGGCATTGAGCGTGGGATAGACAGGAAATTAGGCATAGTAATAATTTGAAGTAAGCGAAGCAGAATTGCGGCATACTGCTTCTGAATCTGCCCTCTATCCTAATCTAAAGTCCAGTCTCTGCTGCCCCAAATATCTCACCTAAAGCAGTTGATTTGTAGCAATATTTCATTTTTCAGATGTTCGATCGCCAAGATTTCATGCTTAGATAGTGCCTAACCAGTCGGGGAGAGCAGATTACTCGTGAGCGCACTGAATCCCACATCCAATCCCCCCATCCCTCAATCTTTACCCAAACTCCTGATTGCCGCTAGCGGCACAGGAGGGCATCTGTTTCCGGCGATCGCCACCGCTGAGCAGCTCACGGATTTTCAGATTGAATGGCTGGGGGTGCCCGATCGCCTAGAGCGGCAGCTTGTGCCCGATCGCTATTCCATGCACACGATTCGCGTCGAGGGCTTTCAGCAGCGCTTTGGGATAGGAACTCTGAAGATTTTTAGTCGATTGTTGCTCTCTATCCTCAAAGTCCGGCAACTTTTGCAGCAGGGAAGTTTTCAGGCGCTCCTAACTACAGGTGGCTACATTGCTGCCCCCAGCATTTTGGCGGCTCGATCGTTGGGCTTGCCTGTGGTGCTGCATGAATCGAATGCTCTCCCCGGCAAGGTGACCCGCTGGCTCAGCCCATTTTGTGATGTGGTGGCTATCGGGTTTGCTGCCGCCGCTGATCGTTTGCCTAGGGCAAAAACAGTTTGTGTAGGAACGCCTGTGCGATCGCAGTTTCGTCCCTTAGCTAACCTGGCAATGAACCTGCCATCCGCTCAGCTCGATCTTCCCATTCCAGCTGATGCTCCGCTGATTGTGGTTTTTGGCGGGAGTCAAGGAGCTGTGGGGCTGAATAAACTGGTGCGTCAGGCGGCTTCAGCTTGGTTTGATGCGGGTTTTTGGGTGGTGCATTTAACTGGAGAGAGCGACCCGGACGCACAGACGCTCAGCCATCCCCAATATTTCTGTCTGCCGTTTTATGACAACATGGCAGGGCTTTTACAGCGTGCCGACTTAGCCATTAGCCGAGCTGGAGCAGGCAGCCTGACGGAGTTGGCTGTAACGGCAACCCCCTCAATTTTGATTCCCTATCCCTATGCTGCTGAGGATCACCAGTCTTATAATGCTGCCATTTTCAAAGCGGCAAATGCAGCCCTCGTCTTTCAACAGTCTGAGCTGACTTCTGACCTCCTAGAAAGTAAGGTCTTGCATCTGTTGCGATCGCCTGATCAGCTTCACTCAATGGCTGTCGCAGCCGGAAATCTAGCCACTGCCGATAGTGCTGAACAGCTTGCGGCGATCGTGCGGCAGTTGGTGAAGGCAAGCGTCTCTCGCTAGCGCTGTAAAGAATAGTCAGGAATGATGCAGCATTGCCTTGGCTTCGCCTATGATCGGTAGTGTTAAGAGTTAGCTTTGGCTTTGGTTAATACAGCACATTACATCACATCAAAAGTAATGCTTGCCTAACTCTTATAGACGCTACAGACTATCAACCTCAGTTAATTAATTTCAATTAACTAACAGGCGCATATCCACTCACTTTGAGGTCAGGATTATGGGTATTTTTCGATCGATTAAAAACGCAATCTTGTACGTTTCTGAAGGCGCATTTCGTTTGTTTAGTCGCGATCAGGATGAGTATCCTAAAACAGGGGTACAGCCTTTTAAGGGAGAGCCGTTGTCTGAGTGGGTAGCAGATTCTAGCGATCGCAAGTCCAAGTAAATATTTTCGAGGAAGCCCCTAGGTGGTAATAGCCTAATCAACCAGGGGGTTTTAGTTATTAGCCGTCTTCAATTTCTTTAATTTCTTTAGGACATTTTGGGTGGCGCGCTCCGCGCGCCACCCAAAATGTCCCCGTCCCAATCAGGTGAATACAGCTGTAGATGTCTGAGACTATAAAACTTTCTCTAGAAACTGGCAGGCACGTTCACTCTTGGGCGTTGAGAAGAAAACTTCTGGGGGAGCATCCTCGGCAACACCGCCGCCATCCAAGAACAGAATTCGGTTTGCAACCTCACGGGCAAATCCCATTTCATGGGTGACGATCACCATTGTAATTCCGGTGCTGGCTAACCCTTTCATTACGTCTAGCACTTCCTTTACCATTTCCGGATCGAGAGCAGAAGTTGGTTCATCGAATAGCATTACTTCAGGCTGCATCGCCATCGAGCGAGCGATCGCCACCCGCTGTTTCTGTCCGCCTGAAAGTCTGGAAGGATAAACGCCCGCTTTCTCAGATAGTCCGACCTGAGCCAGCAGCTTCAAACCCAGATCTTCCGCTTCACCCTTAGGAATTTGCTTCACTTTGGTTGGGCCATAGATTACGTTATCTAGCACCGTTTTGTGGGGAAACAAATTGAAGTGCTGAAACACCATGCCCATGTTCTGCCGAGCTTTCCGGACGTCCGTTTTGGGATGAGTAATATCGACATTGTTGATGTAAACTCTGCCTCTAGTTGGCATTTCCAAGAGGTTTAGGCAGCGTAAAAAAGTTGATTTACCGCAACCCGAAGGACCGATAATCGCAACAACTTCACCTTGCCCAATCTCGGTTGAAATATCCTTTAAAACGTTTAGTTTTCCAAAAGATTTAGAGAGAAACTCTGTTCTAATCACTGAGGCGCATTCTCCTTTCAAAACGTTCTGCAAACCAGGTCAGTCCTACAATCATGATGTAGTAGACAATACCCACGAAAATATAGGGTTCAAAGAAGATAAACTTCTGTCCAGCCACAATTTGACTTCGACGCGTCAACTCCTCAACTCCGATGACGGAAGCGAGAGAAGAATCTTTCAAGAGCGCAATGCTTTCATTCACCAGCGAAGGCAAAATGTTTTTGAAGGCTTGAGGCAAAATAATATCCCACATCATCAGAGGATATTTAACTCCCAGCGTCATGGCAGCTTCTCGTTGCCCCCGATCGATCGCTGCAATGCCTCCCCGAATAGTTTCTGAGGTATAGGCGGCTGAATTGAGGGAAAACGTCACGACTCCTGCGATGAAGGCTGGAATGGCGTAACCTGTTAGCTGAGGAGTGGCGTAATAGATAATGATGATTTGTAAAAGTAGCGGAGTTCCTCTAAAGATTGAGGTGTAAAAGTCCGCAAACCATTTCAAAGGCTTAAATTCTGAAATCTTAAAAACTGCAAGAATGGTTCCTAAAGCAAATCCAAACACAGCCGATGTCAATGTAAACCTAAGCGTTTCCCAAATTCCGGTAAGGATAAAGGGAATGTCAGGTGCAATCTTGGAAAAATCTAGGTTGAGTCCTCCAGTTTGCGCTAGACTTCTTGCCAGAAACGGTGAAGAATTCAAAGCTGCTTCAAAGAAATTAGCGTCCATCCTTAATTTTTGTACCTTGATTTTGTAGGTAGTTTACTATCAAAAATCGATGGAAAAAGTACGCAAATAGACAGGATTATTTTCGATCAAGCTGTTGATTTTTTGAAAGACGTACAGCGTACCTTTCAAAAAATCAACAGCTTACCTAAAACGCAACCCATCGGTCTATGTAGCGGGTGTCTGAGCAGCCGCAGGGGAATTGTCACCAAACCATTTCGTTACCAATTCCTCGATTTTACCGCTGGCAATCATTTCCTTAAGAACTGGATTGAATTCAGCTGAGAGCGCTGATCCTTTAGGAAAAGCGATCGCCGAACCTGCCTGCTCTTCGTTGGGAATGACGTTAAATTCAAGCTCAGTATTAGTAGCAGTAAATCCTTTGGCAACGGTGTCTTCCATAATCACCGCGTCAATTCTTCCCGTTTTGAGTTCTTGCACAAGTTCGCTAATACGATTGAGCGCTACTGGAGTGACGCCTGGAATTTTCTTAGCAACCCCTTCTTGAATTGAGCTGAGCTGAACCCCCACTTTTTTGCCAGACAAACTGGCTCCTGTGGTTAAGTTAGCGCCCTTCTTAGCAACGATCGTGTTTTTTGCTTCGTAATAGATATCAGAGAAATCAACGTTTTTCTTCCGCTCTTCAGTCGGAGTCATGCCTGCCATTACAAAGTCTGCTCGTTTGGACTGTAGAGCGGGCAGCAGTCCGTTAAAGTCAATATTTTGAATTTGCAGGGAATAGCCCGTCTTCTCAGCAATATACTTGGCGATATCGATATCAAACCCAACAATTTCCTGAGTCCCGCTTGCCGAAGACACAAATTCAAAGGGCGGATAGTCGGCAGAGGTTGCCATCGTTAGAGACTTGCCAGGACTTGCACCTGAAGTCGTCGTTCCACCATTGCAGGCGGTAATTAGAAAAGCTGCCGCAATGGCAGTGAAGAACAGAGTCAGCAAAAGTCGAATTCGTTTCATTGCAGATAGGTTGAGTTGGCTAGTGTTGATTGACTTTTAGAGCTAATATGACCTGAATATAGCGCTACGCGCTTAGATCCAATGGGTTATTTTTTGAGAGCCGCACGGAGCGCGGCTCTCAAAAAATAACTCGCCCTAACTCAATTACGTAGGGCTTACGTAAGGCTATAGTCTGAGTTTTGTCATTCGGCATTACTCGCCAAGTGCGAATCGCATCAATCGTTCATTGTAAAGTTGAAGCGTCCTAATCTTTTTGTGTGCCTTGCTACCGATCGGCGATTAAAGCCTTAAATCTACGGCAATTCTGTGGGCACAGGCAAACCCCGAAAAGGCAACTGCGTTTAGCCCTTGTCCAGGAAAAGTGCTGTCGCCGACGCAGTAGAGTCCGGGTATGGCAGTCCGGTTAAACGGCATTCCCAGCAGACCCATTAGCTTGCGCCCCGGAATAGGCCCATAGGTGCCGTCTTGTCGCCCCAGAAAGCGGCGATGGCTGCGAGGCGTGCCGACTTCCATGTAGTCTAATCCTGCTTCTAGACCGGGAAAAATGACTGCCAATCGCTCAAGAACTCTACCTGCAACCTGCTCTTTTTTTGCCTCATATTCGTGGGGCGGCAAATCCTGCCAGGATTCCATCCAGCTTGGCGTGAAAGCGTGGATGATGTGATGTCCTACCGGGGCTAGGTCTGGGTCGAGCAGGGTAGGAATGGAGACAAAAATTGTGCCGATCGCCTCCTCCATTTTCTGCCAATCCTCCAGCAAAATATGGTGACACTCGGTACCCAACGGCAAAACCTCCGCCTTCACCCCTAGGTGCAGACTCAGGAAGCTCGGTGACTTTTCATAGCGCTGCTGCCATTTCTGCTCAGCCAGGGGCATTTGATCTTTGGGTAATAGCTTCTCGAAGGTATCCCAGCGGGTGGCGTTAGAAACGATTTTTTTAGCGCGAATGACTTCACCCGACGACAGCCTCACCCCCACGGCTCGATCGCCCTCCCGCAAAATTTCCGTTACCCTGGCTTTGTAGCGAATCTGGCTCCCTGCCTTCTCTAGCCCTTCCACCAGCTTCTGAGCAATTTGACCGACGCCGCCTTTCGGGTAATTGATGCCGCCATAGTGACGATCGCTAAACACCATGCCCGCATTAATCATAGGCGTGCGATCGGCAGGGACTACCGACCAGCAGTAGCACTCCATGTCAATAAATTTGAGCAGCTGCGGATCTTGGATGTGGCGACGGGCAATGTCTCCCACATTTTGTGGCAGATATTTCACTAGCCCTAGACAGGCAAACGGATGCTGAAAGAAAACGCGTGTCAGGTAGCGTGGCTCTTCTAGAGACAGCAGATCCATCACATTGAGGCAGTTGAACACCTGCCAGCACTCGTCATAAAACCGCCGAATTCCCTGCGCCTCGTGGGGAAAATGGGCAATCAACTCCTGCAAGAATTTCTCATAATCCCGATGAACCTTTAGATCTAAGCCGTTCGGCAGGTGATAGTGAATTTGTACCGGGTCGGGCAGCGTTTCTAAGCTGACGTTGACGGCTTGTAGGGCGCGGGTTAGGAGATTGGTGGTGCCGCGATCGCCAAACCCAAAAATCATCGAAGCCCCGACATCAAACCGATAGCCCTCTCTCTCAAAATATCCGGCGCTACCCCCTGGAATCACATAGCTTTCTAGCACTAGCACCGCCGCCCCTTTTGCTGCAAGCTGAGTTGCCGTCACCAGCCCACCGATGCCAGACCCAATTACGATTACATCAAAAGCTTCAGGCGGAGAACTCAGCAGGGCGCGATCAGTCAGCGGCTCAGAAACAGAATCCATAGATTTCAAAGACGGATAAAACCTTTCCTATCAGTCTATCGATTTATGAACCCCAAACCTAAAACGTTGCCATAAGATAAGGGGCAGTTTTGAAGGTCAATATCCATTTGAAGATTAATGCTTAAAAAATGGGGGACTAGCCTTACGACTAATCCCACCTGCCGATCCTTTGAGAGGAGAACACTGCAATTACTATACTCACTATTGAGAAAATTTGTCAATATAGCAGGAATTCATTTCAATCTCTACGGGTAGATTCCCCGCCGCTTGCGTCGTAAGTAATTGGCAAGAAGAGTTGGCTGTTCATACTCCGTCCGCTCGCGGCGGAGTTCTTGATTAGGAAAATCGTCAACATAGGCGAAGACTAGAGCTGATGCGTCTGCTAAGGTTCTTTTATGTCAAACAGGTCAGCCTACTCTAATTCTGATTCATGCCATTTACCCTGACCCGATCGCAATGGGTCAAAGAGACTCACTTGCTGCTGCATTTAGCCATTCCCCTGGCAGGTGCCCAGTTAGCTCAAGCCGCTACAGGATTTGTAGACACCGTAATGATGGGCATTTTAGGACAGCAGACCCTAGCTGCAGGAGCCTTGGGGGCGAGTTTGTTTACCTGTCTTTTGCTGATTGGCACAAGCATTTTGGCATCTGTGAGTCCTTTAGCTGCTGCCGCATTTGGGGCAGGTAAAACCGAGGAGGTCAGTCATGTGGTACGCCAAGGGCTGTGGCTGGCTGCTGTAATTGCCTTACCTAGTACAGTGCTGCTGTGGCAGGGCGGTGTGCTGATGCAGATCTTGGGGCAAGAAGAGCAAAATACTCGGCTGGCAAGCGCCTACTTAAGAGCGATCGCCTGGGGTATTTTTCCCGCTTTGGGCTTTGCCGTCTTGCGAAACTTTGTCTCTGCACTTTCGCAGCCCCGACCCGTTATTGTGATTATGGTGATTGGCACGTTGTTCAATGTGGCTGCTAACTATGTGCTAATGCTGGGCAAGTTAGGATTTCCGGCGTTGGGCATTGTTGGCATTGGCTGCGCCAGCGTTCTGTCTCTATGGGGGATGTTTCTGGCGCTGACGCTTTATGTGCTCTGGCAGCCTCAGCTGCGAACTTACCGGATCTTTCATCACTTGCAGCGGTTTGAAAAGCGGATGTTTTGGGATTTAGTCCAGATTGGTGTGCCGATCGGCGTTTTGGCAGCCATGGAAACCGGACTCTTTACCCTCACCACTTTTCTCATGGGGCAACTGGGAACTGTGACCCTGGCAGCTCACCAAATTGCGCTTCAGACGGCAGCGCTGACGTTTATGATTCCGCTGGGTATCTCTTACGCCACGACTGTCCGAGTCGGTCAGGAAATGGGAAAAAATAATCTAGCGGGAGCAAAGCGAGCTGGCTATCTCGGTATGGGTGTGGGGGCAGTCTTTATGGCGCTGATGGGGCTGGTATTTTGGACTATTCCGGAGGCGATCGTCTCTCTCTATCTAGACATTCACGATCCTGAAAACTTTGCCGTCGTAGACTTAGCAAAGATTCTGCTAGGCATTGCCGCCGTGTTTCAGCTGGTAGATGGCATTCAGGTGACGGCTGTCGGCGCTTTAAGGGGCATCCAAGACACCCAAGTCCCGATGCTGATTGGCATTTTCGCCTACTGGTGCGTAGGGTTTAGCAGCGGCTATGTCTTGGGCTTTCCGCTAGGCTGGGGAGGCGTGGGGCTATGGTGGGGGCTGGCAATTGGCTTGGCAGTTGCGGCGGCTATCCTCACCTGGCGGTTCAGTAAAGCGCACCTGCGGACTAACGTGGATTCACGGTAAGGTTGTGGAGTCGGCGCGAAATCTAGAGTAGCGATTTAGCCATGTCTTCACTCAAATCTTTTGCCTTGTGGATGGGGTTAATGACCTGTGGCATATTGCCTTTAGGTGCCTGTTCCAACGCGCCATGGGCGGCAAATTTGGAGCGATCGCTGGCAGCCGATCCCAGGCTTCAGGAAAGTCCAGCGATCGCTGAGGCATCGCCCAATGATAGCCCTAACGGATCATTGGAGAGCGGCACGGCGCAGCTTCCTGCCGGATTTCCGGGCGAAATTCCTCGCTATCCCAACGCGGATTTGGTTGCCGTGACGCAGCCTATCACCTCTGAAGTGGCTCAGCCCACCCAGACTCGTTGGGCAACGGCTGACTCTAGCGACCAAGTGCGGCAATTCTATCAGGACAGTCTGAAGACCAATGGCTGGCAGTTAGATCAGCCTGGGGTTTCTGGAGCGATCGTTGCGTCGCGAGACAACCTGCGAGTTACGGTGGGCACTGCAAGCTCTAGCGCCTCTTCTGAGGCTACTGCTTCAAATGCTGTAGGCAAGACAGAATTCACGCTCAGCTATCAGTTCTCAGAGGGCGTAGGTCAATCCTCTAATCCATCGTCCCAAACCAGCTTGCCTCAACCAGGCGATCCCGCTTTTGTGGGACCTGTGCCGCCATCCGGTTTGTCCTCAGAGGCACAGACGCCAGATGCCCAGACTAACGTGGCTCAAAGCCCAGATCGATCTGCCGCCACCTCAAGCTACGCCGATCTCAATCAGACGCCTCCAGAACTCCAAAAATATATTACTGATCTGCTCAAATTGGGAGCGCTACCCCTGCGATCGTCTGCCTCCAGCAACACGACTTCCAATAGCCCAACTTTTAAGCCCAACCAAGCCATTACCCGCCGCGAATATGCCCGCTGGCTGGTAGCTGCCAATAACCAAATCTACGCCAATCAGTCGGGTCGCCAGGTGCGGTTAGGGACATCTACCGATCGCCCTGCTTTTCCAGACGTGCCCGTCAGCGATCCGGACTTTGGCGCCATCCAGGGCTTGGCCAACGCTGGGTTAATCACTAGCGCCCTATCAGGCGATGGCTCCCCCGTCAGCTTCCGCCCTGATGCGCCGCTGACTCGCGAAGACATGGTTCTCTGGAAAGTGCCTGTTGACATCCGGCGATCGCTCCCTAACGCCAACCTAGACACCCTTCAGCAAACCTGGGGCTTCCAGGATGCCGCCAAAATAGACCCCAAAGCCCAGCGTGCCGTGATTGCCGACTACCAAAATGGCGACTTAGCTAATATCCGTCGCGCCTTTGGCTACACCACCCTGTTTCAGCCCAAAAAGACCGTTACCCGTGCCGAAGCGGCAGCCGCGCTGTGGTATTTTGGCTCTCAAGGCGAAGGTTTATCGGCAAAAGATGCTCTATCGGTCCCAGAGGCTTCCCCCCGCCCACCTGAAAAGCCGATTGGAGGCTAGCTTGCGGCTCTGCGCCCAAAGGCTCGCTTGACTTCCGATCGCAGCAGGTAGTAGAGCACGATCGCGCTAATAACCAGCTGGAAGACAGCAATGCCTCGACTGCCGATGCCTGTTGCTACTGTTGATAAGTTACTCAAGGTTTTGAAGCCTTCCAGAACCAGCGTTGCGACCCAAGCCCAGGATTGCAGCATAAATAGCCCATAGGCAAGCAGTAAACCTATCAACCCCAGAAGCAGCAGAAAAATTCCAAACCCGACGACAAAAGAACCTGCCTGAGCAACAGAGGGTGTTGGAGAGACTTCTTGAGCGATCGCGTCTCTGAATGACAGGATTCCCAAACTCCCTATCAGAATTAGAATAGCCCCAACCAGTTGAAGTGTGGCAACAATAGTAACTCCGACTGGACGATTCATCGTCAAACCCTGCAAGACAACGACTAGAGAATACTACCTCTATTCGTAAATTGTGAATGCTGCTGAGGCTGAAAGCTTCAAGCTCTCGTCTGATACCAATCTAAAGTGATGAGGCGGCAGTTGTTTTTTGAGAACCGCGCGGAGCGCGGTTCTCAAAAAACAACTCAAAAAAATAACTCATTGGCTCTCAGCGCGTAGCGCCATATCTGAGCAATGCTGGCACGAAAATAGGTATAAAATTTACCACACAACAAAAAATCCCCGACCAGAAGCCAGGGATTTATCAGGGTGCATCTACCATTCCTTTATACCTATAGGCAGGGATGAAATCAGGAAAAAATAGAGTTGTAAAGCAAGAATTCTGTTTGACTGCACAGAGAAAATAAAAATCCCCGACCAGAAGCCAGGGATTTATCAGGGTGCATCTACCACTCCCTTATACCTAAGGGTTTTTACTGGATCAGGAGAGTTTTGCTCAATTTTGATTACTGGCTCCTTCTTTCAGTCACAAGTGTCAGGCTAACCCACGCGCCCTGAGCATCATATCGACGAATCATCCGTTGCCGTAAACCTGCCGCTATTAGCCATCCTGCTTCTAAAAAGAACGGCTGACCCTTGGGAATCTGGATTGGCGTATTGGAGGACGCGCCATCGGGCAACAGCACCACCTGAATAGGGTACTGACCCTGCTCAAACCGAAGAATGCAGCCTTCAATAGCAGCAGTAGAAGTGAGACTTACTTCAGGAGCCGTGAGTTGCTGCACTAACCGATCGCCCTCTTTCTGAATGGATAGAGTCGTGGCATATCGATCGGGCGATCGCCAATCTGGGTAAATCGTTACCGCCTCTCCGTACCAGGTGCCCACAAGCTGGTCTAGTGTCAGCGGCGGGCGTTCTGCTCTGAGAGAGTCTTGGCGATGCTCTCGAACCAGCGTCAGACTAGAGAGCTGACTTCCTTTATCAAACAGCTGCACCAAGCGTAAGCGGCGATCGCCCTGCATAAAGCCCAGCTCAGCTCCAAACTCGGAGAACGGCGAAAACTGAAGGGAGCCTTGAGAAAATTCTCCCGTTTCAAACAGCAAAATACTGCGACCTAGCGTACTGTACTCCAAAACTTTATTCGAGAGAATTTCGCCTGTCTGACTAGAAACCTGTTGGATCGTCTGTCGAATGGTTCGATTGTTGCTCAAGCCTTCTAACGTCACCTGGCTGGAAGTCTCGTCCTGCAAAAGACCTTTAGGCGAAAAACGGCTAAAAGAACCTTGCCATACGCCTAGATTAGTCAGCAGGCTATCCCACTGCGAAATTGGGTCAGAGTAAGTCATAGATGATGCATGGTGAAAGCTTTGAGGGTCATAAATTTTAGGTTGATTACCGGAATGAACTACGATCGCGCTGTATATGTTTATATGGTTGAAAGCTGTGGATTTGGAAGAAGCATTGAACAAAGCATTCTCATATCCAATCTATGTCAACTCTTAATGAAGTTTTCTGCCATAACTCAGCACTGTTAAAGGCCTCTCTTACTATCGACTATAGAAGGATGTGAATGGTCTAGCTAAAGGGTATGATTTGACACCTAACTGTTCTATCAGGGTTATTTCACACAAGTTTTGCTTATGATCAGCCTCGTATCTATCCCGTCTGACTACAGCAGCTCTCTTTACGCCCTAGTTGCATTTTCCAGCTCTTCTAGCACCGTACTTAACTCTGGATTGCCGCAGGACTTAGAAGTGTTACAGCCAGTTTTAGGCGATCGGGCAGATTTCTGGGTCAGTGATTCGGTTAGCAATTCGGCAAGCCATCTGACTGCGCCACCCTCTTCAAACTCAGAACTTGAAGTTCAAGCTCAGACAACTCAAAGCCCTTTAACTTCAGTTCCTAGCCCGTCCTTACAATTTGTCAAAGCCATCTCTAGCTGGTCTTCTGGCATTAGCGAGTCCCTCAATTTTGATGCGCCCCTTGTAGCCGTTGTCGAGAATCCAAACCCGCGATCGCTCACTCCGCCTCCAGAAGCAAATGACACGAAGGAGTTGAGCAGCGTCAAGGGTGGAGGCACTTCCACAGAACAGCCTGAGCATGAACAGCGAGACTGTCTAGCCGCTGACGAAATGCTTCCTAAACCCGCTTTCAATCGAGTGTTTCAAGTGCAGGTAAAAGGGCAAACCATTGCCAATTTGCCGACTCAGGCTCAGGCAGATGCCCTCGCCCAGAGTTTGGAGCAAGCCCTGAACAATCCTGACTTTAGCCCAGAAACACTGCAAGCTACGATCGATCGCCTGACCCCGATAGGCAAGGCAGGAGAAATCATTCTGTTTCAAATTGACCCAGAGCTAATTTCTCAATTCGATCGGAACCCTGAACTCTTGGCAATCTCCTGGGTCAACAACTTGCGATCGGCTTTAGAGGTTCTGCCCGTGCCAATTGCAGAGGCACAAAGTCAGATGCATACGCTTAGCCTTACCCAAAAGCAGCTCAAGGGCAACGCCTCTTGGTATGACCCATCTTTTGCCGGAAGCCTGACTGCGACAGGCGAAACGTTTGATCCTGTGAAGCTAACGGCTGCTCACCCAACCTTACCCTTCGACACCTATCTCAAAGTTACTAATCAAGAAACACAGGATTCGGTTGTAGTACGCATTAACGATCGCGGCCCTTACCTGGAAGACCGATCGCTTGATCTTTCAGGTGAAGCGGCTCGCTGTCTCAATAGCGAAGCGTCTGGGGTTGTGCCCTACGAGGCAGTAGTGATGGAAAATCCTCAAGCGCCGCAAACTCAAGAGGCTCAGCCCACAGCTCCTTCCATAGCACCTTCCTCTGCCGAAGTTCCTCGCACAAACTGAGCAAATCTCAGCTTAGGATTGTGCGTCTTGCTGAGTCTAAGTCTGTTAAAAGAAGCGTGGAGTGCCTTTAAAGAAAATTGGATTTTACATGATCCATAATTTTAAGCAAACACCGTGCGGTTTAGCAGCAGTGAGTTGCTGGGCAAAATAATGTGGCGATCGCTGCTCACAATCAGCCATTCTTCTCCCTGAAGCTGACTCAGCAGACGGGTCACGGTTACACGGGTTGTACCGATCGCGTTGGCCAACTGTTGGTGGGTCAGCCGGACGCTAAGGCGCATTCCTTGAGGTACGGGTTGCCCAATTTCCTGCACCAGCAGCAGCAGTAGATGACGCAGCCGCTCCTCAACCCGACGGTAGCCCACCATCGCCAATATTGCCTCTGTCTGCTGCAAGCGACGAGTCAAGTGCCGAAACAGCCCTTGCATTAGCATCTGCGATTGCTGAATCTCAGCCATTTTGACCCGCATTAGATCTACATCGGTTAGCGCCATAGCTTGATAAGGTCGAATCAGCGCTAGCGGTAATCCAAAAGGCATGGAAGGACAGGCAAGCCCTAGCAGCGCTTCATCACCCGTATCGTAGAGGGTTCCGAGCTGAACCACGCCCCGACAGACCACAAAAATTTCGTCTGGGAGCATCCGAATGGTTTGACCACTTCGGTAAGGCTGCAAACTCCTCCCCTGGTATAGCTCTTCGAGCAGTTGGCGCAGATCGGGCTGTTGCTTTGCTTCTAAAACTGGGGAGTTCAGCATACCTATGTAACCTAGCTAACATTGAGGACTAGCATAGATTTCTCAGCTAAAGGCGAGGTAATTAAAAGGTTGTGGGGAGGTTAGCAAAGAGTAGCATCTGAGTTAAGGTTTTCGGAGATGTTACAAATTGCTCCTCTACTCTTCCAAACAGCGAATGGCTTCCAACATCCCTCGCGCCTTGTTCAGCGTTTCTTCATATTCTCGTTCGGGGTCGGAATCTGCTACTAGCCCTGCCCCAGCCTGAACGCTAACAAAGCGCTTACCGTCTGGATGGCTCTGAACCACTAGGGTGCGAATGGCGATCGCTGTGTTCAATTGTCCCTCAAAGTCATAGTAGCCGTATGAGCCGGAGTATACACCGCGCCGACAAGATTCCAAATTATGGATGATTTCCATAGCGCGAATTTTTGGGGCACCACTGACCGTTCCTGCTGGAAAACAGGCTTTGAGCAGCTCCCATGCCGTTTTGTCAGCACTTAGCTGCCCCACTACATTACTGACAATGTGCATGACGTGAGAATAGCGCTCAATCACCATCAGCTGATCGACCACGACCGTCCCGTTGGCGCAAACTCGCCCCAGATCATTGCGTCCTAAGTCCACCAGCATCACATGCTCGGCAACCTCTTTGGGATCTTGCAGCAAGTCTGTGGCAAATTCAGCATCTTGCTGAGGCGTTTTGCCTCTAGGGCGGGTTCCAGCGATCGGGCGTAGGGTCGCAATCTTCAGCCCCTCTGCTTCGGGCGACAGGTCGGCTTTGACCATTACCTCTGGACTAGAGCCTATGATCTGCCAGTCTTGAAAGTGAAAATACGCCATGTAGGGCGAGGGATTGATCAGCCGCAGCGATCGATACAGCGAAAACGGATCGCCTTTCAGCTCGGTCGAGAGGCGCTGGGAGATCACCACCTGGAAAATATCTCCTGCTCGAATATGCGCCTTGGCTTTTTCAACGTTGGCGCAATATTGCTCCTTTGTGGTGTTGCTGACATACCGAGCCGCCAAACCTTCGTCAGGGTTAGACTTCGATTTATTCGGCGGCGTCCATTGCAGCAGCGTGTCCCGACCTGAAAGCGGCAGTTGCAGCTTGTCTACAAGTTGAGTCACGCGATCGCAAGCAGATTCATAGGCTTGTTGGAGATCGATAGCAGGATCGCGCAAATCTGCATAGGCGATCGCCCAGATCTTGCGCTGCACTTGGTCAAAAATCAAAAGCTGGTCGATCTGCATCCACAGCCCGTCTGGCAAATCGCCCTCGCTCAGCGGATAGATCGGCACACGCGGCTCAATCCAGTGAATTAGCTCATAGCCCCAAAAGCCAAATAGCCCACCAATTCCAGGCGGCAGATGGGGCAGCTTGACCGGACGATAGGGGGCAAGGCAGGTCGCCAACGCCTCAAACGGATCGCCCTCAAAGATCTGCGTTGAGCCATCTCGATGCGTCTGAGTGGTGCGATCGCCCCTTGCCTCCAAAATCCATAGCGGATCGCAGCCCAAGAAGCTATAGCGTCCAATAATTTCGCCGCCCTCAATCGATTCCAGCAAAAAGCTATAGGGCTGTCCGGCGCAAACCTTATACCAGGCAGAAACGGGGGTATCTAGATCGGCAACCCACTCTTGAAAAACCGGAACGAAATTGCCTTGCTGAGCTAATTCTTTAAACTGCGCTAAATCAGGGAAGATCATTGCTACCGCACGCCGCATTTTTGATTTGGTGCATCCCAGTGTACCATTCCGCTTTCGTCTGGCTAGTGCGATCGCCGTTCGGAACAAGTTGAGAGCCATGACCCTCTAAAATTCGGGAAAGATACAGAGCGACAGCCTATTGGTTTCGCTATAGACTGTTAGAGGAGTAGGACTCAAAAAGTTGAAAGGTGCTGGACGAGTCGGGCTGAATTAAATGGTTTAAGTCAGTGATTTCTCCAGTCCCTACACCGAAGCGCTGAGGTGAGTAAAGCATAAATACTGTAGAGCTAATCTGCGCATTAACATAATCTAGAAGAACATAGTCTAAAGGTAGACTTAGGCGATCTCAACAACCCGCCTAGCTGCCTAGGCAAACAACTTTCTCTGCCCCTTTCTGACTAATCCATCGACTTCCAGTGACAGGAGAATCTGGTACCCATGAGAGATTTTGTTTTAGATGCCCCCGACCCCGATCGCTACACCTACTTTGTGGCGTACTATGGTCACGAATTTCAGAAGCAAACCGCAGTGCTGCATGTTCGTCACAGCTTCACTGACTCCATTCAGGATCTGCATGTTTGCATTCGCAGCCGTATTCAAGAGGTGTTAGGCGAGGAAACGCCTTCTTGCTATCACATTTTGGCATTGGCAGCACCCGAAGCGATCGCGGTTTAGCAGCACGTATCTCGTAAGCGCACATCCATAATGAATCAATCAAGGCATCAATAACGTGAATCTTTCATTGGATGAATAATCCGAGAGAGAGATTCCAAAACTTTGTTCTGTCAATTATTTTGGATTTTAGAGGCTCAGCAATGCGTAATGCAGTCTCAACAATTGAGTCGTAGCTATATTTCTTAAACCCTTGAATACTTCCAACCCCTCCGAGAGAACCATCAAACTTCCTTCAGATGTCTCTGAGGAGCTGCTGCTAGCTATTTGTGAATCTGTTGACATCATTGCGTGTGAATGTCCTGGTTACTTAGCCAGTCTTCTGCGGCAGGTACACAATTTCCGATCCTATACAAAGAGTTGCATTGAGCAGTTTCCCGAAGACGCTGAAACCCACGACTGGTTAAGCGATCGCGCTCAGCAAGTTGAGAAAATTCTGTATCAAACCGTGTTGGAGTTGATGCACAAGGAAAATCTCATCACAGACGACAATGAGCTTTCGCTAGATCGTTTATCAGAGCGTGCCCTATCGATCGCTTTAAGGCAAATTGATTAGCTTTAACTGTCTTTTCATATCTTGAGCCTTATCCAAGAAAGTCTCAATAGCTTAGGTGTCGGTAGAACTCATTGCGCTCGTAAAAATCTAGAAGCAGAGTTCGATAGTGCTGACTGAGAATTTGCTCATAATAATCTCGGTGATTTCAAGTCATAGTGACTTCAGCTCTCTCCTGTACTCCTAGATATAGCGCTGCGCGCTCAGAGCCAATGAGTTATTTTTGAGAGCCGCGCTCAGCGCGGCTCTCAAAAAATAAATTATCCTAACTCAATTCCGTAATGCTATATGCCAGTTGCTAAATGACTTTCAATACTACAGATCTCACGATCGTTAATGCTCAGATCCCCGATCGCTCTGGACTTTGGAACATTGGCATCGCCCAAGCCCAAATTATTGATATCTCACCCGCGATTGCTCCTGAAGCTCCGGCTGTTGAGATCATAGATGCTGGTGGTCGCCTGGTAATTTCTGGTCTGGTCGATGCCCACTTTCATCTCGACAAAGCTCTGCTACTCGATCGCTATCCCGCTCAGGAAGGCAACTTTGCCGAAGCCATGCGGGAAACCCTGCGGCTGAAGCAATCCTTTACGGTTGAGGACATTCAATCTCGCGCTAGACAGATGATTGAGAGAGCGATCGCCTTTGGCATAACCGCCATGCGTAGCCATGTTGAGGTCGATCCGATCGTGGGGCTAACGGGCATGGAGGCGCTGCTGCCGCTCCGCACAGAGTATGCCTGGGGCATGACGCTCCAGTTGGCGGTCTTTGCGCAGGAAGGAATGACCCCCGCCACCGAAAAGCTGCTGCGACAGGCAATGGCAATGGGTGGAGATGTGATTGGTTCTGCCCCCTACGTGGATGCTGATCCAGAGCGCAATGTGCAAATCATTTTTGACATTGCCCAAGACTTCGACTGTGACGTTGATTTTCATCTGGATTTTTTGGACGATTCAGAGCCGCTGCTCGTGCCGTTTGTGATTCAGGAAACCGTGAAACGCGGCTGGCAAGGGCGCGTCTGTCTGGGGCATATGACTAAGCTGGCGGCGCTAGAGCCGGGAGAACTAGCGGCGATCGCCCCCGCCCTTCGGGCTGCTGGAATATCTGTCTTAGCGCTACCCGCCTCCGATCTCTACATGATGTCCCGCCAAGACACTCATAACGTGCGGCGCGGCGTTGCCCCTGTGCATCAGCTTGCCGAACTGGGAGTCAATGTGGGGCTGGCAACCAACAATGTTATGAATCTATTTACGCCCTTTGGCGATGGCGATGTGCTAAAAATCTGTATGCTGCTCGCTCAGGTTTTGCAAATGGGCACGATTGCCAGTCATCAGCTCTGTCTCCGCATGGCGACGACTCAGGCGGCAAGGGCGATCGGCATTGAAACCTATGGCGTGGAGGTGGGAAAAACGGCTGATCTAGTGATTTTGGACGCTCGTTCGGTGAGTGAGGCGATCGCTTCACCTGTGGGACGAACCGTGATCAAGCAAGGAAAAGTTGTTGCCTCAAGTCGGCTGGAAAGTCAGCTATACAGGGAGCATCATCGATAAAATCGTTCAATCTTCTATTCTTTTAGCGATGGCGTGAGCCATAAGTCGGGTATAGGATAGAAGACTCAAAAATACATATAGCCCCCGATCTGACGCAGCCATGAGCCAATTTTTCCAATTCGAGACAGATTTCGCCACAACGCTACGCTGCATTCCCATGACGGTGCGCTACAAGCTGGATCGCTGCGGAGTCAAGCTGAAGCTGCACCATTGGAATCACCTCACGGCAGACGAGCGGCGAGTTCTGCTAGACACTCATTGCGCGACCGAAGCAGAAACTCAGGCTTATCGATCGCTCCTCCACCAATTTGTTCAGGCTCACTTAGACGAGACTCCGGCTGATCTACCGATCGAGAGTCATCCAGACTGGGCGGATCTATCCACCATTCCCGAAAGCGTTCAGGAGCAGGGGAATAGCTTGGGCGTTGCTCTCACGACTGGACAATGGGCGGGGTTAACCTCACTTCAGCGCTTTGTTCTAATTAAGCTCAGCCGCTCTAGCCACGAAAATGCAAATTTTTTACCTGCGCTAAGAGAGTTCCACTTGGTCTAGATTGCTGACTTCATCCTGGAAAGAGACTCACAAGTCTTCGCGCTTTGTATTTCTACTCACTTTATATTTCTACTTTATATCCGTTTCGTTAGCGCGCTTTTGAAACCAAGTTCTAGAATTCTAGAAGCCACACTTCTTGAGTGAGTGAACGAGGAATAAGCAAACAAGAGCCATGAGCGACACTGACCTAATTATTCTGGTAATTTTCCTCATCTGCGTGGCTTACGTCGTGAGTCGGGCGATCGATGATCTAGAGGCTCAAACTCGGATTGATTTTGACAAAAAAGATTTAGAAACCCAGCTAGAAGCAATGACGCTTGGAGAAGTCCAGCTCAAAGACATTGTTGAGGTGAGCTTCAAATTTGAGGATCGCTACAAGCACGGCGATCAGCCCAAAATGCTAGGGGCAACTATCAAGAATAAGTCTAAGAATGTCCAAATCTACGCCGACTGGGACAAAAGCACCCTGACCGACTTCGGCACCCCCTCCCGTCGCGTCATCCGTCTCAATGGCGACAAGCAAATCACCAGCACTAACCGTCCGATCGGCTCTCAATTTTCTAGCCCTGTCACTCCCGGCACTAGCCTTAGCGCTCAGCTCACTGCCGAAGACATCATGAAACCAAATCCTGATAAAAATGTGCTGGAGCCGAGCGCGCCTTTAGTCGATTTAGACGAACTTGAGAAAAAAGCTAAAGATAAAAAAGCCTCTAAAGAAATCAAAGACCTCAACAGCAACTTTAAGGATCGCAAAGCGCATCTCGACTTTTCTTTGCGTCTCATGCTGAAAATGAATCTGCTAGATGAGGGCGGCGGCAAGGAACATCAGTATCCGCTCTGGTGCAAATTTAAGGTGATCAATATGCCCTGGTGGGATCATATTCCTTGGAACCCCAAAAAATAGAGCAGGGTTTACTCTGTCACGCATTGATAGTGTTTCAAATGTGTTATTGATTTTTTGAAAGAGGCGCGGAGTGCCCCTTTTAAAAAATCAACAAGATGTCTAGAACATCACCCACGCGTTTATTCCGCAACCTACTAAACTAGGACAAAGGGAAGAGGAGGCGCAGGCGGTTGCGAATTGTCAAAGAATCCTGATGAAAGGAGACTCAAAGCAGTTTGAGGAAAGTCCGGGCTTCCGAAAGACTAAACTTGCTGGGTAACGCCCAGTGCGAGCGATCGTGAGGATAGTGCCACAGAAACATACCGCCGATGGAGTCTCACTAGCCTATGGGCTAGTGAGGCTAACAGGTAAGGGTGCAAGGGTGCGGTAAGAGCGCACCAGCAGCGTCGAGAGGCGCTGGCTCGGTAAACCCCGGTTGGAAGCAAGGTCGAAGGAGCGATCGGTTGGTCTTTTTCCGGCTCCGAGTAGGGGAGGAGAAATCCTGCTTCTGCGAAATCCGCTAGAGGTGTTTGGTGACAAACATCCCAGATAGATAACTGCCGTTTGGGTGGTTCTGCCATCCAAACAACAGAACCCGGCTTATGTCCGCCTCTTCCCGCCCCTATGGCGATTTTAGATTCTATGGCAACCGCCAAGGCGGTTAGGATGGGGACATTTATGGTGGGGCGCGAAGCGCCCCACCATAAATGTCCTAAGCAAACTGGCGACAGCCATAAAACCTTTCAGGACTTACGTAGATTGAGGTGAAATCTTCCCCCAACCCCCAATTCTGGGGGAGCTAGAGTTCAAAGTCCTCCAGAATTAGGAGATTTTGAGTGCAGATGCGTAAGTCCTAACCTTTCTGTAAATCCCCTTCGTTTAGTTTTGTTAGCTCAGTGAATTTTTCTGATCCGCGTCGTCAAAAGCAGTTACGCCAGCTCATGCAAAAGCTAGGGCTATCGGAGCAGGCTGTGTCTGTAATCAAATGGGACTTGCTGAACTTGGCGCTGACCCATCCTACGGCTTCGGCTGAGGCGAACTATGAGCGGCTAGAGTTTGTGGGCGATGCCGTAGTAAAGCTTGCTGCTGCCGCCTTTTTGTTTGAAACCTATCCTGCTGCCGCCGAGGGCGAACTTGCCGCCATCCGCAGCATTTTGGTCAGCGATCGCCTCCTGGCTCAAATTGCCGACCAGTATGGATGCGATCGCTATTTGCTGATGGCAAACAGCACCCTTGCCGACAAGGTGGGGCAAGAGTCTCGCCTAGCCGCTGCCTTTGAGGCAATTCTAGCGGCTCTCTACCTCAGCACAGCCAGCCTCAGCCTGATTCGTCCCTGGCTCGATCCGCACTTTCAGCAGTTTTCTGATGCCATCCGTCGCGACCCGACTCTGCAAAACTACAAGGGCGCGCTGCAAATCTGGACGCAAAACTACGGTCATGCTCTGCCAGAATATCGCGTCACCGAAGTAGGGCAAACTTACGGCGACAAAGAGCGTTTTGTTGCCGAGGTGTGGTTTCAAGACAAGCTCTGGGGACAGGGCAAAGGACAATCTAAAAAAGCTGCCGAGCAAGCTGCCGCACAGGTGGCATTTCTAGCGCTTCAAGAGCTGGGTGAAATAGGCAATCGCCCTTCAAATTTCAGCAATTCTTCGGAAACGTAGACCTGAAATTCCTGGGCACTCTATGAAGAGAATCAGCCACCAAGGGCAACCCATGGTTTTCACTCCACCTTCACCTCTGTCACTGGATTTAGCATCGCCTTTCGGAGCGATCGCTCAAATTCCTCTAATCCAAAATATCCAAGATTCAAAGTTTCATCCTGTCAATATTGCTATTTTGGGCGCTGGGCGTTGGGGTACACATCTGCTGCGAAATTTTGCGCATCATCCTCGATCGAACGTAGTCGCAGTGGTCGATCCTTGCGCTGAGCGGCTGACGGCAGTTGCAGCCGAATTTCAGCTTGATCGGGTTAAGTTGATCCAAGACTGGTCTGAGACGATGAACCTGCCGGGGCTGGAGGCGGTGGCGATCGCTACTCCTGCCGCCACTCATTACCCCTTGATTCGTGCCGCTCTGCAACAGGGGCTACATGTGCTAGCCGAAAAACCCCTCACCCTAGAGGTTGTCGAGGCGCTAGAGCTGTGTCATCTCGCCGCACAGCAGCAGAGACAGCTTGTCGTTGACCATACTTATCTCTTTCATCCGGCAGTCCAGCAGGGCAAGGCGGTGCTTCCTCGGTTGGGCAGCCCTCGCTACGGCTATGCCACCCGTACGCACCTAGGGCCTGTCCGCAGCGATGTCGATGCCCTCTGGGATCTGGCAATTCACGATATCGCTATTTTCAATTATTGGCTAGATGAAGTGCCCATCCAAGTTCAGGCACAGGGTAAAACTTGGCTGCAAACAGTGTCAAACAACTCACGATTCCCCAATGGATTATCTGATCTAGTGTGGGTCAAGCTGCTCTACCCTAGTGGATTTCAGGCTTCGATTCACCTCTGCTGGTCAAATCCTGATAAACAGCGGCGGCTCTGTCTCGCGGGCAGCCACGGCACGCTGGTCTTTGATGAGCTGGCACCTGATACGCCCCTCACGCTGTTGGAAGGGGGATTGTCCCAAGGGCATCAGGCGATCGATCAACATCGGCATGTCTTTAGTTTGGAGGATACCGAACCGCTCCATCAGGTCTGCGATCATTTTCTAACCTGCGTTCGAGAAAATCAGCCCTCTGACATTTCCTCTGGCTGGCTGGGCGCAGAATTAGTGCAAATTTTGTCGGCTTTGAGTCAATCTCTTAATCAAGATGGTCAGCCTGTCTCCTTAAAGCTTAAGCCTTAAGCTTTAAGCCTTGACCTTCAACTAGGCAGTCTCAGTTGACCTTACCTCAATTTTCAATAGGGCAACCGCCAAGGCGGTTAGGGCGGGGACGTTTAGGGTGGGGCGCGAAGCGCCCCACCCTAAACGTCCTAAACAGACTGGCGACAGCCATAACTTGTCCTTAACCAAGCTCAAAGCGCTGTAAGTAACGCAAGGTAGATCAACTGGACTTGGCATTAATTGCTGCTTCCCTAACCGGATTTTGGGTAATGTCATTGAAGCTGTCTTCAAGTACCGGAATCGCAATTTTGACCGTAGTGCCATGCCCCAGACCTTCACTATGGAGCGTAATATGTCCACCCATCATCTCTACTAAGTTGCGCGAGATAGCAAGCCCCAGTCCGGTGCCCTCAAATTTGCGCGTCGTCGTCCCATCCACCATGACAAACGGGCGGAATAGCTTGTGCTGCTGAACCGGATCAATACCAATGCCAGTATCGCTAATGGCTATGATCACCCAAAACTTTGTGCCCACAGCCTCGTCATCGTCATCTTTCGCTCCGTTGAGATGATGACCGTTGCTGCTAGCATAGGTTGCCTCAGCGGCAATCTGTTCTAGCTGGACTTCGATTGTAATGCCGCCCTGATCGGTGAATTTAATGGCGTTATAGACCACGTTGAGCAACACCTGCTTCAGCCGAGCGGCATCGGCACGGATCATTAGCGGTTCTGGCAGAGGGGTGACAGAGAGCTGCAAGCCCTTCTGCTGAATCGGCGCAGATTCTATGTCAATGGTTTCTTTGAGGATGTTGCGCAGATCAACCGTTTCGATCGTCAACGGCAGCTTTTCTTCTTCAATTCGCTGAATATCCAGCAAGTCATTAATGATCTTGAGCAGATGAATCGCCGCTTTATCGGCTTGACCTAGAAACTCATTTTCTTCTTCTTTGCTGTCGCAGCAATCGTCTTTAACTAGGCGAATGCAGCCAATAATGGCGTTCAGCGGTGTACGCAGCTCATGGGAGGTATTCGCCAAAAACTCGCTCTTTAACTGGTTGGCTGCCTCTGCATCCTGCAATGCTGACTCCAGTTCTTTAGTGTGTTCTTCTCGCCGCCCCACCATGTTGTCTAGCACCTCTGCCAGATGGTTTAGCTCTCGAATGCGGAAATTTCGAGGGGCACGCTCTAGGGAGTCACGCTCTAGAGCGTCACGCTTATGAATCCGCTGCGCATATTTGCCCAATTGTTCGATCGGCAATGCTAAATCTCTTGCCATGTAAAGCATTGCCAGCAGATGTGCCGCCAGCAACCCGGCAGTCAAAATTAACAAAGTTTGAGTAATGTTCTCCAGCCCTTGCAGGGCGCTGTCTAGCCTTGTGACTGCCAAAACTGTCCAGGTTTGACTTTCAGTTGCCGAAATGGGAATCGTTAGCGGACTAAAGCCTGCTACCCATTCGGTTTGATCCAGCGTCAGACCAAATAAATGACGAGAGCCTGTATCTCCCCGCTGCACGTTAGTCAGAATATCCTGAAACCGATCTTGATCAAGCTCCCTGGAGGTGTTGAGTCCAACCCGGTTGACCAAAGGGTGAGCCAACAACGTGCCGTCAGCCGCAATCACGACCGTGTACCCCTGAAGCAGCGCAATACTTTCGGGCTGCTTCAAAACCGTTTGAGCCGTCAAGCTATAGACAAGCTGTCCTGTTGTGTTGTAGACAGGCGTGCTCATCAGCAGATTGAGCTGGCTCTGAAAATTGATTTGGGGCGGTGAATTCAAACGATTTAGAGTCAGCGTATGAATCTGTAAACGGTTGGCATCCCCTAGATTTCTTTGCTTTGCCCAGGCGCTAGTGGAAACAGAGTCTAAAATCCGATCGCCGCAGGTTGTCGCAACAATCCGGTTGGCTTGCAGATTGCGGAGCTGAAGACACTGAACATCCGTAGGCAGCTGCTTTTGAAGCTGGTTGAGAAATACTTTTGACGCGGCTGGAGAGCCATATTGTAGAGCCGAGGTTTCGCTGGCGATCGCCAAGCCCGTTTGCAAATCTCGTAGAGCGGTATGAATCGTGTCTGCTTTGCGAACGGCGCTCTGCTCCAAATTTTGCCGAGCCGTATCCAGCAAACTAGCTCTTGCCCGACGAAACGTGACAGCCATTCCTAAAAACAGAATAGGAATGCTGAGCAACAAAATTCGCAGAAGCAAAATGCGGCGAAAGGAAGATTGACCTAGCGTTGCCATAACGGTTTCTCGACTTGGGGCAGCAAACCCTGCACAAAAATAGACCCCATCTAAAGATACTATTCAGATTACTCTGGATAGACCCGGCATGTCTTTATAAACTCCGGGCTTCCTGTGAAGAGACTCTAAACCTTGAGACGGAGCAGATGACAGAGCAAGCTAGGGCGCATGGAACGGTGGTACTGGCAATGAGTGCGGATGGCAAGATTGCAGATAGGGAGCGATCGCCCGCTCGATTTGGCTCAACGGCAGATAGACTGCATCTAGAAACGCAGATGGCTCAAGCGGACGGCGTGCTATTTGGCGCAGAAACGCTGCGTACCTATGGCACCACCTTGAGAATAACCCAACCTGACTTATTACAGCAGCGCCAGCAGCAGGACAAATTCCCTCAGCCTATTCATATTGTCTGTTCTAGCTCTGGCAGGCTCGATCCGGAGTGTCGATTTTTTCAGCAGGCGGTGCCTCGATGGTTGATGACTACCCCAGAAGGCGCAATGGGTTGGAGCGATCGCCCCGAATTTGAGCGGGTGCTAGTGGCGTGCTCCCCCGCTCCTCCCACGAATTGGCATCAAATATTTCAGCAGCTTGCGGCTTTGGGGCTTGAAAAAATTGTCGTAACAGGGGGCGGACAGCTCGTTGCTTCGCTCCTAGAGGCAGGTGTAATTGACGAGATTTGGCTAACGGTCTGTCCGCTAATTTTGGGCGGTGCACAATCTCCTACACCTGTTGATGGCTACGGCTTTCCGGCGCACCTTGCTCCACGGCTAGAATTGCTGTCTACTCAAGTGATGGGTTCAGAGGTCTTTTTGCACTACTATCTGCAATCTGCCCCGCCCCCTACAAACGAAGAAAAATTAAACTAACTTAAAGAAGGGCGATCGCTCCAGCAGCTTACCCCCGGCAGCTTACCCGCGATTTACCCTCAACACTCTCGCAATTCTTCCAATGGTCGAACAACTCAAACCCAGCTACACCGTCGCCTGGATTGACAAAATTGCTGACGTGCCCCAAGCAGAGTGGGATGCTCTGGCACTGCCCCTGAAAACCCCTTTTCTAGAATGGACTTGGCTTCATACGATGGAAGCTTCAGGCAGCGTCGGAGCTAAAACCGGATGGATGCCCTACCATCTGACCCTGTGGCGCAGTAACACCCTAATTGCTGCCGCGCCGCTTTACCTGAAGGGACATAGCTACGGCGAGTTTGTGTTTGATCATCAGTGGGCAGAGCTATCGCAGCGTTTGGGCATTCGTTACTATCCCAAGCTGCTAGGCATGTCGCCTTTTACTCCGGCAGAAGGCTATCGGTTTTTGATTGCGCCCGGTGAAGATGAAGAGCAAATCACGGCGCTGATGGTGGCTGAAATTGATCAATTCTGCGTTCGTAACAAGATTTCGGGCTGCAACTTTCTCTATGCCGATCCCCAGTGGCGGCTGACAATGGAGCGCCACGGCTTTTTACGCTGGCTGCATCACAGCTATGTCTGGAACAATCAGGACTTCCAGACTTTTGATGATTATCTAGGAGCCTTCAACGCTAATCAACGCCGCAATATCAAGCGAGAGCGCAAGGCAGTCGCCGAAGCCGGACTGCGCGTAGAGCCGTTGACGGGCGAACAAATTACGCCTGAGCTGCTGTCCACCGTGTATGACTTCTACAGCGATACCTGCGACAAGTTTGGCTGGTGGGGCAGCAAGTACCTCACCCGCGAATTTTTCGCGCAGCTTTATCCCCATTACATCGATCGCATTGTTCTCTTTGGGGTGTATCACGATGCGCCAACGCCAGTAGGGATGTCCTTCTGCTTGACGAAGGGCGACCAGCTTTATGGGCGCTATTGGGGTTCATTTCAAGATTTTGAAAATCTGCACTTTGATACCTGCTACTACACGCCGATCGAATGGGCGATCGCTCACAATATTCAAAACTTTGATCCGGGTGCGGGAGGTAAACACAAAAAGCGGCGGGGTTTTCCGGCTGCGCCCAACTATTCACTACACCGTTTCTATAATCCTCGCCTAACGCAGATTTTGGGCAACTACATTGAGGAAGTTAATGAAATGGAGCAGAACGAAATAGAGGCAATGAATGCAGATTTGCCGTTCAAACAAAAGTAGGTATTTAAGCAGATTGACTGTTTAGGTCAGAACAGACGGCAATTGATGTTTTCTTCAGAAAGAGTCAGAGAAAGTATTGTGTCGATGAAGATCCCGTAGAAACACTGTACCCACCCGAATGGAGTGTGGCAGCATATCGATTATGAGGATTAGGCAGCGATCGCTTCTTCAAAGAAAAGAACGCTGCTTCAAATCGTGCGATCGTATCGGGTCTAATTCAAGACGCAACTTCAGAGCAGTATGGCACTACATAATTAGCTTAGGACAAGTTATTTTCTAAAAGCCCCCCGTAGCGCGGCTTTCAGAAAATAGCTCATTTAGATCTAAGCGCGTAGCGCCATACAACTCCAGTTAATTCAGGGGCAACAACTCTCAGGCAGTGCAGCTATTTTGCCAGTAGTTCCCTATTTATCTGAGTTAAGCGGTAAGGAGATTCCTTTGTCAAAGTATGTTCATTGCGATTTTGGGGCACTATTCACCGCAATCCTGACGGTATCAACATTAGCTGTCATCGTACCTGCTAAGCCAAGCCCGGTACTCCAAAGAGCGATGAGTGCGCTACCCACTTCAATTTTGGTGTGTAGTCAGACTCTCGATCGCCCGGTATCGAGCTTTTCGGCAGCTGTCTTTCAAGATTCTTCAGAGAATCAGTATCAATCCTTGGCTGAAAGAATAGGGGGCAATCCCTAAAATCAGCTATTGCTCTCTGACATAGCAACCGCCTTGGCGGTTATGACGGGAACAATTAGGGTGGAGCGCGAAGCGCTCCACCCTAATTGTTCTAAACAAGCTGGGGGCGGCTATAAAATCTGGCACGAAAATAAAACCTATTGAGTTACAAAATAGGCTCCTACTCTTGTTGAGATAGGAGCCTATTTCTATTAAGAATTCAAAGAATCCTGAGCTTAGGGATGGAACAATAGATCGGGAAAGAATCGATTGAATTCAATCAAAATTCCAGCCGTTACAATCATCCAAGCCGTTGCCAAAACAGGTGCAGTAGAAAGGTATTTCAGAAGATATCCCATAGGTATGCTCCAAGAATGAATAGTGCCGCTTCTGAAGCGTACAAGTCAAAACTAGCGGGGTGAAACGGTGATTTCGTTATCCTTCGCAGTCAATTCACCTGTTGTCAGTTCCTTGACAGCTGCTAAGGGCCAAGCAAAACCCGTAAGCATAAACCGAATGGCCAAAGGAACGTCAATAATGATTTCCTTGAGTTCTGGGTTACTGTCTTTGCGAACGGCAATGACATAAGCGCGGCCGACCCAACCAATCCAGCCAGCGATATAGAGGAACAAAATGCTGGGGATGATGAATTCACCCAGGTGATCGAGGCGACCATCGACAATCAGATGGGGTAAACCATCGGTGCCGCAAAGAACATTAGAGTTGGCATAGGCATCAAACCGCGCCTTAGCTTGATCTGTTGTGGCATTGGCAGCACGCGCCAAGAACGCTTTAGACTGACCGCAAGGAGTCAGACCCGCTACATCTGCCGAGGCAGAAGGTGCAAAACCAAAGCACAGGAAAAGAACAAGAGCTAGAGCAAACAATCTTCGCATGGAGTTGTTTCCCTTCATTTATAAATTACAAAGTTTTTGTACAAAAGGTTAAGTTATTTGTACAAGGGGTGTTGAACTATCAGAGCAATCATACTCCTCAAGGTTGACGCAGTAAAGTTAAGCTTTAAAAGAAGTTTACTGAGTTTTTGGATCAGTTGAACGGTGAATATTTGATAGAGAGATAAGAATTAGAAACTAGCGGTTGCAATCGCCGCCCAAAGCCCGATCGCCCCACTATCAACAGCTTAAATGTCTATAGTAAAGATTCAGCCTATTTACTTAATTTGCAGACAAGCTTTGCACTTCACAAAAAACTACAATTCAATCATTTCGTAACGAAAATTTAGACTTCTCTCCTTCTATCGAATTTGAGCTTCATCTCCCTATGTCTACCGTTCTTGCCATTGAAACAAGCTGCGACGAAACATCAGTGGCGATCGTCCACGATCGCCAGGTCTTGGCTAACATCGTCTCGTCCCAAATTGCCATCCATCAGCAGTACGGCGGCGTGGTGCCAGAGGTGGCTTCGCGGCAGCATGTGGAAACGGTGAATGGGGCGATCGCTCAAGCTTTTGAGCAGGCTCATATTCACGGGGCAGACCTAGACTGGACAAACATAGACGGCATTGCCGCCACCTGTGCGCCGGGGCTAGTAGGAGCATTACTGGTCGGGCTAACGGCAGGAAAAACCCTGGCGATGCTCCACCAAAAGCCGTTTTTGGGAGTGCATCATTTGGAGGGTCATATTTATGCTGCTTACCTCAGCGAACCCGATCTGCATCCGCCGTTTCTCTGCTTGCTGGTGTCTGGTGGTCATACAAGCCTAATTTTTGTCAAAGACTGCGGCACCTATGAGATTTTGGGGCAAACGCGCGATGATGCAGCCGGAGAAGCCTTTGATAAAGTCGCCCGATTGCTGAATTTAGGCTATCCCGGTGGGCCTGTGATCGATCGCCTGGCTCAGATGGGCAATCCTCGTGCCTTTCCGCTGCCTGAAGGGCAGGTGTCTTTGCCAGAGGGCGGCTATCACCGCTATGACTCCAGCTTTAGCGGCTTGAAGACGGCTGTGCTGAGGCTTACGCAAAAGCTACAGCAACTTGATCCTCAACTGCCAACGGTCGATATTGCTGCCAGCTTCCAGGAAACGGTGGCGAAGGCGTTGACCAAACGGGCGATCGCTTGCGCCCTGGATTACGGACTCACGACGATCGTGGTAGGAGGTGGAGTGGCTGCTAACAGCGCCTTGCGGCAGCATCTGCAAACGGCGGCAATCTCCCACAATTTGCGGGTGCTGTTTCCACCCCTCCAGTTTTGCACCGACAATGCCGCCATGATTGCCTGCGCTGCTGCCGAGCATCTCAACCAAGGGCATCGATCGGCTATGACCCTGGGAGCACAGTCCAGGATGGCAATTTCGGACGTGATGCAGCTTTATAGCATTACGTAATTGAGTTAGGACGAGTTATTTTTTGTTATCAGGACAAAGCACCCGTAACAAAAATCCTTCCTTTTGAGAACTCCTTACAGATGAAGCAACTGGCGACGACGCGTAATCTGCGCGGGTTCTACATTAACCACGGCTTCCGCAAAGGGCAGAGTGCGCGATCGCTTGTTAAACACGTTGAACTGATAGACCTGTTGATGGGTATAGTCTAACGCCGTTAGCCAGCCGCTCTTAGGGTGATATGCGCCCGTATCAATATCTAACCAGCCCCGCCCACGAGCTAGTTCGCCGGGAGCCACGCCTGGAAGGGTAAAGGTGATGGTATGCCCGGTGATAATCACCTTGTCTGCAAAATAAGGCTTGAGGCTGCCATGGAATTCTTCTCGAATCCAGCAATACTCCTGCGCAGTTTGGGCGTGAATTGGCAAGCGCGGATGCAGCCCTGCATGAACCAGCCAAACATCGCCTAAGTCAAGGTGAGTTGGCAGAGTGCGTAGCCAGGTAATGTTTTCTAAAAGCAGCTCAGGATCGGTGTAGCTGGCTACCGTGTTTTGTCCGCCACTTTGCAGCCAGGCTTGCAGCGCGTACTGAGAGACGCGATCGCTCTCTGGAAACGCCTCCAGTAAAAGCTGCTCATGGTTGCCCAGGACGCAAAAATAGCCCTGCTCCCGGACAAACTGAATCACATCGGCGCTTTTGGGCCCCCGATCGATCAAGTCTCCCACGAAGTAAACTTGGTCGGCTTTACCGGGTGCGATCGTCTCCAGCAGTTGCAGCAAGCCATCGTAATGACCATGGACATCTCCGATAAAAATGCGCCGATCGCTAACCACGTTTTTCCAGTTCCTCTTATACAATTCAAAAAATTACAATTTAAAAAATCGTTGTATCAAATCTAGTGCATCTAACAAGCTTATATGAGGAGAAAGGCATTGTGTCTTTTGATGCTGTCTTTTTAGTGTGCCCAAGAATAGGTAGCGACGGCAACTTTAAATCTTGAAGTTTACGTGAGATTCTAACCTCACTTGCCCTTTTTACCTAACCGAAATTACCGTAAAGACCGCCGGAAATTAAAAGCACCTTTAAAAACAAAAAGCGGCGTAGCGCGCCGCTTGCTTAAGAATTTAGACAATAGGGTAGTTCCCAAGGGGGAATGATTTTTGTGGTGAATCTTGAGAGTGAGGAAGCTTTCAGATTAAATGGACTGCTGAGGCTCCACCAGATTTTCTAGCCCTTTGATGACCTTGGCAGAGATCACCTTATCTCCTTGCTTAATTTCTCTCAATACCTCTTTATTCTCGGTCACATACCCAAATACAGAATATCGACCGTCCAGTAAATTCAGACCTGCCGGGGTCAATTCTGGCTCAAATAGGAAGAAAAAGAACTGAGAAGAGCCACCATTTGGCTCTGTTTCTGGGCGTGCCATGCTGAGAGTGCCATAGGCAGAGAAGGGCAGCACCGGCTGATCGAGGTAGCGTCCAGCATCTTCTAGCGTGATGCCGTAGGTGGGCTGAGAGTCACCTTTCACCATGACTTCCAGAGGCACAGCACGATATTTGCCTGTATCCGGGTCAATGAAGCCATCTTCTTTACCCGGCGGATCGCCGATTTGCAGCACATAAAAGTCTTCGGCGCGAGTAAACGAAAGACCGTCATAGAAGCCCCGCTGCACCAAATCGACAAAGTTACCTGCGGTGACGGGTGCGTTATAGCCGTCTACCACTAGCGTCACCTTGCCCTGAGTCGTCTCCATCTCAATCGTGGCGCGTCCTTTGAGCTGGGGCAGATTGCTGTATTCTGCGGGAACTTCGTAGGGAAAGCGATCGACCATCAAGTCTTCTAGTAGCCCCACCTTGTCTAAAATGTGCGATCGCTTCACCTGGATTGCTGCTTTGTCCTGCGCCTCCACATCAGCCCGCATATTCTCGACATCAGCCTTCATTTCGGCAATCAGCGCTTCTGCCTGGGGCTGGCGATCGGCAGGAACCCCAGCTAGCAGCGCCGCTTTTTTGACGGTCAGCACTCTGTTTGCCGTTGCCAGGTTGCGCGTTAAGCCGCTGATACGCCTAGCTCTCAGGGCATCTGACATTGTTTCAAACGTGCGCTGCAACTCACGGACAGGCTTGTTTTCAATAGGCAGAGCATTGCGAAGGAGAGCTTTGCCATCTGTAACAGCGTTGCCGGGGGGCAGAGCGATCGCCGTGCCCCTATTCAATCCGGTCGCCATAAACCCAGTTGTCAAGTTAAATCCGATAGCTAGAGCGATCGCCACAACTGTCACAACACTCACCCTTGCCACAGACCGAAGAATAGTCTGACAAGTCTCTTGAAAGCTCACTCGCTGCATGAATAGGATTCCTGTCTCTCATCATCTTCCCTTGGTATTTTCCCACAGATAGGTATTCGATCGGCTCTTCACCCGTCCTACTGCGTTTTGTGCTTGGTGAAGTATGGGTTATTTTTGTAGAAGCCCCGCGGAGCGGGGCTTCTACAAAAATAACTGTGGTTTATGCAATTGAAAATTGCTGTGGGTATAGCAACCGCCAAGGCGGTCAGGACAGGAACATTTTGGGTGGGGCGCTTCGCGCCCCACCCAAAATGTCCTAAGCAAACTGGCGACAGCTATAAATCTTTAACCTCAATCCTCTAAACTTGTTCTCTAAGAATTACTGCCCCCCCTGTGACATCAATCCCGCTGAGCGGTAAAATGAGTTGCCGATTGTTCTCTAGGCACATTGCTCTCTGGGCGCATTGTTCTCTAGGTGCATTGTTCTCTAGGCGCATTACTTCTCAAACACAGATTGTTTTTCAAATACAGCAGGACTCATGATTTCCAGTAACGACTTTCGCCCCGGTGTCAGCATTGAGTTGGATGGGTCGGTGTGGCGAGTAGTGGAATTCCTACACGTTAAGCCAGGGAAAGGCTCAGCCTTTGTTCGCACTAAGTTAAAAAATGCCCAGACTGGCAGCGTCGTTGAGCGGACGTTTCGTGCCGGGGAAAGTTTGCCGCAGGCGGTGTTAGAGAAAAGCACGATGCAGCATACCTATAAAGAAGGGGACGACTATGTCTTCATGGACATGGAAACCTATGAAGAAGGTCGTCTGAGCGCTGCGCAGATTGGCGATCGCGTCAAATACCTGAAAGAGGGGATGGAAGTCAACGTGGTGCGATGGGGTGCGACGGTGATGGAGGTGGAGCTGCCAAACTCGGTCGTTCTAGAAATTACCCAAACTGACCCCGGCGTGAAGGGCGACACGGCAACAGGTGGCACGAAGCCAGCGATCGTTGAAACGGGTGCTCAGGTGATGGTGCCTCTCTTTATTACGACGGGCGAACGAATCAAAATTGATACGCGCACCGATACTTACCAAGGTCGAGAGACATAATCGGCAGGAAATCGGCAGGATAGCGTGTCTCGTGGCTCGTCATTGCTGTAGAACTGGCAGGTGGAACTAGAAGTAAGGTGGAATTAAAAGACTGTGGAATTAGACTTTAACGAACTCCGTGAACTGCTGACCGTCATTAATCAGACAGATATTGCGGAATTCACCCTCAAGAGTGGCGAATTTGAACTCATGGTGCGCAAAGGCGCCCCTTTGGAGACCTATGTGCCTCCTGCCAATGGGTCATCTGGAGCCGTTCCGCCGCCTTCCCCTGCTTCTCTACCTAACATCGTGGCGAGTCCGCCTCCCTCTGCCTCTCCTCGCGCCAACGAGAAGCTCTTGACGGTGACGGCACCGATGGTCGGCACGTTTTATCGATCGCCTGCCCCTGACGAGCCGCCTTTTGTGGATATGGGCGATCGCATTCGTCCAGGGCAAACGGTCTGCATCATTGAAGCCATGAAGCTGATGAATGAGCTGGAATCTGAAGTGGCAGGCGAGATTGTAGAAATTTTGGCGAAAAACGGCGATCCTGTCGAGTACGGACAGGTCTTGATGCGGGTGAATCCGGGCTAGGCTCCCTCTGCGTTCGTCTTGAGAGAGTTATATCTTGAGAGAAAAGAGAAGTCGGTGAGAGGAGAACCCAGACGGATGGAAGATTTACCTCTATTTGTAGCGTCGGCGGGTCTGCTCATTCTGTATTTGGCGTGGTCTGCCAAAACCGAGATGGGCACTCGGTCGTTCTGGAGAAAATAGGTTCTGGAAAAGCGGGTTGATAAAAAGGCGAGGTAAAGCATGAGGCTTTTCGCCTTTCACGCTCTACCTCCCTGAAAATCAATAGCCTGGTTGCTCTGTTACTGGTTGCTTTGCTAAACGGGCAACTCGATACTGAGAAGAGCCTTAGTACAGCTCTTCTTCCTGGTGCGTACTGATGGTGACATCAGAAGTGGGATAAGCAACGCAGGTGAGGACGAAGCCAGCTTCGATCTGGTCGTCGTCTAAGAAGGACTGATCGCCTTGATCAACCGTGCCAGACGTGATTTTGCCAGCACAAGTCGAACAAGCACCCGCGCGGCAGGAGTACGGCAGGTCAAGACCTTGCTCTTCTGCGGCATCCAGAATGTATTCATCATCTGGAACGTCGATCGTGGTGTTGAGTCCTTCAGCTTCGTTGATCAACGTGACCTTGAAAGTTGGCATGTAATAATCCTCTCGATGTTAGATACGGCAGTATGAGTTCGCCCATAGCACCCTCAGCAATTCCCAAATCGAGAAATTTTGCAGAATAGGCTAACTCTTCTCTGATACTACGGGAAAAGTACAGACCTTTAACCTTAGATCTATAGCCAGGTTGAATGGGATTCGTAATGAGAATAGGGAAATTAAACCTGAATTGCTTATACCTTGGAGTATTTTCTGGAGATTGCTGAGGCATGGCTCACGACGATCGCGCTATGAAAAGCTTTAGAGCCTTTTTCATAAGGTTTCCTAACCTGAAAAACAAAACAAATTAGCGAGAATTATGTAATGGGATGAAGGGCGATCGCTCAGCCATTTATCGCTTGCTAAACCACGTTTTAAATGGTGAGATGTAGTCTTTAGCCAAAGATAAGATTTTTCTTCCAGTAAAAATTAAATTTGCAACCGTAGATAAACTGAAATAATTTGAAGATGAGTGTCAGCTAGCTTACTTCACTTTTCTCCTTCATCGCCTCACGAGCTGATTTTTTTGCCATGAAATCAACTCTAATGGGAGGCTAAGTCTGCATACCAACACTTAGGTCGTAAAGTCATGACGCGGTTAGCCTTATTGAGTGCATCCAACAAAACTGGAATTGTGGAGCTGGCCCATAGCCTGGTGACAGAATTTGGGTTTGAGCTGATTAGCAGTGGAGGGACAGCCAAGACGCTACAGGCTGCTGGAATTCCGGTCATCAAAGTTTCAGACTATACAGGTTCGCCTGAAATCTTGGGAGGACGGGTTAAAACTCTGCATCCTCGCATTCATGGAGGAATTTTGGCGCGGCAAGACCTGCTCGAAGATTTAGCTGATTTGGCAGCTAACAATATTCGTCCCATGGATTTAGTCGTTGTCAATCTGTACCCGTTTGAGCAGACCATTGCCCAGCCTAATGTGACGTTGGCAGAAGCGATCGAGCAAATTGATGTGGGTGGGCCAGCCATGCTGCGCGCTGCGGCAAAGAATTTTGCTCACTTAACTGTGTTATGTAGCCCCACTCAGTATGAGGGCTACTTGAATGAACTGCGAAGCGAATCTTCCCTCAAGCCTTCTCTAGCGTTTCGGCAAGCCTCTGCGCTACAGGCTTTTCAGCACACGGCTGCTTACGATCGGGCGATTGCGGCTTATTTAGAATCACAGGACGCTTTGAAATCGCCAGATCAGACCTGGACGCTGACGGGAACCCAAATCCAGGCATTGCGCTATGGCGAAAACCCTCACCAGTCTGCGGCATGGTACCAGACAGGGGGCACGCCTTCCGGGTGGGCAGCAGCAGAGAAGCTGCAAGGCAAAGAACTCAGCTATAACAATCTCGTGGACTTGGAAGCTGCCCGACGGATTATTGCCGAGTTCCCCACAACTCAAGCGGCGGCAACGATTATTAAGCACACGAATCCTTGTGGCACTGCCTTGGGAGATACGCTGCTGCAAGCCTACGAAAAAGCCCTGAATGCGGATGCCATGTCTGCCTTTGGCGGCATTGTAGCGCTGAACCAGGCGATCGATTCGCCCACGGCAACGGCGTTGACTCAAACTTTCTTGGAATGCGTTGTGGCTCCAGGCTGCGACCCCGAAGCCGCAAAAATTCTTAGCGCTAAGTCAAAAGTCCGGGTGCTGGTAATGCCTGATCTGGTGAGCGCCTCGGCACAGACGGACATTAAGCCGATCGCCGGAGGGTTTCTGATGCAGACGGCGGACGAGCAGAGTGCTGATGCAGCTACATGGCGCGTAGTGACCGCAAAACAGCCGACCGAGGCACAGCTGGCGGAACTTCTGTTTGCCTGGAAAGTCTGTAGACACGTGAAATCAAATGCGATCGTGGTGACGCGCGATCGGGCGACCTTGGGCGTGGGTGCCGGACAAATGAACCGAGTGGGTTCAGCAAAAATTGCGCTAGAGCAGGCGGGCGAGCGGGCGAAAGGCGCGACTTTGGCCAGCGACGGATTTTTCCCCTTCGATGATTCGGTGCGCACGGCGGCAGCGGCAGGCATTGAATCGATCGTTCAGCCTGGAGGCAGTTTGCGCGATCAGGACTCGATTCAGGCAGCGGATGAGCTGGGTCTAGTCATGGTGTTCACGGGAGTGAGGCATTTTCTGCACTAGCGGCATGACCTCTACGGGTCGTAGGGCTGGGTAACAAGGTCTGATAGCAGGATTTGATAGTGGGGCATCTAGGATCATCATTTCTGAGCATTTTTGGCATTTTTCAGCAATTTCTTGATATCGTTTTCTGAAATCTGCAATTCTGACTTTGTGAGGTGAAGCTTGCAAGGTATGGTTCTCAAAATCTCGTTCTTGAAATCTCGTTTCTAAAATTCCTCACCTGATCCTCTAAACCGATGCAGTCCCTTTCTCGATCGCTTCAGCTTCCCCAACAGATTCCAGATCAAGTCGAAGTCACCTTGCTGCTTTCGGGTGGGCAGGAGTATACGCTGTCTGTGCCCACCCAAGATTTGTTGCTCCGGCAACTCTTTGAAGTCGTGATGGATTGGGAAGGCAAGCGGGTAAAGCGGCTGTTTCAAGTGCCCATTCAGCAGGGTCAGGCGATGCTGGTGTTTCCGTGCGATCGATTAGTAGGGCTAATCACCAATCCGCCCATGATTGTGCAGCAGCCGATTCAGGTGCAGCAGCCGATCCAGGCGCAGCAGCCAATCCAGGCGCAGCCAAGCCGTGAAGCTGCCGCAGAGCAGAATATTATTCCCTCTAAAGCCTTTCAGTTCGATCATGTTTTGTCCCCTAGCGAGCATCGGCAGTTGCTCAGCTATGTGCAAAAACGGGAGTCGTTGTTTGTGAGCACCAGCACTTCCACAGGCGACCTATCTCATCGTCAGTCGGTTGTGCTGTATGAGTTTTCAGAATTTTCGGAGCTAATTAGCAGCCGCATCCGGGCTTTCCTCCCCGAAGTGCTGGCACAATTTGGACTGGCAGATTTGCCCACTAGCTCAATTGAGTCGCAGTTAACGGCTCACAATGATGGACATTACTACCGAGTGCATAATGACAGCGGCAGCCCGGATACCGCCTCGCGAGAGCTGACCTACGTGTATTACTTCAACCGAGAGCCAAAGCGGTTTTCGGGTGGCGAACTACGGATTTATGACAGCCGCATTGAAAACAACTTTTTTGTCCGGGCAGAAACTTACAGAACGATCGAGCCTCGCAACAACAGCATCGTATTTTTCTTGAGTCGATACATGCACGAGGTGCTGCCTGTTCAATGCCCATCGCGCAAGTTTGCCGCCAGTCGGTTTACAGTCAATGGCTGGGTGAGAAGGGTTTAGAGCTAGGTGAGCGGATTGATCTGGGGTTGAATCTAAAATCCAAAATTTCTAGCTTCCGACCCATTGCTGAGAGTTGACGATCTGGTCGATCTGATTTTCTAGTTCAGTAAGCGATCGTGGCGCGTTATTCAATTCTGGGCGATCGCTGGAGCCATAGCGCCATACTCGCTTGCTCTGTCCATTTGAGCTGATGGAAGTCCAGGCTCCAGGCAGATCGGTCGCTTCAGCAACATACTGATTTTCTAACGAGAAGAAATTTGCAGTCTCGAAAGCGGTCACAAGCTGCTGCACCTGTTCAGGGCTAATCTGAGCGGTGCGCTTGCCTATCACGGCGACAAAGGCTGTGCCTTCATAGACTACTCTGCCATCGCCATAGACAGTAAGTTGATAGACAGGACAAGTTCCAAAGCAGGCTGTTCTCTCTAATGTAATCACCGCATCGGCATAATCTGAACTTTCCACGTCTGTTTCTACAGGAGCGACCTGAGCAGTCGTTTCTACCGGGGCAACTTGGGCTGTGGGGCTAGGCTGGGCAGCGATCGCCCACAGCGGACTGCCCATGAGAGCCAGATAAAAACCAGTTACGAAAATAGTCTGCATTGTTCAACATTCCTCTAACCTGCTCTCAGTATCTGCGCTGCCATTCGCTTTGATGAGTTGGTTGCCAAAACCGAAACGAACTTTGTTTATGGCGCTACGCGCTTAGATCCAATGAGTTATTTTTTGAGAGCCGCGCGGAGCGCGGCTCTCAAAAAATAACTCGTCCTAACTCAAGTACGTAGGGCCATACCTGATTTGCTGGTACAAATCTCATACATATCTCATACAAATCTGCGTAGAACTTAGCGAAACTCGCAGCATAGCTGTCGCCAGTTTGCTTAGGTTATCTTGGGTGGGGCGCTTCGTGCTTCACCCAAGATGACCCGTCCTCGCCGCCTCGGCGGTTGCTGTAGAACGAGACAAGGATCAGGATTGCGATCGCCAATTTTCCACTTATTTTCAAATGATTTTCAAAAAAACTCACAAAATAGTTCCCAAATACTACCGTTCAGGTGTATTAAAGAGCTAATGTACTGATAGATTAGATCCATTCAGCTCGATCCATTGCTGCACGCCTGTGATACCGCTGCAACTCACCCTGAAAAACTTTTTAAGCTATCGGGAGGCAACGCTAGACTTTCGAGGTCTACATGTCGCCTGTATTTGTGGTGCTAACGGCGCAGGGAAATCTTCTTTGCTGGAGGCGATTGCCTGGGCAGTATGGGGCGAAAGCCGTGCCCTCACTGAAGATGATGTAATTCACTTGGGTAGCACAGAAGCTCTAATCGACTTTATCTTTCAATGTCGCCAGCAAACCTATCGGATTATTCGTAGCCGCTACCGAGGGCAGTCCAGCACGCTGGAATTTCAGATTCAAACTCCTGACGGATTTCGATCGCTGACCGAGAAGGGCGTTCGCGCCACGCAGCAGATCATCTTGCAGCATCTCAAGCTCGATTACGACACCTTCATTAACTCGGCATATCTGCGCCAGGGTAGAGCCGACGAGTTTATGCTCAAGCGCCCGACCGATCGCAAACAAATCCTTGCCGATCTGCTGAAGCTCGATCGCTACGACGAACTTGCCGAACAGGCAAAGGAAAAAGCCCGCCAGTTCAAAGCCGAGCTGACGCTGCTAGAGCGTAACGTCGCCGGAATCACGACTCAGCTAGAGCAGGTGGCTCAGCTGGAAGACGAAGAGACTCAGCTCACCGCCACGATCGCCCAAATGCAGCAGCAGCAGCAGCGCGATCGCCATCAGCATCAGCAGCTACAAGCCTTACACCAGCAGCGGCAAACCTGGCTTCAGCAGCTTGGTTTTCAGCAGCAGCAGCAGCAGCAGCTGACCCAGGACTGTCGGCGCTTGCAGCAAGATCTCGCCAAGGCTCAGCAGCAGCAGCAAGATTTGCAGGCCGTTCTAAGAGAGCAAGAGGCGATCGTTGCTCATTATGCCCGTCTACAGCGCCTTCAGCAGGAAGAAGAACTTCAGTCGGCAAAATTTCAAACCCATCAAACGCTGCACAATCAGCGCCAGCAGCTTCAGCAGCAAAAAGCAGAACAAGAAAGCCATCTGACTCAGCAGCTTCAGCAGGTTCAAGCTCAGCTTGAGGCACTGCACCAGCAGCAGCAGGAAATTCAGCAAACCCTGACCCAATCTAGTGAAATAGCGGCAGGTCTGGAGCAGTTGCGGCAAGCCAGAATTCGGCTGACTGAACTCGACCATCTGCAAATGAAGGCGACTCCTCTGCTGCAACGCCGCCAGCAGCTTCAGACCCGGATCGATCGCGCCCAGACGCGTCTAGCTGCCCGGTTGGAAGAGCTTGAGTCTCTACGGCGATCGCTTGAAGCCCAGCAACAGCGACAGCCCCAGTTGCATCAAGCCGTCCTCACGCTTGCTGAACAAATTGAGCATCTAGAGCAGCGGCGCGCCTATCAGGAAAAAGTGCGAGACAAGGGCATCGAGCGTCGCACTTTTTTAGAACGGCTTCAGGAACAGCAGCGCGAATGCGAACGCGACCTATCTGAGCTAGACCATAAACTGCTGATGCTGCAAAAAGAGGTAGGTCGAGAACAGCAGCCCGTTGGCGCATTAGAGCATTACGCAGACCATCGCCATGAGAGAGCCTCCGAAACTTCCATAACGGGGGAATTGGCAACTCTCGCACCCTCTCTCTACCCCCCCTGCCCTCTGTGCGATCGCCCCCTGGATGAACCTCATTGGCAATTGGTGCTGCAAAAACATCGGGCCGAGCATGAGGACACCTTGAACCAAATCTGGGTACTCCGTGAACAGTTGACAACCTCCGATCGCGAAATCAAAATCCTCCGACAGGAATACCGAGAATTGGACAAAGAGCTATCCCAGCGCGAGGCTTTAATCGAGCGGCGGGGAAAGCTGCAAGAGCAGTTGCAGGGCGCTAATGAAAATCAAGTTCGCCTACAGCAGATTGCCGCCGAACAAGCCGAAATTGAGCGATCGCTTCAGCAGCAAGACTACGCTACCGAGTTTCAGGAGCTGCGCTTACTGGAGCAAAGCCTGGGGCAGCTCAGCTATGACGACAAAAATCATGCCCTTGCCCGTGGACAGGTCGATCGCTGGCGTTGGGCAGAAATTAAGCAAGCCGAAGCGAAGCAGGCCCAAAAGCGACAGGCGCAAATTGCCGAGCGTCAGCCTGTCCTGGAAGCGACCTTGACCCAGCTAGAGCAGCAGTTGGCTGAGCTGGCGCGATCGCCTCTGCAACGGCAAATTGAGCATCTGGAGCAGCAAATGGCGGCGATCGGCTACGACTTAGAGCAGCATACGGCGTTACGGCAGTCGTTGCGGCAAGCCCAACCCTGGCAGCTCCGCTACCGGGAGCTAGTCCAGGCTCAACAGCACTATCCTCAACTCCAGCAGCAGGTGCAGGAATTGAACGCCCTCTGGAGTAGCCGTAAACAGGCGCTTCAGAGCTTATCTAGCCATGTTCAGGCTCTAGAGCAAGAGATTCAGCAAGCCCCTGATGCCAACTCGGCTATTGCGGTCTTGGAACAGCAGATTCAGCAACAGCGGCAGCATTTAGACGATCGCCTCTCTCATCTGGGTCGTATTCAGCAGCAGCGGCAGCAGCTCGAAGCCCTAAAGATGCAGCATTCTGCCCTGAGCGTTCAGCTTCAAACCGCTCGGCATCAGATGCGAATTCACCAGGAACTTGCCCAGGCTTTTGGCAAAAACGGGCTGCAAGCGCTGATGATTGAAAATGTCCTGCCCCAGCTAGAAGCCGAAACCAACCAGATTTTGGGACGGCTTAGCGCCAACCAGCTCCATGTGCAGTTTGTCACCCAACGCGCCCGTAAAGGGTCGCAGCGCGATGCTACAAAGCTGATTGACACGCTCGATATCTTGATTAGCGATGTTCAGGGGACGCGACCCTATGAAACCTACTCAGGCGGCGAAGCGTTCCGCATCAACTTTGCCATTCGGCTGGCGCTGGCGCGGCTTTTGGCTCAGCGATCGGGTACTGCCCTTCAGCTTTTGGTGATTGATGAAGGTTTTGGCACCCAAGACGAGGCAGGATGCGATCGCCTCATTACCGCCATTAATGCGATCGCTGCTGATTTTGCCTGTATCCTGACCGTCACCCATATGCCTCATCTTAAAGAAGCCTTCCAGACTCGGATTGAGGTTTACAAGACAGAGCAGGGTTCGCAAGTGAGCCTAGTATGTTAGGCGGGCAAGTTCGGTTATCTGCCCAACTTTAGGGCAACAATTTTGCTGACAATAGCGTTTATTGAATAGGGAGATTTTGATGCCGGGAATGGACTAATGCTAAACTGCAACTTCGATCGCAGAAGCGGGCAATCTGTATCAAGGGAGAGGTTCATCCGTCTTTGATGAGGGCGCGATCGTTTCCCTCTATTCATTCCCGCTCTGAATCCCCCACTCTCATAATGGCTAGAAATCGAGGCGTAGAACCGTGAACAACGACAGGAAAAGACAGCCGCACTATGGCGATCGACAGGCGCTCCAACCCTTCATGGATGATTTGCCCGTCATGTCGCCCCTATCTTTTGCACCCGCCGCTCTGGTTCTGAACCCACCCTCTAACGATACGGAGCCTTCATCCTACAGGCTGTCCCCCAAGACCTCCGAGATGCCCTACCTGATTCACTGGCTTCAGTCTGGCGGCAACCTGGACTTTATGGTTTTAGCACTCTGCTCCTGTGTGCTGACAGTGCTATGCCATCAGCCCACGGTTTTACCGGGCGAAGCGACCTCTACACCCTCTAGCTCTCAGTCTACACAAGTAAACTTTGCCATCAAGGCAGGGCTGCTGACAAAACTTCCCAAGCAGACAACGCCAAAACTACGATCGGACGACCCAGACGATTCTAATTAAGCGCATTCTTGCTCTGAGAGAGTTGTCTAGAGGCTAAACTAGAGGGTCTAAAATCTCTCTAGGCAATCACCCATGCTGATCAATAGCCTGATTTATATCCTGGCGGTGCTGGGAGCCAACTATACTGCCACCTGGTTTATCCCATTTCCGTTTTACGGTCAGGCGGCAGTCGGCACCTTCATTTTTGGCGTGACGTTTACTCAGCGCGATCGCCTGCATCAGTATGGCAGACGCTATGTATACCGAGCCATTGCCGTTGCGGCAGGTGCCAATGTGCTCATGAGCCTGGTGCTGGGTGTGCCCATGCGCATCATTGTCGCCTCGTTTTTGGCGATCGTATTGGCGGAAACAGCAGACACAGAAGTCTACCAGCGCTTAATCAGGCGATCCTGGCTCGTACGGGTGGCAGGCAGCAATGCCGTTTCAGTACCGCTAGACACGCTGCTCTTCACCCTAATTGCCTTCTGGGGCGTTGAAGGATTTCCCCCTGCGGTGATTGCCTCTATTCTGGTGGGCGATACGGTGGTGAAGTATGCGATCGGGGCATTGGTGGCGCTCTACCGAGGCAAGCAAATGGATCGGTGGCAGCCGGAAGGTTCGCCAGATTAGCGCGATCGGTTTAGCGTAAAAAGCTGCTGATTAGCCACAAAACCACAAAGGTGACGATTGCCGCAAAACTCTCTACGGAGAAAGGAGCCATTGAGGGCTGAGCCGCGAACAATCCGCTTGCCAAGCGACCTAGCTGGATTCCGATCAAAATTCCTAGCACTAGACCTCCAAGAGTCAGCAAAAGCGCCCGCCCGAACTTTCGCTCTTTGCGATTGAGGAAATAGAAGCTAAACCCTACGCCCAGTGCCAGCCCCAGTGAAGGTGCGAACAGACTCAGGACGCTGGCGGCTCCAAACAAACCAGCAGGCAGCAAAATATCTCTACTGCTGGGTGTATCTATAAATCGCTGTAGCCAATCCGGAGCTTGCTTGACTGGCGCTGGAGTATGTTCAGGAGATGGCTCCACCAGACGCTCAGGAAAGCGAATGCGATCGGGCACTTTAATTTTGCCTTCTTGGCGAAGCCGGAGCCGATCCATCAAAATAGCGTCGTATGCCGATTCGATCGCTTCTATTTGCTTGCGATCGTTCCCAACTTCCTCTATCAGACGGCTTTTTGCCTCCTGAATCTCATCAAACGACGCATCTTCAGTTAAACCCAGCCGCTCGTAAGAACTTTTATCGCTCATGTACAACCTCTGGAAGACTCCCTCAACATAATTCGATTATGATTGGCGTAATGACACTCAGGGAGACTACTCGAAAACAGATTCGAGACGTTGGCTGTCACCCTACAGGGTTTGCTAGCGCTGCTAGCCAATAGTGTAACCATCTACTCGCGTTTCGCAAATAGAATCAGCGTAAAACTTAGGTTTTGCACTGTCCCCCTCTCAACCCCATATTTCTATGCTAGGCTGACCGCGATCGGTCTTTGCCGATTGACCTGAGAGCGACCATTCTGAGAGTGACTGCGGGGATGCAGACTCTAATCCTAATGACCATAACGCTGAACTCGTAGCCCTAAGCCCGTCATCTTACGAATTTCCCTACTTTCAGCCGATAATTTGAGTTAGCAATAATTTGAATTAGTAGTTTTGTCATTCCACAGTACGCAGAGTATATATTGATTGTGACCCTGTTTACGGGGAAGTGGGGCGATCGCATCCATTTTTTCATCTACTTTTAAAGATTTACCCCTTAAGATTTTCTTACTGCTCACTTTCACTTGATAGCGCTAAGGTTATGGCCATGGCTCCAGCCAAAATTCTTGTAGTCGATGATGATCCTGCGATCCGAACTCTCATTCACCGCTTTCTTTCTAAGCAGAGCTATCAGCTAGAATCTGCCGAAGATGGCAAAAGCGCTCTGGCAATGTTTGAGCAGTTCAATCCAGATCTAGTGATTTTAGATGTCAATTTGCCCGATGCGACAGGCTACAGCCTTTGCCAGGAGATGCAGAGCCGGACGGGAGTCTTCGTGCTGATGCTGACTAGCCGCAGCGATGAAGCCGACAAAATTCGCGGTTTCGCTCTGGGTGCAGATGATTATTTAACCAAGCCTTTCAGCTTGGGAGAACTAGAGGTTCGGGTGGGGGCAATCTTGAAGCGTCAGCGCCCTGTCACCACCGCAGAGCAGCAGTGCCTCACTTTCAACGGGCTGATGATAGACCCAGTGCGACGCGAAGTGACGCTAAACGCTGAAATTGTGCCACTCACGGCTCTGGAGTTTGATTTGCTCCACTTCTTGGCTAGCCATCCGGGGCGGGTGTGGCGACGGGCTGAGCTAATCCAAAAAGTCTGGGATTACGAATATGTGGGCGATCAGCGGGTCGTAGATGTTCACATTGGGCAAATTCGGAAGAAAATTGAGATTGACACGTCACAACCTGCACTGATTCAGACCGTGCGTGGGGTGGGCTACAAGTTTGAAGCTCCTCAACTGGGAGAAGAGTCTACTTCCGCTTAGGCTGCTCTCTTTGCCTAATTAGACCTGGGGTGCTCTCCCGAATGAGAGCACCCCAGGTCTAATGCCTAGTGTTTCCTAATGGTTGAGGATTTTTAGTTGCGTGGGTAAAGCCCACGCAACTAAAAATCCTCAAATAAGATACCGCTACCAATTCGCTTCAGTGACTAAACCCAGCGTTGAGCCACTAGCTCAGCTAGGTCAACAACTCGCTGGCTATAGCCCCACTCGTTGTCATACCAGGCAATCACCTTCACCATATCGCCACCCATCACCATCGTTAGGAAAGAGTCAATGATCGATGACTCGTCCGTCCCCCTATAGTCGCAGGAGACAAGCTCCAGTTCACTGTAGCCCAGGATGCCCTTCAGAGAACCTTCAGAAGCAGTTTTCAGCGCTTCATTCACCTGTTCAACGATCGTCGGTCTTTCAACCTGAACCACAAGATCAACGATCGACACGTTAGGTGTGGGCACCCGTAGCGCAATACCGTTGAGCTTACCTTTGAGTTCTGGCAGCACCAGAGCCACTGCTTTTGCCGCTCCTGTGGTGGTTGGCACAATGTTGAGGGCGGCTGCACGGGCGCGACGTACGTCCCTGTGGCTAGCATCCAGTAGGCGCTGATCGCCCGTGTAGCTGTGGGTCGTGGTCATCGTCCCTTTGATGATGCCAAAGCTTTCGTGCAGGACTTTGGCAACCGGAGCTAGACAGTTGGTCGTACAGCTGGCGTTGCTAATAATGTTGTGCTTGTGGTGGTCGTAGTCGTGGTGGTTGACTCCCATGACAAAGGTGCCGTCTTCCCCTTTGCCGGGAGCCGTGATCAGCACTTTCTTTGCGCCTGCTTCCAAATGCTTAGACGCTCCCTCTTTGCTGATGAATACGCCCGTAGATTCAATAATCAGGTCTACATCCCAAGCGCCCCAGGGCAAGTTTAGAGGATTGCGATCGGACGTACATTTGATGGTATGTCCATTAGCAGTGATGGTGTTGTCATCGGCGCTGATGTCAGCATCAAGCTTGCCCAGCATGGAGTCGTATCTTAAAAGATGAGCATTGGTTCTTGGATCAGAAGTATCGTTGATTGCCACCACTTCAATTTGGCTGTTCTGCCGTCCCAGCCAGCACCGCAGGAAATTGCGCCCGATCCGTCCAAAACCATTGATCGCTACTCTAGTCACCGCTTCTTGCCCTCTTGCTAAAAATGAAAAGATCGTTAAGTAATGCCTCAAATCATACACGTTTAGGAGTTTGCCTCTCAAGAGTTGGGGATCGCAGTTTTATGCTCAGCGGGGGGATTGAGAAGCTACAGTTTTGAAGGGGCGGGGATTTCAGTCAATAAGTATTTTTGCTTATTATTTTTAACTTTGGCTTCTGCGGCTAGATCAGCATCCTCTGTGAGTCGAGAAGCGCTCCGGTAGAGGGGTAAAGAGCGCCTTAAATTTAGAAACTCTAAGTTTTATAAAGATTGTGCTGGAGGATATAGTCTCTGACAGCATCTAGCACGAGATAGCGGATCGATCGCCGATCGCGGCAGTATTGCCGAATCAGTTGGGATGAGAGGCTGATCTGAGGCATATCGAGGATTTGCCAGTTTAGCGCGATCGCTTCCGCCGCCATTTTCTGGGCAACTTGCTCACAGAGTGCCTGCGTTTTGATTAGGTCTTTTTCTACAGAAGCCTCTAGACGAGGCGCAACGAGCCAAATGCAGTGGGGCAAAAGCTCTTGCCGACGATACCAGTAGGGCAGCGTCAAAAAAGTATCTAGCCCAACAATCCAATACCACTGGCTGGCAGCATGGATATCTTTCAAGGCGAGAAATGTATCCACGGCGTAGCTGGAGTGCGGTTGGATTTGCTCTACCGTGAAAAAGTTTTGCTCTATGGCGGAAACGACAAAGCTAGGGTGGAAGGCGATCGCCAATTTCAACATTTCTAATCGATGTTTGAAGCCCACCAGTTCAGCGGAAGACTTGTAGAGCGGACGATAGGTCGGCACCCAGATCACTTGCTCAAGTGCTAACTGATTTAGAGCCGTTTCTGCCATCAACAAGTGTCCCAGATGAATGGGGTTAAATGTGCCGCCTAAAACCGCTTTTGCTGGCATAATCCCAAGGCTGCTTCAAATTATCAAATTTTCAACGAAAAATTCTACAGTTCCAGCAAATCGTCTACGGTAGGTGACTTTCAAAAAGAAGGAACCTTCCGAAAAGAGTACTAGCTTTAGAAAGTTACCATGCTATACAGATTTAACAATATTGATACAGAATACAAATGATAGGGCATCCAAAAATACTGGCTGATGGAGCTGTCAGCTTATAGAGTTGTTAGCTTATGAATTTATTATGGGTCTGTCGTAAAAATTTATTTGTCTCTTTCAGGAATATTTTAGGTAGCCTGTGAAGTTACTTAGGTGTAACTCAATTTGTTTTTGTTCTCAAGGCTACTTTTTATTCTCAAGGATGCTTAAAGATCTCTTTTAGATTCCAGATATTGGTTGCGTCAGATTTTCTGAGTCAAGCGATAATTCTGCTCATCTAGAGAAATTTAGAGGAAAAAGCGTATCGCGCAAAAAGCAATTCTTGCTATGATATCGCGTGATGTTTGGTGTGGTGTGTGGTGTGTGTAAGGAGCTTTAATGCTGAATTCTGTTGATTTCGGCGGGAGACCATTTCATTTCATCGGCATCGGTGGAATCGGTATGTCGGCTCTCGCGTATGTCTTGACCCAGCGTAAATTACCCGTTTCTGGCTCAGATTTGAGCCATAGCCATATTACGCAGCGGCTAGAGAAGCAGGGGGCGCATATTTTTTGGAGTCAGGATGCTGCCAATTTAGAGGCTTTGCAACCCGTAGGTTATGAGGCAGGTCATGAGTCTGTCACCCAAGCACGCGCAGCGGCTCCTCAGGTAATCTGCTCAACTGCAATTAGCGCTGAGAATGCTGAATATCGAGCGGCGCTGAGTCTAGGCTGCCCCATATTTCACCGATCGGATTTATTGGCGGCGCTGATGCAGGAGTATGAGGGGATTGCGATCGCGGGCACCCATGGCAAGACCACGACCAGCAGCATGGTGGGCTACCTGTTGATGAAAGCTGGACTCGACCCAACCATTATTGTTGGGGGCGAAGTGAATGCTTGGGAAGGCAATGCCCGGATTGGACAAAGCCCCTATCTAGTCGCGGAAGCAGATGAGTCAGATGGCTCTCTGGTAAAGCTGGCAGCAAAAATTGGCGTTGTCACCAACATTGAGCTAGATCATCCCGATCACTATGCCACCCTAGAGGAAGTGATCGCCACCTTTCAAACCTTTGCGCAGCAGTGCGAAACGCTGATTGGCTGCATCGATAGCCCCACTCTCAAGTCGTGCTTGCAGCCCCACATTACCTACAGCATCCAGCCAAACGCCAAAGCTGACTACACCGTTGATAACATTGTTTACAAATCAGACGGCACGATCGCTCAAGTCTGGGAGCGCGGCGCTCTGCTGGGAACCCTACAGCTAGGACTGCTGGGCAACCACAACCTCAGCAATGCCCTGGCGGCGATCGCGGTTGGACGGCAGCTCGGTCTGGGGTTTGCTGAAATTGCCCCGATCCTGACGACTTTTGAGGGCGCACGACGACGGTTTGAATGCCGAGGTGAATACAATCAAATCCTATTTATCGACGACTACGCTCATCATCCTAGCGAAATTCAGGTGACGCTGAATGCGGCGCGTCTCCGTGCCCAGACCTCTACCCAGCGGCGGCGGGTCGTTGCCGTCTTTCAGCCGCATCGATATAGCCGGACACAGACATTTTTAAGCGAATTTGCGGAATCCTTTGGAGATGCAGATTTGGTCATTACGACAGAGATTTACAGCGCGGGCGAGCCAAACACAGGGCAAGTGACAGGGCAGAGCCTGTCAGAGGCGATCGCCGCTCACCACCCCCAGGTCATCTACCAACCCACGCTGTCAGAAGTCGCAACCTATCTGCAAGCAGCCTTGCTGCCGGGCGATCTGGTTCTCTTTTTGGGAGCAGGCAACTTAAATCGCATCATCCCTGAGCTGATGGCGTTTTGCCAAGCTGAAGACTCTGTATCGTCAGCCCTAAGTCCGGTCTAGCATCGGGTGAGGCTTCAGCCGCCCTAGCCGGATCACACCCTAACTGGAAAACACAGCACCCTCACTCCTCGCTACATCTGCATTCAATCCTTCAAAATCATGACGCTCTCAAAAGACTTTCCGCCCGTTCATGCACCTGGCTCAGGACGCTCTAACTCCAAACCTGCACTGGCAGAGAGCGGACACACTCGATTTGTTTCTTTAGGACAACAGGCTGTGGGGCAACAGACTGTGGGGCAACCGCTCGTGGGGCAACCGCTCGTGGGTCAGGAGCCTCAGCCTATCCGGCTTCCCGGAACAGATTGCATGATCAAACCCCAGGTTCCTTTGACCAGCCTGACTTCTTTTAAGGTGGGCGGACCAGCCGAAATGTATGTTGCACCTCGCCGCATTGAAGATCTGCAAGCTAGCTTCGAGTGGGCACAAACCCGTGGGTTGCCTATTACATTACTGGGGGCAGGCAGCAATTTGTTGATTAGCGATCGCGGCATCCCCGGTTTGGTGGTCTGCACCCGCTATCTGCGCTATTCCCACTTTGACGCTGAAACAGGGCGAATGACGGCAGCTGCTGGAGAACCGATCGCTCGCTTGGCATGGCAAGCCGCAGAGCATGGCTTGAGCGGTCTGGAATGGGCAGTTGGCATTCCGGGCACGTTGGGCGGCGCGGTGGTGATGAATGCCGGGGCACATGGTCTCTGCACCGCCGATATTTTGGTAGATACCCATACTCTAGCCATTGACGGCACTCTAGAAGTCTGGCACCCGGATCAGCTGAATTACACCTACCGCAGTTCTAAGCTGCAAGCCCACACTAGCCTAGCGGCAGCAGAGGCTATTCGTCTCGTGACGCAAGCCACGCTGCAACTTCAGCCCGGTGGCGATCCAGAGCAGCTAATAGCAGATACCACTCAGCATCTCGATCGCCGTCGCATCACTCAGCCCTACCATTTGCCCAGCTGCGGCAGCGTTTTCCGCAACCCAGGTTCTCACAAAGCGGGCTGGCTGATCGAACAAACGGGGCTGAAGGGACACAGCATTGGCGGCGCTCAAATTGCCCAGCGCCACGCCAACTTTATTCTTAACTGCGGCGGCGCCACAGCAAATGATATTTTTCAGCTGATCCATCACATTCAGCAAACGGTGGAGCAGAACTGGTCGCTGTGCTTGGAGCCTGAGGTGAAAATGATTGGTGAGTTTCACCTGGCTTGAACCTCATGCCTCGAACCTTGCCTTACTTGAACCTTGCTTTACTTGAACCTCATTAGAAGCTATGGGCTAAGATTGTTAAGCTAGTTTCAACTCAATAGATAGCAGGGAATTATGGCTAAACAAGGACAAGGCTTTGGTTTCGGTCTTGGCAAAATGAAGGAGCTGACCGAAGCCTTTAAGAAAGCTCAGCAAGTTCAAGAAGGAGCTAAGCAGCTTCAAGAAGAGCTGGAGCAGATGGAGATTGAGGGCGAATCGGGTGGCGGTCTGGTGAAAGTTGTGCTGAGCGGCAACCAGGAACCTCGTCGCGTCGAGATTTCTCCTGACGTATTGGCAGAAGGAGCCGAAGTGCTCTCAGACTTGGTAGCCGCAGCGATGAAAGATGCCTATGTTAAATCTACTGCTACCATGCGCACCAAAATGGAAGCTCTGACTGAAGGGTTAAATCTTCCAGGAATGTAGGATTTGCAGAATGCTGGGTTTCAGGCTTTGCCAGGTTTGTAGGCTTTAAGGCAGCAAGCCTGAAACCTGTTTACCTAAAGCTGCGGGTTCAGCAGACTCTGGCATTTGGAGTATGGCAAGCCCAAGCTATAGCAAACCTACAGATTCGTAAAGCTGCCGAATGATCGCCCTAACTTTTGTCGCGTACCCTGGTGTAACTGACCATCGGGGGGCAAGCTGGGCGATCGTTGGGGAAATTCCTCTGCGCACCAAGTGAAAACGCGGATCAACGGATGCCTGAATCAGCGGCTCGGTGCTGGCATAGGCTTTGAGGTGCTGAATATGCGCCCTGACGCCAATTCGCGGGTCAAGAAAACTCTGTCCTGATGCTCCCGTCCCTATGCCGCCTAATCCAGCAAAGTTGTTCTGCTCAGGTCGAATCAGTCCACCGAACTGAAGGAACTGGGTTTCTACGCACATCTGGGCGAAGGCAATATCGGGGTTAACCCATTCAATTTGACCTTCTTCTCGGTAGAGCTTAGGCAGATCGGCAAACTGCGCCAGACCTTCTGGGTTGTGCGCTTTCAGAAACATCATCATCTGCACTTCAGACGCATAGCCTCGTCCCATAATGCGATCGAGTTGGCTCGCCGGAATCATGAGCGCCGATCGCAGCTTTAGGGTACGCGTATCCTGCTCCCACTGCACAGCAATGTTGAACTCTCGCAGGTCAATGGCACGCAGGTAGACCAAGTTGCGATAGCCCAGCCGCTGAGCCGATCGCTGAACTGGCGACTGGACTGTAGACTCCTGAGACAAGTCAATTCCCATCTGGTCAACTAGATCAAACGGCACATAGGCGTTGCCATTTGCCAGGATGCCTTCGTCGTCATAAAGCCCGCCATTCAGCAAAATGCTGATGGGCTGATAGGTCTCAATCTTCTGCTCAGACAGAGCGCGGCTCCAGCTTGCTAGCCCTTCAGCAATGCCCAAGGCCACATCTTGGGGCTGAGCCGGAATCACCCACTGGTTTTCGAGGTTAGTGAGTTGTCCTACTCGCAGAGCCAACGAGGGAATTGCGACTTCGCGGCAGAAGGCAAGGCTGCCAAAGTCGGTGTAAGTATCCGGCTTTGTGCCGTGACTGGCGATTTGAGGGACTCGACGCAGATAAGCCTGCAACAACTGTTCGGCCTGAAGGCGACGCTGCTCGTTTTGAGCGATGTAGAATGCTGCCGCAGATTTTGCCGTAGATTTTGCCGTAGAGATTCTAACCCCATCTGAACCCTGATCTGAAGCAGATTGCAGCTCGATCGCCACATCTCCCGGCTGCGATCGCCGATTAATCCAATCGATCGCCTGATGGATGTTCAGATCCTCAGGAACCGCGAGAGAGTCATAGCTGCGGGATCGCAAAATCTGCGTCATCAAGTCGCGTAGCAAAATAATTTGGCGCGTTGCAGTGAGGTTGGCGATCGCCCCACTACTATCTCCCTCGCTGCCTCCCGCCGCAATAAAAATTCGTCCCATCTCTACTCCTTGACTGCTTGATGGATGAGCTGTTGGCTAACCCGCTCGGCTCCAAAGGCTAATCATAGACATCAAACGCTTTTACAGCACAAAGATTTATAGCAACCGCCAAGGAGGTTAGGATGGGGACATTTTTGGTGGGGCGCTTCGCGCCCCACCAAAAATGTCCTCAGCGAACTGGCGACAGCTATATTGACCCAGAATAGGACTTTTGAATCTTGCTCTCGTGCTAAATTGACAGAACATCCGTTCGCTCTATTCAAAATACTTCAACCCTTACCTAAAGAACGCGATGTGCGACTCTTTTTCTAAAGCGCTTGATCTCCGTGGGGCAGGCATTTTGCCTGCCCAGATTAGGATCGTTAAGATGCCCATCCTACGAAACTTTCAGACCAAGTTGCACATCGCGTTAAAGAACGCGTTAAAGAATAAGCCTGTATTCTCAATTAGCGTAGGATGTTGTAACCAACCGCTACAGGTAGTGATATATTGTAGTCCTTTCGCCTCGAATCACTGCCCGAAGGAGGCTTGAGTGATGGAAATTCCCCGTTTGCACCCGGACACAATCGAAGAGATCAAGCAACGCGCCGACATCGTAGATGTGATTTCGGAACATGTGGTGCTGCGCAAACGCGGCAAGGACTTTACCGGGCTGTGTCCCTTCCATGACGACAAGTCTCCTAGCTTCAGCGTTAGCCCCGGCAAGCAGTTCTACTACTGCTTTGGCTGTGGCGCGGGGGGTAACGCTATCAAATTCATGATGGAGGTAGGGAAGCGATCGTTCTCCGACGTGGTGCTAGATCTGGCGCGGCGCTACCAGGTGCCAATTAAGACCCTAGAACCCGCCCAGAAACAGGAGCTACAGCGACAGATCTCGCTGCGAGAACAGCTCTATGAGGTGCTGGCGCTCACGGCAAAGTTTTATGAACATGCGCTGCAACAGCCTCCCGGAGAAGCCGCCCTGGCTTACCTAAAAGCGACTCGCCAGCTCAGCACAGAAACCATCCAACAGTTCCAGCTCGGCTATGCCCCGGCAGGCTGGCAGACTCTCTATGGCTATTTAATTGAGCAAAAGCGCTACCCGGTCGAGCTGGTGGAAAAAGCGGGACTAATTGTCACCCGTCCAGAGAGCAAGGGCTATTACGATCGCTTCCGAGATCGGCTAATGATTCCGATTCATGACTTGCAGGGACGAGTGATTGGCTTTGGCGGCAGATCTCTAGGCGACGAACAGCCCAAATATCTCAACTCGCCCGAAACTGAGCTGTTTGACAAGGGTAAAACCCTGTATGCGCTGGACAAGGCACGGGGAGCGATCGCCAAAACTGACAAAGCGATCGTCGTTGAGGGCTACTTTGATGTCATCGCGCTGCACGCCGCCGGAATCACAAATGTGGTGGCTTCTCTAGGAACCGCGCTGAGTTTGCATCAGGTGCGGCAGCTCTTGCGTTACAGCGAATCGAAGCAGATTGTGCTCAACTTCGATGCCGATGCCGCCGGAAACAAAGCCGCAGAACGGGCGATCGGCGAAGTGGCTGACTTGGCCTACCAGGGCGAAGTGCAGCTCCGGGTACTCAACATTCCTTCGGGCAAAGACCCTGATGAGTTCCTGAAAACACATAAGCCCGACGATTATCTGACGTTGCTCAAGGAGGCGCCGCTCTGGCTTGACTGGCAGATTCAGCAGTTGCTCAAGGACAAGGATCTGAGTCAGGCTGACCAATTTCAGCAAAGCACTCAGGAAATTGTCAAGCTCTTGGGCAACCTGCCCAACGCCACGCTGAGAACTCACTATATCCATCGTTGCGCCGAGCTGCTAAGCCAAAACAACGCCCATCTAACGCTGCAACTCGAAGGCGATCTGCGGACTCAGGTACGGGGGCAGCGCTGGCATGGGCGATCGCAAAAATGGGTCAGACCGGGCGATCGTACCCTCCTAGAAGAGTCGGAAGCGCAGATTTTGCGGGTCTACCTGCATCTGCATGAGTACCGTACGTTCATCAAAGAGGCATTAGATGAACGCGATCTCGATTTCAGCATGGGGCACCACCGCTTTCTGTGGCAGCAGATCATGCATATTGAAAAGGGTTTAGAGGAAAGCTCAGAAAAAGACTTGGCTGAAAAAGACTTAGCTCGCTCTACCCCTTTTGATTTGATTTCCGACCTGCAAGATCGCTGTACCGACTTTCCAGAAAAACTGCCAGCGCTGTATCCCCTGTTTCAGCTTGATGAGAAGACCAAGCGAGATTTGCTGCGATCGCCTCTCGTGATCCGAGCGGCAACAGCCTGTATGGAGCGCGTCATGTGCGAGAAACGCTGCCGTCATTTCCTCAACCTTTGGGAAAAAATGGACAGTGCTCTATCGCCAGACTTGGCGCAATATTATCAGCAGCAAATCTATGCCGAAAAACAGCGAATTGCCGAACTCGATCAGCAGCAGCGTCAGACGACCTTTGCAGACCTAGCCCAAATTCCTTGGGTAGGGGAATACTACGACGCGCTAGAAGCGGTTCAGACGTGAGCATCCAGATTTATAGTCAACCAGGCGGTTAGGACGAGGACATTTTTGGTGGGGCGCGCAGCGCCCCACCAAAAATGTTCTAGGCAAGCTGGCGACAGCTATAAAGCTGCGAGTTTCATTCTCTGGGCTTTTGGTCTTCAAGCATTTTTTCGCTAGAAAGCTGCTCCTTAAATTTGCCTTCTGACGAACTAGACAGCGCTTCAGATTCAGGCAGCGATCGCATCCGGTTCATCTGGCTTAGCGCCCAGTGCGCCGTGTCCTGTACTTCAATATCGGTGTCGCTGGCAGCATAGTGCAAAAGCTGGCTCATTTGAGCCATGGCATCATAAATTCGGGTGACATCCCGAATGGCATTCTTGCGCACGTCAGGGCTTTCGTCTTGAAGGGAAAACATGAGCGCCCGGTTCATGGGCTTGAGCGATCGCACCGCAATTTCTGAAACCGCTGCCAGAATCAGGCTCCGCTGCCTGGAGTCAGAATCCATCAGCAGATCGACCAGCGGCTGAATAGCGCGAGAATCACCGCGTTGCCCCAGCTCCCAAATGCCCTGGCGGCGTTTGTCTGCATCCTGGCTATGGAGATCTGTAATAAGCGTCTCGACAATATCAGCTTTAGCCAGCCGAGTTGTTTCGCTCATAGCGGCGGATGATGCCTCGCGGGTTTTATCCGGCAGCGCACTCTCATTGAGCAGCACCAAGTCTGAAGTGTCATGTTTGGGATCGGGGAGGGTACGGTCAACTTCCGTCTTTTTAGAACCCTGACTTTTCACAGCAAAAATAACGCTGCCCGCCACGGTCAAAGGAACTAACGCCCACAGCCACCCTATCCAATCGGAAGATCCTACAGGCTCAACCGGACGCTCTGTTCGAGTTCCCGTCTGAGTTTCTGCGATCGCGGCATGGCTCAAAGGCTGACTCGGCACGCTAGCGATACTCAAACAGGTGACATAGGCGGCAAGTAAGAGCCGGAGACAGTGAAACATGGGGCAATTGCCAAACGACAGAAGTGAGGAGGGAAAACCCGCTCCGTTCTATGCTAGCGGCTATCTAGCTAGATACTTCAGATTCAGCTTCTACCATTGCAGGTTGAACGGTGGGTTGAGCAGTGGGTTGAGCAGACAGATCGAGGGGCTGCCTGAATCTCTCCAGCAAGCGATCGCGCTGGTTAATCAAGTAGATGCTGACTAGCGTCAGGCTCACCCCCACCCACTGCAATGGATTCAGCACCTCGCTGAGATAGAGATTGCCAAACAGGAGGGCAAAGACTGGAGTCAGAAAAGTGAGAGAGCTAAAGCTGGTTAAATTGCCTGTGGTCGCGAAGAAAAAGAAGAGAGCATAGGCGATCGCGCTGCCAAAAATCGTAGAGTATGCCAACGCCAAGCTATCTAAACCCGTAAGGTTTACCCACTGCTGCGATTCCCACACTGCCGAACCTGCGAATAGCGGAATGCCGCCGATGACCATGTGCCAACCTGTTGCCGCGATCGGATCGGCGTGCTGACAGACATACCGCACCATGACAGTGCCGATCGCCATCGAAAGAGCTGCCATCAACATCAGCCATTCGCCGCTTTGGAAGAGCTGTTCCAAGACGTTAACGCCCTCAGCGATGGGGACTTCGCCATGCAGGATTCCCAAAATCCAGTCTTGGGGTAATCCTAGTAAGCTGATGCCAATTACGCCAAAGCCAAGTCCTAGCCAGCCCCACAACCCAATTTGTTCACCAAACAAAAATCTTGCCATCAGCGCCACGGCGAGGGGTTGAGAATCGATCATGACTGACCCCAATCCGGCTCCGGTTCTGGCAAGTCCTTCTGCCAAAAAGCCCTGAAATAGAGTGCCGTCTACTAGCCCAAATAACGCAATCCATAGCCATGCTTTCCATCCTTGGGGCTGGGGCTTGCCCAAGATTAGAGCGGCTGCCAAAACCATGAGTCCGGCTGGAAACAGGCGTATACCCGCCATGAACAGGGGGGTCGTGTGGGGCGCTGTACCTTTCATTGCTACCATTGCGGTACCCCAGAGGAAGAAGGGGGCAATCAGTAGGAATGGCATATAAGGCTGCTTGGATTCAGGCAGGTCGGACTGCATGGGCAGAGTCAGGTAGAGGGCATATTTGCCTTATTCTAATCAATTATTGCGTTGTGTTAAGAAGCTTAACGAACGAATTAATGGGAATGAGCAGAAGTTGACGAGAAGTTGACGAGAAGTTGAATAGATTGCTGAGCCGCTTCAGGGGTTCTCCATACCTTGATGCCCTGGCTGGCGCATTGCTTGGGTACGGCGATCGGGCATGAATGCGGAGGAGAACGTTATGCTCCAGTTTCCGGAATCGGGATTGGTATCTTTGGAAGGTATAGCTGCGGAGAATACTGACCTTCTGCTCTAACTTCATCAAAACTTCGCAATTCAAGGCGATCGATCGCTATGATCATTCAGGAACTGCTTTAAGCAATTTCTTCAAGCAATTTAACGACATGAGGCGTTTCTGTAGCAACCGCCAAGGCGGTTAGGACGGAGACATTTAGGGTGGGGCGCGCAGCGCCCCACCCTAAATGTCCTCAGCAAACTGGCGACAGCCATACGACAGCCATACAAGTAATGCAGATTTAAGCAATGCAAGAATTTCCATCAACATGGCACATCTGATTGATAAACCAGAGGCAGCTCAGCAGGCTGTGCGGCAACGCGCAACTGAGTTGCAGCTATGGCTGGCTCTGACGGGTGGGTCAATTGTGATTCATCTTCTAGCAGTAGCAGTTTTGCTGCCGATCGCCAGCCGCGCCGCTGTTCGCGAGAAATCTTTAGAGGTAAGTCCCATCGATTTTGTGGAGCTTCCAGGGACGAAGAATGCTGCAAGCTCTAAGGGGGCAAGCGTCGAGCCGACGATCGCTTCTCCGATTCCTGCTCAACCTCCGGCAGTTCCGCGATCTGCACCAGAAGCTCAGAGTGATTCTGGAAATGCCATTAACTCTGGAGATATTGGTCTTGCGCCTCCTGCTGAGTCTCCCATTACACCTGTGATTACTCCGACGCTCTCTCCTTCGGCAGAAGCATCAGAACCAAAGGCACCAGAATCGCCTACGCCACTGACAGCAGAGCCGACAGCGGAACCATTAGCATCAGCCCCAGATCCTCAGCCTTCTATACCAGATGCACCTCCCCAGCAATCTGCTCCTGGACAATCTGATCTTGGGCAAGCTAATCCTGGGCAATCTGATCTTGGGCAATCTGATCCAATCGCCTCTTCAGCGCCGCCTTCGGTAACGACAGAGCAAATTACTGCTGCCGTGCCGGATACCTCTGCGCAGTATTCAGCTGAAAATCAGCCTGTTCCTTTGACTTTAATGGCAAGCTTGCAGGTGGTTGCCGTGCCGCCGGAGCAGCTAGAGACTCCGCCCCCTGACACGATCGCTCAGCCTCTAGTCAGCACCTACACGTTCTCTCCCAACCCCAAAGACACTATCTGCGTACCGGAATCTGAAGCCGCTCAGTTTGCTGTGCCGGGAGGGATTACGCTGGGGGAGGGAGTTGGGGTACAGGTTGCAACCGATGAAATGGGACAGGTGATTGACACGGCACTGTGGCAACCGAGTCAGAATTCTCTAAACAATCAGCTAGCGACTTGTTTAGTCAAAAATTGGAATTGGAAGTTTCAGCCCGCGATCGCGCAGGGACAACCTGTGGCCAGCAAGGCACTGGTGATTTGGGTAAAGATCGATCAGAGTCAAGGCGATGGGTCAGGATAAACCTGTCTAGTTAAGGAGATAAAGTGCAGCGATGGGGCGACCTTCGCCACACTTTATGCCAATCAAATACGATGCAGATTAAACGCGGAGCGCCACCATTTTTTGTACGGCTTCCACAATTTGCTGAGGCTGCACGATCGTCAGATTCTCCAGTACGCCGTTGTAGGGGGTAGGAATATCTTGGGATGCCAGCCGCAGGACAGGAGCATCCAGTTCGTCAAAGAGGCGATCGTTAATGGAAGCCGTCAGCTCTGCCCCAATGCCGCCTGTTCGCATACATTCTTCCACGATAATGACGCGGTGGGTTTTGCGGATAGATGCGCCGATCGTCTCAAAATCCAAGGGCTTCAGCGAGATTAGGTCAATAATCTCTGGGTCATAGCCCTCTTTCTCCAGAGTTTTTAGCGCAGTCGTGCAGTGGTGACGCATCCGCGAGTAGGTGAGAATCGTCACATCTTTGCCCTCACGCACCACTTCGGCTTTGTCGAGCGGCAGGATGTACTCTTCTTCCGGCAAGTCTTCCTTGAGGTTGTAGAGCAGCACATGCTCAAAAAACAGCACCGGATTGTTATCTCGAATGGCAGATTTTAGCAGTCCTTTAGCGTTGTAAGGTGTAGAACAAGCTACGAGCTTTAAACCCGGAACGCCTTGAAAGTATGCCTCTAAACGCTGCGAGTGTTCTGCTCCTAGCTGGCGACCAACCCCACCTGGGCCACGAATTACCATAGGAATGCTGTAATTGCCTCCTGATGTGTAGCGGAGCATTCCGGCGTTGTTGGCGATTTGATTAAACGCCAACAGCAGGAAGCCCATGTTCATGCCTTCGATGATGGGACGTAGCCCTGTCATTGCGGCTCCAACTGCCATACCCGTAAAGCTATTCTCGGCGATCGGCGTATCTAGTACGCGCCAATCTCCATATTTCTCGCAAAGTCCTTTCGTAACTTTGTAGGAACCTCCATAGTGCCCTACGTCTTCACCAAGCACTAGAACAGTGGAATCGCGCGCCATTTCTTCGTCGATCGCTTCACGCAGGGCGTTAAAAAGGAGGGTTTCTGCCATGTCAGGGGGTGCTGTAAATCTACTGAGCTATCACAATCTAGAATCTTAACCAATTGCCGAACTGATTCATGAAAGCATTTATACTTACTTGACGATTTCTTGACGATAATTGCGGCAGAATGACCCAAAAATGTGTGGGTGGCTTCGCTTTTGGGGAGGCAATTCTGCAATGCTATGTTGTAACGTCTGTTCTGTAAACAATCCAACTTAGCCTAAACCAGTAAGACCTTTTACAAATTGGGTTGGGTGAGAGCTATGCCCTGCTCATCCTAAAACTCTAATCTATAAAAGGTCTGTCAAGAAAAAGTCTGTCGAGTCGAGTCAGTATCAAGGAGAAATGGTGAGCGGGTATGAGAGTCAATATTCAGTCGGTAGCGCTAAGGCTAGTAGCCATTGGATTGAGCGCATTGCTGTTTGTGCTGGGGCTAAGCGGCATTAAGGCGATCGCCAAAGTTAATATCCTGGGTAAGCCGTCATCAGTTCAAGGCAAGCTGACTGTTCCACAAGTCGCTAGTGAACTGGGTTCGCCTCAAACCCCTCAAGCTGCTCCGCTACAAGATTTAATTCCCAATATTTCTGCTCCCGATACTTCACCTCAAGATGAGGCTGTTAAGGATGTTTGGAGTGTCATTCCATTTCCTACGGCTTCTGGCTTAATGACTTCAACCTCTGTCAGACCCGATATTATCTTAAGCCGTACGCCTCGCCAAGAATTTGCGTCCGCCGACCCAACGAACTTTGGCGATCGCTACGTCAAGGATATCTACGGCAAGCCTGCTAACAATGCTCCAATCGTCGTGCTGCACGAAACAGTCGGGACTGCTAGTAGCGCCATTAACACTTTTCAAACGCCTCACCCGGATGAAGATGATCAGGTCAGCTATCACAGCTTAATTCGGCAGAATGGCGCAGTGATCTACATTGTTCCTCCTACGAAGAGAGCTTTTGGGGCAGGTAATTCAGCCTACCGTGGCTCTAACGGCATCGAAGCCGTTAAGACTCATCGCCTCTATCCATCTTCGGTAAATAACTTTGCTTATCATATTTCTCTAGAAAGCCCTGAAGATGGTCACAACAACGCCTTGACCCACAGCGGCTACACAGAGGCTCAATATCAGTCTTTGGCTTGGCTAGTTGCCCAAACTGACGTTCCTGCCGATCGCATCGTTACCCACAAAATTGTCGATCGATCAGGAAGCCGCATTGATCCCCGTAGCTTCGACGATCGCAAGTTTCTTGCTCTGCTCCGTCCCTACTTGCAAGCCATGCAGGATCAAGGGAACTAGCCGTACCCATATGGGGCTGATATTTTTTGAGGGCTGCGCGAAGCGCAGCCCTCAAAAAATATCAGCCCCGTTTAGACTTTAAATTAAATACGGGCTGAAGCGTAGCAAGGCTTCAGCCCGTATCGGCAATCGGAATCGCAAGGGATTTACGCGATCGCCTTCATTGCTGTCTCGATCGCCCGTAGCACTTCATCCACCTCAGCCGCACTAACAGTTAGAGGCGGCACAAAGCGCACCACCTTAGGGCCAGCCGGAACCAGCAGTACGCCCTGTGCCATGGCTGCTTTGACAATATCGCTAGAAGTCAGCGCTGTCTCAGGCTCTAGCACCAGACCGTTGATTAATCCCCAGCCGCGCACTTCGGCAATCGCACCCGGAAACAGATGGGCGATCGCCTTCAGACCCTCCTGCAGCTGTTTGCCCCGTGCCCGCACGTTCTCTAAAATATTTTCTCGCTCTAGGGTTTGACAAACTGCTAGCGCTACGCCCGTCGCAAAAGGATTGCCGCCAAAAGTGCTGGCATGATCTCCCGGCTGGAAAATGTCGCAGAAAGACTTGCACAGCATCGCGCCAATGGGAATGCCGCCACCCAGACCCTTAGCAGAGGTGAAAATGTCTGGCTCAATACCCAAATTTTCGTAGCCCCAGTATTGTCCTGTGCGACCCATGCCCACCTGAACCTCGTCCAAAATCAACAGAATGCCCTTCTCGTCGCAGATCTCGCGGATGCGTTTGAAGTAAGCTCTGTCGCCGGGACGCACGCCACCTTCGCCTTGCAGCGCCTCCATCATGATTGCCGCAACTTGGTTCTCATTGCCGTCCAGGATGGCGATCGCCTCTTCTAGCGCCGTAATGTCGTTGTAGGGGACATAGTGGAAACCAGGCATCAGCGGGTCAAAGTTCTTCTGATACTTGGGCTGTCCGGTGGCGGTGATGGTTGCCAAGGTGCGCCCATGGAAGCTAGCCTGAGCCGTGATGATGATGGGATGCTCAATGCCACGCACGGTATGGGCATACTTGCGGGCTAGCTTAATGGCTCCCTCGTTGGCTTCTGCGCCCGAATTGCAAAAGAAGGCGCGATCGGCACAGGAGTGCTGAATCAGCCATTTTGCTAGGTCGCCCTGCTCCTGGGTGTAGTACAGATTGGAGACATGGTGCAGCTTTTGAATTTGCTGGGTAACGGCTTCCACCATGACTGGATGGGCATGACCTAGCGTACAGGTGGCAATACCTGCCACAAAGTCTAGGTAGGCACGTCCTTCTGTATCCCACACGCGACAGCCTGCGCCGTGCTCTAGCGTAATCGCATAGCGACCATAGGTAGACATGACATACTGGTCAAAATCAGCAGTGTCATAGCTCAAGGGCGCGACAGGTAGGGCAACTAAGGTTTCTGGACTCATCTCAATACTCCTCTGAATAGCAATGGACTAGGGTGGCAATGAACTGGTGCGTTAAGGGGGTGTTTGAATTTTTTTAACGTTCTTTATATATCGATGATTTAGGAACACTATACCCAATATAGAAAAATTGCTTCAGCGGTGAACGCATTCAGCGCCCTGAAATGTCAGGGTTTGATAGGGTAAAGTTTGATAGGGTAAATCATTCAGCCGTTATTCAGCCGTCATGGCAGATACGCCCCAGTCTTGCAGCCATTTGACAATTTCGGCAGGCAGAGAGGCACGGGTTCTTTTATGAGCCTGAATAGCAATGTGAATAGTTGCCGCTTGACAAGCCTGTTGGGTTGACAGATCTTTGGCAAAGATGCCGTACTGAATTGAAAATTTGCTGGGGCTGAGCTGAGTCGGGGTCAGGTGAATCAGATGCTGCTCGCCACAAAACATCGGCTGCCGAAAGTCTACGCTGGCATGGACGATCGGGATGGCGATCGCCCCCCTGCCAAAAAATTGCTTTAGATCAACTCCCGAAGCTGCTAGCGAAGCCTCATACGCCTCATGACACATGGACAGCACGTTAGCGAAATACACCACTCCGGCAGCATCCGTATCCTGAAACCGAACGGTACGAGCGTAGATAAACGGCATAATCTAATCGTAAACACAGAATCACTCTCATCATCCCTCGCGCCATGGACGAATTCACCGCTAAGCTGCGCATTGAAGAACTGCGATCGCTGCTGCAAAAAGCTAGCTATGCCTACTATGTCCTAGATGCACCCGACATGGCGGATGCCGTCTACGATCAGCTTTACCGTGAGCTTCTAGACCTGGAGGCTCAGCACCCGCAGTTTGTCAGCACCGACAGCCCCACGCAGCGAATCGGTGAAAGACCTACCACGCGCTTTGCCTCTATCAAGCACAATATCCCGCTCTATAGCCTGGAAAACGCTTTTAACCGGGCAGAACTCGCCAACTGGCAGGGGCGATGGCAGCGTGTTGCTCCGCAGGTCGAGGATTTTGAGTATGTGTGCGAGCTGAAGATTGACGGCAATGCCCTGGCGCTGACCTACGAGAACGGTCTGCTGGTGCGCGGCGCAACTCGTGGAGATGGCACGACAGGCGAAGACGTGACCCAAAATATCCGCACGATTCGATCGATTCCCCTGCGATTAAACCTAGAGAATCCACCGCCGATCGTCGAGGTGCGAGGCGAGGCTTTCCTGAGCTTAGAGGTGTTTGAACAGATTAACCGCGATCGCCAGCAGGCTGGAGAGGCACTGTTCGCCAATCCCCGGAACGCCGCTGCCGGGACGCTGCGCCAGCTTGATGCCAAAATTGTTGCCAAGCGACGGCTGGATTTTTTTGCCTATACGCTGCAAATTCTAGGGAGCCAGGAGCCAGGAAGCCAGGAGTCAGGAAGTCAGGAAGCAGACAAGGGAGAGGGAGCAAGCCAGTGGCAGTCGCTAGAACGGCTTCAGGACATGGGCTTTCGGGTTAATCCTAATCGCAAGCTCTGTGCCTCACTGGAGGAAGTGGGCGAGTATTACGATCGCTGGTCAACTGAGCGTCTGAAGCTGCCCTACATGACCGACGGGGTGGTGGTGAAACTTAACGATTTTGCGCTTCAAGAAAAGCTGGGCTTTACCCAAAAGGCTCCCCGCTGGGCGATCGCTCTCAAATATCCGGCAGAAGAGGCTCCTACCGTGGTGGAAAACATCAGCGTCAATGTGGGGCGCACCGGAGCCGTCACTCCCCTTGCCGAAATGCGACCTGTGCAGCTTGCCGGAACAACCGTTTCGCGGGCGACCCTCCACAACGCCGATCGCATTGCCGAGCTAGATATTCGGATTCACGACACGGTCATTGTCCGTAAAGCCGGAGAAATCATTCCTGAAGTGGTGCGGGTGCTGAGTGACCTTCGCCCCCCCAATACCGTGCCCTATCGGATGCCGATCGATTGCCCAGAGTGCAGCCAGCCGCTATCTCGTCCTGAAGGAGAATCCGTGACGCGCTGCATTAATATTTCCTGTCCGGCAATTTTGCGGGGGGCGCTGAGCCACTGGGCAAGCCGCGATGCTCTGGATATCAACGGCTTGGGTGAAAAATGGGTACAGCAATTTGTCGATCGCGGCTTGCTCCACACCGTTGCCGATCTCTATGACCTGACGGAAGATCAGCTCTTGACGGTAGATCGGATGGGCAAAAAATCGGCGCAGAATTTGGTGGAGGCGATCGCCCAATCTAGAGCTAAACCTTGGTCGCGGGTGCTGTATGGGCTAGGCATTCGCCATGTGGGCAGCGTTAATGCCCAGACCTTGACAGACTCTTTCCCGACCGTAGAAGCGCTCGGTAATGCTGAAACTGGCGCGATCGCCACCGTTTTCGGCATTGGTCAAGAAATTGCTCAATCGGTGCATGATTGGTTTCGAGTCCCGGCAAACCAGGCGTTGATCGAGCGATTGCGATCGGCGGGGGTGCAGCTAGCGGGTGAGGCAAGAACTGTGAAGGTGGTGAATGGAGCGATCGCGGGTAAAACCTTCGTCGTGACCGGAACCCTGCCCACTTTGACAAGAGATGAAGCCAAAGCCTTGATTCAAGAGGCGGGTGGCAAAATCACCAATTCGATTAGCGCCAAAACAAACTATCTTGTAGTCGGCGAAGATGCAGGTTCTAAGCTTGCCAAGGCTGAGGCTTTGGGCATCTCACAACTTTCTGAAGCAGAGCTATTGCAACTACTGGCTCCTGTCCCGGATGCTGCTGCTCCAGACTGAAGGGACAGATGGGCAATTGGCGATCGGCATACTAGAAAACATTTCTGCTTGATCTACCCGAATTGGGGTGTTACGTAGAAGCTTTCACTTTGGTACATAGTTGGGCTAATTCATATGTCACTGAGGATAGCAATTAGGGAATAGCTTTCGTCCTCAAGACAAAATCTATAAAATGATTGCTAATAATGACTTTAGAGTTTTCTTTAAGTCAGAATTTATCCTGGACACCCTTCATACGAAACGGCTAGATTGGTCAGATAGATTCAGGCTTACCTTGTTGGGGAGATCGTCTTGACTGATAACAATCCACTTCTTCTGCCTCTACAAAATATGGCTGACCGTCATCAAGCCCTTACACCATCTGTGGCAGGTAGTTATCTTGAAGCTGCAAGAGTGTGTCTTGACCGACATCACAGCTCTCCCAAAGAGTTTACTTTACAAGATGATACGATTTCATCTATTGCAAAGGTGGAGTGGGATGTTGCAGACAGTAGGGTTCAAGCAGCTTGGGCAAATGCAGATGACGCAACAAGAGATGGGGCTTATGCCTTTGCAATTGCAGCTACAGAACTCTTAAGAGGAATGGTAGCAGTGCATCGTGCAGAAACAAAAACTGGTGCTGATTATTACATCGCTCCAGTAGGTGAAGAGTTAGAGGACTTGGAGCATTGGTGGAGGCTGGAGGTTTCAGGAACAGATTCTGGTAAATCGGAAGTGACTAGACGACTCCGTATAAAGCTTGAACAAGCGAGACAAGGCAATAGCAATCTACCTGCTCTAGCAGCCGTGATCGGATTTCGAGTACAGTTGATATTACTTCAAACAGTTGATGTAGCATCATGAGTTGGTTAGTGCATCATACTCGCAGTGAAGAGTATGCAAGCCAAGCAGAAGAGTTACATAGACAGCAAGATCTTAATCGTGCTGCTGGACTCTATCGCCTTTCTGCGGAGGCGGAAGTCAATGCACTAAATAATCTTGACTCTAGTAAAACACGAACAATCGGTATAACGGCTGTCAGTGCCGCCTCTCTTTATTTTAAGGCTCAGGAATTTTTACAGGCAAAAAGGGTAGCCCACAAGTGGTTAGCGACTGAACTATTACCACCTTTTGCAGTAGAGGAATTGGAAGATCTGTTGCAAACAATACGATATGAAGAATCTCGTGCAAAATCTGGCATTCAATTCATTGAAGGTAAAGTGCTAGTGTCTGTACGAGGTGGAGAGGTCTTGTATGGCGCAGCCCCCTTAGATCTTGTTTTGCGAAAGGTAGACCAAATTAGAAATATGCTCTATAGAACGACAGAGCTGCTTTTAGATATCCCATTTCGTACAGGTCGTCCTCCAACTCAAGATGTTAAAGATCAATGTGACCCTTGGGTATTTCAGGCTGCTCCAGGAAGCTATCAGTTTGAGGTACGAGTTCGTAAACCAAAAAACTTTGAGCAATTAAAACTAAGTTTTCCTGGCATGTCGGATTCTGATGCCAAGTTACGTGTAGAGCAAATCACTCAAAAATTTCTTGAAGTTATTCGAGCAACTTCGCAAGATCCAGAAGGAGAACTCACAGAGGTCGTCCCTAATGAAGAGTATCGAGGGGCATTTCTAAAATTGACTCGTGAACTCGCACCGCCATTAACAGGCAAGTCTTTTAATGAAATTGAGATCAAATCAATCAGTGATGCAGAATTCCGTCCCGTCATTCTTGTACCTAATACTCGTGAAGCCATTAAAAATGTTTTGAAGAAGTCAGAACCTGAACTCCCTGAATTGCCAGAGTATAAAGTCACACAACTTCGAGGAACTTTACGTGGTTTACAGCTAGATGATGATTGGGTTGAAATTAGGATTGATGGCGAAAATCAAAAAAATCAAAAGGTCTATGGTGCGAAGGAAGAAATTGACGATGTAGTTGGACCTATGGTAAATCGTCGAGTTGTTGCAGAAGTTATTGAAAGAGGGGATAGATCAGTGGAGAAAAGATATTCTCTACGTGATTTACAACTCGAAGAAGATACACTGTAGACGCTAGCAGACCAGTGCCCCTCTTACAGCGAATAGAATTAAGCCCCCTTTGTGCATAACAAAAATCATCCGCTATTGCTGAATATAAAAGTCAGTTCTGTACAGAAGGCAAGGAAACCTGGCAGCTTCTTTCACTTGCAATCTGGGGCACTTCAACGGCTCTAGGGCGATCGCCCCTTACCTCAACATATCAACCGCACAAAAAAGTTTTGCGTGAAGATCACGCTTTAGGATCTTCACGCAATGCTTTAGGAAGAGTTATTAGGAAAGTCTAGATTGCCAAAGCTGCCTTCAGCTTAGCCAAAGCCACCATTTCCTTCTCGCTCACCTTGGGCGAACCTGAGCCAAACAAGCCGCTACCCGCCGCATTAGCCACATGATCGGCAGCAGCATAGATAAACTGCTTGTACTCCGCCAGTTCTTCGGGCGTAGCGGTGGGTGTGAGAGCCGCTACGGCATCATGGACGGCAACGATCGCCTGATCAACCGCATTCTCTGGCGTGATGTCTTTAGGAGTATCCAAGTGCAGCTTCTTCAAAGACTCGTCAGAAAACACGTTTTGAATAATAGAGTTATTGGGATACTTCTTAGCAGCTCCCGCTACTTCCTTCGCCAAAGCCGTCGCTTCGATCGCCGTTGAAATAATGCCGAGATCCGACATGGCGATCGCCATACCGCTCAAGGTTACTGCCTTCAAAACAACAGCAGACTCTTCTGGAGTGTAAGTCATGGTTAGGGCACCTTATCGTATTACGCAAGCATCCTATCACTTATGGCTCGATCGCGTGAGTCAAGGGCAACACTGGGGCAACACTGGGGCAACACTGGCGATTGCTCTGTCTACCTCCGCCTCACCTTGCTCACCATCTTGCGAGAAAAGCGGAGATTTAGATCTTCCTGCTCTGCCCAGGTCTGCAAAATTCGGAAGAAAGCCTGACGATCTTCAGCTTGCAACACGGCTGTTTGATCCGCTGTCTCGATCACGTAAGGGTAGCCGCTGCCAATAATCACCTCACCGCGCACCCAGTCCATGACGCGATCGACCAAACCTTCCTCATACATCCACAGCGGCATTTCTAGCCGAGCCGGGTAGTTTTCTCGCGTGGTCTTTAAATAAGTAAAAGCAATTTGCTGACGCTGATCTTTGTAGTCGTCCAAGATGCCCGATCGTTCACAGAGAAACAGCGGCGTGCGATCGCCCCACTCCATCAAAGGGTTGAGCAACTGCGCGTCATGTACTGAGGGCGCGTTGGGCAAGTGAAACAGCTTTTGTAGCATCACCTTCAGGTCTTGGGCATAGGAGGTGTCGATATAGGCGACCAATGGTACCCGATACTGCTGGCTGGCGCGTAGCAGCTCCAGCAGACAGGCGACATAAAACTGGCGGCTCTCCAGCTCAAAAGCTTCAGCAAAGGTGGCAACCAGGGAGCCGTCCAGAAACACTAGGCAATCCTGATCTCGCTCATGGGTTGCCATGTAGTCAATCAGCCGCTCGGTTTCCATCTGGAAGCGCCGCATATTTACCTTGCGATCGACGGGTTGCCCACTGTTGCCCGCCTTCAGATCGCTGGGAGTCATAATATCCAGCGCTACATCCTTTTCGTAGCCGCCCGTGGGCAGATGGGGATTCTCGAACCAGCCGATTTGTACCAGCGCCACCGGAATCGACAGGTCTTTACCGGGATAGATCTGCGAACCGTCTACTGCAAAGGTTTTGATGCCCGTAAGGCGATCGCGCACCCACACTAGGCTTTGTTCCCGGCTTTGCCATGCCAGCTTACAGGGAACTACCCCCTGCTGAGCAGCATCTAAAGGTTCTAGTAGCCTCGCACCCGCTGCCGAACTCTGCGCTTTCAGCAGATCGTGCAGCTCTGCCTCGCCTGATGCCGAGATTTTTTCGAGCTGCAATCGATAGCTTTGAATCTGCTGCCAGGTTTCTTGATTAAAAGCAGCGAAGTCTTCGCGTTTGGCAGTTAGCAAATCGTGAATTTGAGAGGGCTTGAGAGGCATAGACGCGATCGCAAAAGTGAGGTGATCAGGATAAAGAGACTTAGAATGTAAGTATTACGGATTGTAAAGTAAGAAGCGATCGTAATGAAAATCCTTCCTCCGTAGTCTTATCGAGGCGCTACGTAATTTCGGCTAGGCTCTGAGCTATAGTACATCTTTCCTAGTCTTTACCCTTTGTAACGCATCTTCCGGATAGCTCGCACAAGGTCTGATTCATGTAAGTGAATGCCCAACAGAGTTCACACGCCTCTTTCCACAGATGCATACATATTTGCAAAAAATCCTTTAAATTAAATAAAGCTTTAGAATTAGTCAGATATCAAACCTGTCCTCCGTGAAAGTCCTGAAAATTCCTGTAAAGTTCTCAGTAGGCTGTTGGAAATAATTAAAAATCTCTTGTAAATAACTCGTTGAAAATACTTAGAAGCAATCTTAAAAAAACCTTAGAAATCAAGGCTTTTTTGAGAAGAACAGAAGATATTGATGTATCAGAGAGACCACTTATATGCTGACTTCTGCTCCAGTGATGCCTACAAATCTTGCTACAGCTGCTCGTCTTGCCAAAGCTAAAGGCTGCGTTCTCAGAGTAATGCAGACCGATGAAGATCTTCTTTACTGGATTGAAAATAGCTGCTTCATTGGCAGACCCTACGAATGCCTGAATGAGCTAGTTCAGTTTATTCAGATTCTGCCAAGCTGCCTGAGTAGCGCATCAGATTGTTCGGTGTCCATTGTTGCTCCGTAGCCATGATTGGTAATGCTAATTTTTAGAGATGAATTTTTGTGTGAGCAGGTTATGAAGCGCCCCACTCACACAAAAATTCATCTCTCGACTAAGCCATGCCTCCTAGTTTTCCCAGAGTTCTGTTTCTGGGCAGATTATTAAGGTCTGTTTCATTTCAAGAAGCTTCCATGGCTTAGATGGAAATTGACGAAATCTCCGTGATACGATGCGATCCGAGAGCTTGGGAAGTTTAGGAGAAAACCTTTGACACTACGGGTTGCGGTTGTGGGTTCGGGTCCGGCAGGCTCTTCTGCCGCCGAGACTTTAGCAAAAGCTGGCATTGAAACCTATTTATTTGAACGCAAGTTAGACAACGCTAAGCCCTGCGGAGGCGCAATTCCTCTCTGCATGGTTAGCGAGTTTGAGCTGCCCCCTGAGATCATCGATCGCCAAGTGCGTAAGATGAAGATGATCTCACCCTCCAACATTGAGGTGAATATTGGTGAAACCTTGAAGGACGGCGAGTACATTGGTATGTGCCGCCGCGAGGTTCTAGACAGCTTTTTGCGGAATCGGGCTGAAAAGCTAGGGGCAAAGCTGATCAACGGCACCGTTCATGGCATTGATTTGCCAACGGGCAGCACAGGCGCTTACACCCTGCACTATGCCGATCACTCCAACGGGACGCTAGAGGGCACGGCGCAGTCTCTACAAGTCGATCTGATTGTGGGTGCAGATGGCGCAAACTCGCGAGTAGCGAAAGCGATCGACGCAGGAGACTACAACTATGCGATCGCCTTCCAGGAGCGGATTCGTCTGCCAGACGACAAGATGGAATACTACCAGGATTTGGCAGAAATGTATGTCGGCGACGATGTCTCGACAGACTTTTATGCCTGGGTATTCCCCAAGTACGACCACGTTGCGGTCGGCACAGGTACGATGAAGGTTCACAAAGCCGACATCAAGAAATTGCAGGCTGGCATCCGCGCCAGAGCGGCAAAGCGCCTAGAGGGCGGCAAAATCATCAAGGTCGAAGCCCATCCCATTCCTGAGCATCCCAGACCCCGTCGAGTGGTTGGCAGAGTGGCGCTGGTGGGCGATGCTGCGGGCTATGTCACCAAGTCTTCGGGCGAGGGCATCTACTTTGCAGCTAAGTCGGGGCGGATGTGCGCTGAGGCGATCGTGGAATTCTCCAACAAGGGGCAAACCATTCCCACTGAAGCCGACCTGAAGGTGTACCTGAAGCGTTGGGACAAGAAGTATGGCATTACCTACCGAGTGCTGGACATTCTTCAGTCGGTGTTCTACCGATCGGATGCCACCCGCGAGGCATTCGTGGAAATGTGTGCCGACATCGACGTGCAGAAGCTAACGTTTGACAGCTATTTGTACAAAACCGTTGTTCCGGCAAATCCCTTTGTGCAGATGAAGATCACGGCGAAGACGATCGGCAGCCTGCTGCGGGGCAATGCTTTAGCGCCGTAGGTTTCTTTTTCATCACGTCAAATTTCTATCGAGCGGGTTGTGGACTATCTCACAACCCGCTTTTTTATTAACCACTATAGGTCAGGGCGATCGCACTAAAAAACCTGCTGTAATGGCATTGTTTGAAGCTGTAATCCTGTTGTGAGCGATCGTAGTGACATTGAGCGGCTTACATTAACATGCCTTGATTTTATGGAATTGGAGTTCGTGCAATTGCCTTACTGACACCTCAAAGCAATGCCACACCAACAACCTTAAAGTAGATTAATTGATGCCAATAGATTAGATAACCTCGCTGTACCGTCGCTACCGATGGAGCAGCCGAACGCGCTGGTTGAGCAGTGACCAACTAACTTGCACGATAGACGAAGAAACTTTGCGCGTCTGCTCCAACCAGATTATGGGGAGACTGCTCACACAGTACTCTAGCTATTTACTTCCTGGAAGTAAACTTCCTCGTAAGGCTGCAAGACGACCCAGCCATCACCCTGAAACTTTAATTGAATCGCCTCCCCACTGCCACGCCCTAAAAAAGTACCCAGAGTAAAGTTGGTTACAATTTCTGGTTCAAGTGAACCTGACCAAGCTACCGTTGCATTGGGATCAGAGAATACTGGCATATCGGGTTTAACTCTTAACGCTAATGGCTCATGGTGTGTTGTAATTGCGACCATACCTCTGCCCGATAGGCGAATATTGAAGAGTCCGCCCGCTACCATACCCGCGATACGTCGCATTAGCTTGATTTCCCACTTTATCGTGTCTTCCATTGCCAACACGTCGTTACCATTGACAAAAATGGTTTCATTATCAAGATTCAGGATGTGAATCCGTTTACCTTTATCAGCTAGGTAAATTCGTCCCATGCCATCCATTTTCATGAGGGACATTCCTTCGCCGGAAACCATCTTCTTCATCAAGTTCCCCAATCCATGTTCGAGGATACCTTCGCGCTTGAATGTTACATTTCCTAAATATCCAATCATCGCTCCTACTTTTGTCCAGATTCTGCCATTTAGTTTCACTTCAAGCAGATGTGGGCTTTCCAATTCAAAAGTGCCTTGTCCGCGATCTCGCTGAGATGAGGTGCTCAGAAATTCATTGATGGAGTATTGAGACATAACAGATTGTTTATGTAAAGGAGGACGTGTTTGAAGATGTAATTAAAGCCGCATTCGTATCTTTATGGATAACTCTTCAGCATAAAATAGTGTAATTCCAGAGTTCAGGGTTACGTTGCTCTTCCTCACTAATATACTTAGCAATCTTTTCCCACAGATAGACTTCTGATTGTTTTTCTACAGATTAACAATAGGTAGGGTGCGTTGCGATCGAGCAAATGCACCGTCAAGATTCGTACCGCCTCTGTCATTCTTGCCAATCCCCCAGTCTGACGGATAGATCCCCTACTCTATAAATGGATGCACCGTCGAAAATTTCCATTCTGTGGGTTTTTGGCCTAATTGATGCCGACGGGACTGTGGTGAATATAGTTGCAGTGTTGGATAAAATCTGTTTCGTTTCGGATTAAATGTTCCCAAAATCGACGTTGCTATAGGTTGCACTCTTTGCGTTTGATTTGAGAATTTGACAGGTCTAGATTCAGTTCAAGTTGAGTTCGGCAATGCCTCGTTGCATAGGTTTTATGGCTCTTCTGAGTTGATGGTGATAAATGAGTCTAATCAGAGAAACAGGCAAGCAGCCTAGCTTGAAAATTATCCTTTCACTTTTTGGTAAATATAGTCTTCATAACGTTGGGTATAGCGACGTTAAACCCGCGAGATTGTCGGTTGCTATATCGGCGATCGCTCTGGGGATTCGGCAAGAGGGGTATGGCAATCGATGCCCGGTGTGTATCGCCAATGCCCTACGAACACGCTACGCGATCGAAAGGTGAATTTGTTGGGTCGCTCCATCAAAGCGAAACTGAATTCCTCTATTCAAGATGTGCTTAGTTTTATCCCTGCTAATCGCGTATGGCACCCCTTTCAATCCTTCTCCAAAGGATTACGACCCTACAATCCTCTTTAAAAACGCCAGTTTGTCTTTGTAAGGAGCATAGCGCCAAGGCAGATCGAGCCAGAAGGGTTTAGACAAAACGCTTTTGAAATGAGAGAAAGTGTCAAATCCGGCTTTGCCATGGTAGCTACCCATGCCGCTATCGCCCACGCCACCGAAGGGCAATGTGGAAGGGGCAATCTGCATGATCGTGTCGTTGATGCAGACTCCGCCCGATGAAGTTTGCTGCAAAACCTGCCGTTGAATTTGTGGATTTTTAGAGAAGACATAGAGCGCCAGAGGCTTGGGGCGAGCGTTGATCTGGGCGATCGCCTCCTCCAATGTCTCATACTCCAAAACAGGCAGAATGGGACCAAAAATCTCGTCTTGCATGACGCGATCGTCCCAACTCACCGAGTCGAGAACGGTAGGAGCAATGTATTTCTCGGTCGCGATCGTTTCTCCGCCAATTGCCACCTTGCCGTCGTTCAGGAGAGCCGTCAAGCGATCGAACTGCTTAGCGTTAATAATCCGCGCATAGTCGGGACTTGTCGCCGGATTGTCGCCGTAGAATTCCTGAAGGGTGGCTTTGATTGCCTCTAGCAAGGCTGGCTTGATGCGGCGATCGACCAGCAAGTAATCTGGCGCGACGCAGGTTTGTCCGGCGTTGATAAATTTGCCCCAAACGATGCGTTTGGCGGCATGTTCGATGTGAATATCCGCATCAACAATACAGGGGCTTTTACCGCCTAGCTCCAAAGTCACCGGAGTCAGATGTTTAGCCGCAGCCTGCATGACAATTTTGCCGATCGCTGTGCCGCCTGTGAAAAAGATGTGGTCGAACTTTTCCTCTAGAACAGCTTGGCTGACTTCAATGCCGCCCTCCACGACCGCAATATACGCTGGGTCAAAAGTCTTTTGGATCAGATTTGCAATCACACCAGAGGTGGCGGGGGAAAGCTCTGAGGGTTTCAACAGCGCGCAGTTCCCGGCGGCGATCGCTCCCACCAAGGGCGCAATCATTAGCTGAAACGGGTAGTTCCAAGGCGAAATAATCAGCGCCACGCCCAGCGGCTCTGGATAAATTTTTGCCTGAGCGGGCATTTGCTCTAGCGGCAGAGCGACTGACTTTGGCTTTGCCCAAGACCGCAGATGTTGGATGGCAAAGTCAATTTCTTTGACGACACCGATTTCGGTCATGTAGGCTTCGACACCGGGCTTGTTGAGGTCGGCATTCACCGCCGCCATGACCTCATCCTGGCAATCTCTAATCGCCTGCTTTAGTTTGTTGAGCTGCATTAGCCGAAACTCAATATCCTTCGTTTTTCCGGTATTAAAAAACGATCGCTGTTGCTGCACTAAATGAGTGACGCGATCGCGGATGTCTTCACGAATATTTTCACTAGCGGTTTGCACCATGACATTGCCCTCCCATTTTTCTCTCCTCTCGATCTTTACAGCAATAAACCGATTTCGGGAATTATGCAAACGCGCTATGAGCCTGAAACTTGATTCAGCGCTTCGGCAGTCATGGGCTGCTCAGTCAAAAAATAGACGGTTCCTTCACGAGTCGAAACCAGATTGAGGTAGTAGGGAATTTCGTTAGGCTTGGACACGCGATAGATGCGTCTCCCTGTGTCTTCATCCAACGGCAGTTCTTCCAGAGAATAGCCCTGCATTTGCAGAGTTTGCCGGAGGCTTGTGGCAAGCGATCGCCATTGGGTATCGGCGGTTTGCCAGCAGCTTTCTGAGGCATGGCATCCTGCCTGTGCGCCCTCCACTTGAGGAAAGCTGCTCCAGGGCTGAGGCAGAGGCGAGGGTGAAGGTTCAAGTGAAGGAATAGGCGAAGGCTCAGGTGAAGGAATAGGTGAAGGTTCAGGTGAAGCGAGCGTTACTGGCTCCGGTGAAGGGGGCAATGCTTGGGGAATTGGAGGATTGACTGGAGGCTGCGCCAAGCTGGGCTGAACAGGCTGGTAAGCAGGAGTCGGCACGGGCGATCGCGCTACAGTAGGCGGCGGCTCAACCGCTGGGGCAGTAGACGGAACAATCTGGGTCAAGGGAATTTCTATGACCTCTACGGGTTGAGACGGTTTGGGCGCAGGAGGAATCGGTAAGGATAGCACCCATCCATGCAGACCCAGCGCCATCCAAAGCCAGGGGCGGCACAGAACATTAAATAAAACTTGCCCAAAAGACTTAACCTGCATGATTGTCTAAATTACCCGCGTCTGAAATTACCCGCGATCGAATTGCCGCCATTACAAAGCTGGGATTTTAGAAGCCCGGTAGTAGGACTATCTCCAGTTTGCTTAGGGCATTTTGGTGGGGCGCTTCGCGCCCCACCAAAATGCCCCCGTCCTAACCGCCTTGGCAGTTTCTACCTTAATCCTGGATTTTGCCGTCGGGCAAAATTGCGCCTTTGAGAATGGCTCCCTTCATATTGGCTCCGGTAAGGTTAGCGCCACTTAAATCGCTACCGCTGAGATTGGCATCGCTCAAGTTAGCGTTGCTCAGATCCGCATTTCGTAAAAAAGCGCCCTTTAGATTAGCTTGAGTCAGGTTAGCCCGCTGTAACTGAGCAGAGGCAAGTCCCGCCTTCTCCAGGTTTGCCTGAGTCAGATCGGCGTTGTTTAGGTTGGCGCTGTCTAGCAGAGCGCTGCTGAGGTTAGCGCCCGTCAGATTGGCATCTTTCAGCACAGCGCGATTGAGAACGCCCTGGGCCAGATCTGCCCGACTCAAATCTTTTCCGGTTAGATCGCAGTCAGGACATTTTTTAGTTTCCAAAAGCTGGGCTTGAGGGGCAGGTTTTGTGCAGCTCCAGGTTCCCGCTGCCAGCATCAAGAGCAAGCAAAAAGTTACGGATCTAGTCATAAGTTGGGTTACAGGGTTAGTCATGGATTGAGTGATAGATTTAATCAAAAGAACGGCGAGTTTGTTGAATCTGCCAGGTGAGCAGCGCGATCGGGATCAGACCTGCCAGAACGATTGCCAATGCCGGAATCGCCGCCTCTGCCAAGCGCTCGTCAGATGCCAGTCGATAGACGCGGACGGCTAACGTGTCAAAGTTGAAGGGGCGCACAATTAGGGTTGCCGGAAGTTCTTTCATCACATCCACAAAAACTAGCAGCACTGCGGTCAACAGTCCGCCAGAGATCAGGGGCGTATGCACTTTCACTAAAGTCTGCACAGGGCTACATCCCAACGATCGCGCCGCTTCATCCAGACTAGGTTTAACTCTGCCCAGGCTAGATTCAACCGTGCCAAAGGAGACTGCCAAAAACCGCACCAGATAGGCAAACACTAGAGCCGCGATCGTCCCGCTGAGCAGCAGCCCGGTAGAAATATCAAAGGTGGACTGCATCCACCGATCGATCGCGTTGTCAAATTGACCGATGGGCACCAGCACCCCGACCGCAATCACTGACCCCGGAATTGCATAGCCCATCGCCGCGAAACGTACCGCAAAACTCATGCCTTGGCTAGGATATAGCCGTAAGCCATAGGTCATCAGCAGGGCGATCGCGACCCCCAATCCTGCCGTCAGACCCGCCAGAATCAAGCTATGTTTGGCAAACTCCCAGGAGGCTGTAATCTCTCCATTTTGTAGGCTATTCACGGATAAATTCAACAGCATTGCCATAGGCAGCGCAAATCCTAGAAGTATGGGTAGAACACAGGTAATTTGCGCGATCGCCGCCCTGACTCCCCTCAGCCTGTAGCGCGGGAAGGGCTGCCGACTGCTGGTTTGGTAATATTTTGCCCGCTGACGAAACCATCGCTCAGCCGCCAGCAGTCCAAAGATGAACACCATCAGACAAGCCGCTAACTGGCAGGCTGCCGAGCGATCGCCCAAGGCAAACCAGGTGCGATAAATCCCGGTGGTAAAGGTGCCAACTCCAAAAAATTCGACCGTACCAAAGTCGCTCAAGGTTTCCATCAGCGCTAGTGCCGTGCCAGCCGCGATCGCTGGACGCGCCAAAGGCAAGATCACTTTCAAGAAGCTCCGCCAAGGGCTACAGCCAAGGGAGCGACTTGCTTCCAGCATATGAACAGATTGTTCTAAAAATGCCACACGCGCCAGAAGATAGACGTAAGGATACAAAACCAGCGTCAGCATGACGATCGCCCCACCTAGGGATCGGACGTTGGGGAACCAATAGTCCGTTACGGTTTGCCAGCCCGTGACGGCTCTTAACCCAGACTGGACAGGGCCATAAAACTCTAAAATTTCGGTGTAGACGTAGGCAAGGATGTAAGCTGGAGCCGCCAAAGGCAGCAGCAGCGACCATTCTAAGATGCGACGACCGGGAAAGCTGCATAGCGTCACTAGCGCTGCGGTACTCACCCCGATCGCCATCACGCCACAACTCACCCCAGCCATTAGCCCCAAAGAGTTGAGCACATAGCCAGATAAAACAGTTGTGGCGAGATGCTGCCACACTTCGCTCGGTCTGCCAAACAGATGGCTGATGACAAACATCAAGGGCAGGGAAAGGAGAAGGGCGATCGCTCCTACCAGCATCATCCAAATTCTAGGGGTATGCTGTACCCAAGGTGAGTTATTCTGAAGCTGCATAGGGTTTTAGAGTAATTTTAATATCACTATTTTGTATACTTCAATGAAATAGCCAAGACTCTTACTCATCTATTTTTATTGTCATTTCACATACATCATTTTTGTATAGAACATATTCTAAGAACATGAACAACCCGGCTATTCTAAGGCTCGAAAATGTCACCCATCAATTCCCTCAGTCATCTACTCTCACGGTCGCAGGGATAACCTTGACGCTCCACCAAGGCGATATATTAGCGCTTCTGGGGCCATCGGGCTGTGGCAAGACTACGCTGCTTCGCCTGATTGCTGGCTTTGAACAGCCCCAATCTGGAACGATTCACCTGTTAGGACAGCCTGTAGCCAGGTTGGGTTTTGCTACACCGCCCGAAAAGCGAAATATCGGCATGGTGTTTCAAGACTATGCGCTATTTCCTCATCTTACCGTCGCTCATAATATCGCCTTTGGTCTGCAACAGCGAGGCGGTGCCCCACAGGAACAGCTCAAACGCGTCACTGAAGCTCTGGCTCTCGTGGGGTTAAAAGGCATGGGCGATCGCTATCCTCATGAACTGTCGGGTGGTCAGCAGCAGCGGGTGGCGCTGGCGCGCGCCCTTGCCCCCCGACCCGCGCTGCTGTTGCTAGATGAACCGCTTAGCAATTTAGATGTGCAGGTGCGGCTGCATCTGCGCCAAGAGGTACGGGACATCCTTAAAGCCACGGGCACCTCTGGGATTTTCGTTACCCATGACCAGGAGGAGGCATTGGCGATCGCTGACCAAGTTGCCGTTATGCATCAGGGTTGCCTGGAGCAGTGGGGCACCCCAGAAACGATCTACCGCCAGCCCAATTCTCGATTTGTTGCCGAGTTCGTCACCCAAGCTAACTTTTTGCCCGCCTTTCAACAGGGAGAGTTTTGGCAGACCGAGATTGGGCAATTTATGGCAAGCCAGATTGCGGTGAGCCAGGTTATGGCAGGTCAGCACGGCGGCTCCGCTGCGGAAACGGGAGAGCTGATGATTCGGCAGGAAGACCTGAAGTTAGAGCCAGATCCGGCGGGAGAAGTGGTGGTACGCGATCGCCAGTTCCTAGGGCGAGAATACTGCTACCGTCTGCAAACGGCTTCTGGACAGCAGCTTCAAGCCCGTACGCCAGACCGGATCAGCATTGGGGCAACCGTCCGATGTCATGTGCTGGATCAGGCGCTGGATCAGACGCTACAAGTTTTTCCCGCTACTTCCAGCCCGCCCGATCCATAATCCGAGTTGCCTCTGCGCCCAGTTCACCCACGCGGCTCAGGTTTACCGGATCGTACTTAAACTCGCCATAGCTTTGCAAAATCGGATCGAGCGGCGTTCCTTTGAGCACTGGATACTCGTTGTTGCCGCTGGCAAAAATGGCTTGAGCCTCCGGACTGGCTAAATGCTCTAGGAACAGTGCCGCTGCTGCTGGGTTCTTAGAAGTTTTGACGATGCCACCACCGCTGACGTTAATATGGGCACCTCGATCGCGCTGGTTGGGGAAAAACACGCCTACTTTTTCGGCTACGGCTTTTTCGGCTGGGTCAGAGGACTTGGCAAGTCTGGCTAGATAATAAGTGTTGGCGATCGCCAAATCTCCGACTCCGGCTGCCACTGCTTTAATTTGTGGCGTATCGCCTCCTTCAGGGGGACGAGCAAAATTTGCGACTAGCCCTTTTGCCCAAGCTTCTGTGTCGGCGGCACCATGAACGGCGATCACAGAAGCTGTCCAGGATTGGTTGTAGACATTGGTGGAGGAACGGGTCAAGATCTTGCCCCTCCACTTCGCATCTGTCAAAGCTTCATAGGTTGATAAATCGGCAGGATTGACGCGATCTTTGCTGTACATAATTACCCGTATCCGGCTAGAAAAGCCAAACCAGAAGTTTTCAGGATCGCGCAGAGCAGCAGGAATTGCCGATTGCAAAGTAGCCGAGTTGGTCGGAGCCAGTAGCCCATCCTGTTTTGCGCGCCAAAGCCGACCCACATCAGCCGTCAAAAATACATCTGCTGGGCTGTTGGCTCCCTCGCTCTTTAACCGCTCGATCAGAGGATCTGCCTCCGCTTCAATCAAGTTGACTTTCAAGCCAGTTTTTCGCATGAAGCTATCGTATAGCTCTTGATCGGTGTCGTAGTGGCGGGATGAATACAAATTAATCGCGCCCGTTTGTGCGGTGGCTCTGTAGGTAACTCCACTGGCTGCTACTGCTGCCATTGCTGAACCAGCGGCCAGGAACACCCGCCTAGAGATCTTGCTCATTTTTTGACTGTCTCCACTATGTCTATGGAAAAATCTATAAAATTTCCAATTTCTACAGTATCACTAAAACTTGCCACTAATGAGAGTTACTCTCAGCAATTAAGCTGTAAATTTCTGTGACTGTAAGTTAACTGCAGCAATTTTGATCTAGACAGCATAGCTTTTCTGCCTCTTCCCATCCGAAATTTCCACAGTTTGACCTGTAGCATTCAAGCAGGGCGCACTTCAGTAGTCGTTAGGGCATGAGGCAGATATTTTCTCAGCCAATTGCCCCATATCCAGGCGATGTTTTCCCTGCTGTTATTTTTTGAAGCACAACCCCATGACCGATCGTGATTCTCCTGCTCAATTTAAGGGAATCCTAAAATGTAACTGCTGCCAGAAGGAGCCACAATGAAGCATTTTGCAGTGTTGATTGCGCTGTTGCGCGATCGCCCCACCTTTTTAGATGAAATTCGTCGTGGGATTAGAGTTGAGAGCAAGATTACGTCGCTGTTGATTGCTAGCTCTACTTTTTTTGCCATTTACGGAGCGATTATTGGCGCATCTAGCACCTGGCTCCAGGTGATTGCATCGGCAGTTAAGCTACCTGCTTTATACCTAATTACGCTTAGTATTTGTTTGCCAGCTCTATTCTTTTTTGATATTCTATTTGGCTCAGCTCTCAGCTTTAGTCAATATGCAGCGCTGAGTCTGATCACCGTTTCAGTAATTAGCGTTTTGCTGTTTAGCTTTGCGCCAATCACGCTATTTTTCTTAATTTCAGTCCGTGACTATAATTTTTTCCTGCTGCTAAATGTGGGCATTTTTGCACTCACAGGATTTATTGGCATTCGTCTATTTTATGAAGGAATGCGATCGATTTCTCGAAGCAAAACTTTTGACCTAAAACTTGCCTCCAACGAGATTGCTTCAGAAGCAGTTCCTCCTAAGATATTGGCACCCGTTAATGATTTTGCACCTGAATTGTTGCCAATTTCAACCTCTGCTAATTACAGCTTATCTGAGTCAGGTGCTAGTGAATTTAAGCCGATTGCTCCTAAAGAAGATGGGCTACAGAGGACGCGACTTCGCCTATTGAAATTCTGGCTAATTCTGTATGCTTTGGTCGGTAGTCAGCTTGGCTGGACGCTCCGCCCCTTCTTTGGTGCGCCTGGTGAACCCTTCCAGCTTTTCCGCACGATCGAGGGCAATTTCTATGCTCAGGTTTGGCGATCGCTCCTAACGCTCCTAGGATTTAATTAAGCGGATTTAATTGAGCGGATTTAATGAAGTAAGCAAACAGACTGGCGATCGCTCATGCAACCCGATCTAGAAACGCTGCGAATTACGCCCAGCGAACTCGAACATCTGACAGGTTTGGAAATTAGCGACACCTTTATGGGTCGAGTCTATCGACCTTCTGCACTCAAAGATCCAAAACGTCTGCGATCTCTCCTACTAACTGAAATTTTGGCATTCGGAATCATTTTAATTTTCTGCTTGCCGATGGGGTTAGTAATTGCTCAAGGGCTAAATCTTTTGACGGAAGATGGTAGCCGCACTTTGCTGTTTTTAGGAGTGAACTTTGCAATAGCGATCGCCCTCTTCATTGGCTGGAATCTCTATATGAGAATTCAGGGTAAGCCGCTCAAGTCGCTAGCTCATTTACTCGATGAAGTTGATAAACATAATGAGATTATTCAGGCAGTACATATCATTGATCAGCTTAGTTCGGTACAGCGATCGACCCTGACCACGCCTCGATTAGAATTGATCGATCGAAATGAAATTTTTACGGCTTTGAGTGCTACCCGTGAAAGCTTAATCTCCGCTCTTATGACAGAGCGGATTCTCAGAAAACACCACCAGTTTGTGGCGCGTCGGCATGAGCTGTTTACCCACATTGAGACTCACTTGGCAACCCTGCAAAACTTGCAGATTAACCATCAGGCGAACGAGTATGGACAGCTTTTGAATGAAGCCCTGAAAATCGGTATGAGTGTCCGGCAAGAAATTGACCGCTGGGAAAACCGCTAGAATGGAACCATGAAATTATGTGCCTGGGCGTTAACATACCTGCTTGTAGGTTCTTTTCTGTGGACAGCTCCAGCGATCGCGGATTCCTCCTCTCCTTGGCGATCGACCCATGGCACAGCCCTTAACGCCGATATCGTCCTTGAGGATCTGGTGCAAGCTAGCGTCGTCTATCTGGGCGAAACCCACGACAACCCTGCCGACCATCAGGCGCAGTTAGAGCTGATTCAGTCACTACACGCCCGCCATGACACCCCGATCGCGATCGCTCTGGAGATGTTTCAGCCTCCCTATCAAGTTGTGCTAGATCAATATCTTGCCGGGGCTATCAGCGAAACCGAATTGCAACAGCGCAGCCAATATCAGCAGCGCTGGGGATTTCCTTGGGAATATTACGCGCCCGTATTGCGGTTTGCTCAAGCCCAGCAGCTTCCGATGCTGGCGCTGAATACGCCGACTGAGATTACGCGGCAGGTGGCACGGCAGGGGCTAGAGTCTTTGAAGGCGGGCGATCGCCAATGGATTCCGGCAATATCAGAAATTGATCTCAGTAATGCAGCCTATCGTCAGAGGATTCAGCAAGTCTATGAGGCAATTCACCAAGGGCGGAGCGTCAGCGGCAACTTTGACTATTTCTTTCAGGCTCAGGTTTTATGGGATGAAACGATGGCAGACAGCATTGCTAGCTTTCTGAAAACTCACCCCGACTACCAGGTGATTGTGCTGGTGGGGCAAGGGCATATTGCTTATGGTGACGGTATTCCTAGTCGCGTGGCACGACGAATGCGAAGCAGCTTTCAACAGCGATCGATCCTGCTCAACCCTGACGATGAAGTCCTGGAAGAAGGAGAGCAGGGAGCGATCGCCGACTATATCTGGATTCAACCTGAACCTTAATGAAAGGCAGATCATCTTGAACGATTCAGTTTTGAAAGATTGCGGCCTGCGAACTGAGGTAATTTTTTTGAGTTAGGGTGAGTCCTTGATTGTTGCAAAACAAAGTCCGGTCAACCAGGGCATGGCTAAAGTTGGCATCACTTAGGTTAGCTTCACCCAAATCGGCTCCTCGCAAGTCGGCAAGGCTGAAATCTGCGAACTGCAAATCTGCAAAACTTAGATCGGCTCCTCGTAGATCTGCACCACAAAGACTTGCCCCACGAAGATTGGCTAAACGCAAATCAGCCCTGGCAAGGTTGGCTCCCTGAAGGTGAGCTAGGCTAAGGTCTACGCCTTGTAAATCAGCTTCGCTCAAGTCAGTTGCCATCAAGCATGCTCCCACAAGATAGGCGTTTGCCAGTTGAGCATTAGACAGGTATGCATTGGCAAGCTGAGCTTGGCGCAAGTCTGCTTCTATGAGGTTCGCACCTGCAAGATCGGCATTGCTGAGGTCAACCTGAAATAGATCCACCCCAATTGTCTGATGGCGATCGCGCCAGATGTTCCACTCCTGGACACTCTGTTTTAGTAAGATTATCTGCTCTTTTTGAATGTAATCCGCAAGTTGCTCTGCGGATTTTTGAGTAATCAAGGCATTTTGCTCTCTTAACGTAATGAATTTCTCGACAATCCCGCGTTTCCCCACGTTTACACCGCCAACAGGTTATGGCTGTCGTCACTTTGTTGGGAAAGATCTCTACTGAGCATTTTGACTAAAGCTTACTTTGGTAGGTCTTACTTACGTAAACTGCCTGTTATTCTATTCCCCAACACTATCCAATATCAACCCTGGGCATTCATAAATTTATAGAAAGCGAGTCAAAAATAGCAAGCCAGAAATGAGCGTTCATGGCAGCGGAATAGAATACACTTCGCTGAATCTGACATCCTTGAGAGGTTGCACCATGACTCTGCAATGCTCAATATGCAACAGCTTGGTTCATTTTGCGTAGAGCACTGCCCAGAAGCACGTCTTTATATCAAACAAATATGTTTTACTGTGCCTTCATTAAAAATTCAATTTCTAGTTTTTAATAATTTACCGGAGAAAAATTAAAAACTTGAGTGTTAAATACGTTTCTTGACTTTATTAGCAAGAAATTTTCCAACATTCTCTTGTTAAAGCATCTATTTTGAGGAACGATCGCTCAAAAAATAGCAAACCTCATTTTATTTGGGCAAAACAGACGAAATTCTCTAGTTGTTAATTTAGAAAGTGAGCCAGATTTAAATTAAAGCTTTCATGAAGAATAGGTATAACCACAGGCCTGCTCAACAATGTTACGTGATTATACATTTACTTCTCATCTCACTGTCTCTGTACTTTTTTAGACGACAGCTTAAGCCAGTTCAGTATCAATACTGAATGGCTACGCTCTGACTATGTTTATTGCTCAAACCTAGGTGGAGATATGAGCAGTGGATTAGGAGGTTGATTGCCATTTCTTGGGCTAAGGCAATTAGGGTGTTGTAAATGAAGGGTGAGGAACTTTGAATGCAGAGTGTTCCCGTGGAAAAGTCCTCTGGAGCGTTGAGCTTGGAATCTTTGCTTTTACCGCTAATTGAGCGGCAGGCAAGTGGATGTTTGTGCGTTTTCAGTCAAGCTGTATCTTGGTTCATTTATCTGGAGCGGGGCGATCTTGTCTACGCATCTAGTTCGATTGATCCATTGGGGAAACTCGATCGCCACCTTCGCCGCCTGAGTCTTCAGATTCCGTCGCTTATTAGCGCTGTGCGGATGCAGGTTCGCTTGTCTTTCGAGGCACCCAGAAGCGAGGCACCCAGAAGTGAGGTACCCAGACGCATAGATGCATCAGGTGCGAATGCAGAAAAATCAGATGCGACAAATCTTATTCACCCTAGCCGAGACTACCAGGCGATTTGCTGGCTGGTAAATCAGCAGTATCTCAAGCCTGCACAGGTTCATGGGCTTATTGAAGGTTTAGTCAGAGAGGTTTTTGAGTCACTGCTCTGTGAAAAAATTGAGGGTTACGAGTTTCAAGAAAATTGTTTGAATGAGTTTCTGAAGCTGCATCAAATCAATTTGAAAGAACTGCTGGAGCGGTTTCAGAAGCGCCTACAGCAGCGTCAACTGCCAGAAGTCGGCTTACCTGTGAGCCAATCAGCAGCGATCGCCGCTGAATCCTACACTATTTCAGATGTCGCTCGCCAGCTTGCGGTAAGGACGAGCACCATGCAAAACATGGGCGCTTCAGCGACGAGGCTCCCTTCTGGACTTTCTAGTAAATCGGTTCATACGATCGTCTGTATTGACGACAGTCCAACTATTCTGAAGACAATCAATGCCTACTTAGACGATCAGAGTTTTTCGACCGTTCTCATTAATGACCCAGTGCGGGCACTGATGCAGATTGTTCGCTGCAAGCCCCACCTCATCTTGCTAGATATCAATATGCCGGGGCTGGATGGCTATGAGCTTTGCTCTTTGCTTCGTCGAAATCGTAGCTTCAAAACCACGCCGATTATTATGGTGACCAGCAATAGCGGACTGATCGATCGCGCCAGAGCCAAGCTAGTTGGGGCATCGGGATATTTGACAAAGCCTTTTTCTCAATCGGATCTTGTTAAAACCGTGTTTAAGCATCTGTCTTAGCGCAAGCTGTGGCGCTCATGACGATTTCTGTTTAGCCACATTTTATCCACGTTAGGAACTCAATATTTTAGATGAATGCTACTTTGACAATCACAATTTTAGTTGTAGAAGATACCCCCTCTGAGCGGGAGCTAATGAGCCACTATCTTCACGGTGGGGGCTACTCGGTCATTAGCGCAAATAATGCCCAAACAGGCTTGAGTAAGGCAATTGAATGTAAGCCGGATCTGATCGTGACTGATGTGGTGATGCCGGGGATGAGCGGCTTTGAGCTATGTCGTAGTTTGAGAAAAAATCCCATAACCGCAAGCGTGCCCATCATCATTTGCACCTCTAAGGATCAGGGAATCGATCGCCTCTGGGGAATGCGACAGGGAGCCAATGCCTACATCACAAAACCCTTTACGCGAGAACAGCTTATTTCGACCGTTCAATCCGTTGTAGAACAACATGGCTAATTCTTCGGTGCTGGTTCCTCAAATGACGGGTGATGCCTATCTCCGGTTTAGAGTGGGTCAAGTCTCTGCTCTTTTGTCCATGAAGCATGTGCAGGAGACGCTGATTCTACCTAGCCGACGGATCACTCCCATGCCCAACGTATCTCCCTGTATGGTAGGGCTGACCAATCGTCGGAATCGGGTCATGTGGGTAATCGATCTAGCACAGCTCTTTGGACTGGCTGTGCTAGACATCAGCGATGAGCAGTACATGCTGATTCTAATGCAGGTTGATTCAGTGTCTTTGGGACTAGCCGTACATCAAGTGGAGGGAACCATTCGCTTAGAGGCTAATTCTATTCAGCCACCTGCAGGACAGGTCGCCCATTCGTTGCTTCCCTATCTAAAAGGATACGTGCTGCAACAGCAGGAAGCGCAGGAGATTCTTCTGGTTTTGGATGGAGGGGCGATCGCTCACTCGCCTGTTTTTCGAGACCCAGTTTTTGTTTAGCCTTACGCCGATCTGGCTTCCCGTTAGTTGCGTTCAGAAGTTGCGCTTTGTACGCCTGACGCCGCTATCAGCACAAAAAATTATTAGCACTTAAGATAAACAGCGTTCCTATGACTACTCAGCCACGCCCCGTTTCCACTTCACCTGAGCCTCTACGATCGGAAGACACCCTGAGGGCTGATTCAGACCTCGCCTCAGAGCAAATTGGCAGCCCCAGCGATCGAAATCATAGCGATCGAAGTCCATCAAGAGGGTATCGCAACAATCCTGCTGTTGTTTCTCCAGACGCGCGCTCCAAAACCCGATCAAGAGCCTTGTCAGAATCTTCGAGGCTTCGCTGGTTCTACAATCTACCCATTCGCCGCAAGCAGCTTTTGGCATTGTTTTGCTCTGAGTTGATTTCAGTTTTGGGGCTGGTGGGTGTAGGCTCCTGGCTGATTATTCAGGGGGGACGCGCTCAGCTGGCGAACCAGGCAAAAGCCGAATTAGCAGCTACTGACATTGGGTATAACATCAAAGTTAACCAAATGGGGTTTGGTTTTCGAGGTCAGTCTGACAATTCTATTGTTATCGAAGCTGCCAAAGAGTCAGCTAACGGGCGAACCCTTTCGCCTCAGCTCTACGATCGCCTTAAAGCTATTTTGACCAACGAGGTGACTGCTCAAAACATTGAATATGCAACCTTGGTGGATATTAATTCACGCATTGTTGTCAACGCTAACCGAAACCGCACTGGAGACAAATTCGATCCAGAAGGTCTGGTAAGCACGGTGCTTGCTAACCCGCGTCAAATCAAGGCGAATGCCATTGTTAGCTTGGCAGAACTCAAGAATGAAAATCCGCCGCTGCCCAATGGATTTAGAGAAAAGAATGCGCTGATTCGCTATGTTATTACACCTGTGAAAGACCCTGACAATGGTGAGGTGATTGGGGCGCTCGTGGCAGGGGATATCGTGAATGATAAGCTGGCGATCGTCGAAGGAGCACTGCAAGCTTTTGGTAATGGCTATAGCGCCGTATATCAACGTCAGGCAAACGGAGAATTTGCGCTGTCAACGGCGCTTGCTTTGGGTGACTCATCGAATCTAGCTTTGGCAAAAAAAGGAATGGAATTGCCTAAACCTGAGCTGTTGCAAAGGACATTAGCAGAAGGACAGGTGGTCAGTCGCGCCGAAATTGAAGGGCAAACTTACACGGTTGCCACAAAGACCCTCAATAACTTTCAGGAGAAACCGATCGCCGTTTTGGTGCGGGGCACTTCTGAAGCCAACCTGAATCGAATGTTGCAAAACAGTTTGCTGCTTCAGCTAGCCGTTGCCTCGGTTGTCATCACCGCAGATATCCTGCTGGCAATGCTTCTAGGGCGATCGATTGTTAACCCAATTGAAGCATTGCGGCGGGTTACTCAACGGTTTACCGTCGATCGCCAAGCCAGAGCTGAGATTTTCGCCAAAGACGAAGTCGGAGAGCTGACCTCCTCATTCAATGAGTTGGCAGATAGCGTTGCGGCTTCAGAATTTTTGCTCAAAGATACGGCTGATCAGGAGCGTCGAATCAGCAAGATTGTGTCTCGCATTCGAGAATCTGTCGATCGCCCTACCATTTTTAACACCGCTTTGGAAGAAACTCGGCAAGCCTTGAAAACCGATCGGGCGGTGATTTATTTATTTGACGAGCACTGGGGCGGTAGGGTCGTTGCTGAATCGGCTGGAAAGGAATGGTTCCCTATTTTGGGCACTTTCATTGACGATCCTTGTTTTGCTCAGCAGTACGCCCAGTCTTATAAAGATGGACGAATTAAGGCGATCGCCAACATCTATGAAGCAGGCTTAACAGAGTGCTACATCAGACAGCTTGAATCTCTGCAAGCACGGGCAAGTCTAGTTTCTCCGATCATTGTTGCAGATCAGCTTTTGGGTCTGCTGATTGTCTACCAATGTTCTAGACCTCGACACTGGCATGAGAGTGAAATTAATTTACTGCGTCAGGTGGCAACTCAGTTGGGATTTGCGCTAGAGCAGAGCAAATTATTTGTTGAAAAGGAGCAGGCGCGCCTATTTGCCGAAACCTTATCCCAAGAACAGAGACAGCAGCGAGAAGATTTGCAAATGCAGCTTGTTGAACTGCTTGATCACGTAGAAGGCGCGACCCGTGGAGACCTGACAGTGCGGGCAGAAGTGACTGCGGGAGAGATAGGTACAGTTGCGGACTTTTTCAACGCTATTATTGAAAACTTGCGGCAAATTGTTACCCAGGTCAAACACTCTGCCGAGCAGGTCAACCTTGCCTTAGGACGAAATGAGCAGTCTGTTAGCCATCTGGCAGAGGAGGCATTGCAGCAGGCGGCTGGAACGACTCAGATTCTCACCTCGATCGAGCAAATGAATCAGTCGATTTATGCCGTATCTGAAAGCGCCCATCAGGCAACCGAGGTGGCGCGGCAGGCAGCAGCCACCACTGAAGCTGGAAAGGCGGCAATGGATCTAACGGCTCAAAACATCTTGGGCTTGCGCGAGACGGTAGGCGAAACCACGAAGAAAGTGAAGCGTTTGGGAGAATCGTCTCAACAGATCTCTAGAGTGGTTTCAATGATTAACCAAATTGCGGTTCAGACGAACGTGCTGGCGATCAATGCGGGGATTGAAGCCGCTCGTGCTGGGGAGGAAGGTCAGGGCTTTGCGGTCATCACCGAAGAAGTGCGAGAACTGGCGGTGCGATCGGCAACGGCAACCCAAGAGATCGAAAAGATTGTGGCTAACATTCAGCGCGAAACTGGGTTGGTGGTGAATGCAATGGAGCAAAGCACGACTCAGGTGGTGGAAGGAACGCACCTGGTGGAAAACGCCAAGCAAAGCTTAAATCAAATCTTTGCAGTATCCGATCGCATTGATCAACTCGTGCAGTCCATTTCAGAAGCCACGATCGCCCAAGTAGAGACTTCTGAGGTCATTTCACACCTCATGAAAGAAGTGGCTCAGACCTCCGAGCGCACCTCTGAATCGTCCCGCGAGGTTGCTGTTGCTATTCACCAAACATCGGCGATCGCTCAGGAGCTACAAGAATCTGTCGGAGCCTTTAACCTTGGTTAGGAATTAGGAAACTAACATGAAAGATGAGCGAGAGCGGGAAATTCAACATCAGTTTCTAGACGAAGCGCAAGAATATCTGGAGACGCTAGAAACCACATTTTTGGGTATTGCAGATTGCCGAGTGGATATTGAAAGTATCAATGTTGCATTACGAGCCGCCCATTCCATTAAAGGCGGTGCTGGCATGATGGGATTCCAACTGCTCAATCAGCTCGCCCATCGGCTAGAAGATGGTTTGAAAGTTCTAAAAATTCAGCGCGAGGTTGAGATCGACGCAGAACTAGAGGGTCTCCTGCTCAATGCCGTGGGCAATTTGGGGCATGTGCTGACCTCCGATCGCCTAGAGCTATCCGATGAATCGGTTGATTGGCAGGTGATCGCAGCCCAAGTGACTCCGGTGTTTGATCAGCTTCACGATCGTCTGGGCGATCCCGATGACGAAGATGCGCGATCGATCCTGGGGATGGAAGAAGGGCAAGACGTTGTTCCCCTGCTGTTTGAGACAGAGGTGGAGAGCTGTTTACAGCAGCTAGAGACTTTGCTAGATGGTCAAAATGGGCAACTCACCGAACCGTTACATTCTGCGTTAGGAACGTTAGCCGAGGAACTAGCGGCGCTGGGTGAAATGCTGCAACTTCAGAGATTCACTGCCCTCTGCGAATCCATTTTGCAGCACTTAGAAGCTTCTCCTCCAGAGCGGCTTGAAGTGTTGGCAGAAGCAGCGCTTCAGGCATGGCGGCGATCGCAAGCCCTGGTTTTTTCAGGGCATCTCGACTTGCTGCCTACCGAGTTAGAGGGCTTTACAGATGCATCCTCTGTTTCTAGCCTTTCAACAGAGCCAGTACCGATAGCTGTGGAAGAATTTCTTGCGGCTGAGCTGAGTCAGCCTTCGATCGTAGAATTTTCGATTCCAGAAATTTTATTAGAGGCTTCAGCCGATGAGTTGTCGGAAAGTGCCTCATCCCCAGCGACTCCCTCAGTGCTAGATCAGCTGATCTTTAGTCCTAGCCCGTCAAGCTCTAACCCATCAAGCTCTAACCCGTCAAGCTCTAGCCCATCAAGCTCTAACCCATCAAGACAGCCGCCAGCAGAGTCAGAACAAGATGCCGATTTTCAAAGATTTGAGATCGGTATTACGTCTAGTTTTCCTAAAGAATCTGCCAAAGAACCTGCTAAAGAGACTCAGGAAAACTCAGTTCGGGTTCCCGTTAAGCATCTTGATCATTTGAATGATCTATTGGGTGAACTGCTGATTGCCCGCAGCGGATTGAATCTCAATCTCAGCCGATCGCGTAGTCTGCTCCGCGCCTTAGGCGATCGCATTGAGTTTTTAGAACGATCGAACACCCAGCTTCGAGATGCCTATGACCAAATGGTCCGGTCGTCGGGTGGAGAGTTTAGGGTAGATCCGACTCAGAAGCAGCCAGCACTTCTGCCCGCTGGGGATACTGATTTTGCACCCTCTCAGCCCGTCAAGCTTATCGAGTCGAACGGCTTTGACCTGCTTGAAATGGATCAATATGATGAGACCCATCTCTTGTCTCAAGAAGTGATGGAAACGATCGTCCAGATTCAGGAAGCCAATAATGACCTGGATTTAACATTAGAAGACACGGATATGGCCGCGCGCGAACTCAATAAAACCGCGCAGCAGTTGCAAAGAAAATTGAGCCAAATTCGGATGCGACCCCTCTCAGATGTCATCGATCGATTTCCCCGATCGGTACGAGAAATGTCATTGCAGTATGGCAAGCTCGTAGAATTGCAAACTTATGGCGAAAATACCTTGGTCGATCGCAATATTCTTGAATCTCTCAGTGAACCGTTGATGCACTTGATTCGGAATGCATTTGATCATGGAATCGAAATGCCTGAGATTCGGAAAAAACGCAATAAGCCAGATAAAGGCACAATAGAAATTCGCGCTGTGCGGCAAAAAAATCGCATGGTGATTACCGTTCGCGATGATGGCGAGGGTATCGCCGTGGATAAGATTCGATCTCGTGCGGGTCAGATGGGTCTTGACCAAAGCCTGCTGGCAACCGCCACCGATGAAGAGCTAGTTTCTCTGATCTTTGAACCCGGATTTAGCACGAGTAGCCAAGTGACCGCTCTTTCAGGACGCGGCGTGGGGATGGATGTCGTGCGCGATCGCCTGAAACAAATTCAGGGTAGCATCACGGTCAGCACCCATCCGGGAGTGGGCACTACTTTCACGCTCTCGGTTCCCTTTGCGCTGTCGGTCACTCGTGTTTTATTGGCTGAATGCAAGCAGATGCCCCTTGCCTTCCCTATTGATGTCATTGAAGAAACGCTGGTATTGCAGCCTGAAGCTATTTTGCACACGCCCAGCGGTGAAGCCTTTTCTAAAAATGGCGTGATTGTGCAGCTTGTTCACCTTGCTCAATGGCTCAAGTTTCACCGTCCTCGTCAGTTTGACGAGATGGAGTTGCCGACGACTATCAGCGTCCCGACCGTGCTGGTAGTTCAACAAGGCGATCGTAAAATTGGGCTACAGGTCGATCGCTGTTGGGGAGAGCAGGAGGTCGCTATCCGCAAGGTGGAAGGCGGACTGCCTCTACCGCCCGGTTTCGCCAACTGCACGATTTTGGGAGATGGTCGCGTGGTGCCGTTGGTCAGTACCTCAGAGCTGTTGCACTGGATTTCGAGCTATCAGCGGCACCTGATCCCAGAGTCTTCTGCGCAAGCTGAAGCCAGCAATCTGCTACAACCTGCCTCAGAACGGAGACCCACGGTGCTGATCATCGATGATTCCATTAACGTGCGCCGTTTCTTGGCTCTGACGCTGCAAAAAGCAGGCTATCAGGTGGCTCAAGCCAAGGATGGTCAGGATGCGATCGATAAGCTCACGGCGGGTCTGAAGATTCAGGCTGTCTTTTGCGATATCGAAATGCCTCGACTGGATGGCTACGGCTTTTTAGCGCGGTTCAAATCTGATCCTGCCTTTAGTCAAATTCCGGTTGCCATGCTAACTTCTCGCAGCAGCCGCAAGCACCGTCAAATCGCCGAAAATCTGGGAGCAGATGCCTATTTCTCCAAGCCCTATAATGAGCAAATGCTGCTTCAGACTCTAGAAAAAATGGTGGATTTAGCTCTAGCCTAATGAATTCGTTCCTTGCTGCTGGCTGCAATTATGCTGTTAAAGCAGAGTCTAAATTAACGGCAACATGGTGAAAAAGTTAGGAGTCTTTAGGCAAGTTTTCTTCGTGATTTTTCTGAATGCCTGCCTCCTGGGACTCTTAGCCTGTCAGGCTGATTCGGGCAAAGCTCTCAACCCTACTGATCCCAACACAGTTCACCTCACCCTCTGGCACGGCGTGAATCCGCCCCCCAATCGAGATGTGCTGCAAAAATTGGTGGATCGATTCAACCAGGCTCATCCGCAAATTCAAGTGGAATCGCTTTACGTTGGGCAAGGCGACCAGCAGATACCCAAGATTCTCTCGGCTGTGGTCGGCAACGCGCCGCCCAATATGCTGTGGTATGCGCCCATGATCACCGGACAGCTTGTGGAGCTTGATGCCATCCGGCCGCTGGAAGATTGGCTCGATCGCAGCCCCGTGAAGGCTGAAATTGATCCGGCATTGCAGGAAGCGATCGCTCTGGAAGGTCACACCTGGGCAATCCCCTTTGATGTCAATAATGTCGGCATTTTTTATCGTCCTAGCCTATTTCAAGCCGCTGGAGTGACAGAGATTCCCAAAACCTGGGATGATCTGCGACGGGTCGCCCAGAAGCTCACGATTCCTGAAAAAAATCAGCACGGAATAGTGCTGCCCCTAGGCAAAGGGGAATGGACGGTATTCACCTGGCTGCCCTTCATGTGGAGCGGCGGTGGCGAATTAGTGGCGCAAGACCTACAGAACGCCTCAACTCAAGTCCAGCTTGACAATTCGGGGGCGATCGCTGCCCTGCAACTCTGGCAAGATTTGATTAGTGAAGGTTCGGCTGTTCTTTCCCAACCTGAGCGGGGCTACGAGCTAGACGGTTTCCTGTCGGGCAAAGTCGCCATGCAGATTACAGGCCCTTGGACGCTCGGACAGTTGCAGGACACAGGAATTGATTATGCCGTCATGCCTATCCCCATAGGCATGAAACCTGCGACCAGCATCGGGGGAGAAAATTTGTTTATCTTCAAAACTACGATCGCCGAAGAGCAGGCATCGCAAGTCTTCGCCGAGTATGTCCTCAGCGAATCGTTTCAGACGGAGTGGGCGCTGGGCACAGGCTACCTGCCCGTCAACCTCAAGTCTCGTCAAAGCCCTGCCTATCAGGAGTTCATTGCCAAACAGCCTGTGCTAAACGTCTTTCTGCAACAGGCAAAGTATGGGCGATCGCGCCCCATCTTTCCCGGCTACAATCGCGTTTCTGAGAACTTGGGTCGGGCGATCGAATCGGTTCTCTTACAAAAAAGTACGCCAGAGGCGGCGCTAAACACTGCCCAGCAGCGGCTTGATTTAGCGTTAGGCAGATGAACAGCAGATTAGAGTATCCATACACCATTTCCATTAATCATGAAGATTTACTCTACTTTCTAATTGATTGTATGAAACCCATTTCGCTCAGCCTGTAGTTGCTGCTATATCTAGAGCTATCTGGGGTGAAGCGTAGAACAATTTCCTGTCGTTGTGCTACGGGCTTATCTACTTTGGGCACAAATAACTTAAGACAGTCACAGTGTTTGGGTAGTCCTCAAAAGTCATTATGGCATTACGTAATTGAGTTAAGACGAGTTATTTTTTGAGCGCCGCGCTCAAAAAATAACTCATTGGGTCTAAGCGCGTAGCGCTATACCGGAATACCACGACTGTTTTTCGGACGAAAAGTTTTTAAGCAAAAAGTTTTTAGGTGAAGTCATGAATCGTCAGGTATGTAAGCGCTTATATCAATTGAGCCTTTGGGGTGGCGGAGCAGTGCTGGGCTTGGCGTTGGGAATGCCAGAGATTTGGGTGAGCAGCCTTACGCCTCCGGTACAGGCGCAGGGTGTAGCCCAGGAAATTGCTAGTCTGCGGCAGTCGGGCGATCGTTGGATTGAAGTTAATGTGACAACTCAACGCCTAGTTGCCTGGGAAGGTAACGTGCCCGTCTATGCCGTTATTGTCTCTACGGGTACCGACAAACACCCGACGCTAACGGGTACCTTCGCGATCGAAGATAAGCTGCGCGTCACCCGGATGCAGGGCGATGACTATGATGTGCCTGATGTCCCCTATACGATGTACTATGATGGCGGTTATGCGATCCATGGAGCCTACTGGCATCGGAACTTTGGCACTCCGGTCAGCCATGGCTGCGTCAATGTTGCCGTTGATCATGCGCGGTGGCTATTTAACTGGGCATCAGTGGGAACTCCGGTTGTCGTGCGTGACTAGCGCATGATTAACTGAGCTGCACCACGGGGAAGTTATCGATTAACGTTCGAGCAGTTAAAATATCTTCGACGGTAATTCTTAGAAAACGAGATTCATCAACTCGAAACAAGACCTTTACCCGATCGCTCCCTGGAAATCCTGGAGGGTCAAGTCGAGCGATCGTTTGTCCCTCGTTTTGTTCGTTTAGCGATTTCGCCACAGGTTTTTTACCTGCTGTTTTTCTAGTCACTAAACGATCGCCCTCAAAGTACACCTCAGTGGTATCCCCCTCTGTTCCTAGTTCACCCATCACCAGCTCAATCTTAGGCTGATTTTCTATAGAGGCACCCAGTCTCAGCTCAACCGGGTTGAGCATCGGGTAAGGCTGCCCTGGTTGGATAATGGGATGCCAAGCATGGCAATTATTGCGCCGATCCCAAAAGCGAATGCCGTAGCTGTGGTAGAGATAATCCTTTACCTCTATACCCTGACTAATTTGCAGTGCGCCCTGAGCGATCGCCTCAAAGGGTTTATCCGATCGAATCTTTTCAGTCGGGAAGTATTGCTCAATCCAGGTTTTGATTGCCGGAATTTGGGCGGTGCCGCCCACCAGCAGCACCGCATCAATATCATCAGCTGTCAGCCCTTGGCGCTGAGCTTGCTGCAACACCTGAGTCATGGATTCATCGAGGCGCTCGAAAAACTGATGAGTCTGGAGGATGGCGGTGAAGCGATCGCGGTCTAATTGCAGCTCATAGCTCTCGAAGGTTTCATCGTTAAAATAGATCTCTGTGGCTTGCGGCTGTTGAGAAAGCTGCACCTTCAGCCGTTCGGCAAGGCGCAATGTCAGCGGCGACACCTTTAGCCCCTGAGTTTGGGCAAAATAATCGACCAGCCAGTTATCAATGTCGGCTCCGCCCAAGTTTTGTCCTGCCTTTGCCAGCACACGCGCCAATTTCGGTCGCTGGGTCGAGTCCTCCAGGATTTTTTTGCCCCACTTTAGCAAAAATCCTACAGGCTTAGGGCTTGCCTGGGCCGAGCTTTCCAGCTTCACCAGCGACAAATCCAGCGTGCCGCCGCCAAAGTCCACAACCAGCAGCGTCCCCTGATGCTCTAATCCATAGCCCAATGCGGCAGCAGTTGGCTCATCTAGCATCCGCACCTGCTCAATCTGCAAAGACTTACAGAGTTGCGTCAGCCACAGCCGATAGGCTTCAAAGCTATCTACAGGTACCGTAAACACCAGGGAATCGAGGTTAGGATCAAGCGCCTGAAGCTCTTGAATCACGCTTCTCAAGAACCATTGCCCTGCCTGTTCAAACGTTACGGACTGTCCATCTAGTTCTGGTAAAAAGCCCTGAATTTCCGCACCAATGCCGCGCTTGACGTTACGGAAAAAGCGGGGAGTATTACTCAGATCGAGACCTCGATCGCGTACCTTCTGACCCGCAATCACTTCACCTTTCAGCGCATCCTCGACGTACAGCAAGCTCGGAATCAGAGGCGGATTGTTCCCCATTTTAATCGAGAGATTTCCCAGCGCTAGGGTTTCCGCCTGCTGCATGACTGGATTCCACCGTACCACTACCGTATTGCTTGTGCCAAAATCGATCGCGTAAACCATAGGCTTTAAGGTGCCAAATACTTATTCTGGAATTGTGTCGTCAAAACTTTATGCCGCCAAAACTTTATGCTGCCAAAACTTTGTATGAGGATCAGGCGGTTCAAATATTTTACCCGTCAAAGTTGGGGTTGAGCTGAGAGGTGGATACTGTTGGGGAATACTGTTGGGGAGTACTGTTGGGGAATGGCTAGGTCGGGATGGCTGGATGGCGAGTATTCTTATACCAATTCAACTTGATGAGGCGACGGATGATTTTCGAGAGCCGCGCAGAGCGCGGCTCTCGAAAATCATCCGCCCTGTTTGGGTCTTAAATTGGTATTATAAAAATAAATGTCACGTAGCTAGCAGAATTATTTGAAAGCCTGTTTTGCCGATCGCTTTTCGATCATAGTTAGAGCAGCATCCAAATAATCTGATTTAACCTAACTTGAGTGCCATGCAATTGCCCTCAACCTATACAGGAGGAGTCCAATGTCTACTTCAGATAAGCCCAATGAATCACTCCATAACGGTCTTGATGAAGAACCGCTGAGTGAGCAAGATCTGAACAAGATTGCAGGTGGTGAAGACGTTACTCACGATCGATCGCTTCATTCGGGAGTGCTACAGGGTTCCGCCAATACAAATTCCAACACTCTTGAACCTGGTCCTACCTTTCCAACTCCGCCTCATCCAGAAGACTTGTAGTGAACCTTGACGATCCAGTCAGGCAGTTTGCAGATTGAATGCTTTTGGCAGGATTGCGTCTTCTGCAAATGCCGCTGCTCTGCTGATTCAAGCGGTTTGCTCTCGTCCATTGCAGAAGCTGCTCGTCCCGATTAAATTAACCTGGACGAGCAGAATTGCCTTATCGCTGGGCTTTAGCAGCTAGCAGCGTCACCACATCAGCATGAGCCAGCACCACATCGGGATTGCGTTGCAATGCGGCATCGTACTTCATCGCAAACTCTGCTCCTAGCTCTTCTGGGGTGAGCAGCGTATGAACCTCTACAACAAGAGCAGCGATCGTCTCAGGCGTAATCGGCTCATCTGCATGGAGCAGCTCATCAATGCGCAAAATCTGTGCCGAGAGCGGGTGTAGCCAAGCAAACTGATCGTGACTAATCACGAGTTGCAACAGTTCGCCCCTGGAAACCTGCCCCCGCACCTGCTCGTAGGTCACTCGCTCTGTGTCTAGCAATAGCTTGTGCAGACGCAGCAGCTTCAGGCGGAGCTGACTCAAGAGCTGATGTTGATTAATCCGATGTTGCAGTGTATTAAGCATGGATATGTCCCATCCTTCCATTTCGGTAGTCGTCGATCGCTTGAATAATTTCGGCTTCAGTGTTCATCACAAAAGGGCCATAGCGCACCACAGGCTCATTTAGAGGCACGCCTGCAATCAGCAGCAGGTCAAGGGGGTGTTGAGCTTCAGCAGGATTGGCAATCGTCACTTCGTTGCCATCTTGCGCAAAGATCACCATTTGTCCATCGTCACCTGGCTCTTGCTCAGCACCAAACAAACCAGAGCCATTCAGCACATAGGCGAAGGCATTATATTCTTTGGGCATAGGTTGGACGATCGTGGCACCGGGCTGGAGCGTGAAGTGCAGATAGACGATCGGCGTGCGCGTTTCAATCACCGCCGTTGCTCCCAGCGCTGCTCCTGCAATCACCCGCACGGTGACAGCACCATCCTCGGTTTGAGCGACAGGAATTTGAGCTGACGGAATTTCCTGGTAGCGGGGTGCCATCATTTTGTCCTGTTGGGGCAGATTAACCCAGAGCTGAATGCCGTGGAGTTTTCCACCCGTGCGGATAAATTCTGCCTCCGGCATTTCGGAATGGATGACTCCCGCCCCTGCGGTCATCCACTGCACGTCACCGGGATTAAGTAATCCAGCATGACCTTCCGAGTCCTTGTGTTCTAACCGTCCATCCAAGATGTAGCTGACCGTTTCAAAGCCCCGATGCGGATGATCTGGCGCACCTTTGGCTTGATCTGGTTTCAAATTGACAGGACCGAGTTCGTCTAGAAGCAGGAAGGGATCAAACTCTGAAAAGCTGCTTTTGGGGAAGGGACGACGCACCAGAAATCCTGCTCCCTCGATCGTCTCAACACTGTTAATGATCCCGGCAACGGTTCGGAGCGTTTGAGTTTGCACAGTCATGCTTCTCCTTAAAATTGGACAAATCTTTTTATGTCGCTTTGTCCTATATATGATTAATCCTATAGTAGCATAGAAGGATATGAATCTCAGAGGTAGAGCTTATCTCTCCTTTTGTTCGGTAAACCGTCTATGGCGCTACGCGCTTAGATCCCATGAGTTATTTTTTGAAAGCCCCGCTCCGCGGGGCTTTCAAAAAATAACTCGTCCTAACTCAATTACGTCATGCTATATGTCCCTCGCGTACATCATTCTTGGTCTTCTCCAGCAGCAGCAGCGGACAGGCTACGATCTCAAAACCGAATGCTTTAATCAGTGTATTTCCCATCTGTGGCAGGCCGATCAGGCGCAGATTTATCGCACGTTGGATAAACTGGAGGCGCAGGGTTGGGTGATCTGCACCATTGAGATCCAGCACGATCGCCCCAATCGCAAGGTTTTTCAGATTACAGAAACAGGTGAAGCAGAATTAATTCAGTGGCTCCAAACGCATCAGCCCTTGCCGATTTTGCGAGAGCCGCTGCTAGCGCAACTTTATTTTGCCGCGCAGTTGCCTAATGAGGCGATCGTCCATTTACTGGAGCAAGAGCTTGAAGCGCGACGCGGCAGGCTAGCTGAGTGTGGAGCAGTTGACGTTCCATCTTTGAATGATCCGGCAACATCGCGTGACCAGAGGCTGCACCGACTCGTGCTGGACTTAATGACACGACGAGAGCAGACCTATTTGGATTGGCTACAGGATGCCATAGAGATGGGGTTTTGATCTGAACCCTGTTGCCAGAATGCAGCATAGCATTGCGATCGCCTTACCCAACTTATGACAAAGTGGGGAGACAGAAAAATTCAGTGTTCTTCTGCCTCCCAGTCTTTCATCCCTTAGGGTACTGGAGGTTCAGAGGGCGGAACTACGGGTTCCGCTGGGGGGGGAGAGGGCACTACAGAAGGCTCAGCAGTGGGCGCAGAGGGCAATACAGAGGAAGGTTGGACGGGCGCTGGGGCTACAGAAGGCTGAGGTGTTGGTGGAGCCGCCAATTTTGACCACAGTACATAACCCAATAGCCCAGCAACTAGACCACTTACGCCCACCAATGCGGCTGTAAGTAGCCAAGAGGTGCTGCTGTCAGGTGTGATCAGAGTGGAAGAAGTAGGTCGGTTTACCTGACCATTTCCTTCAGCATAGCTTTCGGCATTTTGGTCGCCCCTCTCTCGATCGCTTGTGCCGTAGTTAGAGGAAGCCGAGTTGCGATCGAATTCCTCTAGCTGAGCTTCTAGCTGTTCCTGAGAGAGTTCAGAAGATTGTTGAGGAGAATCCTCATAAACATCCCAATCCACTTCAGCAACAGGTGAGCTATGAGTCTCTCGGCTCATCTCTGCTTCGTCATCTAGCGGGTCTGACCAGGGCTGATCAAACGTTGCCGCAATGCTGGTATCTTCATCGCTATAGACTTCTGGATCAAGTTCCAGAGAGAGATTGCCGATATCTTCATCTAGATCATTGTCTAGGGCATAGTCTAGGTTCTGTCCTGCTAGATCATCTTCTACCAAGCTCAAATCATCAAAACCCTGCATAGAGCCAATCTCTTCATCCCAATCAGGCAAACCTGTCAGGGACTCTTCAGCCTGATCTGCAGGCAATTCACTGGCTTCGGTCAAAGCGCTTTCTTGCAGAAAGTCGATCGTTTCTTCTGGAAATAGATCTTCAGGCGCATCGCTCTGGGATGGCATCAAGTCTTCCATAGACGAAGCCTGACGATCGCTCGGCTCAGATGCCTCAGGAAATAAGTTTTCTAAGGAAGAGTCGTTTGAATAATCGAGCAAGTCATCTGGCAGATTCAGGAAATTATCATCTAGCGCCAGATCATTGTCCAAATCATCGTCTGGTAAATGACGAAGTGATGAGCTTGTGGTGCGATCGCCCAGAAAGTCTAGGGGCAGATCCAGGTCAGCGTCTTCTGGAACGGCATCTGGTGATGTCTCTGAGGTCAACTCAATCGTTTGAGACAGCGGGTTTAGTCCTGGATCAGTTCCCAGATCGATATTGTCTAAGGGATCTTCGCTTAAAAACTCAATGCCCAAATCCTCAGATGAAGTCTCGTGGATTAAGCTTGCCAATGGCTCGTCGGGCAAGTTGTCTGAGAAATCAGAGAAGTCGGATAAATCAATATCTGCTGAAGCGGCTGAAGGTTCAATCTCTAGGGGCGTCTCCGGTGGGTTCTCAAATTGCTCGCTAAAGGAATCGTCCAGGAATTCTGCGGGTAGGCTGGCGATCGCGCTGTCAATTAACGCATCATCAATCAAGGCATCCTGCTCTAGGGATTCCACAGGATCGGAAGAAGTATTAACCTCTTCCTCCAAGTCATCCAGAGATAGAGTTGCTAAAGAATCAGTGTCATCCAAGAAAAATTCTTCGGATGAATCCTCTGAAAGGTCTTGAAAGAGCGAATCAGACTGTTCATCTAATGGGTTATCTGATAAGTCCAGAGAGAAATCTTCTGGCGCGATCGGCTCAAGTAAGTTTTCAGGAAATAGATCTTCAGGCGGTAAGTCCTCTGAAGGTAGGTCTAGAAGCACGGCATTTGGGTTGCTGAGCAGGTCTAGTTCGTCGGAGCGATCGGTTAAAGCATCCTCACTTGGCTCCAGCAGAAAATCGTTTTCCGCTCCAAATATTAAAGATTCTTCTGGCTGTCCAAAGAAATCAGCCTGTTCATCGGTTCCGGGTTCAACCGTACCGAACTCATAGGTGCCGCTGGCAGGCTCGTCCGACAAAAGAGGCTCCTCTTCTAATTCAAACGAAGAATCCTCCTGTTCTGCCCAAAGGCTATCAAGCTGCTCTTCAAGTAGAGGCAAGGGCAGGTCTCGCTGCGGGAGAGGCTCAGCAAACAGATCATCTACATCTAGAGCATCTGCATTCAGCTCTTCTATGGCAGACGAATCAGATGGATTTTGAGCGATCGGGTTTTCGATCGGATCTTCAATTGTCTCTCCAAACACATACTCGATCGGCACCTCGTTCAAGCCTTGCAGTTCTTCTGCAAAAAGATTGCTAGGAACACTCTGGGTTCGATCTGCCCCCTCTCCAGGATGGCTCACCTCTGGAGGCAATTCTGGAGAGAATTCTGAATCTAATTCCAGGTCTAGTTCAAGCAGCCCTTGTTCAAGCAGCCCTTGTTCAGGTAGATCTAATTCAGGTAGATCTGATTCAGGCAAATCTAGTTCAGGTAGATTTTGTTCAAGCAGGTCTAGTTCAAGTAGGTCTGGTTCAGGTAAATCTAGAGCATTCTCACGACTTTCCGCGAAAGTTTCTGGTGTAGCGGTTTCTGCAAAGATATCTTCGAGTTGGGACTCGCCGAATTGAGACTCGCCAAATTGGGACTCGCCTAATTGAGATTCGCCAAATTGGGACTCGCCAAATTGGGACTCGCCAAATTGGGACTCGCCAAATAGAGGCTCTGGCTCTTCCTCAGCGAATAGATCCACAATTGCCGCATCGATCGCAGACTCGTCTGGCACACCTACAGAAAAATCAGATGAATCTTCGCTTGCATCTTCGCTAAACAAATCCTCTAATGAGTCTTCTGAAAGCGTTATTTCGTCAACTTCGTTTTCGTCAAAGCTATTGATATCAGATATTGAAATGTCAGATATCAATAGGTCAGGCGTTGATATATCAGACGCAACGCTAGGCGAAGATGCAAACAGATCTGTAGCCAACTCATCTGACTCGTCACCTAGCTCTGGATTCAATGAGGGCAATTCTACGATCGCCTCATATGAATCATCTAGTGAATTACTGAGTGAATCATCTAGCGGATCATTCAGAAAAAGATCTGAGCTGTTTACAGGACTGGGTTCTGGCTCAGCGCCCAGATCATCAGCACCCAGATCAAAGGAATAGTCTGTTGAATCAGAGGAGGGTTCTAAAGCAAAATCCTGTTCACCAAACAGGTCGTTCATGTCGGCAGAGTCTATGTCAGGAGAGTCAATGTCAGCAGAATCAGCCAACAGATCCTGATTGACAGAATCGACGGACTCCATTGTTAGATCTTTGCCCGAAAACTCGCTAGAAAAACTTTGCGAATTTGATAAATCTTCTGCAAATAAGTCTTGAAATTCTTCTTCTGATATGGGTTCGTCAGTATCTAGAGAGAGATCGTAGTCTTGCGAAGATGCGGTAGATTGCTCCGCCCATAGGCTCTCAAGCTGAGTTTCTAGGTGCCGTTGTTGAGAATCGGCGCTGAGCAACTCTTGGGAGTTGAGCTGATCCTCAAAGTTTAATGCTTCAAAATCTAGCGCATCGGGTAAGGATTCTGGCAGCGTCTTTTCTTCAGTAGATTCGTTGAACGAGAGCGCTGAAGACTCTGACTCTGCCCCCAAATCTAGCGGCTCCTGCCCTGTGGGTTCCATCATCTCAAGAGAGGGTGCAGTCTGGAGATTGGGTAGAGCAGAATCGGGTAGGGCAGGATCAGGCAGGGCAGAATTGGGTAGAGTCGGAACGATCGCCAAATCTAGCTCCTGCATCCATGCTGGCAGCGTCGCCCCTGTTTGCTGACCCACAATGCGAATCAGCCGAACAGATTCAACGCCTAGGTTGGCAATCCCCTTCTGGACAAATGCCGTCAACGCTTCGCGGCTAGGAACCCTTTCTGCCTCCAGAACAACCTCCAGCAAGTCATCCTGACGCTCGACGGTGGCAGTCATACCGCGCGGCTGAAGCGATTGATTCATCAGAGCGGCGATCGCCTGTGGATCTCCCTGTCGGGCAAGTTCTAAAATATGTGGCTGTGTCATAACTCTATTTAGCTCGTCAACTGTTTTGCTCTACAATCTTGGCATTGGCTTGTTTTGCTCCCCTTTAGCGCTGGCTTAGGTCAGCTCCCTGATAGGCATCTGATATTTATCATTGATATCTAGCTTGTAGATATCAGAGGGGTGAATATCGCGATCGCAAATGTTCAGTTCATCGGCAGCTTTTGGTCTAAGCCTAATCATCAGCCCGATACAGATTAGTCTGATTAGAGGTACCTCTAATATTAGGTGTCCTTAATATAGGTCAGCTCGGCTCAAGTAGGTCGCCTTAATGCAGGTCACCTTAATACAAGTTAGCTCGATATAGGTTAGCTCGATATTGGTCAGCCTGATACACCTAGTTTGCCCATTAGTTCTTTAATACTTTGTTTTACATCCCTCTCCTGTTTGTTCAGTGATTTGTCCGACCGTTCGCTCAGTCTCTTATTTCTTACGTTCTTATGAGTATTGGTTATCTTGCCCTCGTTCTTCATGCCCATCTGCCCTTTGTCAGACATCCAGAAAGTGATTACGTTCTGGAAGAGGAGTGGCTGTTCGAGGCAATTATAGAAACCTATATCCCCTTGCTTCATGTCTTTGAAGGACTCAAGCAAGACGGGGTTGACTTTAAGATAACCATGAGCATGACTCCCCCACTGGTGTCCATGCTGCGCGACCCTTTGCTTCAAGATCGGTTCGATTGCTATTTAGCTCAGCTTCAGGAGCTAACCGAGAGAGAAATTGATCACAATGCTCAAAATGGGCACCTCCGGTATCTGGCAGAATTTTATGCTGCTGAGTCTAGCAAGGTTCGGCAAACTTGGGAGCGCCATCAGCGAGATCTAGTGGGAGCCTTCAAGCAATTTCAGGACAGCAACAACCTGGAAATTATTACCTGCGGTGCTACCCATGGATACTTTCCCTTGATGAAAATGTACCCACAGGCGGTCTGGGCACAAATCCAGGTTGCCTGTGAGCACTATGAAGAAAACTTTGGTCGTCCGCCTGTAGGCATGTGGCTGCCCGAATGCGCCTACTATGATGGCGTGGAGCGCTTAATCGCCGATGCAGGCATCCGCTACTTTCTCACGGATGGTCATGGGGTACTATATGCCCGCCCTCGTCCCCGATTTGGCACCTATTCTCCCATCTTCACCGAAACCGGCGTTGCTGTCTTCGGGCGCGATCAGGAGTCTTCGCAGCAGGTGTGGTCGTCAGAGGTGGGATATCCCGGCGCACCGGAATACCGTGAGTTTTACCGCGATCTGGGCTGGGATGCAGAGTATGAGTACATCAAGCCTTACGTAATGCCTAACGGACAGCGCAAGAATACGGGCATCAAATACCACAAAATTACGGGTAAAGGGCTGAGCCTAAGCGAAAAGAATCTTTATGATCCCTACTGGGCAAAAGAGAAGGCTGCCGAGCACGCTGAAGACTTTATGCGAAATCGGGTGCAGCAGGTCGAGCATCTTCACAACATTATGCAGCGTCCGCCGCTAATTGTTTCGCCCTACGACGCGGAGCTGTTTGGTCACTGGTGGTACGAGGGCCCGTGGTTTATTGACTACCTGTTCCGCAAAACCTGGTTTGACCAAGGCACTTTTGAGATGACGCACTTAGCAGATTATCTGCAAAAGCATCCGATGCAGCAGGTTTGCCGTCCGGCACAGTCGAGTTGGGGCTTTCGAGGCTTCCATGAGTATTGGCTCAACGAGACAAATTCCTGGATCTATCCGCATTTGCACAAGGCAGCAGAGCGGATGATTGAGCTTGCCAAGCGTGAACCTGTGGATGAGCTAGAGTGGCGATCGCTCAACCAAGCCGCCCGTGAGCTGCTGCTGGCACAATCTTCTGACTGGGCGTTTATCATGCGGACGGGCACTATGGTTCCTTATGCCGTGCGCCGGACGCGATCGCACCTTCAGCGGTTCAACAAGCTCTGGGAAGATATTTTGCAGGGGAAAATTGATTCGGGATGGCTAGAGAAAGTCGAGGCGATCGATAATGTTTTTCCTAGCATTAATTACCGGGTTTACCGACCCTTGTAGCCCTTGGCATCAAAGTAACGGAACAGCCAGAATGAAAGCAAGTCGCTTGGGCAATTTACGCTAGAGGGTGAACCATGCATCTTTTGCCAATCGTTTTAGTCGCTGTTCCAGTCGCTTGGGGAATTGCAGCCTCCTGCCGCGATCTGCTGAAAGTTCGCAGTACTGGCTGGAATTCGCAACCCGGTCAACCATCTGAAATCTTGCCCAGTGCCACAGTGGAGACGCTAGGCTACATTGACCCAGGTGCAGATCTTAAATCTGCGGTTCATGCGGTCAGCAAGGGCGTCCATACGGCAGAGGTTGGGTTTGGATCAGCGATCGAACAGATAGGGCACTTCCTCCACCATTAGCGCCAGGTAGATTGGTAGCACAGTGTGGCGGTTGATGTGATGGTCAATTATCCGCGATCAGCCGCCACACTGCTCAAGCCAAATGCCGCTGGAAAAACGCCAGGGTCATTGCCCAGGCTTCATCTGAAGCAGCAGAGTTATAGTTATCCCGGCGATCGCTAAAAAATCCGTGGTCTGCATCAGGAAACACGTTAATGGCGTAGCGCTTTTTATTTGTAGACAGCGACAGCGCTATCCGCTCATGTTCGTCAGGGGCGATCGACTGATCGTTTGCGCCGTACATCAGCATGATGGGCGACTGGATCGCAGGCGTGAGATCAAGCAGCGCTTTACGTCCTAACGGATCAGGATTTGCTGCAATGCCGCCGCCATAGAAGGAGACACCTGCCTTAAGTTTGTCGGCGTGGGTGGCGCTTGCCAAGTAGACAAAGCGCCCGCCCATGCAAAAGCCGATCGTGCCGACCGCACCGGGCTTGACTTCCATACGACTCGCCAAAAACTCTAGCCCTTTGCCAAACTCCGTCATAACGGTGTCGTCCTTCAGGGTTTTGAGTTTGGCAACTGCGGCAGAAACGTTCGTGTACTCAAACGTATCGCCATAGTAGAAGTCAGGGGCGAGGGCAGCGTATCCGGCTTGCGCGAGGCGATCGCATACGCTCTTGACGTAGGCATTCAGCCCAAAGGCTTCCATGATTACTACTACAGCTGGGTGGGCAACCGTGCCGCTGGGGTGAACATAGTAGCCTTTGAGATCACCCGCCAGCGTCACCATTGCTCCGGGCGTTGTGGGCATAGCGGCGATCGCTTGACCCTCTGCTCTGGTGAGCAGAGTCGCGGCAGCAATGCCAGAGGAAGCCATCAACAGGTCACGTCTTTTCATAAAATCAGGAGGGTAGCGGTCGATGATAATTCTACCGCTAAGGCTTGTTCGTCAACAAATCTTCATGGCTCTGAAGTCGAGCCTATTTGTCGGCTTTGGGCTTTCCATCCGAGTCAATGACCACGACGATGACGCGATCGTTAGATTTTGGAGGTGAATCTTTGGGCTTCTCTTTTTCAAGGAGAGGAGCACAAAACATTGCAGCAAAACCAAGAAGCAGTAATTCCATAATTGGGAGCCATCCTGTAGAAAAATTTGGTTAAAACAGCGTGAACTGAGACCCCTTGCACAAATGCAAATGGATCATCCGAACCATGGATTCTGAGATGCAAAAATTTGTCCACTCCAAAAAATAGTGGAACCTCTAAGACCAGTCTCTACAAGTCCAAATCCTGTAAGCTCAGGAGCCTACTCTAAAATTGCACTTCTGGCACCTGCTTGATATCTCTGATGGATATCACAAAAAGGATATCATGGAGTAATATCAAAATACAAGCTTACTTTAATTGAACTTTGCTGAGGGGTTATCCCAAAGAGCTACATATTTTCACTTAACTCAGTATACGCAAAGGTTCTTGAGTATAAATTTTACGAATTTTAAGCTTGCATCTAAGTGAAAGTGGTGACAACATCCTTTTATTTCGCACATATTTCTAGGGTCTACGCAGATTTGTCATGTGCCATGTGGTGCAAAAGCACTAAAGCGATCGCCCGAAATTCGTAAATTTAGATACTTGGATGTTCCAGCCCATGCTTTAGTCTCAGGCTAGAGGGGTCAATTCAACTCAGCTCGATTCGGCAACTGCTACAATCCATCTAATCTGCTAGGTTACACTCGTTTCAAACTCGCTGTTTGATTTTCCATGACTGACACTATCCTTGATGTTCGCAACCTCCAGGTACAGTTCCAGAGCGGCGATCGCTTCATCACAGCCGTGGATGGCATTTCGTTTCAGGTGCAGCGCGGACAGACGTTAGGCATTGTGGGCGAATCGGGATCGGGCAAGTCGGTAACTTCGCTCGCGGTCATGGGTTTGGTGCCCAATCCCCCCGGCAAGGTGACAGAGGGAGAAATCTGGTTTCGCGGACTGGATGGCGGTGATGAAGCGGTGGACTTGCGATCGCTCTCGTCGCTGCAAATGCAGCGATATCGGGGCGGCAAGGTTTCTATGATTTTTCAAGAGCCACTGAGTTCGCTGAATCCGGTTTACACCTGCGGCTTTCAGCTCACCGAAGCTCTACGGCAGCACCAGCCCAATATTTCTCCGGCCGAGGCGCGGCGACGAGCCATTAATCTGCTTCAAGAGGTAAAGCTGTTGCCTAGCGATCAGGTGCTTCAGCAAGATGCCCTTGAAGCCTGGAGTAAGGAGTCTGCTCGACCAAAATCTGATTTGACCCCTGAGCCGCCCTCTGAAAAACAAATTATGCAGTGGGTGAACCAGCGGAAACAAGCGATTTTAGAGCGCTATCCCCACGAGCTTTCGGGTGGTCAGATTCAGCGGGTGATGATTGCCATGGCGATCTCCTGCAATCCGTCTCTGCTGATTGCCGACGAGCCAACGACGGCGCTAGACGTGACCGTGCAAGCCACCATCTTGGATCTGCTGCGAGAACTGCGCGATCGCCGGGGCATGTCGATCATGTTCATTACCCATGACCTAGGCATCATTGCCGAAATTGCCGACTCGGTGGCGGTAATGTATCAGGGAAAAATTGTTGAATATGGCTCGGTGTGGCAAATCTTCTCAAATCCACAGCACCCCTACACAAAAGGTCTGCTAGCCTGTCGCCCTCAGCCTGGACATCGCATGAAATATCTGCCCACTGTCTCAGACTTTATGGAGGTTGTAGATACGCCAACGGGCGAGCCATTGATCCGCGAACGGCAGATGAATTCTGAGCAAGTGATGCGTTTTAGTACAGAAATTAGCTTAGAAGAGGTGTCTCAACGCTTGACGGAATTGGGGCAACAGGCGCCACTGCTGTCGGTTGAACATTTGCAAGTGCGCTATCCGGTACGCGGCGTGTTTGGGCAGACGCAGCGCTATGTAATGGCAGTCAATGATGTCAGCTTTCAGGTGTTTCCGGGCGAAACCCTAGGGCTAGTAGGAGAATCAGGCTGTGGCAAAACCACGCTGGCACGCACCTTGATCCGGCTGATCAGACCTTCTGCGGGCAAGATTCTGTTTAATAACGTCGATGTCGCTCAGCTTCCTACTGCCCAAATGAATCGCTTTCGGCGCGAGATCCAGATTATCTTTCAAGATCCGTTTAGTTCGCTCGATCCGCGTATGTCGATTGGGGCTGCGGTCATGGAGCCGCTGAAAATTCATGGCGTGGGCAATAGCCGCCGCAACCGTCAAGAGCGGGTCGCCTATCTGCTAGAACGCGTTGGTCTGGAGGCAACCTGTGCCAATCGCTATCCTCACGAATTTTCGGGGGGGCAGCGGCAGCGGGTTTGTATTGCACGGGCATTGGCGCTGAATCCTAAGTTTATTATTTGCGATGAGTCGGTGTCGGCGCTAGATGTCTCGGTGCAGGCGCAGGTGCTAAATCTGCTGAAGGAGTTGCAAGAAGAGTTTAAGCTGACCTATATCTTTATTTCCCATGATTTGAGTGTCGTCAAGTTTATGAGCGATCGCATCATGGTGATGAATCGGGGCAAGGTCGAGGAAATTGGCACGGCTGAGCGCATCTACCGCGAACCGCAGCAGGCTTACACTCGGCAGTTAATTAATGCGATTCCGCTGGGCAGCCTGGAGGTAATCCGCGATCGTCAGGCTCAGCGAGGCTTGGCAGTGAATTGAGCAGCTATGGCGGTCGCCAGTTTACCTAGGACATTTTAGGGTGGGGCGCTTTGCGCCCCACCCTAAAATGTCCTAAACCTAGCCGCCTTGGCGGTTGCTCTATTCTGAGAGTGCTCTCATTGAACCCTCATGCAGGGAATCATGAATCTACAGAGCAATCTCACCCCTAGCAATGCCTATGCCGATCGCCAGCCCAATGCATCCCAAAAAGGTGACTGCCATAATAAATAGAGCGAAGATTTCCCCGGCAGAAAGCGGGCGATCGGTGGGATCGAGGTAGGCTGAGGAGCGATATTTGCGCGATTCAAGCAGAGATTCAGAGAACGGACGATTGAGATCCCTGGGCGGCTGAATCACTGAGTAGCGCGAGTAGCCAATTTTCAAGTCGTAAGCAAGCCGTCGTTCAGGATTGCTCAGCGCCGCATAGGCTTCGTTGAGCTGCTGAAATTTTGCGGTGGCGATCGCGGCAGGTAAGCTCGTTGTATCTGGATGGTACTGCTTACTCAGCTCTCGGTAGGTCTGCCTGATTTGCTGCACCGATGCAGAAGGGTGCAAACTTAGCAAGTCGTAGTAGGTCAAGTTGTAAGTTGACTCTGCCCCCCCTTCAGCCATCGATCTCTCCCAGAAATACTCAGACTCAAAGTTTCTTTAGACCCAGTCCTAAGCTATCTCAAAACAATACTCTAAGTCAGAGCGGGTCAGGCGAATTTGAGCCAAGGTGAAGACCACAGGAATAACTCGCCCATAGTTGGTGGCGATCGCTCTCCAGCCTAAATCGGTGAAAAACCATACCCACATGGCGGGCCCCAAAACGGCAAGTACGCTGCGAGTTGCCCCATAGCGTGCCGCGCTAGTCGCCATGGCGCGGCTGGCAGTCTGTAAAGCTGCCTGACTCTGAATCTGCGTAGCAACCGTTGCACCACCCTGCAAAACTGCCTGTCTGGCAACCTGATAGGTGGCTGCATGGAGGGCAAACTGACGGGCAACCAGCTGTAGTATGAGCGGACGAATCACCGAACTCATCGCTAAAGCTCCACCCCCCTTCAACAAAAAGCTGACCGGATCGTTATGAGGTGCAGCAGGCATTTGCTGCGCTAAATGAGATTCTGAAATGGTCTGCTGAAGCTGATTCTCAAGAGTTTTCTGTTCTTTGAGGGGTAACTGCTGCCATGCTCGGTTGAGTAGATGTAAAAAGACTTCAGCTTCCAGATCTTCTGCCGAGTAGCTGGAGGCGTAGGGAATTCTTAGGTAGCGACACACCTGAACTAGCACTTGTCTGTAGCTAATTTGATGAGTTTTACCCAATAGAATGGTCATGCCATCTGCGCCCAAAAAGCGAAATCGCTCTTCAATAGAGGCGATCTGCACCTGACGGTCTTGACTCTGAATTTCGATCGGTTCAGGGGTGTAAAGATAGTCCAGGGGATTGAATTTTCGGCGAAACAAGATGTCTGTTAGCGTTTGCAGTTCGTCATCTGTTGCTAGCTCAAGCGCTACTCTCAGCTCTTCCAAGGCACATCCCTCCACCGCGTTATATTCACGCCCCGATGTCTAATATTCTACTGAATGTGTCAAGAGAATGTGCAAAGGTGTTCTGAGTGAAGCAATATCTTGGGTGAGAAATCTTAGGTGGATAAAGTCAGAGGAGAACCATGTTTGACGTGGCTGTAGTCGGCGCAGGAATGGCAGGTCTGATCTGCGCTCAGCGCCTTCAGCATCGGGGATATCAGGTAGTTGTTTTGGAGAAATCACGCGGATTAGGGGGGCGAGTCGCGACTCGGCGATTGCAGGACACCTGGGCTGATCATGGGCTACGTTGTCTAGAAGATCAGGGGATATTTTCTCAGGCTCTCGTGCAGAAGCTGTTTGAGCAAGGCGTAATTCATCTGTGGACAGACATCATTCATACAGCAGACGGCGGTAAGCTCCAGGAATCCGAACGCCATCCTCGTTATGTGGCGGCTGACGGCATTACGGCGATCGCCAAATTTTTGGCAACCGGACTAGAGATTTGTCGAGGTCAGCGGGTTCAGGCGATCGCTCCTACATCCGCACAAACTTGGGCTTTGACCCTGGAAGCAGCGGATTGGGCAACAGCTCTAACCGAAACCACCATCGCCAAAAGCCTGGTGCTGGCTATTCCCGCACCCCAGGCCGTGCCGCTGCTAGAGCCATTTGCCAATCAGATGCCCGATCTATTGGCGGCAGTGCGCTCGGTCGAGTTTGCTCCCTGCATTACAGCGATCGCTACCTATGCGCCTCAGCAAGTTAAGCTAGCAGATATTTCTTGGAAAGCTGCAGGTTCCGAGACTTCAGATCTAGCTTGGATAGGATTGGAAACTAGCAAGCATCCTGAAAGCGCCAAGCCCGTTATTGTGGCTCAGAGCAGCGCCCAGTTTGCCGATCGCCACTTAGAATCAACCGATCTAAAATCAGTGGGTCAGCAGCTTTTGAAGACGGCACAAGATCTGATGGGGCAAGATTTGCTGCCTTGGCTCAGTCACCCAGAAGACTTGCAGGTGCATCGCTGGCGCTACGGATTTGTGGCGCAGCCGATCGCCGACTTTTGCCTCAGCACAAAACAGCCCCTGCCCTTAGTTTGTAGCGGCGACTGGTGCGGCGGCAACCAGCTTGAAAGTGCCCTGCAATCGGGCTGGACGGCAGCAGAGCAGACCGCAATTTTGCTACAGGAGAAGGGGATTTTTGGAGGCGATCGCTCAGGGAGTTTTGGAGACCTGCTGAACTCCTTGTCTCTTGTGTAAAAAAGGAGACATAGCGACCGCCAAGGCAGTTTGCTGAGGAAAGTTTGGGTGGGGCGCTTCGCCCCACCCAAACTTTCCTCAGCAAACTGGCGACAGCCCTACCTAAAAAAGCCGATAGTAAAACCACTATCGACTTTTTTACATTTCTATACGCAGATTTCTACACCGAGATTTCTACTTTTGAGTCTCTAGCAAGACTACTCAGCGGCTTCAGCCCCATCTTGGCTCATGTTGTCGCTGTTCTCGTCTTCTTGGGCATTGCCACCACTGCCATAGCGCCGCTTGCCAAATCGACCGACGTTCGTGCGCTTGCGGAATTTGCGAGCATAAGCCTGGTTACGGAGCGCTTTTTCTTTCTTTTGGTTGCGGCGTTTAGCCATTCTGAACCTCTTTACGTCTGTTAATTTAGTTAGAGAAAAACTGGATCAATGAAAATCTGTTGTCACGCACATGAGCTAGTGTCGCCAACGTCTTCATCAAAAATTTCCCACAGGTCGTCTATTTTATCATAATGTTTAACCTGAATTAATCCTGTGATTTGGCGCAGGCGGTAGAGTGATCGGTAGTGAGGAGTGCAGCTTTATTGGCTCGGCAAGCGTGGCTTTACTAAAGTCATAGCCAACTCTAGAGCCTCTTGACGGGTCTCAATCTCACCCTCGGCTCTCGCCAACTGAATGGCTTCTAGAAGCTGACCAATTTGTCGTCCGGGCGGTAGATTGAGCTGGGTCATTAGATCTTTGCCCGTCAGCGGAGCCGCCGGGTGAGCCACCGGATCTTCAGGCTGCAAGAATCGCTCGATCAGAGGGGCGATCGCCGCCAGAGAAGTCCCCCATGCCATTGCCAGAGCTGCCAGAGCGGGGAATGCCGAGCCAACGCCGCGAAAAAGATTGTACTGATCTCGCAGCGATAAAGGCTCTGCCTCAACGGCGCAAATTTGGGGGAGCCAATGGATCGCAGTCAATACTGCCTGGATCTCAGCTCGGCTGTACTTTAAACGCCACAGCTCCTGCTCTGCCCTAGATGGCTCAGGGCTGACTAGACAGCTCAGCTTAGAAATTTTCAACCAGCTTCGCCCCGTGCCGGAAGTCTTGTGCTGATCTCGCAGCCAACCCGACAATTCCAAGCCCGTAGCTCCCCAAGTTTTGGAGAGCGTCACTGCCGCTTCGTCAATTTGCCCTAGCTGCTGCAAGCCAATGGCGGTCGCATGGGGAAACCAGTGCTTCAGCAAGCCGTCTTGCCATGCCATGGCTAGAAAAGGAGTCCCCTTAGCAGTGCTGAGCAAATAGCCAATTTCGCCCTGAACCCGCTCGGCAGCGATTTCTTGCAGCAGGGTCGCTAGGTGTTGAATCGTTTTGCGGGTGTTTGGCTCCAGCGTAAAACCAAGCTGAGCCGCCTGTCGGTAAGCCCGCAGCAACCGCAAAGGATCTTCTTTGAGGTTTTCGGGCGCAATCATCTGGATCACCTGCTGCCGCAGCGCGATCGCCCCTTGCAGCGGATCGAGCACCTCCTGGGTGTGAGGGCTGTAGGCGATCGCATTCACGGTAAAGTCGCGCCGATGCAGATCTTCTTCCAGACTATCGCCCACCTGCTGAGCAAAATCGACGGTGGCCTTCTCAAACACCACGCGGGCGATCTGGCGCTCAGCATCCAGCAGCACAAATCCTGCCTGATAGTGAGTCGCGATCGCTTTAGCGACCTTCACTGCCCCTTCGGGCATGACGAAATCCAGGTCTAAATAGTCAGCCCGTCTGCCCAGCAGTGCATCCCGGACGTTGCCCCCAACTAAGTAGGTCGATCGGGGCAGCCAATCCAGGCTAAACGGCCAGGTTTGCGGCGATAGCACTGAGGCATCTAAACCCTGTGTCCGCGCAATGTCTTCAAATAAATGCGTCTCTAACAAATACGTCTGCTCCAACAGATTGTCCTAACGTGATGGGCGATTTTGCTCTGAAGTCCCAGCTAAAATTGCGCCTACTAAAACTCTATGTTTACTGAAATTAGCGGCAAATGGTCAGTCGATGTTCAATTAAATTCGGGTGCCCAGATACTAGAGACTTCCATTTCCCACCCCGGCAGCAGTTCGGGGACTGTGAAGCGATCGCCATTATGCAAGGTAATGGGTTCGGCATTCCTGCGGCAGACCTCGATCGTCTGAGTCTGATAGTCTACGAGCGCACCTACAGTTGTACCGAGTTCCAAAAACTGCCGGATTTTAGCTCTGAGGGAATCAAGGCGATCGGTTTTAGAACGCACCTCAAATATGAGATCGGGCACGAGCTGGGCATAGTCTTCAGTGGTGTAGGGCATCCGCTCAGCCCGAACAAATGACACGTCAGGGGCGCGAGTGTCTGAGTTAGGCAAGACGAATCCAGCGCTCGATCCAGTGACTCGTCCGCATCGCCGAGGACGTACCCAGTTGCGAAGCTGCGCACCAATTTCTAGAGCAATTTCATCGGATTCGTAGCCACAGGGCGACATGACAATGATCTCTCCGTTGACTAGCTCCAATCGGTGATCGGGATGTTGAGCCTGGAATATTTTGAGGTCTTGAGCGGTGAGAGCCATACTGCCTCCTAAATTGTGGCGCGATCGCAACTCCCAATGCCTGAGTAATACCTGACGTTAGCCGTGCGATTTCACAAAGGCGGCAATCCGCTCCATGCCGCGCTCAATGGTTTCAATGTTTGTAGCGTAGGACAGGCGCACGAAACCCTCTGTGCCAAAGGCAAGGCCCGGAATCCCGGCAACCTGCTGTTCTTCGAGCAAAGCACTACAAAAATCAACAGAATTCATGCCTGTCTTGCGGATGTCCATCAGAACGTAGAACGCACCGTTGGGTGTCGGGCAGCTCAATCCGGGGATGCTATTGAGCGCTGCCAAAATCACTTTACGCCGCTCGGTGAAGGCGGCAAGCATTTCCTTAACGCAGTCTTGAGAGTTTTCGTAGGCGGCGATCGCCCCATACTGAGCAAAGGTGCAGACGTTTGAGGTACTGTGTCCCTGAATCGTAGACGCGGCTTTGATTAGGGGCAAAGGAGCCGCCAAAAAGCCAATGCGCCAGCCCGTCATGGCGTAGGTTTTGGCAAAGCCGCTGCTGACGATCGTTCGCTCAAAGGCTTCAGGGCTGACGGCACCCATGCTGAGGTGGGTAGCTCCGTCGTAGAGAATCTTCTCGTAGATCTCGTCAGAAATCGCCCAGATGTCATGATCTACAACGACCTGAGCCAAAGCCCGCACCTCGTCAGGTGTGTACACCATGCCTGTGGGGTTAGAGGGTGTGTTGAAGATAAAAATCTTGGTTCTGGGAGTGATGGCTTGCTTGAGCTGCTCAGGCGTGATCTTGAACTCTGCCTCAGCCGTCGTGGGCACAACTATAGGCGTTCCACCCGCCAGCTTCACCATTTCTGGGTAGCTGAGCCAGTAGGGCGAAGGAATAATCACCTCATCGCCTGGATCAATCAGCGCCATGATGGCGTTGTAAAGCGACTGCTTGCCGCCGTTGGTGACCACCACGTTTTCGGGCTGGTAGATGAGCTGGTTGTCTCGCTGGAGCTTGTGGGCGATCGCTTCTCGTAGCTTGGGTTCACCCGCCACTGCGCCATAGCGCGTCTTGCCACCCTCTAGAGCCGCCGCCGCCGCTGTACGAATGTGGGTTGGGGTTTCAAAATCTGGCTCCCCAACGCTGAAGCTAATGACATCAATGCCTTCTGCCTTCATGGCTTTAGCTTTTGCATCAATAACCAACGTAACCGACGGTGTGACCTGTCCCAAACGTGCTGCCAGTTTCATTGCCTAACTCTAGAAAACGCTATATTTCTGTCTCTAAAAATTCAATGAGACCGAACAAATTTACCGAATAAATTTATTAAGTGCGATCGAATCTTCATCCTCCACTCTAGTTCAAATTTTTGATGCGTCGATAGGAAATGTAGGGGAATGTCAGGTGATGGTTACATCTAGGGAGTGGGGAGTGGGGAATGGGGAGCGAGGAGTGGAGCGAGGAGTGAGAAGATAAGTGTTGAGGACAGCCGTTAATCAGTTGCCAATCGCTTACGCTTACTTGATAGAGAGAGTTATAAAAATCACTCGCTACTAGCTCGCTATCAATAAAGTCTCGCTATTAATAAAGTAATTATGGCTTTGCAGTGCAGCACTGTGTTTGTGGCGTTGGCTGATCCAGATGGCAAAACTCTGATGCGGTTTTATCGGCAGCTTTTTGGGCAAGAGCCTGTCAGACATATCCCCGAAGTCTATGCAGAGTTTCAGCTTCCAGGTCTGCGACTTGGCATCTTTAAACCCAGCACAGTTCACCGATCGGAGTTTGAGGGGCAGGCGGGCAGCATTAGCCTCTGTATTGAGGTAGATCAGCTAGAGGAGGCGATCGCTTCCGTGGAGCAAGCTTTCGTTGAAACTCGGCTGACCGGCGATCATTTACTTCCAGGCGATATCATCACTTCTTCTCACGGTCGAGAGGTGTATGCCTACGATCCGGCTGGCAATCGGCTGATCTTACATGAGACTAAGCTGCCTCAGCCCTATCTCACTGGCTTGCCCATCCCTGACTTGCCCCTCACTAATTTGCCCATCGTTAAGATACTCAAAGCCGAAATCTCTGAAGCCGAAATCTCTGAAGCTGAAATCTCTGAAGCTGAAATCTCTGAAGCTGAAATGCAGGAGAGCCAGCTTCAAGAAATCCAGATAGAGCCTCCTGTTCATCAAGTACCCTCCACTCAACAGAAGCGTAAGAGCAGCCCTAAAGTAAAATAAACGGCATTGCTCGATCGGCAGGTGAATTTTGTGAGAAGGGCGCTCTGCACCCTTCTCACAAAAAATCATCCCTAAAATTAGCGCAACGCTAAGTATATCTGTCACCAGTTGTCCTAGGACATTTAGGGTGAGGCGTTTCGCGCCCCACCCTGAATGTCCCCGTTCTAACCGCCTTGGCGGTTGCTATAAATATCGATAGAGTAGACATGACCAGCAGTATTGCAAACGCAGAGATGAGATCATGTTCAAGTCAGGATTGACTTTTTTCTTTACCCTGTTTTTTCTCCTGACAGGCTGGCTCAACTTGGAAGCAGCGATCGCTGCCCCTCCCGTTCTAAACTCATCCCTTCAATCTTTTTCTAGTGCACCTATCGTCGGAACTGCTATGGGAAGTAAATCACTTTTTTCGTTCTCAGGAAAACGCCCGACTAATTTGGGCGTGACTGCCGGGAAGCTAGCGCCCTGTCCTAGCTCTCCTAACTGTGTTAGCAGTCAGGCTTCAGAGTCTGATTCGGAGCATCAAATTGGGGCGATCGCCTATAAGTCTTCTGGAACGGCACTATCAAACCTCAAGTCGGTGATTGAAGGCATGGAGCGCACTAACATTGTTGCCGCCACCAATGACTATCTCTATGTCGAATTCACCAGCGCGCTAATGGGCTTTGTGGATGATGTGGAGTTTTATCTCGACTCAGATGCAGGTGTCCTTCAGGTGCGATCGGCATCTCGTTTGGGCGAATCAGATTTGGGAGTAAATCGCAAGCGGGTAGAAGAAATTCGATCGAAATTTGCGGCGCTGGAGGCTTAAACCCTAAAGCCTAAGCTTTGGGTATAGAGATTTTGCGGGAGCAAATTAGCTTAAAGTTCCCCATTTATCTTCTATTCCCACAAACTGTGATCTCTATCACGAAATTAAATGATTGAGATCGCGATCGCTATAGTTCCCGACCTGCATACTGTAGGAGACTCAACTCTAGCCGAGTCATCAACAGGGAACACACGACTTGCCGGCAGACTCTTAACAGAAATCTGTCGGTTTTTTATTGCCAAAATCAGTAGAGTGCTGATTTTGCAAACATTTTTTCTAAAGCGTCACCTAATTTTTCTCTCAAGACAGTTGGATGGAATTGAGTTGAATGCTTTAATATACAAGCCTCAATATACAAGCCTCATAGTGCGAGCCTCATAGTGCGAGCCTTCCAGTGCAAGACTCACAGTACAAGACTTCAGACTTACCTCCTCCACCGATTAAGAGATCCATGGCTAGCGACGACCAAATTGATCTATTTAACCTGGGTGACATTGCTGTAGGTGATACTGCCTCAGATCGAGCCATTGACCCTGAGTTAATTCCTACAAATGTCAAGATCCCGATTCCACCCGGCACTTACTCCAACATGGAGGAAATTAAGGCGCATTGCGATCGCTGTCATCGCTGTGAGCTGGGCGCAACGCGAACCCATGCTGTGGTCTATCGAGGCAATGTCCAGGCTCCGATCATGATTGTGGGCGAGGGGCCTGGAGAAAATGAGGATTTGCAAGGTCTGCCCTTCGTCGGAAAATCGGGACAGCTCTTAGACAAAATTCTGGAGTCGGTACAGCTTACCGAAGCAGATGTGCTGATCGCCAATATCGTTAAGTGCCGACCGCCCGAAAACCGCACGCCGACCCCTGCCGAAATGGATGCCTGTCGTCCTTATCTGTTGGAGCAAATTCGCATGGTCGATCCTAAGATTATCTTGCTGGCAGGGGCTTCTGCCGTGAAGGGTCTGGTGGGTGACAAGCGAGGCATCACTAAGATTAGGGGCGAATGGATTGAGTGGGAAGGACGCTTCTGTATGCCCGTGTTTCATCCGGCATACCTGTTGCGCAATCAGTCTCGCGAGAAGGGTAGCCCTAAGTGGCTGATGTGGCAGGATATTCAAACCGTGCGCGCCAAGCTAGACGAATTACGAGAGAAATCCTGAAGATTGAGTCACCATCAGGGGGTTGGAAAGTGGTAGTGGTATTTAGGTAAGGATTTTTTGTTGTGTGGGCTTTGCCCACACAACAAAAAATCCTTACCCCTTAAGGACTACCTGGAAAGTCATCGGTGAGACAGATCTTTAGGGTCATTAGTGAGAAGATGACCCCTGAGAAATTCTCGAAGGCGGCTCTCGATCGCTAGATAAAGATGAGCACAACTCGAATCTTCAATAGCGCTAATTTTTTGCAGCCCACAGACGGAGAACCGATTCGCTCGGTTGTGACAGAATCTCAAGAAGCCGTTATTGTTGCCTGGACTATCCAGCCTGGTCAGACGATTCCTGCCCACATTCATCCTCAGGGGCAAGATACCTGGACTATTTTGGCTGGCAAAGGAGACTATTGTCTGGACATGGCGGGCACTACAAAACCGATCGCCGCAGGAGATGTCGTCATTGCTCATAACGGATGTGTGCATGGCGTGTCTAACACAGGGGATGAGCCTTTGGTATTTATTTCAGTGGTGTCGCCAGCCAGTGCGGGGTATCAGCTTATCTCATTAGATCATGCTGCTGTCCAGTCCTAGTTATTTATTAGCAGCCTATGAAAGGGTTAATCCAATATCTTTATGAAATCAAATTAGACAAAGCAATTCTCTGGTGCTATCTGATTTGGTACCTTGTGACGGTTTATTTTCATTTTGATCCTTCACCCAAGGTGTGGATTAATGCAGTTGGTATTAGTGTGGTTATTGGCATAGGTTTGCTACTGAGCGTATCTTCAGGCGGTGCGGGAAAAGGCGATCGCTGGCAAACCTTCAGACTCTTTCTGATGCCTTTCTGTGTTTCCAGCTTTTCAGCTTTGATTAAAGATAAAGGATTCATGGTGTTTATATCACCTAAACTGAGCGAAACATTAACATCAGTGCTTGGCTGTGCATTGTTTCTGTCTCTTGTTTTTGGAATAAAGCTCATTAAAAACAGAGCAGTTTGATCTTAACCAATCAGGATGCTCAGGGAGTAGATGGGGGTGATGGTCTAGACGTGTTGTTGATTTTTTTGAAACACAATCGTGGACATAGCGCTACGCGCTTAGATCCAATGAGTTATTTTTTGAGAGCCGCGCGGAGCGCGGCTCTCAAAAAATAACCCGTCCTAACTCAATTACATAGGACTACATGCTTCTACGAGCCTGATTTCCCTACCCTCTTTTTTCAAGGGCTAGAAGGGTTGCCTGGGGTGAGAGGAGTCGGGTCGCAGTTAACTCTGCAAAACCCTCTGCGGCTTCATGGCATGCAGTACGTTAAATCCTAGGGCAATGACGATTAGGATCATGCCGATCGCCTCTGCCAAGTCTGGCACTTCGCCCAGCTGCACCCCAGCCGCGAATACGCCAATCACCGGGTTGGCTAAAGTACCCAATCCCGCAACGCCAGCGGGTAAGCGTCTGAGGGCAAACATCCAGAGCATATAGGCGATCGCCGTTCCCGGAATAATGTTGTAGAGTAGCGCCGCAATGAAAGTGCCTGTCCATTGCACTGGAGGACTGGGCAACAGCAGTGACACCAGAATTAGAGGAATGCTGCCTAACAGCATTTGCCATGCCGTCAGCGAGAGCAAATCTACTGAGTGATTTTGGGCAATTTTTTTGACCACGATCGCGCTCATGCCCCAACTCATCCCGGCAAGAACGGCTAGCCCTTTGCTAAAGGAAGCATCCGTCAAATTAAGCGGCAGCAGAATCAGCATCAGACCCACCAGCGCTAGCGACACATGCAGCCATTGGGCTTTGTGCAGTCGCTCCCGCAGCAGCACCCAGGCGAACAGCAAAATCCAAAAGGGCATTGTGTAGCAGAGGATAGAGGTTTTTCCTGCCCCGCCGCTCACCAATGCCCAAGTAGACAGCCCAATCATGCCGCTCGTCTGCAAAACGCCCAGCAGCAGCGTTGCCCCAAAAACAGGTGGCTTGAGGGGCTTGCGCAGCACAATCATCACTAGAAATAGGCTGAGCGCCCCCCAAAAAGCCCGCATAGCAGCAAAATCAAACGGAGCAGCATACTGAACTCCCAGCTTCATCACCACCCAGTTGTAGCCCCAGATTACAGCTAGAGCCAGCAGAGCCACTATTGCCGAAGTTTGCGCTGGCGGAGCCGCCAAAGTCTGAGTAGAAGATTTTTGTTCAGTCACAGGTTTTACTCACAGTCATGGACTTTGACTAAGGCTGGAAGTTTCCGCCAAGAGCGATCGCCCTGACTGGCAAAAATGGTTAAAAGCTGAGCGAGGCAAAGGTTGACCTCAAAAAAGCGGAAAGGTGTGAGGAATCAAACCTACCACACAATAAAAGCTTATATCGGGCTTTGCCCCCTTTCTTCTAGATCAACTGATCGGCTATCTGCGTCAACATAAGCACCGTCAGGTTAGCCACTAGCATAGATCTGCAAAATTTCAATGCCCTACAAGAGCATTGAAATTTTGTGTCTGAACAAACTTCAGAACAGCTTATAGATTTTCTAAACTTGCATTTTCCGATGCCTTAACTAGACATCGTGCTAATTATGCATAGTAACGCTGTTCCAACCAAGCACACACATCATCTTCAGAATCAAAGAATCGAGATTTGGCTGTGATTGGGTCGAAAACGCGCCATTGTAAATTGCCTTGGCGATCGTATTCCTGACGAATTTGTGGGTCAACATTGACAACTGTAATGGCGTTCCAGAGGTTGCCAATGAGATTTCCAATTTTTGATGTTACGGACTCTGAGCCGCCAGCCGAATTGGATGTAGAGTTTCCAGCTGTTTGGAAAGGGCTGTTAGATAGATACGATGTGGTCTTCATGGTCTTTTCTCCTAAAATTTAAGATGCTTCAGCATTTTTCACCCTTAAATATCAGGGGAGCCTTAATGACTAGAAATAAGTGATTGCCTAGACAAACTCTTATTTCAAATAATCATTTCACTCAAGCTTGGGGTTGGTTTTTGAAACCTAAACTAGAACCTAAAACTGCTTACTGAATGTTCACCTATTCAATATAGAAACTTTACCCATAAGTTTCAAAAGGTAACGTTCATCGCTTCTATGAAAAAAATTCATACAAATAGGCTGGGGTGAATCGGCTATCTGCGGCACAATCATGAGGGTATTAACTAAGGCAATGTTAGTGAATTGGATTGCGCTTCAGCTCCCATTTCTCCCTAAACCGATGAACTTAGAAGGCATCAAACTATCGCAGTTGCGGGCTTTGGTGGCGGTCGCAGAGTATGGCAACTTTAGTGAGGCGGCGCTGAGCTTGGCTTTATCTCAGTCGGCAATTAGTCATGCGATCGCCACCCTAGAGGAGGAATTAGGCATCACGTTGTTTTCGCGCGGACGGCATGGCGCAACCTTGACCCCGGCAGGAGAGCGCATTCTCAAGCTCGCTCAAGAAATGCTGCAACTCTTGAAAAGCATGGGCAAAGAAGCCAATATCGTCAGGGGATTAGAAGGCGGAGAGGTCAGATTAGCCTGTTTTCGCAGCGTAGCAACCCATGTTTTACCCGGCGTAATTGCCCAGTTTCATCAGCGCTATCCGGCGATCGCCCTCACCATCAACGAGTTTTCGGGCGGTGCTCAGGTTGAGCAGGAGTTGCGCGAGGGGCGAGTAGGCATCGGCATTACCTTACTCCCCCTCAGCGAAGAGTTTGAATCCTGGGAGCTATTGCGGGATCAGTATATTGTGATTTTTCCGCCCCGCTACAAAGTGCCCGATGCGCCTACTTGGGGACAGATATCTCGCTACCCGCTGATTTTGCCGCCGGAGGATGACACCTGCCGATCGCAAATTCAGCAGCATCTTGGCAGTCTGGAGCAAAGCCTGAAGCCTGCCTATGAGGTGCGAGAAGACTCAACGATCGTCAGCATGGTGCGGCAGGGGTTGGGGATATCTATGCTGCCGCGTCTTGCCGCAGAGCCGCTGCCGACGGGCGTACAGACGCGACCTTTACCCGTGCCGCTAGAGCGAGTTATTGGCGTTGCGACGCTGGCAAACGCCGCCCAGCCACCCGCAGTCTACGCCTTTTTGGATACGCTAAGGGAGATGCGGCGATCGGGTCAGCTCATTACGGAGGGAAGCGATGAATCTCGAAAACATCAAGTTACACCAGCTTAGATCCCTGACGGCTGCTGCGCAGTGCGGTAACTTCAGCGAGGCGGCGCTGCTGCTGAATGTGTCCCAATCTGCGGTCAGCCACGCGATCGCGGCTTTAGAGACAGAGCTAGGCGTTGTCCTGTTTGCCAGAGGGCGACATGGCGCAACCTTAACTCCTGTAGGCGAACGCATTGTGACTCACGCCCAGGATATTTTGCGATCGATCGACAATGTGGGCAAAGAGGCGGTAGCGACTCGCAGCTTGCAGGGCGGACAGGTGCGCATTGCCGCCTTTCGCAGCGCTGCCACCCATCTGCTGCCCAAAGTCATGGTGCAGTTTCAAAAAGCCTTTCCAGCGATCGCGGTCATTCTACGCGACTTTCAGCATTGTGTTCAAATTGAAGCTGCTCTGCGATCGGGACAGATCGATCTGGGTCTGACCCTGCTGCCCACTGCCCCTGAGTTCGAGACTTGGGAATTGCTCCGCGACGAATATGTAGTGCTGCTGCCGCCCGACTGGACAATTGCCCATGACCCAATTACCTGGGATCATCTGGCAACCTATCCGCTGATCTTGCCGACCGAAAACGACTGTTGCCGCGCGATTATTAATAACTACTATGCACGACTTCGGCGATCGCTTAGCCCCACCTATGAAGTGCGAGAAGACTCGACGATCTTAGGCATGGTGGAACAAGGTTTAGGGTTTACCATCATGTCGCGGCTAGCTGCCGAACCGATTTCGCCCCGGATTCAAATCCGCACTCTGCCCGATCCGCTAGAGCGAGTGATTGGCGTTGCGGTGTTGGCGGATGCTCAGCACCCACCCGCAGTTTATGCTTTTTTGAATCAGCTTCAGCAGATGGGACGATCGGATAACGTGGCGCAGCTGCCTCTGCGATCGGTCAGCTAGCTTTTCCAAACATGAATCTATGGATAAAAACTTAGCTGCGGCAGACCCAGGGTTTCGTCCCAGCCCATCATAATGTTAAGACACTGAATTGCCTGACTCGCCTGACCCTTCATCAAGTTGTCAATGACAGACATGACGATGACGCGATCGGTACGGGGATCAACCTCAATGCCAATCATACAGAGGTTAGTACCCGTCACCCACTTGGTTTGGGGATACACGCCGCTGGGCAAAATTTTCACCCAAGGCGAAGCCCGATAAAATGCCTGGAAAATCGTCAGCAAGTCGTCTCGCACCAGTCCGGGATCGCGGAGAGTGGCGTAAACGGTTGAGAGAATGCCGCGCACCATAGGGATCAGATGGGGTGTGAACTGGACAAGCACCTCACGTCCCGCCAATTCGCTGCACACCTGCTCAATTTCGGGTGTGTGACGGTGACGAGCCACGCCGTAAGCCCCCACTGACTGGTCGGCTTCGGCCAGCAGCATATTGACGGCAGCTTTGCGTCCGCCGCCAGAAGTGCCTGTCTTAGAGTCAATAATGGCGCTCTCTGGAATAATCAAGCCCTGTTTCAGCAGGGGAGACAACGCCAGCAAACTTGCGGTGCAGTGGCATCCGGCACAGCCGATCAGCTGGGCTGTGGCAATCCGATCGCGGTATAGCTCCGGCAAGCCATACACCGCTGTCTCAGCAATGTCGCGATCGGTGCGTTCTTTGCCATACCAGGCTTCGTAAATGTTCAAATCGGTAAAGCGGTAGTCGGCAGAGAGATCCAATACCTTGCAGCCCTTTGCCAGCAGCTTAGGAGCCATATCGCAAGCTAAACCATTGGGCATGGATAGGAAAACCGCCTGACAGCGATCGGCAATTTGGTCAAGATCGATCGCCTCAATCATCAGTCCTGGCTTATGGCTCAGATGAGGGTAGAGGTCAGAATACGGTTTTCCAGCGCTACTATCTCCGCCCAAATACACCAGCTCTAGATTGGGGTGATCTTGCAGCAGACGAACCAACTGTACGCCCCCGTAGCCCGAAGCTCCCACAATTCCTACTGGCACAAGTCCTGAATCGCCCATGATGGTGTACCACGCTTAAAATTTGAACTGCAAAAAGTCTAGTGGAAAATACAAAAGATTTGAGTAGAAATACAATAAGGGAACCTGTTGATCCCGTCTATAGGTGTGCCCTATAAAAATACAAAAGCTAGTCTAGAACAACCTGAAAACTGCATTTTAGTCTGAAGCTTCTTATTCTGCGGTTTCTCTCCGCTATCGGCTGGGTCGTCATTATCAAGAAGCGCTAGGATTTGAGAGAAGAGACTTCTAAAAAAGATACTTCAAAATTCTAGAAAAGATACTTCAAAAAAAGGCTGATCCGATCGCTTCCATCTCAGACGCTTGGGCTTCCGCCAGCTCCAATTGACCGAAGAGGTGATCTGAAAAGTATCAAATGTGCTGCATTCGCCCCTCAACCCTAACTCTGGAGGACTTTGAACAAGAACTGGCTACGTGCTTTGCACAAACAGACGCTAAATTCTCCCGAATTGGGGTCTAGCGCCTGCGGCAAGCAAGAAAAGGGGGCGGTTCGGGTCGCAATTTTCACTTCCATCCTCTAAACTGATTTTCTTTAAACTGATTCGCTAGACATTTTACCTGGGCTTTTCTTGTGGAACCGCTTCAACACGCAGATGACACGATATCTTCTCAATCCTCAGAGTTGCCCTTCCAATTTGATTCGATCGATGCAGCGCTAGCCGATCTGAAGGCAGGACGATCGATCGTAGTGGTGGATGACGAAAACCGCGAAAATGAAGGCGATGTCATCTGTGCGGCACAGTTCGCCACTCCTGACATGATCAACTTTATGGCGGTTGAGGCGCGGGGGCTGATTTGTCTAGCTATGACGGGCGATCGCCTGGATGAGCTAGATTTGCCGCTGATGGTGAATAGCCACAACTTTGAAGACAGCAACGAGCAGACGGCATTTACGGTCAGCATTGATGGTGCCTATCACCTGGGAGTGGGCACGGGCATCTCCGCTGACGATCGCGCCCGCACGATTCAGATTGCCATTAACTCTAACAGCAAGCCCAACGATCTGCGTCGCCCCGGACATATTTTTCCGCTACGCGCCAAGCAGGGCGGCGTTTTGAAGCGGGCAGGACATACCGAAGCCGGGGTTGATCTGGCGCGGATGGCGGGTCTGTATCCGGCTGGGGTGATCTGTGAAATTCAGAACCCGGACGGATCGATGGCGCGGCTGCCGGAATTAATTCAATATTCTAAGCAGCACTGCTTGAAGCTAATCAGCATTGCCGACCTGATCAGCTATCGGCTTCAGCACGAGCGGTTTGTGCAGCGAGAGGCGATCGCCCAAATGCCCAGCGAATTTGGTCAGTTTCAGGTGTATGCCTACCGCAATTTGCTCGACCACTCAGAACATTTGGCGATCGTCAAAGGCAACCCCGATCGCTTCAAGGATCAGCCGATTATGGTACGGGTGCATTCTGAATGTCTGACGGGAGATGCATTAGGGTCGCTGCGCTGCGACTGCCGAATGCAGCTTCAGGCGGCGCTGAAAATGATCGAGAATGCCGGACAGGGCGTGGTCGTCTATCTGCGGCAAGAGGGGCGCGGCATTGGGCTAATTAACAAGCTAAAAGCCTACTCGCTGCAAGATATGGGGCTGGATACCGTCGAAGCAAACGAGCGGCTGGGATTCCCGGCTGACCAGCGCAACTATGGTGTGGGGGCGCAAATTCTCAATGACTTAGGCGTACAAAAGTTTTCCCTGATTACTAACAATCCCCGCAAGATTGCTGGACTCAAGGGCTATGACCTAGAAATGGTCGATCGCGTCCCCTTGCTGATCGAAGCTACTTCATACAATGTGGATTACCTGGCAACCAAAGCCGAAAAGATGGGGCATTTGCTGCTGCGTACTTACTTAGTAACGGTGGCGATCGCGTGGCGACCGGAAGCTGATTTAGAGCAAGGTGAAGCACCTGTTAGCTCCACCAATAATGAAGCTATTGCCGAACGTTACGAGCGGCTAGAAAAAATTCGGCATCTGGCAAAAGATTTCGATCTGCTGCTGCAAGAAGATGCTCGACCTCTGGCAACAGCGCTGTTTAGCAAAGCCTCGCTGATTTTTCATTTAGGACTGGATCAGCCTGGAGTTGCCGCAGCAGACTGGTACCAAGATCCAGCGCATCCTCATATTAAGGCGATCGCCCAAATTCTTGATGCGTTGGCGGGCTGGCAATCGGTAGAGCAGCTAGAGTTTTTGGTTTCGGCAGGAGGCGATCCGTTAGCAAATTTGCAGGTACAGCTCGATCGCCAAATCTTTAGTCTCGATAAAACACCCGATAGTTTCAAGCCTTCCGATGCCTGTCATCAGCTTGAAACTCAACGGATTTATGTATTCTCTAAGCATACGCCGCCAGATTAAGCCTACTGTTTGCAAGAGATTTAAAGAGCTGACGTTGCTGGTTTTATGTATGAATTTTTCTGACAGGGGGTGCTCTGCACCCCCTGTCAGAAAAATTCATGCCCAGATTTGGCAATGCCTAAAAACTTCAGCGCCACCCACCGGGCAGCGCTGAAGTAAAGGGACTTTTAGGTCTAGCTAGACCTAGCCAATCTAGACGTTAGCTAGTTTGGCTTCCGATCGCTTTTGCAAAAGCTGAAGAATTGAGCTTTTCTCAATCATGCCCATCAACGCTCCTTCTTTCAAAACTGCCAGAGCCGCAAGCTGCTTTTCTTCCAAAAGAGTCACAACTTCCAGCAGAGGCTGGTCTGAATCAACCGTTTCGATTTGAGGCGCAGGCTGCATTAGCTCACTAACTTTGACACTCCACCATTCATTTGTGGGAATGCCGTTTAAAGCGTCAACAGGAATTTCGCCTACCAGATGTCCCTGCGGATTGGTGACCAAATACTTCCGCCACTCTGCTGCGCTGCCAATGATGTAATTATTGGCAAACTCTCGAAGGAGCAGTTCCTGAGAAATAATGGGGCTGTTAGGAATAATCGCATCCGCTGCCGTCAGCCCACTCATTTGCTCTTGAATGCTGGCTGCCTGTGCATAGCGATCGGCGTTCTGCAACAGAAACCAGCCCACCAACAGCGTCCAAATGCTGCCTATATTGCTGATGCCCAGCATATACAGGACACCCAACCCAATGGCAACCCAACCCAAAAACTGACCTGTCTTGCTGGCAAATGCAACGCCTTTGTAAGGCTTGCCTGTAATCTTCCAGACGATCGCCTTCAACACGTTCCCACCATCCAGAGGCAGACCGGGAAGTAAGTTAAACAGCGCTAACGCCAAGTTAATAGAAGCAACCAAGCTAAGAACCGCTGCTCCAGCGCCCGTGATCCCAGAAAAAGTGCTGGCAGCCGTAAGACTGCCCCAGAGCAAGAGGCTGACTAGAGGGCCAGCGATCGCCACCCAAAAAGCTCCGGCTGGCGTTTTCGACTCTTCCCCCAAACTGGCTAAACCGCCGAACAGAAATAGCGTAATAGAGTTGACAGGAATGCCCTGCCGAATTGCAACAAAGCTATGTCCTAGCTCATGTGCCAAAACCGAGGTAAATAAAAGCAAAGCTGCAACCAATCCCAAAACCCACGCAGATGCTCCCAAAGTAGGGAACGAAAGCCCAAGCTGGTTGCCATAATCCCAAGTGATTAGACTCAAGATTAAAAACCAGGATAGGTTCACATAAAAAGGGATGCCAAATAAACTTCCGACCCGTAGGCTGCCATTCATACCGTTGACCTCCTGTGCATAGATTCATCGTAACGAAGCATGATTCATTTTTAAGCTGTCAATTGATAGAGATAGCCGCCCTTGCCTATATTTTGTAAAGCATACTTCTAGTTCCCGCTTGAACTAGGACGGGGCAGCATATGCTGCATATACAGAGAGGATCTTCGGATTTAGAGTGAGAGAACTATTTAAACTATCTATAGGTTGCTTGCATGCATCTCAACCAGATTGAAACCGACCTGCAAAACTCAGATTTCCACTATCGGCTGAAGGCAATCTCTGCCCTCAAAGATTACGCTCCGGAGGTTGCCGTTCCTATCCTGACTCAGCATATGCAAGATCCAGAATTTCTGGTGCGAACATTCATTGCTAGAGAATTAGGGCGACAGAAAACCTCAGACTCTTTTGCTGCGTTGCTGCACATCATGAAGTTCGACAACACGCCCAACGTGCGGGCAGAAGCTGCTAACTCCCTCTCTCTGTTTGGCAGAGTCTCTGCCTCTCATCTGGTTGAGGCATTTTTTAGAGATGAACACTGGCTGCTGCGGCGCAGTATTTTGGCGGCTCTTGTGGAGCTAGAGTGTCCTGAAGAAGTTCTAGAAGTTTGCAGTTTGGGTTTAGCAGGAGAAGATGCTGCTGTCCAGGAGGCATCTATTGATGCGATCGGGGCATTAGTCAACACTCGTCAAGAGAGTGCTGCCTTAGCACAGCTTCTTGACTTAAAAAACTCTGGCGCTGAATATCTGCGGGTGCGGGTTGCCTATGCCCTAAAGCATTTTGATCAGCCTGAAGCCAAAAAGGCGCTGATAGAGCTGAGGCAAGACCCCGATCACAGAGTTGTTGGGGCAGCTATGGAAAATCTGCTTTGAGTCTTAGCAGCCTGAGGTTTGGCCCATTTAATGACGCTCTTAATTTTCTACCTTGAAATAATTTTATGTAGAGCACAGTTCTGCCCAAAAACTTTGAACAGTACCCCTTGTGGGGGTAGCACGCTCCTGCTGGGAATTCTATGATCGCAGGTGTATAGGTGCATAACTAGACAAATTTGTCTAGTATTCTGTAACTTTCTTTACAGAACCTAGCCCATAAACTGCCAAAATCAGGAACCTGCTGCAAACGAATTTAAGGCAGGTCAATTCAGAGACACTCGATATTGTTATTTATACGATAGGAGAGAAACCATGTCTGAGACTTCCCCCAGCGGACAAATGCTTTGGAAACTAGAAGGTTCCGATCGCATTCTGCACCTACGGCACAATCCTTCAGAGCCATGGCGACCCTACGAAGAATTCCCGCAGTATGCCTTACCTGACCCACAAGATTTCTCCAAGGGCATTGCCACCTTTATGGCGCTCCTCAAAAAGAATTGGGAATCTGTCAAGTCTGAGCCTTAGCTCCTGACTTCGCTCTCTAGCAAGCTCTCTCTTGTTGTTTGGCAAGTCAGAGGATGAGGCGTATTGAGCTGTTGTTCAGGGTGGCTGAGGAGACGCGATCGCATCTCTGGACTCAATCCCTGCACCTGGCTAAAGTCGGCTCCAGCAATGCTTTCAAACTGTTCAAACTCAGCTTCCGTTAGATCGGCAGCTCGTAGGTCTGCTCCGGCAAGGTTAGCGCCATTGAGCCGCGCTTGACGCAGAAACGCCCCCGTCAACCAGGCACGGCGCAGGTCAGCATGGGTAAGCCGCGCACCCCACAGATTGGCTCCTGTCAGGTCAGCTCCGCCCAGGTACGCCCCCAGGAGATTAGCGCCCTGCAAATCGGCACAGCGCAGGTTAGCCGTATTCAGCGGGGCACCGTTTAAGTTGGCAGAAGGCCCGATCGCCCCACAGGATTTATAGGCAAATCCTTCTGGAAAGCGAGTCTGGCTGTCGTACCTAGCTCCCTGCAACTTGGCATTCGTTAAGTCGGCGCTGCTAAAATCGGCTCCGCAAAGATTCGCCCGATACAGGCAAGCTCCCTGTAAATTGGCGTAGGTCAGCAGCGCCTTACCTAGATCAGCTCCCCGCAAATCGGCAGCACTCAAGTCTCCGTGACTCAGATCCGCTTGACTAAGCCTAGCTCGAACCAAAATCGCCTGATGCAAATTAGCTTTTTGCAGATCGACGCCGCCAAAGTTGAACTGATACAGATCGACCTGGCTGAGATTGGCTTGGCTAAGCGCACCCTGCACTTCAAGGATCGCCAAGACTGCTTCGGGTATTTTCTGAGACTCCTGACCTAGAAGGGCTTGATTGAGTTTAAGGGGGCTGGGCATGAGGGGCGATCGCGGTATTATGAGCAAATATTATTTGCGAATATTGTACCGTGCGCTACCTGCTTGTTTCGTAAACCCACAGGTGAACCCACAGGCATCAGCGAGGTGTTTCCATGACCTGCTAACAGAGGGAAGATTATGTCGATTGCCCAGCCCATGACCATGATGGAATTCTTCCAAAAGAGCGAAGGAGTTTGGTTTACTCAGCGCACCGTGCATCATTTTGACACTGTGGCAGACGAGTCAGGAGAATCGAAACTCTATGTCGGCATGGTGACAGCAGATGACGATCGGATTCAGCAAATTTGCGAACCCCAAAACATCGACCCCACTAGCGCCAGAGGCGGAGCCAGCTTCATGTGGCAACCCCATCCTAGCGACCAAGCACCCGACCCAGACAAAGCAGCCGTGCTGGTAGATGTACCCGATGATCAGACAGGGCGATCGGGCAAACTGCTTCGCAACCAAGGCTACGTCGAAAAAATCCCCGTCGTCAGCCGCTACTGGTTTGGCAAAGACGGCATCTTGACGATCGACACCGACTACGACAACAGCCAAGGACAAGAGCGCTGCTGGTTCATCACCGACGACTTTCGAGTCCGCGTCAGCACCGTACGCATGGCAAACGGCATCTACCTCATGACCTACTGTTCTGAACGGCGCTGGGTTACAGACACAGACCTCGCCCAGATGATTCAGCACAACGCAGTTAGGGCAGCAGCTCTCATCTAGAGGCTTAGAATTTTCGATTTGACTAACGCCCGATCGCCCCACCCATGCAAAGCGACCCATGCCGCTTATCTACTCTCTCATGCAGAGGGGGTGTGGGGGACGTGCCCGTCCCCTGCCGGGGGTTTGGGGGAGACCCCCAAGGCTGTTGGCTGTTCAAAGCTGTTATGGCCATAGCCACAGATGTTAGGGCAGAAACATTTTGCAGGCGCGCCCACAAAAACGCTATTTCACACAACGCTCTGCAATCCGCAGCTTCGCCGATCGCGATCGCCCATTATCCCTAATCTCCTCCTCCGTTGGCACAACCGGCTTCTTCGTCAGCACCCGCAGCATTTCAGACTCCCTGAATCTATGCTTCACGATCCGATCCTCCAAGCTGTGAAAGCTGATAATGCCAACCCGCCCTTCTGATTGAAGCCAATGTGGTGCCCGTTGAATAAAAGCCTCCAACACATCCAGCTCCCGATTCACCACAATTCGTAGCGCCTGAAACACCCGCGTCGCCGGATGAATCCGCCCATACCGATAGGAATGGGGCACCGAATAAAAAATCAGCTCTGCTAGTTCCGTCGTCGTGTGTAGCGGACGCTTCTCCACAATTCGTCGAGCCATCTTACGAGAAAGCCGCTCCTCGCCATAGGTGTAAAAAATCCGCGCCAGCTCCACCTCATCCCAAGTATTAATCACCTCTTCAGCCGTCAGATCCTGCTGCTGATTCATCCGCATATCCAGAGGAGCCGCATGGCGAAAGCTAAAGCCACGATCGCCCCAATCAAACTGAGCCGAACTCACCCCCAGATCTGCAATGATGCCATCAAACAGCTGATCACCCGGATCAAACTCAGCAAAGTTGGTATGAAAAAAACGAACGCGATCGCCAAACTCCGCCAGCTTCAGCGCAGAAGCCGCGATCGCCTGCTCATCTTGGTCGATCGCCGTCAGCTTCACATCCGGAAAAGCCGCCAAAATCAAGCTGCTATGTCCGCCGCCACCCACCGTCGCATCCAAATAATGTCCACCAGGCTGCACCGCTAGCCCCGCGAGCAGCTCACGGCTAAGCACAGGAATATGGGCAAATAGGTCGGGTGGCTCAACGAGTAAGTCAGCTTGAGCAGCAGCTTGATCGGCAGGTTCTATCACAGAGTTTTCAGGTTCTACCTTCTCACCCTAACGTTAGGCAGTTTGCAAGGCAAGCGTTGGGTAATCGGTATATCCCCGCTCATCGCCCCCATAGAAACTAGAGCGATCGTAGGGATTTAGCGAGGCATTCGACGCAAAGCGTTCCGGCAGATCAGGATTCGAGATATACAGCCGCCCGTAGGCAACTAGATCTGCCTTGCCTTCCGCGATCACCGCATTGCCTTGATCGCGATCGAATCCACCTGCCGCGATCAATGTGCCGCTGTAGATGGGGCGAAAAGCGCTAGTTGTCAAAGCAGCCAGATCTGTCTCTGGCGTATCGCTCACCCAGCGAGGCTCAACCAAGTGGAGGTAGGCGAGATCAAAGCGATTCAGCGCTTCGATTACATAGCTAAACAGTGCCGTCGGATTGGAATCTGCCATGTCATTAAACGTACCGCCAGGCGAAAGCCGCACGCCGACGCGATCGCTTCCCCACACACCAACCACCGCCTCCATCACTTCCAGCAGCAGCCGAGCGCGATTCTCGATCGAGCCGCCGTAGGCATCCGTCCGGTGATTAGAACCATCCTGCAAGAACTGATCCAGCAAATAGCCGTTTGCCCCATGGACTTCTATGCCATCAAATCCCGCCGCCAAAGCGTTCTCAGCAGCCTGACGGTAATCCTCAATAATGCCAGGAATCTCATCAAGCTCCAAAGCGCGGGGCGTGACAAACGGCTGCTCGCCTGTAAAAGTGCTTGCCATGCCTTGAGGGGCGATCGCGCTGGGCGCAACGGGCAGTTCACCATTAGGCTGCAAAGACGGATGAGAAATCCGCCCCACATGCCAGAGCTGGAGGAAGATGCGACCGCCCTTCGCATGAACAGCAGCCGTCACCAGCTTCCAGCCTGCAATTTGTTCCGCAGAGTGAATTCCTGGCGTCAGCGGATAGCCCAACCCTTGGGGAGAAATTTGCGTCGCTTCAGCCACAATTAGCCCAGCAGAGGCACGCTGCGCATAATACTCGGCGTTGAGTTCTCTCGGTACATTGCCATCGCCTGCCCGATTGCGGGTGAGAGGAGCCATCACAATCCGGTTGGACAACTCGTAGCGACCGAGCTTGACAGGAGAGAAGAGATCTGAAGTCATAAAAATTTAGATGGGGTAATGGATTAGGGCGATCGTTTGTCTGAAAATCGTTTGTCTGAAAAGCTAAGTTAACGCGATGTGCGACTCTTTTTCTAAAGCTCTTGATCTACATGGGGCAGGTATCTTGCCTGCCTAGATTCGGACGGGCAAGATGCCCATCCTACAAGGCTTTCAGACCAAGTCGCACATCGCGCAAGTTACTTAAAAACTAGGCTGCTTGAGAAGCGGGCTGATACGCTAGGACAGAACTTAATTTTTTAGCCAGCTCCGCTTTAGGCACAACCCCGACAATTTCATCCACAACTTGACCGTCTTTGAAGATCAGCAAGGTCGGAATTGCCTGAACCTGATACTGAGTAGCAAGGCGATCGAATTGATCGATATTCAGCTTGGCAATTTTCACCTGTCCTGCAAAGTCCGCCGCCAAAGACTCAACAATGGGAGCAATCAGGCGACAAGGCCCACACCAAGGTGCCCAAAAATCAACCAAAACGGGCTGCAAACTAGACAATACCTCAGGCTGGAAGTTAGCCTCTGTAAGGGTGATAACCGATGTCGAGTCCATAGATGTAGAGTTCATAAAAGCACCTCTAAAGTTCTAGAAGTTGTTTGCCTAGAGGTTGTTGACGCAGTGAAATAGTTAAACAACCATTTGAACTTCATCCTAGACCGATTTACTATAAAAGTCAAGTAGTTATTTAACTATTTCAGTATTTGGCAATTTCAACCGAGAACGCCCCTAGAATGGGAGTACAGTTCAAATCTTTAATTCTTTATTTAGAAACTTTTATGTCTGGTCACGAGATTAAATCAGCTTTTGTAGATGCGATCGATAAAAGCGATACCGAGCAGCGGGCAAAAATCTTTGCCTCCCTTGCTGACCCAACCCGGCTAGGCATTGTCGAGCTTTTGTCCCTCCAGGGCGAACTCAGCAGTTCGGAAATTGCCAATCAGACCGAAATTAGTCTGGCTTTGCTCTGCCACCATTCCAAAATTTTGGCGGAATCGGGTCTGGTCTATACGCGCAAAGATGGGCAAACCCGTTACTATCGCCTCAATCAAGCGCTGTTAGCAACCTGTTTTGCTAGCTTAGTAGAGCCAAAATGAAGGCTAGGGACTTAGCAGCCCTTTTATCATGGGTTAACAACCCTTCATCCGATCGCCCCTCATGCTCAGCCGCATCAAAGATATCGCCGTCAAGCTCTCGCCGCGCCTGATTGAAATTCGTCGTCACATTCATAGCCACCCAGAGTTAAGCGGTCAAGAATATCAGACTGCTGCCTATGTCGCAGGTGTGATGTCTTCCTGTGGGCTGCATGTGCAAGAGCTAGTGGGCAAAACAGGCGTAGTGGGAGAACTTGAGGGGGCAGGCAAAGATCAGCGGCGACTTGCCATTCGTGCCGACATGGATGGACTGCCGATTCAGGAACGCACGGGACTAGAATTTGCCTCGCACCAACCTGGAATTATGCATGCCTGTGGTCACGATGTTCACACGACCGTGGCGCTGGGCACGGCGATGGTTTTGTCGCAGCTCGGCGAACCCTTACCCGGCAATATTCGCTTCTTGTTTCAGCCTGCTGAGGAAACAGCACAGGGCGCAGGCTGGATGATCAAAGATGGCGTGATGAAAGACGTGAACGCCATCTTTGCCGCCCATGTTTTTCCTACGATTCCTGGCGGCTCGATCGGCATTCGCTATGGAGCGCTGACCGCCGCTGCCGACGATCTGGAGCTGATTATCCTCGGAGAATCCGGGCATGGCGCACGTCCCCATGAGGCGATCGATGCCATCTGGATCGCTTCCCAGGTAGTTACCACCCTCCAGCAAGCTATCAGCCGTACCCAAAATCCGCTGCGCCCGGTGGTGCTAACGATCGGACAAATTCAGGGTGGACGCGCCCCCAATGTGATTGCCGATCGGGTGCGAATGCTGGGCACCGTGCGATCGCTCCATCCCGAAACCAGTGCCCTCCTACCCGACTGGATTGAAAATATTGTGGCGCAAGTTTGCCAAACCTACAGCGCAAAGTACGAGCTAAACTATCGCCGGGGCGTGCCTTCAGTACAAAATGACCTGGCTTTAACGCAAATTATGGAAACAGCGGCGCAAGAGGCTTGGGGTGGCGATCGCGTCCAGATTCTGCTGGAACCTTCTCTCGGAAGCGAAGATTTTTCGCTGTACCTGGATCATGCCCCAGGCACCATGTTCCGCCTAGGCGTAGGCTTTACCAATCAGCCCAACTATCCGCTGCATCACCCTCAATTTCAGGTCAATGAACAGGCGATCGTTGCTGGGGTTGTCACTATGGCATATGCTGCCTACAAGTATTGGTTAACTGAGCTTGGCTAACTAAGCTTGGCTAACTAGACTCAGCTGACCCGCTAAAAGCTATTCCTCAGACGGATGCTGTAGAAATTCATAACCTCTAGCCTAGAAAAGTAATTCCTAGAAGAGGTTAACCTGATGTCTGCCCCTCAACCGCTCCAAGGTTTAGACCTAATTGATTGCGCCAAGGCAAACGCCAAGCAGGGTGTTGACGTAACGGCAGAACTCTGTGGCTACGATAAAGACACGGCTAGATTTTACCAGGCGCTTCAAGAAGCGGGCGATCGCATGGGCATTCATATTACCGAGCTGAGTGATTTGATCACCGCTCAGCAGACAGTATTGCAAGAAGGTGGGATTGAAGTTGCGCCCGATACACCCGCCGATCTCTAGGCTCACTTGACTTCCCGTTTAGCCAGCCGTGCCAGAATGTTGCGCGTGACCTGCTGCGTTGCTTCATTGCGATAAGAGGGGCGAAGCTGCGGCACATTATAGTCATCTAGCCCCCAGCTCCATTGAATTGATCCAGTGGCAAAGACGATCGCTCCGCTTTTTGCCTCGTACACCGTCGTATCGGCATAGCGTGTTTTTCCGCGATAGATGTAGGGAGAATGGGCGATCGCTACGGTTCCATCCGGACTGGCAGCCGTCATGCGATCGACCTCATAGCCCAAAAGCCCTGGCAACGTATCGCCCGGTTTTAAGCCCGTGTTTGCCAGCACCCAGTCAGGCGAAGTCGGTGCGAAATTCAGATCTGCTAGCACTGGATCGGTTTGATACATAACCCCCATGAGAGCCGCTTCAGGTAAGCTCACCGGGGATTGCCGCCAGCGGGTCGTCACTTGGCGATCGTTATCTGTTATCGTGTCCTGCATAAAAGGATCGCGAACCGATCGCTCTTTGTAAGCAACAATTGTCCGGTTGATTTCCCCATTCACTTTGCTATTTTCAAAACGGATTTGCCAGTAGCAGGTGTTTGCCGAAAAAAATCCTAAGCTTGTACCCCTATCTCTCGCTGCCTCGACGTTCTGACGCATTGACCAAGACCAATACTCATCATGCCCAACTGTGAGAAAGACGCGATGGGAAAAAAGTAGCTCTGAGTCAGCATGAGTATCAATATCAGTAACATAGGTGACATCGTAACCTTCCTTTTCTAGCCATCGCACCATGTTATATTCCCAGCCTGCGCTAAATGTGTGGCTAGGCGGCTGAATATTAGTCAAAAACTCGCCAGCCCCCACGCCATAGGCAGCATCTGGGTTGGGGCTAATAGCGTAAGGGCGATTGAAAGAGACTTTGGAAACCTGTCGTCCTCGGCTATTCCACTCATAAAGTGACTTGCTGCCCCAGTTGTTGTAAGCCTGATAGGTCGTGACGCTAGATTGAAACAAAAAATCTGAAGGGCGATGTTCCTTCACCACAAAAATGATGTAGCTTTGCTTGCCGCTGTTTGCCGTCAGCTTTGCTAGATAAAAGCCGCTTGTCCAGTCGTCTGGAATCTGCAAAACATAGGGATCTTGCCAGTCGCATTCCATAGGATTATTCAGGTTAAATAGACCCGTCCAGTCGCCTAGATTGCCCAAATCATTACTTAATGGAATAGTTGGAATAAACTGGCGGGTACCAGGACGATCGATCGCCTCCATCATTTTTCGTCCGCCCCTGCCGCCATACCAGCCCATCCGAAAAACTTCGATCGCGTAACTCGGTGATACTGTATTGACAAATAGCTTGATTTTGCCCCCCTGATCAACGCTAGTTAAAGAAGCATATCCCTCAATTTCTCGATGTCTTGCCGGGTCAGTAAGCGACCACTTTTCACTGCCTTCTTGCTGATTTTCTAAAATGATCGAATTGACTAAAGGCTGCAAAACTGAAGACTGCAATGATTGAGCTTTGACCCAAACGCTGAAAAGGCTAATAATCAGCAGAAACGTGATGAGAACCACTAAAAAATAGCGGCTTCTCCAGACTTTTACAGAATGGTATAGCGATGAACTTTTTAATAGTTGAGTGAATACTCGATCGATCGTCCTCATCAGCGCTCTAAGCAAGTTAATTAAAATAGACAAAATGACTAAAACCCTCCACTTCTCCAGCATTCCGCCCTGCTGTAGGAATATTTAGTCAACGCTCAATCGAATAAGAGCGAAATTTGGCATGGCTTGATCTGGCTATGAATTTTTTTGAAAAGGGCGCTTTACGCCCCTTTCAAAAAAATTCACGCATAAAATCAGAAACGCCCGAAATCCTACGGTCGTCATTTACCCAACGGATTTTTAAACTTACTTTATCAGGTTGTATTGACTGGAGGCGTATTATCTCTTGCAAAAGTTAAATAGCTGAAATATCCTGATCCCAATGCGATCGCTGCTGATCTTTCACCTTTCATCTGTCAAAATTCTCTGATTCAGTCCCATTCGCCGTGAGCCGACGTGTCTTACTCCAAACTCATTATTGGTGCAGCAATTTTTGATATCAGCGGTTTGCCTAAAGAATATCTCACCTCAACTGAGAGCAGTGATGTGAGCTGGGTACAGACTATTTTTCAGGCGTTGGGTCTACAGTCGCTGCTCACTTCCTCCATCAAGTTAGAGGGATTTCGCCATGTCATCGTTCATGCTAAGGACTACCGGGCGATCGTCGTCAAGCAAAAAGTCTGCTACACTGCCCTACTCTGTCAATCTGAAACGCAAATCTCAGCAGAATTAATTCAATGGGCGATGGAGTTTCAACCTACCACCCTCAAAAATGATCCAAGATTCAGCGTAGTCTGAGCTTCTGTCTACTCTTTATAGCTGTCGCCAGTTTACTTCGGACATTTTGGGTGGGGCGCTTAGCGCCCCACCCAAAATGTCCACGTCCTAACCGCTTTAGTGGTTGCCGTAGCATTACGTAATTGAGTTAGGACGAGTTATTTTTTGAGAGCTGCGCGGAGCGCAGCTCTCAAAAAATAACTCATTAGATCTGAGCGCGTAGCGCTACATATCAGCAGAACTTTATTTAGGAGTTGACCTTTCCATGCGTTAGCATAGAGTAAAGTTTTGTAACCTGATGCCATGACCACCAAATCTCCTTCCGTTACTCCCAAGTTAGAAGAACCCAAGTTTGGCTTCAGTTCCTATGCTGAGCGCCTGAATGGTCGTGCGGCTATGATTGGCTTTGTTGCTACTCTGGCGATCGAATATGCTACGGGTCAGGGGCTATTGTCTTGGTTAGGTTTGTACTAAAATTTCTGAATACTAAAGCTTTAGGCATTCTTTCCCAATAGCAGAATTTGCGCTAGAAACAACGTCTCTAGCGCAAATTCTGCTATTGGGAATTCTGTGTCTGCAAATTCTCCTATGCCCTGTGTCCTCGAAAACAGCTCAGCCAGCCCCAACCGCCGATAATAATAATCATCCAGGTTAAAACGCTTGTCCTCAAGCTGGATTCACGATGGATTTGAAGCTGATCAACATTTGCCTGAAGCTGATATGCAACCCGTTGCCAGTAGGGATTATGACTAGCCATTAGGTGCTTGATATGGCTACGCGCGGTTTCGATCTGGTTATTTTTCATCGCTGTATCTGCCATTTTCCATTTAGCAGCATCCATAGCCCAGTCTTGATTCCAGAGCTTAATTTTTGTTTGGCTAGTCTCGTACAAAAGATTGTCGGGAGCGATCGCCCTTGCCATCTTTACCGCATTGTCTAAGTTTCCTCCTTCATAGGCATCTTCCGCGAGGGTCAGAATTTGCCCCGACCATTGGCTAATCAACTCCTGTGCGGCAAGCCGATGCTTTCCTTCTACTTGACTCGCCAAGGCGATCGCATTTTTCAACTGGTCTTTAGCTGCTGCTTGGTTCGCTCTTTCCAGGAGTTCAGTGTCCTTAATCTCTATCTGAGCCTTGATCTGAGTCTGGCATTTTTTAAGCACCGCTTCTGTCTGCATATGAACTAGACTCGACAGATTGGCGGTCAAAAGCAGTGTTTTGGCATGGGTGATACAGTCCCTATAATTCTCCTCGCCCCCCGCTTTTTCCAAAGAGTTAATGCGGCTAAGCATCTCTTGCTGATCGGCTCTTTTCTGCTGCGCTACGTCTGCCTGGGTGACTAGAGTTGAATGAATAATTATTGCAGTTAAAAACATCAGAACGCCCAGGGTTAGCAGCACAGCCAACGTGATTCTGCGAACACGATGCCGATCAGGCGGAGGGAAAGCAGCGGGGAACTGCGTAAAATCAGGAACATAAAGCTCGGCTTCTGAGTTCGCTTCTGGACTGGGATGAGGCGATCGACTGCCATGAGAGGACGGAGTGCATTTAGCTTGAGATAGAGTCATATCAGGAACTCCCGGCTTTAACAAGTGCTGTCTAGACGTTGGTATCACAACGTGAAATGGTTTCAGGTGAGGCATTTCAAGATGAGGTCAGGAACGTATCCCCTAACTGGGCGGCACGCTTCCATAGGGTTGCACCAAAAGCGTCAACCCCACTCGACCGATCACCCAAACCTGCTCACTGGGGAGCAATGACCTGGAAGCAGAAGCTCGGCTGGATGGTTGCCAAATCTCAGCACCCCAGAGAGATCCTTGAAATTTGACTCTAACTTTGTCGTTGGCGACCGTAATGGCTTGGTCTACTTTGCCAAGAGCCGGGATCGGAAACATTTGTACCGTGACTGGAAATTTGGATGGCATGAACATGATCTACCTTGTAGAGATAAGTGAATATAGATGGCTTAGCGAATTCACCGAAAGGCAACCTACTCTCCTCACTGGCGATCGCTGTTTGATATCATAATAAGATATTAATAGCTTAAGGATTATTCTGCAAGTAGCCTAAAGATATATCTATAAGTGATACTAGATGGTGTGGATGAGGTAAGCGTGAAGAGAGATCTGTAAAATCCGCTAATCTTTAATGAGGATGAAGAGCTATCTCAGTTGAAAAATGCGAAGGTATGAAATTTCTGTGAACTTTAGATGAACTACAGTTGACATTGATATCTTTAGTTGATATCGTGGCAGAATTGCTGAAAGTTTAGGCACATCCTAAATCGACAGCCACGCGCCAGCAGTCGTCAAACGCGATCGCATTCAGGGTAAAACGCTTTTTGAAAAGCTTTTCCTCTTAATGCTATGTTTTGATGCGGCGATGGCATATCGAGTTACGATGTGAGGGTCTTTTGTGGGTCGGCTTCTGGTCAGGCATGGCGATCGGGCTAAATGCTTCTATTTAGCGCGGAGCGGGGTATTTAACAGAGCTTTAATTAGTGAGCACTGTTAGTCCTGCCCTAGGTCATTTTCAGATTAGAAAAGCCAGCCTAGCGGAGTCGATCCGGCTAAACTTCAGCATTCAGAGCATCAATGTGCGTCTACCCCGAATTTAATCATGAACACCAAGAGATTTTGCGCGCTATTTTTTGTTACTCGAACCCGCCAGAAATTCCCTGGACTGATGTGCTGAGCTTGATGAACACTTTCACAGTATGTCCTAGAGCAATGACTCTAGTGACTAATGAGAGAATTTGCTTTTCAGCGATGCAAGGAAGTACCCATCGGGTAGTTATTTTACCCCGTTCAGTGGATGAATTTTATATAAGCCAGTACATGGTCGAGAGTATTCGGAACTTCTTGATCTCTATTGGAATTGAGCCATTCAGTAACTAAGAATTATGCTGCAATATAGAGGATACAAAGCAAAGGTTGATGTCAATCAAGAAACCGGGAAGCTACTTGGTAAGGTTCTTGATATTGCAGACGAAATTCCTTTTGAAGGAGAAACCTTTAAGGCCGTTGAGCAGGAATTTCGTAAATCAATTGATGCCTATCTTGAGTTTTGCAGCAAGTTGGGAAAAGAACCCGCTAAGCCTTTTCCAGGAAAGTATCTGTTTCGGACAACTCCAGAAATTCATCGAGAGATCTATCTAGCTGCTTCGTTAAAAGATCAGAGTGTTAATGCCTGGACAGAGGCTGTCTTGAGCGAAGCGGCAAGAGAAGAGCTAAATAACAAGACGAAGCAATCGCTTGGCGCTAGAACAGACCGTACCCTCTCTCTGCAACCCTTGGTAGAAGAATCCACTAAGTTTGCAGAACTTATTCAGGTTGTGAGTCCCTATTTGAAGAACAGGGATTTTGACTCTACGATGCAGCTCATTCAGAGCTTAGAAAAACTCTGGCTCGATGTCGAAGACCTCCATCCGGCTTTGAATGTCGAGGAGCCTGAGCAAATGTCAGACTTTTTAATCGCCGTTTTGACTTTCTTCCAATCCCTCACAAAAGATAATGCAGTTGTCCAACAGACTCAAGGTAAGGAAATAAAGTCCGTTGAGACTGTAAAAGCGGCAAAATCTGCTGATTATCAGGGAATTGATGTATCCCGGGATATTTCTGACTCAGTGTATATTTAGGTAAAGCATGGCTGTTTGGCTTGTAGTCATGTATACTACAAAAGTTACAACTGCTAACAGATCAGATTTTGGGTTGTTCTAGTGGTCAGTACTAGACCGTTGGCGATACGGGATACTGAGTCGTGGGTGTAATCTGTAAAAAATAATTAGGCAGGGCTGGAGTCAGTTCACAAGTCTCCTTATCGGTTGAGGATAAAACCTGTACCCAATCGTGGCAAGCATCTACCCCTCCGTTCCTGTTTCTGTTGTTATCAGTTACGGTTTACTAGGTCATCTTCATATTGAGAGCGGCTCTTCTATTATTCTTGGAGGGGCAAGAAATCGATCGCGGCAAGTTCTACAGCTCATTGCCGATAATCCTAATGTGACTGGGATTATTCTAAAGACCACTTTGGATAATGCCTACCTTCAGGCACGAACTTTTACTAATCGAGAGAAGTTCCGGAGAGAATTGTCTCTCCTTAAAAGCCAGGGATTTCAGATTCCTCAAAACTATCAATTCGCGGAAAGCGGAAGCCTCGTTAGCGATGAGGCGATGCGACTTGCTGAGTTGGGATTTGCGATCGAACATGGTTACAGGCTGATTGTTCACGATCCACCCGAATACCAAAGGCTAGCCCGTTTGCACCACGGTCACGAAGACTGCCCCTATCTCTGGCTTGAAAGAGATCTCAGAGAATTTTGCCTGGAGCAAAACTTACAGCAACTAGAGCCTTCAAAAGACCCCTTCGATCGCCTCCCAGCCGAGACAGAGCATTCGCTGATTCTAGGAGATATCCTGAGCGATCGCCACTCTCAGGAAGAACTACACATAAGGCTGGCGCAAATCGCGCTTCTCCTAACTGCTCTAATGTCTCCATTGCTTCGCTCTATCGATGAACTGAGCAAAACTAGCAGGCAGCTTAGCTTTGCGCCTGATCTCAATCTGTTTGAGTTTTTAGAACATTTTATCCAGACCCATTTTGAGGACATCCTATCAGGCGACCTACAGGTATTGCAGAGTCTCAAGGATGATTTAGAGGCTTCTCAAGCGATCGCTGGTGTTGATTTAACGCCGCAATTTTTATATCCATTGGTGAGTCAGCTCACTGCAATTCAGAATATACCAGAGCGGGCAAGTCTTGAAACTTATGCAGATCTTGTAGCAGAAGTAGAATTGGCAAGAGGCGATCGCTCTGTGCTTAATCGGATTGTCCTGTTCGTAGTCTTGGATTTGCAAAATTCCGATCTAGAGGTTGCAGATGCAGAGATACAGCCCAGCATAGGCAGAAATCCAGAGTTAAATAAACTTGACATCCTTACTCTTCCCTTTGAAGATCTAGATAATTTTAACAATACGGTATCTGAACCGCCAGAATCTGATTCCCCGATCGACTCTTCAGATAATGATAAAATTGTTCCCTCCCCGACTCATTTGCCCCAGCCCTCGCCATCCAAAAATCCAGTTTTAATTGTTCCCCCTCCATCACAAATCTCCGGTTCAGATTTTCCACAAGAACCAACGGAAGATATTATCTCTGTTGAGGGCAATGATGCTGCTGACGGCGGCAATAGTGAGGGAAATGGCGGCGGCAACGGCAACGGCAATGGCAATGGCAATGGCAATGGCAACAGTGGGGATAACAGCGATACAACGCCCAATCCGTTGCAGAATCCCTATGAAGGCAAACAAATCATCGTCATTCAAGCTGCTGAAGACCAGCAATCTATCCGCAACTTTGGCGGTGTAGGTCGAGGAGTCAATCCGTCTGAGGACGTCATTAAGGAAGTAGACACGCTGAAGTTTACGGGTGCTGGATTGACTGCCCAAAACCTGCTCTTGACTCAAAGCGGCAGCGATTTGCAAATCACGTTTGAAGGCATATTGTCCCTACAGGTTGTTCTCAAAAACCTGGTGCTGGATAACTTAGATAACCTCACCACGGAAACTCAAGCCTCGACCACGATCGGCAATATTTTATTTGACGGTCAAACCACAATCAGCGATAGCTTTGACATCTTCAATGCTGACGATAATCCTACCGTTGTCTATCGATCGAATACTGTCACTTTTTTGAATGACTTAGACAATACCACAGAGGGATTTGACAATTCGGACGACGTAATCAACGGTCAGGGCGGCAATGATATTCTCGTTGGACTCAGCGGCAACGATACGCTCAGGGGCGGCGATGGCGATGACTTGCTTTTAGGAGGCGAGGGTAATGATTTTCTGGTTGGCAACATGGGAGCAGATACGCTAAGCGGAGGGGCAGGAAGCGATCGCTTCTTCCTATCCCCTAACTCAGGCACAAAGATGATTGCAGACTTCCAGCTTGGCATCGATCGCATCCAGCTATCGGACGGATTGCGTCCTGCCCAGCTTTCTATCGTTCAAGATGGAAGCAATACCCATATTAATTTTCAGCAGCAGACTCTAGCTGTGCTGTTGGGTGTACAGGCTAATCTTGAGTCATCTATCAACCTATTCACGCTCTAGAAATGGCTGCCGCCAGTTTGCTGAGGACATTTAGGGTGGGGCGCTTAGCGCCCCACCCTAAATGTCCCCGTCCTAACCGCCTTAGATTTTGCCATATCACGGCAAAATCTAAAATCGCTACGAGCCAAAAGGCTTAGGCTGAATCGCTAACGTGGGGGCGATCGCTTGATAAAACTGCTCTGCTAGCTGCTGATTAGCCGCATCCGTTAGGCTAGTCGGACTCTGAAAAGCCTGTTCAGGTGTTTTAGCATACAAATCATGTAGATCCAGCAGTTTCACGTTAGGGGAAGTGTTGGCTACTTTGTCTGCCGCCGCCGTCAGCTCAGCGTAGCCTGCCTTAATTTTTTCGCTGTAGGCTGTGCCGAGCTGAGATAAGATGACAGTCTCTTCAGGAGTCAGGCTTTGACGATCGGAGATTTCAGGCTGAATACCGATAAGCAGACGCTTTTTGGTTGCAGAACTCCAGCGTACCATTTGCAGCAGGTGATTCTGGTAGCGATCGACCCGGCGATCGAGTTCAGCCGGATCGATCGCTAAAGCTTGGTCTAGAGTAACGTTGGCGATCGGTAGATTAAGGGTCGCCGTAGAAGCGGGTTGGGGCTGGGGCGATCGCAGCAGATATTGACGAAAACCGCGTACTAGATAGAGTTGCTCAAACCAATGAGTAATCTCACCTTTCACGGCTTCTAGTCCTTGAGCCTCTTGCACTTCGCCCTGCAAAACCTGATCTATTCCCGGAATATCCGCTCCGCTTTGAGAACTGGGCAAGACCAAATCGCCATAGCTGTCAAGCAAAATCACCAGATCGGGATTATAGTTGGCAACCTGCTGAATCAGCATCGCTAACTCGTTACCAGACGTATATCCCGGTACGGCTGCATTGATGACCCGATACTGACGATCAACAATTCGAGGCGGCAAGGTCAGAGCTTTATCCACATCTTCCGCCAGGTAGGGCAACACCGCAGGCTGAAACCGACTTGGGCTAGAGCGCTGCCTTGCCACCTGATTGTTCAACAATTCCTCTAGCTGATGGGCAAAAGTCGTCTGATTGCTGCTGCTCAATTGCCCAAATGCCATGGAGCCACCGAGGACAAAAATCCGCATTTCTCCAGGCGGCTTCTCTGGCGTGACGGCATCTGTGTCTCGAAATCCTTGAGGATTAATGGCCCAAAACTGGCTCTTTTGTTGAGGAGCCAACTGATAGCCCATCAGGGAATTGCGAACTGCCGACAGCTCACCAGAACCAGGTAATTTGCTGTAGGGCTGCCCTGCTGGGCTAAGAAACTTCAGACGATAGGACTCTACTTTACGATCCTGCTCAGATTGAGTCACCTCAAACTGTTGGCTAGCTCCCGTCAGCGTGACGACCAAGCGTGCCAGCAGCTCTAGACCGATGGGTAAACCCAGCAGCAGCAATACTAGGGGAACCCAAGAATGCCTCTTATTCTTTCGCTTCCAGGTGCTTTGGTTCCAGCCATTTTGCTTCCAGGTGCTTTGTTTCCAGCTTTTCCGACGACGGGTAAACATGAGCGCAATTCTCCTAATGACCTATCTGTGGCGATTTTCCATATAGCCTCAGTGATTCAAGATTTGGTAGTCCTCAAAATGTAATGATTTTTTGTGGGGTGGGCAAAGCCCACCCCACAAAAAATCATTACATGAGTACCAGTGCCCAAGATTTCAATAATCTGAGCGTAGAGCAACCCTGGAGCGACACAAACAGCATGATTCAGCTTATCTTAAAAACTGTACAGGGTATTACAAAAGTTGAACTGAGCTATGAATCTTATTTTATTCATTGCTGCTTTGGTTGTATCGTTCCTGGTTTTTGCCTTTCTCGTCAGAGTATTCAAAGCAGCCATTGGGACGGCGATCGCTGTAGCAGTCATTGTTTTAGTCCTCCAACTTGCGTTTGGAATTGCACCCACTCAGCTTTTGCAGGAAATTCGCAACCTTTTTGACAGACTTTGGCAGATGGTTCGCTAGTGGCAGCTATCCAAAGGCGATTTCGTAATGTTCTACCGTTGGAAAAGGATCGTAAAAGTGATGGAGCAGCGATCGCCACTCTTGATACTCGAAAGACTGCCGAAAACCGATCGTGTGGTCTTCTAGCGTTTGCCAGCGCACCAGCAGAATGTAGCGATTAGGTGTTTCTAGGCACCGTTGAAGCTCGTGGGAACGATATCCTGGTATCGCGGCAATGAGGGCTGAAGCGGTTTTGAAAGCAGATTCAAAGTTTGTAGATAGACCGGACTTTACATTAAGGATTGCAACTTCTAGAATCATAATTTTGAACGGGTGATGGTAGGGCGATCGCGTTTCATTCCCTCAGATTTTGGGATTTCTGCAAGATTTTGTCTACAGTGATTCCTGTTGAGAATTTCTATAAAGAACTTCTTTACTTCAACGACACCGAAGTAAAGACACTTGAAGGTATCTACAAACAACTTTGTTTTCCAGAGCACGGTCAAAATTCTGTTTGGCAAAGGTCAGATTGCCAACATTGCCCAAGGGATCCCAGCCAGTGTCAGTGTGCTATTTAGATTGCTTCACCTGCGATTCTAGAATCACCCCATAGAGTGGACTCGATCGCATCAGTTCTTCATGAGTTCCTTGGGCAACTAGCCGCCCTTTGTCTACTAGGAAAATTCGATCCGCATTTTGTACGGTGCTGATGCGTTGGGCTACGACAAATGTGGTGCAAGCTTTTTGCTGCATGAGGTCATCTAGAGCTGCCTGAATTTGGGATGCAGTCTGTGCATCAACAGCAGAGGTGCTGTCATCCAAAATTAGAATGCTGTAATCAGTTAACAGGGTGCGGGCGATCGCAATTCGCTGTTTTTGTCCGCCCGATAGCCCGACGCCGCGTTCACCCACGATCGTTTCGTAGCCGTCGGGCAAAGCCGTAATAAAATCATGCATTTGCGCCGCTTTTGCTGCCTCAATCACCTGCTCTAACGTAGCGCTAGGTTTAGCGTAAGCGATATTTTCGCGCAGGGTGCCGGAGAAGAGCGTTGTTTCTTGAAACACAATGCCAATGCGCGATCGCAAGCTTGCTAACGTGAAATCTCGCACATCTCGCCCATCAATGCGAACTGATCCTGCCGTGACATCATAAAAGCGCGGGATCAGATTCATAATGGTGCTTTTCCCGGATGCGGTCATACCCAATACCGCAATTAGCTCTTTGGGCTTCGTTTCAAAAGACACTTCTTTAAGCGCTTCTGTCGTTGCGCCAGGATAGCGGAAGGAGACATGCTCAAAGGTAATCCTACCTGCACAGGTGTCAAAGGGAAGGGCATTGGGGCGATCGCGGATTTCAACCTCAGCATCGACGACTTCATAGACCCGCTCGGCAGAGGCGGCAGCTTGGGCGATCGCTGGAGCAGCAAATCCAATCAACAGGACGGGCTGGAGAATCAGCAATAGGTAAGAGTTAAATGCCACCAATTCTCCAACTGAGAATTTACCGTCAATGACTTCGCTGCCGCCGTAGCCAAATACCGCTAGCGTGACCAAATTGCTGAGCAAAAAGATGATTGGAAAGGTGCTACGGATGGCACGAATTGTTTTCATGTTAACCGCCACGAGAGTATCGTTCATGGCGGTATAGCGTTTTGCTTCGGCAGATTCTCGCACAAAAGCTTTGACGACTCGAATACCAATCAAGTTTTCTTGCAGGACGGCGTTGAGATCACCAAGCTGTTCTTGCACCTGACGAAAAAGTTCACCGTTTTGGGTGAAGAATCGTGCCAGTAGCCATCCGGTCATGGGAATGACGGTTAGGGTAATGAGTGCGAGCTGCCAATTCATAATCAGCAGAACAATCGCAATACTGATGAGGGTGACGATTGCGCTGATTACCTGGATCAAGTTTGTGCCGACGAAGGTGCGAATCTGCTCGATGTCGCTGGTGACACGGGTGAGAAGTTGAGAGGTTTGTGCCTGATCGTGGTAGCTAAAGCTGAGGTTTTGAATTTTGCTGAAGATTTTGTTGCGCAGATCGTAGGCAACACCTTGGGAGGCAGCTTCTGCCCAAAAGCTTTGCCCGAAGTTGAAGAGTCCACGGGCGATCGCGGCAATCACCATTGCGCCAGCGCTATACAGGACGATCTGTAGGTCTTGTTTGGCAATTCCCTGGTCGATGCCCCAACGAAAGAGTTGTGGGGTGATGGCGTTTGCGACTGTCAGCAAGAGTAGGCTGACTAATGCGCCTAATGAGAGCCAGCGGTAAGCGTTTAGGCTTTTGAGCACTCGCTGGAGCGATCGCATGGATGAGTCTTGGGGTTCAACCTGGTTTACCAAAATTCAGCCCTTTATTTTGAAGAATGGCTTTTAAAAAGCATATCTCATGAGTCAATGGCTCTCAAAAATATCTGCCTTGTTTAGACGTAAAAGCGGTAGGGCTGGTTGGTCGACAACCTGGCGGAGAACAACTAAAAGCCGTGGAATCTTCCCCAGACTCCTTCTGTGTAAGACAGTGAATGGGTGGTATGAAGCGCTTTGCCGCAGTGGCAATCGGGCGTTTAAGATTTACGCAAAACAAGGCGCAGTTACGCGCCCTGTTTTATGATTTATTGAGTAATCGAGGGTAATCCACTCAAGACTTACTTGTCGCCAACTTGCAGAGCAGAGTTTGACTGAGCAACAGGCTGATCCAATCCTTTTTTGCTGACAAAGTATTGGTTCAAGAACGTGGTGGCAAGCGATAGCACAATGGGAGCTAAGATAATGGCGAGTAGCCCATGTACGGCAAAGCCAGGAACTAGAAGCGATGCTAGCCAGAAGCAAACGCCATTAACGACCAGAGAGAACAGACCTAGAGTGAGCAAATTGATGGGCAGCGATAGAACTGCTAGCACGGGTCTGACGGCACCGTTAACAAATCCGATCGCCACTGCTGCTAGCAGCGCAGCTGGGAATGTTGCAATGTCTACACCTGGAACAGCAAGGTCTACAATCAGTAAACCTAAAGCACTAATGACCGTCGTTAAAAAGAATCCAAACATGATTTTCCTCCGTAGCTTATGTTAATTTATTTTCATCTCATTAAGAATCAGTCTCTGACTCTCAATGAGATGAATCGTGGAACTAGACTGAGCCTTCCTGCTGATTGACTTTTTCTTCATGCTTGGCGATCGCCCAGACAGCATGAATCACGCCTGGAAGCCAACCTAGAATTGTCAGCAAGATATTGATTACCAGTGTGGTGCTGAGTCCATAAGTCATGAAAACACCAACCGGGGGAATGAGAATGCCGAGAGCATAACGAACGAGTTTCATAAAACAACCTCACTTTTGAATGAACAAACTATACGTTAGTTGAAACTTTAGGCCTATCGACTTTGAGATCAGACCAGCCCTAGGTCGAACACAGTGACAAGCTAGACTTGCGCTAAACCGCTAGAGCTTTGCAGCAGCAGTGTGCAACATCTCCTTCAACTGTTGCCGAACTTGCTGCTCTTTCTTCGCCAGAGCCGTTCCTGCTTCACCCACCTTGGTTTCAACCTTGGCTTTCTCGTGCTCCCACACTTCAGGGCTTGCAGCGTCTGTGGTTTCAGCCTGAGCTTTGCTGGTATTGTACCAACCAACTGCCTTACTGAAGCCTTGCTTCACAACTTTGACAACGTTCGCCAGCAAAGCTTTTAGGCGAATTGAAGAGTCCGCTTCAGGAGCATCTGCGGCTTTGCCATGAGCACTGTTGAGATCTTCAGAAATGGCGGAAAGCGTATCTTTGGCGATATTGCTCACTTCACCTGAACCTTCTTTGACCTCAACTATTGCTTGGGAAGCAGCATTGCGGAAAGCCTCTAAAACACGAATAACTCTGGGCTTTCCAGTTGCTTTGGCTTTCTCAAAATCAGTGATGAGACGATCTTTGAGAGAATTGGTCATAATTTACCTTCCATGTAAGTCTAAAAACGTGAATCTACAAAGCTTGCAAATTCAAAAAAGCAGAATTGAACAGTGAGCCATTAAGACCGAAGTCGCAGCGATACGGGAGGACATCTATAGAAACGATCTTGTCCTATCCGACCGAATTTGAGACAGTAGTGGAAACCGTAGCAATGTTAGCATCAGCACTGAGATCCTTCACTCTGCGAAGGTTGCGCTGTTCTAAAAGCATCTGAGAAACCTCGCTGACTAATAGCGTCGCAATCACGCCATCATCCAGCCAGCCCACGACAGGCAACATGTCAGTAATCAAGTCGACAGGGCTGAATAGATATAGAAAACTACCTAAAATAACCAGCCAGCGATACTTGGGGTGACGCAAAATGGAACGGTACCAGTTATAAAGCGGTTGAACTAGAAATTTCATTGCCCTGCCTTTTGACTACAAAATTATCATCGCAAATCCTTCAAAAAATTTCTGGTGTGGATAACCCATTATTTAGTCGTATCATTCCCACTCCTTAACCCAAATACCTGTCTACGTCTGCGTTGCTCTACGTCTATGTTGCTCTATGCTGCGATCGCCCAGCCTACGCGTTTCCGTAACTCAGTAACGCGATCATCTCTCCAGATATTTGTATATGGAACTATCTAAAGAGGTAAAGTGCAACAAGTTGCTCTCATTGTTCAGCTACGAAGGCATCAGGCGATCGCTCAATCCAAGCCTTCACAAGAATCCTGTAAAAGTAGCCGTAAAAAATATGCAGCTCAAACACTGCAATAAGCTCTTTGAGCTTGATGGTGGCGCGATCGCCCTCAGCATCCTTCAAAAGTAAGAGGAGGAAAGACTTTATTTTTCCTAAGATAAGCGAGTAAGTCTTGAGAGCAAATCTATGGTAGCTGCCCAAAATACCTCCGCCCGCAAGATTCGTTATGCCGTTATCGGTCTAGGCTGGTTTGCTCAGGCTGCTGCCCTGCCCAGCTTTGTTCATGCTGAAAATTCAGAACTTGTGGCGCTTGTCTCAGATGATCCCGAAAAGCGTGAGCAACTGAGCAAGTTGTACAACATCCAGCACACCTACTCGTATGACCAGTATGATAACTGTCTGAAGAGTGGCGAAATAGATGCCGTATACATTGCTCTCCCGGATCACTTGCACTGTGAGTATGCCGTGCGTACTGCTAGGGCGGGCATCCATATCTTGTGCGAAAAACCGATGGCAGTTACCGAGGAAGAGTGTAAAGCAATTATTCAAGCTGCTCAAGAGAATCGTGTAAAGCTCATGATTGCCTACCGCTTGCATCTGGAAGAAGCTAATTTGCAGGCTGTTGAAACGGTACGATCGGGCAAAATTGGCGAACCGCGCATTTTCAATTCATTGTTCACGCAGCAGACGGTAGCGGGTAACGTCCGGTTAGACAAAGGTAAAGGTGGGGGTACATTAGACGACATTGGCATTTACTGCATTAATGCGGCTCGATACTTATTTCAGGATGAGCCGATCGCTGTATTTGCAACCAGCGCTACCAACGGCGAAGAACGCTTTAGTGAAGTTGCTGAAATGACGACAGCAATTCTGCGCTTCCCAGGCGATCGATTGGCAACGTTTGTTTGTAGCTTCGGAGCTGCAAGCATTTCAGCCTATCGAATTGTGGGTACAAAAGGCGATCTACAGGTTGATTTGGCATACAGCACTCATGGCGAAATCAAGCATACGCTGACCGTTGGCGGTGAAAAACAAGAGCGATCGTTTGAACCCCACGATCAGCTTGCGGCAGAGTTTGTTTATTTCTCAGACTGTATTTTACAAAACAAAGAGCCGGAGCCATCTGGAGAAGAAGGGCTAATTGACGTTCAGATCATTCGGGCGCTTTACCGATCGATCGAGACAGGTAGTTTTGTGCAAATTGATACGCCTAATCGTCAGCAGCGACCTACTGCTGACCAGACCATTGAGATTCCTCCAGTTCAGGAGGCCGTTAAGCTAATCAATGTGGCTGATCCATCTGGTGGATCGTAGGATGAGGTAGCTCAAGGGAATGGGTCATCTAGAATCTGGGTCAAGGTATAGCAACCGCCAAGGCGGTTAGGACAGAGACATTTTTGGTGGGGTGCTTCGCGCCACCAGAAATGTCCTAAGCAAACTGGCGATCGCCACACTGCTGCTCTGCCGACCAACGCTGAAGCGATGATTGGATACTACCCAGAGTCGTTCAACCCTCTTGTTCAATTGGTAGCCTTGCACGCTCGGAAGGGCGACTCTATGGTAGACCAATTGTCATTAAGCACGGGCGCATGAGGGGGTACGATGGCCCATCGACTAGTACCCAGTAGCAAGTTGATGCGTAAAGTGTCTCGGATCTCATTAGGGCTACGCAGCCTACGGCTTTGCCCAAGGCATCGGATCGATCGCCTCGAAAGTGGTCGTCATCTTGTGAGGGGCATTCGTCTCCAGCGCATTCTGAATTGCCAGCACAATCTCATTATTGTGTAGAGAGAACTGAGTCGAAAGACGGCAAGGACGCTGCTCTCGAATTGCGGCTGCCATCTCGGCTACGCCCCGCGCAAAATCCATTTGCTGAGAGCCTTTGTTAAAACGACCTGTCGGCTTTTTCACCAGCGGATAGCGTCGCTTGAAGGGGCTGATGAACACTTTGCGACGAATTTTAACCATTCGCTGAATGTGGACAGGCGCGCCATAATACCAACAGTCGTCGATAGACAAAATGCCATCATCGCCAATAATTTTCAGCTCATGGTCATGCGGAGCGATAATGCCACAAGTGAGACGCGCCACAACGCCCGACACAAACTTGATGCAGGCAACTGAAAAATCAGGGGCATTCACGTCTAAGGGCACGTCTGTTTGCTTATCGGGTACGAGGCAAGATGAAAAAGCGGTTACAGATTCCGCTGGCCCAAAAAATGCCGTCAGCCAAGTCGTGTAGTAGCCCGCATGTTCCAGAGTACAGCCCACCTCAAACTCATCTTTGTAGGGCCAGGGCGTTCCTGACTCGCTCACCCACTTCTGGTAGGGCATCTTGTGAACCAGCCCATCATCCATTTCGGCGTAGACCAGCCGCACCTTGCCAATCTGCTGCTCCCGTAGCGCCTTCCAGACGGTCTGTGCTGTCTCGCTCAAGACATTGCAGGGAGCCGAAGAGAAATACAAGCCCTGCCGCTCAGCAATGTTCACGAGATCCTCAGCCTGCGCCATCTCCATCGCAAACGGCTTCTCGGAGTAAACATGCTTGCCCGCCTCTAGACAGGCTTTGGAAACCTCGTAATGGCTTCTCGGATTCGTCAAGTTCAGAACGATCTCGACGCTTGGGTCTGCCAGAAGCTCATCTAGCGTCGGATAAATCTTGGAAATAGAGTAGTGGGCAGCAAATTTTGTGGCACGATCGCTTACTCGATCCATCACGCCAACTAGCTTTAGCTCAGGATGATTGGGCAGAGTTTTGAGGTAGTAATCTGCGACAAAGCCGCACCCAACGATCGCAATCCGCATCAAAATTCTCCCGGTTTAGGAATTTCTAGAAGTTAGTTCAGCTTATACAGATCGGGTAGTCCTTAAGGGGTGAAGATTTTTTGTTGCGTGGGCTTTGCTCACGCAACAAAAAATCTTCACCTAAATACCACTACCCAGATCGCACGAAGCCAACACATCATCCATCAAGCTAACCGAAGCTTTGGAGAAAATCCACTGAGAGTCAAGCAACGTAAAGCAAACGAGAAGACTAGGGCTGACTTTGAGGATTCTGCGAAGATTCTGCAAAGATTCCCAAGGCTATAGACTCAGCGATCGCTCCGAGCCGCTGGCAGCTTGTACCAGGGCAGATGCGGGTATTCGTGGTGCTCCCAATGGTAGCCAAAATGATAGCAACTCAAAAATGACCAAAATATAGGATAGCTGCTGCTGACTGCATGATGAGGATTGTCGTACCCTTCTGCCTGTTCTCGGTGAGGCAGATAAGTCCCAAACACAAAGAGCTGCATTGAGCTAAGGACGATCGGCAATACCCAAAACAGAAGCAAACTGAAGCCTGAGATATGCAATCCCATGCGCAGACCATGAAAAATAACGGTCATGCCAATGAGCAAAACCCACTTCTGTCGGATGTCTAGGTACCCATTCATAAACTTGAAGTACCAGGCAAACATGCCGCTGTGGATGCCATCATGAAAGTCTGGATCGCCCACCTGTCCGGGCTGACCGTGATGTTCCCAGTGCTTAAGGAAATACTTTTTATAGGGCAGAAGAGCATACAGCGTGATGGCGATCGCTCCCATCCAGTCATTCACCCGCCGATGCTTGGGCATGACCGTACCATGAATGGCATCGTGAGCAATAATGAATAGACCTGTGTGAATAAAAGTCCGACCGAGGATAGCGGGAACCACCCAGATGCCAGGAATTGAAGCTAAATTGAGCGAGAGCAGAAAGACAAGGCTACCTAGCCAGAGGCACAGAATGGTTGAAGCAGCCCAAATCCCAGCATAGGGTTGAATTGCAAGATGAACGAAAGTCGCAAAATCTTTGGAGATTGTTTGCTGCGGTTTAAGATAAGGCTTGTACAAACTTGCTCCCCGAAGAAAACTGCCCAAAGCTAGACCACTACAGTATAAGTTTGAAAAGATTTATTAAGATCAGCTTTTTGAAGCATCTCTTGCGATCTGGGACTGGCAATTTTAGGGGTTGCCGGATCGGTAACACCTGTACGGGTAACGCATGGCACAAGTAAATGCATGGCACAAGTAGCAGACTGGTGGCAAGCGACTTTTCCGAAAGGTCGGCAAACTCTCAACATCCTAGATGCTGGCAACCGCAAGGTGGCGATCGCCTATGGAGAGATTGGCTCAGGACAGCCGCTGTTTTTACTGCATGGCATCGGCAGCTGGAGCTATAACTGGCGCTCGTGCGTTGCTCGACTGGCGCGATCGTTTCGGGTGATTTGCGTAGACGCGAAAGGCTACGGCTTTTCTGAAACGCCGCCGCCGCCCGAAACTATGGGACATCAGCAGATCGAATTAGTGCGCATCATCCAGGCTTTGAGCCAACAGCCTGTAGCTATAGCAGCCGAATCTTTGGGGGCGCTGACTGCTCTGGCGGTTGCCCAGACTCATCCTGAGTTAATCGATCGCCTAGTGGTGATCAATGTGCCAATTTTTCCAAAAAAGCTGCCCAGTGAGGGAATGCGATCGATCGTTCGTTTGCCGCTATCGCTGATCCGATGGGTAGATCAGAGTCGCCTGATTCGGCTCTTCGCCCCCCTAGTTCGCTATGGGGCACATCGAGTCCGGCAAGAAGTGGTAGCCGATGCAGCCGCCATCACAGCAGAAGAGATCTACTGGCTGACCTATCCCTACCTGAATGTGCCAGGAACCTTAACTCAATTTGCCACCGATCTGCATTTAGCCGCAGGTGAAATTGATCGCCTTCAGGCTCCACCCTCCTCTCACGCGCCCCAGCCCAATCTGATTGCTCACATTCAGCAGAACCTCGATCGCATTACCTGCCCTACCCTAATTCTTTGGTCAGAATGCGATCGATGGTTTCCAGTTGAAGATGGCGTAGCGCTTCAAGCTAGATTACCCAATGCACGGCTTCAGATTATTCCTGGATGTGGTCATGTGGCTTCTAGCGGCGATCCTAAAGCAGTGAGTGCGGCAATTCTAGAATTCTGTGGCTTTGTCTAGAATTATTGCCCGAATTATGGCTGTTGCCAGTTTGCTTGGGACATTTTGGACGATTCGCGCCCCACCCAAAATGTCTCTGTCCTAGCCGCCTCGGCGGTTGCTATGGTGCCCAGAAGCAAGCTATTGCCGCCATGCTTGAGGCTGGACTCGTGCTTGAGGTTGGACTAATTGGACTAAAGAGATAGAAAAAGTTTGTCAAGAGGCGATCGTAGGCATAAGGTTCAACGGTTGGCTGTCGTTGCCTCCAGATGCGATCGCCGAGTTGAACTTGATACCAATTTAAGACCCAAACAGGGCAGATGATTTTTGAAGATGTCAGCGTGCGTTCAATTGAGGCGGTAGACAAACTTAAAAGCCTAGTGCTGGATAGGAATCTGGATCACAAATTCTGTTCCCTGATTAGGGTTCGAGAAGCACTCAAGCTTACCGCCATGTTTCTCAACAATGATTTGGTAGCTGATGGACAGCCCCATACCCGTTCCTTTACCAATCGATTTTGTCGTGAAGAAAGGGTCAAAAATCCGTTCTTTCTCTGCTTCAGGAATACCCGGTCCATTGTCAACGATCGCAATTTCCACCCACTGGCGATCGATCATGGCTGTCCGAATAGTAATCTGATTGGAATTTGTCTTGATGCCTTGCGTGGTTTGGTTTGCATTGGCATCTTTCAGCGCATCAATAGCATTTGTAAGAATATTCATTAGCGCCTGGTTCAGCTGTCCGGGGTAGCACTCCACCAACGGCAACTCGGCATAGTTCCGAACTACCTCAATGGCAGGATGTTCAGGGCGTGTCTTGAGCTGGTGTTGCAGAATCATTAAGGTGCTATCAATGCCTGTATGGATATCGACCGCCTTAAAGTCGGCTTCATCCATGCGGGAAAAGTTACGCAGTGATAGGACAATTTGACAAATGCGATCGGTGCCTAGTTTCATTGAATTGAGAATTTTAGTCAGGTCTTCCTGCAAAAATTCCAGGTCAATTTTTTCTGCTTCCACTTGAATTTCTTCAGCAGGATTCGGGTAATGCTTTTGGTAAAGTTGCACATAGTTCAACAAATTCTGGGCATGATCCTGCACATAGACAAGATTGCCGTGGATGAAGTTGACCGGATTATTGATTTCATGGGCAATGCCAGCCACCAATTGTCCTAAGCTAGACATTTTTTCACTCTGGACAAGCTGGAGTTGGAGGCTTTGTAGCTCTTGAAGAGTTTGTTGCAGGGCTTGAGCTTGCTGCTTGAGCTGAGCTTCAGATTCACGCAATTGCTGAGCTTGTGCATGGGCTTGCATCGCACTCTGCTCGGCTTTGGTGTAGAGGTCTGATTGTTGGATGGCAATGCCTAACTGACTGGCTAGGCGACGCAGCAGATTGCCTTCCTCCCCTTTCCAAACCCTTGGGCAACTGCATTGATGCACAATCAGCAGTCCCCAGAGCTGATTACCCATAATGATCGGCACAATCAGATTAGCCTGTACCTGCAACCGCTGCAAGAATTGAAGGTGATCAGAGTCTAGACCTGCTTCAACAACATTGTGGATTGCCCTGATTTCACCGTCTCGGTAACGTTCCAGACACTCCCTCGGAAAACAATTATCCGCCGCTTCTCCGATGGTGGGCAACCAGGATTCCGCCACATCTTCCAGGATGACCTGTCCGCGCCAATTGGGATCAAATTGATAGATCAATGCCCGGTCAGTCTCAAATATCTTACGGACTTCAGAGACGGCGATTTGCAGAATCGTAGGTAGATCCAAAGATTGTCGAATTTGGTTTGAGAGATGATTCAGGAGTTCTTCTTGTGTCGCTAAGTCTCTGAATTTAGCTTCGGATTCTTTGAGGCGGTTTTCGGTTTGCTTCAGCTCAGTAATTTCGCTAAATGTGCATACCATCTGGGTGACAGAGGTATGGGCTAGCTGCAAAGGCACTGCATTCACCAGTAGCGCAGTAGGTTCTTGATGCGCTGACGCTGCCACATAAACAACTGCATTCTGCACCAGCTGTTTTGCAATGATTTTTTGCAACACGGGCTGAATCGAATCGAGAAGCTGACCCTCTGAAGGGGCAGAATGGGGTGAATCCAGCTGACAGGTCACTGCTCTGTTCCACAAGTGTTGTAATTCTATTTCCGTTGAGAAATTCAACAGATCAAGAGCAGCCCGATTGGATAATTGAACTTGAGCATCTTCCTCAATTACTAACACTCCAACCTGAATGCCTTGAAGGATTGTTTTAAGGTACTTTTGGCTCTCTTGGCTTGCCTGAGCATAGATGATCTGAGCAGACAAGCGGCGATCGAAAAAAGCCGTGAGCAGCGCCAGCCCTAGAATAAGCAGGGTGCCGATTACCACAGCAGCAGCCAGGGAAACTAGATCTTCGGGAGGTTGTAGGTTCGACTCCAGTAAGATATTGGGCAGAGGGCTGAAACATGCGGCTGCCATGCCAATATAGTGCATTGTTGGAATTGCCGCTCCCATGATCATGGCAGCCAGGAGCTTTTTCCAGATTTGATTCGACTTTGTTTCCTCCCGCAATTGAAACACCAAAAATAGTCCGGCAAAGGAGACTGCGATCGCAATCAAAACAGAGAGGGCAACGAGTTGGAGATCATAGTGCATAACTGCTGATGTATGCATTGCAGCCATGCCGATGTAGTGCATCGATACAATTCCCAATCCCATCAAGAGGCTTCCGCCCAACAGTTGGAGCCAACCTAACGTCGGGCGACTGACCCAAAATAGAGCCAGTCCTGAAGCAATTATGGCGGGCAAAACGGAAACGAGAACCGTCAGGAAGTCGTAGTACACGAGAACAGGCAACCGAAATGCCAACATGCCAATGAAGTGCATCGACCAAATGCCAGCGCCCATGGCAACTGCTCCACTGACCAGCCAACCGATTTGGGCACGACCTTGGGTTGCAGTAACTCGCCCAGCCATATCTATGGCCGTGTAAGAGGCTAAGACAGCAATGAGAACGGAAATGGTGACGAGTTGGATATTGTAGTCAGTATCTAAGAAATCAGTCATAGACTTCAGCTAGGCGAGTATGAGCTGGAAAGGGTGCAGATGCTCTGATTCCAACCTTTTGATGAGTCTTTCCTTTGAGAAAAAAGCGAATCGCTCCTACTTATTACCAAAGGGTTCCCGCCCGAAGACGCTAATGAACTCTGCGGCGTCAGGATTATTCTGAGAGAAGAAAGATCTCCAGATTATGTCGTCTAACTCATCAAATGCAGCGGACAGACCACAATGCTTTCTACTTCGCTGTAATTGCTTTGTGCCGCTGATTTGAACGACTAGGCTGCTTTGATGCTAAGACGTCCATCCTTTTCATACTCTTGCTGAAGCCCAGGTTTATAGCGCTACGAGAACGAGTTAGGACATTATTGTAGAGGTAGAGAAGCGTTCAAATACGACTATGCCTGCTCCTTACAGTTACGACCTGCGCCAAAAAGCAATCGAAGCCGTTAAAGGCGGTGA
>JAHHHD010000058.1 GCA_019359505.1 Drouetiella hepatica Uher 2000/2452 | reverse complement strand
CACCCCGCTTCAACGCCTGATAAACCCAATGAAATATCCCAGAGAAGGCGGTGGCTGGAATCCCGTCTACGATATTGCGGATTTGCGGCACAGTGGGTACCCGTATCATGCCAAACAAGCTCTGAGCATTGCTGGTGCCGTGATGGCTCTCCAGATGCCGTTGATACTCTAGAAACGATTCGCTTTGCATGAAAAACACTGAAAAAGCGGCTAAGACTGCATCCTTGAGGCTGTATTGAGTCGCGTTACTCGCTTGGCGTGGGTCTTTCATCGCAATAATCCCCCGATTCAGGTAGGCAATCAACGCCCCAAAACTCAGCTTCATTGGCTCCATCAAGTTTCTCTTTTGGAAGTCTCCTGATTCTCCTGCTTGCCCTTACCACCTGTCAAAATCTGAATTTGGAATTGCTGTAGACAGAGCCATGTCAATAACCACACTCAAGCTATTTTTTAGGAACTAGATATGTCTTTTGAAAGATTGATATGAACTTAGTGTGAACTAGCTATGTCACTTAAAACTCTTCACGAAATTACCGCCATTAAGTTCCTAAATCTGTGACAGTTCATGAACAGACCATTACCAGGTTAGACCCTTTTTACTCAAGCTATAACTAGAAGAACAGAGTTGAACGTATCGCATTCAAGCCTTTCATTTAAGTCAACAACTTCTAATCGCAAAGCTTCATTTATCACTAATCTCGATCGCCCATCCCGCCGTGAATTAAGCAAATTAAGCGGATGGCACAATCAGGATTTTGTAGCTGAAAGATAGTTGAAATTAACTGAGTTTGAATGCCGATCGAGCACGCTAGTTTCATTCTGCTTCTATTCAAGTTTAAGCAATGAGAAAAAGCGATCGTCAACCTAAAACTCTGATCTTAATCGCCTAGTTTCTATTCCCTTCAACGACACACAAAGGAAGTTCCTGATGAAATTCTCTCTAAAAGCTGCTGTGGTTTCTGCTTTTTCCGTTTTGGTTGCTTCTCCCTTGATCATGGCAGGTTCTGCATCCGCTCAAACTGCTCCTAACGGCATGTCGGGTAGCTACATCGGCGGCGGTGTTTCTGCTGGTGTGACCAACGACGCTACTGTGGGCGGCAACGTGCAGGTGCGGCTCAACTCCTCAGAGGCTCCCGTTTCCTTCCGAGGCGCGGCTCTAATCACGGGTGAAAGCACAGCGATCGTGCCCACCATTACCTATGATGCGGCGATCGCTCCCAACACCAACCTCTATGTGGGCGGCGGCTACTCCTTCGTCACTGACGAGAATGCAACCTCTCCGCTGGGCAACAAAGATGCTTTCGTGCTGACGGCAGGTGTAGAGACGGCTGTACAGCGTCACATCACCCTGTACAGCGATGTCAAAGTCGGTCTAGATGCGTTTGAAAACAATAACGATGTGGCTGTTGCGATCCAGGCAGGTGCGGCTTACCGCTTCTAGCCTTATTGCTTCTAGGCTTATCGCTTTCAACCGTTCGGGGCGACTGCTGAATCTAATTTAGCTAGCTGAGGGAGATTGTCGTTTCTTGCGAAACGACAATCTCCCTATTTTTGTAAAGCGGGCTGAATAAAAATACGCATCCCTTAGCCCCGATCGTAAGATGGTAGAGGGAAGCAGCCCTATAATAATTACTCGGCTACTGTAGTCTTTGGCTCTCAAAAGTCCTTGGCTCTCAAAAGTCTTTGGCTCTTAAAGAAAAGCTGCGGCTGCCCCAGAATGCGTTTAGAGAAAAGATCCTATGTTTGATGCCCTTGCCGATCGCCTCGACTCTGCCTGGAAACAGCTTCGAGGACAAAACAAAATCTCAGAATCGAACGTTCAGGAAGCTCTGCGAGAAGTACGTCGTGCCTTGCTGGAGGCAGATGTCAACCTCCAGGTGGTCAAAGATTTTGTTGCAGAGGTGCAAACAAAGGCGCTGGGTGCCGAGGTGATTTCGGGGGTTAACCCTAGCCAGCAATTTATCAAAATTGTCTATGACGAGCTGATGGCGGTGATGGGGGAAACCAATGTTCCTCTGGCAAATGCCGCGACGGCTCCCACCGTGGTGCTAATGGCAGGTCTGCAAGGGACGGGAAAAACCACCGCCACGGCAAAACTGGCATTACATTTGCGTAAGCTCGATCGCACGACCCTACTCGTTGCTACAGACGTTTATCGTCCGGCAGCGATCGACCAGCTAATCACCCTAGGCAAACAAATTAATGTGCCTGTGTTTGAGCTGGGTAAAGACGCTGACCCCGTAGAAATTGCCCGACAGGGCGTTGCAAAAGCCAAAGCCGACGGCATCGATACCGTGATTATTGACACGGCAGGGCGGCTACAAATCGACCAGACCATGATGTCAGAGCTGGCGCAGGTCAAAGCTGCCGTTCAGCCCCACGAGGTCTTACTGGTGGTGGATGCCATGACGGGGCAAGAAGCCGCCAACCTAACGCGCACGTTCCATGAGCAGATCGGCATTACAGGAGCCATCCTCACCAAAATGGATGGCGACACGCGCGGCGGTGCAGCGCTCTCGGTGCGGCGAATTTCGGGACAGCCTATCAAGTTTATTGGCGTAGGCGAAAAAGTGGAGGCATTGCAGCCTTTCTATCCCGATCGCATGGCATCCCGAATTCTGGGCATGGGCGATGTCTTGACGCTGGTAGAAAAAGCGCAAGAAGAGGTCGATTTGTCCCAGGCAGAGGAGCTTCAGGAGAAAATCCTCACGGCAAAGTTTGACTTTACCGACTTCCTGAAACAAACTCGCCTGATGAAAAACATGGGATCACTGGCGGGGATCGTTAAGCTGATTCCCGGCATGGGCAACAAAATTTCTGAAGAACAGCTTCAGCAGGGCGAATCCCAAATGAAGCGGGTCGAGGCGATGATTAACTCCATGACTTTGGAAGAGCGGCGCAACCCTGACTTGCTCTCTAGCTCTCCTAGCCGCCGTAAGCGTATCGCGAGTGGAGCGGGCTACAAGCTAGATGATGTCAGCAAACTCGTGTCCGATTTTCAAAAAATGCGGACAATGATGCAGCAGATGGGGCAAGGCAATTTTCCGGGTATGGGGGGCGGCATGGGCGGTCTAGGCGACCTGTTTGGCGGTGGCGCTCCGGCAATGGGTGGTGGACGCAACGCTCCCCCTCCAGGATGGCGCGGTCATCAGACTCCAGTCTCTTCTAAGAAAAAGAAAAAAGACAAGAAAAAGAAGGGGTTTGGCTCACTTTAGGGTGGTCTTGAGCTGAGTCAGTAGCTGAGTCAGTTTGCGACACTCAACTCGTGATAGGCTCAGATGCAGGGCTGTTTGTGGTTCTCTCTGCTCTGAGACGACTTAGACGACTTGGGCACAGAGAATTTTCGCTGAGCTTGCTATGTTTTTGACTCGCTGTTTTTTGATTTTATAAAAGTATCCGGTTGGGGGCGATCGCAATCATGATTCTCAAACGTTTGGGCATTGGTAAAAAATCTGAATATTTTCTGGAAGCAGAGCCGCTTTCCTCTGAAGAGATACAGGCGCATACAGAAGCTGAGGCCGTGAAGCCTGCCGCTGCTGTGTTGGCTGAGCCTGTCCCTGAGCTTAGTCCGAGGGAGGCTAAGTCTGTCGAACCCAAGCAAAAGAAATCTAAAAAATCTAAGGCTGGTGATTCAGCCGCTTCACCTAGCGCTGCGGCTGAACCCAAGGCGGCTCCTGCGCCCAAGGCTGCACCTAAGCCCGAACCTGCCGTGGTGAATTTTGCAACAGACTATTTGATGCAAGCTAACACGCCACGCCGTCGTCCAGGTCCTAGCCTCAACATGTTCAAAGACATGGCGAAGCAGGTTAATCCTCGCAAGTAAGTCTCAGTAGATTGCAAAGCTCACAATTGATCCCCCCAACCTCCTTTAAAAGGGGGCTTCAGAACTCAAAGTACCCCCTTTAAAAGGGGGATCTAGGGGGATCAGACACAGGTATTTTTAGCGTGAGCATTGGTTTGAGATCTACTGAGTCTAGGGCGATCGAATTTTGCAGAGGCATGGAACTCCATGCCTCTTTTCTATGTGATTTGTGCAATTCAGGACAGCCGCTTTGCCAGAAAACTGCCAACTTCTAAGCTAATCACGCCCAAAACAGCGCTGCCAGCCCAATAGAACAATCCATATCCAAAGGTGCCGTTACGAAACAGTGTGTCCGTATCCAGGGCATAGGTCGAAAAGGTCGTGTAGGAACCCAAAAAGCCCACGGCAATGAGCAGACGCAAATCGGGAGAGGCGATCGCTCGCTCCAGCGTCAGGGTGACAAAGAATCCCATGGCTAGCGCCCCCGTCAGGTTGATCAAAAAAGTGCCGAAGGGAAAGCCAGCTCCTAGCCAGCGGGTGAACCAGAGATTGAGGTAATAGCGACACAGCGCCCCTGGAACCGCTCCGAGCGCGATCGCCAGAGGGGCACGAATGGCGGGATCGATCGAAACTAAAAGACCTAGAATCTTGCTCAGCCCCGCCCAGACAGAATTGAGTAAACTCGCTAACACCTGCAACTCCTGGAAAGATGGGTTTTAGAAATGTTTTAGATTCGCTGTTTATTTTTGAGCGGTGCGCTCTGCGCACCGCTCAAAAATAAACGATTTGAACTGTGACTGGAGAGAATCTAGAGCGATCGCTCAAAAACCAGCCCGCTATAGAGCTGAAAAGCCGTGTCCCAATGAGTCGGGGCTTTGCGAAACAAATCGATATGGGCAGGGAAATCTTTGACGAGATCCAGATGTTCTAGTGCTGTCTCAGCAAAGGGCGTAAAGTCTGACTGAATGGGCATCGTCGTCGATCGCTCTTTCAAAAAGTCGGTGAGTTGGTTCCAGCGAATCCGCAAAGTTGCTTGAATAGCCGAGAGTTCGCCATCTTGACTGGCATCAAACACCACTCCGTTTTGAAACTGATAGGCACGATCGCAAAATCGCAAAATGCAGTTTCGCTGGGGCAGATGCAGATCGACAACCTGGGCGTAATCTTGGGTTTCTTCGCGGTGGGTTAGCTTGTTGCGAATGCCCACATCCACGACATCTTCAAAAATGGGCAGTAGCCCCTCAACCCGATTCGCTACTTCTGACCAAGCAAAGGTGAGAGAGCCGAGTTGATCGGTTTCATTTTTGCAAAGAACAGTTGGCTGGGGCGAAGCTGCCTGAAAATACTGCACTCGAAACACCCGAATTTTTTGGATATCTGCCAGCGAAACCCAAAACGCAGGAATGTTAGCCTTTTGCAGCTCTTGACCATATAGCCCCAATTCTCCGAGAGCACCCGTCCGATAAAGTCGCCAGCCGCGACTGGGCAAAATCATTCGCGCCATGTAGGCATCGAGCTTCATGATCTGGGCAAAACTTTGAGCCGCCTCTGCCTTAGCTTCTGCCGCGATCGGCTCCAAAACCAGAAACCCGACCCCAGCACTAGCCGGATCGGCAGTGGCTTGGGCGATCGCTTCCTGCCGCTGCGTCTTGACCTCAGTCTCAATTCGCTGAAGCCCCTCGCGCGCCTGAGCCGAGACTTTGGGATTGGTCGTTTCCTGCAAAAGCTGACGATAGGCGATCGTCGCGGCTTCCCACTTACCCGAAACTTCCTGAAGCCGCGCGATATACAGTCTGACCCACACATTGTCTGGAGACTGCTGGCGAAGTTGTTTCAAGAGCTGGGCAGCAGTTTTGTAATCCTGGCGATCGAAAGCAGCGGCAACCTGGTCAATCATATTTTGGACTTCAGATCTTTGCGATCCATACCTTTTGTTTAGACTTACTTTACCCAGACTCAGGAGGCTTGGAAAGGTTTGGCGTTGATTTGTATAGCTGTCGCCAGTTTGCTTAGGACATTTAGGGTGGGGTGCTTCGCGCCCCTAACCGCCAAGGCGGTTGCCATAGGCTGATTCGGATGCTGATTCAAATACGGAAGCAATCAGCGTCAGCGCTGCCAAAGGAGCCGTGACCGCGCGTAAAATTCTTGCCCCCAGAGAGACAGGCTGATAGCCTACCGCGATCGCTGCCTCAATTTCTGCCTCCGTCCAGCCGCCCTCACAGCCTGTAGCGATCGTGATAGCAGACGCAGTTGCCGACTCCCGACTCCCGACTTCCAAACAGGTCAGCAAATGCGATCGCGCTCCCCGCTCTGCGCAGAGGTAACAAATCGAGTGCTGCGCGTTCCAAATTTGCAAAGCTTCCCCCCAAGCCTGAGGCGACTGAATCTCCGGAACGATCAGCCGTTCACACTGCTCGGCGGCTTCTTGAGCGATGCGCTGCCAGCGATCGAGTTTTTGAGGACTGGGCTTGAGAACCGTACGATCGCTCAAAATCGGCACAATGCGATCGACTCCAAGCTCGGTGGCTTGCCGCACGACGTCATCCATCCCGTTTTTGGGCAGCGCCATGAGCAATGTTACAGAAATAGGCAGCTCGGTCTGGGCTTGAATGGGTTCCAGAATTTCTACAGTTGAGACATCGGCAGTCAGAGCCGCTAGCCAGCCCTGCCCAAAGCCGTTTATGGCAATGAATCGATCGCCCGATCGCAGTCTCAGCACACGTCCCAAGTAATGCTGCTGGGGAAGCGTTAAGGTAATCTGCTGAGCCAAAATCTGTTCTGGGGCGACAACTAAGCGTTGAAGTTGAGCCATGAGCTAAGTGACTTAAGACTCCTGGAAAGGACATTCTCTAGCATTCTTAAAAAAACACTGCAACAATTGTTGCGGTTTTGTAACAGTTAATGTTATGTTTCTTTACATAAGGTTAAGGAAAGCGTCAGACCCTCCGCACCTTCTTGAGAAACCCAGTTTACAACTCTCCAACTGGGAATTTTCAGAGAGAAGCGGAAGGGCTTTGAATCTGCTTTTCAAAGAAGCAAAGATTACACAGATAAGGTTAAGAGGTACTTACTATGACAATGTTTATTCTTGCGTCTCTGTTTGTAGTGGGTTGGGTTGCTGTCGCTATCGTGGGCACTCAAGTCTATTTTCTAGGTGAGCAATCTAAGCCCATTCATGAGCGTAACTGGAATTCCGAGTCCTTTGAGGCGATCGCCGTATCGGTGACGGGTACTGAAGCTGACTACCGCACTCGCGTTCCAGGATATCGAGTTTAGTCACCCTAACCTCTAAAATTTCAGCGGTTCCAAAAGCCAAAAGCTCCTAGTGGATTTATTCCTAGGGGTTTTTCTGTTGAGAGTCGATAGCTGACGCTGTTAATCAACAATTTATAGTACAATTGTTCTATTGTCAGCCCTATCCTCAAAAATTCTATGCCTCAGCAACTTCAGCTCTTCTCTGAAACGCTTTCATCTCAAGAGGATGCCACAGATCTTCTGCCAACTGATTTGTTGCTCAATGAGACTAGGCTTCTTTTTCGGCACCAGGGTTCCAATGCAGAGCTAATCGAACGTGTTTTGACCGCAATTAAGGCAATCCAGTCCCTCCGTGAAAAATCTGATGTTGGCGAGTCCACTGCCCCCATCGGTAGATAGTGCTTTAGAATTGCGCTCCTCTCAACTTCTTTCCTAGAGCGGGAGAAAGAGTTGAGAGGAGTATGGGTCAGTCAACCCATTGGTCAGCTATCCCAGAGATGCGGCTCCAAGAAATAAACAGATTGAGCAATGCCACAATTGAAATCTGGGTAGTCCTTAAGAGGTAAGGATTTTTAGTGGCGTGGGCAAAGCCCACGCCACTAAAAATCCTTACCTAAGTACCACTACCGAACTCTGAAATGCAGAATTTTCTTTGAGGACAATAGGGCAATGGGGCTTTTTCATGATTTATGGATATCCAATGTCTCAGTTTTAGAAAAGATAATTCGTCCCATACTGGTCTATTTTTTCCTGCTGATTGCACTACGGCTTGGTGGTAAGCGAGAACTCGGACAGATGACGGGCTTTGATCTAGTGGTGTTATTGATGCTCTCAAATGCCGTCCAAAACGCCATCATTGGGGACGACAACTCAGTTTCGGGAGGGCTGATTGGCGCAACGGCTCTGCTGATCACCAACTATGCTGTTGTCCGGTTGGCCTATCGGTATCCTAAAATTGAGCATCTCGTTGAAGGAAAATCAACGCTGTTGGTAAATAATGGTCGCATCCTTCATGAAAATCTAGACCGAGAAGTGATTACAGAGGCTGAACTACGGACAAATTTACGCCGCCAAGGGTTTGAAGATCTGGCGGATGTGAAAGCGGCAATTCTGGAGACGAGCGGTAGCCTGACCGTGGAGCGCCAAACCGCCGATCCTGAAAATAACTACCAGCGAGAAATCCTCGATCGCCTCAGTCGCATTGAATCCGCCCTCTACCAACAGCCTCATGCTCAGTAGATAAGTTCAGTAGATAGAAGTTGGCTTTAGGTTTATCGATCGCATCACCCGATCAGACTCTCCCATCGGGTGATGGCAATTCTTTCCCGATCAGCTCACACTTACTCTGTGAAGATAAGTAAAGACTCGCATCAATAGGGAGGTCACGTCAAAGTGAACCAAAATGAACGCGATCGAGAGCAACTAGAATCCGCCTGTGTGGCTATCAGTCAAATTTTGCGTGACTTGCTCGAAGAAGGCAAAATTGATGCCCTAGAATTTCTCAGCGCAGTCGGGCATTTACCCGTCAAACTCTCTGAGCTAAATCCTCACAAATGGACTTTTTAGGGGTTATAAACTAGATCATGCAAACTAGAGCACTACAAAAACGCAGTAAAATCTTGCCCTAGGAACAGTGCCCGCTCAGCCCGTCTGCGCCGAGTAAGACCTGGCAATTCGCCTCGATCGCCCCTATTCCACCGCAGAAGCTGATCGGCAGCGCCCTGAAAATCACCCCGATTGAGCAAACTCAACAGCGTTGATCCGCCCAGTGCCCCTTCGCCGACATTGTACGTAAATGATACCAATGCCGAGAACTGATCTTCATTGAGCGGAACTTTGACTAACTTCCTGACGGCATTTTCAAATCTTGTCAGATCGCGCTTCAAAAAGCTTTCAGCTTGGGCTTCAGTAATTCGCATTCCGGGCGATACCCCTGTGGTAGTGCCATAGCCGATCGTTAGTACGCCAACCGCATCAATGTAGGCCTCTAGCACCAGCCCTTCAAAAGACTTCAGTAGGTTTAAGCCCTTGGCATTAATTTGACCCGATGCTGGAGCGGGATTGCTGAGGGCGATCGCCTTTCCATCTTTGAGGATGCGTACCGCAGGACGATAGACATACCAGGTATTGCGACCCTTGAAAAATATCTGTTTGCCTTGAGCATCTAAGCCAAAGGTCAGCTTAATGTGGTCATTCTCGACCCAGTCATAGCTAGACAGGGGCAGAACTTTACCAGCGCTCACCAGCTGCTTTTGCTCGCTCGACAGAGCTGAGCCTTGTACCGCACTGACTTTTAGCCAGGTATCCAGCACCGTCTGAACGGTATAGACTGGCGCAGGTTTTGGTGCTGCGATCGGCTGTCCGTTTCTGAGGAGCTGAACCGCTGAAAGATAGACATACCAAGTATTGCGACCCTTGAAAAATATCTGTTTGCCTTGGGCATCAGCTCCCAAAGTGAACTTGATATGATCAGTTCCCACTAACTCAAAGCCTGACATGGGTAAAGTTGTGCCTGCGCTCACAAATTGTTTCTGGCTATCCGGTAATGCCGAACCTTGAGCCGTGCTGATCTTGAGCCAAGTGTCCAAAACGGTCTTTACTGCGTAAGCCATAGTCTCAGTTGCGTGCGTCACAGTCCTAATAGTACCCGTGTCGAAAGGTTAGGGTCTAGTATTCCCAGAGCGCCCAGAGGTATAACCCAGAGGCTCAACAATGCACTTTCATCGACTTCGGAGGCTAGAGCCTGGAAAATCGTCTAAGATAGCGCCTCTGGCTTTGAGGTTGCTGCGATCGCCCAGGGTCAAGCCTAGATTATTGCCAAACTTTGCCCCCTTCACCAGTACGACGCTGAAATCAACCTGGCTGACATTAACCCCGTTTAAGGTCGCCTCTCGAAAGTCGGCACCATCTAAATCAGCTCCCCGCAGATTGGCGCCGTTGAGCCTTGCCCCGCTGAGGTTTGCCCAGCTCAAATTGGCACCGCCTAAATTAGCCCGACTCAGCTTTGCCCATCTGAGGTCAGCAGCACTCAGGTTAGCCCCTTCTAGCAAGGCTTCTCGTAAATCTGCGCCGTTCAAATCCACATTGCTTAAATCAACCTGACTCAAGTTTGCGCCTCGTAAAATGGCTTCCCGCAGATCGGTATCGCGCAAATTTGCCCCTCTAAAATCAACATGGCTAAGATTAGCTCCCCGCAGGATACAGCCGCGCAAATCGCTGTTTTGCAAATCGGCGCTGGTGAGGTTGGCATCGCGGAAGTCAGCGCGACTGAGGTTAGCCTGACTGAGGCGAGTTCCGCTCAAATTGGCATCACTCAAATCAACTCGACTAAGAACCGCCCAGAGAATAAAGGCAACATTGGGATTGAGCCAAATAATCAGGCTGCCATTGGTACGCGAACCAATTAAAATTGCCCAAACCCAGATCGCCCAAATTAGCGCAACACCCACTAGAACAGTATTTCTGAGGCTACCTGTGCGCAAATCAGAGTAATGGAAACTCGCCTCTCGTAAATTAATCCAAACTAAAATTGTCCAGAGCAGATTTGCCCAGATGAGGATAACGCCCACTGCACCCGCTTCAGGAAGAGAAGTCCAGAGCAGAATAGACCAGAAAAAATTTGCCCAGAGGATGAGTGTGCCAATGAGATCTGCCCGACTTAGATCAATGCCGCCGAGGTCAGCGCCGCTAAAATTCTTCTCGCTTAACCAAACTTTGAGTCGGACTTGTAACCCGACAAATAGCCGCCACCGATACGATTTTTGGTGAGGAGCCGTATGAGTATGCGAGGGCTGGAATTTAGGCAGAGTCATGAGAGCTAGGGCTGAAGAATGCAAGTAAAAAGAACGCCGTTTGTATCCTAGAGCATTTAGGAATTGCTTCTACCTTACTGAAATATAAGGTTGATGTCGAAGAGACGCTTCTGCCGATCGCCCCTCCAAAAATCTAAGGTAGTGGTATTCAGGTCGTGATTGTTTGCTGTAAGAGCTTTGCCCCCATAACAAACAATCATTACCCTAGACCATTAAATAAAGACTATTAAAACTGGTGATGAAAGGCGATCGCGCAAGGTTTATCTTGCCATTCTTCTTGCAAATAGGCATCCTGATTGGCAAGCCCTCGCGAGGATTAAGAGACGCGGATCAAATGCTTTTCACAAGCTCAGTGAAGAGACTGTAAAGCGCTTGTGAAGCAAACTTCAGACGACTTATTCCGGATTGGTATGAAAAAACAGGTATCAGTGATTAGTCTTGATGATCTACCTAGATAGCGATGAGTGAATCCTCAATAGATTCAATTTCAACCGCTTTTCTTGCACTATACTTTACTGATTCTGGCTATGCAAACCAGCTCTATCCGCACTTCCGCAATTGCCCTCTGCGCTTTGGCCGGTCTGACCGCCTGCGAACAGAATAATTTGATTAGTCAGCCCAATTCTCTCCCTGATTTAGACTCAGAGACAAGTACCTCTGCTAAGGAAGAGGCTGCTAGAGATGGAGCTGCGTCTGCACTGGCGGCAACTCAGCTAGCCACCCAGGGCAATCGTCCTGAAACCCTCAAGCCGGAATCAACTCGCATTAAGACTTCTTTGGGAAGCGTACCCACGTTAAACTCTCGCCGATATCTGCCTCTGCCTCGGACTCAAGCCGTCTTGCCACGTCTGAATTTGGCACCTGCGATTGTACCGCAATCGACCTGGAAGCCGCCTGCTAGCCTTGGCATGGTTACCCAGATGCCCACCCTGCCTACAGCATCTGCTACCCGCCAGCCCGGACTAATGGCAGCGACTCCGAGCCAACTTGGAGCAACCAACCCAGCGCTTGCTAGTTTAGGCAATGGCGCTAGTCCTGCCGCCACCGCCAGCCTTGCCTCACCTCAGCCTGTCGGATCTCAGCCTGTCGTAGCAGATATAGCCGATGTGCAAGATCACTGGTCACAGCCGATCGTCGCGGCGTTGCTCAACGCCAACATTGTCCAAGGCTTCGCAGACGGCACCTTCCGCCCTGATGCACCCATTACACAGGATCAGTTTGTGGGCATGGTGCAACGTGCCTTCCCCGATGAGGCAATTAGCTCAGACGCAGTCCGTCTTCGCCCCGGCATGACCCGCGCTGAAGCTGCGAAAGTTGTCTATCAAGCGCTGGCTGAGCAGGGAAGAGTGGCTCCTCTAGCAACCTTGGTGGCATCTCAAAGTCAGCCGTTGGAGTCAGGGCAGGTCACGGCAGGGCAAGTAACGAATGGAGAGCAAAGCGCAGGGCAAAGCAATCCGTCGATCGCGACTTCTACTGCGCAACCGGATCAAACGGCAGTTGCAGCCTTTCCATCTCCCTCTCCGCAACCTGTAGGTAATGTGCCCATGAGTGACGCACCTGCAAGTGATGTGCCTGCAAGTGATGCGCCTGTGGCGGCTACTAATGAGGGCGGAACCTCGCTCCGTTCAGAAATTGCTCAACCGATGCTTCAGGCAGCCGTTCTTGCGGCTGAGGCTATGCAGCCAAATCTTGCGGATGCTAATGCTTCTGTCTCTGCGGATTCTAATCGGTCGAGTCCAGGAGTCAGCGTAGCGGTGATGGGTGAAGTTTCTCGTCCCGGAGGCTACAGCCTTGTGGGGACTGACAACAAGCCTACGCTGATTCAAGCTATTCAGATGGCAGGTGGCGTTACTGCTACCGCAAACATTCGCCAGATTCAAGTACGTCGAGCGGGTGCTATCTTGACCGTTGATCTGTGGCAGGTTTTGCAGACGGGAGACTTAGACCAAGATTTGGCGCTGCAATCGGGGGATACGATCGCCATTCCTAGAGCCGCTGATCTGGCGGTAGAAGGCAGCGCATTAAGCTCCGAAGCGCTCGATCGCATTCAGGTGAGCGTAGTCGGTGAAGTGAATAAGCCGGGTGTGTTAGAACTGCCGCCTAACGCTCTGGCGAATCAGGCGATCATGGCATCAGGTGGTTTTAATCGCCAAGCCCAAAAAGCAGATCTGATTCGGCTCAATGCCAACGGCACGATCGTCCGTCGGGCTATTGCCATAGACGTGGCTCAGGGCGCAAATGATGTCACCAATCCACGTTTACAAAATAATGATGTCATTTTGGTTCAACGCTCAAGTAACATAGCGATCGCCGATCAATGGACGGCATTGAATCCGTTGATGAAAATCTTGCCAACTAGCACTGCATTTTAGGAGTACCGCCACACACGAAATATGGGATGATTTGTCTGCTCTGGAGTTTGTTCTAGAACAGAAGCAATGTTATCCCCAGATTTAGAAAAGATTTTCGCAACCCATAGCCAGCCAGAAGCAGTCTTCACAGCGCTTTTACCTGAAATCTGTGAGGCGCTGCAAACCGATCGCTGTTTCCTTCAGGTACGAAATCCAACTCAGCGGCTGTATCGCATTTTTTGCTGGCGACGCAGTTCGCAATTTCCGGATGTTGGCACCAAGACTTGGCAGCCGGAAGATCCTTGGGAAAAGGATGATCCGATGTTTGCAGCCGCTTTGCGATCGGATCCTTCTATCTTTGTGGAAGATGTGGAAACTGCCGCACCAGAGGTTTTGAACCTCAACTTTGAGAGAAATTTTGGGCATCGCGCTTTAGTTCACGCCCATATTTGCCAGAATGAGATGCTGTACGGGATTTTGCAGCCCTGTGTTTTTGCCCATCCGCGAGTTTGGAGTGAGGGCGATCGGGCGATCGTCGCTCAGTTGGTTGAAAGACTGCGACCCTGGGTTGTCCGATATGGAGAGACTGCCAGTAAACCAGAACACTAAGGATCATGTACAAAACAAAATCCAATAGTTTTTTGAAAGTGTCGCGCGGAGCGCGACACTTTCAAAAAACTATTACAGGTTAATTAATTTTTGATCCTAAGGCACGAATTTGAAGATTCAAGGTGCTGCGACGGCTGTACCGAGCTGTAGCGCATAGAGATTAGCATAGACTCCCTCTTGAGCCATCAGCTCAGCATGGGTGCCTTGTTCTGCAATTTGTCCCTGCTGGATCACCAAGACCTGATCGGCTTGAGCGACTGTGCTGAGGCGATGGGCAATCACAAAGCTAGTCCGACCTTGCAACAGACGGGCGATCGCTGACTGTACCAGTGCCTCTGTGCGAGTATCGATGCTGCTAGTCGCCTCATCCAGAATCAGAATGTGCGGATCAACCAGCACAGCCCTAGCAATGCTGACCAACTGCCGTTGTCCTTGGCTGAGGGGGGCACCCCGTTCGCCTAGCTGCGTTGCATAGCCCTGTGGCAGGGAGGTGATGAACTCATGCACATTTGCTAGCTGAGCCGCTGCCTCAATTTCGGCTTGGCTGGAGTTCGGTAAACCAAAGGCAATATTTTCAGCAACAGTGCCGCTAAACAAAATATTGTCTTGCAGCACAATGCCAATCTGACGGCGCAAGCTGTTCTGCGTGACGCGACGCACATCGATGCCGTCAATTTTGACTGCTCCTCCCGACACGTCATAAAACCGCAGAATCAAATTGATAATCGTACTTTTCCCGGCTCCTGTCGGCCCCACTAGCGCCACCATCTGACCTGGCTGGGCACACAGATTCACGCCTTTCAACACAAGCTGCCCAGATGTATAGCCAAACTCGACGTTCTCGAAAGTGACTTCGCCCTGAATCAAAGGCATTTCCGGAGCATTTGCCGCGTCTTTGAGCGCCGACGGCTCGTCTAATAGCTGAAAGATCCGCTCTAATCCAGCGAAGGCAGATTGTGCCTGCGTGTAAAACTGACTGAGAATCTGAATGGGGCGAAAGAACTGCTGAACATAGAGTAAGAAGGATGTGACCACACCAACCGTAACAGCTCCTGTAACGGCAAGATAGCCACCATACGCTAGCACCCCCGCAGTTGCCAGAGTGTTGAGAAAATCGATCGAGGGCAAGAAAGCAGCCGTAATGGCGACTGCCTGCACGTTAGCATCTCGGTTAGCGGCATTGAGGCTGTCGAATTCTTCGATGTTCATCTGCACGCGATTGAATGCCTGAGCCTCCCGAACGCTGGTAATATCTTCTTCCAGCTTTGCTGACAGCTTGCCGATCGTCTTGCGAGTCACGCGAAATCTGGCTCTTGCCCAGCGTGCAAATAGCCCTGTGGTGAAAATCATCAGCGGTACAGCTAAATTGCTGAGTAGACCCAACTGCAAATTAATCGCCAGCATGGCAATCACAATGCCCACTAAACTGAAGGCGTTACCCAGCATTTGAGCGATCGTCTGTCCAAATGCCTGATTGACGGTATTGACATCGTTCAGCAGCCGACTCATCAAGTCTCCCGCTTCACTGCGATCAAAAAAGCTAAGGGGCAAGCTCTGAATTTTGGCAAAAATATCTTGTCTAAGCTGCGCCAAAACTCGCTGCATAATCCAGCCGACGCGCAAAATCTGTCCTCGGATTGCCCAAACTCCGGCAAAATAGATGAGCGCTAGTCCGCCCAAGAGCTGCCATAGTCCCTGCAAATTTCCCTGAGCGATCACATGGTCAATTGACCAGCCTAAGAGGAAAGGCCCGATCGCCTGGGATGCTGCACCGATTGTGACTAAGGTGAGGGCGATCGGAATTTCTTTGCGGTAGGGTCGCAGATAGCCCAAGAAACGCCGCAGAGTAGGAATTTGCCGCGTCGCCTTTTGATCGGATGCCATCACAGGACCTGCAACTCTCATGCCTTCTCCTCAAAGCGACCTTGCTCTCGCACTCTACCAGCACTCGTACTCTACCAACATATAGAGCAGCAAGATGAGGTCATTGCAGAACTCATCAAGCGGGATGAGGCGATCGGCTGTTTCCATTCGCGATGTTGCCGATTCGTTTTCTGTAGAATAGCAGTCAGGGTAACGAGCCTAATGCTCCTCTTAAGAGAATCTCAAAATGGTACAGACTCCTCCTAAATCCCTTGCGCTAGAAGAGTTTTTACAGTTGCCAGAGACAGAACCCGCCAGTGAGTACATTGATGGGGTGATCATCCAGAAACCAATGCCACAAGGAGAACATAGCGCAATTCAAACTGAATTAGCGCCTGCAATCAACCGAGTCATAAAACCCAAGCAGGTTGCACGAGCTTTTACAGAGCTACGCTGTACTTTTGGTGGACGCTCAACTGTACCTGATATTGCTGTGTTTCTCTGGAGTAGAATTCCACGCAAGGAGAATGGTGGAGTCTCTAACGTTTTTTCAGTGGCTCCAGACTGGGCGATCGAAATTCTTTCACCCGACCAGAGCCAAACTAAAGTTACCAAAAATATTCTGCATTGTCTCAAGCATGGAACTCAAATGGGATGGCTGATTGATCCAGATGAACAATCTGTTTTTGTTTATCTACCGCATCACCCCACTGCTGTTTATGACGAACTGGGAATGCGGTTGCCAGCCCCAGAATTTGCCAAAGACTTTAATCTCACGGTAGAAGAGCTATTTGACTGGTTGATGGAGTAAGTTAAGTTAGAAGCCGTCTTAAGATATTTTCTCCCTGACAGGTTCCTGAAACCTCTGAACTCAGGAGGTTGCTTTTTCAATCCCGTTACTCAACAGCTAACTTTTGCGCCTCAACCAATAATATTCGCTGCCATTATGCTGCTTCCTACACTGAACCTCTGCCTTTCCGAATAAGAATAGGCGTTAAGTGTTCGGAAATACTCTCCAATCTGATTTGAACACACCCAAGCTTGTAAGCCTTCTCAATTGTACAACCTGCTCCTAGAGCTTGGTAAAAACCTATAGCAAAAGCTATAGCAGCATGATCACCAATTGCCTGATTCATTCCGATAACGTAATCGATATGTTTAGCAATAGCAACTGCTTGGATTTCTGAGTAGCAAGAATTCAGCAGAACACAATTTACTTGACCAGTGAATTGTTCAAATAGAGCTGCCAATGCGTCTGGCATTATTGGATGAATTTCTCCCGATCGATTTTCAAAGCATAGCGAACCACTTGCTGCACCATGACCTGAAAAATGTACAATATGTGGCTGTATATCCAATAATGCTTGACTTATATCTGTCGGTCGCACGGACGTTCTTTGAGCCAGTATAAATTTCTCTCGCAATCTGGCTCGTTGAAGTTTCTCTTGAATCTCTCTTGACTCCTCTCCAATTCTTAGCCGGGAAGCATTAGTTGGATCAGCCGACAAGAGAAGAATGGAAATTGTCTGAACCTTTTCAATACTGCTTATAGCCTTCTCAGATGATTGCTCTTCTTGAATCACGGCTTGCATAAGTCTCTCTGGAACTTTGGAGCAATCATTATATAGAGCCTGCTCTAATTGACTTGCCTCTATATCATTTATTAACTTCTGCATTTTCCAATGCTCCAATAGATCCAAAATCAGTTTCCCGACAATGTGATCCGACTCTTGATCCCAAAAAGCCCTTAGTCGATTAGCTTTAGAACCACTTGAGTAAGCATATTTATCATCGTATATATCAATATCTATACTCTCAATAACGAATTCTTTAAATGTCCTGTTTGAAAAATCAAGAACGTAGCCGCTGCCCATTTCTAGCAATTTTTCAATTTTTCTTTTTTCAATACTTGATAAATTCGACATTCTCAATAACACACTCAACTGTTTTAGAGCTGTAACCAGCCTAAAGATTAGTGCACGCAACCGTACTTTACAACCGAAGAGAGTAATCATTTAGGAATGACATCCACATAATGACCCAATTTAGGTAGATAAGTAGCATTTTCTCTACATAGTGTGGCAACTCAGGTGGATAGACTGAAATTTCCTACATATGCCTAGTTATAAGACAGCAAGTCTACCGTATGTAATACAAAGCACATTTTATGGGCACTGATTCCGATATCTGTGAATCTATTCATTTATTCACTGACTAAAGAGTATGCCAGAGCATTCTGACCCGCAGAGCCATCTCCATTCTTCATCTTGCCCTCATTGCGGTGCAAAAGGAGGTGCCTCAGCTCAGCTATCAGACTCAGTGGAGTTGGAAGAATCAGACAATCCTGCCCATCACCCCTCCCAGTTTCTCTCCAAACAGTCGCGGCGGGCTTTTCTGGCTTCATTGGGTGCAGCAACGGCTCTCAGCACCAACATGATCGGCTTTCTCCGCAATCCCCAGGAAGCCAAGGCACAAACTTTACAAGCTGCTGACTCAATTCGAGATGCGGGTAATATTCACATCCTCAAAGCCACGCCTGAAAACTGCTTCTGGGGCTTCTTTGATAAAGACCTGCCGCCCGTAATGACGATTGACTCTGGGGATATTGTCTATGTGGAAGCGTTGACCCATCATGCCGGAGATGCGCCCGATCTGCTAATGGATGATGGGGTCAGAGCCGTGTACGAAAAAGTGACCGATCGCGGGCCAGGGGTACACATCATGACGGGACCGATCGCCGTGCGGGGAGCTGAAGTGGGCGATACGCTGATGGTGCGTGTGCTCAAAACCCAGCCTCGCCTCGCCTATGGCAGCAACATTGCCGCCAACTGGGGCTATCTCTACGACAGCTTCAAAAAAGAGCGGATCACCATCTACAAGATCGATGCCGAAGCCAACCTGGCTGAACCTGCCTTTGCCTACGACTTCAAGGGCAGGCCTGTCTACGACACGCCAGGATTTATCACCGCTCCCGATGCCAGCGCGCGGGAAGTGATTAAAACCAAGGTGGCGATTCCCATGCGTCCGCACTTTGGCGTGATGGGGGTTGCGCCCCAAGAGAGTGGACGGATCAACAGCATTCCTCCCGGTGCTTTTGGGGGCAACATTGATAACTGGCGAAACGGAGCAGGGGCAACCATGTACTATCCTGTCTTCAATCGGGGGGCAAACTTCTATGTCGGTGATACCCACATGGCGCAGGGTGACGCGGAGCTATCTGGAACGGCGATCGAGGCTTCGATGAATGCCTATCTCCAGATCTTTGTAATCAAAGACTTTCCCATCACCAATCCGATCATGGAAACAGAAACCCATTGGATTACCCACGGCTTTAATGAAGATCTCAACAAAGCCATGCGCCAATCGGCAGATCAGATGCTCAGCTTCCTGCAAACCAAACGGAGCATGAGTGCCGATGAAGCCTACTCACTGATTTCTGTTGCTGTGGACTTCAGCGTGACGCAGGTTGTGGATATCCGGCGAGGCTGTCATGCTGCTCTGCCGAAAAATGTGTTCTTACCTGCTCCTTACTCAACATAGATCAAGTTGAGGATCAAGTTGGGAGGTGCGCCTCCCAACACAAAATTTATAGCTAGATTGAATCATGGGCGTTGCTGAATAGAGGTATGGCACGCGCTTGATCCAAATGAGTTATTTTTGGATCTAAGCGCGTAAAGCTACATGACTCATTGAGGTATAGATTACTCCTGAAGCAGGGCATCAACTATTAGCCGAAAGACCGCCTCAAATTGATGTTTTGCCCGATCGAACTCTGGTACGTTCCAATCTGGTACAAAAGCGTTATCTAGTTGTTTAGTATTTAGATATACCGGATAGCGAACTTCAACTTGCAACGCCTCTACTTGCGGCAGATCCCCATAGTGTTGGGTAATGTATCCACCGCTAAACACTTTATTGCGAACGACCTGATAGCCGTTTGAGCAAAAGGCATCCTCAATGATTGTGATGAAGCGATCGCCGCAGGTCTTACCATTGCCATTACCCAAGCAAATTTCATCCTCAATCAAGCCAAAGAAACTGTGCAAATCCAGTAGGTAAACTTTGCCAAATTGATCGATCGATTGATTCAGCAAGCATTGAAGCTGATGATGATAGGGATGATAATATTGCTCAACCCTCTGCTGAATTTCCGAATGAGAGGGAGGCGATTGATACAGAGATACGTTGAAGGCAGTATTTTCAGCAACTATCGATCGCCAGAAGTTCCCAAACAGCGGCGCTTCGGGCGATCGGTTGAGGTCAACGACGTAGCGGCTATGGGTGGCTTGCAGCACCGTAATTCCCAGACCTGGCAGGAAATCATAGAGCTTATCGAGATGCCAATCTTGATTAGGCAGATGAGATAGGTTTAGCTGCGTAGCAATTGCTTGGGGGACGAACAACCCGCTATGGGGCAAGTTCGCAATAATTGGAATAGCCTGAATAGTGGGCAAATGGAGCAAAAAAGGGGTTGTCATTACTGACCTGGTAGGGTGATGAATCAAATCATTACCGTGAATCACGACAAATTAAAATTAGACCTCTTGCAAACTATGCTAATTTAGCGTCCAGAGACAATTCAAAGTTGTACAAAGCTAGCAATTAAACTACAGCGCAGCCCATAGCGACGACGGTTACGATAGCGCTCAACCAGAATTCTAAAGATCTTAAAGCGGCGATTGACATGTTCAATCCCCATCCGTTCAACCGCAAGTTCGCGATTTTTGGCTTTGTCTGCTGCACTGAGAGAGCCACCCTTGGTTTTTTTAATCAGCAACCGACTGTTGGTATAGCGCTACGCGCTTAGATCCAATGAGTTATTTTTTGAGAGCCGCGCCCCATAGGGGCACTCAAAAAATAACTCGTCCTAACTCAATTACGTAGGGCTATATGCAAATTTTGGATGCATTGATACCCCTTATCTTGCAAACTTTCGGTCAGAGGATGTAGACGTACCCCTGAGGCTTGAAACAGCTTGAAATTGTGCCGACTGCCTTTGCCAAAAAACAGGAAAATCACCTCTTGGGTAGACGAGTCAATCAGAACTTGGCACTTGAGCGTATGCCGTTTTTTCTTGCCAGAATAGAACAACCGTTGACGCTGCTGGGGACGTTCAATGGAAGTCTCGGTGACATCTATGAGCACGACCTCTGGGCGACCAAAGCCCTGCACCAAGCGTTTCTTGCCTGCTAAGCGGAATTTCTCTGTCCTCGTCAAGTGGTCTTCAACCCAATGAACAATCCGGCAGACCGTCGATTCACTAATGCCCCATACTCTCGCCAATACTCCAGAGCAACCAGCACTCGATCCCCAAGATCAAGTTTGGGTTTGGCACCCGGTTTAGCCATTGCCCTCCACTCACGTTTGATTTTTTGAGCCAACAAAGGTTTCCAACTCATTCAGTTCCCCGACCCCAGGAATCGTCTCAGGTGAATAGGTATCTGGAAGCCGTTGCCCCACTTGTCCAACACAATCAATATCGCATTACGTAATTGAGTTAGGACGAGTTATTTTTTGAGTGCCCCTGTAGAGCGACAAATAATTTGTCGCTCTACAATCGCCAAGCCCGTGATGAGGATTGAACTCATGACCTCACCCTTACCAAGGTTGATTCTAGTACTGCAGAAACCAGAGATAATCAGGGTTTTCACGCTTGATGGTACTGGTATACCAATTGAATACCAATATGATCTATGTGAGGATGCGATCGCTCTTTGTGGAGTTGCTATCAACATGGCTATTTGGGCATCGGGGAATCTACCCGTACCAGATTGAAAGTTAGTTATGTGCGCTTCCGTTTTTGATTGCTAGGTAGAGTGGCTTGATAGGCTTCAATCGCTCGGAGATGAGCAATATAATCATGCCGATTCACCATCCAATCTAGGATTAGCTCTCTGTTGTAGAGGATTTTCTGTACTGGTTGAACGTAGTGGATGCCTAAATACCAGTGCTTCTCCCGGTATCGAGCGAGGGTACGCTCTCCCACTTTGAGGAATTCGCAGACTTCACGCTTGTCGATAAAGGTCATCATGCTACATCCCCTGCTTTAATCAGCACCAAATCTGACAAGGGAAGCAATCGCCTTGGTATACCAAATGTCCAGTCGGGGTGAGAAACAACTGCTTCACTGCCCTTGATCTCCTCCACAATTAAGGGTTTCTGCCCACAAATTTGTTTGTCAGAGTCAACATTCCCGGAGTAGCGAACTCGATCACCAGGAGCCAGAGTTCGCATTTGCACAGAAGCCATCCAGCGGGAATTCACCTCACGCTTTGATTCAGTATCGACCTCCTGTGTAGGAGTTACCTTTTCTGCGGTTACTGCGGTGACTGCGGTTACTTGGGTTTGAAACACTTGGTTTTTCGAGCTTTCTTCAGTAACTTCCTCCGGGTTACTTAGAGGCTTGTTCGACTCAGAAGAGGTTACGTCACTACTTGGACTGTTTGAGCCAGATGCAATCGCTTCGTCACTTTGTCCTGCCTCCCAGATCTGGCGAACTAAATCGTATGGGATCAGCAGGGCTTTACGGGTATCTATTTTCGGCGGCTTGGTTGGTGGGTTGTTGCCGCCCTCGCCTCGTTGGTGAGCTGCTGCTGATTTCAGGTACTCTATCCACTCCAACTTTGAGCCTACAAACTTAGCTGGTCTATTTGCCTCGCCGCCGTGCTCTTTGGCGAGGCTTGTGATCGATTGCTTCGAGTAGTTGACTGAGAATTTTCGAGCAAATTCTTCCCACACCTCGGTCATGCAGATAGCAAAATATTTTCCAGATTCGCGTTCAATAGTTGTGACATTCCATTCCCCGATCAAGGTTTGAGATTTAAGTGATTGGAGCTTCTCAAGAAAATCGCTTAAAGAATCCACATCACTATGAGCATCGTCAGCGGATGGGCAAAGATAATCAAGACAATATTGCAACGCATCAAATTCGACCTCTGCCAAATCACAGAATTTCTGAGTATAGTGTGTGACGATCGCTAAGTTGCGACTCATTCGAGCATGGGAGGAGCGGAGCTGCTTACTTATCCGATCCTCAAGTGCTGCAATATCGTCCCTGGAATAACCCAGTGAGATTAGCTGAGAGATACCTCCCGAAGCCTGCTTCATCGCCCGCCTCAGTGTCAAAAGGGAGCCTTTAGTCGGTTTCACCGCGAAGTAGAACTTGATAAGTCGTGACTCGACAGCGGCATTATCTTCCCCTACAGCAGGATTAGTGGTCACTAAAACAGCCGTATGTGGTACTTGTTCGTTCCCTCTGACTTTTCGAGCCGCCCCGTTATAGAGCTTCCAAAGATAATCATCTAACTTGTCTCTATCCTCTCGCTTCATTCCCTTCTTAATAGGGTCATCAAAAAATAGGACAATTCCACTGAGCGATTTGGCAAGCTCGTAGGCTACGCTTTCAGAGAATTTGGCAATTGGGTTGAACATCCCCACCAATGATGATGCAACACTAGCGGCTGTGGTTTTGCCACCGCCTGCATCGCCAAAGTTGCTGCACTGAGGGAAGCACGCCTCTTCTTGATAGATCTGCTGGCGGTGCAGCACGGCAGTTGCAAAGCCGCAGTTGAAAAGCACCAAGGGTAGAGTTTCAGGATGAAAGAATTCTTTGCAAACTGCCGTCAAATGCTTCAGAGCCGCTGGATTCTGAGGTGCAATCTTAGGAGAGGGAATTTTCTCGACTTCCCCTAGCGAAGGATTAAATACCCAACCTGATTCTTCTTCGGTCGTCAACTTTCCTGTGCTATTGAACTGGATATTCTCGAACACCCAAGTGCCGTCTTCCTGATGACCAATACGATCGATTAACTTATAGACGCGCCCGCCTCTGAGTAAATACTCATTAGTCCGAACATTTATCAAGCGCTGTAGGTCATCCAACTTCAGTAGACATGAAATGTTACATCCCAGCCCTTTTTTAAGGGCAGTCAGGCAGTCAGAAACTGTGTTTAGAGCGATTGAGGGAATAATCACTCTACTCTTAGTAATTTGCTCTGCTAGCAATCTCTCAACCGTTAGCACCAGCCCACCGCCGTCTTTCGACTCCAAAATACGATCGACGTGAAAATCAAAGTTTGCTTTTGGTTCAAACGCCTGAACCATATAGCCATCTACAATTTGCGTTCCCTCGTTGGTTTTGACTTTGACTTTGCTGGGAACGGCTCTGAACCCTGCGCTGAGCATCTGCTCTGGAATTTCACTTTCATCCTCAAACATCTTCATATTTTTCCAAACACCTAACTCATGGTTGTAGGATGCAGGGCAAGACCAGCGATTATTCTGCTTGAGTTCACTAGCGTTGTTCTCAGCCACCACTTTACTGCTGTCGCTCTCACCTCCTGGCTGCCGCTCATTTTGTTTCCTCTGCTTCTGGATGATGGTGCCTTTGAGCAGCTCTGGGCACTTCTCATCAAACGTCACTCGATCAAGCCTGCGAATCTTCAGCCAGCAGGCTTCTTGTTCGCCTTTGTACAATGCCGCAGGATGGCAATCCGTAGGACTGATAGTTTTCAGAATTCGCTCAACTCGATCGCTATCAATACCAAGCGCTTGACCCGCATAATGTGCCAAATCTTCAGGACTGCCGCTTACCGAAATGTTGTTGGACAGCGCCCACTGCTGCCAACCATGCCATTCCCGAATTGCTGTGGTTAGGGCCGCTGATCTATCCCCTGTGGCATCTTCTCCATTCAGAATGGCACGACTTTTAGGGTTGCCTAATTCTTCTAGGGCGAGGGAGCCGAGAACGGGCGAGGGAGGGCGATCGCTTCGACCACGAGGAGTTGGATGAGCGCTCTGCCGGGTACTACTGGGATAGATGCCAATCAATTCAAGGCTTTCGATCTTCACGGGTTCAGCTCGACGCATGTTGACGTAGAGCTTGCCAGATACGCCAATTGTTGGAGCCAGCACTGAGAAACTTCCTGTGGATTGTGCCTCGCCACGATGCCTGCCACTAGGTTCTAGAGCAAAGTTTTTGAATTGGGGTTTTTGAGCGCAACGAACAGCAAGCCGATACCCACCGCCTTGTGTTTGCTCCGACCAAGATTCCGTCAATTCAGGATGGGCTGTCAGAATGCTGTAAAACGCTTGATTACATTCATCTTGAGAGTCAAACTGCTTTCGGTCAAAGTCCAGCCATACCAAATCCTGCCACCCACCCAGTGTGCCAATACCATTGACAGGATTAGCAAACCAAGTTTGACACTCCACTTTTGTAGGAAGCCGATTTTGGTAGTCTTGATGCCTGACTAGGTGTGGCTCTCCTGCCGCATCAAGATAGCTTGGATTCTTTCCTGTATAGGCAGGGTTAGGCTTCAAGTCTTTGGTTAGCGGGCAATGCTGCCAAATTCCACGATCGCCTTTATCGCTGACAACACGGGGGTACTTGTATGGATTTTTAGCTGGAGCCACGGGAAGAGGCGGTAATTGAAGGCGAACTAACCAATCGATCACTTGTCCGCGCTCATCTATACAAGGTGGAACAGTCATTGCCCCACCTCCCGTTCCCGCAACACTTGTAGTTGAGCTTCGCTCACCCACTTCAGGAACCGATTACAATTCCCACATTTCAGTGAGGCAAGATGATGAGCCTTGCCCACGCCAATCTTTAAGTTCGTGGAATCACAATGTTGGCAGTTGCAGATCCCGCGCCATTTTTCTGCAAAGTTTGAAGTTAGTTGCTTGGCATCTTCGAGCCGAAGAGCGCTAAGCGACGCTGATACAGCTAATTCTTTAGATTGAGTGTAGCCAGAATCATCTGGCTGCCCGATCGCCTCACCTTTCCACGCTACCCAGAACCAGCGGGATCTCCTACTGGAGCCAACGATTGAAAATGTGAAGATGGAAGCAGGGCAAAAGCCCGTACCTGTCTGTGAACATGGCAATTTGCCATGCTCTAGCGTGTTCTTATTCATGCTATTCTTAGGTAGAGTTTAATTTTTACGTAAACAGTTTGAAAGAGTCACCCGTAAAGTCTCGTGTACGGTGACTTTTTATTTGTCGTAGTACCAAATTAATGTCATCGAGGTTGTGGTGTCTTCACCTTCTAACGATTAGCTTCGAGCGCGTACAGGGAACGGGCAAATTGCATCAACCTCAATCGCTGTAAGAATCAAGAAATCAAGCTTTCTTGATGATAAGGATTTGTCCAAATGCTGTTTAATGTGGCACTGTACAACCTATCTCCCAAACTTCGAGGAGAAAATAAGATCGGTAGTGCCCTGAAGGGCAGGATAGAATAGGGAATGGCACTAATAAAGTTTTGAGCGGGAGTCACTGACGATGACAATGCAGACCTGTCCAAGTTGTGGGGCACAAGAGATTCGTCGCAATGGTCG
>JAHHHD010000057.1 GCA_019359505.1 Drouetiella hepatica Uher 2000/2452 | reverse complement strand
ATTCATTAAAGTCCAAGTTGAATGAAACAGGCTTGAAGTAAGGCTTGAGCGCAGTGAGTGGGAAACCCTCATGCTGCGTTCTTAGGGGAGGGGAGAGCGGTGACGCTCGAACCTTACCCGACCAAGCCGCCTCGGTGACGGGGTGGTTTAGTCTAACCCCTTGCTGAGTCGCGGTCAGTTCGAAATCCGTAATTTCTCGACAAGGAAATTACAGGCTGGACGTAGCTAGGTACATTCTCGGATCACTCTAACCTAAACATCGCAGGAGTCTTTTCTACTTGACGGCTCAAAGCCAAGCAGAGTGTGTTCCTTTCAGTAAAAATAGTGGGAACTCTAGTCTGAGACGAACCAGTTGATGGCTGATCCCAAGTTTGTAAGGCTTTGCTGAGTTGCAACTATGGCATTACGTAATTGAGTTAGGACGAGTTATTTTTTGAGAGCCGCGCTCCGCGCGGCTCTCAAAAAATAACTCATTGGATCTAAGCGCGTAGCGCCATATCTCGAAATCCGTAATTTTCTCGCCAAGGAAATTACAGGTTGGACATAGCTAAGTACATTCTCGGATCACTCTAACCACTGGAAACAATACACTCAAGCTCAAACGCCTCAACAAAGCCTTGTTGTGACAATGATTTTTTTGAATTGAGTGGGTGCGACTACATTGGCAGTGAAAGGCTCCTCAAGCCTGATTTTCATGTGTCTATTTAAACTGTCGTTCAGTCAACCTGTCTACGTGTAGCCTCTAGGAGTTTTAGATATATGGATTGTTCTGTTGCATTCATTGATGCTGCTCTTGTTCAGGCGGGTCTTACAATATCGGACTTTGATGGGGACGTCTATGTAATTCCATCGGATCAAGATGGCGTTCTCTACATCACAAATATCTTGACCCAGCACGACGCGATCGCCTCTATTCATCTGTTCTCCCACGGCGCAAACTCAACACTCGTTTTGGGAAATACCGTTCTTAATGCTGACGCGATCGCCCGTTATCAAGACACACTACAGCAATGGCGATCGGCACTTTCACCAGAGGCTGATTTTTTAATCTATGGGTGCGATGTGGTCAGTGACGAAAATGGTCAGGCCTTTATCCAGCAACTCGCGAATTTAACCGGAGCTGATGTCGCCGCATCCACCAACACCACTGGCACCATAAACGGTGCAGACTGGCAGCTTGAAGCCAGCACCGGAACAGTAGAGACGACCTTCACTCAACTCAATGGAGCGTCTGACATTTCGTTAGCTGTGATTACCGAAGATAACCCTGGCACAGTCCACGTCACAGACGATGACGATGACGCCTTTGATGACAATGAGGGCACTCGCTCGTACTCATCAACCGGGGACTATGGAGACCCTTTCGACAATGCGCCTGATACTGATATTGTCGAAGTTCCCGACTCATTTTATGTAACCGTTGGGGGGAATCAATATGGCCCTGGCTATCACGGCGGGGTTGATTCCGACATGACAGGCGGTGACATCCGCATCTATTGGAACACCAGCAACGATGATGATACCTGGAATGGCTCAGATAACGGGTCGGGAAACCTCCGCTTCTGGAATAGCGGCAACCCCGTTGATTTAGATGGCATTCACGTATTTGGTGGCAATGATACGGTCTATGCCAATGGGGGCGATGACTTAGTCTATGGCGGCGACGGTAGTGACGTCCTTCATGGTGGGGACAGTAATGATGAGCTGCATGGCGAGAATGACAGCGATACGCTGTACGGGAACAGCGGCAGTGATACGCTCTATGGCGGAAATGATAACGATAATTTATATGGCAATGAAGGCACCGATACGATCTATGGCGAAGCAGGCAATGATCTAATTGAGGGTGGAGCAGACAACGAGTATATCTCTGGTGGCAGCGGCGACGACACGATCTACGGCAACGCGGGCGATGAAACGATTGATGGCGGCGATGGAAACAACACGATCTACGCGGGGGATGGTGCGTCTCCTCAAAGTGGCACGCACACGATTACTAGCGGCAGCGGCATAGATGTCATCTATGGTGGGTCGGGGGTTGACGCCATCACCTCTGGGGGCAGCGATGACACCATTACCGCCCACGACGGCAACGACACCGTTCGCACGGAAGGCGGCAACGACCTGGTGTATGGTGGTGGCGGCAATGATTTCATTACCGATGATTTGAGCAATGGTGCCAATGCCAGCGGAAGCGATCGCTTTTATGGTGAGGCGGGCGATGACTTTCTGCGCGGTGAAGACGGCAACGACATTTTGGATGGTGGCGATGGTAACGACACCTTAGAAAGCGGCAACGGCAACGACATCCTAAGCGGGGGTGCGGGTAATGATGTCTTGATCTACGGGGATGTTGCCAATGGCGATACGCAGGTTGGCGGATCGATAGACCCCAATTCAGGGGCAAATGAAGTTCGCATTTTCAATGGCACAAGCTGGCGCGTGACCAGCGGCCAAACTACAGCAGACGGCGGCACTGGGCTGGATGTTTTGAAGGTGGTGGGGCAATATCGCGACTATGATATTACGCCGACAGTGCTGCCCTCTGGGCAGTTGCAGGTAACGTTAACTCGGCGAGCCAATCCCGCTGATCGGGTTGTGGCAACGAACGTTGAAAAGATCGAATTTTGGGACAACTACACGGTTTTCCCTGGTGAGCCGCAGCGCCGCGATCTGCACATTCGCAATGGCGAAATCTTACCGCTGCGCTACCAACTGAATGTGTTGCAGCATGCGTCGGAGCAGTTGTATGACGACGCTGCGGATTTGAGTGCCGATACCTCAACCCAGATCTTTGAAAACGGAGTGTCGTGGAACAAAAATCAGATCGGTCAGGTAGAAGTTCAGCTCAAGGACTGGCAGAACTCGGCTAACGACTATGTGATTGAAGGTGAAGATACCGATCCAGGGTCGAAGCGTGACAATTACGTGTTGCCCAACGGATTGGCAATTCGCTACGAAATTGTGGTGACGGGCAACTTTGGGCCAACGGAAGCAGAGTTTCTCAGCGACAAGCTTCGCTTTAAGCGCAACAATACCGAAACCGGGCGATCGCTCGACAAAACTGGCACCGGGCTTGAGTATGTCATCGAAACCTTTGTGGTGGTGCCTCCAGGGGAGAGTAAAGCCATCATCAACATTCTGCCCATTGTGGACGAAATCCAGGAAGGGCTAGAAACCGTTGAAGTTCGTATTGTCGCTGCCGATCGCGTTGAGCTACCGGCACCGGGTTCGGCGGCCACCAGCGCCTATTTTTACCAAGAGGGCTTTCTCTACACCGACCTGCAAGCCGCAGATAGCCGACGCATCGAGGCCAGCAATAATGCCGAAAACAACCTGCAAGACGGCATCAACAAAGGCTATGTGCTGCTGCCTGTAGCGCAGGGGGGCGATGCTGTTACGGTGGAAATTGCCGACTCTGGGCTGTATCAGGCAGGGCTGCGCTTGGTGGATGAATACGGCTTTGAAGTGACTGGCGAACTCAAGCTCGATTGGCAAAATAACCCCACCAAACTCTATGTTGGGCTGACCAGTCGCCCCACCGATAACGTTACGGTGACGATCGCCGGACAAAACTATGTTTTTACCAACAACCGCGACACCTGGAACCAGCTTCAGGAGGTGTCGCTGACGGGCTATAGCGATGGTCAAAGCGTAACGGTGGGCATTAACTCTAGCGACGCGTATTATGCGGCGCTGGCCGATCGCACCCTAACGCTGGTGGATGAACCCTCGGTCATCAACGTTCCAGAACCCGTTTCGGTGCTGATCGGCAACGGTAATTACCTTCAGCTTCCCGGCAATCTCACCCTGACTGGAGACTATGCGATCGAATTTTGGATGAACCCGACCGACAATCAGGGCACCATTCTTCAGAGCGATCGCGGCAGTTTGCAACTCGTTAACGGCACGCTTGAGGGAACGGGAATTTTTGCATTCACCCGTTACACCACAAACGTTGTTGAGGGCGAGGGTTGGCATAAAGTCAGCCTGATTTCTGTTGGTAATGAGTTCAAAATTTTCTTGGATGGTGAAGTCGCAGGACGACAAACCATTGCGTCCAATACGAGCGTCACGATCCAATCCATTGGTCTAGCCAATGCCGCGACAGGATTCCAAGGCTCGGTCAGCAGTTTACACTTCTGGGATCAGGTTCTGTCCCAAGATAATGACGTTTTGGTAGGAACGCTCAAAGCGCAATATAACGTTGACGAAGGCGCAGGCACGACGCTGCGAAATCAAGCCCCCCTCGCGACTGTGGGCAATGCGATCGCCAGTGTCACCAATCTAGAATTGCCGCTCTGGAGTCCTGGTCTACAGCTGGCAGAACCGGGCTATCAAGACATCTTGGCAGGTGAAGCCGACTCCTTTGCGCTGGTCAACCGCAATTTTGATTTTCCCAAGGTTTCTGTCAGTGTACCAGTCGATCAAGCGCGAGTCGCGGAGGGGAGCGATCGCTTTGCGGCCTATGAGCTGCTGCTCGACAAACCCGCACCTCAAGGGGGCATCACCGTCACCTTTGACCTGATTAACACCACCCTTAACGATGATCCCAGCCTGCGCCCTAGCGTTGATAGCAGCGACACCTGGAAGGCGGTGGATTATTTGGTCAAAACCAAGGCGCTAATCGACGGTACTGCGCAAGACGTCACACAAGCCGTAGAGTTTGGCAACAATTTCACCACGTCGATTTATATTCCGGCAGGAGAGCGCAAGGGCACCGTTTATATCAGTGCCGAAGACGACCAGCGCACCGAAAGCAATCAGGCAATTCAACTGCAACTGCAATTGGTCAGCAACGGCGATATCAGCCATTACCAACCCCACCCCACCCAAAACCAAGGCACCGTTACCTTGGATGACCCCGACACCTTGGGGGTCGAGATTCTGAGTCTTAAGAGCGGCTTTGACTACGACCAGACTCAACAGCGCATGGTCAACACGATGACGCTAGAGCCTGCGGAATCGGCGATCGTGCGGGAGGCTGATTCCGATGGGCTGGCGCTGCGGTTTAACGTTGACGATTTTCAATGGGATACGCAGGGGCTGCAAACGGCGCAGGTTCGCATTACCGACCCGGCGGGTTTAGAGGTTAGCACGACCGCGCTGGATCTCACCGTTGACCGTCGGTTTGGGGTGATTACCGTTAACGGTAACTACGCCGGGAAGCAACTGGAAGGACTGATCACAGTGGGGGGCGTCACTAGCTCTTTCTCGCTGACGCTTACCCCCAACCAGGAGTTGACCGACGCTGAACTGGTGCGGCTCAACCCGACTGCGCCTAACGCCGATGCGCTCAAAACCAACTTTGAAAAGGGTCATCTGCTCACTAGTGAGCAGGGGGGGCAAGTCTATCCAGTGCGCGTGCGTCAATCGGGCTGGGGGGAATATGTGTATGTGAAGCTGACCTCAGCCCCGCTGGGTGGTGCAGGAAAACAGGTCACGGTGGATCTCACGGCAACGGACAGCATTGTCGGCACGCAGGAGGTCGTGCTATCTACTCCATCGCTGGTGTTTACCGCTGACGATTGGGATCAGCCCAGACTGGTGGGCATTCGCGGGGTCAATGATGACTTTAATGACGGCAACCAGCAGGGACAAATCACCGCCACAGTTTCCACTGACCCGACAAAAACAACGGACACGGCCTATCTGCTGGGGGGAACGAGCGATCGCCTCCTTTATCTCAACGTGGGTCAAGCGGCAGAAACCGTGGAGCTTTCGAGCGAAGAGGTGGCCAGCCTCAGCCGTCCCGAAAATCCTGCTAAACCGACCTATGGCTTTGTTAAAGACCCGCAATCCACCAATCTGACGATTACTGAGGGGGAAAGCACGCAGATTGCGATCGCCACCAATCCCGGCGGCACCGCAGGTGAACTAAGAGGACGGTTTAAGGTTCTGGAAACCGGGGTGAACAACGCCCTAGTTCTAAACGGGCAGCAGGATCACATTAATTTCAACAAAGCCCTCAACTTGGGCAATGCTTTCACGGTGCAGATGGCCTTCCGGTGGGAGGGCACCAGCGACCAGGGACAGCCAATCCAACTGGTCAAGGCTCAAAATGGGCATGGCGACCTGTTCCTCACCAGTGGTGGACTGTTGCAAGCCAAATTCCTCGATGGGCAGGGGCAAACGGTTACGATTCAAGCCAGCACGCCGCTGAACCCGCAGGAAGAGTACGCCATCAACCTGGTCAGCACCGGGCAAACAGCCAAGATTTACGCCAACGGTCGGCTGATTGGGTCGGGAGCCATCAGCGTGACGCCCATCGGCACTGTGTCAGTCGAGGCGCTGTTTGGCAGTGCCGATGTGGCGCAGGTAGATGGATTTAAGGGCACCGCCTATGGGGTGCGATTCTGGAATCGGGAATTGCAGCAGGATGAGATTCGCAAATATTCCCAGGACTTGCTCAGCCCCGCTCCGGTGCAGTTTGTGCTAAACGAAGCTACCAAACAGGTGAGCGTCAAGCTCAACCCCGAACTGGTGACGCAAGCGCCCACAGGCAATATTGAGCTGGCCTTCCGTCGCTACACCTACACGGGCGGCGCTGACCCCGATGTTTCCCTGGTCAACGTCACCTTTAACCCAGGCAACTGGCAAAACAGTCTGGCGCTGCCGTTTAACTTTGGCAACGTGGCATCCCTGGCAGACGCTATTGACATGATCACGGTGCAGGGCACCAGCAGCGATCCGCAGGTTTCAGACTTCCTCTACAACGTTGGCACCGCCTACGATCTCGACAATCTGCAGCAAGACAATCTGTTAGGCGAAGTGATCTTGACCAATGTAAATGGGCTAGATCTCTCGGCAGATTTCACCAATCTGGAAGCGCAACAGGGCGCAGTCTTTGCGGGTTTGGCCACACCGTTGACGCTGCTCGATCGCACTGGCAACATCACCAACGGCACCGTCAAAGCCGACCTGCTGGGCAACCAGCTCACCTTCACCCAACTGACCAACGGCACCCCCTCGCAGAGCAGCGTGTCAGGGCTGCGGCTGGGCGATCGTGTCTACTTCCGTACGCCAACGATGGGCACCTGGGATGAGCTGCGCGCCTACGCCGACTCCGTGGGAGGAGAACTCGCCACAGTGAACGAGAAGGCGCTAAACACAGTTCTGTCTAGCACCTTTGCCAATGGCACCCCGATCATCATCGGTATGCAAAATGCTGGGGTCTGGGAGACGGGCGAAGCGCTGTCGCAAGACCTCTATTCCTGGCAAACCACTTGGACGCCCAACGCTCAACAGCCCAATGGTGTCAAGGTCGGCAGCAACGGTCAATGGCAAGCGCTTAGCGCCAGCGAGAGCGGCTACGGCCTAGTGGAATTGCAGGTGCCCTCGCGCGTCTGGAGTCAGGCCACCAATAGCCACCGTCAGGCTGAGGGCTTTGCGACCCAGGGCGATGACTTTGACCGGATTGAAGGGGTCATCGTTCGCAAGGGGCAGACGGCAGAGCTACCGATTTCGGGCAATCGCTATGTGGGCGACAAGGTCACCTTGATGGCAGCCGACTTTACCGGCGATCAAAAGCCTGACCTGCTGGTGCTTTCTAAGCAAGCTGGGGCGCAGCTATTTGAAAACACGACCGGGCCAGATGGCGTGCTGAAATTCGCGCCCGCCAGCCAATCCACCCTTGATACCACCGTCATTGGCAAAAATTTCAATGGATCAGAGGCGCGCTTAGTTGACGCCGATGGCGATCAGGATCTTGATCTAGTGTCGAGTGAAAATGGTGGCCTCGTGGTGCGGCTCAACCAGTCCACCGGAGCCATCGCCTTTGAAAATTCCGAAGCTGTGGTGCCCCTGCTCGACCAAAGCACCGCCGTGATGGGGTCGGGTCAGCCGGGAGCATTTGTCGGGTTTGATTTTGCCGACATCAATGGGGACGGCAATATGGATGCCGCCCTGATCGATGGCAATCAAAAAATCCAGATGTACCTCGGCAGCAGCGCATTCCCGCTGATGCAGGGCTTGCAGGCCGTGCCAGAGACCGAAAATCCCTTCCGCAACATTGCCCTACCGCCCGGTGTGCCGCTGTCGCTCAAGTTTGCCGATGTGGTGGGCGACGGCACTCCTGAACTGTATGTGTATGAGCGCAATGGCGGCACCAATTCCTACTTCCGCTTTTTCTCAGCAGACAGAGATGCTACGACGGGCGCGTTGACTTACAGCGATCGCACTTATGCCGACCAGCTCACGGCTCGTGCCACTCTCCTGGGCGATGTCGAAAGCCTTGCGTTCCTGAACAACAAGGGCAGCGATGCCATCTTTGTCAGCAGCAACAACGGTCACATTCAGTTTGGCAGCGTTACCCAAAAGAGCAGCGAAATTACCTTTGATGTCACCAATCCCCAAGTCGGAGCCCAGGCAGTGATCGACTTGGTAAGCCGTCAAGATGGCGTGGTGGAAGGGGACGAGCGCGTCACGCTGCAACTGCTGCCCACCGACGACCTCGCCCTCGACAATGCAATGGATCGCTCGGTTAATGTAATTATTCAAGACAATGATCAGGCAGGCGTTTCCCTGAAATTTGTCAGCAGCAACGGTCAGTCTGCCCAGGTGATCGCCAGCCACACCCAGTCGGCGACCAATCCCGATTTGACGCTGGTGGAAGGGCAGCAGAGCGCGGGCTTCTACGTCCTTAGCCTTGACTCACAGCCGCAGGACAGCGTTAACCTGACGATTCGCAACAGTGACAGCGATCGCCTTCAATTTGAGCGCATCCATCCCCTGGCGCTAACAATCAATGGCGACGGCAGCTTGACGATTCAGTCGCGCCTCTCCAATAGCCAAAACGACTACAACCTCAGCTTTAGATCCAGTCTGCTCCAGGGCACCCCTCAACGCGACGGGCAGGGCGCGTATACCATTCAACTGCAAAGCAGCATTGCTAGCCAGCTCCAGGGGGCGATCGCCGGAAAAACAACCGCCCAAATTCGCGACTCGGTGACGGTGCAAAACTTGTTGCGGCAAATCGGCATTCAAGTTGGCGGCGACGACCCCACTTATCGGGTGGGCGGAGGTCTCAACGCCAATCAGCTTTTGCAGGAACGCATCAGCGTCACGCCCCAGGAAGACTTAATGCTGCGGGTGCGCCCTTCAAGCTGGAACCAGAAAATCTTGCTGCGTCCCGTGGTGCCCGATAACTTGGTGGACCACAGCCAGGATGAGCATCCCTCCTTTGTGGTGGGCATTGATAGCACCGACTCGGTATATGCGACGCTGCCTGCGCTGCGGGCAACGGTGCCAATTACGGATAGCGATCGCGCCGGGGTGATCATCAATGGGCTGCGCGACATCCGTGAAGGCGTTGAGGGTGGCGAGTTTCAGGTCAGCCTTGCTAGCAAACCCGAAGGCACGGTGTTGATTACGCTGCAACCCGGTGCGGTCAAAGGCATTACGCCAACGGAGACCGACGCCAGCGGTAACCCCATCCTGCCGCCCAGCCGCTACGTGCTGGTCAACACCCCGATGACTTGGAGTGAAGCGCAAAAGTATGCCTGGAAGCTGGGTGGACAGTTGACCAGCCTCAACTCCGAAGAGGAGCAGCAATTCTTGCAAGATTCCTTTGGTGCCGAGCTCTCCGGGCAGAACCTTTGGATCGGGCTGCAAAAGCAAGACTGGCAGACCTGGACAGACGGTTCTGAGGTTGCCTACCAAAACTGGGCTAGCGGTCAGCCCGATAACCTCAACGGTCTCCAGCCCTATGGCTATGCCTCCAGCACCGACTGGCAGTGGCACGATGGCGCAGCCGACCAGGCGCTGCCCTTTATTGTGGAAATCGCTAACCCCAATGACAGCGCGATCGCCCTCGACAAAAAATACTACGGCGACGAAATCCAGCTCAAGTTCAACGAAAACAACTGGAACGCACCCCAAATCGTCACCGTTCGCGCCAAGGACGACATCTATGTGCGTGGCGAAACCCAGAGTTTCGTTTATTCCAAAGTGCAGTCCGATGATGCGGACTACGCAGGCATAGACGTTGACCCCGTCACCGTCAACATTCGCGACAACGACCTGCCCCAGATCAGCGCCTACACGGTCTTAGATGCCGCCGAACCGGGCACCATCGGCTTTTTTGGGCTGCGCCTCAACACCGACCAGGTCAAGAATCCCGAAGGGCTGCGCATCTACTACCAGGTGAAGGGTTGGCAAACTGCCCCTGCGACCCAGGGCGAAGACTACCAGAACTATGTCGATCTCACCCCCAGCGGCACCAACTTTATCACCATTGCGCCGGGTCAAGACCTGGCCAACGTGGTTATCTTCCCCATTGATGACTACATCGCCGAAGGATTTGATGTTACCTTCAAACCTAGCAGCGTCAACACCGCCGCAAACACCGTTACCCTGCTTCAGCACCGCCTGCTAGAGGGTTCTAGGGTCACTTTTATTCCCGATGGCACGGGTGATCTGCCCGACGGCATTGATGGGGATGCGGTCTATTACGTCAAACTGCTGGCTGAGGATGCGATCGCCCTCTACGAAGACGAAGGGCTAACCCAGCTTGTAGATCTGACCAGCGCCGGCACCGGCGTCACCCGACTATTAGATGCCACTGGTAAAACCGCCGCCGAAGCCCAGGCCAACCCCAGACGCTTTGAAGCGGTAGAGCTAGAGCTATTGCCCGACCCCAACGGCACCGCTCCTGGCTACAAACTCGCCCCCATCGAAACCAAAGCCTCCGTCCGCATATACGACAACGAAGAGGTCGGATTCCGCTTCATTTTGCCCGGTCAAGAAGTGCTCGACAGCAAGAGCCCCGCTGACAAGGGCTATCTCACTATCGCCGAGCATCCTAACCTCGACAACAACGACGAGTTTGCTTCCGCCGCCTTCCTCGTGCGTCCCCTGTCTGATCCGGGCAACACCACCGAAGGCGCAGCCAACTGGATCGCGCTGCGCTTTGACCCCCGCTGGGATCAAAACAACACCCAGCAGCTCCAGCTCCACATGATAGACAAGCCAAAGTTCGACGACGAAACGGGCGAAGCCGAAATCACCACGGCGGTCTACGACAACTATGGCCGCAAAATCCAGTTCTACCAGGTTGACCCAGAGGCTGAAGAAGGGAGCATTCCCGAACTCACCGACGAACTCACCCTCACCGTTACCGAAGACAACTGGGCGGAACCGATCGTCCTCAAAAGTGCCGTCTTCTTTGACGCCGATGGTGATAACTTCTGGGATGAAGGCGAACACCGAGGCGTCACCCTTAGCGACAACAGTTTCTTCTTCTGGGATGATGCCAACGAAAATGGGGTGTATGACGAAGGCACCGAAGATGCCGATTTGAGCAACTTTGAGCTAGGCGCCGATCTGGTCAATCAAACCGTCACCCTGGCTGATTTTGATGTGGATGGTGACGGCGTCCTGACACTGTTTGAAACCAACCTGCGCCCTGAGCAACAACCCGGCTGGCGACTGGTACCAGAACTCGGCTTTGCCACGGGCATGGTGGTGCAAAGCGGCGATGATGTCAGCCGCGTCGAGATCGCAGGGCAAAACGACATTTCCGTCGGTCGCTGGTCAAGCTTTGCGGCATTTACCTCCTTCCCATCGCTGCAACTCGACCCGCAGGCCAACCAAAACGTCCCCGATGTAGAAATCAAGCTGACGGCTGAGGATGGCGTCCCCACCGACACGATTCTGCCCATCGACTATGCAGGCGACCCCTACGCCGCAAACGATCTGTGGAAACAAAACGCAATCTACTTTGACAGCAACAACTGGGCACGATTCCAGCGGGTCAAGCTCACCGCTCTAGACGACACCAAATTTGACATCGATCGCATCCTGCCGCTCGACATGAAGGTGTATGAGGGCGAAGGCACCGACGGTCTTTACTCCAAAAAATTCACCAACTCTCCTTCGCCGCTGGTGCTGACGGTAAAGGATCGTCGCCTCGACAACTCCACCGTCACTGGGTCCCTTGATCAGGGCTTCACCAGCTTGGAAGAGAGCATCAACAATTATCGTCTGCCCCTGATTGGCAGCCTGTCGGGAAAACTGCCTCCCTTCCTCAGCGATTTCATCCGCGCCTTTACCGAAAGCCTCGACAAAGAGCGCTATATCACCAGCCCCGCCTTGGTGCGTGCCCTTAACGATGCCCTCAGCGAAGTGCTAGACGGTACCGATGTGGAGGTCAGCCTTGAGTACGACGCAGCGGAGCAGACGATCGCCCTGGATCTCGCCTTTGGTCAAGACTACGACCTGTTTGACGTGTCCCTCGACTCCGACATTGGTCTTCCAGCGCTGGGTCTAGAAACCGAGGGCACCCTTTCCTCCATCTTCCACTTTGATCTGCGGGTTGGCCTGTTCATCAACCTGCTAGAGGGCACTTTTGGCATCGACATCTCCGAAAACAACGAGACCCACGAAACCAAGACCGGAGCCAATGCCGATGTATTCCTCGACCTCAACAACTTTAAAGCCACGGGCAACATTGCCTTCCTCAAGGCTGAGCTGACCCAAATTCCGCTAGATGACTTTGTCAACGGTCACAAGCCTCAACTCACCATCTCGCTGGATGAAGACCCCATCTTTACGCCAGGTGAAACCGAGCAAACCGTCATCGTTCGCGCCTATGACGTGGATGGTGACCCGGTTGATCTCAACACCGCCTCCCCGGATGACTTTGCCTCCTATGTCAAAGATGAGGACACCTGGAAATATCCCATCATCCTCGAAAAACTGGGCTACGACGACATCGATCGCGTCACGGTAGAGTTTAACGGCAGAACTAGCGAATTTCGCCCCAACTGGCGAGGTGAACGCGAAATTGATGGTCTCAAGATCGATTCCCAACTGATCGAGCGCGATGCTCACTCCTTCTTCCAAAACTACAACGCTGAAAATGACATTCTCGACGATCTGGAAAAGGACACCGAATCTGAAAGCTTGCTGTCTAAGGGCGATACCCACAGCGAAGCCACTGCGGGCATTCAGTTTGCGCTGCTGGGCAAAGCGGCTAACTCCGTTGAAGTGGCGCGCAAATATGAGTTTGAGATCGAAGTAGACTCCGGTGAGCAGGCGATTCCTACGCTCTATACCGGAGATTTACAAGAAGGCTCCGACAATCTTCAGGCATTCCTCGATGGAGATGGGCCGCGCGAAGGTGAGTTAGTTCTAGCACTGGGTGGCGTCGAAAACAACTCCCCAATCCCCAGCTACTTTACGGTCGATCTGTTTAGAATCGCTGACCCACTGCGAGAGCCGATTCCGCCCACAGCCGTGAGAGATGATGATTTCTTTGACGGGAATCGGCTCATTCCGGTCAATTTTACCCTGAGCACCCCAACCCCCGATCCCGAAGACCCCTATCCCGAAGACCCGCGCAATCCGCAGCGCCGAGTTTTAACGCCTGGTGGCGGCACTAACTCCTACAGCTTCACTGAGTTCAACGGCTTTGCCATCGACTTTGCTACGGAAAACGGCTCCGCTGAGCTTCCCCCAGGGACAGAACTGGTCTTCCGGTTACGCAAGACGGGCGTGTCGGATGCGCTTCCCCCCGGAACGATGTATTACATCGAGCCTTTCAAAGAAGAGAAAAACATTCGCCAGGTAGTGGACTACCTGGAGGTTTCGGGTGAGGAGCCTGAAGCAGGGGCAACGGCACCTGTGATCAAGGTCAGCAACCCCCGCGTTGAAGGCGAGGAACAACTCCCGGATCTCTACCTGATCCAGGGCGATCATGTCACCCTGCAATCGGCAAATGGCACCCCCCAGACGATGGTGCAGCTCAAAAACGCCATCACCTTTGCACTCAAGGGAGCACCCGCAGCGGGTAGCACCGAAGAGCCAGAGGACACCTTCACCATCACTGAAGTGGGCACCCCAATTCGGGATGCGGAAATCACCCAGAAGGAATTCAGCAGCGCCAAGCTCAAGGAAAGCTTTGACTACACCCTAGGAGCCACGATTGGCGCGGCGTTTAACCTCAAAACCACCGTGTCTGGCAATACCTCCTTCCCGTCGGTCAGCGTTGACCTGGGCTTTGCAGGCAAGGCAGAACTGGCCAAGGGTGAAGATTTTGAGCCGTCTCTCACCATCGGCTTAAAGGATCTGGGGCTAGATATGGGCAGCTTCTTGACGAAGTTTGCCAAGCCTGTGATTGACGGGGTGAACGAGGTGATTGACCCGATCAAGCCCTTCATCAAGACCCTAAACACCGATGTGGAGTTGATGAAAACCCTGGGGCTGTCGGGGTTGTTTGACCAGGATGGCAATGGTCAAGCCTCCATCCTCGAAATTGCCATCACCTTGGCCTCCATTTCGCGCAAGCTGGGCTCCACCCAATATGCCGAGTTCTTTGAAACCGTGGTGAAAGTGGTGGACTTGATCGAGGCGATGGACAAAGTCAGCAAGAAGCTGGCTAAGGGGGATAACTTAGTTCTTCCTCTGATGGATGAATATCACCTGCAGCTAAAGCCCGGTGGCGATGAAGAAGAGGAGGGCGCAGGCGGTCAGGCAGGCGGCGAACCCGCAGACGACAAAGCTCTGCCAAAATCTCCGACGGAGAAATCGACCCTTGAGCATCAGGAAAGCGCGCCTGCAACACCAGGCGTCGATGGTCTGGGCGATGCTGCTGGCGAGTCAGATAATGCCGCTGGCGACGACATGGCTCAACTGGCTGGCAAACTGAACAACCTCAAGGGGCTGAAGTTCCCGGTGCTGGATGACCCAGTCAGCCTGGTCAACCTACTGTTTGGCAAAGATGTCAACCTGGTCACCTACGAGCTGCCGGAGCTGAAGCTGGAGTTTGAGATCGAGAAGAAGTTCTATCCTTTCCCACCCTATCCGGTCTATGGCAAGCTGGCGGGCAAATTTGAAGCGGTGGCCGATTTGGGATTTGGCTTTGACACCTATGGCTTTAGCCAATGGAGCGACGCCGACTTTGCGCTCAAAGACAGCTACAAAGTGTTTGACGGTTTCTTTTTGATGGACTGGACTGGAAAGAGCTATACCTCTAATGGCGAGCCGGACGATAAGCCAGAACTGTCTGCCACTGCCGAAATTGAAGCGGGGGCGGGGGCCAACCTGGGACCAGTTTCACTCTACCTAGGGGGTGGAATTGGGGCTGAAATTGCTCTTGACCTGGAAGATGTGGGCGAATCGCGCGACGACCTGGGCGATAGCGACGGCAAGGTGCGCGGCTCTGAAATTATCAAAGGCATTAGCAATCCGCTGTCGCTGTTTGAGCTGTATGGTCGCTTGTATGCCTTCTTAAAAGCGCTGATTGAGCTAGATGTGGGTTTCTTTACCATGCCGCTTTATGAGCAGCAGTGGGAGTTTGATCTGTTTAAGTTCCAGGTGGGCGGTGCGTCCCAGTCAGGGGCAGCCGTGCAGTCTGAGGTGATGGGGGCGACGGTCTTCTTTGACACCAACTTTAACCTCAAGTTTGACCCCGATGAACCGTGGGGCGTGACGCTGGGCGACGGCAGCTACAACTTTAGCGTGGATACAGCTGAGCTGGATATCAATGGTGACGGTCAACTGACCCTCGACGATGGCCAGATCGTGGTGATTGGCGGCATCGACAAGGTCAGCGGCTTGCCTATCGTTAGCCCGATGATTGCTAGCCCTGATAGCAGCATTGTGTCGCCGCTGACCACGATGGCAACCCAGATGGCGATCGCCAATGGGGGCGACCAAGCGGCCAGCAGCGATAAACTCAAGGACTTCTTTAACCTGCCGGATGCGCTGGATTTCAATACCTTCCACCCGATTGAGGCGATTCGCAGTGGCACTCTCGCGGATGCTCAGCTAGGGCTTCAGGTTTACAAGAGCCACATCATTCTCGACACGCTGATCTACAATCTGGCGCGGGTTGCCGGGGGCTACGAAGCCGATGGTCTATCTGCTGACCTGCTGATCAATGTGGTGGAATTTGTGGCCAATGCGCTCGCCGATGTGGTGGTCATCCCCGGTGAGTCGTTTAGCGATCGACTCTCTGATTTCACCGCCGATGTGGTGCAGGCTTATTACCAGCAGGAAATTCTCCCTAATCTAACGGGCACGGCCCTCACCGAGGCTCAGACCGAAAGCGGCACAATCCTGCAAATTCTTTCGGATGTTTATGCAGACGTGGCTGGGGAAGTCACCCCAAATACTTCTTTAGATGAAATCCGCCAGTCTTATGCCAACTTGACCCCGCTCAAAACGGCGCTCAAGACGGACATTCCATCCTTGCTCGACCAGTACCAGCAAACAGTGATCACGGCGGCAGATGCCATTCAGCAAGCCAATCAATCAATTACCCAGGTTTCTAACCAGGCTCCGACCGTAGACAGCGCCCAGATCAACACCGCCTTTACCCCCTATCAAGGAGCCACAGTCGGAGCGATCTTTGGCAACACGCTGGTGGATACCGACCAAGGCGATAGCCTCTATGGCATTGCCATTGTCAACTATGTGCCGCAGGCTAACCTAGGCAACTGGGCTTATTACAATCCCCAAACCCAGCAGTGGACGGTGCTCACCGAATCGATTACGCCCAGCAATGCGCTAGTGGTGCAATCGGCAGAGCAACTGCGCTTTATTCCTCGCAGCGGCGCAGCAGGTCAGTCCACCCCACCGCTGACTGTGCGTCTAATCGACGCTAGTGGCCAAGATCCGCTACAGCCGCTTCAGACGGGCGATCGCCTTAACCTCGACCCGGCAGACCCAGCGGCGATCGCGGTCGGTGGCACCTCACCCTACAGCAGCCAAACGATTGACCTCACCGTAACCATTCAAATTCCCTCCAATAGCATGACAAGTCCGCCTATTTTGACAACCTCGACTGTCGATATCGAGAACGCCGTTTCTGTGCTCGAAGACAGCTCAAGTAACCCGCTTACGGTGCCCCAGGGTGAAACTGTGGCGGATCTATTTGGCGATTACTTTGCTGCTACCGATGCGCTGTACCAAACCTTAGGTGGTATTGCGATCAGCAATTACAAGGTCAGCCCCAGCCAGGGACAGTGGGAATATTCCAGCGATCGCACGACCTGGACGGTCATCCCCGATGTCAACCGCAACTCATCTGAGACGCGACATGTCTTGCTCAGTGCGTCCACCTTCCTGCGCTTTGTGCCCACCGCTAACTATGCGGGAGCAGCCACGGCGCTGACGGTCAATCTAATTGACGATCGCGTCGCCGTCACCTCCGGTGCCCTGGTCAACATCACTACTGAACCGAACTTTGCCAACAGCTTCACCGGCACCTTGACCTATCAAACGCAGGTCTATGCCGTTAATGATGCGCCCACGGGCAGCCTCAGCTATACCTTTAGCCAACCCGAAGCGGTGCGCATCAGCGATCGGCGATCGCCATCCTCAGCCGAGCTGAATCCACCCGCAGGACAAGGGGATCTGTATCCTTCTATCCTTACCGTTCAAGGGCTGTTGGGCACCGTCCAAAAGGCGACCGTCACCCTGCACGGACTCAGCGTCACCAGCGCCAATAACCTGGATATCTGGCTCGAAGGACCGCAGGGTCAGCGGATCATTTTGATTTCCGATGCGGCAGACAGCAATGGCATCAACAATTTAACTCTCAGCTTTGCTGATGGCTTTGCCGATGCCCTGTCGCTCTCACCACTGCAAAACAACAACACCTATCGCCCCACCAACAACACCGTCGCCAATGATCTTGACCCGGCTGAGTTTGCTGGAGCGCAGACTAGCTTTGGTCAATTTGTCGGGGTCGATGGCAAGAACCTCAACGGCAACTGGAAGCTGTACATTCAAGATGACACTGACAGCGGCACCGACAGCTCCAATTTTGGTCGGCTGCTCAACGGCTGGAGTCTCACCTTTGACCGGCAGGACAGCGGCTTTAACGCCACCAACGAAGATGCCACCGCTTCACCCCAAGAACTGACGGTTGAGCAGCTGTTTGGTAGCCAATTTAGCGATCGCGATCGCGATTTGCTCAAGGGGATTGCCATCATCAGCAATGCCAGCACCGCTCTCCAAGGGGCGTGGCAATATTTTAACGGCACCGCCTGGACGAGCCTGTCAACCAGCCTCACCGAAACTCAGGCCGTGTTGCTCAATGCCGACACCAAGCTACGCTTTTTGCCAGGGCTAAACTTTAACAAGCAGCCCGGTAGCATCACAGCCCGGTTGATCGACAGTTCTTTCTTCAATTTCACAGCGGGGGCGATCGCCGATGCCCGCTTCCAGACATCGGGTGGCCCCTTTAGCCAGGAAACCATCAGCCGCACAATCAATATTCTGCCGCTCAACGATGCGCCGACCATTGCCAACGGGGCTCAAGTCGTCTTCCCCACCGCCCTTGAAGACAGCACCAACGACACCCAAACGGTGGATACGCTGTTTGCCACGGCCTTCCAGGATGCGATTGATGCAGGCAACAATAGCCAAAATGCCTTTATTGGTATTGCCATTGTTCAAGATTTTGCCACCCTGAGTGGAACGCGATCGCAAGACCAGCAATTTGCCTATGAGAAAGGGCATTGGGAAGTGTATGACATTGGTCAGGCGACTTGGATACAGATCCCCAGCGACATTAGCGCCACCAATGCCTATCTGGTTCCCAAAGCGAACAAAATTCGCTTTAAGCCCAACGCTAACTACAACGGTGAGATCCCGCCCCTCACGGTGCATCTGGTAGACAACGGAGCTGGCTCAGCCATTGGTCTGGGGCAACGGGTCAACCTGGTGCAGGTTGGGATTGGTGGCACCACACGCTATACCGCAACGACCCTTAGCATGACGGGGCAAATTGAGGCAGTCAATGATTTCAGCCCGGTGGCAAAGGATGTGGCGACAGTCGTCCGCATCACCGCCAATGGGCAGGATGACGGGACACCTGCTCCCGCTAAAACGGTAGAATCGCTTGTGTCTTCCCGCTTCTCGGATGCGGCTAATGGGTTGGCTGATGAGTCGGATGCTGATCAGGGAGCCTACAGCCAGCATGGAATTTTTGCTGATGCTGGGTTCTGGGGTATCTTTATCGCCACGGTGCCAGCCACGACCATCGGCATCTGGCAATACAGCGCCAACGGCACTAGCTGGACGCCCGTTGCAGACTGGTCGGCAGGCAACGGATTGTATTTGCCCAAGTCCTATCAACTGCGCTTTCAACAAACGACTCTTGGGCTGATTGGCGACGCCTCTGCCCTCTCTGTGCAGCTCGTCGATACCAGCATTAGCGACACGACCATCGGCAGTAGTTTGAAAAACGGGCAGGGGGGTGCGATTGCGGCGATCGCCACAGCTACACCCACCCCCAACCGGATTGGGGAAGCCAGCCCCCTCAGCACCAATGCCCTGACACTGGGTCAAACCATTACTCCCCTGATGCTCACGGGTCAGGGCGGCAACGACCAACTCACCGGGGGAGATGGCGACAACACCCTTGATGGTCAGGGCGGCAACGATACCTTGAGCGGTGGGCTAGGCAACGATACCCTCATCGGCAACACAGGGGATGACACCCTGATTGGCGGTGACGGCGACGACATCTATTACGTTGATAGTAATGGGGATGTGATCGATGAAACCAATGCCACCGGCGTTGAAACGGTCTTCTCAACAGCACCCAACACTATTTTGGGAGCCAATGTTGAAAACCTCACCCTTGAGGGCACCGACAACGGCAATGGCACCGGCAACGAACTTGACAACATCCTCACGGGCAACAGCGGCAACAACACCCTCAATGGAGAAGCTGGGAAAGATACGCTCAACGGTGGTGCGGGCAACGATATTTTGAATGGTGGTGCGGATAATGATGCGCTGAATGGTGGTATTGGCAACGATGCCCTAAATGGCGGCGCTGGGAATGACCTCATGATCGGCGGCGACGGCAACGATACCTACAGCGTGGATAGTAGTGGGGATGTCGTTGACGAGGCAAATACGACTGGAGTTGATGCGGTTTTTTCCACCCTGCCCAGCTATACGCTTGGGACAAATATCGAAAATCTTACCCTTGAGGGCACCGATAACCTCAATGGTATGGGCAATGCGATCGCCAACACGCTCACGGGTAACAGCGGCAACAACACGCTCAACGGTGAAGCGGGTGCCGATGTCATCAACGGGGGGGATGGCAATGACATTCTCAACGGGGGGACTGAAAATGACACCCTTGCTGGGGGCAATGGCAATGACACCTACTATGTCGATAGCATAGGTGATACGGTGAATGAAACCAACACCAGCGGTATTGATCTCGTCTTCTCAACTGCTCCAAGCTTTACGCTGAGTCAAAATGTCGAAAACCTGACGCTGCAAGGGTTGGGCAACTTTAGTGCGACAGGTAATGCGATCGCCAATACGCTCACTGGCAACAGTGGCAAAAATAACCTGAATGGTGGAGCAGGTGCAGATACTTTAAACGGCGGTGACGGTGACGATAGTCTTGTCGGCGGTACGGAAAATGACTTGCTTGCGGGTGGTAATGGAAACGACAGCTACTACGTTGATAGCAGTGCAGACGTGGTTGATGAGACCAATACCAATGGTGTCGATACGGTCTTTTCCTCCGCATTAACATTTACGCTTAGCGTCAATGTTGAAAACCTGACGCTTGAAGGTGCGGGCAATTTCAATGGCACCGGCAATGCGATCGCCAACACGCTCACGGGTAACAGCGGCAACAACACGCTCAACGGTGAAGCGGGTGCCGATGTCATCAACGGGGGTGAAGGAAATGACAGCTTGAATGGTGGCACAGGTAACGACACGCTCATCGGGGGGAACGGCAACGACAGCTACTACGTTGACAGCAGTGCAGACGTGGTTAATGAAAGCAACAGCAGCGGCGTTGATACGGTCTTTTCGTTGGCGTCAAGCGTGACGCTAAGCCAAAATCTTGAAAACCTTACCCTAGAGGGTACTGGCGACACAAGTGGTATCGGCAATGATCTGGCCAATACTCTCACGGGCAACAGCGGCAACAACATGCTCAATGGCGGCGCTGGTGCTGATGTGATGATCGGTGGCAGTGGCAACGACACCTATTATGTAGACAATTTGGGAGATATCGTTGTCGAAGCAGATGCCGATCTAGCGATCGGCGGTACGGATCTGATCATTACCAGCGTTGACTATAGTTTGAGCCCCAACCTCGAAAACCTTACGCTAGAGGGCACTGCCCTTGTAGGGATTGGCAATGAAAGCGCTAACACCATCACCGGTAACGCGGCCAACAATACTCTGAGCGGTGGCGGTGGCGGTGACCAACTGTTTGGTGGCGTAGGCAGCGATCGCCTGCTCGGAGATGCTGGCAATGACCTGCTGATCGGGGGAGATAACAACGATCGCCTGTTTGGGGGTGATGGCAATGACAGGCTCCAGGGTGAAGGCGGCAACGATACCTTAGTGGGTGGTCTAGGTCGAGATGTACTGGTGGGTGGCGCAGGACGCGATGTGTTTGTGCTGACCAAAGCAAAAGGTCGTCGATCTACGGCAGACCAAATTCTAGACTTCCGCGATCGCACTGATCGTATCGGCCTAACCAGTGGATTGAAATTCAAAGATTTGAGACTTGTTGGGCGCGGTCAATCAACCTTGATCTTTCACAACAATGACCTGCTAGCGAAGCTCAATGGGGTTAATACCAATCAAATCACTCAGGCCGATGTAATCTCAATAAAGGTTTAAAGCTTTCGCTACCATAAACTTACAGCAATTTTCAATTGCATAAGCCACAGTTACAGCGGTTTTCAAATGAATAAGCCACAGTGAGCGAACCAACCCAGGGCATCATCATCGGAAAAAGACTCATTGATAATCTGGGTTAACGCTTGATCAAGTGCTTCTTTGGTTCGAGCTTTAGCCGAACCAAAGAAGCTGCTTGAGTTTTGACCAACATAATTCAATGGGTGAAAGGTCAGGGGAGCAAGGAGGCAAGAACACAACTTTGGGTGAAAGGTCGGGGGAGTAAGGAGGCAAGAACACAACTTTTGCTCCGACTGCTTCGATTGCCTCTTGAATGACCGTAGCATGATGAACAGGTAAGTTATCCATGACATTGTGAGCCTTCTTTAGCTTCATATGCAGCGATAATTCGTTGTCGCAAATCAATAGATAAGGGAGCAGGCATCAGTGGATATTCTCTATCTGGCTGGGATGACTTAGCCTACCAAATTGTGGCTTACTCATTCAACAACCGCTGTATCTCGTGCGCCGAGCGAAGCTCGGCGCACGAGATACGTGCAAAATAGTGCCACACAGCCCTGAAAGGCTTGAAATCTCGTAGCTAAATCAGGCTAAATTGGTTAAAAGCCGCGATCGCTGAAGTCACCACTCCAAGGGCTTTTCAAGTTTTCGTGGCACTGTTTTACCCTAACCTCGGCTCGACCCCTACAAAAGCGAAAATGGAGACTCTGCTATGCTAAGCGACACGATTTTGCTTCCATTAACTATTCGCGCCAAGAAATTGACCGATCGCGCCCTTTACAGCCTACTTACCCACCCCTCAGCCACGATCGCGCAACCTGTCCAGCCCATCCAAAATAAAATCGAGACCAAACTCAAAGTTGTGTAGACCGTCATAACTGCCATCAATGATAAAAAGCGACAGTTGGTGCATGTAGAGGTATTGGTCTGGCGGGATATGCGAAATAAAGTTTTCGGCTGTCTCGGCATATTCTGTCGCTTCTACGGGAAAGTTTAATTCCTGGAGGGTAAAGCCGTAGATGTGGCTATCGATCGCATTCCACGCCTGATCCGCCATCTTCCATGAAAATCCTGCTTCCCGCAGGCAACCGATTGTTCTATCGATATAACGCAGCATCGCTGAACCTACATTGATTCGTGACATGATCGCCATTGCTGCCCAAGAGTGTTTTAGCAGCACCTCGTGAGCCGAGATTGCCCGTCGCCGCATTGCAGTTTTCCAATCCAGATCAAAGCGAGGCAACTCAATTTCGCTGACCACCAGATCCATAATGCCATCGATCATGTCGTCTTTGTTGGCAACGTGGTTGTAGAGCGACATCGCTTTCACGCCTAATTCTTGGGCAACCTTTCGCATCGAAAGCGCTTCAAGTCCTCCCTCGTCTGCCAGACGGAGGGCTGTTTGCAAAATCCGCTCCCGACTTAACGGGGTTGGAGAGGGGGTGTTGGATGTCTCTGTCTTAGCCATCTATTTGATTGCATATTGCCCTGTAACCGATCGGTTTAGCCTCCGCTGATGTGAGTTGCCACAGATTAAACTTGACAAACTTACAGCGTAAGTTAAACTGGCGTAATGAGTAGACGTACACTGTAAGTCTAGCTCAGAGATGACAAGTTTCGCTTCGCATCCATTCTCCTGAACTCTTAAAAATCTATGGCAGCAACATCCTCGCGTATCCCCAACACAGGGACGAACCCAGGCAATGAAACGACGAATGAAACAATGAAGGCGATCGCCCGTTCTGAGTATGGTTCAGCAGAGGTGCTGAAACTGGAAAAGATGAATAAGCCAGTCGTGTCGGATCAGGGCGTGTTGGTAAAGGTTCATGCGACATCAGTGAATGCGGGGGACTGGCACCTGATGCGAGGCACTCCCGTTATCGTTCGCCTCATCTATGGCGGATTGCGTCAGCCCAAGGTGAAAATTCTTGGCTTTGATGTTGCCGGACGAGTGGAAGCCGTGGGTCAAGCTGTTACCCAATTTAAGCCTGGGGATGAAGTTTTTGGCGATCTTTCTGAATGTGGCTTTGGGGCATTTGCCGAGTATGCTTGTGCCACAGAATCATCGTTGGTTTTAAAGCCTGACACGATCTCATTTGAGCAAGCCGCTGCCGTTCCTGGGGCTGCACTGGCTGCCTTACAAGGGCTCCGAGATTGCGGACACCTTCAACCCGGACAGAAAGTTCTCATTAACGGTGCATCCGGGGGCGTAGGATCGTTTGCGGTGCAGATTGCCAAAGCCTTGGGTGCGGAAGTGACAGCCGTATGCAGTACGCAAAAAATAGATAAGGTGAAATTACTCGGTGCTGATCAGGTGATTGACTACACGCAAGTCGATGTGACGCAACGCGGTATTGATTATGACCTGATTCTGGATGCGGCTGCGTATCGTTCAGTGTTTGACTATTTCTCTATTTTGAAACCCGGTGGAACCTATGTTTTGGTGGGGGGATCTATCGCGCGATTTTTTCAAATTTTACTCTTCGGATCTTTGATTTCGAGATTCAGTCGCTGCAAAGTCACCGCATTAGCCTCTACCCCGAACCAATCTGATCTCTTGACCTTAAAGAACTGGCTGACATCTGGTCAGATCGCCCCTCTGATTGACCACATCTATTCCCTGGATGAGTTGCCTGCTGCCATTGGCAAACTTGAACAAAGACAGGTGACTGGAAAAGTCGTTGTTCGAGTTTAATAGGGGGAAAGGTAGCGACGCTGCAACGAAGTGCCACGCAACAGCTAGAAGCCTTACCCTGTAGGAGTTATAGAAAAACTTTCGCATTTTTGCCTCAACATCCCAATAAACGTAAAAAGTTATGTCAATTAGCAACAAAGATAATACTCTGAGAAACGCTCGCAATGTTGGAACCCTAAGCGGAAGCAAGCGTATAGGCGGGTTTGTCGGTTCAAGAGATAAAATTGACTTCGCCAAATTTACTTTGTCTGGAGCAAGCGAATTTGGATTAACGCTAGGACGAGTAACGGGCAGAGCCAGTGCTAGAGTCACCTTACGCAATAGCAGCGGTGCTGTTTTAGAAAACTTTAAGAGCGGAGCCAAGCCCAAAACAATTGCAGCCAGCCTAGCTGCAGGCAGCTACTATATTTCAGTGCAGAGCCTCAAAGGCAACATAAACTATAATCTAGCTGCTTCAGCAACTCCGGCGACTCCCCCAACTCCTCCCGTTCCTCCTGTAGAAGGGCTGAGTTCAGCCGTTGATATTGGTGTTCTTTCAGGCACCTATACTAATCAAGATTTTGTTGGCACCACTAATCCGGTAGATTTTTACAAGTTCACCTTAAATGATGTTGCCAACCTGCAAGCCAGAGTCACAGGCTCCTCTGCAAACACGCGTGTTCAGTTAATTCGGGATGGGAATGGCAATGGACTCGTCGATAGCGATGAGATTTTAGCCTTAGGCACTAATTTTAGCTCTACCTTCCTGTCTAGCGTCACACAAGACTTGCCATCCGGCGCTTACTTCATCAAAGTAGAACCTTCAAGCACCAGCGCCTCTACCATCTATCAGCTAAATTTAGTCGCAACTCCCTTTGGGGGCAATGTCTCGCCTGATCCAGGCAATACGCTGCCAGCCGCGCGCGATCTGGGAGTATTTTCGGGCACCTTGCTGGCCAAAGATTATGTCGGCCAACTAGATGCAAACGATACCTACAAATTTACCCTCACTGACATTGCAAACCTTCAGATCAATGTCAAAGGCTCTTCTGCAAACACGCGCATTCAGCTAATCCGCGATATTAACAGTAATGGGCTAATCGACAATGATGAGGCGTTAGCTTCTGACTCTAATACCAGCTCTACTTTCTTGTCTAGCATCACGCAAGACGTGCCATCAGGGGCTTACTTTATCAAGGTAGAAACTTCGAATACCAGTAACTCTAGTCTATATGAACTAAATTTAGTCGCGACTCCCTTTGGGGGCAATGTCTCGCCTGATCCAGGCAATACGCTGCCCACTGCGCGGGATATCGGCGTGCTTTCCGGCACTTTTTCTGCCAAAGAGCATGTTGGCATCATCGATTCAGATGATTTCTACAAATTCACGTTGAATAACGTTGCGACTCTCCAGGCCAGAGTGACGGCTACTTCTACCAATACACGGATTGATTTGATTCGGGACACAAACGGCAATGGTTTGATTGATAACAATGAGGTCGTGGAATCTGATACTAACTCTAGTACCACCTTCCTTTCTAACATCACCGAAGACTTGCAGGCTGGCACTTACTTTGTGAGAGTTAGACCGCAAACCACGAGTCGATCCACTAACTACACGCTGAGCTTGACGGTTTAAGCAGGCTCCCTGACATCACTGTGGGAGCTACGCGCTCCCACAGTGAATAGTTTATGCCTTTTCGAGTTTATGCTTTTACTCGCTGATCCCATGCCTTCATCTTGCCGGGATTGAGCAACCCATAGGGATCGATCGCTTCTTTGAACTGGAGCTGGATAGGATCAATCGCCTTCTGACCGCCATCTTCTAACACATAGGTATGGGGATTGGCGATAAAGGCTCCTTGGTCTTCGTGGTACGTGATGATCTCCTGAAGGCGATCGGGCGTGCTCGCCTTCATTTAGCAACGGATGTTGTTGGCGAATTGTACTATCGGTGATAGAAATCTTGGGATTAGTGTCATAGCTTGGATTCAGCCTCTATTCAGATTAGGAGCATCTGAGCCATGTCCATTCAT
>JAHHHD010000056.1 GCA_019359505.1 Drouetiella hepatica Uher 2000/2452 | reverse complement strand
GAAGCGCCCTTGCCTTAAGCTAGGAGTGATACGCCACTCGGCTCCAAGAGTTTCGAGCATTTGGACGTTGGTTCTCCTCCAGGGGACTTTCACCCCATTAGTTCACGCCCATGCTGGGCGTACACAATTGTGTTGCAGCGGAACGTATTGGTCTTCTTCGTTGAGTGGCAAAAGGTATCTGCGTCCGCTGAACACGACCGTTCGACGTCTTCATTGGCGTGAGGGTAAATGGTATGAGTCAAAATCCCGACCTAACGATTCGTCGCGCTAACCCTGAGGACGCAGGCTTGCTGTCCGAGTTAGGTGCGCACACCTTCTTCGAGACGTTCGCCGCCGATAACAGCCCGGAAGATCTGGCTGCCTACCTCTGCGCGTCCTTCAACCCCGCGCAGCAGACAACTGAGTTGAACGATCCCGCCTCCACCTTCTTCATTGCGGAAGTCGGCGGGCTCGCAGCGGGTTACGCCCAACTGCATGCAGGCGAGCCAGCAGCGGGCGTCGAGGGACCTAAGCCCATCGAACTGGTGCGGCTGTATGTGTCGCGGGAATGGCTAGGTCGCGGCGTCGGGGAGGCGTTGATGCGCGCGTGCGTAGATGGGGCGCGGCAGGTAGGGTACGAGACTATTTGGCTCGGCGTGTGGGAGCGGAACGGGCGTGCGCAGGCGTTCTACCGCAAGTGGAACTTTTGCGCAGTCGGCGAGCACGTGTTTCATTTGGGCTCAGACCCACAAAGGGACATCCTGATGGAGCGTGCGTTATAGCCAGTGAGGGCATTTGCTCTCTGGCGGGCACCACCGAACAACGGCATGCACCCGACCCGCGACATCGCCTTCATTTAGCAACGGAACAATAAACAACTCTAAGCTCAAAAGCACTGCTATGACTGAGTTTTAGAAATAGAGTAGTTGCTTAACAGTGCAACTACTCAAACGATTTTGCTTGGTTCTAGACTTTTAGCTCAACGAGAAATCAAGGGTTTTAGACCATAACTAAACGGTGATTTAAGCTAAATCTAGTCCAGAGCTATTGACGGCAAGAGAAGAACGCCAAAATCTGTATAATCCTGAAAAAGCCTGAAAGCTTTACCCATCAAAGAATCTAACGATTTGAATGTCTTAAATTCTACAAAAAACAGAGGCTGAAATCCTTGCTAGGCGAAGGTTTTAGCCTTAACGTTGTTTTTTTCGCGTTTGCTAAACATACCCGATGTAGCAAATCTCAGGTCATCAGAAAGTAGCATCTTGCCCTAGAGAAGCTTTGACGGATTGCGCTAGTGATTTACAAATTGTGCCAAATCTTTTGCTTATTCACACCCGTTTAGGCGTGATGAAATTGGTGTATGAGGGGTCGAGTTAAACTCAGCGGAGTGGGTGACTGCTCCGCTGAGTTTAACTCGACCCCTAAGTGTGGTGTCCCAAATCTTTGAACTTGTTGTTTGATTGAGCTTGCCTCCATTCCATCGTTTGTTCCTCAATAGTTTTTTCGACAGAGCCGAAAGGGATACCTCACTCAGCAGTACCCATGAGAGAGAATGCAGCCCATTGTCGAGGATCCTTATAGTTTGCCTTCGTTGCCACCATTGCGTCTCGCAGGGCGACTGCTTTATCTGGTGAATCCATGCCTCGTAGCTTCTCATAGAACTGATTCATCAGCTCAGCCGTGGAGCCATCGTCAACACTCCACAAGGAGAGAATCACGCTGGGAACCGTTTTTAGAAAAGAGCGAGAAAGCCCCATGACTCCATCTCCCGTTAGCCGACCTTGTCCCGTGCTGCAAGAACTCAAAACCGCGAGATTTGCCGTCAGTTTCAGGTCAGCAATCTCACTGGACGTGAACCAGCCATTAGCTGACTCGGTATCTCCATCGGCAGTTAGGGCAATCGCCCCCGGCACGGCGTACCCTGGGCAGTTATCTAACAGCCCGTGAGCCGCCAGATGAATCAGGCTAGCGCTGTTGATCTTTTGTCTCACGGTACTCTCGGTCGCTTGGTCTCTGATTAGGGGCTGCGCATGCAATAGCTTAGCCACGTTCTCAGCTTCAGATTCTGCACCGTACAGTGGCGGTAAGACGATATCTCCGCCCTGACAGTTGATTGAGGGTGACTGAGGATTGCCCACAATCAGTGGATTAGAAAATAGGCGATCTCTGGAGGGCAGGCGCGAGTAGATTTGATTCAAGACCTGAATCGAAGGCGCGGTCTGCAATATATGCGATTCCAGGAGAGATTTTCCGGTCTTGTCCTGCAAAGCTGCGAAAGGAATCAGAAATAAACTGCCGTCGGGAACCAGCAAGACGTGCTCATCAGGCGATGTGGGCAGCAAATCGGCGATCGGCTCAATCAGCAGCGCATGGAGATTCTGGAGCGTGTCAGCCTGCGCTTTTGAGTCGAAAGGAACATCTGGAGCGGTTGCAGCTTTGTTTGCCGTTCTCCCATCCTTTAGAAATGTGGCACGCTGATTTTTTCCATCTGAGCCATAGAGACCAATCTGTTTGCGCGCTTCATGAATCCAGTTTGTGGCAGTCTGAGCGCTGTATGCCTGCAACGCCTCGCTGATTGACTGCGATCGAAACTCAATTTCTCCGGTGGGCTTAACCACCCAGATCAGCACCTCTGCTGGACGATCGGCGACGATCGGCTGCTCGATTAAAGAGTATTCGACCAGAGTTAGTTTATGTTCTTGGGCAACGCACCGGATTTGCTCAATTGCCACCTTGCCGCTACAGCGGTTGGAATTGCTGTCTGCATTGGCTGTGGGATTTGCAGCCCGATTCGCGCCCAGCATTTCTGCAAAAACCTGCGCTCTGCCATCCTCGGAGATGACCAGCGCTTCCTCATTCTTTCCTTGCTGAATCAGCGTCTGCTGGAGGTTGAGATAGGCGTTGCGCTGAGTATCAAAGAAAAAAACTTTGAGCGTATCGCTTAAGCGCTGCTTCGACAGCTTGTTGCGGAGGTCGATCGCCGCCTTAAACTTTTCTTCGGCTTCTGGGAGCATGCCTTGTTGAAGATACACCAGACCCGCCAGGTTATAAACCCGTCCCAAACTTCGATCGTTGTTGGGAAACTTGACGCGCAACGTACAATCAAGCTGCTTACGCTCACAGGCTTTATCTAGCTCACTTTTAGCAGTATCCGATAGCTTGTCCAGCTGCTCCGACAGCTCGGAAAGCCATTTTTTCCCAGATTTAAACTCGATAATAAGATTAATAGAGTCCTTCACTATCGTCTTTTCATCTTCACAGATACTCGAAGGATTTCGAGCCACTTTGTCGCAGTAATCCTTCGATTTGTCAAAAGCCAAAAGACGCGTAATTAGATCTAGCTGCTTTGACGGGTGAACCAATTTTTGATAGCGCTGAATGAAACCATCGGCGATTTTGAGCGCTTCTTTCAATCTTTTTTGAGAGAGCAGAAAGTTAATCCAACTTTCGTAGAACCTCGAAGCCGCAGCGGAGTGAGCAAGGACAGGGTATTTGTCGATAAGCCGTTTAACTTCTTCGTACTCTTTTCCGGCTTTTTCAGTTTCCTTATTTCCATCATAGGCTTTAGCCAGACTAGTCAACGTTGCAATCCAGCTAGGCTGCAAGCTCATATCCACACCAGATTTTGTGGTTGCCACTTTCAGCTTCTTATTGAGCTTATTAATGATCTTAAACCGTGCTTCGTAGTATTGGATTGCCTTCGTGCCGTTCTGTTGAATATAGTAATTATCTCCAATGCTCCCCAAAGCATCGCCAACAAGCTGCGATCCTGTGTAACCATCAAAACCATTAGCGTCTTGATCCGGATCATTTTCAAAATGCTGAACTTCGTAGGCTATACCCAGGCGCTGCTGGTGGTATTGCAGCGCCTGTTCATAATCTCCTAACTCCTGATAAATCTCACCGATACTACCCAGCGCCACGGCTTCGTGACGCTGATTGCCCAAAGCTCGCGCCCGTTTCAGGTAGCCAGTAAAATTGCTCAATGCATTGGCAAAATCACCGATCGCCCGATATCCATTGCCCACACCATACAGCGCCAGCAGCAACTGGCGGTCTCCTAGCTGCTGCGCTAGCTCCAGCCGCTTCAGGCTCAGACACAGCGAGTCCTGATGATACTCTGCTTTGCTATTCTCCTCTGCTTCTTGCCCCAGAAAGTTCAGAAGCTGTTCTGCTTGCTGACGCTGAGCAAACTCAGCCAGCGCTGCTCCATTACCACCGACCTCCTGCTTAAACTGCTTCGAGTCAAACTGCTCGATCGCTTTTTGGATCACGACATTACACTGCTGGTCTTCGCTGCTAGCGCTGACCGGTGCGGTCGGGGTAGCGAGTGCGACTGGAGAAGCGAGTGCCGCTGCCTCAGGTTGACGGCGTAGAGGGGGTGAAGCGCTTCCAGAAAACAAGGCATCAGTCGCTGGACGACATCCCACAAATAGAAACAACGCGACGCAGAGCGTCAGAAAAAATCGTTTGAGCTTCATGCGGGGCGCTAAGCAGGGCTGCGACCACGATAGGGCGGCTGATAAAAGCTGTCAACAAATTTTAAACTATTTCATGCGCTCTTCAGATTCCTGTGGCTCTGACATCCTGGCTTGCAGCTCGTGGAGCTGTTGCTGAAAGATCTCGATCACATCTGCATAGTCAGCTTTGAATTTTGCTTCCAGGATGGCAATCGCTCTAATATACACAGCTTCAGCTTCAGCGCTGCGCCCCTGAGCCGCATAGAGTTTGGCCTGATTGCTCAAGCCAAAGGCAACGTAAGGGTGATCGCTGCCCAAACAGCGGACAAACCCCTGCAACGCCGTTTCCAGCAGCGGCTCTGCTTCTGAGAGGCGATCGAGCGAAGTGTAGAGTGAAGCCAGTGTATTCAAGTTATTGGCGACCATTAAATGCTCCTCACCCAGCAGTCGCCGATTCCGCTCTAGAATCCGGTTGGTGAGAGCCACTGCTTCAGCGAATCGCTCCTGCTTGGCATAGACCACGGAGAGATTATGGAAACACTCGATCGTTAATTCATGCTCTTCTCCCAGCGTTTTTTGATAAATAGCAGCAGCCCTGAGATACAATTCTTCTGATTTAGTGAACTGTTCCTGATATTGATATAGGATCGCCAGCGCTGCCAAGCTTTCGGCAATCTCTGGGCAATCGGTAGCCAGCAGGGTTTGGCGAGTAGACAGGGCTTGCTTCAGCAGCGGTTCGGCCTCGGCAAATCGCCCTTGCTCGGTGTAGAGAATCGCCAACTCATTTAACGTTAGTGCCACTTCTAGTTGCTTGCCAGCTTGCTCGCTGTCAGGCTGTTCTCTGTCAGACAGTGCCAGCCTGATTTGCAATGCCTGTTGATAAAGCGGCTCAGCTTCAGCGTAGCGTCCCTGAATCTTATACAACCCTGCTAGCCGCGTCAGGATCAATGCCAGATCGCTGTGCTGGTGGCCCAACCGCTGTGTTGCCTGATGCCAGCCCTGTTCATACCATTGGGCAGCCTGTGAAAAGAAGCTCTGACCTTTGTAAAATTGCCCCAGGGCGATAAAAGGCTTAACCAGATCGGCAGATGGTAGTGTTGCTGTTAGTGCGATCGCGGCTTCGGCAATGTGCGGAACGGTAGGCGCGACAGTGCTAATGATCGGTAGCGGGAGAAACTCTGGAATCTCTACTGCTGCCTGGACGGTCGCCCGACAGAATTGCTGCCTCAGCTCGTCCAAATCGGCGTAGTCCTGCTGTTTAGCCTGCAAGAATTCTCGCATCAACTGATGAAATTGATACAACTGATTGCCTTTGCGCTGGAGCAAGTGCAAATTAATCCAGTAGTCATCTCGCAATTCCTCCAGTTCTTCCGGATCTACATCAGTCCAGCAGCGCTCGACCAGTGACCAGGGAATCGGCGACAGTGCAAACAGGCTCAGCAACAGCCCCATCTGCTGAGCTGCTGCACTTAGGGTCTCCCAGCTCAGCTCAAAGGCAGCTGCAACGCCAGTATGAGCGGTCATATCTTCATCGGGCTGCTGCAGCGCTTTTTCCGCCAGCCGCTTCTTCTCTAATCGCTGCTGCATGGTGGCAATCGACCAGTCTGGCTTGCGATCGAGGTAGCGCCCCACGAGTTCAATGCCCAGCGGCAGATAGCCCAACCAGGCGCAGAGCTGCTTCGCCGTTTCCGTTTCTGCTTGCAGTCGCTCTGCCCCGATCAACGAGTTTAGCAGGGCTAGCGATGCGGCTTCGTCTAAGACCTCAATCTCTAATTGCTTGACGGACTTACCTAAGCGCAGGCGCGTGGTGCAAATTACTTTGAAGCGGCGATCGTGCGGCGGCAAATAGGGCTTAATGACTGCATATTTGACAACATCGTCGAACAAAATCAGCGTGTCTCCGTCAGGCCAATGAGTCCAGCAAAAACCCACCTGTGCTAACAGATCCAGGTCTTCGGGTGGCTGAAGCTGAAGGTACGATCGGGCAAATTGGACAATTTGAGTCCCGACTTCCAACCCTCTAGCGTGAATCCAGCAAATCCCACCAGGATACTCCGCCTTGTACTGATTGGCATACTGCACGGCTAATTCTGTTTTACCGATGCCGCCCATGCCAGCGATCGCTGTGATTAGCTGCTGAGGATGCTGGAGCTGTTGGTGCAGAATTTCCAGCACTTCTGTCCGTCCCACAAACTGCACTGCTCCACTGCGCGGCAGATTCTCGGGAATACCTGTTGCTGTCGGCTTGTGGAGCGGCTGCAAGACCTCTTGGAGAATGCTGCGGATCGTTTCGGCATCCGCGCCCTGGTAAATCTTGTCGCCGATATGCACTTCTCCACCGCTGATCTGTCCGATTGTGATCTGGCGGATCGGTTGACTGTCTTGTTGATCCTCTGCTTGGGCAGCAATTTGTACTCGATCGCCAGACATACTGATCGAGTCGCGCAGCTTAATAATTTCTGCTTCGGTCTGCTCGCCCACCAGAATGTGATTGAGGATGGCGGCTAGCTCGTCAGCGTGAATCATAAGCATGCATCATAACGGGGGCTGGGATTCGCGTTTCTGCAAAACCGGGATCAGGTCTTGTGGTATCCCCTCTAGCGCAATCGCATTACACCCTAGCTCATAGGCATCCTGATAAGACCAGCCCGCCCCCAGCGCATCATAAAAGCCAACCGCAAACAGAATTGCAGCTCTGCGCTCGATGGCGTCACTCATGCCGATTACCCAACGAACGTGCTGCGCAATCGCAGTCGCTTGAGTAGTTGAGTGGTAGGCGTTCAGGACGACACACTCTAAACCCCGACTAGCAAACAGCTTAAACAAGTCAGAAAGGGCATCTGTGGCAGCCCACTGAGTTTGTCCCAGTGCATTCTCCAGCGCCAACCCCTGTGTCTCTCCTGCTTCGCCACAAAAGTGGAGGATTTGTGGCTGAATCTCCAGCAGCGATCGCCGCAGATCTTCAGGACGGACGGCCCAACGTTGTTCCAGATGAAATAGGTTGCGATGTTTTCCTAAACGCAGCCCAGCGTCGATTTCCCGAACCTCTCGACCTAACTGCTCATGACTACGGTCAACCGGGCTGGCAGCCAGCACCAGAATAGTCCGTTGAGCAGGCTGTCGAGCTTCTACCCCTGCTGCGAGCGCCAGATTAGCAGGTGAAGCATTGGCGTAGGTACGATCGCCTACCTGCACTTCTCCGCCTGTGATCTGCCCAATGTTGATGCTGTACTTACCCTGTCCAGAGTTCGTCATACGCCGTGTCAGGAAACAAATAACCTTGCCTAAATCATACGTTCAACCTTCAATTTCGGCAGTAAGATTTTAGACTATACTAAATCCCCACTCAATCGAAAGCTTCGGGCTAGACCATGCTTAAAACAGGTAATTGCTCAACTCAGAGGGAATAAGGATTGGTGAAGGTTCAAGGCAGCAGCCTAACATAGCCTTGAGGAAAATAGGAGCAGTGCATCTGGTTAATGGACACCTTTAGCTGCGTTTGAAGCTATGTAACCGTTGGCTCTAACTGTTAATGCTTACGTCCTTGCAAAAACGTTTGTTTGTGCACCGAATTTCAAGTAACGAGCAATCAAGTGTTATGGCGTTGCATAAACCTATTGCAGAACGTGATCCAATGGCAATGGGTTAACGCCGAATCATCTCTCAGAGTTCTAGCTCATAGATTTGGGCGATCTCATCGGACTGAATTCCCAAATACGCCAACGTTTGCCGCTGGGTTGCATGGCCGAATGCCTCCATCAAAAGCGGAATAGCCGTGCCTCGCTCCATTCGCTGCCAGTACCCTCAAGTCTTACGAAGGGTATGGCTGCCATAATTTCCCTTCAACCCTACGTCTTGGCACCAGCCCTTCACCATCATGCTGACCGTAGTTACGGTCAAGCAACCCCGCTGCCCAGTGAATAGATTATCCTCATCCTGAAGCTGGCTGTCTTCCAACCAATTCTGAATTGCCAAAATTGCCGTGCCATTGAGTGTCACGGGACGATACTTGTTCGTTTTGCGCTGCTTCAACTCCAAGACATCCCCCACTCGCTGAGATCGCACCTGCTTGACTTTAATTGACAGCAGTTCGTTTGCTCGATAAGCGGTGTTGATGCCCAGCGTGAACAAACACAAATCACGAGGATGATCTGCCAGCACTTTTTTGATGCGACCGATCGCCTTCTTATCTCAAATGGGTTCCACCTTAATGGTTGATCCAGCGGCTGGATGGTGGGGATTTTCTCCTTTTTGGAACGGCATCACGCCCCTTTTTGCTTTTGACTAAGTTTTACTATTATTACGCAAAAACTTAATGAGTTAGCAAGTTGATATTTTTAGCCACATTCAGCAGAACAATACTCAAAGTTAAGCTGGAAGCTCGTTTAGCGGGATCGTTCAGCTCACTAACTTTCCTTCAGAAGTTAGTGGGCTGAACGATCCCGCTAATCTATGAGCTAGAACTTTGAAAGATGTGATTGGTGTAAACCCATTGCCATTGGATCACGTTCTGCAATAGGGTTATGCAACACTAGAACACTTGATCTTTCGTTACTTGAAATTTGGTGCATAAACAAACGTTTTTGCATCGAATCCATTGTTTCTAAAACTGTCACACTCTAAGAACTGTGCATAATTGCGATCTATTAAGTTTTCTGCTTTAAGACAGGTAGCAAGTTTTGGGCAATTCCTTCTAGTGCGATCGCATTACACCCTAATGAATAAGCGTCGGTATAAGACCATCCTGCTCCCAATGCATCATAAAAGCCAACTGCAAAGCTAATTGCAGCTTTATCCGCTATGGCATCGCTCATTCCAACTACATAGTTGATGTGTTGAGCAATCGCTTCAGCCTGAACTTTTGAATAACAGGCATTGAGGACAACGCACTCTAATCCCCTTTCAGCAAACAATTGAAACAGTCCAGCGATCGCTTCAGTTGAGACAAGTTTGGCTTTCCCTAACTCATCTTCTAGTAGTAACCCCGCTTCCCCTTCTCCGTGTCCACAAAAATGAACGATTTGCGGTTGAATTTCGAGCAAAGCTCGACGCAAATCATTCGGACGGACTGCCCAGCGTTGCTGCAAGTCAAATTTCTCCCTATGTTTGGCAAGACGTAATCCTTCATCAATTTCCCGCACCTCTCGATCAAGACGCAATTTTGCTTGATTAACTGGGCTAGCAGCAACGACTAAGATAGTTCGCTTTGGATCAGGGCTAGATGTAGGAGCAGCGTTCTCAGATTTGGGTGAGATCTGATGCCCATAATAGGTTCGGTCACCAACCTGGATTTCGCCTCCCGATATCTTGCCGATATTGATATTGAATTTGCTGCCTTGCTGAGAATTGGTCATCACTCTACTACACTGCCTCAGTACATTGATTGTCTGGCTCGGTTGCAGGATTCTGGTTTCATTGAAAAATCCTGCATTTAACCTGTTATATCACTGACAAACCGTAGAATGAGCTATGTCCGTAGCCGCAGCATATTGCCCAACGGGAGATGAACCACACGCATCGATCTTTAATTCAATTTCTGGCGATTGCCGTTTTGGCAGTAGTTCTATGCATCGTAATATCTCCCGCAATCGCTCGAATCGCTTCTAGTCGTCCTCTTGTTCAACCCTTCACGGGAAATGCTGGGATGGAATCGGCTGCTCAGGAGGGAGAATATCTGAAGCAGTTGGAGCGAGTTACTCCGCCCAATTACCCTGTGTCGATTCTGGCACAAGCGCCATCTTTCAATGGGGAAATGCTTGTGCAGCAGGGAAAAGATCGCTTTGAGGAAAGGCAGTTTGCAGAAGCTGCTGCTCTTTTGCTTCGGGCGGTTCAGGCGTATGAGTTAGAGAATAATCGATTGGGGCAGGCGATCGCTTCTGGCAACCTTGCATTGACTTACCAGCGGCTAGGGCAGTGGGATGCGGCAGAACAAGCGATCGCCGATAGCTTGCGACAGCTTAATCAGGGTGAATCCGCAGACAGCGCCAATCGTTTATCTGTCCTGGCTCAGGTCTTGGAAACTCAGGGACAATTGCAATTTGCCCGCCGACAGACGGAGCAGGCTTGGCAAACCTGGGAACAAGCCGGGCAACTGTACCAGCAGCTTAAGGATATTTCTGGCGTGCTGCGGAGCCGCATCAATCAATCCCAGGCTTTGCAGAGCGAAGGACGCTATCAGCGGGCAATTGGCACGTTAATGGCACTGATGGACATACTCCGGCAGCAGCCAGATGATTTGACGAAGGCGTTAGGACTCCAAAGTTTGGGCGATGCGATGCGGGTGGCAGGTGGCTTAAAAGATTCTGCTCAGGTGCTGCAACAGAGTTTGGCGATCGCACAGGCATTGAAGCTACCAGATACGGTTGCTTCTGTCCAACTCAGCTTAGGAAACATGGCTCGAACCCAGCAAGACTCAGCAGCAGCACTGGCATTTTACCGACAGGTAGATCAGTTTCCTGTTTCGATCAACCTGCGGACTCAATCGCGACTCAATCAACTGAGCCTGTTGATTGATAACCAGCAGTGGGACGAGGCGACAGCTTTATCTGTCGGCATCCAGCCGCAGCTTGAAAACCTGTCACCTGGGGGCTTCTCGATCGATGCTCGAATCAACTTTGCCTACAGCTTAATTCGGCTGAAGCAATCTGTCCCCAATTTAAGAATTTCTGATCGGGATGTAGGTGAGATTTTAGCGCAAGCTAATGCTGAGGCAAATCGTCTCGGTGACCCGTTGGCTGAATCTTATGCCTTGGGCGCATTGGGGTATCTTTATGAAACCGATCGACAGTGGAAAACTGCGCAGGATTTAACCGCGCAAGCGCTGCAAAGATCCCAGATGCTCAACCAGCCTGAAGGGGCGTATCGCTGGCAGTGGCAGATGGGACGGTTGTTCCGGGCACAGGGGCTAGAAACTAAAGCGGTAGAGGCTTACGATACTGCTATCCAGACGTTGCGATCGCTGCGGCGCGATGTAGTGACGAGCAATATCAGTTTTCAGCTCAGTTTTCGGCAGCAGGCGGAGGAACCGCTGTATCGAGAGCTAATAGACTTATTACTTCAGTCGGGTACACCCAGCCAGAAGAATCTGGAGAAGGCGCGTCAGGTAATTACTTCTTTACAAGTAACTCAACTGGAAAACTTTCTGCAAGAACCTTGTGCGGATGCTACACCCAAACAGCTAGAAGATTTACTGGATCAGCAGGCTCCCACTACAGCGCTTTTCTACCCGATGATTTTGCCAGATCGTCTGGAAGTGATTTACAAATTGCCTCAAGAGAACAAGCTCCGCTACTATCGCACGCTTGTCCCTACGGCTAAGCTGCGGCAAACGATTCAACAGCTCCAGCTTGATCTGGAAGAAGAATATACGTTTGCCGCCGTAAAGACAGAGGCACTGCAGCTTTACAAATGGATTTTGCAGCCTGCGAGAGCAGTGCTAGAGCAAAAGGGCATTAAAACGCTGGTGTTTTCGCTAGACAGCTTGCTGCGAGGCGTACCGATGGCGGCACTTTATGACGGTAAACAATACTTGATGGAGAATTATGCGCTTGCCCTAGCGCCTGATCTGAGCTTGCCGAATCCGCAAACCTTGCAGTCTAAGCAACTGAAGGTTTTGGCGGTTGGGTTGACGAATCCTCCTCAGGGTAAAGATGCTCAAGGTGAAGATTTTGGGGTGAATTTTTCTCAGCTCAAAAATGTTAAGCAAGAGTTAGATGAAATTGCTGCGACTGGAATTTTAACGACTACGCTTCAAGATCAGGCATTTACTCGCGAGCGGTTCAATACGGTGATTAATCGTGCGAATTATCCGATCGTTCATCTGGCAACTCACGGACAGTTCAGCTCCGACCCGGAGGCTGCTTTTTTGCTGACTTCAGATGGTGATATCGCCATTAATGATCTAGATTCCCTGTTCCGAATTCGCAGCCAGATCCGAGCAGATACCATTGAACTGCTGGTGCTGAGTGCTTGCGAAACGGCGATTGGCGATGAACTAGCGGCATTAGGAATTGCTGGTGCGGCGTATCGGGCGGGGGCGCGTAGTGCAATCGCTTCTTTATGGACGCTAGATGATGCCTTTAGCGTCGAGTTTACGCGCCAGCTTTATCACCATCTGATGCAGCCAAACACGACGAAAGCGGAAGCGTTACAGCAGGCGCAGCAATTTCTCCTCAAAAATCCGCAGTATGAGCATCCTCGCTACTGGGCGACATATGTTTTGATTGGAAATTGGCTTTAGGGCGAAGGCAGCTTACAGCAGTTGACGATCGCGGCATCTTTCAAATCATCAGCGTTCAAATATTCCAGCAGCGCTATCCAATCTTCTTGGAGATTCGGATCGAGCAGGTCATTTTGACGTTCAGTTACTAAACTTGCGACCATATCGTACCAAATTCCATTCTCTGCGTAGATTCGGTACTTTTGTTTATTGTCAACTTGGGCAAGTGATGCTGACAACTCTGTGCTGGGTTCAACTCGTTGAATCCAGCCCCTTACACCCGGATTCCGAGAGGGTTTTTCAGCGCTACAGACGATCGACAAATACCAGTTGTAGGACTTACCGACTGCTAGTGGTTCAGGAAAACGCACCGCAACAATTCCTGGTGTTGCAGAGAGCGGCAGGATCAGAGGATAGTTTGGTATGAGCTGTTTTGCATCGTCGAGTAGGGAAAATTTAGCAGTTTTTACCTTATCTGCTGCGTACGGTATGTAAAACCATAGCATCGGGTTCGCTTCGATCGTTCTGCCCCAAACAAACTCGGTTGCAGCCACGGCATCTGATGAGGTGTTGCTTTGAGTAGGTATCAGCGCTTTTACAGAAACACCCAGAAATGCTGGACAGAGTGGACCTCTGCCTGCACCGCCGCCGCTGCGTCCAGTAGGAGCAGTTTTGCCAGAACCAGGATCGATCAAGGTTCGCACCCGTTCAATAATGTCCGTGAGGGGATTGGCGGCGGCTTCAGGCTGAAAGGGTAACCAGAGAGAAGTGACCAGGATCAGCGCAAGTGCCACGGTCAAAATCCGGCTTCGCAGTTTTCTCCAGACCGTAGGACAGGCTGTTTTTCTATGATTCATTAGCTTTCCCTCCAGACGGCTGCTCCATTTGCAGATTGCGCCCGCCCAAATTCCGCCGCAGCGTTAGCCCCCACATGCCCCCGCCACTGCCCACAAGCACAATCGCCGCAGGCAACAGTGGCAGCCAGCCATTCATCAAGAACAGGACAATACTGCTAATGTACAGCACTAGCGCGGCACTGCCGATGGCAATCAGCAACCGCTGGGGCGATCGCAATCCCCAGGCTAAACCGCTTCCTACAAAAGACCAGGCTAAAATCCACAGTAGCTCTGCCCACTGCGGCAGTACCCAAATGCCATAGCGCCCATTGCCTGAAGCGATATGCAGAATTTGGCTAATCATCTGAGCTTGTAGGTAAACGCCAGGTGTATTTGTCGTGAAGGGTGTTCTCCAAACGTCTTCACTGACGCCGCTAATGCTGCCAATGAGAATAATCCGATCTTTGAGCGCAGTAGCTGGAATTTGCCCTCGTAGCATCTGGGTTAGAGAGTAGGTGGGCGCGATCGGGTTGTTCGTTGGATGAGTGCGATAGTTCAGGAGCATTTGACAGCCTGCAATTGAATCATCCCCCTGGTAGCCGCCCGTATAAAACTGAAGGTTGGGAAGCGTCACTCCATTGCTGCTGCTGATACCAGTGCAGTGATTTTCTGGCGTGAAGGTAGCCTGGACGGAGAGCTGCTGCTTTTGCTGGAGATAGGAGGTGGCTAAGCGAAGATTGAAGGCGAGTTCGGCTTGACAGTTAGAACTGGCTTGAAAGCTTGGCTTTTCTCGAAAGGCTAGAAGCTGACGGCGCAAAACTCCGTCAGCATCTGCAATAAAATCACTAAAGCCAATGCGATCGCCCGGTACACCCGGTGGCGGATCGCCCCGATCTTCTCCTACTTTGAGATTCTGATCATCGACTTTGCAAACGGTAAATAAGTTGGATTGGGACTGAAATCGTTGGGCAAGAGCGCTTTCTTGCGGATTGAGAGGATCATCCCGGTATAGGTCAAGCCCAATTACTAGAGGCTTTGCTTGGTCGAGAATTTGCAACAGCCGCAGCAAAGAAGCATTTGAGAGAGAGGTTCCCCTTAAATCTTCATGCCGCAGTTTTTGTTCTGCCCTATCATCATCTGTAACTTCAATGATGACGAGGCGATCGTCTGTCCAGCTTTGAGAATTAGGGTCGGTTTGCAATCGGGTTTGCAGGAGGTGATCATAGGCGGCAAGTTCTAGATGTTGCAGCAGTCCGGCAAAGCGAATTAAGGCAACCGCTGCGGTCACACCTAGACTGGTAAAAATAGCTGTACGAGGCTTACATCGAACGAAGCGCTTCAAGGCAGGCAGTTGCGTTTGGATCGCTTCAATCAATGCCTGCTTGATTTCGTCACTCCACTCGACACGGTAGTTGTAGGTGCGATCGCCGATCTGCAACTCGCCGCCGCTAACTTGCCCAATGTTGATATGTTTGCTTAATTCCCGTAGGCTCTGAGCGTCTCCTTGACGCATTAAGTCTTGCAGAGCTGCTAAGTCTGCCTCGGTCTGTTGCCCTGCTTTAATGCGGTCTAAGATTGCGTCGAACGGATCAGAGGATGCCATAAAGTATCAAAGCGTCACATTATTCGCTACCCGTTACTGCAAGCTGCGTGTAAAGTCAGCTGCGGTAATTAGGTCAGCATCCACGTTTTTGAGAAACGCGAGCTGCTCTTTGCCTGCGCTGACCAGTGTACCTTTTCCACGCTGGAGAATATCGAGATCTTTGAACTTGAGTTTGCCAGCTAGCACCAGCTTGTCTTGCTTATCCTGAAAATCTTGGATCAAGTCACGCCCCAATCCCTGACCAAGCAAAAACTTATCTTTGCCTTTGCCGCCACTCAAGGTATCTTTGCCTTTGCCGCCATCGAGGAAATCATTGCCATCACCACCGATAATCCTATCGTTACCCCCTAATCCGAGGAGGCGATCGGCTCCAGGAGTGCCACTGATGTAGTCATTTTTCTCGGTGATTCGGCCGACTACACTTCCGCCAGGAGGCGAGGCGATCCCGCCAGGAGATGTAGTATTCTCGCCAGTTCCAACGGGTAGATTAGTTCCCTGGGGTGGGGCGACTATAGTTGGTGCTGCGATGAGCGTGTAAGAGCCAAAAATGTTCTCGTTGTCTTGTTCTAGCAGATTTGGATCATTATCAGAAGCATCATTACTGCTGAAAACAGATGTGTTTTTGACAATCTTTAACGTGCCACCACTTCTAACGTAGATTGCTCCGCCCTTACCTTTACCCACCTCGCCACTAACATCAAATGGTGTCCCCGGTGCATGGTAGACGTTGGTAATAACTCCATAACCACCTTGACCACCACGGGCAGAGTTCTCCTCAAACTTAACGTTGCTAAGAGTCAGAGAACCAAAATTATTGATGAAAATTGCTCCCCCTAAACCAGCGCCACCGCCACCGCCACTTGTTGGTCCCCCTACCGCTCGACTACCTGCCCCTGCTCGATCAAGAAAAACCCCGCTGCTTGAACCTGCTTTACCCCCCTTACCTCCCCAGTCGCCTGCGGAGCCATTACTGCCGCCACCACCGCCACCGAACCCACCATTGCCGCCACCACCGCCGCCACCGCTGAAATCGCCACCGTTACCACCTAATCCGTGCTTTGCTGCACTAGCAAAATCGGGTCTTAATAAATATCCTTCAGTGTTGCCACCCCCACCGCCGCCAGTACCGAGGGTTCCGGATTGACCGTTCGTAACAGCATAGTCATAGCCTGCTGGAACCGGATAAGCGGCGACTCTTTGCCCGCCAGATCCGCTGCTGCCTCCTAAAAGACTTTCAAGTCCGCTGCCTCCGCCCTGTCCACCACTCCCAGATCTACTATCACCGCCATTATCTCTAAAACCACCGCCACCACCACCGCCGAAATAAGCCTGCGCGTCTCCTCCTTTCCCGCCAATCGCTTGATTGCTAGAAAAAATCACGCTGTCGATCACTACACTTCCACTATTTACAAACAGCCCTCCCCCTGCCCCTGTACCGCCACCACCACCTATGCCACTGCCGCCATCTCCCCCTTTTGCATAACCATTAGCGATCGTCAACCCAGAAATTCCGACTGCGCCAGCATAAACAAAGAACACCCGATACTGGTGCTCACTACTGATGGTTAAGGTGTCTTTACTGGTTCCCTTAATGTCAATATTGCTGTTGATAATCGGCAGCGCACTCGTGAGCTTAATGGTTTGGGCTGTGCCACCAAAATCGAATGTGATGCTGTCATCTCCGGCAATCTGATTGGCAGCATCGATCGCCTCTCTGAGCGTAGTAATACCGTTGTTGAGATTACCATCGTTGACATCACTAACACTGTTTACAACGAAGGTAGTCATGTACGCTTTGTTCCTTTTTAGAGTTTCTTCTAGGTGTTGGATTTGAGAAAGTCGATCGCTTTGAGTCGTTGCGATCGCTAAGCTTTTGTGAAGTCTGCACCTGTGATCAAGTCAGCTTTCATGTTTTTGAGAAACGCTAACTCTTCATTCGCTGCACGAATCAGCGTATTTTTGCCACGCTGAAAGATGCCTAAATCTTTGAACTTCAAGCCGACCGCTAGCACGAGTTTATCTTGCTTATCCTGAAAGTCTTGAATTAAGTCACGCCCGAATCCCCGGCCGAGCAAGAACTTGTCTTTGCCTTTGCCGCCACTTAAAGTATCTTTGCCTTTACCGCCATCGAGAAAATCATTGCCATCACCGCCGCTCAACATGTCATTGCCGCCTAAACCAGTGAGGCGATCGGCTCCAGGAGTGCCGCTGATAAAGTCGCTTTTTTCGGTGGGCTGAACGACTGTACTTCCGCCAGTAGATGGATTAGTTCCTTGGGGTGGGGTGACATTCCCGCTAGTGCCAGCAGGCGGCTTGTCTCCTTGGGGGGGATTAACTACAGCGGGAGCAGCGATCAGAGTGTAAGAACCGAAGATATTTTCGTTATCTTGCTCTAACAAACCTGGATTATTATCAGAAGCATCATTGCCGCTAAAAGTATATGCATCTTTGACAATTTTTAACGTGCCACCGCTTCTAACGTAGATCGCGCCGCCCTTGCCTTTGCCAGATTCTCCAGGTGTTGGAATGTTTTGATATACCCCATTAACGTAGGTATCAGAAATTCCAATTCCGCCTTGTCCACCTTGGGTTGAATTATTGTTGAAGGTAATTCGATCCAAGCTGAGTAAGGCAGAAGTATTTACAAAGACAGCACCGCCTAAACCAGCACCGCCGCCGCCGCCACCAAAAGGACCACCTCGACTAATGCTACCAGCACCTGTGCGTCCCACAAGTGCACCCGTAGACCAACTAATTGATTTACTACCCCTACCACCCCACTCTCCACTAGCACCATCACCGGCACCACCACCGCCACCAAAACCTGCGTTTCCGCCGCCGCCGCCGCCGCCGCCGCCAAATTCGCTACTGCCTCCAAAGCCACCGTTCGGTGTCAAATCAGCATATCCACCGCCCCCGCCCCCTGCACCAAAGCCGCCGTCTAGTCCCAAAGTGGGTATTGGATCACGAGCGCCATCAACTGAGTTACCGCCTTTTCCTCCACTACCTATACTCCCTATGGCTCCACCTGTTCCGCCATTACCACCTTTTCTGTCATAGTAAGATGCTGCTCCAATTCCACCATCGCTGCCATCGCCAGTGAATCCGCCGCCGCCGCCGCCCCCGCCATTAGAGCTGCCGCCATTACCATACATGCCGCCGCCGCCGCCGCCGCCATAACCCCTCCCCTCACCACCATGACCGCCGATTGCCCGATTGCTCGTGAAGATTATATCTTTTAGGGCAACAGATCCTTCATGAATGAGCAGTCCACCGCCTAATCCTGCGCCGCCGCCGCCGCCTAAATCACCGCTACCGCCATCTCCCCCTTTCGCATATCCATTGGCGATCGTCAAATCAGAAATCCTAACCGTGCCAGCATAGACAAAAAATACCCGATACTGGTTCTCACCGCTGATTGTTAAAATCTCTTTGCTGATTCCCTTGACCTCAATATTGCTGTTGATAATCGGCAGCGCACTCGTGAGTTTAATCGTTTGGGCTGCGCCGCCGAAGTTGAAATTGATGGTGTCACCGCCTACCATCTGATTAGCAGCGTCAATTGCCTCTCTGAGCGTAGTAATGCCGTTACTGAGGTTGCCATCATTGACATCAGCCACGCTATTGACAACAAACGTAGCCATATTTCGTGTCTCCTTTGTGTGGAACTGCTCTTAAACAGACAGATTCATTTGCCGTTGCTTTGAGCTAAGGCAATCGCTAGGCTTTTGTAAAGTCTGCGGCTGTAATCAAATTAGCCTTTAGGTTGTTGAGAAATGCTAGCTCTTCTCTGTCTGCGCGAATTAGCGTACTTTTGCCACGCTGAAGAATGTTTAGGTCTTTGAATTTCAGTCCACCCGCTAACGCTAGCTTGTCCTGTTTATCTTTGAAGTCTTGAATCAGGTCACGCCCTAAGCCACGACCAATGACGAACTTGTCTTTGCCATTGCCGCCACTAAGGGTATCTTTACCTTTACCACCATTCAGAAGATCATTGCCATCTCCCCCTGTCAAGGTGTCGTTGCCGCCTAAACCGAGGAGGCGATCGGCTCCAAGAGTGCCACTGATGCGATCGTTTCCTTTAGTTGGAAGAACAATAGCTTGCCCGGTCTGCCCAGTTCCAGTTTGACCTGTTTGAGTCTGTCCAGTTCCGGTTTGACCCGTTTGGATCTGTCCAGTTTGAGTCTGCCCAGTTCCGGTTTGACCTGTTTGATTTGACTCCGGTTTTACAACTTGAGCCGAGATTAAGCTGTAAGAGCCGAAGATGTTTTCGTTATCTTGTTCTAATAGGTTGGCATCATTATCAGAAGCATCATTACCGCTAAAAGTATATGTGTCTTTAACTATCTTTAGCGTGCCGCCGCTTCTAACGTAGATCGCGCCACCTTTGCCTTTTCCCGCTTCACCACTTGTATTAAGCCTAGCTAAATTGTAACTAGCCAAGCCACTAGTGCTACCTCCCTGTCCTCCACGAGCAACATTTTGAGTTAATCGGCTATTGATGAGTGTGAACGACCCCAACGCATTGATAAAGATTGCACCGCCTAGACCAGCACCACCACCACCACTACTAAAAGGACCACCTTCCGATAGGCTACCTGCTCCTGAGCGCTCAGAGAAAACGCCACTAGATGAGCCTGCTTTTCCTCCTTTACCGCCCCAATCACCGCTTAAGCCATTACCACCCCCGCCACCACCCCCAAATCCGCCATTGCCGCCGCCGCCGCCGCCGCCAGCAAAGTCACCACCATTACCACCAAAACCATAACCAGAGTTGTAAGGAAGATCCCCACCCCCGCCGCCGCCGCCAGCGAAGTTACCATCTAAACCATTGGATAGTTGACGATTGTCATACCTAAATCCTCCTGATCCTCCTATTCCGCCGAGATTTTCTTGAAAAGCCTTAAATCCGCCACCTTTACCACCGTTCCTTTCATTGTTGTTATCCCCGTCATCAGCTAATCCACCTCCACCTCCACCTCCTTGATATACACCATTGAAATCGCCACCCTTGCCTCCAATTGCCTGATTGCTTGAAAAGGCAACATTGTTAGCGGTGACAGTGCCGCTGTTGATAAATAATCCACCGCCATTGCCACCGCCGCCGCCGCCGCCCGTAGAGCCATTGCCACCGTCTCCCCCTTTGGCATAGCCATTCACGATCACTAAATTCGAGAAGCTAACCGTACCGGCATTCACAAAAAAAACACGAAACTGATTCTCGCCGCTAATTGTGGCGTTGCCCATCGCACTGCTGCCATTGAAAGCGATGTTGCTATTGATTAGCGGTAATGCGCTCGTCAGCTTAATCGGAGTTGCAGATCCCACACTAAAATTAATCGTGTCTTCTCCAGCCATGTTGTTTGCTGCATTAATGGCCTCTCGCAGCGTCGTAACGCCATTATTAATATCGCGATCGTCAAAATCAGTTGCGCTGTTAACAGTGAAAATAGCCATGTTGAAACTCCTATACCCAAAATTCCTAGGAATTGTACTTTTCTAAACAATTCAGACAGATAATGGCTGTTATTGAGTCTTTGATGCAACTTAGGAATTAGAAGAACCACAAAACATCAATATTTTTTGCGCACAGCATGTTACTAACACTTAAGTAAGTACATATCTACTTTAAAGTAGGAAACGTCAAAAATGCTACCTGATTTCTTCAGAAACTACGTAAATTTTATACGAAGCTTCTATGAACCTTCAGAAGAAGAAAGGTTCATTCCGTGAATTCATTGAGTTATGCAGGTCATGCTGTAGATTCAGTATTTAAGTGCTTACACTTTGCTTAATAGTTTATGCATCGTTTCCCTCAATCACTCCTCGCCATCTTCATTTTGCTTTTGCCGCCATTAATTGTTCAATCAGCATTGGCTCAGATCGCGCCAGATGCAACTTGGGGAAATGAGCGATCGCGAGTTCGAGAGAACGCAGAATTAGGACTATCGGGTAGACGTGGAACGTTAATTCAAGGCGGAGCTACACGCGGCAGAAATTTGTTTCATGGGTTTTCATCCTTCAACGTTAGAGCTGGCGAACGAGTTTTTTTTGAGAATCCAGAGAATATTGACAATATCATTACCCGAATTACGGGCAACAGCCGCTCTACAATCGACGGACTCTTAGGCGTTGAACCCGGAGGAAACGCCAACCTATTTTTGATTAACCCCAAGGGTATCCAGTTTGGTGAAAATGCAGTACTGGAGCTAAACGGCTCCTTTATCACCAGCACCGCCGATCGGGTTCTGTTCCGAAACGGCATTACCTTTGCCACCCAGCCGCCACCTGCTACGCTTCTTACCATCAGCGCTCCAATCGGCTTACAATTTGGGGCGACTTCAGGCTCAATTACTATTCAAACTGGAAGCCTCAACGCCAACAGAGAACCGCTTGGCGGACTACAAGTCAAACCTAATCAAACTTTAGCGATCGTGGGTGGCAACATCCGCTTAAACAATGGACAACTCCTTGCACCAGATGGACATATCGAGCTAGGCAGTGTCTCCGCCTTTGGTACCGCCAACTTCTCTTTTAATCCATCTGGAATCAAGCTCAATTACCCTGGCGATCGATTTGGCGATATCCGGATCGCAGACCATTCCACAGTTCAAACCACCGGAGCCACTGGCAGCGGTGATCTTCAGGTGCAGGGACGCAGACTGTATCTCGCTGACGGCTCTCAGCTTTCGACTCAAATCAGTGGCTCCAACCCAGGTGGACGATTGACTGTCCATACGGCTGAATCTGTAGCGCTATTTGGTAGTAGCACTCCTGGCGATCGCCTGACTGGGCTGATCACAGACAGCCAATCGGGTAGAGCAGATGGGGGAAATGCAGGGGCAATCGATGTGGCAACTCAACATCTAGAGATTCGCAATGGAGCGCAGATTACATCTTTTACGTCTGGCGGCGGCGATAGCGGTAATATTCAGATTAATGCAACAGAGTCGATCCGGGCGATCGGTAGTCACGGCAGTCAACCCAGCGGTATTACAAGCGGTACTCGCAGCAGTTTTCAAAACAACGGAAATGCTGGACGTATTGATGTCACGACGCGGCAGTTGATATTGCAGAACGGCGCTCAGCTTTTTTCGATCACCTTCGGACAAAGCAATGCTGGACAAATTCGAGTATCTGCCTCTGACCTGATTCGGGTCAGAGGCACAGCGACTTTAAGCCCCAATAGCACTGCGCCGACTGGAATCCCCGCGATCCGGAACGAAAATGGACAAACGAGCCTCCTTAGCTTAATTTCCACTCAATCTCAAGGGGCAGGAAGGGGTGGAGCGCTGCATATCGACACTCGCCGATTAGTGTTGAGAGATGCCGGACAGATTGCTGCAACTGCTCTCAGCAGCGGAGATGCCGGGAGCATCAGGATTAATGCGGCTGAGTCTTTGGAAATTGGCGGACGCCGGTCGGCCGATCGCTTCTCTTCTAGCGGCATTTTTGCCCAGGTCGATTTTGGAGCTTCTGGGAATGGTGGCGCTCTGTCACTCACTACAGGACGACTCACCGTGCAAAATGGCGGTAGAGTCACTACAGGAACGATTCAGCGTAGCACTGGACGCGGCGGCGAGCTAACGGTGAATGCCTCATCAATCGACTTATCTGGCAGCAATGTTTTTAGGATTCCTCGGCAAACTCGACCCGATCGCGTCGCCAGTGCTTTATCAAGCGAAAGTTTAGGTTCGGGCTCAGCCGGCAAAGTGACGATTCACACAGACGAACTGCATCTTGGCAACGGCGCAGAAGTTTCTGTCCAGGCTACCAATGCGGGAAACCTGCAAATTCAGGCAGATCAGATTCGCGTAGGCGATCACAGCCGCATTACGGCTCAAACAAGTTCAGGGCAAGGTGGCAATATTCACATTGACGGAGCCGATACGGTGCAGTTGAATCGAGGAGAGATTAGTGCTCAAGCAGCAGTAGGCAATGGTGGCAATATTAATCTGACGGATATAGACAGGCTGCAACTAGATTCAAATAGCCAAATTACGGCTGCGACCGGAGGCGGTCGTGGCGGTAATGTCTCCCTTGATGTTGCTGCTCTCCATCTTAATCAACGCAATCAAATTACGGCTGCGACCACTGGTTCTGCAAACGGTGGACGGCTCTCCATCCAGGCAAGCGATCGCATTCTGCTAGGGCAGCAAAATCAGATCACAACTTCTGCCGGAAGCGAAGGGACAGGCGGCAGTGGCGGCAACATCACATTAGGAACCCAGTTCTTAATTGCTCGATCGCAAGGGAACAATGATATTACCGCTAATGCTTTCTCTGGCAGCGGCGGTCGGATTCATATCACTGCTCAAACCTTTTTGGGATTGGCAGCTCCCAGTCGAGCAGAGCTAACTACGCTGGAACCTAGTAATAGCCTGAGCAATGACATCACCGCCTTCTCGCAAGTTTCGCCTCAGCTCGATGGAGAGGTAACAATCAACACGCCTAACCTCGATCCCAGTCAAGGCGCAGTAGAATTACCTGCGGACATCATTGATGCCTCACGCTTAGTCGCCCAAGGTTGTGCAACTGGAAGAACTGTTGCTAGGGCACCAAGCCAGTTCATCGTCACCGGACGAGGTGGGTTATCTCCTAGCCCAATCGAATCTCTCGGTTCAAAGGCAACCACTGAACACTGGATCACATTATTGCCAACCCTTGAGCATGTAGAACATTCTAGACAAACAGAACATGCACTAGGTGTTGAAAACCGGGTACAGCAGGCTGTAAGACCTCATCAGGATGTGAACAGGATCACCGAAGCCCAAGGCTGGATTGTTGGCAAACAGGGAGAAATTGTTTTAGTCACAGAATCTCCTACAGATACTCTAGTCCCCAGTATGGGTTTGAGTTGCAATAGGTTACTAAACGAGTGACAAATTCTACCTGGGGTCGAGCCATCGGGTAGAGAAGACTCCTTTCAACGTTTAGGCTTGCTTTGTATTCCCTGTTGCTCTCACCTTTCAGTCATAAGAGTGCCACAAGAATTCAGCCATGCATGTTAAGAGTCGCCCCTTCACAGAAGCCTGCCTACGGTTTTCCTACACAAGCCTTTTCATTCGATCCTTTACCAAACCAGATTGAGTGAGACTAGGTAACTTGGCTTTGAGAGAGGGACCGGACTTGATAGCGTCAGAATGTCTCCCAGGTAAAGCTATGTCGCTGACTACGGCGATTCAACCATTTGAATCCCAAGCCCATTGTTATGAGTAGTTGCGCGGGACGCAACTACTCAAACTCAAAAACGCTGAAACCCTTGATACCTCGTTGTTGTGCCAGTTCGCTTAGCCCAGCGAGCTAGTCCAACGTTTTTGAAGCATTTTAAGCAAATGTCGAACAAACTGAGATTGACTTAATTCCTACCTGAAGTCCCGATCGCTAATCCTTGGCAAACTACAGGCTTCACCGTAATAGCAGTTGGCATGGTCGATCGCCTCAGCGCCAGTAACAAAGCCACGAGTTGAGAAAATTGGAATATCTTGATTGAAGAAGATCCTTAGATAGTAACCAGACTCAAAATCTCCCCTCCACAGCTCATAGCCCCACCTGTTTGTAAAGGTGTTAGTGCCTATCTTCTGCCCATCTTCTCGGATCTCATCTGTCAAGCCTTCACAGGCTTCGCCATCTCGATCGCCATCTAAACCTACCGGAGCGGTACTACGTACGTAATGCCATTGAGCTTCCCACCTGGTAGCAAAGTCATAACAGGTATCTCCCGCGATCGGCACTTCCAAAGCATTAACCTCATTGGGCAATTGCTCCAATGCTTGAGTAACAGCGCCAGCCCTCCCACTGCATAATCCATTCAAGTTGACCAGGCTGCCATCTTGATTTTGCATGTAGCAGTTTGGCTCATCCACAAAAGCTGAGCGTTGCACCAAAGGTAGGCTGAATGCTGGAAATTGCAATGCTGCACTGATAGAAAAGATTGACCAGACGATCGCGCTAATTTTTTTCATGTACTCAAATGAATGCCTCCTTCATCGATCGCTGCACTTAAACTTGCATCAGAGAGAAATCGGTGAAGAGGCAAACAAGCCTTGTGAATTATTAGCGAAATCAAGCCAGAAAAAGCCCGTTGATAACGGTAAGCTTTGAATGTAGGATTAGGGGATTACTCATACATTCGAGAGTCTGCGCGACAAAAAACCACCATTCCCAGCAGGTTGGAGCATGACTGCGTGAGGCGCGATCGCTTCTCAGATTTTGGGCATACTGCGGAAAGGCGATCGCTGCTTGGACAGTTACCTTTCAACTGCCTCAGCGTAAGCCAGAACGCCTAGTTGCTTCGCGGCGCAACTAGGCTCGTCAAATCATCTAAGCGTTGACCACAGGCTGATCATGGACGATCTTGCTATCACCATTAACAGCAAGTTTTTCTTGCAGTGCCGGACGCTCAAAACGCTCCAGAAATATGTCTACCATTCGTCGCTGTTCTTCAACATCGACCATATTAGCCAGCTGCTGGGCAAGCGGGTCGTTACTGATAGTAGCCAGCAACGAGGGATTCGTGCGGATGGCTTCAATGAATCTAGGCTCAACAGGTGATGTGATGGGAGGAACAATTCTCAGGTTTTTCGTGTTGAAGGTCACCTCAAAATTGGTGGGTAAGCTATATGCTAGTTGGTCATAATCGCCGAAGGTAGGTGGTGTATTACTACCTTGTGGGAAAAATGTTCCCCGTTGGGTTGGGCTAAACAGGAGTTCCAAAGTCTCAGGTGGATTTGGAAAGATGCTCGGCGGTGTCACACTTCTGATACTAGCGACAACCCGTCCCCGAATCTCTGTATTTCTTGCTTTGACAACATCCGGATTACGAACATCAGGTTGTAACAGGAATAAGCCAGTATCACTGGCAGGCAATTCAATATCAAAGCTGCTACGAAAAGGTACCTGGATAATTTCCTGGTTAGTCCCATTGACATCCCAGAAAGCAACAACGGGGCTAGATAACAATCCAGGGTCTGTGGCGCTAAAACCTAGCGTAAGCTTGACATCAAACAAGGAGGCATTTGAAATTGTCAGAAAATATCCCTGGATGATTGTTCGGTTCGGCGCGCTAGGGGAAGTTATAATTGGCTTTACCAGTAGCTCAAACGACGATACATTGGTGAAGAATGGATTCATGTTCAGGGCCTTAATGAAAGGAAGTTGTGGATTTTATCCCAAAGACTCGATCCATCCATTTCTAACTCTGCTATGCCCACGACAGACAGTACCCTATCGGGTAATTTTTATTTCTAGACTTTAGTATGCTTGTATCTAACAGTGCTTACCGCGTATTATCATAACTTCGGTGCTGAGTTGTACCCTGAATGACAAGCTCAAAAGTGGTGTATGGCAACTAGGACGGCGATCGCAGCCTTAGCCCTCAAAACATCCTGCTAACATCTATCTCACTGGTTTACCGACAGCGACCCCTAGACGCATTCATGGGGTGCAATTGGACAGATAGGGACAGTAAAAGCCCACCGCTGCCGATGGACTAGAGCATGATTACTGGTGCAATCTATGCCGATTTGAGCGGCAGTGCATAGGCTTCAGCTCAGGGATGAGGTCAATCGCCTTGAAGATATCTAACACAGGAATATCAGGGAGTGGGCTTAGAACGCTTCTCAGCTTCTCTTTCCGGATCAAAACCTTCAGTGATCTCTTCAACGTTTAATTTTTCGCCTAGGGTTTCCGGCTCATTTGCCTTACCCTTAAGGTTTGATGCTTTGCTTTGCCATTCCCGGCGCTGTTCTCTTGTCTCGCTGTCGTTTTCAGCAGAGATCGGTTTTGTAATACCCGGTATGCCAACTGTTTCGGTGGGAGCAGATTCCGCCAATACTGCTGTTTGCGTCATGCTGAGGAGCATGATTGCAGTGACTAATAGTGCAACAAGCCATTTGGTAACTACCTTAAGAAAATAAGACACATGGGTTGTCATAATATCTACCTTTTGAACATCGCAAGCGACGGGGAATAAATCAGATTTTGTCTAGTAGGTTGAGGCAGAAGTTAGTATACTAACAAGCCAAGTCGAACGAATGGAGAAAAAGCCTTGCCACTCCTTGCTCCGAAACCTCTGAAGTTAGCAAGCGATGAACGGGAACAACTGCAACAA
>JAHHHD010000055.1 GCA_019359505.1 Drouetiella hepatica Uher 2000/2452 | reverse complement strand
ACATCTGAAGGGCTAATCTCTGGAGACACGCTCTCTGGAGACACACTCTCGGAAGGGGTGACCTCACCAGAAGATTGGCTAATTTGCCCTGATGGCTCTTTTGAAGATGAGTCTAGCGATTGGATGGTTGACTCTAACTTCTTAGAGCTGGATTGAGTAAGATTAGAGCCGGATTGAGTCAAAGATGTGGATTGGGCGGACTTTAACGCATCTATATTCTCAGGCTGTTCTTGAGGATCAGTCTTTGCCGCTGTATCTGACGCGATCGCGTTGGGAGAAGACTCTAGAGCATCAAGCTTCTTATCTCCGATGCGGATGGAATCAGAGTTAGCCTGACGGATGACAAGCGGTGCAGCTTGCATGGGAGCGGATGCACACACGACAACTACTGTACCAATGCCTAAAGCAATTAAAGAATTCGAGGGTTGCATATAACAGTCTTTAACCAGTCTGGAGTGCTGACGAAGCAGAGAAGACAACCTTAAGCAGAATACGGGTAGAGCAGTAGCTTTGGCAAATAGTAAGTCGCCTAATGATCTGCAAAACACAAGTTACGGAGTAAAATCCTGAAAAACACGAGCAAGGGGCCAAATTGAGCAAGATTAACCAGAACTAACATAGATTAGCATTGTCTTGAAAACAAATATTGTTTCAGTAGCCTGTCATCAGTCATTTTCTCTGTAGACAGACAGGCTGCTTGATCTGTTTCCGTGGCTCAGAAATTATTTTTTTCGATCGCCCGTTTAGCGATCGCTGGGCAAGTGAAACAAAGTGGAAGACTTTCAAACAATCGAGACTTGAGGCATCCCCTTTGCAGTAAGATTGCCTATTGTGGCTCTTGCAGAAAGCCTTGCGGCATTACCTCAATTCAGGATCTACAAACTTTACCTACCTAGCCCCTGTCCATATGCCTAAGGTTCTTGTTTCTGACCCGATCGATCAAGTTGGAATCGATATCCTGTCTCAAGTTGCTCAAGTAGACATCCAAACCAGTCTGTCTGCTGAAGAGCTTGTTCAAATCATCCCAGACTATGACGCTCTGATGATTCGCTCTGGAACCCGTGTCACCAAAGACGTCATTGAAGCGGGAAAGCTACTCAAAATTATTGGTCGAGCAGGCGTTGGCGTAGACAATGTTGACGTTCCGGCAGCCACCCGGCGCGGCATTTTGGTAGTCAATTCTCCTGAAGGCAATACGGTAGCAGCAGCAGAACATGCAGTTGCCATGATGCTAGCTTTGTCTCGCCACATTCCAGATGCCAATCAGTCGATCAAAAGCGGCAAGTGGGATCGCAAGAGCTTCACAGGGGTAGAAGTTTATAAAAAAACGCTCGGCATCATGGGTCTGGGCAAAATTGGTGCCCATGTGGCAACCATTGCCCGATCGATGGGAATGAGGCTGTTGGCATACGACCCGTTTTTGTCTAACGAGCGAGCTGAGCAGTTAGGCTGTCAATTGGTTGAGTTAGATTTTCTGTTTCGGGAATCGGAATATATTACGCTGCACCTGCCCAAAACTCAGGAAACCTATCACTTGATCAACGCTGAGGCGCTGGCAAAAATGAAGCCAACAGTGCGGATTATCAACTGCGCTAGGGGCGGCATTATTGATGAGGCAGCACTGGCAGAAGCACTGGCTCAGGGTCGGATTGCCGGGGCAGCTCTAGATGTTTATGAAGAAGAGCCGCTAGGAGAGTCGGCACTGCGATCGCTCGGTACAGAGATTGTCCTTACCCCTCACTTAGGAGCTTCCACCGAAGAGGCACAGGTGAATGTGGCGATCGACGTTGCCGAGCAAATTCGGGACGTATTGCTGGGTCTACCCGCCCGCTCTGCCGTCAATATTCCGGGTCTGCGCCCTGACCTGATGGAGAAACTGCGCCCCTATCTGCGCCTTGCCGAAACCTTGGGGAGCATGGTCAGCCAGCTTGCCGGAGGGCGAATTGAGTCGCTTGACATTCGCTTACAGGGCGAACTTGCCAGCAATGACAGTCAGCCTGTTGTCGTGGCGGCGCTGAAGGGCTTGCTTTCCAGCGCTCTGCAAGAGCGGGTCAACTACGTTAATGCCAGCATTGAAGCCAAGGAACGTGGCATTCGGGTGATTGAAACCCGCGATGCTGCCTCCAAGGATTACACCGGATCACTGCATTTATCAGCCAAAGGTTCTCTAGGCGAACATTCGGTTACAGGCGCTCTGCTGGGGGATAGCGAGATTCGGATTACGGATCTTGACGAGTTTCCTGTCAATGTGCCGCCTAGCCGCTATATGCTGTTCACATTGCACCGAGATATGCCAGGAATCATCGGGAAGATTGGTTCTCTGCTGGGCAGTTTCAATGTCAACATTGCCAGTATGCAGGTGGGGCGTAAGATTGTCCGGGGGGATGCCGTGATGGTGCTGAGCGTTGACGATCCTCTGCCAGACGGCATTGTGGCAGAAATTACGAAGGTTCCTGGCATCCGCGATGCCTACACTGTGACTTTGCCGGAATAGAGTTCCGGTAGCTTTGCCAGACTATATTTCTAGACCAGAATATACTTCTAGAAAAACTGCCAGAACAACTCAGACGATTTCTCAGCCTTGAATTCTTACAGCAGTTTTCAATTGCATAAATCACAGTTATTTTTTTAGAAGCCTCGCGGAGCAAGGCTTCTAAAAAAATAACCCACACTTAACCAAGCGCAAAGCGTTGTAAATCAAATGGCAAGTAGCTGGTGGGAAATTCAGGTTGCTTGTGAGCCGATCGCCGAAGAGCTAGCCTACTGGCGCTTGGACAACTTTGGCTGCCGAGGCACTTCCAGCGAAACCAAAGGCTACACCTGCGTGGTTAAAGCCTATTTGCCGCAGTTCAAAGCTCAGCAGCTCGACTTAGCCGCCCTAGCTCTGTGGCTGCAACAGGATGCTCTATGCTCAGAACTACCGCTGCCGCTGGTTCAGTGGCACTTGATTGACGAAGAGGATTGGTCAAGTAGCTGGAAAGATCACTGGCATCCTCAGGAAATTGGCGATCGCTTCCTGATCAACCCGGCATGGATACCGCCACCGGAAAATAGCGATCGCATTATCATCAAGCTTGATCCAGGAGTTGCCTTTGGGACGGGCGCTCACGCCACCACTCAGCTCTGTCTAGAATCGCTAGAGATGCGGATCACGGAGCCTAGCAACATTGTTGTAGCCGATATCGGCTGCGGCTCTGGCATTCTTTCTGTTGGGGCTTTGCTACTGGGCGCAAAGCTTGCCTACGCGGTAGACACCGATCCGCTTGCTGTTCAGGCAACCCATGAAAATCAGGAAATGAACCACATTGATGCCGATCGCCTGATTGTGGCTGAGGGCAGCATTGAGCGGATTAAAGAATTAATTTCTGAGCCAGTGGATGGGATCGTCTGCAATATCCTGGCAGAGGTAATCATTGATCTAATCCCGCAGATGACCGATATCTCTAAGCTAACCACCTGGGGTATTCTGAGCGGCATTTTGCTGGATCAGGTCAAACCGATCACCGATACCTTAGAACAGCATGGCTGGATAATCGCCACCCTCTGGCGGAGACAAGATTGGTGCTGCTTGAACATCAGGCGCTCTTAAAATCATCTTAGTAGGATGAGCAATGCCCATCCTACTAAGATGATCACCTCTAATACTGCGGCACCGACGAATCAACTTCCTGACTCCAGGCAGTAATGCCACCTACGACATTCACGCCCTCAATACCCGACTCTTTGAGAATGCCGATCGCCTTAGCCGATCGTCCACCTAGCTTGCAATGCACAATCAGCTTGTGCCCATTCAGCAACTCCTTCACCTGAGTCACCCCGTCGCCGTTCTCAATGTCTGGTAGCGGCACCAGAACAGAGCCAGGAATGCGGGCAATCTCGTATTCATTGGGATTGCGGACATCGAGCAGCACAAAATCCTGTGCGCCGCTGTCTAGAATTTGCTTCAGTTCAGTGACCGTAATTTCTTGCATGGCTGCCTGCTGTTGTGCTTCTGCTGCTCTAGCTTGAGGGATTCCACAAAACTCTTCGTAGTCAATCAGCTTGTCAATGACGGGGCGAACTGGATTAGGTCGCAGCTTCAGCTCCCGGAAGCTCATATTCAGAGCATTGTAGAGCAACAGACGACCGCTAAGCGTTTCTCCAGCGCCAAGGATGATCTTGACGGTTTCGGTGGCTTGAATCACGCCAATGATTCCCGGCAGGATACCCAAGACCCCCCCCTCTGCACAGGAAGGCACCAGTCCAGGTGGTGGGGGTTCAGGATAGAGATCTCGGTAGTTAGGGCCGCCTTCATAATTGAAAACGGTAGCTTGCCCCTCAAACCGGAAAATTGAGCCGTAGACGTTGGGCTTGTTCAGCAGCACGCAAGCATCATTGACAAGATAGCGAGTCGGGAAGTTATCTGTGCCGTCTACGACGATGTCGTAGGGAGCTACGATGTCTAGAGCATTCTCGGCACTCAAGCGCGTCTCATATAGATCAACCTGGCAAAAGGGGTTAATCTCTAAAATCCGGTCTTTGGCAGACGCAATTTTAGGCTTACCCACCCAGGAGGTGCCGTGAATCACCTGGCGTTGCAGATTAGAGAAATCAACGACGTCAAAATCAACGATGCCAATTCGTCCGACGCCAGCGGCGGCGAGATACAGCAGCAAGGGCGAACCCAGACCACCCGTGCCAATGCATAGCACGCTGGCTGCTTTCAGGCGCTTTTGTCCGTCTAACCCAACTTCCGGCAGGATCAGGTGACGAGAATAGCGTTCATATTCTTCTTTGGTTAACTGGACTTCATCCAGATTGGGATTTAGCATGGCTAATTTTACAAAAGGCAGGTTTTACGAGATATGGCATCAGGTTTGAGGGGTGTCGCCTGATTCTTTCTATTAGAGCAGGTCTGCTGAAATTTTGAATTTTAGATTTTGCGGAGAAGCGGGATCGAGGAGGGTTAACTCTTCAGGCTGAAACTGGTGATGATCATTCAGGCTCCAAGAGCGATGGTCGATCGCTCTGCCTTTTTCAACAGAAATAATTAAGTAAGAATATCTTAACCAGGCGATCGCCCGATCGCATTCTGAGGGCACAGCCGGATGATCGGGATGGGAATGGTAGACGCCAATAACATCAAGCTGGCGATCGCGTCCATAGCGCTGAGCTTCTAGCAAATCTCTGGGATCGATGCAGTAGCGATCGGCTTTAGAGTGAGAGTTTTCTGAGGCAGAGGCGGTAGGGGCGATCAACTCCATTTCTTCTGCACTCCAGACGTTGAGCGTTTCCCACACTTCCACCAGGTCTTTTCTCTCATGAGAAGGGTCAAGCTGTCCTAGCAGCAACCCGCAGCACTCGTCTGGATAGGTGCGTTGGGCATGGTCACAGATTTGCTGAAGCTGGGCAGCGCTCATTTGCAGCATGGCGGCTCAGCTATGCTGCTAGGTGCTGCTGAAAGAAGGCAATCGATCGCGTCCAGGCATCTTCAGCCGCTTCGGGCTTGTAGGCTTCGGGACGGGCATCGTTGAAGAAAGCATGACCTGCATTCGGGTAGGTGTGGGCTTCGATCGCCTTACCCGCCTGCTGGATATCAGCTTCAAGCTGGCTGACTGCGGCTGGCGGCACAAAATCATCTTCTGCACCAAATAAACCCAAAACCGAAGCCGTGAGCTTCGAGAAATCGGGCTTGACGTTGGGATGAATGCCGTAAAAATCCACTACGGCGGCAATGCTGGGGCTAACGGTGGCGGCAAGCAGTGCCAACTGTCCCCCCATGCAAAAGCCCACGACACCTAGCTTGCTGCTAGTGACAGATTCCTGAGCCAGGAGATAGTCAATGGTTTTTTGCAAATCTTGAGCGGCTTGTTCGATATTCAGCGCCATCAACATCCGACCTGCTTCGTCAGGCGAAGTCGTAGTTTCGCCATGGTAAAGGTCTGGGGCAAGTGCCGTGTAGCCCAGCTTTGCAAAGCGATCGGCAACCGATTTGATGTGAGGCACTAGCCCCCACCATTCCTGTAAGACGATGATCCCCTGTCCATTGGATGCTTCGGGCAATGCCAGGTAGCCAATGTCTTGAATGTCTGTTCCCATAATCTCACTCGCCAGTCATGTCTAAAGTACACCGCTCTAAAGTACACCGCACTGTCCCTGCTGTCTGAGCAGATGATCGCACAGTACCAAGGCTACCATTGCTTCCACCATAGGCACAGCTCTCGGCAATACACAGGGATCATGTCGTCCTTTTGCCGCCAAGACCGTCTCTTCTCCTGCTTTCGTGACGGTGCGCTGCTCTTTACGAATAGTGGCCGTAGGTTTGAACGCTGCTCGGAGAATAATGTTTTCTCCGTTTGAGATGCCGCCCTGGATGCCGCCCGATCGATTGGTGACGGTGCGCGTCTCACCCTGCTCATCTATGTAGAACTCGTCGTTGTGTTCGCTGCCCGTCAGCAGGGTTCCAGCGAAGCCAGAGCCAATCTCAAAACCTTTGCTTGCCGGGAGCGACAGCACGCCTTTCGCCAAGTCTGCCTCTAGTTTGTCGAATACGGGCATTCCCAAGCCTTTGGGTAAGTTGCGCGCCACGCATTCCACGACTCCGCCAACCGAATCGCCCGATCGCCCCACTTGCTCGATTAGCTCAATCATGCGATCGGCACATTCGGCATCCGGACAGCGGGCAATGTTGCTTTCCACCTGCTCCAGCGTCACCGTATTGGGATCAACAACACCCTCTAGGTTTTTGATTCGCTTGACGTAGCCAATAATTTCAACGCCTGCCACCTGCCGGAGAATTTTTTTGGCGATCGCCCCAGCTGCCACCCGTCCGATTGTTTCTCGCGCTGACGATCGCCCGCCGCCCTGCCAGTTGCGAATCCCATACTTGGCATCGTAGGTGGCATCGGCATGGGAAGGACGATAGGTTTGCGCCATCTCGTCGTAGTCCTGAGAGCGCTGATCTTTGTTGCGCACCAAAATAGCGATCGGCGTACCCAAGGTCTTGCCTTCAAACACGCCAGACAGAATTTCGCAGGTGTCGGCTTCTTTGCGGGGTGTGGTTATTTTGCTCTGTCCCGGACGACGGCGATCGAGTTCAAACTGAATTTCCTCAACCGAAATCTCCAATTGTGGAGGGCAGCCATCGATGATTACCCCAACTCCCCCGCCATGGGACTCGCCAAAGGTGGTAATCCGAAACAAGTGACCAAAGGAATTGCCCATAGCTTTCTAAACATCCAGGCGCAAGAGCAAAAATTCGTTCTTAGGAAGCCTATTTTAGCTCACTCTGAGAGCCGGAGATAGGAGGATTCAGGGAGCGATTCAGAGGAGACTCATCTGTTCGACCCATCAGTTCAGGATAGTGATCGACTGAACGGGGTAGCGCCTTCACCTCATTAGTGGTAGCAATGTGCCCGGTATAAAAGGCTCCTGCTTCAATATCCAATGAGTTAGCGCTCACGTCGCCCTCCAGCCGAGCCGTTCGGCTAAGGGTCAGCCGACCCGCAGCAACCACCCTGGCTTTAATCACGCCATGCACAATAATGTTGTTTGCCTTTAGCTCAGGTCCCTCAACCAGACCAGTTTGAGAGATTTCCATATCTCCCCGCACTTCAACAGTGCCATGCACGATCCCATCGACCCGCAGATTGCCTTCAATTTTCAGGTTGCCCTCAAACTCACTGGTGGCGCTTAAGTAAGTTAACGATTTAGTTGGCTTGCGATTAAACATGTTGGCGATCGGTTCGTTAAGCGGCTTATTGCAGTTTAATTTAGTGCAGTCTAATTCAGATAGTCCTTCGGATCTACCACATAGCCATTACGATACACCCCATAGTGTAAATGAGGTTCACGCGAGCGCCCAGTATTCCCCAAATAGCCAAGGATTTGATGGCGATCGACAGCCATGCCCTCAGTCACCATGAGCTGATCTAAATGAGCATATAGCGTTCGATAGCCATAGCCGTGATCAACTACAATCCGATTGCCAAAGCTTTGATCCCAGCCCGCTTTTTCTACGGTGCCAGGCGCGGTTGCCTGAACTGGGCTGCCATAGGCTGCAACAAAGTCAATGCCTTGGTGCATCTCATACCCCCATCCTGAAGTCCCAGAGCGTAACCCAAACAAAGAGGTAATCCGGGCTGTGTGAGCAATCGGCATGCCGCTAGGTCGAGAGATTTCTCGCAGCGCCGTCTGTTCTGAGATAGGTAGGGTCTTGTGCTGAAGGAGTTGCAGCAAACTCGGAATTTTATCCCTAGCCGCGCTTAGCATGACTTCCGGCTTTGCCCTCAGACCTATTGAAAGGGAGTCCGCTTGCGCTTCAGAATCAAGATCAATGCCAGAGCTTTCTCTAAGGGTTCTTCGATGATCTTTCAGCGCGCCAATCTTAGTCTCTAGTGCCTCTAAGCGCTCAAGGATATTGCCTGCCTCTTGGGTGAGCTGGGAGTTGCGTTGAGCAAGCTGGCTATTTTGACGTACGTAGGAGAAGACTGCAATGAGAGTAGAGAGTAGCAGCCCAGCCCCCAAAATTAGAATCAAAAATGCGATCGCTGGGTGAAAGGATACAACAATTGGCTCTCTGCCCGTGCCAGAAATCAGAATAGTGTAACGATTAGGTCTATAGCGCGTCATGCCCCCTTATTCTTGATCCCGCATGGAGAATGACGTAGGATGCCACAGCAGGTCAAGCTTAAACATTGTAAGGCAAGCGATCCCCAAGTTGGGGATCGCTTGCCTGATTCAGAAAGATGCGGCAGAGTAAGCATCCTCAACAACCAAAAAGCGCCCTCCCAAGGGAGAGCGCTTTGAAACCTAACTCAGGAGCCGACTGACCCGCCTCTAGCCGTTGATGGCAGGAGCAGTGATAGCCACAGGAGCCGCTTCACCCGCAGCCAAGTCCAACGGGAAGTTGTGAGCATTCCGCTCGTGCATCACTTCCATCCCCAAGTTCGCACGGTTCAAAATGTCTGCCCAGGTGGAGACCACGCGACCCTGCGAGTCGATGATGCTCTGGTTGAAGTTGAACCCGTTCAGGTTGAATGCCATTGTGCTGATGCCCAATGCCGTCATCCAGATACCCACCACTGGCCATGCACCCAACAAGAAGTGCAAGCTGCGGGAGTTGTTGAATGAGGCGTATTGGAAGATCAACCGACCGAAGTAGCCGTGAGCCGCAACGATGTTGTAGGTCTCTTCTTCTTGTCCAAACTTGTAGCCGTAGTTCTGCGATTCGGTCTCGGTGGTCTCACGCACTAGGGAGGAGGTGACCAATGAACCGTGCATCGCACTGAACAACGCACCACCAAACACACCTGCTACGCCCAACATGTGGAAGGGGTGCATCAGGATGTTGTGCTCAGCTTGGAACACGAACATGAAGTTGAAGGTGCCGGAGATACCCAAAGGCATGCCGTCAGAGAAGGAACCTTGTCCGATCGGGTAGATCAGGAAAACTGCGGTTGCGGCTGCAACAGGGGCAGAGTAAGCCACGCAGATCCAAGGACGCATACCCAGACGGTAGGAAAGTTCCCATTCACGTCCCATGTAGCAGAAGACGCCAATCAGGAAGTGGAAAACCACCAACTGGTAAGGGCCGCCGTTGTACAGCCACTCGTCGAGTGAAGCTGCTTCCCAGATGGGGTAGAAGTGCAAGCCGATCGCGTTGGAGGAAGGAACGACTGCACCGGAGATGATGTTGTTGCCGTACATCAAGGAGCCTGCAACAGGCTCACGGATGCCATCAATGTCGACAGGAGGCGCGGCGATGAAGGCGACGATGAAGCAGATGGTGGCGGAGATCAGGGTGGGGATCATCAGGACGCCGAACCAGCCGATGTAGAGGCGGTTGTCGGTGGAGGTGACCCACTCGCAGAACCGCGCCCACAGGTTAGCGCTTTCGCGCTGCTGTAGTGTAGTTGTCATGGTTGATGAGTGCTTGTTAGATAACTTTACGATGTTGAGGAAAGTGCTTTGCTTTCCTTAATGAACATATTAGATGGTTTATTGATTTTTGTAAACTAGCTGGGAGTATTTGCTCAGCTCTCTCATAAATCTTTGAGAATTCTCCAGCCTTAAGCCTTCCAGCAGCACACTATTTGATTTCTTCTCTTCTAAAACTTAGTAGTTGGCACGGGAGCCGACTGTAGAACCAGAGACGTTCTGTAGAACCAGAGACGTTCTCAAGCACATTGATAACGCCAGTCTTACCGATGCCTTCGGCAATTTTGAAACCTAGTGTTCTAAAATCCTTGGCGACGATCGTCGCAGTACGCCTCTCAGTCAAACCAATCGCGAGGTGCTGATGCACGTTATTAAATTACTTGTTTGGGTAGTATGCGGGTAATGATTTTTTGTGGTGTGGGCAAAGCCCACACCACAAAAAATCATTACCTCCTGAGGACTATCTTTGTTTGGAATGCCTAAGCCTAAGTTTGATCTTTCGTAACTAGAAATAGTCTGCTGAACAAATACAGCATGATAACTCTGTAGCGAAATGCCAGAAAAGTTACGATCGGCGTGGCCACACTGCACAGCAAGAATATCAGGACGATTCCTGACAAATCAATGTGAAAATAGTCGATCGCCAGTCTGACAAAATCGTTATCTAAAATGCCGCCCTTCCCCATCTCATAGACAGTGCGTTCTTCGGCATTGGTTAGCAGATTATAGGCAAAGCGGATGTCGTAAAACACCGTGAACAGCCCCAGCATTCCGTAAAGCGGGCGCTCAATGCTGTGGCGACAGCTCCAGCCGCTCAGGGCGCGATAGAGAAAAATCCCGGCAAACAGCAGCTCAAATCCATGCCCCATTGCCACAATCAGAATGCTGTGAAGGGGCGTAAAGATGCTGATGCCATAGACGATCGCCCCACCCAGCAGCACTCTAGACGTGAGGTCGTTTTGCCGATAGCGGTAGCAAAGATAGGCAAAGCCGCAGCCAACGCCAAACAGCAAGAGCGGGATACGATCGTTGGTTTGCATCGTTACGCCGCCGCCGTAGGTAAAGTCGAAGGCTGGAATAGCAGCATAGCCGAATAGCCACGCTACGCTGGCATGACCTAGCTCATGGACAATGATCAGCAAAGGACTAACGAGAACCGTGAGCTTTTGAGAGGCAAGCAGCAAACTTGCCAGGATCAAACTGGCGATCAAGGTTTTCCACCCTGCTGCATCGATCGGGGTCGTGAGCCGATCGCGCTTAGGCGCAGAGCGTTGGGAAAACTTGCGGGTGCCAAGGGCTAGCTGTTGCAGTTGTGAAACTCCTTCAGTATCTCCCAGGGAAATTTCTCGCACCCAAACTGGCTCAGCAGCAGATTCAGCCCTAGGGTATCCCATTACGGAAAGGTGACGTACTGGCAGTTGCGTGAGATGCCAATGACTCATCTCACGGCAAATGAGCGTCAGGCAAACCTGTTCATCAGGAGTGATCTGTTCTACCAGGCTAATCTTCAGGTAGTCAGCCTCAATCGCCAGAGTAGCAAGAACATGTTTGTGAACAAGGGCACGATCGATTAGCGTTTTCATGGCGGATAGATCGCCCAGACCAGCGCGATCGCGCAGTTTCGAAGTTTCGTTGGAGGAATTCGATCGCGCCACGAGAAAGTTGGGTTGCAAATCTAACGTCTGCGTCCAGGTGACTGAAGATCCGCCTCGTTCACGCGCAAACAGCCGTACAGACTCTAGCGTAGGAATCTGCAACCGCACCAGTTCACCCAGGATGAGCATAATGGAGCGGCGCTGATCAGGGACAGGCGAAGCCTCTAATAGAAGCTCAAGACAAGCAGACTGAGACTTTACCTTGACTGTGATGCCGTAGGGATGCAGCTTTTTAGCTATCAGTCCCGCAATGGCGTGGGAATTTCCCGATCTCGCTAGATCAAGCAAACGATCTGGGTTTAATTGAATATCGCTAGGCTGTAACTCTGGGTCAGGCGAGAATAAGTCTGCTGCTAAATTTACCTCTCTCTCGAAGAATTGCTCAGTCATATGGCTCAGCCATGCCGTCCTTAAAATATCCCCGTGATTTTCCTATAATTCCCACAGGCTCCACGATTCCCACAGGCTAGAGGCTGACCTCAGCACAGGGGCAAATGGATAAGGCGATCGCCAAGCTAAGAAGCCACAATGAGCTGCAAAAGCAGACTAGCGAGGATCTGACCGTTCATCAGAAGCTTTTGGATGGGCTTGAGGCTCTGCTCCCTGGTTGAGAGACTGATACATCTCAAAATCCCAGCTGTTGCCATCTACAGTCTCTAGTTCAGGATGCACTTCAGGCTCCAAATCATCCCACTCTGCGGCAATCTCGGTTGTCGCAGATGAATGAGCAGAATTAGTCTGCGGGACTGGAGAAAAGGGGCGATCGATGATACCACTCTCTTCAACAGCTCCCTTTTGAATGGCATCCAAAACTTCAGATGAGGAATTCTGGTTGTTCGGCTCTTCTGACTTCAGAGCTGTGTCAGTCAGGGTCGTACCCATTAGGGTTGTGCTGATCAAGGCTTCAATCCAGCCTTGAAACACTCTAGCCAAGTCAGCAACTTGAGCAGGCAACCGATCTAAAATATTGGCAGTGTAAATACGCCAGGAGCCATCCTTAAAAGCAGTTTGAAGTTGTGCAAACTGCCTATGTACGGCATCTTGCAGAGAATCGCCCTGAAGCTGAATTCGCTGCTCTACGGGGGTCTGAGCAAATCGCAAACTCAAAGTTTGCCACCCTAACCCGCCCAAAAGCGCTACGCTCGCCATCTGTCCCAGCAGGAGGCTACCTGTGATCCGCCCTGCACAGATCCAAAGCACTAGGGCATAAAACAGTCCCAGACCACTCCAGAGCAAATCATATTTTCGATAAATTTCTGGAAACAAGAAGGCGGATAGGTACAAGCTGAGACTGCCGAAGCCAACTGCCAGTGCCAGAATATAGGCAAGCATTGTGTTTCTCCTGAGAGCGCTGAAGACAGCATATCCCTAATGTTATTGCGGATGTGCCTAATGCTTCCTATCTTGTCAGCGCCTACCCATACAAATTGCCAACAAATTCTCCATAGCCATTGTAGAGGAGAGTGGGAATCTCCTTCCACTCAAATTGAGAGCCAGAGGCGATCAGACGCTCTTTGCGCTGTGACCAGCGAGGGTGAGCGACTTCAGGCTCTACGTTCGCCTCAAATTTGTACTCGCCCGGACTAAGCGTATTCCAAAAGGTTTCAGGCTGGGTATCAGTAAACTCAATTTTGACGATCGACTTAGCGCCCTTAAAACCATATTTCCAGGGGATTACAGCTCTCAGGGGTGCGCCATGCTGCTTGGGTAGCGTGTGTCCGTAAATGCCAACCGCAAAAAATGCTAGATCGTTTGCCATTTCCTCAATCCGCAGCGCTTCATGGTAGGGGAACGGCAGAAAGTCGCCGGGCGGAAAAATGGGACCCTTGGTAATGGTGCGATCGTAATAGGAAGTAAACCGGACAAATTTGGCTTGAGGAGTTGGCTCCACATCCTTAAGGATGGCACTCATTGGGAAGCCCAGCCAAGGTACTACCATCGCCCAAGCCTCAACGCATCGGAAGCGATAAAGGCGCTGTTCTAGCGGAAACTTGTACAAATCTGCTAAGTCATAAGTTCGGGGTTGACTCACCAGCCCTGTAACTTCAACCTTCCAATCTTCTAAAGGCAACTTCTGAGCGTTTTTCCAAATGTTCTTGGAGCTGCCGTACTCATAAAAATTATTGTGGGTTGCCGCTAGCGTTTCGTTCGTGATAGGGCGACCTGCCTGCAGAAAGTCAGCATTTGGGCTGGCTGGCAGCGGCTGCACGCCGATAATCGGCTGATCTGCCTCAGATTGCTGCTCACAGCCCCATAAGGGCAGCGCTGCTCCGGCAATGCTAATCCCCGATAGACCCTGCAAAAAACGCCGCCGATTTAGGAAAGCCCCTTCAGAAGTTGCCTCACGTTCAGGAAGTTGCCAAGGCTGAGGAATATGGATAAACGGCATTGAGGGTTTAATCTTTGAGTGCTGAGCTTTACACTTCTTCAATATTTCTCACTATAGCAATTTCCAATCTCACAAAAACTATTCTTGCTCCTCATAATCTTAATGTTTCAATCTTTGCGAAAATTGCTTTAGAATAGAAGACGGTTACACCGGGATGTAGCGCAGCTTGGTAGCGCGCCTGCTTTGGGAGCAGGATGTCGCAGGTTCGAATCCTGTCATCCCGACTTGTTGGTAGTTCTAAAAAGTAATGATTTTCTGTGGTGTGAGCTTTGCTCACACCACAGAAAATCATTACCTAAATTGCTTTAGTCATCAACTAAACAGAAATAAATAATTAGCAGTTAGAGCAAAATTATTTATCCTTCCCTAGAGCTTTTATGGGAAGGATGGGGGCGGTAGTCGTGTTGAAAAATAAATTAGGGATAATCCCCCAACCATTCCAGCCATTGCACTAGCTCCAGGTCAGTAAGAAGCGATTGACTACCTTTGTTAAAGAGAGACGAGAGACGATCGCGTACCTGAACCTTTGTCCAAGAAAGCCGTCGGATTTGAACAGAGATAGCAACCAGTAGGTCAGCAAGATCAGAATTAACACAGGTGGATTTGAGAAATAAATTACGACCTGTCTTTGAAACTTCCTTTAGCTGATCATGACTGAAAGGCTTGTCTGGCAATGGGTTACTGCCTGTACCGGATAATAAGCTTGTAGGATAAGTGTCGATGAATGCGGATCTAACGCAATTCATCGACTTCTCCTCATGTGAAGCTGGGGGGTGCGGGGGGTTATCCACAAGATTTACTTCTGTGGATAACTCTTCAGACAAAATCTGAGGTAGCGCCTCCATAACATCTAGAGATGAATCTTCAAGCATTAAAAATTCTGGATGCCAAAGATCGCGGTGGCGATAGAGAGAGCTGCCACCAATTCCAGCCTGTGTTAGCAATCGGAATCGAGCCGTTGCACCAGAGGGTAGAGAGTTTTGATTAAGGTAAGAAGCGATCGCCTCTTGAATTCGTACTCTGGCATTTTCAGACTGCTGCTGATTCCAGCTCAAGCCCAGGTTTTCCTCTTTCTCAGGCTTTTCTTTTTTGCTGCCGTAGGGATAGTAGTGACTTGCCTCAACACAGCGTACCCATTCTAGCGATCGCTGTTCAATCTCATGCTGGTGTTGGCACCACTGCTGATATCCCGGTAAAGACTGCGCCACTCTGATAATTTCATCTACTAAGGCTTGACCCTGAAGTGCCTCTCCTCCCGATAGAACTGGATGAAAAACATAGGTGCGCATAGCAATTCGCCCTAAAAGGTAGTTGGTTTGACCTGAGCCTGTCCAACCCAACTCAATTTCAGCATTCAGATCATTGAGAAATTTATCCGCTTTACCTGAAATTCGATAGTGGCGCTGCTTTATTTGCCGTAAAGTCTGACGCAGAGCTTTGCTATCAATATCATTGTGCAGCTCAACCTGATGCCACTGCGCCACAAAGCGATCGCGATCACTCCAAATTGGCTGAAAGTCAGAATTCAGTAAGTAAGAACCTGCCTGCATCGGCAGTCGATGGGCATTGTAGAGACTGAGGTTTTCCTCAGTAGCGTAAGGTTTGGGATTAGGAAAGACTTCAAGCTGCCCCGGAGCTAGTTTGAATCCAGCAGTTTCTAAGCTTGTAGAGACCGCGATCGCCAGCTCCCACGATCGTTGAGCCACCTGAAATGGAAAGTAAAGATGAAGCCCACCGCTATAGCTAGAGGTACAGGCTAAGTGAGAAGCCAGTCCCAAAGGTTCTAGGGCGGCCAAAATCCGAGAGATCGCTAGAGCATCACGCTGAGGATGGTAGATGCTGCCGATGTCAATATCCAAAAGACAGTAGCGAGTCTCAGCGGCAAACCTTACACCATAAAGATATCTGCCCTGCAACAGCACCCGATCGGCTAAAGGATAGCGACGCTCAGTTTGCCAATCGGGTGACTGTCCGGGCTGCGAATGTTCGGCGTAAATATAGTCAAATCGATGGGGAAAGAGCGCTAGAAAAGTGTCTGGCTCTCTGACATAAGTAGGCTGCTCAGACTTCTTGGAGGAGACGATCGCTCCCTCTTTTGACAAAAGCCGATCAGCTTGCAGAATTTGATTAGGACAAACAAAACTTTCCCGAAGTTCTATGACAGAACTCCGAGACCTGCTAGGATCTTGAAACATATGATTTTCCCAACTCCGGGAAATAAACGGGAGACCCTTTTGCTAACTGTGGTAGGGAGGCAAGAGGGTTTTTACTTCGCAGTCTTTACTTTGAAGTTTAGATTTTGGATCTTGGATAAAACCTAGAGTCTTTTAGGCAAATGAATCAGACCTCTTAGGCAAACACGAAGAGTAAACGGCTGAAATCCTCCTTTTTGATCTTTTTCGATCGAATTCATCCAAAATTCCTGGATTCAGAAATCTGATGGACGCAAGGTTAACACCGAAGTTTTTCGATCTCAAGAGATCAACTGATCCCATACGCGGGCGTTATAGCCGTTCTATACGTGGGTGTTACAGGTACAAACCATACGCGAAAGTTATAGGCTAAAGTCTTGACGCCCTCGCAAAAAACTGGGGTTGGAAGTGGAGCGCGCGATCGCCATCAGTCCCCAAAAAAATGATTGTGTAGCGATCGCTTCATCCTCTGCTAAAGTGATGCGACCCCTGAAGCGCTGAGGCAAATTTTGCAGGAAAAATTCGGGGACAATACGTGGGCGTTACAGGTAAAAACATCCGCCAAAGTTACAGGTAGATGGCGAAAAATCATACGTGGGCGTTACAGCCTTGCGACTACCTATAGCGTTCGGATGCACTCTTGACGAATTTCTAGCACCACATATAGTTATGTTTTGAAGCACAACACTACCTCTAGTGCATTCGATCGGTAGCCCTCAAAAGGTAATGATTTTTTATGGGGTGGGCTTTGCCCACCCCATAAAAAATCATTACCACCAGCACCCATTCAAGCTTTAAGAAAGATTTAATTGGACGCAGCAACTAGGAAACCAGGCAACATGGGACTTCACACGACGACTCGACAATCCGAAACTTTTCCAGTCGATGGTCATCTGCTCATGGTGTTGCCCAGAGCTGCCGCCTCGCTGAAAAATCCAGACATTCGGTTGCCCATCCTGCGATCGGATGAGAGCGGTTGCTACCTAGAGATGAAGGTGGAAGCAGATGCCAGGGAGACGAGCGAAGTTGCTATCACCCGCCGGGTGCCGCTAGACAACCTCTCCGCCGAGGAGTGGGAAGAGCTGAAGCAGGAATATGCCAAGCTTGACCTAAAAACCTGCACCGATCAGGGCATCAGCAATGGGCTGGAGAAAATTCAGGATCGCAAAATTCAGCGCTTGTTTATGGCGCTGCTGACCTTCCTCAATCCTCGTCAGGTGTCCATCGTCCTCTATCTCTACAGGCTTGCTGCTCGACAGGGCAATGGGGCGATTGTTTCTTTCCGCTCTAACGATTTGCTAGAAAGCCTAGGCTACACGCGCACTAAGGATGGGGGGTTTGCCTCGAAGCTGCGATCGCAACTCAACTGTGATCTGGTAGCGCTCCACCGAACCGAACTCGTGCTGGCGCAGTCTCTTCGCAAGGGCAACAGTATGGGCGCAAAGGTCATGATCAAGAGCGTCTTGCGAATCAAAGACTACGAAATCGACAACGTGCCGCGAGATTTTGACCTAGCTAAGGCGGCAGACTATACCTATGAGCTAGCAGATGCCTACACGGTGTCCTTAGAGTTTTTTGAAGGGCCAGGGCGAACAGGCGACTATGTGCTGTTTGCGGGTGATATGGATATTAGTCAACGGTTGGGCGGCAATACGCAGAGCGACTACAAAACAAAGCTGCTGATTTATCTAGCTAGCCGTATGAAATGGGATATCCCGCAAGAGGGGCAGTACCTCGTCATTTCTAAGCAATTCCTATTCAAAAATCTCAATCTTTTAGGCAGCAATTCTTCTCGAAATAATCAAATCTTTTGGCGCACTGTGGAAGAGCTGCGGCAGGAAGGCTACATCTTGGGTGCGCAAGAATTGCCGGGTAAAAAGAGAATATCCAGCATTCAGTTTCAAATTAATTCTGAAAAAATCCGCTGCAACTGATGGCTCACTCATGGCTCACTAATGATATTGTGGCGATCGCCCATTGAATAGTTCTCGTCATATCTAGAAAAAATGTCTAGAAAAAAGATTGCAGTTGTGTGTCTATTGGCGATTATTGCGGCCGCAATTATTCTGCATATAGAGCTATGGGCTTACAACACCGAAGGTAGAAAAGACATTTACTATCTTTGGCAAGATAGTCGGCGCCTCTTGGCGGGAGAAAATCCCTATGCCAGAATTTTGTCGGGAAACCTAGCGGAGAACAAAAAGTATCCTACCTACTTCCCTGTATTCTGCTTGCTCTCCTACCTGACTCATCTGCTAGGATTACGAGACTATCCATCCTGGATTTACTTCTGGCGATATATCTTTTTAATCTTTAATCTCGGTATCGGCTCTCTGCTCTTCTATATTTTTTATCGTCAGCAGCGCTTTGTACTTGCGGTATTTTCAGCTTGCTTTTGGTTGTTTGGTCGATGGACAATGTATGTCACCAGAGTCTCCCAAATAGACTTTATTCCCATCTTCTTTTTACTCCTATCGCTGTTTCTATTGCGGCGGCATAAGTGGACTGCACTGCTGCTATTTAGCCTCTCCCTTGGCGTGAAGCAAATTGCTGTCTTTCTGGTACCTATTTACCTGATTTGGATGTGGCGATCGGCTGAGCAAGACAGGGCTAAGACTGTCCTACTCGCTGCTGCCGTCATTATTAGCATTCCGCTCATCACCTCTCTACCTTTTCTAGTTTGGAATGCAGAGAGCTTCATCAAATCAATTCTATTTTCCGCAGTTCGAGAAGGCGATGATAGCTTCGGTTCGCCGAGCCTATTTAAAGACACGGTAGGTCTTCGACTGTTGCCGATGCTGATTTTGACTACTTTAATTTGCGTCGGCGTGATCCGTCGGCAAGTCGGCATATACACCAGCGCGTTGCTGACGCTCTCTGTCTTCGTCAACTTCAATGCAGTGCTGTTTACCCAATACTTTTGCTGGATTGTGCCCTTCGTGCCGTTAGCCGTCAGCGATTTTCTCGATCGCAATTCTCAAGACCTGCCCAAACCCCTATGAAGCCATAACGAGGGACAAAGGTTTCTAAAAATACCAAGTGAAATAAAACTCTGGTCTATGCTTGCTTTTTCCTTCCAGAGATTAAACCAATTTCAGGGTATTTATGAGAAAAAAGCCTTTTGTTCCGGCAGTACTGGCAGTGCTGACCCTCAGTATTTTGATGCTCATGCCCATGATGGCATCTCGATCGCAGTCTGCCCCTCAAGTCGCGCCTGCTCCAGCCATTGCTCAGTCTCCCGCGCCCGCCAGCACCCCCGCCGCATCACCCAGCCCCCTCAACGCTAGCTTGCCCAATGTGGTGCTCCTAGCCACCGGAGGAACGATCGCTGGAACAGGGGCAACCTCCACAACAACCGTTGGCTACCAGGCGGCAACGCTGCCCGTCGAAAGCCTGATCTCAGCTGTGCCAGAGCTAAAAAATATCGCCAACATCACAGGTGAACAGGTATTGCAAATTGCCAGCGAAAATATGACCGTTGAAGGTCTGCTGAAAATTGCCAAGCGCGTCAATGAGCTTCTGGCTCAGCCGGAGGTGAACGGGATCGTGATCACCCACGGGACAGACACTTTAGAAGAGACTGCCTATTTTCTCAACCTAGTGACCAAGAGCGAGAAGCCCGTCGTGGTAGTAGGAGCTATGCGACCCGCGACGGCTCTTAGCGCTGATGGTCCTTTGAATTTATACAACGCAGTGGCGATCGCAGGCAGTCCAGAAGCGATCGGAAAAGGCGTGTTTGTTCTCCTTAACGACCAAATTTCGGCAGCGCGCGAAGTGACAAAAACCAACACGACTAGCCTCAATACGTTTCAGGCTCACGATGTGGGCTACTTGGGCTACGTTCAGCTAGGCAAACCCTACTTCTACCGTCTGCCCATTCGCAAACATACGGTGGCAACTCCCTTTGAAGTCGGCACACTCACTGCGCTGCCCCAGGTTGACATCATCTATGGATATGGCAGCAACCGCCCCGCTATGCTCAATGCGGCGATCGCTGATGGAGCCAAAGGCATTGTCTACGCCGGAGTTGGAAATGGCAGTATTTCCGTACAGCTAGAGCCAGCAGTGATTGCAGCCAGCAAAAAAGGAATCATTATTGCCCGGAGTTCTCGGACAGGAGCGGGGAGAGTTGTGCGAAATGGAGAAGAGAAAGACGACGAAAACGGCTTCATTGTTACGGATAACCTGACTCCTCAGAAAGCCCGCCTCCTGCTCATGCTGGGTTTGACCCTGACAAGCGATCCGCAAGAACTCCAGGAGATGTTTGATACCTATTAAGGATCATAGGTTGATTAACTTGCAATAGTTTTTTGGGCATTGCTGAATCTGGGTTTTATTTTTTACACGATCCTAAGCGCCTATCTAATAGAGATCTGAGCCATGATTCTGCAAGGGTTTTTTGGCAACCGCCTTGGCGGTTAAGACAGGGATCTTTAGGGTGGGGCGCGAAGCGCCCCACCCTAAAGATCCCAAGCAAACGGGTGATAGCTATAGTAGGCAGCTATGCCTGTTTAGGCACACCGAAATTGATGGCTGGACGATCGTCATTTCCAAGCTGAGAGCCTCCACCAAGCACCGTACGCGATCGCTGAGTTTTGATCAGCGAAACCTGAGTGGTGAGCAGGAAACTCGTAAAGCTAGCAATCACAATCACAGGCACCATAGAAGTGTCTGCAATGACGCTAAGAATGACAGTCGTGCTAACAGGAGTTTTGGTAATCGCCACATTTACTGCTGCCATTAAGCAAACCATGCCGATCGTCGGATGGATTTGCGGAAATCCCAGGGAAATTGCCAAGCCCACGACCGAACCAATGTAGAAGAGCGGAAAAATGAAGCCGCCCCGAAAGCCAGAATGCAACGTGCAGCTGATCGCCAGCATTTTTGCTAGACCAATCATCAGCAATAGCGCAATGCCATAGGCTGCACCTTGTTCAATCACAGTATCAATTTGCTTTTCACCAAAAAATAAAGTCTGCGGAAAGACTAGCGCAATGAGACCGATCGATAAACCGCCCAAAGTTGCCAACAAAATAGTCTGATGGTGCAGCGGTTCAGTGAGGTAGCCCACCACTCGAAAGATCAGCACAAACAGCAGCGCCACCGCAGCGCCAACGGCTCCCAAGATCGCTCCTTCCAGTAGATTCACAAGAGTCAGGGTTGGAATTGACTCAAAGTGATACATACCGCCGATCGACAGCCCCGTACTAAAGCGAAACACCGTAAAGCTCAAAATGGCAGACAGTACGGCTGGGATAATGGCTTCATAGTATTCCAATCCGCGTCGATGGGGAAGTTCCAGCGCAAATAGCGCCCCGCCCAACGGTGCTCCAAAGAATGCCCCTAGCGCCGCACTCATGCCGCAAAACGTGAGAATACGAACTGTTGGCAGCGACAGGTTTAACTTCGAGCCTAGCCACCCGCCAATGCTGCCATTCACCTGCACTAGCGGTGCTTCTGGCCCGGCGCTTCCACCTGCGACGATCGAGAAGAGTGAGGCTACAATCATTGCCGGAGTCTGCTTCATATCAATGCGTCCAGGGTCATGCACCTTGTCCACAACAAAGGCAACCTCTCCAGGCAATCCCATGAAATAGAGCGATAATCCTACCAGCAGCCCGCCAATCGATGCGGCAATCCAGACATAGTTTTCTATTAGAAACTCATTAGGAAACTGGACTTGTAGCATCTCTGGTATCTGATGCCAAATGAGGTGCATTGAGCTTTCCAGCAGATAATAGTAAGCAGTCGCAACGGCTCCCCCGATCATGCCGATTGCCGCTGCCCAGAAGATGACTTGAGCATAGGTCAGATCATCTACCACTGGAGCCACAGCCACTAAAACTAGGTCATCTGTTTCCTCAACCATGGACGGATCTTGAGACGTTAACGACATGGCATTCTCCTAGAAATGTGGCAAGGCAAAGGGAATAAAGCGAAATGCGATGTGCGTGGGCTTGCTCGCGGTCTTTCCCAACGAATGACCCGATTCCAATCACAAACTCTATGACTCCTACAAAAAACTATGGCGAGGTGCGCCACCCTATGAGATTGACGGCTTGCATCTCTACTTGCATCTCAAGCTATCGGCAGTCGCTTTCTAGATTTGTGGGGTAGATTACAAAAACGGTAGAGTCATTGATGAATTGCATAGAAGCGATACAGTTCTTGCAACGCTTCAAGAACCTGTGTAGAAATCTGGTGCAGCTTGCCGATCGCCCTGCTGTAGCAACTGCCGAGGCGGTTAGGACAGGGAAGTTTTTAGTGGGGTGCCCCACTAAAAACTTCCTAAGCAAACTGGCGATAGCCAGAACAGGTACGGGAAACCGCGATCGCTGCATTACGCCCATCCTTCAGACCAAGTGATAGGATGTAATGTATATCCGGACTCATTCTTCCCGATTTTAGTCTCTCTCTTTTGCACGGTCTTTCCTTAACCATGTTAAAAACTCTGCTGGGCGATCCCAACGCACGTAAGCTCAAGAAATACAAAAACGACATCAGCGAGATCAAGCTGCTTGAGGAAGATATTCAAGTCCTCACAGACGATCAGCTTGCGGGCAAGACGGCGGAATTTAAGCAGCGGATTGAGAAAGGCGAATCGCTGGACGACCTTCTCCCCGAAGCTTTTGCCGTGGTGCGAGAGGCAGCCAAACGGGTTTTGGGATTGCGCCACTTTGAGGTACAGCTCATTGGCGGCATGGTGCTGCACAACGGTCAGATTGCCGAAATGAAGACGGGTGAGGGCAAGACCTTGGTTTCGACTTTGCCAGCCTACCTGAACGCACTGTCTGGCAAAGGTGTGCACGTGGTCACGGTGAATGATTACCTGGCGCGGCGAGATGCCGAATGGATGGGACAAGTCCACCGCTTCTTGGGCCTGAGCGTTGGCTTGATTCAGCAGGGTATGGCTCCCCAAGAGCGTCAAAAAAACTACGCTTGCGACATCACTTACAGCACGAACAGCGAACTTGGCTTTGACTATTTGCGCGACAACATGGCAACCGCTATGGCAGACGTGGTGCAGCGCCCGTTTAATTACTGCGTTATTGACGAAGTTGACTCTGTGCTGATCGACGAGGCGCGTACGCCCCTGATCATCTCTGGTCAAGTCGATCGCCCCAGTGAAAAATATACTCGCGCTGCCGAAATTGCCAACGCTCTGACTAGGAAAGAAGATGAGGACGATCCGGACGGGCATTACGAAGTAGACGAGAAGCAGCGCAACGTCATCCTAGCGGATGAGGGCTTCATTGCCGCAGAGGATTTTCTAGGCGTAAAGGATCTGTTTGATCCTGAAGATCCGTGGGCGCACTACATTTTCAATGCAATTAAGGCAAAAGAGCTGTTCAAAAAAGATACGAGCTATATCGTCCGCAACGACGAGATCGTGATTGTAGATGAGTTTACAGGACGGGTAATGCCCGGTCGGCGCTGGAGTGATGGACTTCATCAGGCGATCGAAGCTAAAGAAGGGGTGGAGATTCAGCCCGAAACCCAAACGCTTGCTGCCATTACGTACCAAAACTTTTTCCTGCTCTATCCCAAACTGGCAGGTATGACGGGAACGGCAAAAACGGAAGAGTCAGAATTTGAGAAGATCTACAAGCTGGAAGTGACGATTATCCCTACCAATCGTGTGACGGGTCGAACCGACCTGTCCGATATGGTGTACAAGAACGAGGCGGGCAAGTGGCGAGCGATCGCTCAAGAATGCGCTGAGATGCATGAGTCGGGTCGCCCTGTATTGGTCGGCACTACCAGCGTCGAGAAGTCCGAGGTACTGTCTCGGCTGCTGAGCGATTTGCAAGTGCCCCACAACCTGCTCAACGCTAAGCCGGAAAACGTGGAGCGTGAATCAGAAATTATCGCGCAAGCCGGACGCAAAGGGGCTGTGACGATCGCCACGAATATGGCAGGTCGCGGGACAGACATCATTTTGGGTGGTAACGCCGAGTATATGGCGCGGCTGAAAGTACGGGAGTTCTTCATGCCCCGACTGACTCAGCCCGAAGACGAGGACAATTTTTCGATTACGAAAGTCTTGGAGGGTAGCGGTCGCAGCGGTGGTCAGGGCTTCAAGCCAGCCGCTAAGGTAAAAACTTGGCGTGCCTCACCCCAAATCTTCCCGACTGAGCTACCCAAAGACTTAGAGAAAAAGCTGAAGGAAGCAGTCGAGTTTGCCGTGCAGCAGTATGGCGAGCGATCGCTCCCAGAATTAGAAGCAGAAGATCGGATTGCAACGGCCGCCGAGAAGGCTCCGGTAGAAGATCTGGCGATTCTGAAACTGCGGGAAGTCTACAACTTAATCCGTCATGAGTACGAACAGTTTACCAACACTGAGCATGATGAAGTGGTGGGTCTAGGCGGTCTGCATGTGATTGGTACTGAGCGTCATGAATCTCGCCGCATTGACAACCAGCTTCGTGGACGCGCCGGACGGCAAGGTGACCCTGGCTCGACCCGCTTTTTCTTAAGCCTGGAAGACAACTTGCTGCGGATTTTTGGCGGCGATCGCGTTGCAGGCATGATGACGATGTTCCGCGTCGAAGAAGATATGCCGATCGAGTCGGGAATGCTGACGCGATCGCTGGAAGGCGCTCAGAAGAAAGTCGAAACCTACTACTACGACATCCGCAAACAGGTGTTTGAGTACGACGAGGTGATGAACAATCAGCGACGCGCCATCTATGCCGAGCGGTTCCGTGTTCTAGAAGGGTTTGACTTGAAGGAGCAGGTGATTAAGTACATCGAGAGAACGATGGATGAAATCATTGATGCCTATATCAACCCTGATTTGCCTTCGGAAGAATGGGAACTTGATAAGGTGGTAGGCAAAGTAAAAGAATTTATTTACTTACTGGCCGATCTGGAGCCGGAGCAGTTAGCCGATCTGTCGGTGGGTGAAATCAAGACCTTCCTGCATGAGCAGGCACGGATTGCCTACGACATCAAGGAAGCTCAGATTGATCAGGCTCAGCCCGGTCTGACGCGGCAAGCCGAGCGCTTCTTTACGCTGCAACAAATCGACACCCTGTGGCGAGAACATTTGCAGCAAATGGAAGGACTGCGAGAGTCGATCGGTCTGCGGGGCTATGGTCAGAAAGATCCGCTGGTGGAATATAAGAGTGAAGGTTATGAACTCTTTTTAGAGATGATGACCAATATCCGCCGCAATGTCGTCTACTCACTATTCCAGTTCCAGCCACAGCCGCAGCCTGTGGTGCAGTCTTCCTCTGGGGTGAGCTAGATCGAATTTTCCGGTAAGCTCTATGTTCAGTAAAAGCGCTGCTCTTTGGGCGGCGCTTTTACTGAACATAGAGTTCCAGATTCTCCTGAGATGAGTGCCAGAATCGTGCAACGCTAATCCGTTTCTTTGCTTCTTCAACTCGATACACAATAGATAGGGTTTGAGAATAACCTGTCGAATATTAGAGCTATTCCTTAGTTTTGCTAAGCAACTTTTGCCCTAACTTCCTGGCTGCCTCTGGATTAGTGAGTGATACCGATTTAAACGAATTTGTGGGCACATCGAACCTCAGAAGGGGGTTGGCATTGCCAAGCCCGTACCGGGTGTCGCGGTTCCAATTCAAATTGGTATGAGATATATCGAACAATTGCCTCCAAATCTTCCAACTGCTTTTGGAGATAAGATTATGGTGCAGTCCATGCTGTAATCATCTGCTTTACGGATTTGATCGATATGCCTTGTCCCTGATCGATCTCATCCAGACCTTCTTTCACCGCTGCAATAAACTCGATCTCTCGCAAAATTTCGCGCAAAGATACAGTGGCAGGTAAACGATTTAAAAGAGCATGCACATCTTAGCCTATTCCTAATGAAGTGCAGCCCCGATCGCCGCTTCTACCGCTCACCCTCCAACTCCCGACGCAGCCGATGAATCGCAGTGTTGGAATCCGATTGCTCTAAAATTTCTTGAATCACAGTATTTGCGCCCTGCTCTCCCCAAGTGCAGCCTTGCTCCAAGTAAACTTGCGCTGCTTTGCCTACGCGATAGGAGCCATACCCTGCCATGCTTGCCTGAGCGATCGCCGTCGTTGAGTAAGTTGCCAAGCCTGAAACGCTGTCGAATGGAATTGCCAGCACTGAAGCGCTCTTACCAAAGCCCAGAAGCAGCCCCGTTCCCACCTCGCTGAGCAGCAGTCCGCCTGAGCTAAACAGAATCGACTTTAGTAAACTTTCGGCTTCGTGTCGTGTCATGGGCAGTCCGTAGAGCCTTGCCAATGCGCGAATCATCACTAGGTCTGTAATAGCTCCGCCCAATAGATCTAGAACGGCAAACGGGTTGGCGGCAATGGCGATCGCCTTCCAGCGGGCAAACTTCCAGATCAGATCTTCGGCATCCTCGCGTTGCAGCTTCACCACTTTACGGGCGATCGCCCCTTCGCTGTCTCTTGCCTGACGGAGCGCATTCAGTGCCAGTAGAGATCTTCCTTCGCGATCGAGGATTTCTAACAGCTTATTTTTTAATTCCTCTACCTGCGGCGGTGGTGACTCCTGTTCATAAGTTACCCGTCCATCTGCCCATTCCACTCGCACTTCCACAGGAGCAGGTTCAGCTGCCACCAGCACAATGTCTTCAGGGGTCAAGAAGGGCTTGCCCTCGCCTTCATGGGCAAACCGGGCTTGCAGCTTACGATAAACAGTCTGCCGATCCTGATTGGGGTAGAGATCAATTTTGTTGAACACCAAAATCATGGGCTTGTGGGCAGTTTGTAGCTCCCTCAACGCCTCATATTCAGTGCGGGTAATGTCTCCTGAAATGATATATAGGATCAGATCGGCTTGGTCTACGACTTCTCGCGCCATTTGTGCCCGGAGTTCGCCGCCTACTTCATCCAGTCCCGGTGTGTCAATTAGCTCAGCCTTGGCTTGCCCCTCCGCTGACCAGTAGACCGATCGCGGGTATTGCGTTACGCCGTTAAGCGGCCCCGTTTGTAGCAGCTTTTGCCCCAGCAGGGCGTTGACCACGGCAGATTTTCCTCGACTCACCAAACCGAACACGGCAATCCGAATTAAGCCCTGGTCTAGCTTGTCTAGAGAGGTGGAGAGACGATCGAGATCGGTTCTCATAGCCGCCTGTAGCTCAGTTGAATCCGGGTTACGTCGCCGCATCCGGGTTTGATGAGTGTAGCGGCTGATCGCCTGCTTCAGGCTGATTTTGGCACGGTTGAAATGAATTTCAGGCAAACTCGATCGCACCAATCCAGCGGCGGAAGGAGTGTCAAGATTCGATCGATCAGGTGGGATTGAATTCAAGGGGCGATCGGGCAACTCGTTGTAATCCTATTTTGACCGTTATTTGCAGCGCTCCCTAGCAGGATGTCCGTACTCTCAGCTTACGGTTTTGCGCATACAGAATCTCCAGCCTAGGTCCTTGCTACTGTTGCAATAAGTCCCGCAATCAAAATAACTGCAAAAGTAACCAGTAGAGCTATAGCCAACCAATATTGCAAGTTATAAAGCTTACGCAGCTCTCCTAATGCCCCCAAGATGTTTTCGATATCAGAGCCTGTGGTAGTCACGACGCGTTTGAAAGATTGGGCAGCATTCCGTATCCACAGACCCGTAATTAATAGAAACAACCCCTGAAGAAAAGAGCTGAAATCTAAGGCGATCCCCCCTTGACCCGAAGCACCTCCTTGACCTACTGCACCGCTCCCAAACCCAGGTATGAAGAGAGATGCAATACCAAGAATCAGGCTTAATACTCCCCCTACGATCGTCAAGATCCCGACAAAATTCATCTTTTTGCCGAGGTCGCCGATTAGCTCATTCTGACTGCTGGTAAACTCATATCCCTGTATCATGGCGCACTCCTTACTGATGGTTGGACGATATTAGCAATGAAAGCGATGCTTAACTAAACTAAGTAGTCAGGACGAATTAAGAAAATAGGTTATAAGGTTCTCATTTTAGAAATTAGCTTTAGACAATTGTGACTCATTTTGGGTCTTTGAACAGCGTGCTCCAGAGCACCTACCTCGAAAAATAAGTAAATTCTTCTAAAAGCAGTGATTTTATTCAAGACTATGACAGATTAAATTTCGGTGTTGCTGATTCTAGAGATTAACTTCCATCGAAGTTAGTTTTATTAGAACAAAGTGAGTGTTAATTACAAAATTGCTGGAGGGTTGAACCAGGGCAAACGCATCTTAAATTTCATTGACATCTAAAAGCAGGATCGAGGTTTCTTGTGGGGGGAAGATAGTTTAGTCCCCATCCCTCAGAGAAGCGAGCCATGAAGCTAAAGCCGAAGAATAAGC
>JAHHHD010000054.1 GCA_019359505.1 Drouetiella hepatica Uher 2000/2452 | reverse complement strand
GATTGAACACTGGTGGAGCGTGCTAAAGAATTGGATGCGACAGCGATGGGATGAGTTTGATACCTTTCGAGATTGCGTTGATGCTGCCTTTAAAGAGTGTCCTAACGTATGTGCGTAGCGCTATAAAATACTCAATAGATGATCGCTCCACTGGCCTGTCTTCGTTGTCGTTGAGTAGCTGTAACATTTCAAAGTCAAGGGACAGAAAGCGCACTTACCCTGAGATTGATTCAGGTTCAACTTCTTTAATTAATTCACGATGCTGAGAGATAGAAACCAGAGTATTGGCTGCAATCATGCCACTGGCAGCAACGGCAGGTACCCCAATACCAGGAAAGGTAGAATCACCACAACAGAGCAAGCCTTTGAGCGGCGTTTTACAGCCAGGAAATATCCCCTGTCCGGCAGGGATTGCAGGGCCATAGCTGCCTTGATGTAGTCTGAGAAAGCGTTCATGGGTCAGCGGAGTCCCTACCAGTGTCACTTCACACCGATCGCGCAGATCTGGAATGATCCGCTCTAATCCTTGCCAGAGCACCTGGGAGCGTTCTACCTTCAACTGGTGATAGCGATCGCTTTTGCGGTTAATTCCCGCCCAGAGTTCGTAGGGTTCGGTAGCAGGCGTATAGGCGTGAATACAGTGCTTATCGGTCGGCGCAAGGGTCGCATCCAGTACGGATGGGATAGACACTGCAACGACGTTTTGTGGTGCATCGACCCCAAGTTCCCAGTCATTGACAATCAGATAGTGGCATTCCAGATCAGGCGGTAAACCTGTTGCATCAATTCCCAAATGAAGATGCATAAAGCTAGGGCAGGCGGGAAGATGCTGGCGTTTTTGCGGAAAAGTTGAGAGCGCGGTTTCAGGTAAAAGCTTGAGGGTATCCCAGCTAGAGGCATTGGAGACAACGGCATGACGGGCAATGATCTGCTCTCCAGTTTGCAGTTGCACTCCCACTGCCCGTTGGTGTTTAACTAAGATCTGCTGCACCGAAGCATTCAGCCGTAACTGCCCCCCGTGGCGCTTCAATCCTCGTACCAGCGCTTCAATCAATGCCCCACCGCCCCCTTTGGGATAGTCTAGTACTACATCGGGACGATACCAGTCTGCAAACATAAAAGCCATTTCCGCTGCCATTGTCCCTTTAGCCAGTAAGCCAGAGAGCATGAAGCAGAGTAGGTCTAGCCAGTTACGGATAAACGGATCGTGAACCACGCCGTCTAGAAGTCGAGAAAAAGGCCCTGATAATTGCAACATTGTTCTCGCCTGCTTCAGCACATTCGGCAGGAACGGATAGAGGGTCATGAGCATCCCCCAATCTGATCGCACGGCCACGGGCGGAATAGCAACTGAAGCGGCTTTCAGGGGTTCCATGACCTGCTGTAACTGTTGCCACTCGGCGACCGCGGCTGCCCCTCGCCATTGAGACAGGACTTGATTAAAGGATTCTGCTCCGACCGCTGCTCGAAAATAACCTTCGGGTAGGAAACAGCCCCAGGCATCGTAAGTGAGCCAGGGAACATCTTCACCGATCGCATCAAGAACTTGGCGCAGGGGGTTGCTGGAAGGACTGTAGGAAAGCCCGGAGTGGAGAGAGGGGCCAGAGTCGAAGTGAAATCCCTGCCGCTCAAAGGCGTGGGCAGCACCGCCTGGAATACTGTGACTCTCGCAGATGACTACACTAAACCCGTATCGAGCTAGCAAGGCTGCGCAGCAAAGACCACCAATGCCGCTTCCCACCACCACTACATCTACGGTTTCCATAACCCCACACAACAGAGTTGCTCTGAATACCTAATCTACCTCTGTCATTCTATCGCTCGTAACTTCCTCTGCAAGGGCCACATTTGAGGCGATTAGCGAAGATAACTTAAAATAATCAAGTTTCGTCATGCTCTACTGAGGTTAACTCGGGTTCTAAAGGACGAGCGAGATGACCTCTCTCTTGGACTTTCTCTCGTTAGGCATGATGGACTTCGAGAAGGCCGAGATCGAGCAAAATAAGTGATCCGCACATAGTCTTTTGCTTTAGGATGATCAAACTATCACTAATAAAATATCTATCTGATGGCTAAGATATTTTCAGTATTCAATCAAGCTGGAGGAGTTGGTAAAACAACTCTGTCAATGAATCTGGGCTATGAGTTATCTCAAAGAGGAAAACGCATTTTATTGCTCGATTTTGATCCTCAAGGAAGCCTTACAATCTTTATGGGTCTTGAGCCGGAGAGCCTCAGCGCTACGATTTATGATTGCCTGATGAAAAGCTACCCTACCTCTGCTGCAATTCTTCCATCTCTGCATGGTATGGATCTTCTCCCAGCCAACATTGGCTTAGGCATGGCAGAAATGGAGCTAGTTGTAGCTCCTATGCGAGAATCTAAGCTAAAAAAGGTGCTTACCCCGATTCTAAAGTCTTATGATCTAATCCTCATAGACTGCCTTCCTAGCTTAGGGATGTTAAGCTACCTTTCTCTTGTCACGTCTGATTGTGTTCTTGTGCCTATTGACTGTGAATTTAAGAGCTATCGAGGGACAGACCTCCTTCTTCAAACAGTTGAGAATGTGAAGGGTGAAGCTAATCCAGATCTGAGTGTCTTTGGATTTGTGCCAACCAAATATAGTAAGGCAAAGACTCAGCACAAGCGATCTCTGGGTGCAATGAATCAGTATTTAAGTATGATTGCCCCAGTCTTTGAGCCTATTCCTAACGCAATTGCTTTTGCAGATGCGTCGGAGCAAGGGCAGCCACTCGCAACATACGATCGTCGTCATGAAGCGCTTAAGTCTATTGCGTTGCTAGCTGATCAGGTTTGTGCTGAACTTAACCAGGACTTAGGAGCTTTAGCACATGTCCAATAAGAAGTCTGACGTTCCCTATGCAATGCCTAGTAGCGTTGCCAAACTCTTTAATCCTAGAGCTTCATCCTCTGGTCTAATACCTCCTTCTGAAGCGCTAACGGTGAAGATCTCAGTTGAGCAGATCTTTATTTCTCCACTGCAATATCGTTGCTATGTTGATCCTCAAGAGATTGAATCCCTGTCACGTTCTATTCAAGATAAAGGTCTGCTTGAGCCAATCATTGTTAGATCTTCTGATGATCCTTCTTCGGCGAGTCCTGGCCAACGTTATGAACTAGCAGTGGGACAAAAGCGCTTGCTGGCGCATCAGCATCTTGGACTTCAAACTATTGAAGCTAAGGTGTTGGAGCTGACTGATGATGACCTAATTGAGATTGGCTTAATCGAGAACAATCAACGTTCCCAACCCAATGTTTGGGAGGAAACTTGTGGCATCCTTAAGCTCTTGGAGCTACGGCTTGGTAAGTCGAAGAGTGAGGTGGTTGGTCTGCTGAACCGTATAGCAGACCAAAAAAAGACAGCTCCGGATAACGTTATCCGGGATTCTGAATGGACTGCCCTAGAAGCTGTACTTGCCAGCGTTAGCGATCTTGCACCAGAGAGCTTTAGAGTTAATCGTCTACCTATTCTTAACCTACCGGATGATGTGCAGTTGACATTACGTCAGGGCAAGTTGGAGTACACCAAGGCTAGGGCGATCGCTCAAGTAGAGGATAAAGATCATCGTGCGGCTCTAATGGATGTAGCAGTTCAGGATAGGCTTTCAATTCGAGAGATTCGAGAGCGGGTAAAGACATTTAAGCAGACTCAGCCAGTAGCTGCTGCTCCCCCAAATTCTATTAAAGAGAGACAGCAGAGCCTTAGACAAATTACTGGTAAGCTAAAAACTCTCACGCCAGATAAGCAGCGGAAGTTTGACAAGCTACTTCAGCAAATGTTAGAGCTTATCAGCCAAGATTAGTTGGTCTTGGGATTTGCATGAATCAACGTGAGAGCGTGACTAACTTGTGTATCTGTCATGCCTCGCTGTGTACAAACAGATGTACTCGGGTGAGCAGAATATTGGCAAGCTTTACCGTCACTACTGTGGCACTTGACTGACCTAAAGCAGCTTCCTCAGCAAGAAAATAGTGCAGAGTTATCTCTAGCCAGGGCACAGGGAATTCCTTGCCCCAAATGTAAATAACGTACTGTCGTGCTGATATCAGTTAAGGTTTTCCTAGATAATCGCCTTTGCCCAATTCGACTCCACAGTGCCGAAGAATGTCGTACGTCGTTGTCACATGGAAATAGACGTTTGGCAGAATAAAGTACAGGAGGTAGGGCAATCCTTCAAAGGTCATGGTGTCTCTACCCACTGGCAGGGTAATTGACGTTTCCTCTGAACCGTCAATTTGTTCAGGAGTCAGGGTTGCTAAGTGAGCAGTGGTTTTATGAAGCCGATCAATTAATTCAGCGAATGTCGTTTCATTGTCTTCTAGTTTAGGGGCTTCTAATCCTGCTAGTCTTGCGGCTCCCCTTCTGGCAATATCTGAGGCAATCTGGACTTGTCGCCCTAGAGGAAACATATCTGGATAAAGCCTGCTGTTGATCAGCACAACCGGATCAATTTTTTTAGCTTCAGCGTGGGCTGCACCCTTTTCTAGAATCGCCGCAAGATTATTTAGCGATCGAATAAGCGAGGGCACTGAGGCTTGATACATGGAAATGGTCATGGCAGTTGCCCTTAAAATCTTGTTGTTAAGCATATTGTCCCTTGTTGAGGAGTGAATAGATCGACTTCTCTAGCAGAAGTGTGGGTGAATAGATTATTTGGCATGGTTAGCAAATGAGTGGCGCAACTTGTGGATCTAGGAAATGTAGGGAACAGGTGTGATTAATCAGACGATTGTGGCAGTTGAATATGGATCATATGACTCAATTGTTCCAACCAGTGCATTAATTGCGAGTCACTCAGCAGGGCTAAATTATTCTTGTCAAAGCGTTGCTGTAGATGATGACTCACCTGCTGTGCTGACCATGCCAATTGCTGTGCCTGTATCTCGATCGCTGCGAGAATAGAAGCGCGATTGCCAGACTGACCTGTAAAAGAACTTTGCAATAGAGACAGTTGAAGTTGATCGGCTTGCAAAACTCCCGGATTAACCTGTGTCCACGCCATTGCTTCCGCTACAAGAATAGGATCACCAGAGTCTAAGAATTGCTGCATTCGATCAATGTGCCGTTGCTCTGCTGCCTCGGATTTAATGCGTTGGCGTTGCGCCTGAGTGATGCGTACGGCTTCCTGAAATGCTTCCTGTTGCGCCTGAATACTGAACAACGCTTGCTGAACATACTGCGCCTCCTGTAATAGTTCTGAAGCAGTAGGACAAGAGCTGGAGTTGGCAGAAGAATTACTATCGTTGATAGGGATTTTGAAAGCTGTACGATCGCTAGAAACCTTACCAGAAGGATTATCACCGCCATTAGTAGATAATAAGCTTGTAGAACTGTGCCAGTTAGACGCGTTTTCGCAGTCTAACTGGCTGTTCATTTTGACGCTTGGGGGGTCTGGGGGGTTTTCCACAGGTGGTTGAAACCCATCTGTCAAATTTTGATCTGAGTCAATATTTAAGTAATTAGGATGCCATAAGTCGCGGTGACGATAAAGTGATGCTCCACCAATGCTGTATTGCAACAAGGCTTGAAAACGAGCGGTAGCCTTGGCAGGCAAATTGGTTTTCTCAAGCAAATCAGCGATCGTACGCCTAATTCGATCTCTGGTTGCAGCAGACTGACGCTGATTCCAGGTAGGGGACTGGTCAACAGCAGCTATTAGTTCTGGATCTTGAGTTTCTGATTTAGGTTTTTCACTCTGATCACCAAAGTGAAAGTAGTGACTCTCTTCAATACAGCTTGCCCACTCTTCAGCTCGGTGCTCAATTTCATGCTGATGTTGGCACCATTCAACATATCCAGGAAGCGATCGTGCTGTTCTGATAATTTCATCTATTAAGGCTTTTCCTTCCAGTGGTTCTCCACCGAAAAGAATGTGGTGGAAAATATAGGTTCGCATTGTGATGCGTCCCAAGAGCCGATTAGTTTGTCCATACCCTGTCCATCCCAACTCTATTTCGGCATTTAAATCGTTGACAAATTTCTCCGCTTTGCCTGAGATGGCAAAGTGCTTCCGCTTCGCCTGCTTCAGGATTTGTTTAAGCGTTTTACTGTCAATGTCATTATGCTCTTGAATAAGCTGCCACTGCTTAACAAAAGTCTGATCGTTAGACCAAATTGGCTGGAAGGCTCTGTCGAGGAGATAAGAGCCGATTTGCATGGGGAGCCGATGAGCATTGAAAAGACTAGGAACCCCATCAGTTGAATAGGGTTTAGGATTTGGAAAGACTTCGAGCTGTCCAGGTTGGACTTTAAATCCAGCGTTTTCCAGCAGGCAGGTAAGGGCGATTGCCAACTGCCAAGAGCTTTGCGGGTTTTGAAAGGGAAAATAGAGGTGTAATCCACCGCTGTAGCTGGAGGTGCAGACGACATAGCTCGCAAGCCCTATGGGTTCTAAAGCAGCGGCAATGCGGGAGATGGCGATCGCATCATGCTTAGGATGATAGATACTACCAGCATCAATATCGAGGAGACAATAATTTGTTTCTGCTCCAAAGCGAACGCCGTAGAGGTAAGTACTTTGTTGAATGAGGCGATCGCTGAGTGGATGCCGACTTTCAGTTTTCCACTCAGGCGAATGCTTTAGTTCTGGATGCGGTGCGTAAATATAGTCAAACCGATGTGGAAAGAGCGTAAGAAACGCACTATCCCATTCTTTAACGTATACAAATTCCTGTTTTGTAGTTGACAGACTCACACTAAATCTCTCCCAGTCTTAATTATTTGCTGGAGCTGACTGCGGTTAAAGCCAAAAAATATGTGACATTAGCGTAGTGTGGTCAATCTTGCCAAGTTTAATTAATCGGTGCTTTCTAAACGATTAGTCTTATTAGACTAATTAGTTTGTCTCAAGTGCTAGGAGTCATACTCAGCAGGAAGCCTAAGAATCTGTAGTGATAAGATACGGAGAATTAAGTGACTCGATCAAGAAACACTCGTGAGTAAATCCGGAGATGTTTGTCTTAAGCTGAAACCCAGTTATGATGCCTATTTCAAATCTCTTTTGAGCATTATTTATAGTGAGACAAACGAAATGAAACTAGAGCCTAACCGTACTATCTTTTAAAAGCTGGGCTTCTCTGAAGGCTGAAACGCTTGTAGTGTATAAAATTGGGCGATCGCTTTCCTTCCTACTTGGTTCAGTCTCAGACGCAACTAAGTGACATAACACGGAGAAATATGTCTTACTTTCAGTTCAGTCTAAATAAAGCGATAGTCGGTTTTCTAAGTAGTTGAATTTGGGTAGAGTCAGTTGAGGTCGCTTGCGTTGAGCCTACTCATGTGACTGCTCATAGTTCAAATAAGTGATGATATACGGAGATAATTGTCTGAAAACTTCTCTCTAATGTGCTGGGCTACAGTAAAATCTAGGGTGTAGCGATACGGATAAATTTGTCTCATACCGTCTGCTGTAATTGGTAGATACTGAACCATCCTGGGCAGAGAGGTTAAGGACTGAGCCATCTAACTACTTGTTTTTAACAAGGCAAATTGCGATCGCCAAAGCTATCAGTCTTGCATCAAATTCTGGGATCTTAGGTGAGTCTAAAGCTCACACAGCTCTTGAGCTTTAGGTTTAAGGCTGCTTTATCGATAAGCTGCTACCTCCTCTTCAGGTGATGCGATACGGAGGTTTTTGTCTTAAGTTAGTGGAAGCGTAGCAAGTTAATCTGAGCGCTTGGAGGAAGATGATGAAATACGAGGCGGTTCATCTTCCCTAACGAGTTGATGTGTCGATCGCTAGCTTGACCTTTACAAATGGCGTTTGCCCTTCCTATCAAATTTAGGAAACATGGCTCGTAGTGATGCAATACGGAGCAGCCTGTCTTACTTGCAGGTAGTCTGGAAGCCATATCCTACAAGCTTTTAAGATAGTTTATCGTCTGGCATCAAGCTGAAAAAGACAACAATACTTGTCTCAAAGATGCAGGAGCTTTCTGAGGCGAGTTTCTAGCTCTAAGGTGATTTCGCGATCGCCCCGCTCAAGTTTGCCAATGTAGTCGGCGCTGAGATCGAGAAAGCCACCTAGCTCTTTCCGATTCCAGCTGAGTTTCTCACGACCTTGTTTTACCTGTTCTCCAGTTAGTTTATCTACAGGAGCAGCGGCAATCTGCTTAGGTTTCTTAGGTTCTTTGATTTTTGCCAGTAGCCCAGGAACAGGATGCGGTGGCTTGATCGTGAGGTTTGCTCGGAAAAGGCGATCGATTACTTTGACTTTGCGCCAATCTTCTGGCTTTTCGCCGCAGCTATTGGGCTGAAGCCAACCCGCATAAGTCACAGGGTCAAACTCAATTTGCCAACCTAGACTGCTCAGCAGCTTGAGAGCATGTGTCCCAACGGTTTCTCAGGTCGCGAGCTTTGTATTTGTCTTCTAGCGCTTTCTCGATTTCAGTTTTAGGTAGCACTTCTTCGAGCAGATTTAAGACTCGATAGGCGTAAGGATTTTCGTTCCTCGCGCGAATCCTAGAATCGAGCGTCAGTTGAATCGCCAGACGCAATGCCATTTCATTGTGATAAGGGTCAATTTTAAGGATATCTTTTGCTAGGTAGCCAAACTGGTGCAGTGCTTCCTTGGCTTTACTGCCTGCTCGGTTGAGAAAGTGCTTTGTCCATAGACCAGGACTGACAGTGATGTATACCTCTTCGGGCTTTTCTATTTTTCCAGTTACCCAGTCCATCTGACCATGCGGGTCGATGAGGACATCCCACATCCGCCCGATCGGAGTGCTAGCGTCGATCTGTTTTCTGCCCCGACCTTCAATCCAGACAGACTTTACCAGCAAACAAGACAAGGCAAAAGCGGTGCTAGCAACGGCATTTCGCTTCTCAGATAAGCTAGTGTTGTGATTGCGATCCCAGCCGAGAAGGTGAATGATGTCGCTAGCTTTGAGCGTAAAGGCACGGCTCCAAGGTTCATCCTCTTCCATGGTTCGAGCTGCAAAGATCAGTTGCAGCTTGACGGTATCAAACCCGAATTTATTAATAATTTGGTCAGCAGCTTCCCAAGGTAGCAAGGCAATGTCGCCTGGATTTGTGATGTAGTGTTCGATGTAATTATTGGGATTGTTTTTGCTTCGATGCTGAAACACTGCAAGTTCGTCAGTGTTTTGCTGCCACAGATCGGGGCGCAGTTGAGCACGAATGCTGCTGGCAATGGGAATAGATGTAGGCAAAACCGCAATTGGGTCAAGATCAAGTCGTGTTCTAACTTCAGTTGGTGGCTTTGGCTTCAATCCCAGTAGCTTATCCATATCTTGAAGCGAACAGTTCGGCAAATCGAACCCTTTGACGATTTTGCGCGTGATGTCTTGGCAGTAAATTTGACCGAAGAAGCTAATGCGCTCCTGCAAGAGGGTGGTATCCATTTCAAGAAGCGATCGACTGACATCCTGCGTCAGTTCTTCCGGCTGTAAAGCAGTCAGTGTAGCGTGTCCGATGTGCTGCTCCAAATTTTCGGCTGCCCAAACAATAAGGTTCGCTCCGATCGCTCTGGCGAATTCTTCCCAGAAACCAGTATAGGTAAACAGTTCTGAGAGCGAGTTTTTTAGATAGGTTTTAATCTTGTCGTCATCAAAGACGAGTTCCAGCTTTTTCGTGCCACTTTTGCGCTGGCTCACTAGTTTAAAATGCGGCAAGCCAGTATCCAGCGAGTCCATGCCCTCGCTGGAAATTATGACTTCAACTTTGTGATGATAGACTTTGAGTAAATGCTGGAGCAGTTGCGTTGTAACGAGTTCTGGCAGGGAGGAGTGATCGCGCAGAGTTGCAATCAGCGTAGAAAGATAGGTAGGCGTGAGAATTTTCTTAACTAGCGATGCCCAGTGATAGTCATTGTTTGAAGCGGTTGGAATGGATTGAGCAGTGTCCGCATCTTGAGACGACACAATAATTGTTGATCCAGTTCCGCCCTCTTCCAGAGTGATATAACGACCTGTTCGATCGCCACTCAGCCCTGGCTCGAAGTCATAAACGCTGGTTTCTGTTGGATGTAGCTTACCCATGCTGTGAAATTCCACAGGTGGAATCAAATTCCCTAAATAGTAGAGCAATTTTTTTCATTTGTAATGGATCGATGGATTGCACTCCGTCGAAAAGTGGCGATCGTCGTTGCAAAAGTCGGTGGGGTTTAGGCATATTACACGATACCTGTCTAGGTGTTATTTTGCCGCCGTAGAAACCTTGTAACCTCGTTCTAACTCAGGGCGAAATCTTTTCTCCACACAAATTAAATTATTTTCCTCCGTAAGTAAAATATTCCAAACCATAAAATTGAGAAAGTGTCTAAACCTTGCTGAGCTTGGTATTCGTAGCTTTCAGATTTCTCTGACCACGAATTAAAACCTAGACAGGGATCGCATATTACACCCAAGAGCTTTTAATGACGAGCTTACGTATCCATAAGATGACCAATGATCGATTTAAAGCAGCATCGAAAACATTTTACGTAGCTGCATATCGCCTACAATCGCGGCTTCTAGTTTTTTTCTGCTCTAATCTCAGCCTGGATGATTGCGGTATTGAGTTCAACTTCTAGCTGTTCTGCTGTCGGTAAACTGCCTTTGAGCGATTCTGGCAGATCCCGATTGAGTTGAAAAGTGGCAACTCCGATGGGTTTTTGAATACCTTGTAGAGCAAACTCGACCGTTGTCTTATCTTTGGTTTTGCATAAGATAATTCCGATCGTGGCTTCTTCTTTTGGTGAGCGTAGCAAGTTATCTACAGCTGCTACATAGAAGTTCATTTTGCCGGAAAACTCCGGCTCAAATTCTCCAGTTTTAAGATCGATCACGATATAGCAGTGGAGTTGAACATGGTAGAACAACAGGTCAAGCCGATACTCTTTGCCGCTTACCTCAATCGGATACTGACTGCCTAGAAACGCAAATCCGACCCCTAACTCTAGCAAGAAGTCTCGAATATGATCGATTAGCGCCCGTTCAAGCTGACGTTCCGATCGCTCGTCACCAAGGCAAAGAAAATCAAAGTTGTAGGGAGACTTGATAATCTGCTGCACTAAATCCGACTGTGGCTTGGGCAGTACCTGCTCAAAGTTAGTTACCGCGCTTCCTTGTCGCTGATATAGCCCACTTTCGATTTGAAGCACTAGCACATTTCGGCTCCACCCCTGTTCAATCGTTTGCTGGATGTACCATAGCCGCTGAACGGGGTCTTTCACCTTATCGAGCAACACGCAATTGTGGAACCAGGGAATTTGTGCAGCAGCTTGCTGCACAATTGGTTCATCTAAATAGGCTTCGGCGAATGTTCGCATATACTTGAGATTTCGAGGAGAAAACCCTTGCATCTCTGGGAATTCTTGCTTTAAGTCTTTTGCCAAGCGATCGATTACCTTTGCACCCCAGCCTTGTTGCTGCTGCCGCGTCAAAATCTCGTGTCCAATCCGCCAGTAGAGCAGCACCAGTTCTCGATTGACGGCGATTGCAGCTCTAAGTTGAGCATCGCGAATGCGCTCTTTGAGATCGCGTAGAAATGCTTCATATTCTCTACCAAGCTGGTTCACTCACTGCCATCCTTTTCTCTATTGATTAAGTGTCGAATATTCCCTAAGCAAATTACCGTTCATTCAAGGTACTGGCTTCAATCGCAGGGGACTGGGTTTCAGTTGTTGAAGGAAGCGCCTTGCCCAGATAAACGCTTTTTAATCCGATCGCACCTCTCTTCGTGATCCCTCGGTATCTTAGGTATTTATAGGGACCATAAGACTTGCCAGACTTGCGATCGGGAATCATCTTCAATTCAATGTGTCCCGTTCCTCCTCGCACTCCAACCTCTGAGCCATCTGGGCGTCTATCGGCAACTGCTAGCGTAACAGGCTGCTGCTGTGCCTCGATTAGCCCGGTTAGCATATCTCGCAGGTCGATGAGATGCTCTGTCTCCCAGCTATGGATCTCTGCGATGAGTTGCTGAGCGGGTGTGCGCCGAGGCATTGTTTTCGTAATGAGATAAACTTAGGGAACACAAATGGCAAGATAGCCTGAGTATGTTCCCTAAGTTTATTATACTCTCAATGCCCCCCTATTCGAGTGAACACACGAATAGATCATTTTATTTCAGTTCAACTTGTTTGTGATACGCTTGAACTATGGCAAACCCTAAACCATGCACTAAAAATTTGATTCGGCAGAGGACAACCTGGCACCATCTGCCAACGAAATCCATTCGTGTCCCCCTGTATCTATCTGCTCAACTGTTGGATATTGCTAGACTTCTAGATGCTGGCGGTCAAGATTGCTCAATCGAAGAATTGAGGAAACTACAAGTCAGATTGGAGCAAGGATTAAATCAAAAAGAGTAAATACACCAAGGAGTGTCTTCGTACGTTCCTGCCTTACAAATTGATTTAGGGAATACAAAGCTGGTTTTGAGCATTTATGTTCCCTAAGTAAAGTTTGCATTCTGGGCAGCATATGCTCGAGCGGTTTATTACAAGCCCCAATGATGGAAGCTAAGAGAGCGATCGCCTAATCCAAACCTGACTAAAACTTTAGAGGGTACTAGAGCAATCAAGCGTCGATTTGCTCCATCAATTGCTGGTTAACATGGAGGAAGATCAGTTGCTTCAACCTCCAGCCTGCCCCACCCAACCGACATCATGGCTGACCCTTCCACCCGATCGCTGAACGGTTCTCTGAACTCTCCCTACTGGCTCCGTCGCATTTGGGGACTGCGCTTCATCTTTCGTCCGTTTGAAACCCTGGATGCCCGTGTCAGAGCCTATGGCGATGACTACCAGGTGACTGCGCCGGACTCAAGACCAGCCTTAATCTACTTCAGCAGTCCTGAAGCGCTCGAAGATATCTTTACAGCTAAACCTGAGCAACTGAGCGCTGGGCGGGGCAATCAAGTTCTTCAGTTTCTCTTGGGTGAACATGGCATTGTCTTGCTCGAAGGCGAAGCCCATCAGCGCCAACGACAGCTTTTGATGCCTCCCTTTCACGGCGATCGGATGCGCTCTTACGCTCAGGTGATCCAGGACATCACAGAACAGGTGATGCGCCCTTGGACGATCGGCACGACCTTTGCAGTGCGTCCGGCGATGCAGTCGATTTCCTTACAGGTGATTCTCAAGGCGGTGTTTGGTCTTGACAGCGGACAGCGCTATGACCAGTTGCGGCAGGTTCTATGTCAAATGCTGGATGTCTTTGGTTCACCTGTAAGCGCCATGCTGTTGTTCTATCCGTTCTTGCAGAAGGACTGGGGAGCTTGGAGTCCCTGGGGAAGGTTTTTGCGTCTGCGGCAGCAGGTGGATGCCTTAATCTATGCCGAGATTGCCGATCGCCACACTCAACCTGACGCAGAGAGGACGGATATTCTGGCGTTGCTGATGGCAGCGCGTGATCCAGAGGGGCAGCCGCTGAGCGATGTTGAATTGCGCGATGAATTGATCACGCTGCTGTTTGCAGGGCACGAGACAACGGCATCGGCTTTAGCCTGGGCACTGTACTGGATTACCCATTTACCGGATGTTCGCACTCGACTTCTGGCAGAAATAGATGCACTGGATGATAAAGCTAGTTTAGATCCCATGACGATCGCCCGATTGCCCTATCTCAGCGCTATCTGTCAGGAGACTCTGCGTCTTTATCCAATCGCCATTAGCGCTTTCCCGCGTGTAGTCAAGCAGCCGATGACTGTTGCAGGCTATGCCCTAGAACCGGGTACGGTGATCATGCCCTCGATTTATCTGGCGCATCACCGGGCGGCGGTCTATCCCGAACCGAAGCAGTTTAGACCAGAGCGGTTTTTAGAGCGACAGTTTTCACCTTATGAGTATCTGCCGTTTGGCGGGGGCGATCGGCGTTGTATTGGCTCTGCTTTTGCTCTATTTGAAATGAAGCTGGTCTTGTTTGAGTTGGTGTCAAAGATGGATCTGACAATAGCCAACTCCCAGCCGATCCGGCCAATTCGACGCGGCTTGACCATGGCTCCATCGGATCGGCTCCAGATGCGAGTCACGGGCATTAAACGATCGGTTTCTAGTTCATCCCTGATTCGGCGATAGATTGGCAAGAGCTGTGGCGATAGCGCCTTCATTTAGTAACGGATGCCGTTAGCGAATTTATCACAACCATTTCTGAGAAAATTTAGGGAATACAACAGTAATTTTGAGATTTTATATTCCCTAAGTTGTGAACTCTGATTCTCTCAGTAAGAGAGTTGGCACGGGTTAAGGATCTCTAGGTGGAGCTAGTCCATCTTCCTTTTCTTGCTGCTCAATTCCTCGACGCAGTAGGAACCGTATCGCTCTGTTCAGCGACATCTCAGCCAAGAACGGATTTGTCTTTTGCAATTGTTCAATTCGCTCTCTCAGGTCTGAAAGATCTACTGTGAGACGATCGCGTTTATCTGCCATCCTCCAAAAATACTTGGTCTCGCCTATCTAAATCTGTTTGTCATCAAAAATAACCATTATGGTGACAAACGTGATATGTTGAGTGACAGGAAGGTGCGATTAGGTTCAATCCTGAAGTACACCTTGATAGGCTTTGCGATCGCCATCTAAGCAGCGCCCCTCTATCAATCTATCCTCTCACCAAGAAATATTATGGTAGGCAGAAACCCAATCTCAATTCCACCCGTAACGCTTCCAGAACAAATACCCGAAACATTACCAGAAGCTAAATTTCAGTTAGGGCAGCAAGTACGGTGGAGTTGCGTGCCCAGTCAAGACTTCGGACGTGTCCTTGGCATTGTTTTTGGTTCTGAGGGCAGTGTGCAAGCAAGTGGCTATCACTATGCGATCGCCTTAGACTCTTCCAGTCCGTCTTTTGCAGATGGTATCTTTGCGGACTGGGGGTATGAGGAAGACCTGGAGCTTGTTGATCCTCACGAGATTATGAGCAAGCGATCGGAGACAAGTTCATGAAACGCTACCCATCCCAGCGCCAGTGGGAGTTATTTCGACTTTATGAGAATTGTCCACCACCTCTACCGCCAATGACTTTTACTCAGCTTTGGGAGATTTCTTACCAAGAACTGAGCAATCTAACAGGAGCCTCACGCAGCACGGTGGAACATTGGTTTTCCTCAGGGGAGAGCAAACGGGAACCCGCTGAACGATTTTGCCGCCGCTTGGCTGAAATTCATTTGCTCTGGAGCCACACCGAACGGATTAAACCCAGCCTGATTCAATCGTGGTGCCGCTTGGGGCGGGAACTCTAATACTCTAGATTCTTATCCTCTTGTTCCTTCTCAGTTGCTAACTATTGACGCTCTCCCTAATTGCTGTCAGCCTGACAGCTTTTTGTTGCCCTCCACAACGAGGGCTTTTTTAATGGAATTCATCCCGATTCAATTTGCCAAGTGACATGCCTAAGCCGATCGCCTATGAAATTATCCCCGTGATGATGCTTTACACAGCACAGCATCGACGGAATTTTCCATACCGCGTAACTGCCCAAGGATGCTTTGAACGCCTCAGCACCACGAGCGATCGCAGCTGGAGCTACAGCCTGACCACCCTTGATGGAGAGAAGGCGACGCTTCACCGACTCGCCTTGGCAGGGAAGCTGGGACGACCCATAGCGCCGGGGCATTGGGCTTGCCACACTTGTGATAATCCACGCTGCATCAATCCAGATCATCTTTTCGAGGGACGACCCCAGGATAATACTCAAGATTGCTTACAGAAGGGACGGCGCAACACCTACCGCATTCCACCTATGCCCGAATCTCAGAACCCAACCAGCAAATTGACGGAAGCCGATGTGGAATTGATTTGGCTGTTGCTAAAGGCGAACCTTCCTCACTCAGCGATCGCGGCTCTCTTTGGGGTACACAAATCGCTAATCTCGCACATTAAACGCGGCAAGGTTTGGTCACACCTCAAGCCCAGCACTGATGAATCGATATGAACTAGGACAGGCGATTCGCTTGACCTACCAGGGATGCGTCCGAGTTTTGCCGTTTGAAATCGATGCCCACGGATGCATGATTTACATTGGCAAGCGTAAAGGAAAAGTGGTGAAGTACCCGACTGTCATCATCCACGCACGGATCTATATGATTCATCGCTTAATGCTGGTGGCAAAATTAGAGCGTGAGATTCGCGCTGGCTATTGGGCTTGCCACTCCTGCGATAATGCAGGTTGCATCAATCCTGAGCATTTAAGCGAATGTACGCCTGCTGAGAATTTACAAGACAGCTTGATGCGAAGTGGGCGAAGGCAAATTCCTCCAAAGCCCCACAAAGGCTCTCTGCATCACAACAGCAAGCTCACTGAAAGCGACATTCCCAAGATTCGGCAGCTTTTAGAGCAGGGAAAGTCTCAACGGGCGATCGCTGCGCAGTTCAATGTCTCTCCCAGTTTGATTTGGTACATCAAGAATAATCAGATTTGGCAGCATGTCCGTGAAACGTTGGAGAGTAGTGATAACGATTGAACAGCATCTTTAGATAGCGCCCTGCTCTACTACCTGCCGATCGCTTGTTTACGTTTTATGGGAGCCTGATACCGCTTTTTGAGCAAATGACTCCACGCTGAGACTTAAAACATTCTTGCTACTGATCATCTAAGTTCGTGGAACGGCTGCCGATGTGCCGGAGTTAGGTCAGGATTGATTCCGCTTCCCCACCCTGGGTGATCCGTAGCCACATCGGCAGTTGAGTGTCGCCACCGCCCTCAATCCGCTCTAACGCAGTCATCATCTCAACCCGCACATCAAATTCAGCTTCACGTTCGATCGCCTGACGTAAAGCATCCACTGCCGTGAGATCGCCCATTTCATTAAGGAATCGAGCCGCTCTCCAACGCACCAGCTTAGAGGGGTCTGCCAAGGCTTTACCCATTGTCGCCCTTGCACTGGTGTCGCCCAAATCGCTCAAGGCATCCCCTGCCGTTCGCCGCACCATAGCGGAGGGGTCTACTAGGACAACTCGACACAACGGCTCAACCGCAGCAAGTCTACCACTGGCACCGAGGAGTGCAGATGCCCAGCGCCGAATTGTACTTTGCTCATCTTCCAACATAGCCAGAATCTGAGGAAAGGTGTCAGCCGTCACTTCAATCTGTTGGAGCGCTTTGAGTCGATGTTTCCAGTTCGGGTGCTGCAGCTCAGCGATCAGGGATTGTTGGAGGGCGGCGTGGCTAACTGACTCTGGTTTGCGCTCCTGAGAAATAGCAATAGCTTCTATTCGAGCCAACTCGTCTTCGTCAATCAGGCTGGCAATCTCATCAGCGACAAGTTGTGCCACTTCATCGAGAGAACCCGCTGGAGATTGATAGGGTTCCCAGTGACGCTCAGCCACGTAATTGGCTTGAGTCGCTTGAACGACCCGTTGGAGTGCTTGATTGAACCGCTCTGGCAACGCCACTCTAGCCTGTTGCCCATCCGCAGCGGTGGCGCGCACCTGCACCGGAATGGCGCGAAATACCTGAACAGCAACCTCAACCTGACCTAAGTTGGCAGCACTCTGAACTTGGCTTTGAGTTTGAGGCGGGGCGACCTGAGCGAGCAATTTGGCATCGGCTTCCTGAGCCACTCCAATGAGACGGGCAGCTTGAGCGAGTATCGGCTGCCACTCAGCGTTTCCTTGGCGGGTCAAGGTGATGAAATCCTGCACGAAGAAGACAGATTGCACGGCTTCAATGGTCAGTAACTGCTGAGCCAGAACGGGTGCCTCCGTCTGATTTCCGCCTTTGTCAAACGTCAGTGCTTTAGTGCTAATCACCCCATTGAGATTAAGCTTGATGCAGTTTGGGCTGGGAGTAGTTTCGATCGAGAGCAGTTGCATTGCCTCATCCTTAGCTTGTCGGGATTAAACAGCCACAGCCTAATGAATCTGATTTCAGGAGCAGTGACTTCAGTTTGATCCTAACCTGCTGGAATCTGTTAAGGTGCCACCATCAATAGAACAGCTATTTTCTGAGGTTGGCGACTTTAGCCACAGGATTGATTTGCATCGAGGCTTCGTTCTGTCAAAGCCCTGCTCATGAACCTAGATCACGCAGTTGTTATCGGTGCCAGCATGTCAGGGCTACTGACAGCCCGCGTCCTAAGTGACTACTTTAGGCAAGTCACTCTGCTCGATCGCGACTCCTTACCAACCGATGCTGCACATCGCCAGGGAGTTCCTCAAGGTCGTCACCTGCATGTCTTGCAAGCCAAAGGGGAGCAAATTCTGTCGCAATTCTTTCCCGGTCTGGAGATTGAGCTACTCCCAGCTGGGGCAACCAGGTTGGAGCTAGGCAGCGATTTACTCTGGTATCAGTATGGAGGATACAAAGTTCGATATCACAGCGGCATTACAGCGCTCTGTATGAGCCGACCCTTGCTAGAAGTTAGTGTACGCCACCACGTTCTGGCACTCCAGAATTTAACCTGCCTGGAGCGGTGCGCGGTTCAAGGTCTGGTTGCCAATGAAGATCAGGTCTGGTTAAACTCAGCGGAGTGGGTGACTGCTCCGCTGAGTTTAACCAGACCCGCTGTTGGCTTGCTAAAGGTTAAAGTCTGACAGCAATTGATGCAAGAGCCTCCGATATGAAATCTATGAATACTTGAAGTTTTCCAGAGTGTTGGCGATGTTTTGGGTAAATCGCATACAGGGTCAAAGGTTCCATAGACCATTCTTTCAAGACAGTTTTCAGCATCCCACGTTCTAATCCATCTAAGACTGTGAACATGGGCAAAAAAATCAAACCGAGTCCCGCAACAGCAGCTTGACTTGCAGCAAGGCTATTGTTCACTTTTAAAGATCCATCAACATGCACTGACACTGTTTCATGACCTCGCCAAAAACTCCACTCATAGGGCGATCGCGCTAGGGTGTAAACTACACAATGGTGCTGCTTTAGATCCTCCGGCGATTTTGGTTCACCATACTGCTTTAGATATGCAGGTGACGCGCAAACGACTCGTTGAATATCGCAGATTCGATGTGAGACGAGACTGGTATCGATGACCAATCCGCCCCCTCTGATCCCCACATCAAATCCCTCCTCAATGAGATCCACATAGCGATCATTGAGAATGAGTTCGATCCGCATATCTGGATAAATGGATTGAAATTGATAAATCGCTGTTGCTACATGGGTTAAACCCAGAGACATGGGTGCTGTCACGCGAAGCAATCCGTGGGGTTTGACCGAGAGATCGGAAACCAATTCTTCAACACGTTCCAGTTCATCCAGAATAGAGGAAACTCGCTGAAAATAGAGTCGCCCTGTTTCAGTCAAGTTCAAACGTCTGGTTGTTCGATGGATCAACTGGGTTCCCAATTCTTTCTCCAGTTCCTGGACATTTTTACTGACGGCTGCATTTGATAAGTTCAGAGCGCCTGCTGCACGGCTAAAACTCTCAAACTCAACGACTCGTCTAAAGACGTTCAGAGCAATTAATTTGTCCATATAAAATCACTTACAAAACGATCCATCTCGCCACATGCATTATTCACTATAGGTGAAAAGTCATTCAACTAAATTGATCTTTATCTTTTTTGAGTGAAGAGTTATGGTCAAAGTATGCGCTTCAAGCTGTAATGACCCGAAGCGCGGAGGAACTATGAATCAAGCACAGGTCTGTGCGGTGGATAAACAGGTTTACGGCATTGAATATTTCGCGATCATTGATCTGCTCAAGCGATATTACGACGCTTTATATCGTTGTGATACAGCTCTTTTGGCAACCGTGTTTCATGCCAGTGCTCAATACTCCACTGCATCTAGCGGAGAACTCTTGCATCTTGATATGCATTCCTATTTCCCAATCGTTGAACAACGAATTTCCCCAGAATCTTCCGGTGAACCCTATACATTTTCGATCGATTCGATCGAGTTCGCAGGGGCTGTGACCGCGATCGCCCGAATGCGTTCTTCCATGCTAGGCAAAGATTTTATTGATCTCCTCAGCCTCATTCAGCTTGGGGGCGAATGGAAAATTATTGCCAAAGTCTTTCACTACACGATCCATGCAGACACAGCAATATTGCCAACAAGCCAGAATTAGCGGGAGGTCAAACCATGCCCTATGTAAACATCAAAATCACTCGCGAAGGCGCAACAACACAGCAAAAAGCTGAACTCATCAAAGGTGTAACAGAACTTTTGGTGCGTGTTCTAAATAAGACACCAGCAACGACATTTGTCGTCATTGATGAAGTTGCGACTGAAGATTGGGGAATTGCTGGCGTGCCTGTGAAAGAACTTCGGCAAGGCATTCAGCAACAATCACATTGAAAAATATCGATCTAGACAGTCAAATCTTTGAACTGAATTGGAGGTAGATAGCATGACAACTCAGACTGTAATTATCACGGGCGGTGCAACTGGCTTAGGTTATGCCATTGCTGAAGCATTTTTGCACAATCAGGTGAATGTGATACTGAACGGGAAAACATTCTCAAAACTTGAAACGGCGGCTCAAAAACTCGATCAACCCGATCGTATCCATCTTGTAGCAGGTGACATTACCGATCCAACATGGCTGTGTCGCAGAAACTGGTGGGTGGTAAGATAGATGGGTCTACCTTTGCCTTCTCTTTCTCCGATGTCTACTCCTACTCTGTTTAAGTGGCGGCACTTTTTGCCTGAGATCATCCTGCTCAACGTGCGGTGGTACTGCCGCTATGCCTTGAGCTACCGGGATTTAGAGGAGATGATGCAGGAACGAGGAGTGGAAGTTGACCACTCGACGATCAACCGTTGGGTGTTGAGGTAGGGTGTTGAGGTACGCCCCAGAACTGGACAAACGGATTCGACCCCACTTGAAGCCAACGAATGATTCCTGGAGGGTGAACGAAACTTATATCAAAATCAAGGGTGTGTGGAGATATCTGTATCGTGCTGTTGATTCAGCAGGTAACACATTGGACTTCATGTTGAGCGCGAGCGCGGGATGGCAAGGCAGCGGCACGATTTTTCCGTAAAGTGCTTAAAGGTCAGCACATTCAGTCCCCCCGAGTCATTACAGTGGACAAGAATGCTGCTTATCCAGCGACAATGGAGGCACTCAAAGCAGATGAAACGATTGACCAAGAGACCGAATTAAGGCAGAGCAAGTATTTAAACAATGTGATTGAGCAAGATCATCGTCATATCAAGCGAATTGTGAAACCGATGATGGGATTGAAGACGTTCAACAGTGCAAGAAGAACGTTGAGTGGAATCGAAGCGATGAATATGATGAGAAAAGGACAAGTAAAAGGAATCGACCAAGGGGATATTATCTCTCAGGTCAGATTTATCGAAGCACTCTTTGGAGCTGTTGCGTAAGAAAATGCAAACGATACCGATCATTTCTCCTTAATAAGTTCTTGCGACACAACCGTCAATGCCGATGTAAGCAGCGTAATGTAATTGGTTTGTAATGTTATTCTCGAAATGTTGTTTCGTTGAACAACCGGGGAAGCCCGGTCTCGCTATGGAGAAATGCACCCCCACTAATCCACTCCGAGGAAGATAGAGTGAAAGAATATGCAGGATTCTTCCAAAGTTTAGGGTTTGCTCTAAAGCTAAAATGGGCAAAAAGAAAACGGCTTTTTGGGAAAAGTAGGGGATTGAAAGCTTTCCTTTATTCCTATGGACTACTGGCGATCGCATCACTCTTTCTAGCTCTGCTGATAACGCAGAGTCCAGCAAATCCACAGTCTATAGCTCCCATTGCTCAGTCTAGGCTGAGTACAGCTGATTCACAGTTGGTGCAACAGGGTAAATCACTCTACGCTACAGGACGATTCATTGAAGCAGCAGAGATGTTGCAACAGGCAGCTCAAGCCTATCGGCAGCAAGGCGATACTCTCAGACAGGCAATGGCTCTGAGCAATCTCGCCCTGGTCTATCAAAAATCAGGTCTGTTCTCAGAGGCGACTCAAGCCATTATCACCAGCTTAAACTTGCTGGGCTTAGACCTACTGGAAAGTAGCCCACCGCTTTTAGATCGAGAGAGAGATGATCGCTCACAGATTTTGGCGCAGACGCTGGAAATTCAGGGTTCGCTGCAATTTGAGCAGGGGCAGACAGAGCCAGCGCTGACAACTTGGCAGAAGGCTGAAGCCCTCTACCGTGAGAGGAATGACAGCAGCGGCATCATCCGCAGCCAGATTAACCAAGCTCAAGCCTTGCAGGTTCTAGGGTTTTACCGCCGAGCATTAACGCTGCTGACTGAGCTGAGCCAGAGTCTACAATCTCAACCTGATTCGCTCACAAAGGGGGTAGAACTGCGATCGCTCGGAGAGGCACTCCAGTTTACGGGAGATTTGGAACAATCTCGTCAAGTGCTGCAAGCTAGCTTAGCGCTATCGGAACGGCTACAGCTTCCTCAAGAGATCAGTGCGGCTTTGCTCAGCTTGGGTAATACGGCTAGCGTTCAGCAAGATGTGCAAGAAGCCAGTGCTTTTTACCAACAGGCGATCGAGACAGCGCCTTCACCGCTGATCAAAGTTCAGGCTCGCATCAATCAATTCAGCCTTCTCGTCAATGCCAATCAAGCGCTTGATGGGCAGCTTTTATCGGATATTACAACAGAATTAGCTGACTTACCTCCTAGCCAAACAGCCGTTTACGCCACGATTCATTTTTCTCAGTCTCTGATCAAATTAGAGGACAAAGAATACCCACAGGCTTCACGGGATAACATTGCTCGGCTCCTAGCTAGGGCAGTTCAGCAATCTCGCGACCTGGGGGATAAACGAGCGGAAGCCTATGCGCTAGGAGCGCTGGGAGGGCTATATGAACAGGCTCAGCAGTGGGCTAATGCCAAGGATTTGACTGAACAAGCGTTGCGGTTGGCGGATGTGGCGAATGCGGCTGATATTGCCTATCGCTGGCATTGGCAGCTTGGACGATTGTTGAAACAGCAGGGAGATGTAGCAGGAGCGCTCGTAGCCTATGATGCGGCGATCGACGAATTACAGTTTCTGCGGAATGATTTAGTTGCCGTCAATCGCGAGGTACAGTTTTCCTTTAGGGATAGCGTAGAACCTGTTTACCGACAATCTGTTGAATTGCTCTTGCAATCTCAAACACCTGTAGATGAACAAACTTTGGATAAGGCTCGACAGCGAGTTGAAGCTTTGCAATTAGCAGAGCTAGATAACTTCTTTCGGGAATCTTGCTTGAATACAACCACCGTTTTGCTGGACAAAGTGGTAGATCAGGATAACCCAACGACGGCTATTCTCTATCCCATTATTCTGCCGGATCAGCTACAGGTGATTGTTAAAGTGCCGGGGCAATCTTTACATCACTACGCTGTAAGCCAATCTCAGGCTGAAGTAGAAAGCATTTTAACCAAACTGCGGCAGAGTCTTACTGAACCGGATACGATCGCCGAAGTCAAGTCTCTCTCTCAGCAGGTTCATAGCTGGCTCATCCAACCGATCGAATCAGAACTAGAACGAAGCGGCATTAAGACCTTGGTATTTGTCCTAGATGGCGCATTCAGGAGCGTGCCGATGGCGGCTCTTTATGATGGCAAGCAGTATTTGGTTGAGAAGTATGCCGTTGCCCTGAGTCCTGGGCTACAGTTGCTAAACCCTGAGCCGATCGCCCAAGAAAAGTTACAGGTGCTGGCAGCAGGTCTTGTGCAACCGCCTTTAGAGTTTCAAAACTTTCCACCGCTACCCGAAATTCAATCAGAGTTCAACTCTATCTCGGCGGCGGGGGCGACGATTACGACCCTGCTTGATCAAGATTTTACGAGCCAGACCTTAGAGAATCAGGTTAATCAGGCGACGTTCAATATTCTGCATCTAGCAACCCATGGGCAGTTTAGCTCACGGGCAGAAGATACCTTTATCTTGGCGGCAGATGGCCCGATTAATGTGACGCAATTTGATACGTTTTTACGTCGTCGAGATGAAACGCGATCGCTCGCGATCGAACTTTTGGTCTTGAGCGCTTGTCAAACGGCAGCAGGAGATAATCGGGCAACGCTGGGTTTGGCGGGAGCAGCGGTTCGGGCAGGGGCGAGAAGCACCTTGGCTTCGTTGTGGAACATTGGCGATCGCTCTACTGCGGTTCTAATCGGAGAGTTTTACAAGGAGTTAGCTACCTCTAAGGTGACGAAAGCCGAGGCGCTGCGGCGGGCGCAAGTCATGTTGTTGAAGCAGTATCCCAACTACAGCCGTCCTAGCTATTGGGCAGCTTATGTGTTGGTCGGCAACTGGCTATAGGTCAAGACCTGAGAACGGCTGCATAAAAAGGAAAAGTAAAGGTATGCGTTTATATCTGAGCTTAAGCAAAACCATGAAAGCAGGTACTTGGCATCGATGGTTTAACAAGGGCACGATCGCACTTATTCCGGTTTCGATGAGTGCGATCGCTCTCTTATCGGATACTGCTGTCATAGCTCAAGTGACACCCGATCGCACCCTTGGTTCAGAACAATCTACTGTGAATCGGAATGTCACAATTAACGGTAGGAATGGCGATCGGATTGAAGGGGGAGCTAGAAGAGGAGCGAACTTGTTCCATAGCTTTGAACAGTTTAATGTCGGTAACGGACAACGCCTTTACTTTGCCAATCCAGAGGGTGTATTCAACATTATTGGTCGGGTGACGGGTCGAGGTGCCTCAAATATTTCGGGCACGTTGGGGGTACAGGGAAACGCGAATCTATTTCTGATGAATCCTAACGGCATTGTTTTTGGCAACAACGCTACGTTAGATCTGCGAGGCTCATTTGTCGGAACTACTGCAAATCGCTTGCAATTTGGCACACAGGGTTTCTTCGGTACTAATGATCCTCAAACTCCACCTCTACTAACAATCAACCCCTCAGCTCTGTTGTTCAATCAAGCTAGACCTGGAAAGATTCAAACTCAGTCCGTTGCAGATGCAGGAGAAAGCTTAGCCGGAAATCCGCTCTTGGGGCTGAGAGTCGCTGATGGGCAAAATCTGCTTTTGATCGGGGGAGAGGTGGCGATCGCAGGGGGTTTAAATGCTTTAGGTGGACAGCTAGGATTATTTGCTGTGAAGGCTCCAGCAACCGTTGAACTCAGCGCTGATTCCCGTCCCTCACTACAACAACCAGTTCGACAACTTTCGAGGTCTTCTCGCGGTAACGTCCTGATCAATGGGGGCGCTCTCCTAAATGTCAGAGCAGATCATGGCGGAGAGATCCAGATTAATGCCGAGGATATCCAGATTCGAGAGAATAGCATCCTACGCGCTGGAATTGATCAAGATTTAGGCAACAGAGACAGTCAGGCTGGAGATATTATTCTCAATGCCACGGGAAATATTGAAATTTCAGGCAGCAATGTTTTGAATTCGTTGATAGGAATGGGAACGAGCGGTGATTTGGTGATTCGAGGGCGATCGCTCGTTTTAAACGAGGGAGCTATCCTGTCTGCCGCCACATTATCGCAGGGTAATGCGGGACGGGTTGTCATTCAAGTTGCAGGTTCTGCTGTGCTTACAGAGAGTGCGACCGTTTTTAACACGATTAATCCTGATGCGATCGGCTCGACAGGCGGTATTTTCCTAGAAGCAGGCTCACTGACGATGACAGATGGGGCTGAATTGGTTGCGAACACCAACAGTACTGGCGATGTCGGTAATATCATCGTTCGAGTACGTGGAGACGCAAGATTGAGCGGTGTGAATTCTCAAGGTGATCCGAGTGGCATTCTCAATGTTGTTAGACCCGGAGGTATTGGCAATGCAGGAGAAATTCGTCTTAGCGCTGGTTCCCTTTCGCTCACCAACGGGGCACGCTTACAAACCAATACACGAGGACAAGGAAATGCAGGCAATGTTATCGTTCGGGTGCGCGATCGCTTTCTCCTCGATAGTGAAGCGGCTGGTATTCAAGATTTAACGGGCATCTTTACTGCTGTTGGAACGGATGGAGTTGGAAAAGGGGGCGCGATCGACATTCAGTCTGGTTCTCTTGTAGTCTTGAATGGCGCACAATTGACAGCAAACACCTTCGCGCAGGGCGATGCAGGCGACATTACTATTCAGGTACGCGAGCAAGCCATCTTTGATGGCAGTAATAACAATTACCAAACGGCGGACGATCGCAATGAAGTTGTTCGGAGTGGTGTTTTCAGTGCGGTCGGAGAAAGATTTACCGATGGAACGATTCCGGCATTCGGCAATGGTGGCGACATTCGCCTTTCAGCAAACCAGATTAAATTGCGAAATGGGGCTGCTTTAGGAACGGCAGTGCTTTCTGGCAGCCGTGGCGATGCAGGAAGTATTACCATCACGGCAACCGATCGCGTCTCGGTTGATGGCAGAAGCAGAAACAGAGATGCCAGCAGTATTCGAACTCAAGTTAATCCGGGCGCAGTTGGAAATGCGAATGGCATTCAAATCACAACCGATCGCTTAACGGTTAGCAATGAGGGTCTACTCCAAGCCAGTATCGGTGGTGACGGAAAAGCGGGCAATATTCGCATTAACTCCCGTATTTTAGAATTGTTCAACGGAGGTCGATTGCTGACTACGACAGCGGGCAGCAGACCTGCGGGAGATATTGATCTGCGGGTTGACGATCGCATTACTCTATCAGGTCAAACCAGCGGACTATTCGCTAGCACAGAGAGAAATGCAACGGGACGAGGCGGCAGTATTAACATTACAACGCATCAACTAGCAGTGTCCGATCGCGCAGCTATAACGGTGAGTAGTCCAGCCGGAAGAGCCGGAAACTTAACGATCGCGGCAAATCAGATTCGTCTAAATCAAGGTAGGCTCACCGCAGAAGCCGGAGTCGGGAGCGGTGCTGAAATTACCTTGCAGGGACTCGATAGCTTGCTTTTGCAAAACAATAGCCTGATCTCAGCCCAAGCCTCTGATAATGCAACGGGTGGAAACGTAACGGTGGATGCACCTAACGGCTTTGTTGTCGCTGTGCCAGAACAAAATAATGACATCATTGCCAGCGCGGATCAAGGCAGAGGCGGAAACATTTCTATTACCGCTCAAGGAATTTTTAGTATTGGGCAACAGCGATCGAGTCCTCAAAATCAAACGAACGACATTGACGCTAGCTCTCGGTTTAACCAATCCGGTACGGTCACAATTAACCAGCCTGATATTGACCCCAGTCAAGGATTGATTGAACTCCCCACCGATGTGGTCGATCGCTCTACCCAAATTGCACGCGGCTGTACTCCTGGAAGCGATGAATCTAGTCGATTTGTGGCAACTGGACGGGGAGGCTTGCCGATCAGTCCAGATCAGCCTTTGCGCGATCGAGCGATCGTCTCTCTTGGTTGGGTGGCGCTGGATTCAGAGAGGAGCGATCGACAAAGCATCCCCCTTCAAGCCACAGAATCGCAGAGCCAAGATGAGCGCAGTCTAGAGCAAGTTGACTCTTCTAAGAGCGCCGTGATGGAAGCCAGTGAATTCAGTCGAGATGCCAACGGCAAAGTTGTTTTGGTTGCCCAGGCGCAAACAGAAGAGGTAGTTGGTGAACATGTAGGCGATCGCGTTTGTTTGGAGCGATCTCCATAGAACCTCGTCACTCGTGTGTTGTCAAAACTGACATCACCGCAGCACAAGCAATAACACAATTCCTCCAACAAAAGCGACTGTTTGAATGGCTAAAAGCATGTGATCTAGTCGGGCAACTCGCGCATAGCTTTCGGGTCTTTCGTCCTTAATCCAGTCAGCGGTCACGATCACTTCCAAAATCAAAATAGTAATGAGCAGGTACGCAATCACATAGATCTTATCAAGCAAAACCAGATAACCAATATTCGGCAGTGTTGAAGAGTAGGACTGCTGTAGGAATACAGTGGTCAGCAGTGCAGTTACCGATAGTGCAATGCGGGAATCAACGTATCGCGGCTCAAGTAGCAATGCGCCCCAACTAGCAGCGACAACAATCACTAAAGGTAACAGCAGTTTCCAGGTGAAGAAACTAACGGATCGAGAGACAGTCAGTGAATATTGCAGAGCGGCATACTGAGTTTTATCTCCCAATCTTGGATCGCCAAAATTAGTGGTGTACTCATGAACTAGACTCGATATATTAGCGGTTTGAATTTCCCAGCCCGGAATTGATACCGTACTTGAGTAGCCTGACTGCCTGTTGTCCGCCACGTAAACCATTTGGTCAACGGTATAAACTGAATCTTCTAGCGAAATCGTTATAGTCTGCTGGTCTAGCGGATACTTTGCCAAAGCAAAGGGTTGAACAAAGCGACCATCCACTCTCAAAGCTTGAAAGAAGCGACCGTCCGGTAGTTTTTCGGGTGTTTTATAGGAAGCGACTGAAGTTGTATCTGAGTCGTCAACTCCGTTGTGATACTCCAGGTTTGCCGTTGGGTCTAGCTCCCCCTTCCACTTAAACCAAATATAAAAATCTAGAGAGTAAGTATTGCTGGCAATATCCAGGTCGTGGAAGTTCATCGCAAAAATTCCTGGTAGTGCCCTGAAGGGCAGGATAGAATAGGGAATGGCACTAATAAAGTTTTGAGCGGGAGTCACTGACGATGACAATGCAGACCTGTCCAAGTTGTGGGGCACAAGAGATTCGTCGCAATGGTCG